>NZ_SNUS01000001.1:0-1200000 GCF_012027635.1 Thermococcus sp. 21S9
CTTTCAATTCTCCTCGAGTCTTATTGCAACGGCATGGCCTTAGGCCTGAGGCCTTTCCGGTTAAGCTTTCAATTCTCCTCGAGTCTTATTGCAACCTTAGAAGGCGCAGTAGACCTAAACGAAGCGTTCATCTTTCAATTCTCCTCGAGTCTTATTGCAACACGATGACCTTATTCCTGACCCTAACCACCCGGTTTCCTTTCAATTCTCCTCGAGTCTTATTGCAACCATGTCAAGCAGGAAAAAGAAGGAGAAGAAGCCTGAGCTTTCAATTCTCCTCGAGTCTTATTGCAACGCTCTGGTGCTGGGGAATTATCTTATCTACGTCCCTGCTTTCAATTCTCCTCGAGTCTTATTGCAACTGGCCTCTACTCTCCACTCTACGGACGGCCTGGTGTTTACTTTCAATTCTCCTCGAGTCTTATTGCAACAGGACGCGCCGGAGGAGCCGACCGTAATGGTGATAAGCTTTCAATTCTCCTCGAGTCTTATTGCAACAGCTCTTCAGGAACCTCAAGGCCATAGATGGTTGCGTCTTTCAATTCTCCTCGAGTCTTATTGCAACTCCGAGTAACTGTGAGTGGCCGCGTAGAGTGAGACGCTTTCAATTCTCCTCGAGTCTTATTGCAACAGGGCGCGAAATTCATTCTTTCGCCCAACAAAGGAAAGAGAACCTCCCAATATTTAAGCCTTTCTGGAGAACCCCGTTAATGCCTTAGAGCCTCGGCCATCTCCCGGGCACTCGGAATCCCGGAATATAAGTTTAAAGGCAATCATGACGGCCTTTTGAAAATTAATCCGACTTTGATAGGATTTCAGCCAGATAAAGCCCTTTGAAAGGTCTATTGCATTCGTTCGAAAAAATTTCGTCACATTGTTAGTGGTTCATTGGCACAAATTGTCATGATTTTTGAAGCCCAATTTTCAATTTCAAAACCCCTCTCAGACCAGAGCTCCACAAAATCTGGCTGGATAATACAGAATTTCAGCAATAAAGGTGTTTTGGCGTGCTGAGGACTGAAGTTGCTTGCCACGCGTCATCTCGGGCTTTAAACACGCGCCCGTCAAAATCCCCGCCAAAAACCTTAAATAAAAGGTTGTTTTTGCTCCGTTAAGGGAAATCCAATGAAGAAGTTTCCGGCGTATCTCGCTTCTTGGGAGGACATTGAAAGGTGGGCCAAGGAAGGGGCCTGGAAGGTTCTGGAAGACGGCTGGAGACCGGACGTGATAGTCGGACTCGCCCGCGGTGGCTGGGTTCCGGCGAGGCTCTACTGCGACTACCTCGGCGTCAAGGACCTGGTAAGCCTGAAGGTCGAGCACTGGGGAGTAACTGCAACCCCGGACGGCAAGGCCAGGCTCAAGTACGGTAGCAACTACAACCTTGAGGGCAAGAAGATCCTCATCGTCGACGACATCAGCGACACCGGCGAGAGTTTAACTTTGGCCAAGAACTACGTCGAGAGCCAGAAGCCGGCCGAGATAAGAACCGCCACGCTCCTGACAATCAAGGGCTCGCGCTTCAAGCCCGACTACTTCGGCGAGGAAATCGACTGGGCGTGGATAGTCTTCCCCTGGAACTTCGTGGAGGACATGATTAACCTCGTCGGCAACATCCTTGAGGAGAAAGAAGCGGTGAGCACAGACGAGATAGTTGAACTATTCAAGGAGCTCCACGGCATGGAGGTTCCCAAGGGCAAGCTCGAGGAAGCCCTCAGGATGGCCGAGCGCAGGAAGGTTTTTAAGTTCCGCGACGGGAAGTGGCGCAAAGCCTGAGGGTGTGGTAGCTTGGATAGGGAAAAGAAGGTCAGGGAAATCAAAAACCACAGCGTCTACGCGCAGGAAATTTACAACATGCACAGCGAGAGCATCGATAGGGTTATCGACGACTACGAGAGCCTGAAGGAGGACTACCTCAGCGACCACTCGCGGGCGAGAATCGTCCGCATCGTCTTCAACGAGGACAACGGCCTTCCCCTGGCCATTGAGTTCAACAGAAAGGACGACAGCTTCAAGGGCTTCACCATAGCCATCGGCAAGCCCCACATAAAGAGCAACGGACTCAGGGAAAAGGAAAGTCAGGAAGAGGCCGACTGAACGTAGAACCCCATCTCCACTTCTTTTCCCGTGTAGATTTCGTAACTGCTGAGGTAGTACGTCGGGTTCGTGAAGAGCGCCGTTAAATTCCTGTTCTCACCGGCAACCCAGACGAGGTAGTTGCTCTCGTTGTAGGGGTTCCTAATCGCCATGAGGACGCTCGCGTTGGCAACGTTTCCGAGGTTTCCGAGGGCGACGCTCACGTTTCCGTAAATCCTCCTCCAGGGGCTTTTCTCGTCGAGGAGGACGAAGCTCGTGACGTTCTCGGCGTGAGTTAACACCCACGTTCCATTGACCTTTTTGAAGCGGAGCGGGAACCTACCATCGAGCTCCCTCACGAGCCGGTTCGAGACGGGACCACCGACGAGGACGACGACCCCTTCAAGGTCAGCGTCCGTGACGTTAACGTCCGCTTTCACCACGACGTCCACAGGCTCGACCCACTGGGAGTAGAACCGCCTCAGGTTCTCCGCTATCTCCTCGGCCGTCTCCTTATCCTTCTCCGTCCCGGTCGGGTCCGGGTTTGCCGTCCCGTAGACGATGACAACCCTTCCCAGCTCCGCACCCCTATCAAAGGCCCTCAGCGGGGTGACAGGAACCTCGCGGGAGTAAACCTCACTGACGTTTTCCGGCGAGGCAAAGTTCCTCATTTCATCGAGGATGCTCCAGACGTAGTCCGAGAAGGGTTTGCCCGTTTGCCTGCTCAGCTCTGAATAGTAGATGGTCCTGTTGAGGAGCCACCCAATCCAGAACTCGCCCCAGGCCTTCTGCATATTGATTGCCAGGAGCGTGTAGTTCTCGTTTATCCGGCTTATCGCGTAGTCCTCCCACGCGTCGGCGAAGCCCTCGTAGAGCATTCCGGTTTTGCTCCAGAAGTGCATATCGTAGCGCGCCAGGTAGGGCATGTCGCTCCTTATGGCGTCAACGAAGTAGGTGAGGTTGTAGAGGCCACTGTAGGAATAAATTGACGGAACCGTAATGTCGTGGCCGAGCTCATGGTAAATGAAGCCGAGGTAGAGGAGCTCGTCAAGGTTCATGCTCACTATGTAGTCCCTGTTCAGTGGGAGCCCAAACATCGTGTCCCTTGCGGTTTTGTAGCTCCACAGCGTTCTCTGGGGCGTCCTCCTGACGAGGGGGAGCATTCCACCGGCGCCCCAGATTTCCGTGCCGTTAAGGGTCGGGCTGAAGCTGTGACCGTGTATCGCGACGAGGTATGGGTGGAGGAACTCGTAGGTGATGTTCTGAATCCCAGCGTTCTCGGCCATGAACTCGTCGGGAGGGAGCATTTTGAGGGCGTTCTCGTATATTCTAAGGTCTTCGTCGTAGTAGCTCATGTGGCTCTCGTAGAAGTCCATGAAGTCGCTCTCTCTCGCGAACTCCCGTAGTGCCGGCAGGAACTCGTTCTCAAACCAGGGGTAGTCAAGGTTAGTCAGGGGCTCGAGCTCCGGTGGATTTGAGCAGAGGAGCGTGTAGTACTCGAGGTTGAGGAGCAGGTAATCCTTCTCCGGAACGCTCCTCCCCTGGGACATGTACGACTTCAGCAGGAGCACCGCGGTCGAGTTTCTGAACCTTCCGAAATGGGCCTCAACGTCATCCAGGTAACTTCCCCGGTCGATGACGAATGGGTCCTTCCCGAAGGCAAGGTAGTAAACGATTCCAATGAGCTCGGCGTTGGGGCTTATCTCCACACTCACGTGGGAGTCGATTTTAACCGCCGACGCCCCGGGAACCGATGAAGCCAGCAGGATGCCTGCAAGTGTTACCCACGCAAGGAGGCGCTTCATAACATCACCCCGTAGTAGTCAGGGGAATGGGTTATAAGGGTTGCGGGAGAGCTTTAAAAGGCAAAGGCTAAGGAGAATTAGGGTGACCTAAGATGAAGAGGCTCGCGCTCATAATCCTGCTAACGCTCGCGCTGGTTCCGCTCAACGGCGTCTCGGCTCAGGAGAACGTCACGGTGGTGGCGACGATAGCGCCGATAGCGTCAATAGTTCAGGAGGCATTCCCGGGAGTTAAGGTTGAGGTGATAGTTCCGCCCGGGGTTGACCCGCACGACTATCAGCTGACGGCCCAGCAGGTCGAACTGCTCTCGAAGGCCCGGGTCATAGTGACAACCGGAGGGCACCTGCCCGTTGAGAAGAGGATTGCGGAACTTGAGCAGGAAGGCACCGTAACGGGAAAGGCCCTCTTCGTGGACGACTACATGAAATACGGCTTCCACTACGCCAAGGAATACTGGTACAACGGCAAGGACAACCCTCACGGCGTCTGGCTTGACCCATACAACGCCATAGCCATAGCGAAAGCCACCGAGAAGGCCCTAATCGAGGAGGACCCGGCGAACGCGGTGACCTACGAGAGGGACTTTGAGAGGTTCCGCGAGAGGGTTCTTGCGATAGTCGAGGCCTACAAAGCCCTGGCTCCGAAGAACGCGACCGCAGTAATCCAGATGCCCCCCGACGAGTACGCCCTCGACTGGCTCGGGATTAAGGCGGTGGCCTCGATAAAGCCGGAGGAAGAGGTTCCTGCCATAGGAGTTGACCAGCTCGTCCCGACCGCAAAGAAGAGCTCGCTGGTAGTTTACGGCTCCGACAGCCCGGAACAGCTCAAGAAGGCCTCAATTGAGCTCGCCCAGAAGAGCGGGAAGCCCCTTGCGGAGATAACCGTTTTCTGGGCCTCGGGGAACTACACCAACTGGCTAATCAAAAACACCGCCTCGATAATGAAGGCACTCTTGACCCCCGAGAAGCCTGAGAAGCCGAGCAATGCAGAGAACACAGCCGTTACGTACGCTTTCCTGGCGCTCGTTACCGGAATCGTTCTGGGAACCGCGCTGGGAGTAATATTGAAAAAATGAAAGGGTCACTCGCGCTTGTAGGGCCTGCCGTCCCACTTGGGTGGCCTTGCCCTTCCTATTATTCCCGCGACCACTATGAGGGTCACGACGTACGGCAGGGTCGCTATGAACTGCCAGGGTATCGTTCCCGCGAGCCACGGGTTGTTCTGGATGTAGATGGCGAAGTTGTCGAAGAATCCGAAGAGGAACGCTCCGCCGAGGGCTATCAGCGGGTTCCAGCCACTGAAGACCATGTTCGCCAGGGCGATGAAACCCCTTCCGGCCGCTATCGTCTTCGTTACGGTTCCGAGCCAGTCGACGCTGAGGTAGGCACCCGCGACACCCGCTAAGGCGCTCGCTATGAGGACCGCCGTGAAGCGGTAGAGCTCGACGTTTATTCCAAGGGCATCTGCAGCTTCGGGGTTCTCACCGACGGCGCGAATTCTCAGCCCGAATGGCGTCTTGAAGAGCACCCACCAGGCTATTATGGCGACCGCTATGGTTATCGGCACCATCGGACTGAGGGAGTTACCAAAGGCGTCCATCCACAGCGGGCTAATCTGGGCGTTGCTTGGAACCTGGTGCTGGCCGGCGGTTCCCCAGTAGGCCCTTATTCCGAAGGCGACTGCACCGTAGCCGAGGAGGTTGAGGCCTATACCTGGAATGACGTGGTCTCCCTTGAGGTAAACCGTTAGAACGCCGTGAAGGACGCCGAACAGCAGTCCTACGAATGCCCCACCGAGAATGCCGACCCAGCCGTTTCCTGCCAGCTCTGCAAACATCGCCCCGAAGAACGCCGCGAACATTAGGATTCCCTCGTAGCCGATGTTGACGACACCGGCTCTCTCGCTTATCACCGCACCTATGCTCGTCAGCGCTATCGGAACCATCGCCGCGAGTGAACCGAGGAGCAGACTGATTACCATTGCCTCGTTCATGCCTCCCCCCTCCTGAAGAGCTTGGCGAAGAGGTCTAGCAGTCCCGGAACGGCGACGGCTATGATGATTATTCCTTCAATGACCTTAATCATCTCCAGCGGAACGTGGGCGTGCTGCTGCATCGCGGTCGCTCCGGCACTCAGAGCTCCGAAGAGGATTCCCGCGAAGATTATTCCGAGCGGGTGGTTCCTGCCGACGAGGGAGACACCTATTCCGTCGAAACCGTAGCCGTAGACGTTTGCCAACCCCTGGGTTATAGCGTAACTCGGCGGGGTCCCCATGACGATGCCTGCCCCGGCCAGTCCGGCGGTCATTCCACCGATGACGAACGACCATATGGCCGAGCGCTTGGGGTTAATTCCTCCGTACTCAGCCGCCCGCGGGTTCTGTCCGCTGGTTCTAAGCTCGTAGCCGAGCTTGGTGTGCCACATCACTATGAAGACGATTATCGCCGAGAGGATTGCCACTATGAACGCCCAGGAAAGGCTCGTGTTCTTAACAAGGAGCGGAAGTCTGGCCGATGGTGGAACGGGGAGGGTGCTGTTGGGGTCCTTTGGGTTGTAGTAGACGCTGACCGCGAGCCAGCTGACGAGGAAGAATGCTATCCAGTTGAACATTATCGTGGATATGACCTCGTGGACTCCCCTGTAAACCTTGAGAACTGCCGCTGGAAGGGCCCACAGGGCTCCGATGAGAAGGCCAGCGAGGAGGCCCGCTATCGGGTTCTGGAGGTACTGGGTCACTATTATCGCCGCTATAGCGCCGAAGTAGACGGTTCCCTCGGCGCCGATGTTGAAGAGGCCCGTTCTCGCACCTATGGCGAAGGTTATGGCCGTGAGGATTAGCGGAGCGGACTTTGCGAGGGTCTCGGCGATGCCGTCTGTGGAGCCCAGTGAACCCCTGATAAGCCAGTAGTAGGCCTCAAACGGACTGTACCCGCTGAACCAGAGGACGAGGGCACCTATGAACGCTCCAATGAGTATCGCCAAAACGCTCTCGGCCACGGGTTTGGCGTATCCCCTGAGCTCATTTTTGAGGTTCACCCTTAACACCTCCCATCATGAGTCCAATCTGCTCCTCGGTAACCTCGTCGGGCTTGACTATTCCCATGAACTGGCCTTCGTACATTATCGCCATTCTATCGCTGAGCTGGAGAACCTCATCCAGGTCGGCAGAGACGAGCAGGACGGCCTTGTCCTCGTTCCTCAGCTTGACGAGGTAGTTCCTGATGTACTCGGTCGAAGCGACGTCAACACCGCGCGTTGGCTGTGCCGCTATGATGAACTCGGGCTTCTTGCTGACTTCCCTAGCCACGATGAGCTTCTGCTGGTTTCCACCGCTCAGGCTCTTCACAGGTGATTTTGTTCCCGGCGCGCTGACCTCAAATTCCTCTATGAGCCTCTTCGCGTGCTCCTCAACTTTGTCCCAGTCGAGTAGGAAGCCCTTCGAGAACTCCTTCCTCCAGTGCATTCCCAGAATGGAGTTTTCCATCACGCTCATCTCAAGGATTAAGCCCATGTGAGTCCTGTCCTCGGGAATGTGTGCCATCCCCATGTCGTAGAGCTCCCTCGGCTTTTTACCGGTGATGTCAACGCCCTTGAGGTAAACTTTGCCCTTCTCGACCTTCCTCAGGCCGGCTATGGCCTCTATCAGCTCGCTCTGGCCGTTGCCCTCAACACCGGCTATGCCAAAAATCTCACCCGCGCGAACCTCGAAGGTAAGCCCTCTGACGGCGTCCTCGCCCCTGTCTCCCTTCACCCATAGGTCTTCGACGCGGAAGACGACGTCACCGGGCTCCTTCGGAGGCTTCTCAATCCTGAGAACGACGTCCCTGCCCACCATCATCCTCGCGAGGAGCTGGGGCGTTGCCTCACTCGTCTTGACGGTTCCGACGACCTCACCTTTCCTTATGACCGTGACGCGGTCGGTTATCTCCATTACCTCGTTGAGCTTGTGGCTGATGAAGATTATCGTCTTCCCTTGCTCCTTGAGCTTTCTGAGAACCGCGAAGAGCTCTTTGACCTCTATAGGGGTAAGAACAGCGGTAGGCTCGTCCAGGATGAGTATGTCGACGTCGCGGTATAGCATCTTGAGGATTTCAATCCTCTGCTGGACGCCGACTGGGAGGTTTTCGACGGGGACGTCAAGGGGAACCTGGAAGTTGAGCTCGTCCATCAGCTTCTGGAGCTTCTTTCTCGCGTTCTCGACGTCAATCTTGGACAGCAGGCTGTGCCCCTCCATTCCGAGGATGATGTTCTCGAGGGCGTTGAAGACCTCAACGAGCGTGAAGTGCTGGTGAACCATTCCGATTCCGTTCGCTATTGCATCAGCGGGGCTCTTGAAGCGGACTTCTTTGCCCCTGAGAAAAATCTTGCCCTTCGTGGGCTTGAGCATTCCAAAGAGAATCTTCATCAGCGTCGTTTTTCCGGCACCGTTCTCACCGAGGAGGCCAAGGATTTCGCCCTCGTAGACCTTAATCGTGACGCCTTTCAGGGCCTTTGTGCCGTCCGGGTAAATCTTCACGATATCACGCATCTCGAGCACTGGAGTCCTCTCTTCCATTGCTTTCACCTCCTAAAAGGAAGAAGAACAAAGGGAAGGAAATCACTGCTTGTGGTTCTTGTAGTAGTCGAGGGCCCAGTAGGCACCGAAGCGGTAACCGCCCTCGAACTTGTAGAGAACCGGAATCTCCATACCGAGGACGATACCGATGGTGTCCTTGTGGTCGTTGAGGGCTATCAGAGCGGCGAGCGCTCCGGCCAGGGCTGAACCCTCGTTCTCCTTAAAGAGAACCATCTGAACGTTGTGTGGCATCTCCGGGTCGTAACCGTCGATGATGACGAACCTCTGGTTCGGGTACTCCTTGGCGACCTGCTTGACGGCGTTGGTCATCATGAAACCGACGGCGATGATTATGTCGTACTCACCGCTCTTGGCAAGGCTCCTGAGGTTCGGGAGGTAGTCGTTCTCGCTGTTGCTCTGAAGTTCGGTAAGCTGGAGGCCGAACTCCTTCGCGGCCCTCTCGGCACCCATGTAAGCCATATCGTTAAAGCTGAGGTCACCCCTACCACCGACATCGTAAACGATGGCTATCTTCTTGGTGTTCTTCCTCTCGTTGAGGGTCTTGTTGAAGTAGGTCTCGGGCTTGGGCTCCTTGGCCGCCCACTCCTTGGCGTACTGCTCCATAACAGTCCAGTTCTGGGCCTTCCTGAGGAGCTCAATCTGGTCCTTCGAGGTGGCCTTCGGGACGATTATCTGACCGCTGATTATCTGCTTCTGAAGGTCATCAACGGCCTGCCAAATCCAGTCGGGAACCTGCTTCCTGGTCTGCTCGAGGAACTGGATGAGCTGGTCTTCATTCTCAAATCCAAGGTCCTTGAGCTTCTTCTCCCTGACGTCAGCGGGGAGGGAGTCGAACATTGCCTTAACGTCATCTATGGTTGAGAGCTTGACACCGCCCTCCTTGAGACCGAGCTCAACAACACCGCCCTTGAACTGGTTCTCCTCGGCCTCCTTGACGGCGTTGTAAACACCGACGTCAACGCGCTTCATCATGCTCGCGATTATAACACCGGGCTTAATCCAGTCCTGGGCTGAGTCAACGCCTATAGCGAACGGCGGACCCATCTTCTTGTTGTTGGCCTTCAGATAGTCACCAACGGCCTCGAAGACACCGAGACCGGTACCGCCGGCAACCTGGTAGATAACCCAGGCACCCTGCTGAAGCTGGGCCTGAGCGGCCTGCTTACCCTTGGCAGGGTCGCCGAATGACCCCGTGTAGGTGTAGAGGATGTTTATTTTAGTTTGGGTCTCAGTGCTGCTGCTGGAGCTACTACTTATACAGCCGCTGGCCACGATGCTAAGGGCCATCAGGCCCACCAACAACAAACCGAACAGCTTTCGCATCGCCTAACACACCCCGTCTTAGTTTGTAAAAGCTTATTCTTTTGGGCCCGATAAATACTTTGCGGTGAGCTTTAGTGTGAAAAATCCCGAAAAAGATTTAACTGTGATGTAAAAGTTAAAGGGAGGCATATGCTGAGGGAGATACTTACGCTCGAATCCGGAACGGTGATGATTTCTGGCGGAGGTAAGAGGCTCGCAAGGCTCTACTTCCAATCGTGGGCTAAAAGAAAGGGAAGAGCACTGGCGGAAGAACTTCCGTTCCCTGTCGAGGGAGAAATCTACGTCGGCAACCCCTTCAAGGCGGACTTTCCCGTTTACCTCGTCGTCAACCCCCTCTCTCGAAAGGGAGCAGAGCGCGAGAAACTACTCCGCTGGCTCGATGAGAAGAGGAGAGAAGATAAGCTCGTCCTCCTCTACGAGGAGCGCTACGTTGGAGATTCGATAACCCGATACAAAATCAGAAACCACCTCGACTACCTCATAGCTTACAAAAGGGAGACTATGGGAGCCGAGCTATTGAAGGTTTATAAGCTCGAAGACGGTCGCGTCGTTGAGAGGAAGACCTACGTAAGGCGCCCGATGACGAGTGGCTTCGGGTCTGAGCGGTGATGACACCAGCTATCGCCGAGGGCTTTTTATAGGCCTTCCCCCTCTTTTCTCCGGGTGAGAGCATGTTCGGAAAGCTCAGGGAGAAGCTCAAGAAGTTCACCAGGCAGGTCGAGGAGAAGATTGAGGAGGAAGAGAAGAAGGTCGAAAAGACCGAGCCGGAAAAGAAGCCCGGCCTCATGGAGAGACTTCTCCAGGTCGAGATTAAGGAGAAGGACGTTGAGGAAGCTCTGGACGAACTGGAGCTTGAACTCCTCGAGGCGGACGTTGCCCTCGAGACCGTCGAGGCCCTGAGGGAGAAGATTAAGGAGAAGCTGGTCGGAAAGAAGGTCCGCATCGGAACAAACAAGGGCAAGCTGATAGAGGAAGCGCTCCGCGAGGCAATCCTCGAAATCCTCACTCCGGAGAAGAAGATTGACCTCCTCGAGATGATTCGCTCCAAGGAGGAGAAGCCCTTCGTGATAGTCTTCGTCGGCTTCAACGGCTCGGGGAAGACGACAACTATAGCCAAGCTCGCCAGCTGGCTCAAGAAGAACGGGCTAAGCGTCGTCATAGCGGCGAGCGACACGTTTAGGGCTGGAGCGATAGAGCAGATAGAGGAGCACGCGAAGCGCGTTGGGGTTAAGGTGATAAAGCACGACTACGGAGCGGACCCAGCTGCCGTTGCATACGACGCAATCCAGCACGCCAAGGCAAGGGGAGTTGATGTAGTTCTCGTGGACACCGCCGGGAGGAACGAGCTCAACAGGAACCTCATGGACGAGATGAAGAAGATAGTCCGCGTCACCAAGCCCGACCTAGTAATCTTCGTTGGCGACAGCCTGAGCGGAAACGCCGTTGTGGAGCAGGCCAAGCAGTTCAACGAGGCCGTCAGGATAGACGGCGTAATCCTCACCAAGCTCGATGCGGACGCGAGGGGTGGAGCGGCTTTGAGCATAAGCCACGCGATTGGCGCGCCGATACTCTTCGCCGGCGTCGGCCAGGGCTACGACGACCTAAAGCCCTTCGACGAAAAGTGGTTCGTGGACAGGATTTTCGGGGAGGATTGACTTCTCTCTTTTCTTACACGCTGACCGCAAGTTTCATGCGAACCACACTCCAGACCGCGAGGAAGCTCAGGACGGTCGAGATGGCCCATATAAGTTCCTCGTTTCTACCGGGTTGTACCTCCAAAACCTTCTCTCCAGCCCACTGGAGTAGGGGAGTAAGGAGCAGAACGGCAAGCAGGGCGATTCCCTCGTCAACGGTTAGAAGTACTGTTCCGGCAAGCACGGCAACTCCCGCGAAACCCGAGAGCAGGGCGGTTTCTCCCTGCTTCCTCCAAAGGGCGTAAACTGTAAGAATGAGGAATGGAAGCGCAACGGCAAGGAAAAAGATTGGTGATGGAGAAAACTCAAAGGAGCAGGCTGGAGGATTCCTCGACCAGCAGACGGCCTTTATGCAGTCTTCCCACGGGACGACAAAAGCGAGCGCGAACTCGACGGAGGGAATGAAGATAGGAAGCAGTCGTTTCATTGTGCCCTCAACTTTTCAATGTGCTCCCCAGTAGCCTCGCCAACTCTTCAAAATCTACCCTCGCTGTCATGTCGATGTTTATAGGCGTGACGCTGACCTTCCTCTCGACCTTCAGGGCATGGGCGTCTGTCCCCGGCTCGAAGTCCTGAACGAGCCTGCCGACAATCCAGTAGTAGGGGTTGCCCTTGGGGTCAATTCTTTCCTCAATCGTTGGCGAGTAGCGCTTTCTCGCGAGTCTGGTGATTGCTATCTTGGTCCTTTCGGTCGCGTCGCTCGGAACGTTGACGTTGAGCATGTCAACGCCCTCGGGAAGGCCCCTCTCGAGGACAGCACCGGCTATTCTCCTGAGGAAGTGCGCCGAGACCGAGAAGTCAACCCCTTCACCCTCTCCGAGGGTCTTCTTCCACTCCACCTCGAGGCTAATCGCTATACTCGGAATCCCGTGGGTGGAAGCCTCTATAGCGGCTGAAGCCGTTCCGGAGACGGTTATCTCGGTGCTCAGGTTCTCACCGAGGTTAATCCCGCTCACAGCTAAGTCGAAGCCACCGAAGCGGGCCAAGGCGAAAATCACACAGTCTGTTGGGGTTCCATCTATTCCGTAAGCCACTTTCGCACCGGGAACATTGAGACGCTTGGCCCTTATCGGCCTGTGGAGCGTCATGGCCCTACCGCTCGCGCTCCTCTGGAAGAGCGGGGCAACGACGTAAACTTCGCCGAGCTCGCCCAGCGCTTTCACCGCCGAACGAAGTCCATTGGAGTATATTCCATCGTCGTTGGTGAGGAGGATTCTCATTCGTTCACCACCCTAACATCGAGCTTTTCAAAGTCCCTGTCGAACGTATAAATCTCCTCTATGTCGAACTCTTTCATCTTAACGTAGGCCAAAGCGTCGTTCACGCCGAGGTTTTTCTCCTCGGCTATGAGAGTTGCCTTCAAGTAATCACTGGGAGAAACCGGAAGAACTTCAATGTTCTCACTCGTTAAAACCGCCAGAGTGACCTCAACGGCCTTCTTCTTTCCTCCCCTGCTCTCGACGACGTTGGCAACCTCGCTCAGGTGGACGACCGTAGTTACAACACGCTCGCCATCGCTCACCCTTGCAAGTATCGCCTTGGCCCGCTCCTTGATTTCCTTAACGTTCTCCGGAGGCTCCTTCTTCGGCCTTAGAAACGCGTATATGAAGACGTTGGCATCAATGAACCTCATTCCATCCACAGCTCCTTCTTGAGCTCCTCCCACTCCTTCAGCTCATCAATCTCAACACTGTCGAAGAACCTCTTCAGGTCCACCCTTTTCCTCGGAAGGAGCTCCACCCTGTCCCCAAGGTCGACTATTATCACCTCATCGCCGAGCCTCTCCCTAATCTCGCGGGGAATGAGAAGCCTGCCCTGGGAGTCGAGACGTTTCACCACTATTTCCATATCCTCACCATTTTTTGGATTCACTACCACCCTTAAATACGTTTTGACATGGCCTACCTTTAAAAACCCCTGTCCCAACGCCCCTCAGGTGAGAGCATGACCTACTGGACGAGCGAGGACAACGTTGCCGGAGAGCCGGGAACGGCGCTCTTCATAATCCTGCCCACGATAGGTTGCTACCGCTTCAGAATAGGGAAGGCCTGCTACATGTGTGCCTACCCCACCTCGGCCCCCAAAGTCAAGTGGAGTCAAGATGCCATAGTTGACTACGTGAGGGAAGCGCTAAAGAAAATCAGAGGTAAAAAAGGTCCTTTCGCGGTCAGAATGTTCACCTCCGGCTCTTTCCTCGACAACGGCGAGCTGAAGCCCGAGACGAGGAGAAAAATCTTCGAGCTTCTGGCGGAGATGGAGAACGTTGAGGAAATCGTCATTGAGAGCAGGAGCGAGCTGGTTCGCTACGACGCGGTTAAAGAGCTGGCCGAGATAGTCCCGGATAAGCACTTCGAGGTTGCCATAGGGCTGGAAACCGCCAACGACGACGTCGCCGACGTCTCGATAAACAAGGGCAACACCTTCGAGGACTTCGTGAGGGCCTCGGAGATAACGAGGAAGGCTGGAGCGAAGGTCAAAACTTACCTCCTGCTGAAGCCGATTTTCCTGAGCGAGAAAACGGCCATCGAGGACGTCAAGGAGAGCATAATCAAGGCCGAGCCCTACACGGACACCTTCTCGATAAACATCACCGACATCCAAAAGGGGACGCTCTACGAGAGGCTCTGGGAGAAGAACGAGTATCGCCCACCGTGGCTCTGGAGCGCGGTTGAGGTTCTTATCTGGGCAAAGAAAAAGTTCCCGGACAAGAGAATCCTGAGCGACCCCGTTGGAGCGGGCTCGAAGAGAGGCCCTCACAACTGCCTGACCGACTACGACAGGGTCATCGGCAGGGCTATAAAGAAGTTCTCGGCGACGCAGGATTTGAGATACATCGAAAACCTCAAGCCGGAGTGCAGGGAGAGGTGGAGCTACATCGTCGAGAACGGGCTTTTGGACTGGCAGTTGATTACGTGGTGATTCTTCGAAAGCCCCCTGCCTTCTCCAAAACTTTTACCCCGATGCACGTTTGCCCTCGAATGAACCTTTTTTGGACATCAATGTCCCCCCGCGAAAGCTTTAAATGTTGACAAACGTAAAAGGCCACGTCGAGAGGTGGTCCCGATGGCCGAAAACGCGAACACCGTTGTTGAAAAAAACGGCTATCTTGTCGTCGGAAAGGCGGAAGGAATCGTTGAGATTGACGTTGATACATTTCTCTGCAAGGGCTGTGGAATTTGTGTCGAGATGTGCCCGAGAAAGGTCTTCGAGTGGAGCAAGGAGCTGAGCGAGAAGGGTGTCCATTATCCGGTTCCGGTCCACGCGGAGAAGTGCGTCAAGTGCAAGCTCTGTGAACTGCTCTGCCCGGACTTCGCCATCGCGGTAAGGTGGTGACCATGATAATCCGCGGTGACGAGCCGGAGCAGATTAGGCTCCTCAGGAAGCTCTACAAGCCCGGCAACTACTTCATGCAGGGCAACGAGGCCGTAGCTTACGGCGCCCTGTTTGCGGGCTGTCGATTCTACGCTGGCTACCCGATAACCCCGTCGAGCGAGATAGCGGAGACAATGGCGAGGGAGCTTCCCAAGCTCGGTGGCTACTACCTCCAGATGGAGGACGAGATTGGAAGCATCGCCGCGATGGTTGGAGCATCTTGGACGGGCTTCAAGGTCATGACCGCAACGGCTGGCCCGGGCTTCTCGCTGATGCAGGAGAACCTTGGCTATGCGGTGATGACTGAAACGCCCCTCGTCCTTGTTGACGTCCAGAGGAGCGGGCCTTCAACGGGTCAGGCCACGAAAGGTGCTCAAGGTGACTTCTTCCAGGCCAGGTGGGGAACGCACGGCGACCACCCGATTGTTGCGGTTTCACCGACGAGCGGGCAGGACGCCTTCTGGGAAATCATCAGGGCATTTAACATCGCCGAGAGGCTCAGAACGCCGGTGGTGTTCCTCTTCGACGGTGTTTTAGCCCACACGCGCGAGCTTGTGAAGATTCCCGACGTTGATGAAGTGGAAATAACCTACCGCAAGCTTCCTCAGAATGAGGAGGAAGCGAAGCTCCCCTTCGGCGACCCACACGGAGACGGAGTACCACCGATGCCCCTCTTCGGTCACGGATACTTCACCCACGTGACCGGCTCGACCCACAAGGAGAACGGCCTGCGCGATGTTTACACGCCGGAAGTCCACGACAGACTCGTGAGGAGGCTCCACAGGAAGATAGAGAAGAACAGGCACGTTTACGAGAAGTACGAGGAGCACTTTACAGATGATGCCGAAATACTCGTCGTCAGCTGGGGCGTTACGGCAAGACCTGCTCTCGGAGCTGCCTTGAAGGCAAGGGAAGAGGGAATAAAGGTCGGCCTCTTCGTGCCGAAAACTGTTCACCCGTTCCCTGGAGAGAGAATGAAGGAGCTCGGAAAGCGCGTTAGGGCAATACTCGTCCCGGAGATGAACCTCGGCCAGATGATTCTTGAAGTTCAGCGCTTCGTAAACGACGACGTTCTGCTCAAGGGCGTGAACAAGATTGGTGGCGTTCCCTTAACCGTTGAGGAAATCCTGCGCGAGATAAGGGGTGTTGCCTGATGCCC
Source organism: Thermococcus sp. 21S9 (assembly GCF_012027635.1). NCBI lineage: Archaea > Methanobacteriati > Methanobacteriota > Thermococci > Thermococcales > Thermococcaceae > Thermococcus > Thermococcus sp. 21S9. Next base: position 16,000 of record NZ_SNUS01000001.1, read on the forward strand.
GAGATTTATTCCAAGTACCCGATGGTTAAGTACCTCCGCAAGGAGGCCCTGCCGACAGCTCTATGTCCCGGCTGTGGCGGTGGAACTGTGCTGAACGCCTTCGCCAACGCGATTGACCAGCTCAAGCTCGACCCGAGGGATTTGGTGGTCGTGAGCGGAATAGGCTGTTCCGCGTGGATAGCCTCCCCCTACTTCCTCGCGGACACGCTCCACACGACGCACGGAAGGGCGATAGCCTTTGCGACCGGCGTGAAAGTCGGTTTGCCGGACAAGAAGGTCGTCGTTATAAGCGGTGACGGCGATTTGGCGAGCATAGGCGGAAACCACCTGCTCCACGCCGCGAGGAGGAACATCGACATAACGGTGATTCTCGTCAACAACTTCATCTACGGAATGACAGGCGGACAGGTCGCCCCGACGACGCCCTTCGGGGCCAAAACTACCACCACGCCCTACAGGAACATCGAGCACCCGCTCCAGATTTCCGAGACGATAGCGGCCGCTGGAGCCTCATACGTTGCCCGCTGGACCACAGCCCACGTTTACCAGCTCATCGAGAGCATCAAGAAGGCTTTGCAGGTTAAGGGCTTCTCCCTCGTCGAGGTCATCTCGCAGTGCCCCGTCCAGTTCGGAAGGAGGAACAAGATGAAAGAGCCGGCAGAGATGCTCCGCTGGTTCCTGAAGAACAGCGTCCCAATAAGCAAGGCGAAGAAGATGTCGCCGGAGGAGCTTGAGGGCAAGTTCGTCATCGGCGAGTTCGTCAACAGGCAGAGGCCGGAGTTCGTGAGCGAACTCAACAAGCTGATTGACGAAGTTCAGGAGCACTTCGGGCTTAAGGAGGTGTGAACATGCAGATTAGGCTCGCCGGAATCGGCGGTCAGGGAGTTGTTCTCGCTGGGGTAATCCTCGGCGAGGCCGCCGCGATTGAGGGTTTGAACGTTCTTCAGACCCAGGACTACAGCTCCGCGAGCAGGGGAGGCCACTCCATAGCGGACGTCATCATCTCGAAGGAGCCGATTTACGACGTTATGGTCACAAAGGCGGACGTTCTCGTCGCGCTTCACCAGCTCGGCTACGACACGGTTAAGAACTCGCTGAAGGAGGACGGGCTTTTAATCATCGAGACCGACCTTGTAAAGCCCGATAGGGACTACGTCGGTGCGCCCTTCACAAGAATCGCCGAAGAGACAACCGGACTCGCCCTGACGGTCAACATGGTCGCGCTCGGCTACCTTGTTGCGAAAACCAATGTCGTGAAGAAGGAGAGCGTTGAGGAAGCCATTAGAAGGCGCGTTCCTAAAGGAACCGAGGAGATAAACATCAAGGCCTTCAGGGCCGGTTATGAGGAGGGATTGAAATGAGGTACCCGTTTCCGGTCGGCAAGTCCGACTTCATTCAGGGTGATGAGGCCATAGCGAGGGCGGCAATTTTAGCAGGTTGCAGGTTCTACGCCGGCTACCCGATAACCCCGGCGAGCGAGATATTCGAGGCGATGGCCCTCTACATGCCCCTCGTCGATGGGGTTAGCATACAGATGGAGGACGAGATAGCGAGCATAGCGGCGATAATAGGCGCTTCCTGGGCTGGAGCGAAGGCGATGACTGCCACGAGCGGTCCCGGTTTCTCTCTGATGCAGGAAAACCTCGGCTACGCCGTGATGACTGAAACGCCGATTGTGGTCGTTGACGTCCAGCGTGGAGGTCCTTCGACGGGCCAGCCCACTTTACCGGCCCAGGGCGACATAATGCAGTCCATCTGGGGAACGCACGGCGACCACATGCTGATAGTCCTCTCCCCGTCAACCGTTCAGGAAGCGTTTGATTTCACGATTAGGGCCTTCAACCTGGCTGAAAAGTACAGGACGCCGGTCGTTCTGCTCACCGATGCGGAGATAGCCCACATGCGCGAGCGCGTTTACATTCCGAAGCCGGAGGAGATTGAGACCATCTACCGCAAGCTTCCTCAGAATGAGGAGGAAGCGAAGCTCCCCTTCGGCGACCCGCACGGAGACGGAGTACCACCGATGCCGATTTTCGGGAAGGGTTACAGAACCTACGTTACCGGCCTAACGCACGACGAGTACGGCCACCCGAAGACCGTCGATGCCGAAATCCACGAGAGGCTCATAAAGAGGATTTTCAGGAAGATACTCGACCACAAGGACGAGATAATCAGCAGAGAGGAGTTCATGCTCGAAGACGCAGAAATCGCAATAGTCACGACCGGAATAGTTTCGCGCTCAGCAGTGAGGGCAGTTAAGATACTCCGCGAGAAGGGAATTAAAGCCGGCCTGCTGAAGCTCAACACGATATGGCCCTTCGACTTCGAGTACATTGAGGAGCTGGCAGAGCGCGTGCGGAAGATATACGTGCCGGAGATGAACCTCGGACAGCTCTACCACCTCGTCAAAGAAGGCGCCAACGGAAAGGCGGAGGTCGAGCTCATAGCCAAGATAGGCGGTGAGGTGCACACGCCGATGGAGATAGTCGAAAGGGTGGTGGGATGATGTACCTGAAGTCCGCTTACGAAATCCGCGATAAATACCTGAGAAAGGACATGCTACCCACGATATTCTGTCCGGGCTGTGGAATCGGTAGCGTTCTCCAGTTCACCCTAAGGGCCATAGACGACCTCGGTCTCAACCAGGACGAGATAGTCTGGGTGAGCGGAATAGGCTGTTCCTCCCGCGTTCCCGGATTTGTGAACTTCGACGGCCTCCACACAACGCATGGAAGGGCCTTAGCATTTGCCACCGGTATTAAGCTCACTAATCCAGACCTCAAGATAATCGCCTTCATGGGCGATGGTGATGCCGCGGCAATAGGCGGAAACCACTTCATCCACGCCATCAGGAGGAACCTTGACGTTACGGTAATCCTCATCAACAACTTCACCTACGGAATGACCGGCGGACAGGTCGCTCCGACCGCTCTAAAGGGCCTGCGCGGAACGACCGCTCCCTACGGCCAGTTCGAGAACCCATTCGACATAGCCAACCTGGCGGTTTCCGCCGGAGCCAACTACGTGGCAAGGTGGACTGTCTTCAACTACCTCCAGGGAATCAACAGCATAAAGAAGGCTCTCCAGAAGGAGGGCTTCACGCTCGTTGAGTTCTTAAGCCCGTGTCCGATAAGCTTCGGAAGGAGGAACCGGATGAAGACGGCACCAGAGCTAATCCGCTGGTACCAGAAGATAACTGTTCCGCTCGCCAAAGCTAAGAAGATGAGCGAGGAGGAGCTTGAGGGCAAGATAGTAATCGGCGAGTTCGCGGACAGGGACAGACCCGGCCTCGTGAGGGAGTATCAGGAGTACATAAAGAGGGCGAAGAAGATGATGGGGTGGGAGCAATGAGGAAGGAGGTGCTCTTCAGCGGTTTCGGCGGTCAGGGTGTCATTCTGGCGAGCGTCATCCTCGGAAGGGCCGCCGCTGTCTACGAGAACCTCTACGCCGTCCAGACCCAGAGCTATGGACCGGAGTCAAGGGGCGGTGCGAGCAGGGCCGAAGTGGTTATAAGCGACGAGCCGATTGACTACCCTAAAACAATCCACCCCGACTACGCGGTCTTCTTCTCGCAGGAAGCCTACAGCAAGTACCTCCACACCGTGAAGGAAGGCGCCACCGTAATAGTCGAGAAGGACCTCGTTCCCCACCGCGACGAGGAGTTCGAGAAGAAGCTCAACGTCATCGCTTTGCCCCTGACGGAGATAGCCGAGGAAACCACCGGATTAAGCCTGACGATGAACATTCTAACACTTGGCATACTCGTCGGCGTGACAGGGATAGTGAGCAGGGAAGCGATAGAGAAGGCCGTCCGCGACGCCGTTCCGCGGGGAACAGAGGAAATAAACGTCAGGGCCCTCAAGAAGGGCTTTGAGATAGCGGAGGAACTCAGGAGCTGAGCTTTGAGAGCTTCTCCATTATCTCCTTCTCTTTCTCCTTGAGCCTTTCGAGTTCCCTCTTGTAGGCCAGGCGCATTCTCTCGATGTGCTCGATTGCCTCGTCCTTCGTCACCTCGACGAGCAGGTCGGCGAAGGCCCTGTAGAGCTTCCTCTCGGCCTTGGTTGCCGTTATGATTCCCTCGGCGTATTCAAGTTCCTTCATCTTGAGCTCTATCGCCTTCCTGAGCTCCCTAACCTGTCTGAGCTCAAGTTCGAGCTCGTAAGCCTTCACTGCCTCCACGCTCTCACCCCCTAAAAAAGAATGGCCGAGGAGGGTCACTCCTTCTTGGGGCTCATCTCCTGGAGCTCCTTGAGGAGCTCGTTGACCTTCCTGGTGTCCTCCTCAATCTTCCTCAGCAGGGCCAGGCGGAGGTTCATGAGGGCGTTAATCCTCTTCTCGATGTTCTCCCTGGCCTCGTCGATTGTGGCCCCGACGAGGATTCCAGCTCCAACGTCCATGATGACGTCGTCGGGGTTCTCAATCTTGCCCTTTATCGCTATGCCACTTCCGAGAGGGATGTAGATTGCCTTGCCCTCACCCTTGTCCTTGATGTAGGCAAGGGTGGCGTCAACGGTTCTGAGGTCGGCAATGGTAGCGTCTATCGCTCCAACCTGGCTCCTGAGGTACTCGATTTCACCGAGGTAGCTCCTAATCTCGTCCTGAATCTGCTCAAGGGTCCTAACCTTCTTCTCCTCGGCCATTCCCACCACCCCCTTCCCGTTTTCCATATTTTAGTTACCTTTTGTGTTTAAAAGTTTTTCGCCGGCAGGCTTATTAAGATGAGCCCCAAGCATCGAACATGATAATCAACGAGACGAAGGGCAGGGTCTGGCACGGGCGTGTTGAGCTCGCGGATACCTTCTTCAAGCGCTTCAGGGGATTAATGCTTGTGGGCAATGTAAGTTATGCCCTCGTTTTTGTACTCCCCGTGGAAAGCCGGCTCAACGCTTCAATTCACATGCTCTTCATGCTGAGCGACATCGACGTAATCTGGCTCGACTCAACGAGGAGGGTGGTTGACTTCAAGAGGGCAAAGAAGTGGCGCGTTTACGCTCCGAAGAAACCGGCCAAGTACATCATAGAGGGACCCGTCGGCCTCATCAGGGCCCTTGACGTGGAAGAAGGGGATTTAATAAGCTGGCAGGTCAGCGAGGAGAAGGGGAAGAGCGTTCCCGTCAGGGTCTCGCTCCCCGGTAAGGTCTCCTTTGACAAGGCCAACGGCTTCGCCATGGCGGAGAGCGTTAAGGAAATGAAAGCCAAGAGGAATTAGTTCCGTGCAGTGAGTTTTTGCCAGAAGAATTCTCAGAACTCCAGTTCGACCCCGTTCTCGTCTCCCTCCCAGAGTGTCAACCGCTTTAGGGAAACGCCCTCCGGGAGCTTCGCGTTAACCTGCTCAGCAATCCAGAGCGCGACGTTCTCCGTCGTTGGGTTCTCGAAGAGGGAGTTGAGGTTCCTGTGGTCGAGCCTTCCGATGATTTCCTCCACAATGCGCCTCAGCTCGACGAAATCAATCACGTAGCCGTTTCTGAGGGGCCCCTCAACCGCAATCTCAAGCCGGAAGGTGTGCCCGTGAATCTCCTCCGGCTTTCCGTCGATGAGAACCGCGTGAGCGGATTCAAACCGGAAGCGTTCAATCACCCTAGCCTTCATTCAAACCACCGAGATAAGAAAACCTCCACGGCTGATAAGGGTTTCCCAGGTGGCGTCCAATTCTCTTCGAGTCTTATTGCAACAAAAATAGACAATAAAGAGACTGAAACCAAATATAGACTTTCAATTCTCCTAGAGTCTTATTGCAACGCTTAAACTTAAACTTCGCGTGCGGACCCACCAGGCTTTCAATTCTCCTAGAGTCTTATTGCAACTAACCGCGACGGGCTTTGGCTGTTCAGTCGCCTTTCGCTTTCAATTCTCCTAGAGTCTTATTGCAACAGTAACGACGCTTTACCTGCCGGCTGAGCTCATAGAAACTTTCAATTCTCCTAGAGTCTTATTGCAACATAAGCCGCCTTAGCCTCCGCCGTCCTCGGACCACTCCTTTCAATTCTCTTCGAGTCTTATTGCAACACTCCGCATTGATGTTGTTGGTGCTTAGACGATTGACTTTCAATTCTCTTCGAGTCTTATTGCAACACTCCGCATTGATGTTGTTGGTGCTTAGACGATTGACTTTCAATTCTCTTCGAGTCTTATTGCAACTTGTCGGAGAGCTTGAACGCTGGTGAGATGGTCTCTGTCTTTCAATTCTCTTCGAGTCTTATTGCAACACATAAATGCCCCGCTACGTTCTACACTTTTTCCTTAGCTTTCAATTCTCTTCGAGTCTTATTGCAACAGTCAATAAGAACCGTCCCAGCTCCCAGGAGGAGGAGCTTTCAATTCTCTTCGAGTCTTATTGCAACGACATTGTGAAGGTTCTTACTGATGTCTTCAAGAAGACTTTCAATTCTCTTCGAGTCTTATTGCAACATGAAGAAGCTCACCGATGCGGGACTTGTTGTTAGTTTTCTTTCAATTCTCTTCGAGTCTTATTGCAACAGAGTAAGGACTACTACACCATTGCTAAACGCCATGTCTTTCAATTCTCTTCGAGTCTTATTGCAACCCCTGCAGGTCTTAACGCCTCTGCTGGTTGCTATCCTCTTTCAATTCTCTTCGAGTCTTATTGCAACAGGGCGCGAAATTCATTCTTTCGCCCAACGAAGAAAGAAGGATTACCGGATATTTAAGACTTTCTGGAGATTTCCCAAAAAGGAGCCACCTGAGCCCGTGAATTAAAACTCCCGTAAGGGAAATAGGAGCGTGTAGAGGTTCAACGGGCACTCAAAAACTTCTCCCCCATTGAGAATAATTAGTTTTTCAGAGCCAGAATAAGCCAGCAAATTTAAGACAAACCCAACTAAGAAGGCCAAACCCAGAGAAACATGATTTCGTCAGGTTTTGGCCAAATCCATAGACTCCCGGGGCTTTGTTCAGCATTTCGAAGAAAATTAGTTACATTAAATGGCATAAAGTATTACAAGAGGCAACACCAATGAAAAAGCAAAAATCAATTCCCAAACTCCACAGGACAGATTAAAACTGAAATGGGAGCAAGATATGCCCACACTTCAAAAACCCACCCGCTTCAGCGTGATAACACATCAAAACCGAGCTCCCGGAGCTTCCATATTATCTCCATCGGGAAGCCGACGACGTTGTAGTAGTCGCCTTTAATCCACTCGACGAAGAGGCCCGCCTTTCCCTGGATTCCATAGGCCCCGGCCTTGTCCATCGGTTCGCCGGTTCTTATGTAGGCCCAGATTAGCTCGTCATCAAGGTCTCTGAACTTGACTTCCGTCGTCACGGAGCCGGTTATCTCTCTTCCCTCGTGGATTATGCAGTAGCCGGTAGTAACGCGATGAACCCTTCCGCTGAGGAGCTTGAGCATCTCGTAGGCTTCTCTCTCATCCTTCGGCTTTCCAAGAATCTTTCCGTCGATGCTAACGACTGTGTCAGCGCCGATGACCGTTCCGCCGGTCCGGGAGTAAACCTCCCGCGCCTTCAGCCCCGCAAGCTCGACGGCGCACTCCTCTGGAACAGTGCTGGAACACCTCTCCTCGGCGTTGCTCGGGATTACGTGAAAGTCAGCGATGAAGCGCGACAGTATCTCCCGTCTCCTCGGTGAAGCCGACGCCAGAACGAGCATTCGCCCACCCCCAAACGTTAAAAGGAAAGCGCCCAAGTTGAACGGGCGATGACGACAATTTCGCTAGCTGAACCGTGATGAGTACCCTCGCAACCGAGCCTACTCGAGGCACTCCTCTATTGCCTCAACTATGCACTCAACGTCCCTCTCGAACTCGAGAACCGAACAGCGGTTCCCGTCCACCGGCGGGCAGTTCTCGGCTATTCTCCTCAGCTTGACGTGGACGATGCCCTTCCTGCCGTCCTTCTCGAGCGTGTACTTTCTGTAAAGAACGTCGCAGTCCTCGCCCTCAAGCTCCTCGACGCTCGCGTTGAAGTTAGCCCTTATGACCCTGTCAACGCCGTTCACTATCTCCATCGCTATGTCGTAGCTCCTGTCCCCGATGACCATCGGGGGGCAGATGTGCTCCATATTGTGCTTGTCGAACTTGTGGAAGCTCTCCGGAATGATAACGACGTCGTACTTCATGGACACCACCAAAAAGAATTGGGAGGGGCATTAAAAAAGCTTTGGACTTCACGTGCTGGCCCAGATTGGTATGCCGGCCTGAATGAGCCTCTTGAGTTCCTTGCCTATCGGCGTGCTCTTGCTCACCTTGACGAGGCCCTTCTTGCTCGGCGTCGCGGTGAAGACGTACTGCTCGCCGCCGTAGAACTTGAGCGGTTTCTTCGCATAGTCGGGCGAAACGCGAAGGACTATCGTTTTCTTCTTCTCCTCGACCTCGACGGGTATCTTCTCCTTGGGCTTCTGCGCCTCCCTCTCGGCGAAGCTCTTGACGTCTATGCTTATACCTATCTTCCTCTCCAGCTCGGTTATCCTCTTGCCCTTCTTGCCGATGATTGCCGGAATGTCGAACTCGTCGGCATAAATCACGGCCTTGTGCGGGCTGACTATCTCGACCTCGGTGTAAACATCGGGCAGGAACTTCTTAATTTCCTGCTTGAGCCTCTTCTCGGCGAGCCTCAGGGCAGGGGCCTTCTCCTCCTTCTTGACGGGGACGACGCTTATCTCCTCGCCGTAGGTGTAGATTTCGTACTCGAGCTCTCCAGTCTCGAAGTCGCGAACCTCTATGACGGGCCTCGCGAGGTCCTCTTCCTTCATTCCGCTCGGCACCTTGACGAGGTACTCGAGCGTCAGAACCTTCGCGACCCTTCCGGCCTTGATGAATATCACTGTGTCGACTATCTGCGGTATCATTCCGAGCTCGACCCTTCCGATGAAGCGCTGAATGGCGTCTATCGGCTTCGTCGCGTGAACCACTCCGACCATTCCAACGCCAGCCAGGCGGAGGTCGGAGTAAATCTTGAAGTCGCTCGTCTTCCTCATCTCGTCGAATATCGTGTAGTCCGGCCTGACGAGGAGCAGTATGTCACCGGTGAGTTCCATCTTGCCGTTTAGAGCGGTGTACTGCGTTATCTCCTCGTTCACCTGCAGGTCCCTCGGCTTCTCCATCGTCTTCACTATCTTGCCCATGCTCGCGTACCACTCCGCCAAAGCCTGAGCGAAGGTCGTCTTTCCTTCACCGGGTGCACCGGCGATGAGTATTCCCTCGGCCTTGTCCTTGAGCCTCTCAAGGAGCTTCTCGCTCAGCTCGTAGTCCTCTATGCTCAGCTTCTTGACGGGCCTGACCGCGGTAATCTCAATCCTGTCGGCGAAGGGTGGCCTGGCTATGACGATACGGTAGTTCCTGAGCTGGACGACGGTGGCTCCTGGCTCGTCGAGCTCTATGAAGCTGTCGGGTTCTCTCTTCGCCCTCTCAACGATGTCGTCCGCTATCTCCTCAAGCTCCTCATCGCTCAGCGGTTCTTCGCGGATTGGGACGAGCCTCCACTCGCCGGGTTTCCCCTTCTTGGCGAGGGGCTTAACCCCGGCCTTAAGGTGGACGCTCATCGTTGTTTCATCGAAGAAGTCCTCAAGGCGGTGGCGAACCTCCTTCTTGGCGGTTAAATAAATCACATCGATGCCCTTGGCTATGGCTATGTCCCTCTGCACCTGGTCGCCGGTGATGAGCGTCGCGTTGAGTTGCTTTGCCGTCTCGCGGACCATGTGATCTATCTCGCCGGCTTTGGCTCGTCTAATCTGCCAGAGCTCCGGTCTGTCGCCGTAGAACTCGAGGAGTATCTCTCCCCTGTCTGCCATGTCGCGGAGCTTCTTGAGTTCCTCAAGGCCCGTATGGCCTATCGCCTTCCCCTCGTTGGCCTGATGCTCTATCTCAGCTATGACCGCTTCCGGAACGACGACCTTGACCTTCTCGTCGAGGGTTGAGAGGAACTGCGTTAGTCTTCCATCAACTATCACGCTCGTGTCTGGAACGAACACCCTCATCTCTCTCACCGCTCTTCGCTGAGGCTAAAGGTTCATAAAGGTTTAGGCCAACCTTAAAGGGGTGGGATGATGGGCCGATTAATCTCGATTGCGAGCGGGAAGGGTGGAACCGGGAAAACGACCACCACCGCGAACCTTTCTATAGCACTCGGCAAGATGGGCTACAAGGTTCTAGCGATTGACGCTGACCTAACGATGGCGAACCTGAGCCTTGTTATGGGAATAGACGATGCCGAGACGACGATTCACGACGTTCTGGCCGGAACGGCCCAGATTAACGATGCAATCTACGCGACGAGCTACGATAACGTTTACCTCGTTCCCGCGGCCGTTGACTGGGAACACGTCATAAGGGCCGACCCAAGGCGTTTGCCGGGCACGATAAAGCCCCTCAAGCCCCACTACGACTTCATTATCATCGATTGCCCGGCGGGGCTTCAGATGGACGCGATGAACGCGATGATGAGCGGGGAGGAGGTAATCCTCGTCACGAACCCGGAAATCTCGTGCATAACCGACACCATGAAGGTTGGAATCGTCCTCAAGAAGGCCGGTCTGGCCGTCCTCGGCTTCGTCCTCAACCGCTACGGCAGGAGCGACAACGACATTCCGCCGGACGTTGCCGAGGAGGTCATGGAGGTTCCGCTTTTGGTTGTCGTTCCGGAGGACCCGAAGGTCAGGGAGGCGACGCTTGAGGGAGTCCCCGTCGTCGAGTACGCCCCCGAGTCAGACGGCGCGAAGGCCTTCTACGAGCTGGCCGAGACGGTCGTGAGGATAGCGGGTTTCAAGGCGAGGGTGATGGGATGATTCTGGCCTTCATAGGCACCGCCGGGAGCGGGAAGACAACCCTAACGGCCGAGTTTGGAAAGTACCTCGAGGAGAACGGCTACTCGGTCTCGTACGTCAACCTCGACACGGGCGTTAGAAAGCTCCCCTACCGGCCGGACATCGATGTGCGCGACGACGTTACCGCCTGGAAGCTCATGGAAGAAGGTTTGGGCCCGAACGGGGCGATAGTCAGGAGCTACGACCTCCTCGTTCCGAAGGTCAATGACTACGCCGAAAGAATCCGGGAGCTCGACGGGAGAAGCGACTACGTTCTTATAGACACTCCCGGCCAGATGGAGACCTTCCTCTTCCACGAGTTCGGGGTAAAGCTCATGGAGGCCTTTCCCGACGCCCTCGGCGTCTACCTCTTCTCCCCGGAGATACTGAGGAAGCCGACCGACTTCTGCTTCGCGCTCTTCTTCGGCCTCATGATAGACCTCAGGCTCGGCATAACGACCGTTCCGGCGCTGAGCAAAATAGACACGGCCAGCGTTGACGAGCTGAGGAAGTACCTCGACGACGTTGAATACCTCACGGCGAGGCTCAAGCTCGAGCCTTCCACCCAAGGACTGCTCGCCTACAAGCTCTGCTCAACGCTTCCGGAGCTGGCCCCACCGACGAGGGTTCTCTACCTCTCGGCCAAAACGAGGGAAGGCTTCGACGAGCTTGAGACAGTGGCTTATGAGCATTACTGCACCTGCGGAGACCTGACGTGAACGAGCGTTCAGGAAACGCTCTTTTCCCTGCAAACTCTCCCAAGTGGAAAGGGCGAAGGCTTTTCTCCTCCCTCTCGAAGGAAGATGGGTGAGAGCATGTGCCTTATCGCCGGTGGAATCGGTGAGGTCAGGGAGAGGCTCATAAGGATGGCCTTAGCCGGAAAGCACCGCGGGCCAGACAGCTTCGGCGTCTGGACGGACGGGGGAGTTCTCAAGTCGAACGACTTCTCGAGGCTGGGCGAGGTTCCAGACGGAAAAATAGGCATCCTTCAGTGCAGATTAGCTATGACCGGTTCAAAAACCTTCACACAGCCCTTTGTTAACGAGTTAGCCCTCGTCCACAACGGCGAAATCTACAATCACATCCAGATTCGGAATTTCCTTGAGGGGAGGGGTGTTTCCTTCGAGAGCGACGTTGACACGGAGGTGATACTTCGCCTAATCGAGTTTTTGAAGGAAAGGGGTTTGAGCTTCCCCCACTCAGTCAAGGAGGCGATGCGCTGGCTTGAGGGCGACTACGCGGTGGCCTTCTCCGACGGAGAGAGGATTTATCTGTTCAGGGACCCGGTGGGGATAAGGCCCCTCTACTTCTCGCCCAACGGCTTCTTCGCCAGCGAGAAGAAGGTTCTCTGGGCGATTGGAGAGAGGGCAATTCCAGTCGAACCCGGTGAACTCGTCGTTCTGGGAGAAGGAATCCGGCGCGCGAGACTGTTCTCACTGGAGTGCCTGAAGGGAAAGACTCTCTCGGGTGAGAGCGTTCTAAAGGGACTTGAAAACGTCCTTGACTACGCGGTAAAGCTTAGGAGCTCCCAAAGGACGGGGATACTCTTCTCCGGCGGGCTTGACAGCACGCTCATCGCCTATCTTGCGTCGAGGCACTCGGACGTTGTTCTCTACACGGCAGGAACCGAGGACAGTCCGGATTTGGAGTGGGCGAGGAAGGTTTCCGACCACTTCGGCTGGGAGCTGAGGGAGAGGGTTTTCGACTTGGACGACGTTGAAGAGGCCATCAAAAAGGTCATCTTCGCCATAGAGGAACCGAACCCGATGAACCTCGCCATAGGGATTCCCCTCTACTTCGCCACCGGACTCGCTAAAAGGGACGGCGTAAAGGTTCTTCTGAGCGGGCAGGGGGCGGACGAGCTCTTCGGGGGCTACGCGAAGTACATCGAGAGGCCCGAGCTCATGTGGGAAGACCTGCTCAACATAGCCGAGCGGAACCTCGCGCGCGATGACAAGATAGCGATGCTCAACGAGGTCGAAGGGCGCTTCCCGTTCCTCTCGCTCCCGGTCGTCGGCATAGCCCTAAGGACTCCGGGCGAGCTCAAGATAGCAGGAGGGGAGAGGAAGGTAATCCTCCGGAGGCTTGCTTTAAGGCTCGGAGTCCCGGAGTGGATAGCGAACCGGGAGAAGAAGGCCATGCAGTACGGTAGCAGGGCGCAGAAGCTCCTTGAAAAGCTCGCGAAGAGGGAAGGACTCTCGCTGAGAGAATTTGCCGAAAAGCTCTTCCGCGAGACCTTTCCAAACGCTTTTTAACCCTTTTTCCAATCCGGACACATGAGAATCCTCATGGTCGGCCACTATCCACCTCACGGCGGGGGCGTCGCGAGGCACCTCGACAACCTCGTCCGGGAGTTGAGAAAGAGGCACGAGGTTCATGTTCTCACCTACGGCCCGGTCAAGCCGAGGGACTTCGAGAAGGACTTAGTTCATCAGGTCAGGGTTCCGCCGGTTTACGGGCTGAGGGGGACGAGCTTCGCATTCCTCGGCGCGGGGAAGATAGTGGAACTCCACCGGCGCTTCGGGTTCGATATAATTCACGCCCACTTCGTTGGAACGACCAGCTTCGCCGGCGTTCTGGCGAAGGAGAGGCTCAGCCTTCCGCTCGTGGTCACTGCCCACGGAAGCGATTTGGAGCACACTGCAAAGCTAACCCTCGGCCGGCTCTATGTCCGGAAGAGCCTTGAGATGGCGGACGCCGTTATAGCGGTCAGCCACTACCTCGCCAAGCTCGCCCAGAGACTTGGAGCAGAAAACGTCAGGGTAATCCCCAACGGCGTTGAAAGGCTGGAGGAAATCCCGGCGGAGAGGAGGTACATCACCTTTATCGGGGCATTCAGGGAGTACAAGTCGCCCGAAACCTTCATCGAGCTCGCGAGGCACTTTCCGGGGGAGGAGTTCCTCGTCGTCGGTGACGGTCCGCTGAGGAAGGAGCTTGAAGAGAACGCCCCGGGCAACGTCCGTTTCCTCGGATACAGGAAAGACGTGGACAGAATCCTGTCGGAAAGCAAGCTTCTCGTCCTCCCCTCGAAGAGGGAAGGCTTCGGCCTCGTGATTTTGGAGGCCAACTTCCTCGGTCTTCCGGCCATCGGAAGAAGGGTAAGCGCGATTCCAGAGCTGATACGGGAGGGAAAGAGCGGACTGACCTTTGAGAGCTTTGACGAGCTCGTTGAGGCCGTGAGAACGCTCCTCGAGCCGAAGGTGAACCGGAAGGTCGGGACAATTGGAAGGCGCGTCGCCCGGTTCTACTCATGGAAGAAGGTCGCGATTGAGGTTGAAGCCCTTTACGAGTCCCTCACGGGATAGGTTTTTAACGGCTTTTTTAGGGATTTCCACGGGTGAGAGCATGACGATTGTGATAAACATGCGAGACGGTCTGGATGAGAGGAAGATTAAGGTCGCCGGGAGGCTCATCATAGAGGGAAAGCTGGTCGCGTTTCCAACGGAGACGGTTTACGGTCTCGGTGCAGATGCGCTGAACGAAAACGCCGTGAGGAGGATTTTTGAGGCCAAGGGTAGGCCAGCAGATAATCCGCTCATAGTTCACATCGCAGATTTCAACGACCTTAAGAAGCTCGCGAGGGAGATTCCAGAGGAGGCCAAGCTCCTGGCGGAGAGGTTCTGGCCGGGGCCCCTAACGATGGTCCTGCCGAAGAGGGAAGAGGTTCCGCTCGTTACTACCGGCGGACTCGACACCGTTGCCGTGAGAATGCCGGCCCACCCGATAGCGCTCGCACTTATTAGGGCCAGCAAGCCTATATCTGCTCCTTCCGCCAACATAAGCGGAAAGCCGAGTCCAACCCTGGCGGAGCACGTGGTCGATGACTTCTACGGCAGGATAGAGGCGATAATCGACGGCGGACCAACGTGGGTAGGTGTCGAGTCGACGGTGATAGACCTAAGCTCCGAGAGGCCGACGCTCCTCAGACCCGGTGGCTTACCGCTGGAGGAGATTGAGAAGGTCATCGGCCCGGTCGAGATTCACCCTGCAGTTAAGGGGAAGGCCGTTGACCTCGCGAGGGCGCCGGGAATGAAGTACAGGCACTACTCGCCGAACGCTCCGGTTATAGTTGTCGAGGGGCCGAGGGAAAAGGTTAGAGAGAAGATTGAGGAACTCGTTGCGGAGTACCGCTCAAAGGGCTACCGCGTCGGCGTTATGGCCACCGAGGAGTTCGAGGCCGACGAGTTCTTCCACCTTGGAAAAACCCTTGAAGACGTTGCCAGAAACCTGTTCAGAGCCCTTAGGGAGCTCGACAGGCGCGGAGTGGACGTTATAATCGCCGAGGGAGTTGAAGAGCGGAGACTCGGGCTCGCGGTTATGAACAGGCTAAGGAAGGCTTCGGGTTACCGAATAATTCGCGCTTAGGCAACGCTTAAATATTGCTTTCGATTAAATCAACCCGATTCGAGTGGGCGGGGTGAGGACTTTGATTTCGCCGGGTATTGACTCTTCACCTGAGGAACTTGAGGAGCTCGGGTTCAAATACATAGACAATGGTAAAGCCAAGGATGGGCTCAAACTAATCCTTAGGGCAGCCAAGGGCTACGAGGCGAGAGGTGATAAGGAGAACGCCGCGAGACTGTACCGTTATCTGGGCTACTTCCTGGCCAAGCGGGCTGGAATCGAGAAGGCGAGACCTTCACTCCTCAAAAGCGCTTACCTCTACATAGACCTCATCGAGGAAGAGATTTCCAAGCCCGAGGTTGACATAGACGTTCTCGACGATTACTGCTTCAGCGTTCTTGAGGTCTTCGCTACCCTCAACGACACCCGCTTGCTTGGCAAGTACGCACTGGAGTTCGCCAGCATATACGAGGACCTCGGAAACTCCTACGAGGAGGCGAGTGACATACCTCTCGCGATAAGGGCCTACGAGTCGGCGTTCCGCTATTACCGGCTGGCGGGCTCTGAGGAAGAAGCAAGAAAGGTCGCGGAGAAGCTCATAAGCCTCTACGGCCAGATTGCTGAGGCAAAGCTTGGAGAAGGGGACGCAGGCGCGGCGGCAGATGCGTTTTACGAACTGGCACGCTACACGAAGGTCATATTCGGTTACGACGCCCACTTCAAGGAGATGATGGACACCGCCGCGAAGAACTACGAGAGGGCCAGCAAGCTGGCCTACTCCGAAGGAGACCTCGACGGAACCACGAGCTACCTCGTTAAGGCCCAGTACGCTTACCTGCTCGCTGGGAACAGCGGGAGGGCAAAGCTGATAGGCATCAACACCATCAGGATGCTCAACCAGGTCGTCAGCGCCCACCGCGCGTCCGGGGACGATAAGATGGCCTCCCAGAAGCTCATGGAGGTCACAGAGGCACTGATAGGTGTTGGAAAGGTCGAGGAAGCGATGAACGCCTACAAGAGTGCCCTCGAGTTGATGAGCGGACTTCACCACAGAACCCGGGTAAGGCTCGCGGTTGCGAAGGTCTACGCCTCTCAGAAAGGCTCAGTGGAGGTTCTCAATGAGGTTGACGTGGTGGAGTTCCACCTTAAGAAAAACAACCTTCCGAAGGCCTTCGAGGTCGCGGACAAGATACTCGAGAGCAGGGACGAGCTGACGGAGATAAGAAGGAAAATACTTGAAGCAGAGGGCATCACTGAGTTCTGAGCTCGGCCCTCGGAATCGGAACGTGGTAGGGGAGGCGCATCTCCTTTGCTATTACTATCAGCATCGGCGTGAGTTCCATTGATAGGAAGTTAACGACCTCAACGAGAAGGACGGAGTCCAGCTTCTTCTCGTCTTCCCACGCAGTAAGGATATCGTCAACCCTGTCCTTCTGGGGGGGCATGTACAGTATCGAGCCCTTTACGGAAGCCCTGGCTATCTGGGGGTTGTACTCAATCTGGTAATCGAAGAGAACCTCAATTCCGTTCATCTTCCCGGTTGGGGTCCTTATTTCACCGAGGCGGAGTTCCTCGATTTTCGGGGAGAGCTTGACCTCAATCTGTCCAGGGGGGATGTTCGACGTCAGCTTTTCCATCTCAACTTTCGTTATGTTGTATCCCAACACCGGCATCTTCTTTCACCACCCCGAAGTCAACAGGGTTGTATAAAACGCTATCGGTAGGCCTTTAAAAGTTCCCGCCGAAGTTCCGCCGATGCCGAGGGAAAAGGTAGTCCGCGTCTGGGACGAGAGGGAAATCATCTACACCCCAAAGAGATGGCGCTACCTCTGGGAGAAGCGCGAGAAGGCTTTGAAAATAATGGAGCGCCTGTCCCAGTTCGACCCCCTGCTCTACGGAAGCGTCGCAAGGGGTGACGTGAGGAGGGACAGCGACATAGACATCTTCATCCCGATTAGAGTTCCGAGCTACCTCATAGAGCTGGCCCTGGAAGGCCTCGTGAGGAGAAGGAAGATAGTCATGGCGACCCCCTGGCACCTGATAAAGGGCGTGATTGAGATTGACGAGGAAACGACGGTTACCTTTCCTCTAATCGAGCCGACCGACAGGGAGCTGGACTTCTACCGCTGGGGAGGGGCCGTTGATTTGTGGGGCGTCAAGACAAAGGAGCGCGTTCCGGGAGTAAATAAGAAGCTGATTCTGATAATCCCCACCGAAAGGGGACACATCGAGCGCGAAGTCGTTGGAAGGGAGAGCGAGGTGGCGAAAACCCTCGGCGTGAGCGTTGACATCGTTACCGAGCGCGTCCACGTCCTCACGAGGAGGGACGCGATTGGAAGGACAGGCATCTACCTCAACGAGGAGGTTCCGGACTGGATGACCTTTGAGGAGGCCTTGAAGATAATCGCCGACCGCGACCCGAACGTCCGGAGGAAGGTGCGGGAGCGGGGAGGGATTTAGCAACCCTTATATTCTTCTCCGAGAAATCAAGAATGGTGGGAACGTGGAGACTGTTGATTTGAAGGTTCCGAAAGAGCTTGAGAGGAAGGTTCGCCTGTACCTCCAGGAACTTGAAAAGAGGCGGGAGATTCTGAAAAAGACGGCAGGAATTCTGAAAACCCCAAAGCCAGCCAAGGAGCTCAAGGTGGAGCTGTATGAAGAGCTTTATGGTTGACTCGACGATTCTCGTAGAGCACCTGAAGGGAAACCCAGAGGCAACAGAAATACTCGAAGCGATTGTTGAGGAGAACGTGGCTGGATACATCAACGAAACTGTAGCGTCTGAAGTCATTTTTATCTACCTAAAGTTCACAACGGGCAGGAGTTTTAGAACGCTAAAGAAAAGGCCAGAACTCGTTAAAGCAGTTAGAAAAGAGCCAGTTTATGAGCTTCTCTCGCTGTTTCGGTTCCTCGAAACTAACGAGTTTATCTTCAACATATCAAAAGAGCTCATTGAGAAGTATGGCCTTTTGCCCAACGACGCCCTTATCGGTGCAACAGCGCTCTTCTACAAACTTGACGGGATAATAACCCTTGATGAGGATTTCACGGAGCTTGGCCGAAAAGAGAACCTCCACATCGTATCCTCGAAAGAGGAACTTTTGGGTCTCTTAGGTTAGCGCAGAAGCCATTCGGGAGTGTGCCAAATAATAGTCGTGGACTACATACAGTACAGCCCTTTATGAACCCTTATACCCCACGCCGTTCAAAAAGTAAGAGACTATTAGCAGACAAAAGGAGAAAAGGGATTCAATCCTGACAGCACTTCTCCTTCATGCTCGCGGGCAGAATCTCCTTGAAGCCCGTGTACTTCCAGAGGGCCTTCGGGAGCTTTACAACGCCTTCCTCCGTCTGGTGGTTCTCGAGTATAGCGACGATTGCCCTCGAAGTCGCTATCGCCGTCGAGTTGAGCGTGTGGACGAACTTCGGCTTCTCGTGGGTCTTGTCGCGGAAGCGTATGTTAAGCCTCCTCGCCTGCCAGTCGGTACAGTTGCTCGCCGAAACGACCTCCCTGAACTTGCCCTGGCCCGCCATCCAGGCCTCGATGTCGTACTTCTTAGCTGCAACGTAACCCAAATCGCCGGTACAGATGTTGACGACGCGGTAGGGAATCTCAAGCTCCTGGAATATCTCCTCGGCGTTGGCTATGAGCTTCTCGTGCCACTCCCAGCTCTCCTCGGGCCTCGAATAGACGAACTGCTCGACCTTGTGGAACTGGTGCACCCTGAAGATTCCCTTGGTGTCTTTTCCAGCCGTTCCGGCCTCTTTCCTGAAGCACGGTGAAACGCCGACGTAGAGGATGGGCAAATCTTTTCCGTCGAGGATTTCGTTGGCATGCATTCCGGCGAGCGGGTGCTCTGCCGTCGGAATCAGGTAGAGGTCCTCGCCCTCAACTTTGTAGATAACGTCCTCGAAGTCCTCGAAGGTGGTGGCACCTTCCTCGACGAAGCGACGCACCATGTAGGGCGGAACGACGGGGGTGAAACCTTTCTCGATGAGCTTGTCGAGGGCGAAGCGGATTAAAGCCAAATCCAGTATTACCAGCTCGTTGAGGAGGTAGTAGAAGCGCGAACCGCTCACCTTCGCGGCCCTTTCAAGGTCCGCACCGCGGAGGAGCTCAAGCATGTCAACGTGGAGCCTCGGCCTCCAGCTCAAAACCTCGTACTCCATCTTTCCGAGGCTCTGCTCCTTGAAGGTCTCAAGGAAGCCCTCCCAGACCTTGGCCTTGCCCCAGAACCTTATTGGCACGTTGTCCTCGTCGCTTTCACCGACGGGAACGCTCTCATGGGTGATGTTGGGCAGGCGCCAGAGGTAGTAGTCTATTTTCTTTCTCAGCTCTTCAACTTCCTTCTCAAGCTCCTCAATCTGCTTCACTATCTCGTTGCTCCTCGCGAGGAGGTCGTCTATCGGCTCTCCAGCCTTCTTGCGCTTGCCTATCTGTATGGCAAGCTGGTTGCGCTCCTTTCTGAGCTGGTTAATTTTCTTCAGGTTCTCGCGCCACTTCCTGTCGAGTTCAAGGATTTCGTCAATCCATTTGACCTTCTCGGTTTCGCCCCTCTTGATGAGGTCCTTTTTGACGACCTCGGGCTTTTCGCGGATGAGCTTTATGTCGAGCATAGCCAACACCTAACCAAAGAACGGGGAGGCCTTTAAAAAAGGTTTCCTAAGCTACACAACCACCTACACAAAAGCGCTATAAGAGCGCGCGCCGAAGTCCTCGGAGGGGCCGGCGCGATGAAGGTGGCTTACTCGTCGCTTCTCCACAGGTACGAGCGCCTCTACGAGAGGGCCCTTGAGGAGGGCAACGCGGGAAAGGCGCGTTTCTTCGCCCTCCAGTGCGCCGGCCTCTTGAGAAAGCTCGCATCCGAGGAGTTGCAGTTCTCGCACTACTACCTCAAGCTGGCCGAGGACTGGGAGAAGAAGGCAGAGAACGTCGAGGTTGATGTTAAAAAGCGCTCGAACGGTGTGGAGAGGCTAATCACTACCTCCAACGTAACCTGGGAGGACGTCGGCGGGCTGAAAGAAGCCAAAAAGCTCCTCGCCCAGGCCGTCGGAATGACTATGGCGAAGGTTCCAGGAGGCTTCAAGCCCTGGAGGGGAGTTTTACTCTTCGGCCCACCGGGGACGGGAAAGACGCTCCTTGCAAAGGCCCTCGCCGGCAGTATGAAGGCCACCTTCATAGGCGTCAAGGTCAGCGACGTCCTCAGCAAGTACTTCGGAGAGTCGAGCAAGATAGCGTCGTCAATCTACGCCCTCGCGAGGCAGAAGGCTCCAAGCGTCGTTTTCATAGACGAGTTCGATGCACTCGCAATGAAGCGCTCCTCAATGGAGGACGCCGGGCGGAGGCTCCTGGGAACAATTTTGGCCGAGATGGACGGCTTTCAGGACTCAGGGGGAGTAATCACGCTCGCCTCGACCAACGCACCCTGGGACCTCGACGAGGCCATGCTCTCCCGCTTCCCGCTCAGGATTTACGTGCCACTGCCGGATGAGGAAGGCGCGCGAGAAATCTTTGCAATTCACCTGAGGGGGCTTCCTCTTCGGGTAACGCTGGAATCCCTGGCGAGAGTGGCGGTGAAAAAGCTCTACTCGGGAAGGGAGATAGCGAACGCCTGCACCTTCGCGGTTCTCCACATGCTGGAGGAAATGAACCCCGAACTGAGCGACCCCCTAAAGGTGGGCTCGATAGCGGGAAAGGAACTCACGATAAGGCCTCTTGAGGCCAAGGACTTCCGCTACGCCTTCAAAAGGGTCAAGAGCCCCGTCAAGAGGGAACTGCTGAAGAAATACGAAAGGTGGGCAAAGGAGTACGGCGTTTAGCCGAAGAAGGTAACCTCAACCTCTTCCCCGGCCTCAAGTATCTCCACGTTCTCAGGAACCTCGATGAAGCCGTCCGCATCAATGAAGCTCGTGACGGCACCGCTCCCCTTGAGTATCGGAACGGCTTTCTCGCCCTCAATCCTCACCGGGAGGAACTGCCTCCTGCCCTTCACCGAGAAGACCTTGTGGGCGAGCCTCTTTTTCACCTTCCTGACCTCGCTCTCCCTTCCGATGAGCCTTCTCAGGAGCGGGGCGACGAGCAGGGTGAAGTTCGTCAGACAGCTCGTCGGGTAGCCGGGGAGGCCGAAGACGGGTTTTCCGTCTATCAGGCCGATTATCGTCGGTTTTCCAGGCTGAATCGCTATGCCGTGTATCTTAACCTCGCCGAGTTCCTCAATTATCGAGCTGGTCAAATCCCTTATCCCACCGCTCGCACCACCGCTGAGGATTACGATGTCACAGCACTCAACGCCCTTCTCTATCAGGGCCTTCAGGCTCTCGCGGTCGTCCTTCGCTATGCCGAGGAAAACCGCTTCACCTCCAAGTTCCCTGACGGCATCGGCTATGGCCCTCCCGTTGATGTCGTAAATCTGGCCCGGTTTCAACTCCTCGCCCGGAAGAACGAGCTCGTTCCCGGTGCTTATGACAGCAACCTTCGGTTTCCTGAAGACCGGAACCTCGGCAAATCCAACGGCAGAGAGCAGGGCGGTCTCCTTGAAGCCGAGCCTCGTGCCTTTCTTGAGGAGGAGTTTGCCCTTGGGTATGTCTGCCCCCGCCTTCATGACGCCCAGCCCTGGGTAGGCGGGCTTGTAGATGATTACCTCGTCGCCGTCCCGGTCAACGTCCTCGAACTGTATCACAGCATCGGCGCCCTTTGGTAGGGGCGCTCCGGTGGAGATGTAGACGCTCTCGCCGGGCTTCAGCTCGAAGTCTGGAGAGTCACCCGCGTTCACCTCGCCGATTACCTTGAGCCTGACGGGCTCGCTCTCGCTCGCCATGAAGGTGTCCTCCGCTCTAACCGCGTAGCCGTCAACGGTGGCCCTGTCAAAGGGTGGCACGTTTATCGGCGAAACGATATCTTCTGCAAGAACCCTGCCGAGGGCCTCGCCCAGAGGAACCCTCTCGACCTCAGGCTCGAGCGGAAAGGAGTCTATGACCTCAAGGGCCTTTTCAAGGGGCACAACCT
This sequence comes from Thermococcus sp. 21S9, assembly GCF_012027635.1. NCBI lineage: Archaea > Methanobacteriati > Methanobacteriota > Thermococci > Thermococcales > Thermococcaceae > Thermococcus > Thermococcus sp. 21S9. The sequence goes on from NZ_SNUS01000001.1 coordinate 38,127, forward strand.
TCAGGAACGCCATTATATCACCGGGAGAAAAGAAAACGCTGACGTATAAATGGGTTGCGTAAGCGGGAGTGTTTAACGGGAAAAGAAAAACTCACCACTCGTCCTCATCTTCCCAGTCTTCGTCCTCCCACTCTTCCTCCCAGTCCTCGTCCTCCCACTCCTCCAGCTCGAACTCCTCGTCGAGGAACTCCTCTTCCTCATCCACCACTTTCTTCTTCTTGGGTGGGTCCATACTCTCCCCTCGCCTGGAATTTGGTTCAATGGCCTATAAACTTTATTCCAAAAATTTAAAAGGTTCGGATGCTCCCGAGGGCACTTCGAAAAAGGTTTATATCCTCCGGGAGAAGTGAGAACCATGAGGGTTGCGATTGTCACAGGGGACGCGAGGGTTTACTACACCGCCACGAAGGTCCTGAGGGAGTACCATATCCCCTTCCTGAGCCTGCGCGTTGGCGAGAGGATTCCCTACGATGTTGAGGTCGTCCTGACGGGTGAGAGAGACAAGGTGGATTTCCCCGTCAAGGTCATCGTTCACGATGAGAACTTTATAGATGAGCTCCTCGCGAAGCTCGAAGGCAGGGAGAGGTTTAAGAACGTCTTCATCGCAATAGACCCCGGAGCGAGACCGGGTTTGAGCGTCGTGGCGGATGGAAGGGTTATAGAGGTTCACCGCCTCGGAAGCCCGAGGGACGTTGAAATCGTTGTTGACCTGCTTGAGAAGTATCCCGGTGCGAGAATAAAAATCGGCCACGGCGCTAAAAGACACAGGACGATGACCCTAAAAGCCCTCGGCGAGATGCTCGGCTACGATTACCCTATAATCGTCGTCAACGAGTTCAGAACGACGCCAAAAGTCGGCGGAATCGAAAGCTCTTCGGTCGTCGATATAGTTGCCTCAATCAACATCGGCCTGAGGGGCGGAAGGGAGACGACAATAGGGGAGCTCCTCGAGGTAAAAGAACCCACGAAAAGGGAAATCGAGGACATTAAAAGGAGGAGTAGAGAGCTGAGCGGTAACATAACAATTCCCTCAAGCCTCGCGAGGGAGGTTGCCCTTGGGAACCTGACCCTTGAGGAGGCGATTGAGCTTCACAGGAGGCGTTCAAGATGATATTCGGAAAGGAACCGGAGAAAGTTGATGAGGTTAAGCTCCGGGTTGCCGAGGCCCTGAAGAGGGACGTCGGCAGGGGCATAGTTCGCTTTGACAGGAAGTATCAGAAACAGCTTGACGTCGAGCCAGGTGACATCGTTGAGCTGGTCGGCGAGAAGACGACAGCGGCGATAGTGGCGAATCCGCACCCGGACGACAGGGGACTCGACATAATCAGGATGGACGGTTACATCAGAAGGAATGCCGGCGTGAGCATAGGCGACTACGTGACGGTGAGAAGAGCTGAGGTGCAGGAAGCGAAGAAAGTAGTGCTTGCACCGGCCCAGAAGGGGGTTTTCATCCAGATTCCAGGGGATTTGGTCAAACAGAACCTCCTCGGCAGGCCCGTCGTCAAGGGTGACCTCCTCGTCGCGAGCAACAGGAGCGAGACCTACTACGGCGGTTCTCCCTTTGACGACCTACTGCGCGGTATATTTGAGGCGATGCCACTCGGCTTCGGCGAACTTAAGTTCGTTGTGGTCAGCACCGTCCCAAAGGGAATCGTCCAGATAACCTACAACACCGAAGTGGAGGTTCTCCCCCAGGCCGTTGAGGTCCGCGAGGAGAGCATTCCTGAGGTCACCTATGAGGACATCGGTGGCCTGAGCGACGCGATTCAGAAGATTCGCGAGATGGTCGAGCTTCCGCTCAAACACCCGGAGCTCTTCGAGCGTCTTGGCATAGAACCGCCGAAGGGGGTCCTCCTCTACGGCCCGCCAGGAACCGGTAAGACCCTACTCGCCAAGGCCGTCGCCAACGAGGCAAACGCCCACTTCATAGCTATCAATGGGCCGGAGATAATGAGCAAGTTCTACGGCGAGAGCGAGGAGAGGTTGAGGGAGATTTTCAAGGAGGCCGAAGAAAACGCTCCGAGCATAATCTTCATCGATGAGATTGACGCGATAGCACCGAAGAGGGAGGAGGTTGTTGGGGAGGTAGAGAAGAGGGTTGTTTCCCAGTTGCTGACGCTGATGGACGGTCTGAAGAGCAGGGGCAAGGTAATCGTCATCGCAGCAACCAACAGGCCGGACGCGATTGACCCCGCACTGAGGAGACCCGGGCGCTTCGACAGGGAAATAGAGGTTGGCGTCCCGGACAAGCAGGGCAGAAAGGAGATACTCCAGATACACACCAGAGGAATGCCCCTTGAGCCGGACTACGACAAGGCCACTGTCCTCAGGATTCTACGGGAGATGAAATCCAAGGCGTCCTTTGATGGAAAGAAGCTCGAGTCTCTGATTCGCAGGGTTGAGGATGCAAAGGATGAAAGAGAGGTCAAGGAGGCCCTCAAGAGCGAGGGTGAAGTCTACGCTGAAGTGCGGAGCAGACTCATCGACAAGATGCTCGAGGAGATTGCCGACAAGACCCACGGGTTCGTTGGAGCGGACCTCGCGGCGTTGGCCAGAGAAGCCGCGATGGTCGTCCTGAGGAGACTGATAAACGAGGGCAAGATAAGTCCCGAGCAGGAGAAGATACCGCCGGAGGTCCTTCAGGAGCTCCGCGTCAGGAAGGAGGACTTCTACGAGGCCCTCAAGATGGTCGAGCCGTCGGCACTCAGGGAGGTTCTCATAGAGGTTCCCAACGTCCGCTGGGACGACATTGGAGGTCTCGAAGACGTTAAGCAGGAGCTCAGGGAGGCAGTAGAATGGCCCCTCAAGTACCCGAAGGCGTTCGAAAGACTTGGCATAACCCCCCCAAGGGGCATACTCCTCTACGGCCCGCCTGGAACTGGTAAAACGCTACTCGCCAAGGCAGTAGCGAACGAGAGCGAGGCCAACTTCATCGGAATCCGCGGGCCGGAAGTTCTGAGCAAGTGGGTCGGCGAGAGCGAGAAGAGAATAAGGGAGATATTCAGGAAGGCCCGCCAGGCGGCTCCAACGGTGATATTCATCGACGAGATTGACGCGATAGCGCCCGCGAGAGGTGCCGAAGGCGACCGCGTTACGGACAGGCTCATCAACCAGCTGTTAACTGAGATGGACGGCATAGAGAGGAACAGTGGCGTCGTTGTTATAGCGGCAACGAACAGGCCCGACATACTCGACCCAGCCCTGCTGAGGCCCGGACGCTTCGACAGGCTCGTGCTCGTTCCAGCGCCCGACGAAAAGGCCAGGCTGGAGATACTGAAGGTTCACACGAGGCGCGTTCCGCTCGCGAAGGACGTCAACCTTGCCGAGCTCGCCAAGAAGACCGAAGGTTACTCCGGAGCTGACATTGAAGCCCTTGTCAGGGAAGCGGCGCTCATAGCGATGCGCAGGGTCATGCGCGAACTGCCGAGCGAGCTCGTTGAGAGCGAGAGCGAGGAGTTCCTCGAGAAGCTCAAGGTCTCGAGGAGGGACTTCGAGGAGGCCATGAAGAAGGTCAAGCCCAGCATAACACCCTACATGATTGATTACTACAAGAACTTCGAGGAGGGCAGAAAGAGGAAGCCCGAGAGGGAGCGCGGGGGTGTGGACTACTATACGTTCTGAGTATCTCAGCTAAATGTTTTTACTTATTATAATTTTTGCAGGATTCCTTTGGATTAAAAAAGGTTAACGATTTAAGCAAATCTCAACAAATAACAATGATGGATGAAATCAAACTGCTTCGAGGGATTGCTTCAATTGCCATTATAGTCGCTATCACCCTTGGGTTAGGGTTTGCTGTCCCGGATATTACCGTCCACACACAACCCATCGGTTACGGGAACTGTTACTTACAAAGCCCAATTTCTTGGGCAACGATTTCACTGGAATGGAACAAAACGGGAAGTATAATACAAACCTGGACGTTAGCGGGTGCCACAGTTATATTCTCGAATAATGTCGTTGGAACTGTCAATCTCACAGTCAAGCTTGTAATCTATGGGTACAACATAAATACAGGGGGTTTTTCTAACGATACAATACTTGCAACTTTCACTTCAAAAACAGGGGTTAATTCAGGGACGGTGTATGAGCTCTCCTTAAACTCAACCCCTTCGTACATAGTATCTGCACTCTTTCGCATTCCAGCCCCTCAAGTGAGAAATGCCACGGGAATAATTCTCGGTGGAGAAACATCATGTGTTGGAAAGATTGGGGTTGTTATTTCGGGCATTGGAGTAGGTTCCTCAAGCTATGTGCCTCCTCCCGTGAACATAACCCAAATCAATGTAACCGTGAACAATACCAACAACCCGGGGCTGAAGGATTACGTAGTGAACTTCACACTATCCCCCCTGTGTATACCCAATATCTCTAAGGTGTACATAACGGATTCCTCAGGCAACCCTCTGTATTTCTGGGCCTTCAACGATTCAACAAATGGAAAAATTTGGTTTTGGGTAAACTACACAGTCCCCGCAAACTCCATTGAACAGTTAGTCGTTCACATAAACGGAACAGGCATTAGTCAATATTTTGACCCATATCGCGTGTTCTGGTACTTTAATGACACCCAAATATCATTGAGGGGGAGGTTCATTAGAGGACAAACGTATCTTGTAAATTACAATACGTATAACTTCATACAATCGGGATACCCCGGATACGCAATGGATACCAATGCCACATTAGGAAAGCCCTCTTTGGGAAGTATAGTTTTACCTACATGGCTTGGCCCATACTTCATCCCCGTCGTAGATAATAATACTGGATACTACTACGGATTGGGGGCCACTGGAAATGATTCAATATATGTAGTCCAGGGAAGCACCCCAGACAGTGTTAACAATGGAGGTTCACCGGTGGGAACCCTACCCTCCTGGGGACCGGGAATTTATTCAATAGTTAACTACCTCTATAATGGCAGTGTGCACACTAAAGTGTATTTTGAAATGTTCGGGTTCATTAATGGTTACTGGGATAGCAGTCTAAGTTTAAGCCAATACCTTATCCTTGGACAACGTTATGGAGGACCAAGCATATACGACTGGATTGGGTTAAGACCCATAGCAAATCCCTCCCCAAAAGTTACAATCCCATCTGACTGTGGAGCAAGTATAGGTGGTGGAGAATACACTTTCACTATCTACTTCCGGCCTTGATACCACTCCACCGTCTTCTTAAGTCCCCCTTCGAGGCTCCACTCGGGCTCGAAGCCGAGCTTCTTGATTTCCGTTATGTCAGCGAGACTGTGCCTTATGTCGCCGGGCCTTGGTTTGTCAAAGACTATCGAGCTCGTCGTCCCGGTTATCTCGATAATTTTCATCGCGAGTTCGAGAATGCTCGTCTGCTTTCCGGTTGCGACGTTGAAGACCCTTCCATTCGCTTTCTTGCTCTCGGCCACGAGAATGTTCGCCCTAACGACGTCCTTCACGTAGATGAAGTCGCGCGTCTGCTTGCCGTCACCGAAGATTACAAGGGGCTCTCCGGCCAGGGCCCTGTTGATGAAAATGCTTATCACTCCCGCGTACTGGTTAAAGCCCTGCCTCGGCCCGAAGACGTTGAAGTAGCGGAGAGAAACCACAGGTAAACCGTAGAGCTTGTGATAAACGCGAAGGTACTCCTCTACCGTCGCCTTAGTCACGCCATAGGGTGAGAGCGGTCTCGGCCGTTCCGTTTCCTTCAGCGGAAGGTTGGGGTTGTCACCGTAGACCGCAGCCGAGGATGCGAATATCAGCTTTCCGTGCCCATCAAGAAGAGCCCTGAGGATGTTGAGGGTTCCAAGGACGTTGACTTCCTCTGTGAAAATCGGGTCGCGTATGCTCTCGACGACGCTCACCTGTGCCGCCTCGTGGAAGACGTAGTCGGCGTTGCTTATCAGCTCGGCTATCGCCTCGTAGTCCCTTATGTCGGCCTTAACCAGCTTTGCACCAGGCGGGATGTTCTCGGCTTTTCCGGTGTAGAGGTTGTCAATAACGATGACATCGTTATCCTTGACCAGCTCCCAGGCTATGTGCGAACCTATGAAGCCGGCTCCCCCGGTGACGACGATTAGCTTGTTCCTCATGTTCAACCCCAGGGAAGTAGAACAGGGCCCCTTAAGTTTCTTTCTCCGAGTAACTCATCCTGAGCTTCACGGCCTTCATCAGGTCCTCCTTCGTAGGGGGCCTCTCGGGAACGTTTGAATAAGCATTAACGAGGTCGTTTATGATAATGATTAGTTTTTCAAGGATGTCCTTGCTCTTGTTCCAGGGCGTTGCGTAGCGGAACTCGATAATCTCCGCAAGGTCGTCCAAGGTGAACTCGCAGATTACCTTCTCGCTGGGACACTCAACGAGAAGCAACTTGCCGTTTTCCAGGACAACCTTAACGTCAACCTTGGGGGCCTTCACCATTGGGCATCACATTACTACATTGGGCACCAACGTACTTTAAGGTTGTGCTCCGTAGCGTTGAAACTTCGGGGCCAGGGGAACACTAAATTGACATTGTAATGTCAACTTCGAAACCATTATAAGGCCCTTATTGACTTAAACGTTGGTAAGGAGCCATGCCGAGCTACATCGTTGTTGGCGGTCAATGGGGAGACGAGGGAAAAGGTTCAATCATAGCATACCTTGCCCTGAAGGACGAGCCCGAAGTCATAGCACGCGGCGGCGTTGGGACGAACGCGGGACACAGCGTTTTTATCAACGGGAAGAAGTACGCGGTGAGACAGCTTCCCACGGGTTTCATGCAAACAAAGGCGAGGCTTCTCGTCGGTGCCGGCGTTCTCGTTGACCCGGAGGTTTTCTTCCACGAGCTTAAACACCTCAGTGACTTCAACGTCGCCGAGAGGGTTGGAATAGACCACCGTTGCGCGATAATCGAGGAGAAGCACAAGCAACTCGACCGCTCCAACAGCCACCTACATGAGAAGATAGGAACGACGGGGAGTGGTTGTGGGCCCGCTAACGCTGATAGGGTCATGAGGAAGGCGAAGCTCGCGAGAGATATTCCGGAGCTCAAGCCCTACCTGACAGACGTCGCCCAGGAAGTGAACGATGCGCTCGACGAGGGGAAGCTTGTCCTCATCGAGGGAACCCAGGGGTTCGGGCTGAGCCTCTACTACGGCACCTACCCCTACGTGACCTCCAAGGACACCACAGCCTCAGCAATAGCGAGCGACGTCGGAATAGGCCCGACGAGGGTTGACGACGTCATAGTGGTCTTCAAGAGCTTTCCGACAAGGGTTGGAGCCGGACCATTCCCGACGGAGATGAGCCAGGAGGAAGCGGAAAAGCTCGGTCTCGTCGAGTACGGAACCGTAACCGGCAGGAGAAGGCGCGTCGGCTGGTTCGATTTCGAGTTCGCCCGCTACTCCGCAAGAATCAACGGAGCGACGATGCTCGCTTTGACGATGCTCGACAAATACGATAGGGAAGCCTTCGGCGTAACCGATTACGATAAACTGCCGAAGAGGGCGAAGGAGTTCGTGGAGGAAATAGAGGAGAGAGTTGGAGTTCCGGTTGGACTCATAAAGACCGGGCCCGAGCTGGAGCACATCATCGACAGGCGAGACGTCATTTGACGGCGTACTTGCCCTCGACCTGGGCCAGCTTGAGCTTTGAGGTGATGCCACTTCCCGGAACGAAATCATGCTCGATTAGCTCCCCTGTGAGGGTGTTGTACTTGCCGAAGTAGATTCCCCTCCTTCCGACTCCTTTTATTCCCGCGTAGCCCTCCTCAAGGTTGTGCGCTATCCACTCAACCTCTATGGTGTCCCCGTAGCTCTTCTTCACGAACTCCGTGAAGGCCTTGGTTATGACGCTCTCGATGTACTGGTAGTCAAAGTCGAGGACCTCTCCGCTCGTCCTGTGAACCGTCAGCCGTCCAAAGGCCTTCACACCGGTAAATTCAACCTCCCAGTGGTCGGACAGCTTGAGGCCTTCAATTGAGGGGCTCGGCTCGACTTCGCGGATTTTGGAGAGCGCAATTTCCTCAACGACCTCCTTTTTGAGGAAGCGGTCGAGTTCCTGAATTTCGCCGGAGCGGGAGACGAAGACCTTAACGACGTCCCTGTCGCCCTCAAGGGTGAGTGTAAACCCTTTCTCAACCTCCTCGGTGAAGAGGACACTGTAACGGCGGTACTTCCTGACCGCGAGTTCAACCGCCACACTGGAACCTATTTCAAGGGCCGTCTCAAGGATTTCCCCGGTCTCACCGTCGTATGCTAAGTACGCCCTGAGGCCGTTGCCTTCAAACTCGGCCCTGACGACCTCGTGGTCCATAACCTGACAGGACTTCAGCTCAAGGTCTTTGACGACATCCAAAATTTCACCCGCGGTCTTCCTAAGGAACTCCTCGGGAGAACCCAGGTTCCTTGTGTCAACGATTTCACCCGTCTTCTGGTCGAGTTTCAGGACGAGAACCCTTCCGTTGGCCAGAATGTCAACGAAGACAGCACTGGGGCGCCTCTCAACGCCTATGACATGCCCATCGCTGTACTTTGAAAGAACGACCTCGAGCATTGCCTCCTCGGTGAGGACGGGCTGGAACCTCCTGACGCTTCCGCTGTAAGAGTTCAGCTCTATCTCGAAGAGATACCTCCTGGCCTTGCCCCTCATCAGGGTAAAGCGTCCCCTGCGGACGATTTCCAGGGTAAGGGGCTCTTCACCGAGTTCAGCCCTGACGCGCTCCCTCGCCAGCTTAACGAGCTCTTCCTCGCCGAGGGGCTCTCCCTCAGCACTCACGCGACCGACCGTGAAGTCGAAGGAAACCCTAACAGTTCTGGGCCCAATGGAGAAGAGGATTACCGCGCCCTCGGGCACGTAGGCTTTCCTTGAGTGAAGAACCCGCAGGTCGAGCCATCCCTTTCTAACGGCCTCCTCAACGACGGGCTTCGTTGGGTCCGTTTCCTCCCCGACCTCCACTTCCGTCGCCAGAACGGTTGCAACGTCCTCCAGGAGAACCTTCATCGCAAGGCCCTTGAGCTCACCGTCAACGTTCAGTACGACCTTTTTCCCATCATAAAACGCCTTACCGCTCTCGTTTTCCCTCGACCACGAGACGACGTAGACGGGTTTGAACTTCAGTTTTAGACCCTCAAGCTTGATTTCCTCCGGCCGAACGCTGAACTTGTAGGACACGACCCGCTTTGCCTCGTCCACGAGCTTTTGGGACGAGACCGGCTCCACAAGTGGGCCGTCGAGGACAAACTCTTTCAGCTTCTCCGGCCTCTCGCGCTCGGGAAGGAACTTCTCAAGAAGGGTTTTCGGCGGTTCAATCTCGTAGCGGTTGAAAGCCTCGGCAAGCCATTCGGGTCCGAGCACGGTAACACCGTCGAGACCGTAGTCAAGCCCGTCAAGGGTTATCAGGACAACCCTCCCGTGCCCGGACAGTGCCTTTTCAAGCCAGTCCCTCCGGGGTTTTCCGCGCAATAATGCAACGGCAAGCGTTTCCTTTCCGTGGAACGGGTCCTCCCTCTCGCCGGTGACTATCACGAGGCGCGATTTACCTCTTCTCTTGTACTCCCTCCCGGTTTCATTAAAGCCGGCCCTGTTAAGGAGCTCGGCAAGGCCTTCCACTATGAAATCCTCGGGTGCAAGCAGTATTATCGAAGGTTCCCAGGGCATAGTGACTCCCCGTAAGAATTCGGTGGGGAGGGATAAATAGTTTATGGCACGTAAAAAGGGGTTAATAATCACTTCGAGTAAGCCCTATCCACGAGCCATCTAACGATTGTCCTGTGAAAGTCATCCGCCCACTCGGGGTCATCGAATATCTCGTGGTAGGCTCCCTCAAATTCCCGGAGCGTTTTGTCTTTCACCTTAAGCCTTTCAAAGAGCCTTCTTGAGCCTTCAGGGGGCGTTATCACGTCCCCGGTTCCAACGAGCAGGAGAACCGGGACTTCTATTCTCTCCACTTCAAGGTGCGCCAGCTCCATGTTAACGAAGATGCTCCTTCCGAGCTTCGCCGAAATCCTGTCGTGGACGAGCGGGTCCTCAACGTACCTCCTCACGGCATCTTTGTTCCTTGAGAGAAGTTCAGGTTTTATGCCGTTGGAGAGAACAAGGCCGGGGGCGACCTTTCCGAGGAACTTCGCGAGGGCCACCATAAAGCCCGGCGTTTCCGGACTCTTAGCGAGGGCTGGAGACGAAGCTATTACTCCCCTAATCTTGTCGGGTCTCGTCTCAGCGTATCGGATAACGGTCAAACCGCCGAGACTGTGGCCGAAGAGAAAAGGCTTCTCACCTAATTCCTCAATTATGTAATCAATTATTTCCATAGCTTCCTCGACGCTCGTGTGCCCTCTCTTGCCAGGACTCTTGCCGTGTCCGGGCCAGTCGAAGGTGTAAACCGCGAAGCCGGCCTCGTTGAGCTCCCTAATCAGTCGTTCGTACCTTCCGCTGTGCTCCCCAAGGCCGTGAACGAGGACGACCCAACCGAGCTCCGGTTCGCCGAACTTTTCCCTGTAAACCTCCATCTCAATCACCTAGCCAGACCCGTTTAAGGGGGAGAACGTCAAAATCTTCATCTTCACTAACTATCGCTTGGAGACCGTTGTTCTCTATAACCGCAACGTGGAGGGCATCGGAGGGGCGGAGGTTGTACTGGAAGATAACCCCCTTGGCTGTTAAATAGTCCTGAAACGTTAGTGGAAGAACTCTAACCGCGGGCAGAACGATGTCGTCTATGAACTCGAGTGTATCCTTGTAAGCTATTCCGTACTTGCGCTTTGAGACGTGGATTAGTTCATCAAGAACCAGCACGTCCGTGTAGAGTTCATGCTTCTGAGTAAGGTCAGCGTAGAATTCATCGAGCTCGTCGGCGATATCATCTGGAATCCGCGAGTTGAGATAAACGAAAAGGTTTGTATCGATGAAGAGCTTCATTCCTCAATCCCCCAGACCTCGTCAAACTCGTCTTCAAGGCTTATCCCCTTCAGCTCTCCCAGTTTTGCCGGCTTAGTGCCTCTTCGCTTCTCGTGATACTCCTTGAGCTTTCTAAGGAGTTCCTCTTTGCTCGGTGGTTTTTTGATGACGAGACCTTCCTCCGTAGGCTCAACTATGACTTCCCCGCCCTCCTTTATGCCGTAGGCCTCGCGAAAAACCTTGGGGATGACAATCTGTCCCTTGGGGCCTACCTTCAAGCGTATGCTAACCAAAGGTATCACCCTGTATAACTCGCGGTTCAACAAAATAAAGCTTTCGAGAAAAGTCAAGAGGAAAACGCGCTCTCCCTGAGCTTCTCGTTGACAAATCGGACGAGCTTCTCAACGTCCCGTTCAATGGTATCGGGCTCGGGTTTCATGAGGACGTAGAAGACGTTTGTTTTAGGCGTCAGGGAGACGTGCTTGACGTTGTGGGGGTTTGAAAGGCTCTCGACGAGCTCCTTAAGTTTGATTACGTCCCGCTTCTTCTCGTAGAGTGCCTCGTATTCCTTGCCGGCTATCTCAATTGTCTCTCTCTGGAGAAAGTCCTCGTTCTCGATGTTCGGGCTGAGCCGGTAGTAGCCCTTCTGGATTAGGTGGGCCTCGCGCTTAATCTCTGCGAAGGGTCTGATGACAAAGTAAATCTTGTCGTGCCTGCTCGTGAGGAGAGCAACCGGGAAGTAGAGGAGGCTGTGCCTCGGGAGGAGCGTTAGCGTGTACTCGAACTTCCTGATGTTGTCGCGGTTGACCTTATACACCGCCCGGAAGCCGATGTAGCCACCGAGCCACACGTAGTCCTTGTCCTCGGGCTTTACAACCTCCTCGATTGAGCGGAGGTAGTGTTGCATCAGCTGGAGATTGAGCTTCCGGCCCTTGTAGAACTGAATCGATGTCAGCGCGGCAACAACCATGAGCGCGAACAGCAGGGTTGGACTTATTTCCATCATACATCACCCGGGTAATACCTCTGGAGTGTAGTGTCGTCGAGTATTTCAAACTTTCCTATTCCCGCTTCCTCGAGTACCTTCACGATGTCCTTGATTATCCTCGCCTGAACCGGCCAGGCGAGGGCGCTTGAAACCGGACCTGGAGGAGTGTTCCGGGCGAAGGCGAGGTATATCTGTATCCCCTCCTCATCTTCAATAATCGTCGAAACGAGCCCCTCGCTCACGATGTCAACCCCGGTGAAGGGGTTCTTAACTGATTTCAGCAACTCAAGAACCTCCTCCTTCAAGAATCATTCCCCCGAGCCTTCTGAGCCAGTCGAGGCCCCTCGGCTCCTCCGCGAACATCGGGAGCTTTATGACGTCTATGCCCCTGAACTTCCGCTCGACCTCTTCGAGAACCCTCTTCTGGGCCTCCATCTTGACCTTCAGCTCCGGAACCTCTTCCTTGAGCTGGATTACCTTGTTCACCACTATGAGCCTCAGCGGGACGTTGAACTTCTTCAGGCTCCCGTAGGCCCTCTCGGTCTCGTAGAGCGGGAGCATCTCGGGGTTCATAACGGCAACGACGCTCGTTTTCTCGGGGTTGGTTATCACCTTCTCGACGAATTCAACTTCCCTCCTGTACTGGAGGAGCTCCCTCATAACGGGGTCTTCCGCCTCGTCTTTCGGGAGCTTGAACTTCTCCCCGTCTATCTCGTACTCTTCCTCCCCCTTGATTTTGGCTATCGCCTTCCTCCTCTGGAGTATCTTGCGCCTTATGTCAATCAGCTTGTCTGCCCATATCAGGGAAATCCTCGGAAGGGCGAGAACGCGGAGCGTTAGGCCCGTGGGAGGAGTATCGAAGACGATAACGTCCCACTTGTCACCTTCGCTCAGGATTTCCCTTATGGCCTCAAGCGTCGCGTACTCCTCGATTCCCGGGGAGTAGCTGAGGACCTCGAAGTACTTCTCGAGGTTTATGACTGTCAGATAGCGGTACATGTTCTTGAGGTTCTTCTCGAGGTGCTTGAGATAGGCCTTAATCAGCTTCTCCATGTCGAGTTCGCTCGCGTAGAGGTTGTCGAGGATTCTCTTAGGCTTGTCGTTCAGCTTCTCCATGAGGACGTCGCCGAGGTTGTGGGCGGGGTCGAGGGACACTATCAGCGTTTTGTATCCCCTCTCGGCCAATCCAACGGCTATTGAAGCGCTCGTCGTGGTTTTGCCGACCCCACCCTTTCCTATGACAAAAAGGACCCTGAAGCCCTCCTTGGGAACGAGGTACTCCCTCATGCTACCACCTCAGTCTATATCGAACATTCCGGCGACTTCAGCGAAGACGTCGTCGAGGTTCACGGCGCGACTCTCCATAACGCGGATTTCCTTGACCATGTGGGGCATGAGCCTCATGACGAGCGTGGTTGGTGGACTTGGGATTCCCACGAACGAACCCATCAGGATGAGCGCGAAGACGTTCTCGAGTTCCCTCAACTCGAACTCTATGTACTCCGTCGATTGATGCTTGAAGGCCTCGCCGAATCCCTTCAAGAAGTCACGAATCTTCTGCAAGCTCTCACCTCCAGAAGGAAAAAGGAAAGAACGAAAGCCTCAGCTGGCCATCGCGGCGTACTCCTCGGCCGGCTTCTTCCATGCCACGTACCAGTCGATGACCAGCATCAGGTTCAGGAGCAGGCCCACGATGGTTATAATGCTGACCCAAGTCTGCCCCTTGGGTATCGAGACGTAGACGAGGAACCATATCAGTGCCGCGGTCACTGTAATCCAAAGGAAGAGCGCTGGGATTATCACCGCCCACTTCCAGGTGCCCTTTGGATTCTGGACCTTTGCAACCCAGAGAGATGCCGTCATGAGGGCAATGCTGGCGAGCATCTGGTTCATACCGCTGAAGGCCGGCCAGATGATGAGCCAGTTGCCTCCCCAGGCCATGTAGATTCCGAAGAACACGAGGATTAGTGACGCGACCCACTTGTTCTTGAGAGCCTCTAATATGTTGTTTAGGGTCTTCAGGATTCCTAGTAGTTTGGATTCTTTCTTCTCCTTTGACTCTCTTAACTTCTGTTCTTCCTCTTTTATCTTCGCCTGGATTCCACCAATGGCCATCTCCATGATTTCCTGCCAGGCAAAGCGACCGAGCCTCGTCGCAGTGTCGAGCGTGGTCAGGGCGAACGCCGCGACCCAGAGGCTCGCGAAGAGCGCCGCACCCTCCGCGGAGACTCCAAAGGCGTTGTGGACACCGAGGGCGTAGCTCTTGGCGAAGATTCCGACCTTGAGCTTGTGGGAGACGACCTGAATGGCGTACTGGCTTCCCCAGTTGTCGTAGGTAACCGGTATCTTGAGGGTCTGGAAGACCTGGAGTCCGTAGACGGCTATGGACGATATAACGAGCGTTGAGAGGAAGCCCTCGGTGAACATTCCACCGTAGCCGACCATGAGGCCGTGAAGCTCGTTGTCAAGCTGTTTGCTGGTTGTTCCCGAGCCGACGATGGAGTGGAATCCGCTCAGCGCTCCACAGGCGATGACCAGTGGAATCGTTGGCCAGAACGGTGAGGGCTTGCCACCGACGACGTTGGCGCTCCAGCTGGTGAAGGCCGGTGCCGTGAAGGTTCCGACACCCTTAATTCCGACGATTATGAAGGCAAGGCCACCGAGAATCAGTCCAAACCAGAGTATGTAGGCGTTGAGGTAGTCCCTGGGCTGGAGCAGAATCCAGACGGGCAGTGAGGAGGCTATGATGACGTACAGACCGAGGGCGATGAGCCAGGTGTGGGTGCTGGCGTGTATCGGGTACTTGAAGCCGACGTATATTGCACCGATGAGCATCAGGATTCCTATTACAGTACCAAGCTTGAAGTCAATCTGCCACTTGTAGAGGAGCAGGCCGAGGATTACCGCAACGAGCATGAAGAGCCATGAGGCCGTTGCCGCTCCAGGAGTGCTGTAGAAGATACCGCTGATGACCGCTCCGAAGGCCGCGACGACGAGCACGAGCGAGAACCAGACGTAGAGCTCGAAGGCCATGCTAGTCCTCTTGCTCATGAGCTTTCCTGCAATCCACTGGACAGACTTACCATCGTAGCGCACAGATGACATCAGTGCCAGATAGTCATGAACGGCACCGATGAAGACGTTTCCGAACCAGACCCACAGGAGTCCCGGAAGCCATCCCCAGGCCATTGCAACAGCAGGACCGACGATTGGTCCCGCTCCAGCGATACTGGCGAAGTGGTGGCCGTAAAGCACTACTGGGTTCGCTGGGACGTAGTCAACGCCATCGTAGAGCTTGTGGGCGGGTGTTGGCCTGTTGGGGTCTGCCCTGACAACCTTATTCTGCAGGGCCTTACCGTAGCTAAAATACAAACCGACGTAAATGGCCGCCGCTATCAAGATTATTACAGCCGAGTTCATGGTTGCACCTCCACTGGGGTTTTGCACTACAATGTACATATTGTGTACTTAAATGCCTTTCGGCAAAAAGCCGAAAATATTTCGACTTTTCACGGAAAGGAGGAGGAAAAAAGAGATTTTCAATGAAGCGGGCTTAACACGACTCCTCGTTACCCGAGTTCTACGAGCGGGTCGCCGGTGTTTACGGTGTCGCCTTCCTTCACGTAAAGCTTCTTCACAACGCCGTCTTTCGGAGCGGGAATCTCGTTCTCCATCTTCATGGCCTCAAGCACAACCAACCCCTGGCCAGTCTTAACCTCCTGCCCCTCGCTCACGAGGACCCTGAGAATCTTACCCGGCATTGGAGCAGTAACAGTGTTGGGCGAAGCACCCGCGGGAACCGGCGAAGGAGCCGGAGCACTAACCGGAGCAGGAGCAGAAACTGATGCAGGGGCTGGAGCAGAACCCGCCGAGGGAGCGCTGACATGAGCCGGAACGGCTCCTCCAACCCCCGACAGGTATCCAAGCGCCTTCAAATCAACACCCTCGATGCCGACCTCGAACTCGACGCCGTTGACGTATATCTTCACCTTCGAGGCCTTTTTGGGCGGTTCGACCTTCACCCGTCCCTCAGCCCTCGCCCTGAAGAACTCGAGGGCGACCTCGGGGAAGAGGCAGTAGGTTAGAACGTCCTCCTCCTTGTGGAGGTAGCCGAGCTCCTCAAGCTTCTTCCTGCACTCCTCGAGTTGAGGCTTGAGCAGGCTTCCCGGCCTCTCGGTTATCGGCTCCTCGTCGCCGAGGACGAGCCTTTTGAGTTCCGGGTTTATCTCCGCCGGAGGCCTTCCGTAGAGGCCCCTAATGTAGTCCTTGACCTGCTGGGTTATCTGCTTGTAACGACCAAAGAGGACGTTGAGAACGGCCTGCGTTCCAACTATCTGGCTCGTCGGGGTAACCAAAGGAGGCCAGCCGAGGTCTTCTCTAACGCGCGGAATCTCCTCGAGAACCTCATCGAGCCTGTCGAGGGCGTTCATCTCCTTGAGCTGGGCGATGAGGTTGGAGAACATTCCGCCGGGAACCTGGTACTTGAGGACGTATGGGTTGACCATGAGCGTCTCCTTGTGAAGTAACCCCCAGTACTTCTCCTCGAGGAGTTTCTTCAGGTATCGGGAAATCCTGTGGATTAGCTCCCTGTCGAGGTGAGAACCTACGGCCTCGGGAAGGGCGTGCCATATGGTCTGTATTCCCGGCTGGGCCGTTCCGAAGGCGAGCGGGCTTATGGCAGTGTCGATGTAATCTGCCCCTGCTTCCACCGCCTTCAGATAGGTCGCCACCGCCATTCCCGTCGTCGAATGGGTGTGGACGTTAACGGGGACGCCATAGGTCTCCTTTATCTCACTGACCAGCTCGTAGGCCTTCCAGGGGGTAAGCAGGCCGGCCATGTCCTTAATCGTTATGACGTCAACGTCGAGCCTTAAGAGCTCCTCGACCTTCTTCATGTAGTACTCCAGCGTGAAGATTTTGCCTGTGGTGTAAGCTATCGCCCCCTGAACCTCCGCTCCGACTTCCTTGGCCTTTTTTATGGCCACTTCCATGTTCCTGACGTCGTTGAGGGCGTCGAAGACGCGGAAGATGTCTATTCCGTTCTTATGGGCAAGCTCCACGAACTTCTCAACGACATCATCGGGATAATGCCTGTAGCCGACGACGTTCTGACCGCGAAGGAGCATCTGGAGCTTCGTCTTCCTTATGTGCTCCCTAAGGAGGTGGAGCCTCTCCCAGGGGTCCTCCTTAAGATAGCGTATGCAGACGTCGAAGGTCGCCCCACCCCAGACTTCCATCGAGTAGAAGCCTATTTTGTCCATCGTTTCGGCGATTTTCAGCATGTCCTCAGTCGTCATTCTCGTCGCTATCAGCGACTGGTGAGCGTCACGGAAAGTCGTGTCTATAATCTCGACCCTCGCCAATTCCATCACCTCCGGTGCGCAGAAGAGTACGTAGCTTTAAAAGTCTTACGACGGGAAAAGAAGAAGAATTAGACAGCTGTCGAAATCAGAGCAATCCCTCGGCCTTAGCTGCTTCCTCAGGGTCCTCGTTCCTGTGGATTACCCTGAGAAGGGCCTTTATGAAGGGCTCCGGGTTCTCGCGCTGGAAGATGTTCCTCCCGACGACAGCTCCAGAACCACCGGCCTCTATGACCTCCCATACGAGCTTGAGGAAATCAACTGGGTTTTCCGTCTTTGCCCCTCCGCTGAGGAGAACGGGAACACCGGCTGCTGCATCGACGACCTTGGCGAAAGTCTCCTTTGAGCCGGTCCAGTAGGTCTTTATCATGTCCGCGCCACTCTCTGCCGCAGCCCTCGCCCCGTACATGACGACGCGGTAGTCCTCTTTCCGGCCATACTTTTCGTTTATGTATGGTCCGCGTGGATAGGCGAACTGCACGACCGGGAAGCCGAGGTCGTGGGCGTAGCTCGCTATCTCCGCGAACTGACGCATCATAACGTCCTCCTGAGGTGAGCCCCAGTAGACGGTCGCCGCTATCGCGTCGGCGCCGAGCTTGACGGCATCCTCAACGAAGCCGAGCTGGCTCTGGAGGAGCTGTTCCTCCTTGGGGCGGAGGGTGGTCTTGCTGGTGAGCTTTATCATCAAACCGACGTTGGGCTTGACCTCGTCGCCGGCAATCCTCGCGATTCCGGGGAGCATCATCACGCCGTCTATTCCCGCCCTGACGACCTTGCGGAGGATTATCCTCGGGTTAACGTGCTCCCAGTGCTCCTCAAAATCGGTCGGCCCGTGCTCGAAGCCGTGGTCCATCGCGAAGATTAACGCCCTTCCGTCCCTTCTAAAAAACCGCCGGAGTCTCCTCCGGATACCAACGCTCTGGTATGCGTCCATTTACATCACCGTGAGTGATATATTCAAGGGGGATTTAAGGTTTTCCCTGTGATTATTACCACCCCCAATGGTTTTCCGCAATCGTTTAAATCCCTTTCGACGAACGATGAAGTGGTGTTCAATTATGGAGTGGCGGATAATCAGGCTCACAGAGGTAAGCTCAACCAATGATTACGCGAGAGAGATAGCGGAGGACGTTCCCGAGGGGACCGTTGTGGTTGCCAAAAGACAGACCTCGGGACGGGGCCGAAAGGGCCGGAACTGGGCCTCCCCAGAAGGGGGCCTCTGGATGACGGCCATTCTAAAGCCAAGGTCGAGCCCGGAACACGTCCCGAAGCTGGTCTTCATCGGGGCTCTTGCTGTCGTTGACACACTCGCAAGGTACGGCATTCCGGCCGAGATAAAGTGGCCAAACGACGTCCTCGTTGATGGAAGGAAGATAGCCGGAATCCTGAGTGAGTGCAAGCTCAACTCCTTCGCCCTTCTCGGCATAGGCCTAAACGTCAACAACAGGGTTCCAGAAGAGCTAAGGGACAGTGCCGTTTCAATGGCGGAGTTGCTCGGGGGAGAACCGGAAGTGGAGAGAGTTCTCGACGCACTGCTCAGGTCGCTTTCCTACTGGTACAGTCTCTTCAAGAGCGGTCGCCACGGGGAGATATTGCGGTCGGTGCGAACCCGGAGCGCGGTTATAGGAAAGGACGTTGTGATACTCGAAGACGGGGAAATTGTGATTAGAGGGCGCGCCGTTGGGATAGACGATTCCGGGGCCCTCCTGGTGGATACCGGCGAATCCGTGGAGAGGGTACTATACGGCGACGTTTCTCTGCGCTTCCCGTGAACCTATGCTCATATTTTGTCATTTTATCAAAAATTCTGCGAAAAAGTTAAAATCATGGTGTCATAAATATTAACCCCGCCGGTTAACTTTTTGTATATTGCTTGAATAGCAGGGGGTGAAAAGATGGGCCTACTGAGAAAGTACCTCGACTACCCGGTTCTATGGAAGATACTCTACGGTTTAATTTTGGGTGCGATTTTCGGACTCGTGGCGGGTCATTTTGGCTGGACTGACTTCGTGGCGACGTACATTAAACCCTTCGGTGACCTGTTCGTCAGACTGCTGAAGATGCTCGTGATGCCGATTATCCTCGCGTCGCTGGTCGTCGGTGCGGCGAGCATAAGCCCCGCTCGCCTCAGTCGCGTCGGTGTCAAGATAATACTCTATTACCTTGCTACGTCCGCTATGGCGGTGTTCTTTGGCCTCATCGTCGGCAGGCTCTTCAACGTCGGGGCGAACGTCCACCTTGGTTCGGGAACCGGTAAGGCCATCGAGGCCAAAAGCCCCTCCCTCGTCCAGACCCTCCTCAACATAGTGCCGACCAACCCCTTCGCCTCGCTTTCAAACGGCGCCGTTCTCCAGACGATATTCTTCGCCATAATTCTGGGAATAGCGATAACCTACCTTATGAACAGGCAGGAGGAGCGCGTTAGAAAGTCCGCAGAAACCCTGCTGAGGGTCTTTGACGGCCTGGCCGAGGCGATGTACCTCATCGTCGGTGGTGTCATGCAGTACGCGCCGATAGGTGTCTTTGCCCTTATCGCCTACGTCATGGCCAAGGAAGGATTGAAGGTCGTCGGGCCCCTCACCAAGGTCGTCGTCGCCGTTTACCTCGGTCTCTTCCTCCAGATTGTCGTGACGTACTTTGCCCTCCTCAAGCTCTTCGGCATCGACCCGATAAAGTTCATTAAGAAGGCGAAGGACGCGATGCTCACCGCTTTCGTCACGAGGAGCTCAAGTGGAACCCTGCCAGTGACCATGCGCGTCGCGGAGGAGGAGATGGGCGTTGACAGGGGAATCTACTCCTTCACGCTTCCACTCGGCGCCACGATAAACATGGACGGAACCGCGCTCTACCAGGGTGTCACGGTGCTCTTCGTTGCCAACGCCATCGGCCACCCGCTCACGCTGAGCCAGCAGTTGATAGTAGTCCTCACGGCCGTTCTTGCCTCGATAGGAACAGCGGGCGTTCCCGGTGCCGGAGCGATAATGCTCGCGATGGTCCTCCAGAGCGTCGGCCTCGACCTCAGCCCCGGAAGCCCCGTTGCACTCGCCTACGCAATGATTCTTGGCATTGACGCGATACTCGACATGGGCAGAACGATGGTCAACGTTACCGGAGACCTGACTGGAACGACGATAGTTGCCAAGACTGAGGGAGAGCTCGACGAGAGCAAGTGGCGCGACTGACCCTTTCCTTTAATTTTGGGCAATTTGGGCAAACTTAATATACCCTCTCCCGTTTTTAAGGCCAGGACAACTGGAGGTAAAGTTACATGAGGAAGCTTGGATTTTTGGTAGTCGCTCTTCTGCTCGTCGGAATTATCGCGGGAGGAGTTTCAGCATCGAGCGACTACAAAGAGGTTCAGAAGAACGAGTACTGGGTTTCATGGGACGGAAGCGCCAACGTATCCCTAAAGACAATATTTTACAGTCCTGAGGACATGGTCAACAAGACGAAGCAGAGCATACTTCAGATGGGACTCAAAAACGCGACGCAGTTGTTCATAAGCCAGGAACAGCAGGTTCTTTCACAGCTCGGTCTCAGCCTGGAGAACGCAACAGCCCAAATCCTCGGCTACAACACAACGGGACCCCTCGTGACCGTAATAAACGGCACCATTCCCAACTTCGCGCGCTACTACTCCTACGATAACGCCTGGGAGATTTCACTTGACGCCCTACGCATAGTTGACCTCTCAAGGATTGACCCGACGGCAGTTAACGGCTCGATGTACCTTGAAAACTACTTCACCGTGCACCTTCCACCCGGGGCCAAGATTGAGAACGTCACCAAGGGCTTCAAAGTTGAGTCCAACGGCAGTTACATCCAGCTGGACGTCAACGTGACCGGGGACACCGTTAGGGCTCACTCGATTATCTACCTCAAGAAGGGTATTACAAAGGACGACCTGAAGGTTCTGTACGCCAAGCTTGAGCCCGTGATGATTAAGTACACGGGAAAAGCCGGCGTGGAGAACTACACCACCTGGGAGATGAGAATTTACAACAACATAACCGTCGAAGGCGACAAAACAATCCTCGACACCGTTGAGGAGTACGTTAAGCCGGAGGCATACATTAATTACATAAAAGTCCAGTTCGCATACCAGGGACTCCAGCAGGCCGAGCAGAGCATTTACCAGAAGTACGCCCAGATGTTCCAGAGCAAGGGCATAAAGGTCATCTCCGGCAACGTCTCGATACTCAACGTCAACTCAACTGGGCCGTTGGTGGTGAAATACCACTGGGTTCTCCAGGGATTCGTGAGCAAGGTCAACAACACGTACATCTACGACTACGACCCGAAGCTTGAACTCGGAAACATGAGCTTTCCCTACAGGCTCAACGCTGCCATCAACGAGACGAAAGTTACCAGGATTAAGCTTCCGGAAGGCTACGAGTTCGTTTCACTCCCACAGAGCATAGACGTCAAAACAAAGGCAGGTAGCGTTGTGATGAAGGTAACCAAGCTCAACGACAGAGAAGTCCTCATAGAGAGCAACGTGTACATCCGCTACGGCGTCCCAGCCGATGCTTACAAGGCTCTTATGGCGCAGGTCCCAGACAACGTCGAGTTCAAATACGTTGTCAAAGCCGAAGAAGGAAACGGCATCTGCGGACCGGCCCTTATAGTTGGCCTCGCCGTTCTGCCACTCCTCCTCAGGAGGAGGCGCTGACCCTCTTTTCTTTCCCCCACGAAAAAGCTTAAAAACGCATTCCCAAAGCATCAACAGGCATTGTGAGGGGAGGTGTGACCATGTCAAGGTACAAGCCACTCGCCAAGAAGCTCAGGCTCGCGAAGGCTAACAAGCAGAACAGGCGCGTTCCCGTCTGGGTTATCGTTAAGACGAACAGAAAGGTTCTCACCCACCCGAAGAGGAGGCACTGGAGGAGAACCAAGCTCAAGGAGTGAGGTGATGTAGATGCCGATTAAGCCCGGTCAGGAAGTCATATTCGTCGTTCCCATCAGGAAGATAAAGAAGCGCGTTCCGCGCTGGAAGAGGGCCCCGAGAGCGGCTCGCTTCGTCCGCGAGTGGATAGCGAGGCACGCCAAGGCCGAGGAGGTCAAGCTCGACCCGGCCGTCAACGAGAAGCTCTGGGAGCGCGGAGCGGAGAAGCCACCCAACAAGCTCCGCGTTAAGGTCGTCGTCGAGGAAGTTGACGGCAAGAGGGTTGCGAAGGTCTCCCTGGCCTGATTTTAACCACTTTTTAGAGGTGAAGAGATGCACATCGAGAGGCTCGATTTTGAAAACTCTCCATATATCGGCGTTTACGGCTTCGCCACCGACAGGGTAGCCATCATTAGAGAGGGCCTCGGCGAGAAGAAGTTAGAGACCCTCAGAGAAGTTCTGAAGGTCCCGCTCATCGAGACGAGCGTCATGAAGTCGCGCATCGTCGGCATATTCGTTGCCGGCAACTCCAACGCCCTGATAGTCCCCTGGTACATCTGGGACGCCGAGCTCGACTTCATAAACGACCAGCTCAGGGAGTACGGTATTGACATGGAGGTCGTCCCCTTCCAGAGCAGGCTCACCGCCTTCGGAAACCTGATTCTCGCCAACGACAAGGGTGCTTTAGTTAGCAAGGACTTCACGATGGAGGAAGCGAGGAAGATTGAGGACATACTCGGCGTTCCGGTTGAGCGGGGAGTCATAGCCGATTACACCGCGGTTGGAAGCGTCGGCGTCGTTACCAACAAGGGCGGTCTCGTGCACCCCGAGGCGACCGACGAGGAGCTTGAGTGGCTGAGCGACCTCTTCAAGGTCGATATATACGTTGGAACCGCCAACATGGGCGTTCCCTTCGTTGGCTCGTGCATGATAGCCAACTCGCACGGCGTCGTCGTCGGACACCTGACGACGGGTCCTGAGATAGTGAAGATTGAAGAGGCTTTAGGCTTCCTCGGATAAAGCTTAAAAGTTCACCTTCAAAGGCCCGCTGAAGGAGGGATGGAAATGGAGGTCAAGGTCTACCGCGTTAAGGGAATCTTCCAGAGGGGTAAGCTCAAACAGCCCTTCACCAAGGAGTACCGCGCTCTCAAGCCGGAGCACGTCGTTGAGCTGGTTTATTCGGAGATAGGGAGCAAGCACCGCGTTCCAAGGACCAAGATATGGATTGAGAGCATCGAGGAGATAAAGCCGGAAGAGGCCGAGAACCCGATAGTCAGGAGGCTCAGCCTCGAGCTCTGATTTCTCTTTTCCACCCCAGAACCCTTGACTGATAGTGCCTCTTGGGGAAGATTTTGAGCGGGTCTATGCCATTCTCCCTGAGGAGATACCTCAGCTCGACCTCGTAGTCTGCCTTTTCAAGCTCCTCGCTCTCCCGGATTTCGACTACAAAGAGCCTCTCGGTCAGCTCGCGTATCGTCTTGTAGCCGAGGCCGAGGAGGGGCCGAATGTAGGCAACGCCGAAGCGGTCCTCCAGCGACCTCGCTTTAGGCAAATCGAGGAGCGGAACCCTGTCGTCTCTCCGCGTCCCATCACTCACCTTTTCCACCTCGGGAAGAGAAGCCAGAGCCTCCAGAGCCCTTTCGTGAATGAACTGTATCGCGTTGTTCGGGTGGCCGTCGCTTATTGCCATCTCCCCTGCTGTTTCAAGGATTTCACGGGGAAGCTCCAGAACTCTATGCTTGAAGCCGAGCCTTTCAGCGGTCTCCCTCGCGTACCTCCAGTTGTCGAGCAGGCCGAAGGTGACCGTTACGAGCTCAACCTCGTAGCCGAGCTGGCTTAGAATCCACGCCGACAGACTTGAATCCTTCCCGCCGGAGTAGAGGTGGTGAACCTTCATCGTCATCACCGTCCCGGGCTTATTAGCGACCGCAGGGGTTATTAAGGGTTGAGTGTAATACCATATCGGTGAAGGTAATGCCAGTCGTCACGAAGAAATACCAGGTCACGATACCCAAGGAGGTTCGGGAGGCGCTTGGAATAAAGGCAGGAGATGAGGTGGTTTTCGTTAGGGAGGGAAATCGTTACGTTTTGATGAAGCTTACTGACCTCCTCAAGGAGCTTAGCGAGATAACAAGCGACATAGACGAGACAGTTGAAGAAGTTAGGCAGGGACTGGCGAGGGGTATAGAACGCTCTCTGCGCGAGCTGGAGGGAGAGGAATGAACGTTGTGCTTGATACCAACGTCTTCAACAACAGGACCTTTCTCGAATGGTTGAGGCACTCAGACCTTGAGCCAGTAACGAGTTCGGTGGTTTATATGGAACTGCTCTACAAATATGCCAGACGAAAGGGTCTCGCCGAAGCTAGGAGCAAGTTAATGGCCGTTTTCAACTCGCTGGCAATTGAGGTTATGGACTTTGATTGGGAATGTGCAGAGCTTGCGGTGGAATCTGCCCTCGGTCGCTGGGACTTCTCGAAGAACGCGAGGGACTACATGATAGGCTCATTGGCTCTGAAGCTCAACGCTCCGCTGGTTACCTACAACAAGAAGCACTTCAGCTGGCTTCCCGAGGTTCTAACGCCTGAGGATGTCATGGAGAGGTTCGGCAAATAGCCTTAAAAGGCCAACCTTTTTAAGGCCCTTCCGGGCGAGAGGTTAAGAGGTGAGAGAGATGGAGAAACGCTTACCCGGTAAAGTGAGGAGAGCTCTGCGCGCGAGATACTACGACATCGAACCGCGAGCGTGGATTGGTAAGAAGGGTCTCGCCGAGAGCGTGATTGAGGAGATTGAGACACAGCTTGAGAAGGACGGTGTCCTTAAGGTCGAGATAAGGAAGGGAGCGCTCATCTCGACCGGAATGGACAGGAAGGCCATAGCGGAGAAGGTAGCTGAGCTCACCGACAGCGAGCTGATAGACGTCAGGGGCAAAAGGTTTATATTGTTCAAACCGAGGGAAGGCTGGGAAAGGTATTTAAGGCGCCTTGAAAGAAAGGCGTCGGCTGAGAGGCGGGAGAAGCCCGTCCGTAAAGTCAGGCTCGACATCGCTAACTTCAGGAAGAAGTTTAGAAAGGGGAGGGATTGAAAGATGGCGACTGTCTATGACGTTCCCGGTGACCTGCTCGTCGAGAGGGTCGCGCAGGCACTCAAAGAGGTTGAGGAGATAAAGCCCCCCGAGTGGGCGCCCTTCGTTAAGACCGGAAGGCACAAGGAGAGACTTCCAGAGCAGGACGACTGGTGGTACTACCGCGTTGCCAGCATACTCAGAAAGGTCTACATCGACGGCCCCGTCGGAATCGAGAGGCTCAGGACCTGGTACGGGGGCAGGAAGAACCGCGGACACGCCCCGGAGCACTTCTACAAGGCCGGAGGAAGCATAATCAGGAAGGCCCTCCAGCAGCTTGAAGCGGCCGGTTTCGTCCAGAAGGTTCCAGGAGAGGGAAGGGTCATAACCCCGAAGGGCCAGAGCTTCCTTGACAAGATTGCCACCGAGCTCAAGAAGGAGCTTGAGGAGCAGATTCCGGAGCTCAAGAAGTACTGAGCTCCCCTTTTCTCACATCCCACCCAATACCTTTTTAACTCCCGCTTCTGAGCCTGAACCGGAGGTGAGGGGCATGGCCGAGGACATTGAGGAGATTAGGAAGCGCAAGCTCATGGAGCTTCAGAAGAAGTACCTCGAACAGCAGAAGGCCCAGGAGGAGGCAATAAAGCAGGAGATGGAACTCCAGGCCCAGATTGACGCGATAATGAGGAAAATCCTGACGCCGGACGCGAGGGAGAGGCTCGGTCGCGTTAAGCTCGTCAAGCCGGAACTCGCGAGACAGGTTGAGCTCGTCCTCGTTCAGCTCTATCAGGCAGGCCAGATAAGGGAGCCGATAGACGACGCCAAGCTGAAGAAAATACTGGCCCAAATTGACGCGAGGACGAGAAGGGAGTTCAGGATTAAGTGGTAGCGGACGGTGCATTAATGGACGCGCGGGAGATAGTGAAGATTCTCGACGAAAAGGGAGAGGTCAGTCTCGACACCTGGAAGGTTGTCTCCGTGAGGAAGAACGAGGACGGCACGGCTGACGTCCTCTACAAGAACCGGCACGTGGGTAGTGAGGAGAACCCCGTTTTCCTCTGGATTTACGCCAACATAGTTGAAGACGACTGGGACGTTCGGGTTTTGGAGAGGATAACCTTCCAGAAGGAGGACCTGCTCTGGCTGTTGAAGTTCGTCTTTCCGAAAGTTAAGGTTTATAAGGGGCTTGCAAAATAGCCCGCCGGCCGGGGGTGTTTGAGTGAGCGGGAAGAGAGTGTGTCCCGTCTGTGGCTCTACCGAGTTCATTTACGACCCCAGCAGGGGTGAAATAGTCTGTAAGGTTTGCGGTTACGTCATCGAGGAGAACGTCGTCGATGAGGGGCCGGAGTGGAGAGCCTTCGACCCCAGCCAGAGGGAGAAGAGGGCGCGCGTTGGAGCGCCGGAGAGCATACTCCTCCACGATAAGGGTCTCTCGACCGACATAGGGATAGACCGCTCCCTCACCGGCCTGATGAGGGAGAAGATGTACCGCCTCAGGAAGTGGCAGAGCCGTTTGAGGGTCAGCGATGCCGCTGAGAGGAATCTGGCGTTCGCGCTCAGTGAGCTCGACAGGATAGCGAGCCAGCTCAAGCTCCCGAGGCACGTTGAGGAGGAGGCAGCAAGGCTCTACAGGGAGGCGGTCAGAAAGGGCCTCATAAGGGGTCGCTCAATTGAAGCGGTTATAGCGGCCTGCGTTTATGCAGCCTGCCGGCTTTTGAAGGTCCCCAGAACGCTCGACGAGATAGCCGACATCTCGCGCGTTGATAAAAAGGAAATCGGAAGGAGCTTTCGCTTCATAGCGAGGCACCTCAACCTCACCCCGAAGAAGCTCTTCGTTAAACCGACGGACTACGTGAACAAGTTCGCCGACGAGCTCGGCCTGAGCGAGAAGGTGCGGAGAAGGGCAATCCAGATACTTGAGGAAGCCTACGAGAAGGGCCTCACGAGCGGAAAGAGCCCGGCCGGTCTGGTTGCGGCGGCGCTCTACATAGCGGGACTGCTCGAGGGAGAGAAAAGAACGCAGAGGGAAGTGGCCGAGGTCGCGCGCGTCACTGAGGTCACAGTTCGGAACCGCTACAAGGAGCTCGTTGACAAGCTGAACCTCAAGATACCGCTTTAGCGGAACCAGCTCTCGAGCGTTCTCTGTTTTCCCGCCTTCACTGCTTTCTTTAGCCTCTCAAGGCCGTTCTTAACGCGCTCCTCGCTGAAGTCGTGCTCATCGCAGAGGAACCTGAGGATTCCCTCCTCGTCGGGCTCGCGCCACTTGAGCTCGTAGTCGTCCGTGACTGGCGGGTTTAGGAAGAATTCCTTTATCGCGTACAAATCAACGTCGCTCATCTTCTGGTACTTCGCCAGCGGGTCCTTCGAGCGCTTGACTATCGTCAGGGCCTTCTTGGGCCCGATTCCCTTGATTCCACCGGGGTTGTAGTCCGTCCCGACGAGAATGGCCAGCTCGATTAGCTTCTCCCTGTCTATGCCGAGCTCCTTGAGAACCTCCTCAAGGATTATGAGCTCGGGCTTAACCTCGACGTAGACGTTCTTCCCGGGGAGCTTTCTCCTCCCGGTTATCGTGAGGTTCCTGACGAGTCTCGGCGCCCCGAAGAGGAGGCTGTCGTAGTCCTGGCTCGCGGAGGCGTAGACGTCCTTCTTTGAGGCCATATAGGCGGCTTGAGCCTCACCCTCGCTCGGGGCCTGAACCACCGGAACACCCATTAACTGGAGCAGTTTCTTGGCGTCCTCTATGAGGGTCTCGTTTAGTTTAGTCGCCCTCATCGCGTACTTCTTGGCCTCCTCTATGTCACCCCTCTCAAGGGCCTCGTGCCACTTTTCCTCGGCTTCCTCTCTGGCTTCACGCCTCTTCTCAAGCTCCCGCCTCTTGAACGCCGGTGGTTCGCCGTCGAAAACATAGGCGGGCTTTATGCCAGCCTCCATCAGGTTAATCGTCCTGTAGAAGAACCCGCTCAGGTGAGAGGTTATCCTGCCCTTCGAATCCATGAGGGGGGTCCCATCGCGCTGTCTTATGGTCGAGAGGAACTGGTACATGGCGTTGAAGGCATCAATCGCCACTTTCTTTCCATAAAGCCTCTCCAGCTCGATTTCCTTCCGCGGAATCAGCTCGCCGATTTGGACTCCCATCTTCACCACCCAAGAAAAGTAGGGAAAGGAGTATTTAGGGTTTGCCTCGGCCTACCGGGTTGCTCATCACCGTTCAGGGAGGGGAAGGGTCGTCATCGGCTAAAGCTTCTTGATGCCGTGCGTTAGGAGGAACTCCTCGTGCTTCGTCCTCCTCTGCCTCTCCTGCACGTAAATCCAGCCCATAACGAAGATGAGCGATGCCATGCCAATGAGGGTCTGCCAGCCGAGCTGGTTGTAGTCAAGGGTGATTATAATCTTCCTCACCATCGCCAGAACGCCGAGCTCGACGACGTTCCTCATGCTGACGTGGTGCTCCTTGACGTACATGGTGAGCAGTTCAAAGATTTCGAGGAAGATTATGACGAGGACTATCTGGTGCAGGACCTCCTCGATGTTGAAGGCGTGGAAGCTCTCGGTGATTAGGTTGAACATCAGGTAAACGACGTAGCCCATAGTTATCGTGGCGAGGCCTATGACAACTATGTCGAAGAGCAAGCTGAGCCACTTCAGGAGGAGGTTCTCAATGATTCCAACGTCATGGTGCTTCCTTCCCATTTACACACCCAACCAATCCTTGGCCCATTCGCTAAAAACTTTTCGGCAAACCTAAGGGTTCTTCGAAAGCCTAAGAAATCCTCGCTGAGAATTTTGAAACATCAGTTGGGAACTTCAGGTGTTTTAACGTCCGTCGAGTCCGATATCGGCAAAAAGAGAAGGGAAAGGTTTTAACTGGCTTTTACAGACGTAAAAGTGTAAATGTCATCCGAGGTGATAAAAATGGTTGACCCGAACATCGAAGCCCTTTTCAGGCCGAAGAGCATCGCCGTGATAGGTGCCTCCGAGAAGCCGGGCAAGATAGGGTACGCGATTATGAAGAACCTCGTGGAGTACGGCTACGAGGGCAAAATATACCCCGTCAACATCAAGGGCGTTGAGATTAAGATTGGCAACCGCGTTTTCAAGTCCTACAAGAGCATTCTTGAGGTTCCCGATGAGGTCGACATGGCCGTCATCGTTGTTCCCGCCAAGTTCGTCCCGCAGGTCGTCGAGGACTGCGGAAAGAAGGGCGTTAAGGTTCTCCCGATTATCAGCTCAGGTTTCGGTGAGCTCGGTCCAGAAGGCAAGAAGGTCGAGGAACAGCTCGTTGAGACCGCCAGAAAGTACGGCATGAGAATCCTCGGCCCGAACATCTTCGGTGTCGTTTACACTCCAGACAAGCTCAACGCCACCTTCGGCCCGACCGACGTCCTTCCGGGTCCGCTCGCGCTCATCAGCCAGAGCGGTGCACTTGGAATAGCCCTCATGGGCTGGACTATCCTCGAGAAGGTCGGCCTCTCAGCGGTCGTCAGCGTTGGAAACAAGAGCGACATAGACGACGCTGACCTGCTCGAGTTCTTCAAGGAGGACGAGAACACCAAGGCCATACTCATCTACATGGAGGGAGTTAAGGACGGAAGGCGCTTCATGGAGACCGCGAAGGACGTCAGCAAGGTCAAGCCGATAGTCGTCATAAAAGCCGGAAGGAGCGAGCGCGGTGCCAAGGCCGCCGCTTCCCACACAGGCTCTCTCGCGGGAAGCGACAAGATTTACGATGCGGCGTTCAAGCAGGCGGGAATAATAAGGGCCTACACCATCGGCGAGGCCTTCGACTACGCGAGGACCCTCAGCAACCTCCCCGAGCCCCCTGGAGAGAACCTCGTCATAATCACCAACGGCGGTGGAATAGGCGTCATGGCCACAGATGCGGCCGAGGAAGCCGGCCTGCACCTCTACGACGACCTCGAACAGCTCAAGGTCTTCGCCAACTACATGCCACCCTTCGGTTCCTACAAGAACCCCGTTGACCTGACCGGTATGGCCGGCGCCGAGGGCTACGAGGGAGCCATCAAGGCCGCCCTTGAGCACCCGGAGATGCACAGCATAGCGGTTCTCTACTGTCAGACCGCTGTACTTGACCCGAGGGATTTGGCCGACATAGTCATCCGCGAGTACAACGCCAGCGGAAGAAAGAAGCCCCTCGTCGTTGCCATCGTCGGCGGAATCGAGGCCAAGGAAGCCATCGACAGGCTCAACGAGGAGGGAATCCCAGCCTATCCGGAGCCCGAGCGCGCTATCAAGGCCCTCGCGGCGCTTTACCGCTGGAGCAGGTGGAAGGCCAAGCAGGAGTGAAGCCTTCCCAAACTCTTTTATACTTTTACTGCGTAATTCGACCGGGGCGGTATGAAGCTCTGGTTGAGAATTTTAGGGGTCGTTCTCCTTGTCACAGGTCTCGTTCTCACTGCAACGTACAACCGGCCGGACTGCTCCGGAATAGCCTGTCCTGTGGTATTCCCTGCCCTCGAACTCTCGAGTGTCCACATTGAAAACGGGGGAAACGTAAACGCCTACGTTCTCGCCTTCGAGGGGAACTGTAGCGATGAGTCCTACGAGGTAATCTCCGATAACGGCCACATCTGGTTCCAAAGGAGGGGCTACCTCTACGCAACGGATGAAATCCGCCACTTCGAGGTCTTCTACGTTCCTGGATGCAGGGGAAACCTGACGCTCTACGCGGTCAGCACGTACTTCTCAGGTCTGGCTCCCCCAAACGTTACCTATGATGGCCACTTCGTCTTCCGCTCCGATTACCGGCTGAACCTGAGCGAGTTCTACGTGACCGCGTCCGGGCTCATCGGCTTCAAAGTCGGTGATCGGTTCAGCATTTTCTACAGCCCCGATTTCCACCGGCTGAAGGCCATTTACGAGAACGGGACCCTCCGCGTGGGCGACGTCCTCTACGAAAGGAACCTTTCGGGGATTGAGATACGCCGGGGGACCCGGGTCTCGGAACTCGTGGTTTACGACAACCCACGGGAGTACCTCCGGGCAAGAAACTGCACCGAGCACTACAGGGAGATTGTTGAGGCCTGCCGGGCCAGCGGTTCTCCAGAATACCAGTTCCCCATTGGAATCGTCATGGCCTTCGCCGGTCTCGTCCTGCTCCTGCTGGGATTGAAAGGGAGGTGAAACCATGAAAAAGAAGCTTGCAGTACTCGGAGTTGCCCTGATACTTGTGGGGGCGGTTCTCTTCGTTTATTCCAGCTCTGGAAATTCGGGCTCCGTGAACAGTGCGGATATTCACTTCTCGTGGGCTGGAATCAGGGTTGTTCAGAACGGTGGTTCCGTCGATGCCCACATCCTGGCAGTTCGCGTGCCCGTGAACTGGAGCTCCATCACCGTTGTAAACAACCCCGACGGGGGAAGGTACGTTTTCGTCAGGCGCGGTGACCTCTACTATCCGGAACAACCGGTTTACTTCAAGAACATCTACGTGGAGAACCTCCCCCCACGGGAGAACGTCACGGTCTACTATGCGTCGGGAGATTATGCAGGCATTCTACGGGTTGAAGCAGACCACATCACTGTGAGCCCCGGGTCAGGAGGAATTCACCTGCTCCTCGACTCCGACGGCTTCAAGGTCAACGTCACCGAACCCAGAGGGGCCATTTACGTTGGCAGTACGCCTGCCATGGTTTTCTCAAACGACTCCTTCCGGGTCGGAAACAGAACGTTCCCCGGAACACCCGTTCAGCTCCTCCTTTCGTATGCCCCCTGCGCTGGTAAGGGAATTGGCTACATCGTAATGGTATCCACTCCCGGTGGCTCAAATGTGTACAACGGCATCATTAAAACCCCCGAAACGACAACCCCAACCAAAGTAACCTTTGCCCCCGGTTTCAGGTTCACAACCCTTCTGGTGCTCCACAATTACACCACGTATATGAAAGCGTATTTCGGGATTTCCTGCCCATCCAACAGCTCCAGGGGAGGCCTCAGCTGGCCCTTAATTCTGGCGATTTCAGGTTCTGTCCTCGTGCTCGTGGCACTGTTCAAGAGATAAGGGGGTGTAAGCGTGCTCATAGCACTCATAAGCGATATTCATTCGAACCTTGAGGCCCTTGAAGCCGTGTGGGACGAGATTAAGGAAGCAGACACTTTCCTCTGCATGGGTGACCTCGTTGGCTACGGCGCTTCCCCGAACGAGGTCGTTGAATTTGTGCGGAAGCAAATGGAGAGGAGAACCTTTCTCTGCATCCGCGGGAACCACGACAACGCCATAGCCTTCGGCGCGGACTGGAGCTTCAACCCCTACGCGAGGCAGGCTGTAAGGTGGCACCAGCGCGTCATTACTGTCGAGAACCTTGAGTTCCTCAGACGACTTCCGGTAAGGCAACTCTTCACGGACGACACGGGCAGAAGCTACCTTCTCATCCACGGCTCGCCGAGGGCCCCCCTCGACGAGTACCTCTTCCCCTGGCTTCCCGAGAGCGAGTTTAGAGCGGTTCTGAGCTACGTCCGCCAGGACGACCTGCTTCTCGGCCACACACACGTGCCGATGCTGAAGGTGATTGAGGGGAGACGGATAATAAACCCGGGCTCGGTGGGCCAGCCAAGGGACGGGGACTGGAGGGCGAGCTACGCGCTGATAGACACGGAAACGGGAGAAGTGACCTTCCATCGCGTCGAATACGACGTTGAAGAGAGCGCGAGGAAGATAATAGAGGCAGGATTGCCAAGGTTTTTAGCGGACAGGCTCTTCGAGGGCCTTTAGTCCTTTTTCTTCAGACCGCCTTCGAGTGTTCCCCTCGGTCTCGGGGAGGTTGCCTTCGGAAGGCGTTTGAGCTTGGAGCGGACGGCGAGCTTGTTGGTGTCTATTATTATGACCTCGCCTATGCTCTTCACCGCGCTCACGGGGATGAGGAGAAGCCCCTCGTGGTCTGTAACGAACTCGCTCGTGTCGAGGTCCTCGTCGGGCTCGGCGACGATTACAAGGATTTCACCGGTCTCCTCGTCGAAACTGAGGTCGTAGACCCACCCGAGTCTTATTCCAGTGTCAGTTATGAGCTCAACATCCCTAAGCTTGGATGCCATTATCTTGACCATCTCCGCCACCTCTGGGATTAATCGTGTAACCCCTTGGGGATTAACGTATAAAACCTTTTTCCAAAGGAATCCAAAAACGGGAAGGGAATCAAGCCTTCTTGGCCTGCAACTCCTGCGCCCTCTTAGCCAGCTCCCCGAGCTGGGCCTCAAGCTTCTTAAGCGCTTCCTGGGTCTTCGCGATTGCCTCATCGTACTCCTTTATGCGCTCCTCGAGGTATTCGATGGCGCTATCGAGGTTCTTCTCGACGGCGTAGCCGGCGCCAACGCTCACAATCGCGTTCTCCTTGTCGGTTATCCTGCCCTTGAGGAAGGAACCGGCCCCAATCGGAACGAGGATTTCAACCTCTCCCTCGGTCTTCTTGAGCTCCTCCAGCGTCTCCTTGACGGCCTTGAACTCGTCCCTTCCAAGGGTGAGGAGCTCAAGGTTCTGGGCCAGCAACTGAGCCTGCGCCTGCAGGAGCTGATACTCGTAAGCGAGCTTCTCCATCTCCTTCTCAACCATCGCTACCACCGGAGAAACTACGGAGGGAGGCTTTTAAGGTTTGGGTTAAAAGAAAAGGGGAATCAACCGAGGATTTCCTCAGCGATTCTCTCGGCAATCTCCTTGAGCGCTTTGCTCGCCGGGCTGTCGGGGAAGGCCTCGACAACCGGCTTAAGCATCGCCATGCTCTTTGGAATGGCCCTGTCGTAGGGGACCTCGCCGATAATGGGAATCCCCTCGGCCTCGGCCCACTCCCTAAGGGCGGTAAAGCCCGGGTTCAGGTCGGCCTTGTTGACTATCAGGTAAGCAGGTTGCCTGAAGTGCTGGACGACCTTGTAAGCCCTCTGAACGTCGCTGAGCGAGGCGGGAGTAGGCTCAGCAATCAGTATCGTCAAATCGGCCCCGCCTATGCTCGCTATCACCTGACAGCCAATTCCAGCAGCGGAGTCAACTATCATGTGCTCCAGGTTGAGCTCGTCCATCAGCTTCTTTGCCCACTCCTTCTCCTCGGTGACGAGCTTACCGCTCTCGGGCCTGCCGACGTCGAGCTGGGCCGAGATTATCGGGAATCCGTACTTGGTGGTTGCCTTTCTGATGACGCCGGAGCGGGCCTGCTCAAGGGTTATAGTGCCCGGAACTGGGCAGACAAGGCCACAGACGTTGCAACCCTCGCAGGTGAGCTCGTTGACGACGTAGTTGCCGTCCTCGTCGATGTAGATGCTCTCGTATGGACATCTTTCATAGCAGATTCCACAGCGGACGCAGGTCTCGGTGTTTATCCTAGCAACCTTAGCCCCGATGTGCTCGCGCTCCTTATCCCATTCCTCAACGCCGAGGAGAAGGCCGAGGTTCGGCGCTTCGGCATCCGCATCAACCGCTATGAGCCTGTATTTATCCTTCAGGAAGTAGAGGAGCGAGGCCGTTATCGTGCTCTTCCCGACGCCACCCTTACCGCTCGCAATCGCTACCTGCATCACTCATCACCTCCAAGGAAGTCGGCAACCTTCTCGGCCAGCTCGCGGAAGATTTTCGCCTCGGGAACGTCCTCAAGGACGATAGGCCTTCCGCTTACGTAGCTCCTCACGATGTTTTCGCTGTAGGGGATTTCAGCGACGACCTCAGCGCCGTACTTCTCCGTTATCTCCCTGACCTTCTCAACGTCGCCGAGGTCCGAGCGGTTGACCACGACCCATGTCTTGAGGCCCATCAGCTTTCCGAGCTTTAGAATCAGCTCGGTGTCGTGGATTCCGAGCGGGGTCGGTTCGGTGACCGCTATGAGGAGCCTTGACCCCTCAATCGCCTTCGAGACTGTGTTGCCGGTTCCAGCGGCGGTATCAACCATCAGGAGCTCGTAGTTGAGGTTTCTGGCCCTCTTCTTGGCCTCAACGACGAGGGGCATCGAGCGCTCCTCGCCTTCCCTAAGCTTCCCGGTGACGAGGGTGAAGCCGTAGGGCGTTTCCGTTACGTAGGTGTGCCCGATGACGCGGAAGGCTTCCTGAATAGCGCCGGGAACGGGGCAGACTATCTCACAGGCCCGACAGCCGGAACAGAGGTTCGGCATGAGGAAGGGCGTTCCGTCCTTGAGGGTGATTATCGCGTGCTCCTCGCAGACTTCCGCACACTTCCTGCACTTGGTGCACTTCGAGTAGTCAAACTTCGGCATGAACTGGTTCACCGGCTCTTCCCCGGCCAGCTCAACGCCGAGGAGCAGGTGGTCGTTCGGCGCCTCTACGTCCAAATCCGCCAGGACGAGTTTGAAGCGCCTCGCAAGCTCGACCGCAAGGTTAATCGCGACGGTTGACTTTCCAGTTCCTCCCTTTCCACCGCTCACGGCTATCTGCAAGCTCTCACCTCCAGGAATTAGGGGAGCCGAATTCCTTTTAAGCTTTGTGCATAATCACGAAAAGTCGCGAAAGGTTTTTATTCACAAAGCGTTATTAAAACCCGGTGATGCGAATGGAGAGCGTCGTTAGGATAGAGAAGAAGAAGGCCGAAGTTTACAGGGCATTGATTCCGCTCGTCCCGAGGGACTTCAAGGATGACCTTAAACTGCTCGCGAGCCACGCCGAGAGGAACGCGAAGCTCCTCGAGGGCGTTGAGGTACCTGCTGACACGAAGGGCCTACGGGAGGTCGAGGTTGCCCTCGAGTTCCTCGAGAAGGCACTCGCCGACCCAGAAGCGACCGTTGAGGACTACTACCGCTACGCCATCGACGCCGAGGAAGCGACGGCAAGGCTTTACTCGGAGCTGAGCATGAGGGCTAAATCAGAAAAGACAAGGAGGCTCTTCCGCTGGCTGGCGGAGATAAGCAGGGAGCACGCCGAAATCCTCAGGAGACACCTCGAGATGTGGGAGTTCATGCAGGAGAACGTTGAAGAGGAGGAGATTCCAGAGGATTTAATCGAGCAGTGGTTCGAGGACATCGACCTGTGATTAGGCTCCCCTAAATCTTTTTAAAGGGCCTTTCGAGCTTTCACTGGTGATGCTCATGAGGTGCCTCAAGGTCGCGTTCGGAATGGAGGATGATGAACACCTTATTGATGCCCACTACGGAGATTCAGAGTTCTTCGCAATCTATGAGGTTTGCGAAGACGGAAGCGTGAGGCTCATCGAGAAGAGGCCGAACAAAGCTAAAGATTTTGAAGAGGAGCACGACGAAGGCCACGGCGACCCGAGGAAGTTTAAAGCAGTGGTGAGCCAGCTCCTCGATGTTGACGTCTTAGCTGCCTTCAGAATGGGGCCGAACTTCCTGAGGATTCGCGACAAGACCAACAAGGTTGCATTTTTCACGAGGACGAGGGATTTGAAGCTCGCCCTGCAGAGGCTCATTGAGAACTTCAACGACCTCTGGGAGCAGGTGCAGGCGAAGAAGGCCGAAAAGCCACCCATCGAGGAGTGAACCATGCGCTTCTGGGGCATAGAGCCCAAAGTGGCGCTTTTCACTTTTCCCTACGCGCTCCTCGCCCTCTACCTGAACTCCGCCCTCGGACTCCGAACTCCGAGATTCCTGGAAGTCGGAGCGATTTTCGTCATCGTCGGAGTTGCACTGTGGCTCATCTGCTACCTCCAGGTTTCAAAAGCTTACAGGGAAGGAAAACTGCTGACGGACGGCTGTTACTCCCGCGTCAGGCACCCGATATACTCAATCTGGGGCCTCCTGATAATTTCCGGCTTCTCCCTTGTCGTCGGGGGCTTCATGCTCGGCCTGCCCCTGGTTTACTGGCTCGCCGTGGTGAAGTTTATAGGCGAGGAAGAGAAGGCTTTGGAGGAGCGGTTCGGCGATGGGTGGCGGGAATATGCAGAGAGAACGCCCCGGTTCCTACCGAGGCTTTGAGCTCCTGCCGGTTCACCTCTACGTTCTGGTCCACCTCAGGAAGGCCGGTGTTGACTACGCCAAGATGATGGCGAAGGTGAGCGGTCTACCCCTTGCGCTCATCGAAGATGCGATAAACGACCTCCTCGAGCTTCGCTTGATTGAACGCGACTCAGGGAGCGCGATAAAGAGGAGCAGGGCGCGCTTCAAGAAGGCCTTCGAGGTTCACAAGCACCACACCTACTACCGCCTCTCCCGCGAGGGCGAGCTCTTCGTCCGCTCGATTGACGAAAGGTGGCTTAAGCGGTATTTCAACGGCCTCTTTCCCGATGGCTGGAAGGTTGCTAATGCCCTTGCAGAAAGCAGGGACGTGAGGGAAGCGGGTGGAAGAGTTCAAATCAGCGAAGAAACCATCGAGGAACTCAAAATCCTGCGCTTCGTTACGGAAAAGGGCAGAAAAACGGAGTTCTTCAAGAGGCTGTGGGAGTTCCTCCAATAAAAGGGAACAGACATCAGGAGCGGGTAACGTTCGCAACGGTGACGTTCTGAATCGCAGTGGTGAGGACTTCGTAGGCGTCCCTGAGAGTGAAATAAGCGTTCCTGACGAGTATCATGACGCGATAGCTTCCAAGGCTCGCAAGGATATTGCCCCCTGCAGAAATCTGGGTAGCCTTCTGCATAAGCACGGTCGCGTTGTTGTAGAGAGCCAGTGCCTCAGAGAGCGTGGCGTTGTCCACTCCAAGCTCAACAGCCTTCTGGTAGGTGGCGTTGAACTCAGGAAGGAGGGCGTTGTAGTTCCTGTAGTAGAAGTACGTCAGCATCATTATTGTCGTTGGGGAAACCCCGCTCGTCGTCGTCAATGAAACCGCACCGGCCTGTGGTACTGCCATTCCGAGGAGGAGCACTCCGAGTATTGCAAGGGCTACCTTTCTCATGGTCTCACCCCAAAATGTATACATTCACCCGAAAATATAAATCTAACGGGCACGGTTCAGGCAAATAATGAACAGCGGAGTTCCCAACGGCACAGGACCATGAGGGCATCAACGCACTCACGGCACTGGAATCACGTACTTTTGGTTCCCCTTTTCAAAGCCCCTGAAGGAACCGAGCTTGAGGCCGAGGAGTGCCTTTTCAATATCGACCACCTTCATCGAGGCCAGATGGGTAACGCGCGTTCCGCTGAGGAACTCCGGCAAAAGCTGTCCCGTCGGTCCTGTCAGGACGAAGAGTTCCGCATTCTCAGCCCTGTCGATGAGCATGTCCACCGTCCCGTTTACGAGACAGCTCGCGCTCGCTATCACAATGTCCATCTCCGGGAGCAGATGGTACTCGAGGGTGTCGCTAAGCGTCTCCCTGTCCCACAGCTTGGGGTTTCTCTCGAAGACGTAGAGTGCATAACCCCTCTCACGGAGTTCACGGGCGAGAGGGGGCATGTTGCCGATTAGCGCAACTTTCCCGGCCTTCTCAGGCAGGAGCTCCAGAACGTCAACGTTGGTGGCGTCGCTTAGGTCTATGTAGTACTGCGAAACCGCGTTTATCGTCGCGAGTCCGAGGGTTCTTTCAATGACGTTCAAACTGTCGGCCTTTTCGATGAAAGCCTCAAGCGACGGTTCACTTATCGAGTTCGTGTAGCGCTGGACCTCCTCGGGAAGGGTCATCGCTACTCCAAGGGCCTTTCCGTTTTCTCCTCCAACGAGAACCCACGTGTATGGCAGAGCGAAGCCGAAATCAACCAGCTCAAGCCCATCAACGAGCTTCAACGCCTCCCGCTTAATCCTCCTCAACAGCATGCAACCACCTAACCCATTCATATGGCCCGGCCTTATTAACCAATCCGTTAGGGGAACCGAAAAGTTTATAAGTTTGTGCATATGCACAAAATAACAGGACGAAGGAGGTGGTGTGAATGAAGATTGCGATACCTACCAACGGAGGAGGACTGAACGATACCGTTGCTCCCGTCTTCGCGAGGGCACCCGCGTTCCTTATAGTTGACATTGACGAGAACGGAAACGTCGTGAACGAGAAGGTCATTCAGAACCCTGCAATGAACGCTACCGGCGGTGCGGGACCGCTCGCTGTTCAGACCCTCATCAACGAGGGTGTTGAGGCGATAGTTGCACCTCAGGTCGGCCCGAACGCCCTTGGAGCCATCCAGGCCGCGGGCATAAGGCTCTACCAGGTTGCCCCGGGAACCCCGGTCGAGGAGGCCATCAGGGCCGTAACCAGCGGAAGCGCCCCGAGTGCGAGCACTACAGTTCCAGCGCCGGCCTACGGACCGTATCCGGTCGCGCCCGCGACTCCGGCGACCCCGACCGCTCCAGCGTACCCGGCCTACCCGCCCTACGGCTACGGCTTCGGCCCGGGAAGGGGCTGGGGAAGAGGCTGGGGACGCGGTAGAGGCTTCGGACGCGGTTTCGGAAGGGGTAGAGGAAGAGGCTGGGGCGCGAGGCTCGGCTACTGCCCCTGGACCGGACAGCCAAGCAGAAGGGCCCTCCGCTGGCTCTACGGCTGGTGGTGAGCCCTTTCTTTCTTAACCCTTTGGAGGCCAGACGATGCCACGCGGTATGGGCAGGGGCTACGGGAGGAGAGGCAACGGCGGAGCATTTTACCCGTTTGGGGGCTTCTACGGAATCCTTGACCTTCTAATCCTGCTCGGAATACTCTACTTCCTGTTCAAGCTCTTCATAGTAGCTCTCCCGTACGCCCTCGGACTCGTCGTGTTGTTGCTCCTCCGCTCGTTCCTGAGGGGAAATCGCTTCTGGTTCTACGGGCCTTTTTGAGCCTATGCAAAATTTTTTAAATTCGGGTTACCTAAATCAATCGGAGGTGATGTGAATGAGGATTATCGTGTCCACGATAAACGGCGGACTCGACGACCGCGTTAACCAGGCCTTTGGAAGGACCCCAACCTTCACGATTGTTGATATCGAGAACGGGGAGATAGTCAACGTCCAGGTCGTCCCGAACCCAGGCTATTCCCAGCCGAGGGGAGCAGGAGTTACCGCGGCGCAGTTCGCCATTGACCAGGGAGCTGATGCAGTAATAGCGGGCCAGTTCGGTCCGAACTCCTACGGTGTCCTCCAGGCCGCTGGCATAAGGATGTACTCAGCTCCCCCGACCATGACCGTCAGAGAGGCCGTTGAGGCGCTCCTCCGCGGTGAACTCCAGCCCGGAATCCAGGGAGGAGCAGGAATGGGTCCGGGCGGTGGCATGGGTAGGGGCATGGGTCGCGGTGGAGGAATGGGAAGAGGTCGCGGTATGGGTCGCGGACGTGGCGGAGGCTGGTACTGAACCCTTTTATATCCCTTTCTCTTATGTATTCCGTGATTGCTTATGGCGATTGTCAGACTCTGGCACGGGAAGGTCCCGATTGAGAAGGCCGATGAGTACGAGAAGTTTCTCATCGAGAGGGCGGTTCCGGACTACGGCTCCGTTGAGGGTCTTTTGAAACTCTACTTCACGAGAAAAGATGAAGGAGACGTTGCCCACTTTCTCCTCATAACGGTCTGGGACTCGATGAAGGCCATAAAGCGCTTCGCCGGCGAAAACCCCGAGCGGGCAAAGTATTACCCCGAAGACGACGAATTCTTTCTTGAAAAAGAAAAATACGTCCAGCACTACCGGGTTTTCTACGAGAAATAATCGACACAACCCTTTTCTATTCTTTCACCCTATGTTGATGTGGTGGCGATGAAAAAGATTCAGCTCCTCGCCGGGATTCTTGCCCCCATAGTGGCCCTCACAGGCATAGGAACGGCAATTCTCATAAACCGCTCGTGGTGGAGGCTCACCGACAACGCGATAAGCGACCTCGGAAGGCTCGGCTTACCCCACAACTGGGTCCTCAACGTCTCGCTCATTGTCTCTGCAGTCCTGGCGATTTACTACGTTATTGGACTCATCGGAGAAGTCGAAAACACCATAGAAAAGCTTGGGATTGGAGTTTTCATCGTTGGGCTGACCTTCCTCGCATTAATCGGCCTCTTCCCCGAAGGAACAAGTCCCCACTACTACGTCAGCTGGGGCTTTTTCATCTTTGCGAGTCTCGGTTTCCTGATTACAGGTATTGGAATGGGTCTCTCAGGAGAGAAGGGGCTGGCGGTCTTCAGCATGGCCCTCTTTGCAGTCGGCTGGGCGCTGGCCCTCTGGGCGAAGAGCCACTTCTCAGGAATAGCTCCTGCGGAGTTCGTCGGCGTCTTCGGAGTGATTGCGTGGCACTACACGATAATATGGAAAAAGTTCAGAGGGGCTCCTCGTCCCAGAGGCTGAGGTTGTTTCCCCTCTCTTTTCTCACCAGCGGTTCTCCCAGGAGTTCCTGCACATACAGCTCTGCGACGAAAACCTCCCCCTTCATCAGATGACCGCCGAAGACGTCGCCGTTGGCGTTGCCCAGCGTGACGTGAAGGTGCGCGAAGGGCTTTCCATCTTTAAGGCTAACGTTACCGAGCAGGGTTAGCATCTCAAACGTCCCGAGGAGCTCAATCCTCTTGTAGTTCTTAATCTCCTCTGAGTAATAGCCCACAACAGGATTCCTGAGCGAACCTATGCCCTTGACAATCGCCGTCTTTATCCCCTTCTCCTCTGCGAATCTGTTAACGAACTCAAGGAGGTCCTCTCCCTCGGGAACCCTAAGCAGGAAAATTCGCCCCGGCTTGAACTCCATGCTCTCACCTCAAAACTAATAAGACCGCCACGCTTTAACGCTTTGGGTGATTCGATGAAAACCAAGGAAGCACTTCTCGCAATCCTGCCGGAGCTTGAGGAGCTGAAGGCGGTTGACTTCAGCCAGTACGCGCCACCTTATCCAAACTTACTCACAGCTTTCCTCGAGAGTGGAGAGAAAGGCCTTCCCGCCTTTCAGCGGTTTGCGGAAAGAGCCGTCGGCAAGGAAGCCGTTGGTCAGGTGCTCCTCTCACTCCTCCAGTACCTGCTCATACGCTACCGCCGTTTCAACGAGTACGCCGTTGTTAAACCTGCGGTAAAGGTGTTCCTGACGCTCAAGGGCTGGCTCAACGAGAACGGCTTCAGGGAAGACTGGAACAGGGTTCTCAGCTCGTTCATAGGCTACCTCGTGAGTATGGTGCCCATGATAGTAGAGCACGAAGATAAGGAAACCGCTCTGGCGTATGCAAAGCTTATCGAAGACCTCGCAAGGGAAGCTTCCGAAAAGTTCAACGACGAGTACTACGATGAGCTTCTTGAGCGGGCCGTGGAGCTGAGGAAAAAGGTTGAGGAAAGCTAACGCTCGAGGAGTACCTGCGCGTAGCTCCTCGGGTCCTCCCAGACTTTAACGAGGATTCGCTTCACGTTCTCCCCGGCCTTCTCCGCTATTCTCTCCGCGAACCACTCGGCTATGTACTCGGCGGTGACGTTGGGCTTGTCGAGGATTACCACCTCGTCCTCGGGCAGTTCGAGCCTCTTGCCGTTCTTCTCGACCACGACTCTACTGTCCTCCCTCTCGAGGACCCAATCCTCGCTGACGAGAATCCTGTGGTCGAGCCTTTTTATGAGGTTGCTGAGGTGGTTAAAGTCGAAAATCATGCCGTTCTCGTTCAGCTCGCCCCATATCTCCACGTCCACGTTGTAGGTGTGTCCGTGAATCCTGAGGCACTTGCTGTCGTAGGGCAATGCGAGGAAATGCGAGCTGTCGAAATCCTTATGCCAGCCAATTTTTCTCTCCACGAGCCTGAACATGCTCCCACCGATTGGGCTTCCCCGTTAAGGTTATAACTCTAACTGGACAAACCTGAGGGGAGGAGGCCGGAGAATGCCAATGAGAGGACCTGGATGGGGACGCGGTAGGGGAAGAAGACGGAAGATGAGGATGATTGGGTTCATTCCCCAGGTTAGGCACTTCTATCCTGCGTTGCCCCCGGTCAGCCAGCCGAAACCGCCGATTTTCATGACATATGAGGAGTTCGAAGCCCTCAGGCTGGTGGATTACGAGGGGCTAACTCAGGAGGAGGCAGGAAAGAGAATGGGCGTCTCCCGTGGCACCGTCTGGAGGGCGCTAAACTCCGCCCGAAAGAAGGTTGCCCAGATGCTCGTTGAGGGAAGGGAGCTCATAATTCTGCCCCAAGGGAACGAAGTGCCCAAGGGTATGGAAGAGGACCTCTGAGGCGTTATTTTCCGAAATCTTTTCTAACCTCAAAATTTATTAGGATATCCTAATTCTCATGTCCTGCCAAATTTTTTCAGAGTGTCTTTACTTTATATAAGCTATATAAAATTATTGAATTTAATAGTACTATATTAAAATTTTAAATAAGATTTTAAGTATTAATTATAAAGTAAAAGTTTAACTGATATTAATAAAAATTAGTTAAATAACAAAAAGAAAAATTAAGATACGCAAAAAATTGTAAATTTTCTCCAAAGTTTACCATAGTTTAGCATAAACAAAAATACATATGCGAAAGAGAGATACAAAGAACTCAGCAGATGACAGATAAAAGGGTATGAGAGTCGATTAATCCAAAGAGACATACTATCACACGAGCGGTAGATGCGAAAAATGAACATACACCACGCGGGTTTGTAGCAAACTTAGAATAAAACAGGCACAAGTTTAACATGTGTAACTACAAGGAAAAAGGAATGTGTTTTCGTTTATTCTCAGTAGTGAAAACATTAGCACCTTTAGAGCTTCTGGGAATCTATCTACAGAATCCATTCATTTAGAAGGTACTGGCTCCACTGCACAAGCCAGAAACTGCAAAACATTATATCACCACTACATTTATTCAGCACACCACTGGCAAAGAAGACCCACCACAAAGTAGTGCGCATATAAGTGGCATAACAGGATATCCCTTAATGTCTACCAAAGAGGTCCTCGTTTGGTGGCCGATGGGCTAATATCTATCGTTCCGAGGCCTACCCCCATAATGTAACTATTGGAACTGCCATTTGGATTTGAATTGATGGGTACTCCCATAATAATGAACATGTCTGCCCATAAGTTTGGGATATAATGTATCTTATATCCAAAATTTATGCACACACAAATACATTAAGAGAAGGGAATATCTGAAGAAAACTTCCACAACACGCGTACCCCCACTATAGAGCGCCGGGAGATATACTTGTAGTATTTATAACCACAGTGAATTGTAAGCAAAAAAATAGTGCTGGATGCTGGGGCTTCCATGGCAAATTTTGCTCTGTGGATAACACCATGAAGACAGATACATCTCAAGTGTGCTGGAGAATCCAGTTATTACTATTAAAAACAGTATATTTTCTGGAAAATTTAACATTAGTTATTATAATTTAAACACTAATTAAAAACATGATATTAAGCTTAAATTCTTAGTTATTAATAACTTTAATATTATGTTAAGATATTAATTTAAATCGAAAGAGAATAAAAAGACTAAATTAAGAAGTAAATTCACACCCAAAAATCCAGAGAGTTAGTGGTAAGGTAAAAGAAAAATTAAAGGGAATGCTCACGGACGTAGCGAAGCACGTTGTCAACTATCTGGGGAGCAATCCCAATGTAGTTCTCAGGCTTCAGCGAGGCCAAATCCTCATCGGTTAGATACTCCCTAACTTCCCCACTCTCCTT
The DNA here is from genome assembly GCF_012027635.1 of Thermococcus sp. 21S9. Lineage (NCBI taxonomy): Archaea > Methanobacteriati > Methanobacteriota > Thermococci > Thermococcales > Thermococcaceae > Thermococcus > Thermococcus sp. 21S9. The sequence continues at coordinate 82,701 of NZ_SNUS01000001.1, forward strand.
CACGACCTCAAGGAAGTCCCTTCCTTCCTCAAAAGCCTTCATGGCCAATTGCCTGACGAGCTCGTGCGCCTCCTGTCTGCCCATGCCTTTCTCGGCGAGCTTGAGCATCAGCGGTTCGGCCATGATGAGGTTCTTCGTCAGGTAGAGGTTGCGCTCGATGTTCTTGGGGAAGAACTCAAGGCCCTTGAGAACGCGGATTGTGACGCGGAGCATCTCGTCGAGGAGAACGAAGCTCTCGGGCAGAATAACGCGCTCGACGGAGGAATTCGTAAGGTCTCTCTCGTGCCACAGCGGGTTGTTGAGAAGCGCGGGGATAACGTTTGAGTAGAGAACCCTCGCCAGACCGCAGACCTTCTCTGTCCTTATGGGGTTCCTCTTGTGGGGCATCGTCGAAGAACCAACCTGCTTCTTTCCAAAGGGCTCGCTGACCTCAAGGATTTCCGTCCTCTGGAGGTTCCTAATCTCAAGGCCTATTTTGTCAAGAGTAGAAGCAACCAGGGCCAGAAACATCATCAGCTCGGCGTATAAGTCCCTCGGAACGAGCTGGTTGGTTATCAGCGCGGGCTTAAGGTCAAGGTCCTCCATGACGAGCCTCTCAATCTCAAGGGCCCTCTCCCCAAATGAAGCGGCGGTTCCAACGGCACCGCGCATCTTGCCAACGAGAACGCGCTTCTTGAGCTCCCCAAGCCTCTCAAGGTGTCTCTGAACCTCGTCGAGCCAGAGGGCGAACTTCATGCCGTAGGTCGTTGGAACCGCGTGCTGTCCGTGGGTTCTGCCGATACAGACGGTGTACTTGTGCTCCTCGGCGAGCTTTGCCAGAACGTCGCGGAGCTCCCTAAGGTAGCGCTCGATGAGCTCGAGGCTCTCCTTTATGAGGAGCGCGTTGGCGGTGTCGATTATGTCGTTGGAGGTCGCGCCGAGATGGACGTACTTCCCGTGCTCCCCGCAGACCTCGCTCAAGGCCTTGACGACGGCCATTATATCGTGGTGTATCTCCGCTTCTATCTCCTTGACGCGCTCAAGTTTCACCCACTCCGTGCTGGCCCTCTCGGAAATCACGCGGGCGCTTTCCTCGGGAATGTTGCCGAGCTTCGCGTGGGCCCTCGCCAGAGCGGCCTCAACGTCGAGAAGCTTTTGAAGCTTGTTCTCCTCGTCCCAGATGCGCCTCATTTCCTCGCTCCCGTAGCGGTAGTCTATGGGGTGAACAGCCATTTCAATCACCATTCTCGTGATTATTTTGGATGTTAAAACGTTTTCTTTTGACAACCATACGTCAATATCAGCCGGGCAAATGAGCGTTTTTGAGATGCGCTCGCAACTTAAAAAGCTCTTCCCACAGATAGAACCGAAAAGTATTTAACCCTATGCCCGCGATAGCCTAACGACAAAACTTCCGGAGGTGCCAGAAATGGCTGAGGAGCACGTCGTCTACATCGGAAAGAAGCCGGTTATGAACTACGTCCTCGCCGTGATAACCCAGTTCAACGAGGGTGCTAAGGAGGTCAGCATCAAGGCTCGCGGTAGGGCTATCAGCAGGGCCGTTGACGTCGCCGAGATTGTCAGGAACAGGTTCCTCCCCGAGGTCAGGGTCAAGGAAATCAAGATAGGCACTGAGGAGCTCCCGACTGCCGACGGCAGGACCGCCAACACCTCGACCATCGAGATTATCCTCGAAAAGCCGTGAATTTGACCCCTTTCCTTTTCCTTCGGGTTTCTTCGGCAAAGTTTAATAGTCCCAGGGTGCACTTCTTCTGGTGGGCCCGTTGGAGTACGAGACCATAGACGTTACCGATGAGCGGGTTCGAGAACTCGCCCAGGTTCTCGCCAGCGAGAGGTCGATGGCCATTCTGAGGCTTCTCCGCGAGCGTGAGCTCTCGATGAGCGAGATTGCGAAGGAGCTCGACATGCCCATATCAACGGTCTCCTACCATCTCGATAAACTTCTCCGAGTGGGCCTCGTTGAGGTGGCCGGGAAAAAGTACGGCAAAAGGTTGCAGGAGGTAAAGCTCTACCGGGCATCGAGCCGGCCGATTCTTCTGCTCCCACGCCCAACCGAGCGGAGAACGTCACCGTTGGACAAACTGCGCGTCATAACCCTTTCAGTTGCAACGGGGCTTTCCGCACTCGTTTACTGGGTGGCGGGCAGGTACTACGAAAACTCAGGCTCAACAGCATCACAGACGGAAACGATACGTGTGTTGTCCGCGGAGACGGGCAAACAGGCCGGGTCATCGGGGAGTTACATTCCCGTACTCCTCGCGATAATGACGTTTGTCATCGTAATTTCCGCAGGGTGGTTTCTTAAGAAACGTTTTTAAGAAACTCAAATCAACCCCAACTCGTGGGGTGAGATTCCAATGATGACCGTGGGACAGGTAGTCAAGAGAAAAGCAGTGATTGTGAAGCCCGACGACACCATAGAGAGGGTTGCAAGGATACTATCAAGACACAAGGTTGGGAGCGCCGTTGTCGTGGACGACGATGAGATAGTTGGGGTCATCACCGACCGCGACATCCTCGACAAGGTAGTTGCGAAGGGACGCGACCCGAAGACCGTCAGGGTTCGCGAAGTCATGACGAGGAACCCGATAACGATTGAGGACGACTACGACATAAGCGATGCAATAGACAAGATGATGGAGAAAGGTATAAGGAGGCTCCTCGTAACGCGCCTTGGAAAGCCCCTCGGTTTCGTCACCGCGGCCGACCTGCTCGCCGCGCTCAACAGCATGAACAGCGAGGAGGAAGAGGAAACCGTTGAGGAGACCGAGGTTTATGGAATCTGCGAGCTCTGCGGTCAGTACGGCCCGCTCTACAAGGTCTACATAGAGGGCCAGGAAAGGTGGATTTGCGAGAGCTGTAAGGACAGCCTCAACCTTTAGCCCCTCAGCTCTCTCATTATCTCATCCAATATTATTCCGAACTCCCTGTTCCTGTTCTTAACGCTTAGAACGTGGGTCTTTCCGAGGGGCCTGAACTTGTCAATCATCCTCCTGTGGACGACCGCCAGAAGGGGTTTGTCCGAGTTCAGCACCTCGCCAATAGCTTTTACGAACTCGTCGCTCTTGTACTCCATCGGGCCGATTTCGTCTATTACAACCAAATCCGCCTCAATTAGGGCCCGCCTTATCGCCGAAACTCCGACCCGCTCAAGCTCGTCAACGTGAACGACGTACTTCCCGAAGGGAACCCCGGGCAAGTGAGACGTTCCGCGCAGGCTCGCGAGCGTTCCTTCCTCACCGGTGTCGAGGGCGATTATTTTGAAGCCTATTCTCCTTCCGTTTCGCCTGACTTCCTTCGTTATCATGCCCCCAACGATGTAGCCCCATCTCTCAACTTCCCTTGCGACCCTCTCTACGAGCGTCGTCTTCCCAACCCCTGCCGGGCCGGTCACGAAAACCCTGACCATTTTTCATCACCGAAGGAGCTTTAAGTTCCTCCCTTAAACCCTTTGGGGTGGTCGCGGTGGAGATAAGGTATAAGCCTGAAGAACTCACGAGGCTCCCGAGGAGCGTTCGCTACGAGACCGGAAAGGTCATCATGATTGACCAGACGCTTTTGCCGAGGGAGTTCAAGACCATCGAGCTGAGAACTGTTGATGAGGTCGCCGAGGCAATCATCACGATGAAGGTCCGCGGTGCCCCGGCCATTGGAGCGGCTGCTGCTTTTGGTCTGGCCCTCTACGCGGACACGAGTAAAGCGAAGACCAAAGACGAGTTCATGGACGGCTTTTACAGGGCCTACGACAGGCTGAGGAACACGCGCCCCACAGCTGTAAACCTCTTCTGGGCGCTCAACAGGATTAAGAAGCTCGTCGAGGAGAACGCCGAGAGCCCGCTGGAGGAAATCAGGAAGCTCATAGTTGCGGAAGCGCAGAGGATAGCGGACGAGGACGTTGAGGCGAACCTCAGGATGGGCCACTACGGGGCGGAGGCCTTACCCGAGGGCAACGTTTTAACGCACTGCAACGCCGGAAGCTTGGCAACGGTCCAGCTCGGAACCGTTGGAGCCGTTCTGCGCGTGATGAACAAGGACGGAACGCTGAAGCTCCTCTGGGTGGACGAGACGAGGCCAGTCCTTCAGGGAGCTCGCTTGAGCGCGTGGGAGTACAACTACGACGGCATTCCGCTCAAGCTGATAACCGACAACATGGCCGGCTTCGTGATGCAGCAGGGAAAGGTTGACGCGATAATAGTCGGCGCCGACAGGATAGTGGCCAACGGCGACTTCGCCAACAAGATAGGCACCTACACCCTGGCGGTTCTCGCGAAGGAGCACGGGATACCTTTCTTCACGGTTGCACCGCTCTCGACGATTGACATGAGCCTGAAGAGCGGGAAGGAGATACCGATTGAGGAGCGGAAGCCGGAGGAAGTTCTGACCTGCGGCGGCTGCAGAATCGCCCCCGATGTGGACGTCTACAATCCGGCCTTCGACGTCACACCGCACAGGTACCTCACAGGAATAATAACCGACAGGGGCGTCGTCTACCCGCCGTTTGAGAGGAACCTGAAGAAGTTGTTCAAGGGGCAGGAATGAGTTATTTCTTTCCCTTTATCTTCCCAAGCAACTCCCTAATCCTCCCCAGAACAGACCTTTTCCCCTCGACCACCTCTTCTACAAAAACACCCTCTATCTCGCCGAGGCGCTCCTCGAAGGCCGGCAGGAGAAGGCCAACCAGCTCGATGGGTTCGAGACAGGGGCAGTCAACGGAGTAGTCGAGCGGTTCTCCGTCAGGAAACTCCGCCCTGAGCGTTAGACCCCCTTTCGCCTTCTTGACCTCAAAGCGGACGATGCCTTTCTTTCCGACAACCTTTCCCCTGACAAACATCGGGGGTAGTGCAGACGAGGAATTTAAAGGCCTTTTTTGAACGGAGGGTTGAAAACCTTGGGAGAGTGAAGCGTTTAAAGGTTTGAGTCTATTTCAAACCGGTGGTGGCGATGTTCTGGCTCAAGACGAGAATCATCGAGGGCAAAGGTTCCCTTGAGAAGCTCAGGAAAGAGGTGAGCGGGCATGAGAGGGTTCTTATCCTGGCCAGCAACTCGATGAAAAAGCACGGCTTCCTGAGCGAGGCTGAGGATTACGTTAGGGAAGCGGGAGCGGAGGTTCTGTCCATAGCCGGCCTCCCGGCGGAGCCAAGCGTGGAGACGATAGAAGAGTTCCTGCCGAAGGTGAGGGAGTTTAAGCCGGACCTGCTGATAGCGCTCGGCGGTGGAAGCGTGATAGACACGACGAAAGCGCTGAAGGTCTTCTACGATGCTCCAGAGCTGAACTTCGAGGAGATAGCCTTCATAGACCGCTTTTCAAAGCCCAAACCTGTCCCAAAGCTGAAGACGAAGCTCATAGCGATTCCCTCAACGAGCGGTGCAGGAAGCGAGGTCTCCGGAGCGAGCGTTCTGAAGAAGGGCGGAATCAAGTACAACATCGTTACGCCGGAGATAGCGCCCGAGGTTGCGATACTTGACCCTCGCCTGCCGATGACGATGCCGAGGGAAGTGGCGCGAAACTCCGGGTTGGATGTGCTCGTCCACGGAATAGAGGCTTACACAACCAAAGTCGCCAACGACTTCAGCGACGCGATGGCGATTAGGGCAATAAAGACCGTCTTCGGCTACCTTGAGAAGAGCCTTGAAGGCGACGAGGAAGCGCGCGAAAAGATGCACTACGCTTCGACGATAGCTGGGATAGCCTTCCTCAACGCGCGCCTCGGCCTCTGCCACGCGATGAGCCACAAGGCCGCTTGGCTCGGTCCGCACGGACTTCTCAATGCTATATTCCTGCCCTACGTCATGGAGTTCAATGCCGAGAGAAGCGACTACGCGAGGAGGCGCTACGACGAGATAGCGAGGGAACTTGGACTTAGAGACTGGAGGGCGCTGGTTGATGCCGTTAGAGAGCTCAACGAGCGGACGGGCGTTCCAAAGCTGAGCGAGCTCGTCGATGAAGAAACATTCATGGCGAGGCTCGACGAGATGGCCGAGAAGGCCTACCGGGACGGCCTCTTGGCCTTCAATCCGGTCGAGGCAAAGCCCGAGGAGATAAGAGAGCTGTATTTAACGGTCTTCAGGGGAGAGTAAAAGGGGAAGAAAAGCTGGGTTTCAGCCAACCTCTACTTCCTTTTCTCCCCCGTTCTCGGTTCCGCGAATCTTTCCGCCCTTCATGACCTCGACGATGGCCAGGCTTAGTATCGCCAGAAAGAGGTAGATTCCGGCGGAGGTTCCAAAGAGCACCTCGTAGGCCTTCGTCGTAGGTATCTTTATCTTGACCCACGAAGGGGCACCGGGCGGATGGAAGAGGGTGTAGTAGGTGCTCATGACGGTTCCTGCGATAGCTGGCCCCCACGTCGAGCCGAAGTTCCTGAAGAGGCTGTTGGCACCGGTCGCGACGCCCATGACCCTCTGCGGGACGCTGAAGACGAGAACGTTGATGAAGGAGATGTTCATCAGCGTTATTCCCGCGCCAACGTAGGTTATCATCGCCACGAAAGCCCAGAGGTGGTTCGGCGGGAATTCGGGGGCGTACTTCGCCAGAATGGCGAGGCCCGAGCTCGCGATGAGCGCTCCTGTTATCGCGAGGGGCTTGGCGCCGATTTTGGGCATCAGCTTACCTGCCAGGGGAGCTATTACGAGCATGACGCCCGCCATTGGAGTCATTAGCAGACCGCTCTCGAGTATGCTCTTGCCGAAGCCGTACGGTGGCTTCATCTGGAAGATGTAGGTGTTCGCCTGGCTCATCATCGAGATTCCAAAGGCCGCGAACATGATTCCGAGGTTCACTATGGCAGGATTGCGAGATGCCACGATGTCGAGGGGAATTATCGGGTTCTCCGCGCGTTTTTCCCAGAGGACGAGCAGGACCGCGCCGACTATCGAGACAGCGAAGAGGACGAGGGTTTCCCTTGCGGTCCAGCCGACGTTCGGGGCGCGCGTTACCGCGACGAGTGCCGGAACGACGGCCCAGACGAGGAGCAACGCTCCCTGCCAGTCGAGCTTTCCAGGGTTGATGTAGCGACTCTCACGGAGTATCTTCCACGCGAGGATGAACATCAGAACCGCGAAGGGAGCGGCGGTGTGGTAGGTCCAGCGCCAGCCCCAGTGCTGGGTAACGTAAGCTCCGAGCGGTAGCGCGATAACCATACCGACGCCGAACATCGCGCTTATCATTCCCTGAACCTGCGGGACCATCTCGGGCGGGAACTCCTCACGGACGAGGCTGAAGGCGAGCGGGAATATGGCCATTCCAAAGCCCTGGATTGCCCTGCTGAAGAGCAACCAGCGGAAACTTGGCGCAAAGCCGTTGAGTATGACGCCGAGGGTGTAGAAGCCGAGGGCAACGAGGAACATCTTCTTCTTGCCGTACATATCGCCGAGCTTTCCGAAGAGCGCGACGCTGACCGTTCCGACGAGGAGATAAATCGTGAGAACCCAGCTGACGTCGTTGGGGTTTATCGCGAACTCTTTCTGAATCGTTGGCAACGCTGGAGTTAGCATCGCCTCAGTGTACATGACGAGGAGCGGAAGGAGAACCACGACGAGCGTGGCCTTCTTCGCATAGCTGAGGTCGTACGTTTCACCGTTCCTCGTGACGTTCATATCTCTTCACCGATATGTCGAACGATATATCGTCTTATAAAGTTAGCGGTAGGGGTTATAAAGCATCACCGACAATAAGTGTCTGGTGGGAGTAGTGTCAGAAGTCATCTCCGGAGTCTATAGAAAGGGGGGGCTAATCCTCCTCGACGACAAAAAACCACGAGAGGGCGAAACAGTAACAGTAAAGATACTCACGAGAAAAGAGCTAGTAAAAAAGCTGGCGGGGATTCTTGGGGAAGGAAAAAGCACAGAGGTAGAGAAATACCTGGAGGAGCTCCACGATGAGGGTGCTCCTTGACACCAACGTTCTCTACAACTACCTGTACCGGACGGAGTTGACACCAAAGGCAGAGGCTATTCTCTCGGAGGAGTGTCAGTTCTACATCAGCAACCTGATTCTTAACGAGCTAACTTATGCAGTTATTCGAAAAACCGCGGAGTTAAAGTTCGGGGCTCGCTCCTACCATAAGGTCAAAGAGATACTGAAGAAGGAGGGTTACAAACCATTTGAAGAGCCTCTTAAGAGGATGGAGCTTGTTTTAGAGGCCCTAGGCATCGAGAGAATTCCCGATTCAACCGATTGGGAGGCTATTAAGTCCCTGATGTTCAAGTATTCATTGTTACCAAACGACGGCACAATTCTCGCAACAGCTCTTGAAAGGAGAATGGACGCAATTGCCACATTCGACGGGGACTACAGTAAAGTTCAAGAACTAAAGGTTCTCCCTTGAATCATGCACCCACTCCTCAGAAAGGCCATCAGGGAGCGCTTTGGGAAGCTCAACCGGCTCCAGCAGGACTCATTCAGGGAGGTTAGCTCGGGGAAGAGCGTTCTAATCATTGCCCCAACCGGCTCGGGGAAGACGGAAGCCGCTGTTCTGCCGGTTTTCAACAAAATCCTTGAGGAAGGACTAAAACCCATCTCAGCTCTCTACATAGCCCCGCTCAAGGCCCTCAACAGGGATTTGCTCGAGAGGCTCGAATGGTGGGGGAGGAAGCTCGGAATAACCGTCGAGGTCAGGCACGGTGATACGTCAGCCTACAGGAAGGCGAAGCAGACTAAGAACCCGCCTCAAATGTTAATCATCACCCCCGAAACCCTCGGCGTGATTTTGACGGTCAAATCACTTCGAAAACATCTTGAAAACGTGAAGTTCGTCATCGTTGACGAGATAGCCGAGCTCGTAGATAATAAGCGCGGTTCTCAGCTCCTTCTGAACCTTGAGAGACTCGCCGAGATTGCCGAGTTCAAGCGGATAGGCATGACGGCGACGGTTGGCAACGAGGAAGAGGTGAGGGACTGGCTCAGGGCCGAGGCGATAGTAAAGCCGAACTGGAGGAAAGCCTACCGCTTCCACGTGCTCTACCCGAAGCCGAAAGAGGAAGACATGAAGCTTGCTGAGAAGCTGAGCGTCTCGTCGGAGATAGCGTCGAGGCTTAGGACGCTGTGGGAAATCGTTGAGAGGCACGGAAAGGCCCTCATCTTTACCAACACCCGCCAGTTCGCCGAGGTCCTCGCGCACCGCCTCAAGGCCTGGGGGAAGCCCGTCGAGGTTCACCACGGCTCGCTCTCGAAGGAGGCGCGCGTTAGGGCTGAGAAGGCCCTCAAGGAGGGGAAAATCAGGGCCCTAATCTGCACCTCCTCAATGGAGCTCGGCATAGACATCGGCGACGTTGACGTTGTAATACAGTATATGAGTCCGAGGCAGGTCAACAGGCTGGTTCAGCGCGTCGGCAGGGCGAAGCACAGGATTGGAGAAGTGAGCGAAGGTTACGTAATAGCCACGAACGTCGAGGACTACCTCCAGAGCCTCGTCATAGCGAAGAGGGCCTTAGAGGGGCGCTTCGAGGCGGTCGAGCCGATAGGCGGGCTGGACGTTCTGGCTCACTTCGTTGTCGGTCTGCTGATTGAATACAAGAAGCTCCCCCGTGAGAGACCCTACGAGATAGCGAAAAGGGCTTACGTTTACCGCGATTTGAGCTGGAGCGATTACCTCGACGTTCTCCGCGTTTTAGAAGACGCTCGCCTTGTCGGCTACGATGAGGAGAGCAACCTCCTCTACCTCAGGCGAGGAGCGTTCCAGTACTACTACGAGAACCTCTCAACTATTCCGGACGAGGTCTCGTGGCGCGTTTTTGACGCCAAAAGCGGGCACGTCATAGGAAGACTTGACGAGAGCTTCGTTATGGACCTTGAGGAGGGCATGGAGTTCGTCATGAACGGGCGGAGCTGGATAGTGCTCAAGATAGACGACGAGGCAAGGCTTTTGAAGGTTCGCGAGAGCAAGAGCCTCGAGAGCGCGATACCGAGCTGGGAGGGTGAGATGATTCCGGTTCCGTTCGGGGTTGCCTTCGACGTCGGCAGGCTGAGGAGGGAGTTAGCCTTCGACTTCAGAAAGGCGTTGAACCTTCTGGAGGGCGTCGAGTTCAGTGAAGAGGAACTCAGGAGGGCCTTCGAGGAAATCAGGGACGAGCCGTTTCCAACGGATAGAGATATTATCGTCGAGAGCACGCCGAAGGCAACCATAATCCACGCCGATTTCGGAAGCAGGGCGAACGAAGCGATAGGGAGGATAGTTCACTCGCTTCTAATCCTCCGCTACGGCCGGGTCTTCTCGGTAAGGAGCCAGGGGCACGCGATAGTCTTCAAGACCCCGTTCCAGCTCAATCCGGAGGAGGTCAAGCGCTACCTCTACCAGGAACCCGAGAGCGTCGAGTTCATAGTTTCCCGCGCTCTAAGGGACTCCCACGCCTACCGCTGGAGAATGCTGAACGTGGCCAAGCGGTTCGGTGCCTTGAGGCGGGATGCAAAGATACGGAGAATCGAGAGGCTCTTCGAGGGGACGGTGATTGAGAAGGAAACGCTCAACGAGCTCTACCACGACAAGGTTGACGTCAGGAAGGCCGAGCTAATAATGGAGTTGCTCAAGGCCGGTTCGCTGAGGGTGAAGACTGTCCTGAGGAAGGAGCCTTCAACCCTGGCGAGGCTCAACATGACGGTGAGCGGGGAGTTCCTGCTGTCGGGCGTTCTGGAGAGGGACGAGCTGATTGAGCTGTTCAGGAAGAGGTTGCTTGAGCACGAAGTTGTTTTAGTCTGCACCAACTGCGGGTGGCACTCGAAGACGAAGGTAGCGAGACTTCAAAACATCAAGCTGAGGCAGTGCCCTCGCTGTGGCTCGAAGATGTTAGCGGTGGCGCACCCGATTGACGCCGAGGAGTTTCTCGCGGTGCTTGAGAAAGTGAGGTACGGAAAACTGCTGGAGAAAAAGGAGGAGAGAGCCTATAGGAAGCTGTTAAAGGCGTCTGATTTGGTCGATACCTACGGCTTCGAGGCTGTCTTAGCGCTGGCGAGCTACGGAACTGGACCGGATACCGCCTCACGGTTGCTCGCGCAGTACAAAGGGGACGCACTAATCCTCGCGCTCATGGAAAGGGAAAGGCAGTTCATAAGGACGAGGCGATTCTGGGTCGATAGGAAAGAGAAGGAAAAGACTGAAGGGAACTGACACACTGTTGTGAGGGCTCACTCCTTCGGCTCGTTCCCGCCGTAAATCTCGTTGAGGGCCTTCAAAAACTCGCTGGCGGTAACCACGTCCCTGACGTCTATGCGCTCGAACCTGGTGTGAGAGATGTCGAGGTTGCCGGGGCCGAAGACTATCGTCCTCGTTCCGTTGTACATGAAGTTTATCGCGTCCGTCCAGCTCCTCATCCCGCCGAACTCGTCGAGGCCCGTCCTGTCCATCGCCTTTTTGGCCAGCTGGACTATCTCCTCGTCTGGCTCAAGTCTGTAGCCGTCCCATATCTCGGTGTACTCGTAGCTCTTGGTGTACTCGTCGAGTATCGGGTCCATTAAATCCAGAACGTCCTCAACCTCCTGCTCAGGCAGGAGCCTCGCCTCGAGCCTTCCCTTGCACAGGGCCGGGATTAAGTAGACCGGATTCTCGCAGACGAGCTCCTGAACCCCTATGTGCGGGTCGAAGAACTCGCCCTTGGCCTTGAAGGGTTCGAGCTTCTTGAGTTCTTCCAGCATTTTGTAGGTTTCCTCTATGGCATTTACACCGCTCTCGGGGCAGGCACCGTGAGCCTCTTTGCCGTCCACCTCAAAGTAGGCCTCGATGTTGCCTGCGTGGGCGATGTGAACCTCAAGGTCAGTCGGCTCAAGGACAACGGCCATCTTGGGTCTATACCTCTCCATGAAGAGCGCGCTTCCGCGACCGCCGAGCTCCTCGTCGCTGACGAAGACGATACCGACGTTGAGGTCTTTGCCCTCTTTCCTAAGCTCCTCGAGCATGAGAAGAATCGCGGCGGCTCCGCCCTTGATGTCGCTCGCTCCTGTGCCGTAGATTATGTTGCCCCTGACGAAGGGCTCTGCGCGAATCGGTATGGTATCGACGTGGACTTCGTAGAAGAGCTCCGCCTCGGGGTTCACGACGAGGTCTATTATCTCGCCATCGCTCTCTATCTTGACGTCGTAGTCGAGCCTGTGCAGGAACTCCATGATGTGGAGCATGAGCCTGTCTTCCTGGCCCGAAGGCGAGGGTATCTTCAAAAGCTGGAGGAGTATCTCCTTCGCTCTCTCGGTCTTCATTTGGTTCACCTAATGGGTTTTGGATTGGGAGCTTATAAAACCCTCACCCCCTCATACCAATACCTTATAAACCACCGCCCTAAACTACCCCGGGCGATGAAGAGATTCATCCCTCCTGACGGGGACTCGCTCCCCCCGAGATGAAGACGCGGTCCCCCCTCGAGCCCTTTTGGAGGTGGGAGCTTGGAGAACCTTGAGGTAATCTATCCGGACCTGTTCCCAATCGAGATTCCGCCCAACACGGTGATGCTGAAGGGACTTAACTGGGACTCTAACGTCTACCTCTTCCGCTCCGGAAAAGAAGCTTTAATCATCGACACGGGCACGGGCGAGAACGCCGAGCGCTACTTCTCACTCTGGCTCGGTGAGGGCTATCTTGACGGCCTGAAGAAGGTCGTGATATTCAACACACACGAGCACTTCGACCACGTCGGTGGGAACCTCGCGATGAAGGAGCTCTTCGAGAGGCTCGGCGTCGAGGTTCTCTTCGCTTCGCACAGGAAAACCGCCGAAGTCCTTGAGCGCGCCGATGGAAGGATAATCCTCGACTACGCCTACGGGAAGAGGTTTCCGGGGCATAATGTTGACATCAAGCTCGATGACGGCGACTACCTAAGGGTTGGCAGGAGAAAACTACTCCTCCTCCACACACCGGGCCACACCGCTGGGAGCTCCTGCCTCTACCTCGACGGCGAAGTTAAGTTAATATTCACCGGCGACACTATATTCAACGGAACCGTCGGGAGAACGGATTTGCCAACCGGGAACCGGGAGGAGCTGAGGAATAGCATTGAGAAACTGGCGGAGCTTGATGTTGACTTCGGCCTGCCCGGGCACGGCTGGCTCATAAAGGACTGGCGCGGGAACATTAAAGCTGTGAGGAGGTTCCTATGAGGAAGGGTTCGCTGAAGGAAGTTCTGGCGAAGATTAAGCACGACCCGAGGGAGGACGAGCGGGACTACTATATCGTCATAGAGCACAGGGGAGCTTACGGGAACGAGAAGAGAATCCCCGTCGAGATGATTGAGCTGGGTTACGGTTATTTCTTCATCGGAGAGACGCAGATTCCGTATCACAGAATAATCCAGGTGGTCAGAAAAGACGGAAAGGTGGTGTGGGAAAGGCGCTCAAGAGATTAGCTCGAGCTCCGACGTGAGAATCGCCCACTCCTTCTTCTCGAAGGCCTCAGGAACTGCCGTCACTATGAGATAACCGTCGTTAACTATCGCAAGGTCCTTGAGGTAGAGGACAAAGTCGAGGGTCTCTCTAAAGCCGAGCTGGCTCACGAGGTAACTCAGGTTCTGGAGGAAAACTGCACCCCGCTGGCCCTTAGCAGTACTGTCGCGGAAGAATCTGGACAGTTCGTTCCGCATATCAGGTAGGAGTTCCGGCGGGATTGCGCCCTCGACGTCGGTTTTGGTGACCCATATTACCTTTCCGTGCCCCTCTATGAACTCGGAAAACTTGCGCGGGTTTTCGCGGACGAGTGCAAGGAGGGTCTTGGGTTCATCAAGGAAGTCCAGAAGGAAGTATCTCGCCTTCACGTCGTCCGTGAGCAGGTATGCCCCCGAATCAAGCTCCCAGGGAGAAGCGTGCCTCCGCTCGAGGGCCTTCATAAGGTCATAGACCCGTTTTATCTCCTCGTAGTGCCCCTGCTCCATCGCCGCGAGGTCGAGGGCAAGCTTTCGCACTTCATCGTCTCTCGTCACGCTGGCGAGCAGTTCATAGGTCTGTTTTGCAAAAAGTTCACTCTCCATGCAGTACTTAAGGGCCGAGGTATAATCCCCCGCGTCATCAAAATTGGGGTAAAAGGGATACACCTCAACGGGTGGGGCGTCAACTTCAACGGGCTCCTCCCCTGGGAAGAGCCGTTCGAACAGCTCCATTAGTATCTTCTCATGGTTCTTGCTCTCCTCGCTCATCTTCCGGAATAAGACCTTAACACTCTTTCTCTTCGCCTTTTCTGCCAGTTCAGCGTAGTATTTGGCCTCGTCCCTTTCGCTGAAAATCGCATAGCTCAGCAACTCCTTGACTGAAAGATTTTTCAAGCGATTGACGATTTCCTTCATTATCTCACTCGGGTCCCTATTCATTGCCAACGCCCGGGAAGTACTAAGATAGTTACACGAAAAAGCTTTTCTACTCCCAAATGAAGCCCAACCCATGATTGACGCGCACGCTCACTTCGAGTTCTACAAGAGGGAAGCGCCCAAGATAATAGAGGAGTGCAGGGGAGAGCTCAGGGCAGTGGTCGATTCAATCACCGAGTACAGGAAGGCCCACGTCTGGAAGAGCTGGGAGCTACTCAGGCCGTACTTCGGCTTCATCTTCCCGACCCTCGGCTACCACCCCAACGAGGCCAGGAGGGGCAACTGGGAGAAGGTGAGGAAGGTCGAGGACTTCATACGCGAGCACTCGGGGGAGATAGTCGCCATCGGGGAGATAGGCCTCGACTACCACTACGCCGAGAACGAAAGGCAGAGGGAGAACCAGCGCGAAATCTTCAGGCACTTCCTTGAGCTGGCCGTTGAGCTCGACCTTCCGGTGGTTATTCACGCGAGGGAAGCCGAGGGAGAAGCCTACAAGCTGGTTCAGAGGGCAGGCGTCAGGGCTTACTTCCACTCCTACGCCGGGAGCGTTGAGCTTGCAAAAGAGATAGTCGAGAACGGCCACGTCATAGGGATAAACACCGGAATAGTCTTCATTCCGGAGGTTACGGCGGTTGCGGAAGCAATCGATGTGGATTACCTTTTGGCCGAGACGGACAGTCCATACATGAGCCCCTTCAAGGGACAGCGCAATGTCCCGTGCAACGTCCGCGTTGCGGTTGAGTGGATAGCCAAGCTTCAGGGGCTGGAGTTTGAAGATGTCGAGAGGAAAACTGAGAAAAACACAGTCGAGTTCTTTGCTCTGGAGGTGAAAGCATGAAGGTCGAAGAGGCCGAAAGGGTGAGGGAACTCTTGAAGGAGCTCGGTGAAGAGGCCTTAATCGCGAGGCTGGACTCGTTCATCGCTTTAAACGAGGGGCTTGAAACCAAGAAGGGCGAGGACTACATAAGGCTCTCGATTCTGGGCTTCCTTGAGGGACTCCTGATGACGCTGAAGATGAAGTACCCGGAAAACGGGGAGGTTGTAGAGCTTTACGAGGAAATCAGGGCCAAGAGGTCGGAGCTTGATAAACTCTTCAGGAAGCCGGCGATGCAGAACCTTCAGTGAGAACCCTGAGAATAAAACTCCGGAAACAGCTCAACCTCCTGAACGTAGCTCCTCCTCAATTTTAAGGCCGTGTAAGCCCTCTCCAGCTCACGGCCGAGGTAGAAGGCGTGTCTCGGACTTATCCCGAAGCGCTCAAGAATCGTGTCTATTATCGCGTTTGGGTCGTCGCCGACGACAGTTAGAACGACCTCCGTTCCCCGGTGGGCGTTCACCCAGATTCTTCCGCCTTCAACCCAGATGCGGAAGTAAACCGGCTCGAGCTGGACCGGCTTTTCTTCAGCCTCGATTATTTCTTCCGCCGGCTCGAAGCGCCACTCCTTGGCTCTCTTCTCCTTCAGGATGAGCAGGTCGAAGCCCAAATCCTTGGGCATGTCGAAGAGGTTCATGTCTACTGCCCTCCTCAGCTCCCTGACGGAACCCCTGGCTTTTGCGCTCGTCTCCGTCGTGAGGAGAAGGCTTATCGAAAGCTCCTTCGCGATTCCGGCCAGTAGGGCGTTCATCCCCACGCTGTCGGCGTCGCAGAGCTCAACCACGTTGCCGACTCCAGCGAGGAGAACGTCGTCCGGGTTCCTCTCGCGGTAGAGCTGGAAGGCCGTTATCGAGCGCGCCAGGTGGGGAACGTGCTCAAGGATTAAATCCGGGATTAGGGTTTTGTAACCAAGCTCAAGGGCTCTCTCCTTGAGATTCTCGAGAAACTCTATCCTCTCCGCGGGTTTAGCCGGGAAAAAGCCCTTCCTCTGGTTCGTCGGGATTAGAACGACGGGCTTTTCAGTAACGAGTTCCTCAAGGTTGCCCTCGTCGACGCTCAGGAAGAGGTCTGCGTAGTCCAAAGCTTTCTCGATTTCAACCGCATTAAGGGAGTCGAAGCTAATCGGAACGTCGAAGCCCCTCTCTTTGAGCCTCTCGCGGATTTCGGGAATCAGCTCAACGAAATCGAGGTTCGTTTCTCCAGCAACCATCCCGATGTCGATTATATCTGCCCCCTCGCGGAGGTAGTAGAGGGCCTTCTCAACGGTCCCATCTACGCCGAGTTTCGGGGCGTCAACGACCTCGCCAAGAATCCTCGTCGGGAAGTCCCTTCCCGCGGGAAGGTTGCCGATGAGGACGTTCCAGGGCTTCTTAAGGGCGTTCTCGATGTAGTGTCTGTCCTTGGTCTTGTTCCTGATGTCCTCGACTTTCTTCAACCCGTCGAGGGAGAAGAGCTCGTCCGCGGGCTTTTCTTTGCTCAGTCTGAAACCCTTTTCCAATGCCCCCAACACGGCAGGTAAATCCATCGCGTTCCTCGGCCCCTTAAAGGTTGGAATCCCTATTTCATCCTCGATGGGTTGAGCGGAACCCCTGACGAGGCCGGGAATCAGAATTAAATCGTAGTCCTCACTCCTCACACCGGCCCTCCTCAGGTAGTGGACTATCAGTTCGGGAGTTAAGAACGCCGCGACGCTGACCGGCGTAACGAGAACGTCACAGCCTTTCCCGTACTTCCTCACGAGCGGTTCGGCGAGTTTACCGGTGACGAGGAGGATTCTCATGGTTGAAACTTCGGGGTTGGCCTTAAAAGCCCTCGGCCGGTAGGTGGCTCATCACCGCTCAGCCGGGAGTAGCTCGTCATCGGGCAGAGGGGGTAAGAAAGGGAGTATATAAAGCCTTGGAATCCTCCCAGGCTCTCACCAATCGGTCCGCTGGGCTCTCCCCATTGGCCGAAATCACAGGTAGGGAGCAAAGAGCAAATCCTCAATCTCTCCGCCGGCTTTTCGGAAGACCGCCACGCTCCAGCCGACGTTCCCAACCTTCTCCGGCCGGTGGGCGTCGCTGGCGAAGGTCAGCTTAACCCCCCTCCTTATACACTCCCTCACGAACTCCAAATCCGGAACGCGGTAGCGGGAGCTTATCTCGAATGCCTTCCCTGTCTCCTCGGCGAGGGCAATGAGTTCGAGGAGGTCCCCCCATGGGGGGTAGCCAATGTAGGGAAAGCTCGCGCCGAAGTGGCCGATGACGTCGACGTTCTCATCGAGGAGAGCTGTCTTCACGAGCTCGACGTACTGCTCCGGCCGGTCAACCCACTCGTGAACGCTCGCTATCACGAAGTCGAGCTTTTTAGCCATCCAGTCCGGCACGTCAACGCCGTTGGGAGTTATGTTGCCCTCGATTCCCGCTAAAACCGTTATCTCGCTATCCTCGCCCCAGCGCCTTATCTCGCTCAGGTAAGCGTTGAAGTTGCCCCTCAGGAGGTAGTGGCTGTGGTCCGTTATCGCAACGAGCGAGAGACCCTTCCGCTCGGCCTCCGCGATGTTCTCGAAGACCTCTCCGAGGCCGTCAGAGTGGAGCGTGTGGGTGTGCGAATCGTGGAGCATGTTCAGGGCTATTCTGGGGCTTTAAAAAAGCTTGTGGACAAAAAATCCAACGTAAAGCTAAACCTTGAGTTTTGACAACCTTTAAATACGACAAGAAAGAAACCTTAGCCGGTGGTGTCAATGGTCGAGCGCTCAAAGGTTCGCGTCGTCATAGCGAAGCCCGGACTTGACGGTCACGACAGGGGAGCCAAGGTTGTGGCGAGAGCCCTGAAGGAGGCTGGCTATGAAGTCATCTACACGGGAATCAGGCAAACCCCGGAGCAGATAGTCGAGACGGTGATTCAGGAAGATGCCGCCGTCCTGGGGATAAGCATTCTCTCCGGTGCCCACATGGTCCTTATTCCGAAGATTATCAAGCTCCTTGAGGAGAGGGGCATAAAGCCGAACGAGGACATCGTAATCTTCGCCGGCGGAATAATCCCGCCCGACGACGCGGAGGAGCTGAAGAAGATGGGCGTCGCCGAGGTCTTCGGCCCGGGAACGCCCCTGAGAACGGTGATAGAGTTCGTTGACAGGGCCGTCGAGAACCTCAAGAGGTTTAGGGCTTAACTTTATATTCCCCCTCTGGATAATTTCTCCAGTGATGAAAATGACGCTCGAGCCTCTCATTCAGTCGGCACTATCGGGCGATAAAAAGGCCATAGCAAGGTTGATAACCCTCGTTGAAAACGACGAGGAAAAAGCCAGGGAGATAATTCGGAGGATTTATCCCCACACGGGGAAGGCCTACGTCGTTGGTATAACCGGACCCCCTGGCTCGGGAAAGTCAACCCTTCTCGACAAGCTCATCAAGCTTGCCAGGGACGAGGGGCATAGGGTCGGGGTCATAGCGATAGACCCGACGTCGCCATTCACTGGAGGCGCACTGCTCGGCGACAGGCTGAGGATGCAGAGGCACTCGACCGACCCCGGGGTCTTCATCAGGAGCATGGCGACGCGCGGTTCCCTCGGCGGTCTGGCGAAAGCTACTAACGACGCGGTTAAGGTTCTGGACGCTTCAGGCTACGACCTGATATTCGTCGAGACCGTTGGAGTCGGCCAGATTGAGGTTGACATCGTCAAAACTGCGGATACCGTCGTTCTCGTAACCGTTCCGGGCCTCGGCGACGAGGTTCAGGCCATCAAGGCAGGACTCATGGAAGTGGCAGACATCTTCGCCATCAACAAGGCGGACAGGGAAGGAACGGAGATGGTGTACCTCGAGCTCAAGATGGCCCTCGAGTTCGAGAGGGACAAGTGGAGGCAAATCGGCTGGGAGCCTCCGATAGTCGAGACCACAGCTTTCACCCTCAAGGGCGTCAGGCCCCTCTGGGAGGCGATAAAGAGGCACAGGAAGCACATGGAGGAGAGCGGAAGGTTGAGGGAGAGGAGGGCCTTCCGCGCGAGGGAGGAAGTGAAGACCATCATCGCCTCAACGATAGCGAGCAAGGTGGAGGAGAGGCTTGCGAAGGGAGAGGCGAAGGAGCTCATCGAGGAAGTCGTTGAGAGGAAGCTTGACCCATATTCGGCATCTCAAATCGTGATGGAGAAGCTTAAGGAGGACCTCTGGAGGTGATTGCATGTTCAAGAAGATAGACCACGTTGGTATAGCCGTTAAGAACCTTGAGGAGGCCATAAAGGTCTGGGAGGGCCTCGGCCTGAAAGTTGAGGAAATCGAGGAAGTGCCGGACCAGAAGGTTAGAACCGCGATAATCCACATCGGCGAGAGCAGGATTGAGCTCCTTGAGCCGACGGCCGAGGACTCGCCGATAGCGAAGTTCATAGCCAAGCGCGGTGAGGGAATACACCACATCGCCCTCGGCGTTACGAACATCGAAGAGCACCTGAAGGAGCTCAAGGAGAAGGGCTACAGACTCATAGACGAAGAGCCGAGGATTGGAGCCGGCGGGGCCAAGATAGCCTTCGTCCACCCGAAGGCCGTAACCGGTGTGCTTCTCGAACTCTGCGAGCGGAAAGAGTGAAGTTTTACAATTTTTCGAAAGTGCCCAATTGCACCTTTTTTCCTCTCATTTAAAACTTAAAGCTTATTTGAGTTATCAGTAAAATTTATAAGGAGACCGTCATAAGTGCCATTGAATCAACCTAACTGTTCCAATGTGTTCCATTGTTCACAGAGAAGTGATGACATATGCTCCTGAAGGGGAAGATTCGCAGGGGACCGCAGAAGGTTTTGGATTACCGAGTGCTTCCCTCCGTGTTAAAGGCGCTTCCAGACAGGAAAGTTTTGATAACCAGAAAAATGCCGGAGGAGGTTCCAGATTCAAACATAATCCACATCTGGGTCACCCGGGTTAGGCATCCCCAGGCGGTTGACCCCACCAACCTTTACGTCATCGAGCAAAGGGTCTGGGATTCTCTCTCCAAGGGTGCCAAGAACGTAATTCTCGATGCTTTCGAGTACCTTCTACTCGAAAACGGACTTGAGAGAACCCTTCGCTTCGTCGGCAAGCTCCGGGACATGGCGTTGCTTTCGGACTCAAACTTCTACGTTACCGTCAGTGATGGCGTTGATGAACGGGTTCTCGCGATGCTGAAGAGAATCGTTGAGTGAGGTTTATATATCACCCGTTCCTCTTCTCCACTTAGGTGTGAGCTATGCCTTACATTGAGAAGATAGAAATGAAGGGCTTCAAATCCTACGGTAACAAAAAAGTCGTCGTTCCGCTCGCAAGGGGGTTTACCGCCATAGTCGGTGCCAACGGTTCTGGAAAGAGCAACATCGGTGACGCGGTTCTCTTCGTTCTCGGCGGTCTCTCGGCCAAGGCAATGCGAGCCAGCAGGATAAGCGACCTAATCTTCGCAGGCTCGAAGGGCGAACCTCCTGCAAAATACGCAGAGGTCGCCATGTACTTCAACAACCAGGACAGGGGCTTTCCAATTGATGAAGATGAAGTTGTAATAAAGAGGCGTGTCTACAAGGACGGCAGGAGCACCTACTGGCTCAACGGAAAGAGGGCAACGAGGAGCGAGATAATAGACCTCCTGAGCGCGGCGATGATTTCGCCCGAGGGCTACAACATCGTCCTCCAGGGAGACATTACGAAGTTCATCAAGATGTCTCCCACCGAGAGGAGGCTCATCATAGACGACATCTCAGGCATAGCGGAGTACGACGCCAAGAAGGAGAGGGCCCTGAAGGAGCTCAAACAGGCCGAAGAAAACCTCGCACGCGTTGATTTGCTCATAAGGGAAGTTAAGGCCCAGCTTGACAAACTCGAAAAGGAGAGAAACGACGCTCTGAGGTACCTCGACCTGAAGGAACGCGTTGAGAGGGCCAGGGTCACGCTCCTCCTCGGCGAGATAAAGAAGCTTGAACGGCTTATAGAGGACGAGAGCGCGAGAGATAAGGAGATAGAGGCCGAGGTAAATGCCCTCAACGCGAAGCTGAAGGAAATCGCCAAGGAGATAGTCGCAAAGGAGAAAGAGCTCGCCGAAGTCGAAAGGGAACTCGAGGAGAAGAGTGAGGACGGAATCCTCGAGGTCACGAGGCGGATAAGCGAGGTAAAGTCGAAGATTGAGATGGCGAGGAGGAACATCGAGAACGCCAACCGGGAAATCGAGGAGAGCCAGCGGAGGCTGAAGAAGGCCAAGGACGAACTCAAGAGAATCGGCGAGGAAATAGAAAAGAGCAGGAACGCGATAAAGCGCTGGTCCAAGAGGAGAGAGAAGCTCCTGGCTGATATAAAAACCCTCGAGGCGAGCAGGAACGAGCTCGTCGTGAAGCTCGGCGAGATTGACAGGCGCTATTCTTTAGCCAGGGAGGAGTTTGACAAGGTCGTTGAGGAGCTCGAGGAGGCTAAGAAAGGCCTCTACATGAAGGAGAGCGAGATTGAGAAGTTCACAGAGGAAATCGAAAGGGCGAAAGCAAGGATAACGCAGGCCAACCTTAAGAGAAACGCCCTCCGCGAGAGGATTGAAGAAACGAAGAAGGCCCTCGAAGAGAAACGCTCCGAGCTCTCGGAAGTCGAAGGAAAGCTCTCGAAGGCGGAAGCGAGGCTCAGGAAGCTTGAGAAGGAGCTCGAGGATAAGACAAAGAAGCTCAGGAAGCTCGAGCCCGAGCTTGCAAAGGCCAAGGAGGAGCTCATAAAGGCGGAGGCGCAGAGGGAAGTCCGTGGAAACCGCGCCGTGGAGTTCCTAAAAAGGAGCAACATTCCCGGTTTGTACGGCACGCTCGGCGAGCTGATAACCGTTAAGGACGGAAGATACGCGTTAGCCGTCGAGGTGGCCCTCGGAGGGAACTACGATAACGTGGTTGTGGAGGACGACCGCGTTGCTGAAAAGGCCATAAAGCTCCTCAAGGAGAAAAAGCTCGGAAGGCTAACCTTCCTCCCGCTCAACAAGATAAAGCCCCGCTCGATGCGTGAGAGGCCGTCCCTCGGAATCCTCGCCATGGACGTCGTGAGCTACGACCCGCGCTTCAGGAACGCGGTAGCTTACGCCCTCGGAGATACTCTCATCGTTGAGGACATGGACGAGGCGAGGAGCGTCGGCATAGGAAAGGTCAGGATGGTAACCCTTGGCGGTGAGTTGCTCGAGAGGAGCGGTGCAATAACCGGAGGTCACTACAGGCCGAGGGGCAGGCTCGGGGTTAACGTTGACGAGATTAAGGCGAAGGTCGAGAGGCTTGAGCGCGAGAAGGAGGCACTTGAGGCGGAGGTAAACTCGCTGAAGGCCGAGAGGAAAGGCATCGAGAACACACTCTTCGAGCTCCGCATGAGGAAGAGCGAGCTGTCGAAGGACCTTCAGGTTCTCCAGCGCGACCTTGAGAGGCTTTTGGCCGAGGACAAATCGCTCAGGGAGGAAATCGAGGAGAGCGAGAAGCTCATAGAGACCCTCACCGCGAAAATCGAAGAGGCAAAGGGCGAGATGGCGAAGCTCCGCGGAAGGATTGAGAGGCTCGAGCGGAAGAGGGAGAAGCTCAGGAAGGCCCTCGACAACCCCGAGGCGAGGGAGCTGAACGCGCGGATTAGAGAAGTGGAAGGGCAGATTGCGAAGCTCAAAGAGGAGCTCAGCAGGGTCGAGAGCAAGCTCGAAAGCCTTGAGAGTAGGATAAACGAGGAACTCCTCCCGAGGAAGGCAGACCTCGAGGAGGAAATCGATGGCTTAATCAACAGGATAAACGCCCTCCAGGCCAACATAAAGGAGAATGAGGAGGCCATAAAGAAGTTCGAGGCCGAGCTCGAGGAGCTGAAGAAGGCCGAGGAGAACGTAAAGGACGAACTAAAGGAGCTCCGCGAGAGGCGCGAGAGGCTGAAGAAGGAGATAGCCGAGCTGAGGAAGGAGAAGGACGAGCTGAGCTCGAAGCTCCAGGAGCTTCGCATAGAGGCCAATACCCTCAAGATAAAGCTCGCGCAGGCCGAAACAACGCTCAAGGAAAAGAAAGCCGAGCTCAAGCACTTCGACGCGAAGCTGATTAAGTCGATAAAGGAAATCCCGCTGGAGCTTGAGGCCCTGAGGGAAGAGATTGAGCGCATGGAGGAGGAGATACGCGCCCTCGAGCCGGTCAACATGAAGGCCATCGAGGACTTCGAGGTCGTTGAGCGTCGCTACCTCGAGCTCAAGAGCAAGCGCGAGCAGGTTCTGGCCGAGAAGGAGAGTATAGAGGAGTTCATCGAGGAGATAGAAGGCCAGAAGAAGCAGGTGTTCCTCCAGACTCTTGAAGCCATAGCGAAGAACTTCTCGGAGCTCTTCGCCAAGCTCTCTCCGGGAGGAGAGGCCAAGCTAATCCTCGAGAATCCAGAAGACCCGTTCGCGGGTGGTCTTGAGATTGAGGCGAAGCCGGCCGGCAAGGACGTGAAGAGGATTGAGGCAATGAGTGGTGGCGAGAAGGCGATAATAGCGCTCGCCTTCGTCTTCGCGATACAGCGCTACAAGCCAGCTCCATTCTACCTCCTCGACGAGATAGATGCTCACCTCGACGACGCCAACGTCAAGCGCGTCGCTGATTTGATTAAGGAAGCCTCACAGGAGAGCCAGTTCATAGTCATTACCCACCGCGACGTCATGATGGCCAACGCGGACAGGATTATCGGCGTAACGATGAGGAACGGCGTATCAAAGGTCGTCTCGCTCAGCCTCGAGAAGGCCAGGAAAATCCTTGAAGAAATCAGGCGGAGAAGCGACGAGGAGCACAGGGAGATGTTTGGCCGTCTGGAGGGCTGACGATGGAATCGAGAAGAGAAGAGGAAATCACCCCGATTGACATACTGCTCCAGCTCGTCCAGATGGGGCGCGTTGACCCCTGGAACATCGACATCGTTGATTTGACCGAGAAGTACATTCAAAGGCTCAGGGAGATGAAGGAGCTCGACCTCCGCGTTTCGGCGAGGGCAATCTTGGCGGCTTCAATCCTCGTCAGAATGAAGAGCGAGGCTCTGCTCTACGAGGAAGAGGAGAGCGAGGAGGAAGAGAAGGAAGAAAGGATTCGCGTCGAGGTCGAGCCCTTAGCGCCTCCACTCAGGAGGGTGGAACGCTACTACACCTTCGATGACCTCCTTGAGGCGCTGATGGACGCGCTTGAGGAAGCCGAGCGGAGGAAGCCGAGGAAGAGAAAGCGCGAGGAAATTGATGAGGAAGTCTTCGTAGTTGACGACTTCCGCGTTGACATCGAGAAGCACGTCAACAGGCTCTACGAGATAGTCAGAAAGCTCTACGAGGAGACAAAGAAGCCCATAAAGTTCTGGGATTTGGTCTTCGACAACACGCCCAAGGTCATCGCGAGGACCTTCCTCTACTTACTCTTCCTGGCGAACATGGGCAAGGTCGACCTCGTTCAGGAGGAGCCCTTCGGGGAGATACTGGTCGTGCCGATGGTTGATGAGGCCAATTAGGTTTCTCCAATATTTTCCCGCTCCCGCCTTTTCGCCGGCCTCAGAGTTATCGCGAGTAAAGGCTCCTCGCTCCCTATGTAGAGGCTTCGCTTTTCCCTGTTGAGGTAGAAGCAGTAAACGCCGTCAGGAATCTCAGAAAGGAACTTGACCGGGGACGTTTCCCTCGCGAGCTTCTTATCCGGAAAGATGCACCTGTACGTCCCTTTCAGGCCCTCAACGCGCTCTTTAATCTCCTCCAGCGAAAGCCTCTCACAGTCGAGCCTGGCACAGACGAGGCTCTTCCTCCCGTCGGTGAAGATTACAACGCGTTCGTTGACGTCAATTCTCCGCGAGCGGTCGAAGAACGCCCAGAGCTCTGAATAGACCCGCCCAAGCTTCCTTCTCTTTGCCAGCCTCTTCACGAGCCTTTCCTCGGCGTGCCTCGTCAGGAGCATGTTGGCTCATCCCCCGGAGCCTTGAAAAATTCTTCCCTGCACCTACACATGCACATACATATGCAGGTTCGAACCATTGAAAAAGGTATTTAAGTATTGGAACCAAGTTATCAACGATGGCGTTATGAAAAGCAAATTTTACGTAATCATGTTCGTGCTCTTTGCGATAGCTGACGCACTTACAACGTGGTTTGGGGTTAAAATGGGCTTTGAAGAGTCGAATCCCCTTCTTGCGGGCAGGATATCCAGCGGGACGGGATTCTTTGGGAGCTACGGCCTGTATACTGCGGTTGGCGCTGGCGTTATCGCCGTCTCACTCCGGCTGGAGAAGTTCAGCCCCGCGTTCAGGGCCGTGGCAATTGGAATGGTAATCCTCAAGGCGATTCCTGCCGTCAATAACATCCTTCTTCTCGCAGGTATCCCGGTTTCAGGAATCATCAATTCCACCGTGGGAGCGGTGTTGGAGAACCTTTTTATTGGATGATGCGAGCTGTGAAATATGCAGTACCTTCGCAGGGATTTAATCGAGCCCCGCGTTTACCAGGAGGTCATCTACGCCCGCTGTAAGGAGCGGAACTGCCTCGTCGTCCTGCCGACGGGCTTAGGGAAGACGCTCATAGCGATGCTCATAGCGGATTACAGGCTCTCGAAGTACGGGGGGAAGGTCCTCTTTTTGGCCCCGACAAAACCGCTGGCGATGCAACACACGGAGAGCTTTAGAAAACTCTTCAACCTTCCGCCTGAGAAGATTAACGTCCTCACGGGCGAGCTTTCCCCGGAGAAGCGTGCCGAGCTGTGGAGGAAGAGTGTCGTCATTACCGCGACACCCCAGACCGTTGAAAACGACATTCTAACGGGCAGGATTTCGCTGGAAGACGTTGTCCTGCTCGTCGTTGATGAGGCCCACAGGGCGGTTGGCAACTATGCCTATGTCTTCATAGCGAAGGAATATCTCAAAACTGCAAAGCACCCGCTCGTTCTCGGATTAACTGCATCGCCCGGTAGCGACGAGGAGAAGATTCGCGAGATAGTGGAGAACCTCGGGATAGAGCGCATAGAGATTAGAACCGAGAGCTCTCCGGACGTCAAGCCCTACGTCCAGAGGATAGCCTTCGACTGGGTTAAGGTCGAACTGCCGGGAATCTACAAGGACGTTAGGAAAATCCTGCGCGAGATGCTCAAAGACTCATTGAAGCCCCTTGCCGATGCCGGGCTCGTGAGCTCTTCTTCGCCGGACATCTCGAAGAGGGAGGTCCTTCAGGCGGGCTCAAAGATAAACCAGGCGATGGCCAAGGGAGACTACTCCATCGGCTACCTCAAGAAGCATCAGGCGAAGGCTATGAAGCTCCACCACGCGATTGAGCTCCTCGAAACTCAGGGGCTAACTGCCCTCAGGAGCTATCTCAAGAAGCTCCGCGAGGACCGCTCAAAGTCCGGTAGAGAGCTCATGGAAGACCCGCGTATGAGGAAGGTCACCTACCTCCTCGTTCAGGCGAAGGAACTTGGTCTCGACCACCCGAAGATGGAGAAGCTGAAGGAGCTTATCCGGAAACAGCTTCAGAAAAAGCCGGACTCGAAGATAATCGTTTTCACGAACTACCGCGACACGGGCAGGAAGATAGTCGAGGAGCTCAGGGAAATGGGCATCTCGGCGGAGCGCTTCATAGGGCAGGCGAGCAGGGGAAGAGATAGGGGAATGACCCAGAGGGAGCAGAAGGAAGTCCTGGACAGGTTCTCGCGAGGTGAGTTCAACGTTTTGGTGGCAACGAGCGTCGGTGAGGAGGGCCTTGACGTTCCCGAGGTTGATTTGGTCGTCTTCTATGAGCCCGTGCCCTCAGCCATAAGGAGCATACAGCGTCGTGGCAGGACCGGAAGACACAGGCCCGGAAAGGTAGTAATCCTCATGGCCAAGGGGACGCGCGACGAGGCCTACTACTGGAGCTCCCGGAGGAAGGAAAAGGGCATGTTCGAGGCGATAAGGAAAGTCGCGAGGGAGCTTGAATCAAAGCTTGAGAGGGAATCAAAAGGCCGGGAGAGGGTAGAGGTGGGGAAGGGTAGAATAACTTCCCTTGATGCGTTCCTGAAGGTTGGTAAGAGCAAGAAGGCCGGAAGAGAGGAGAAGGCAAAAGAATCGGAGAAAAAGGCCGAATCAAAAGCTCCGCGGGTTCAAGAGGAGAGAAAAGCGGAAAGCCAGAGCGGGGAAATTCCGGTTAAGCCGATATTCGTTAGGAAGCCAAAGGGGATAGTCGTCTACGTTGACTCGCGCGAGCTCAGGAGCGGAGTGCCGAAGATTCTGAAGGAGCTTGGGGCCGAGATTGAGGTTAGAACCCTTGACGTCGCCGATTACGTCGTCAGCGAGGAGGTTGGAATCGAGAGAAAGAGCGCCAACGACTTCATACAGTCAATCATAGATGGTCGCCTTTTTGACCAGGTTGAGAGGCTTAAGAGGGCCTACGAGAAGCCTGTGATAATCATCGAGGGCGAGCTCTACGGCATCAGGAACGTCCACCCCAACGCGATTAGGGGAGCAATAGCCTCTGTAACCGTTGACTGGGGTGTTCCGGTACTCTTCTCCTCAGGGAAGGAGGAAACGGCCCAGTTCATTTACCTCTTAGCTAAACGCGAGCAGGAGGAGCGGAAGAAGGAGGTAAGGCTGAGGAGCGAGAAGAAGGCCTTAACCTTAGCTGAGAGACAGCGCCTAATCGTTGAGGGCCTTCCAAACGTCTCCTCGACCCTTGCCAAGCGCCTGCTCAAACATTTTGGCAACGTCGAGCGGGTCTTTACTGCAACGGAAGAGGAGCTCAAGGAGGTCGAGGGGATAGGGCCAAAGAAGGCGCGCGAGATAAGGAAAGTCATAACTGCTCCCTACGTGGAGGACGAGGGGTGAAGGACGGCCTTCAGAACCGGGAGCCTGTCCTGATACCACGTCAGGTTCTCGATGTTGAAGAACCAGACGTCAGCGTTGATGTCATAGGGGATTCCGGCGTTCCAGAGGGCCGAGGCCATGACCTTTCCAAAATCAACGTCGGCCTGAAGCGGGCACTGAACGCTTTTATCCTTCTTTGAAAACCAGAAGGGCCTCCACGCACCGACCCACGTGGGAATTCCGGTCTCCTTTGACCAGGCAAGAGAAGCGTTTATCGCGCTCTCTATTAAGGTCATGTTGTGGGTGCAGTGCTTAGGACCACCTGCGTAGATGTGCCACTCGGCGAGGATGTAGCCGTCGTTGGTAACGTTGAGGTACGTGAGGTAGAAGGGACTTGAAACCCGCGCAGGGGTCACGAAGACGAGCCGGGGGGAGTCAATTTTTCTGATTTCGGCTATCGTCTGACCGTAGACCTTGTTAAGAACGTCGGGGTATGCTTTAATCGGCCCGCTCGACTCGATGAGTAGGTCGTAGGAGAGGAGGTATGAGGTCCCCTTGAAGTACTCGGCGACGGTCTTCCACCAGAGGACGAAATGCTCCTGGGCTTTCTCGCTCGTCGGGTCGTTCCTCAGCTTCGGTGCCGTGTATGTGATAATTGGGATAAGGCCGGCTTTGAGTGTGTCGTTGACTATCTCGCCGAGCTGAATTAGCGCGGTCATATTGTTCACGACGTCTGCTCCTACCCTTATCCTGACGTTGGAGAAACCGGCTTTCTTGAAGTATTCTGGCACGTTCACACCCTTCGAGCGCCAGTAGAAGTAGTAGCGGTGAACCCGAGGGAAGCTCATCCAGTCAACGTCGATTCCAACGCCGAGGAGCTTCTCGTACTGCCGGGCCGTTATGGGTTCTTTTCCAGGGGATTGGAGGGACGGGTTAGTAGCAGGGGTAATAGTGTGAGTATGAGTCCGGTTCTCGACGACCCGGGCGTGTATGCTCCACAAGAACGCGAGGAGGATAAGAAGTATGAACGCAACGCCGAGCTTCTTCATGGAGGCAGGAATTCCTTTTAGAACGTTAAGCCTTTTGGTTCAACGTTCTCAGCAAGCATGGGAAGCCTGGCCAAAAGTTAAACCTCTAACCAAAATGGTTTGGGTCTAAATCCATGACGCTTTGATGAGACTTTTCACCCAGCCGTTAAGAAAGGCTGGCGAAAGGAACGCCCTTCTTACCAAAGAGCAAGAAGTTAACCGTGCACTAATAGAAAAGCAAGTTCATACAGGGTTTACCACTACGACAAAACCCCTTTGAGATAGTTTCGATTTCAATATCGGCGCCCTTCGGGCGCCTTCTCCAAATGAAACACTTACAGATGGAGTGAATCCAATAGAAACCCACCTTCTAAAACCTGCAATTTTTAGAAAGGCACATTATCTTCCGCCAGCGCTGAAGCTTTTGGAAAAAGCTTCACCAAAAGCTTGTGATTCCTATTTAATGCCTCTTCATCAAGGGATTTTAAATTCTAAACCGGCTCTTAAAGGTTGAATTTTTTAAAATACACCCCCTTTCACGCTGGTTCTACTAAAACCGCGCTCCAAAGGAGCGCAAAAACACTTGAACCCCTTTAAAAGGTGCTTTTAAATGAATTCACTCTCCAAAAAGAGCAACTCAAAAAGAAATCCACTTAAAAACTGTTCCTCAAAAGGGAATCACAAACTTTGATGAAACTTTTCACCAGAAAAGTTTCTGGTGCGGGGGCGGGGATTTGAACCCCGGAACCCCTACGGGACGGGACCCTCAATCCCGCGCCTTTGACCAGGCTCGGCAACCCCCGCGTTGCCAGATATAAGGGCGTTGGGGCCTTTATAAATTTTACGGTTTCTGGAGAGGTAACCTCTCGAACTCCCTCATCAGCATGTTCATCTGCCGGCCATCGAGGGTCTTTGGGTCAACTATTACCACCATTCCGGCGTTCCTTGTAAGGAGGTTATCCTTCAGGTTCATGAGAAACTTCATAACCGGCTCAAAGCCGTTGTTTAGGATTAAATACTCGAGTCCATCCACGATTATGAATGTGTTGTCATCAACGTTTGAGAGAACCTTGTGAAGGAGCTGGGCCAAACCAGTGGGCCTCACAGTGTTTTCAGAAGGGACGTTGCTAATCCATATGTAGGGGATGCCGTGTTCCTCATAGGGTTGAGGATGCCTCGTGATTGCAAGAAGCTGACGCCCTTGTAATAGTGGCAATATCACTGATGGGGACACGTTATAAGTTATATACGCCCCAGGTTCCAGAAAAGTTGGCCCCTTTGTCACAACCTTTGGCTTAACTGCGCGAATTTCCCTCTTCATCTGAAAGCCGGTTATTACGATGATTGTCATCCCTATCGCCACAAGAACGTCATCAAGCACCTTCGTCAGCTCGGTCTTATACAACTCGTTGAAGACGTTCTCAAGGTACCCGAGCCAGAATATGAACACGCCCAAAAAAACGCCCCGGAGGGTTCGTTTATCAACGTACCCAGCAAGAACGTCACGAAGTGAATACGCCACCACAAACGCAGAAGTTAGGGTGGCGAACGCAATTATCTCCGCAAGAAGCTTTATCGTCTGAAACTCTCCGGCCAACTCCCGCGCCCCCATAGTATTTTGGTTCTCGGGCCTAATAACAGTTGCGAAGGGTCAAACCGAAAAATTTATAAATACACTTCCCCTCTATGGTTTCGGGTCGTGGGCCGGTAGCTTAGCCTGGTTAGAGCGGCGGACTCTTAATCCGCAGGTCGGGGGTTCGAATCCCCCCCGGCCCGCCAAAACGCGTTTCTCCTCGGCGCGTTCTGAGAGGGAGCGCGTTTGAGACTTCAGTGTTAAGGAGACTTGAAAAATGAGTTTTAAGGAGCTTGGCTTATCGAAGGCCTCCGTTGAGGCCGTTGAGAGAAAGGGTTTCTCGGAACCCACTGACGTTCAGAGGGAAGTTATACCGCTCATCCTCGATGGAAAGAGCGATGTCGTTGGTCAGTCAAAGACCGGGAGTGGAAAAACGGCGGCATTTGGCCTTCCAATTCTCGACCTGATAGATGAGGGCAGGAAGGAAGTCCAGGCGCTCATTCTAACGCCGACGAGAGAGCTGGCAATACAGGTGAGTGAGGAGCTTCGCTCGCTACGCGGGAAGCGGAAGATAGACATTTACGCCGTCTATGGAGGCCAGCCGATAGGGCCCCAGATAAGGGCCCTTGAGAGGGCTCAAATCGTCGTTGGAACGCCCGGCAGGGTGCTCGACCACATAAGGCGCGGAACGCTCAGGCTCGACTCGCTCCGCTTCTTCGTCCTCGACGAGGCAGACAGAATGCTTGACATGGGCTTTCAGGAGGACATTGAAGCAATCCTCCGAGCCACCCCAAGGGAAAAGCGCGTCATGATGTTCTCGGCGACGATGCCGATGGACGTTCTGTTGCTCGCCAAGAAGTATATGAAGAACCCCGAGGTTGTCATCGTGAGCAGGGACGAACTGGTTCCCGGCGAGGTCGAGCAGGAGTTCATAGAGGCCGTCCCGGCGAGGCGCTACGGAATCCTCAAGAAAATCCTGAGCGAGGACTTCTACGGCATAATCTTCTGCCAGACGAAGGTGGAAACGCGGGAGCTGGCGGAGAGGCTCAGGAGGGACGGGTTTAAGGCAGAGGCCCTCAACGGGGACATGAGTCAGCCCTCAAGGGAGAGAACCTTCGGAAGGTTCAAGCGCGGGAAGACCGAGATTCTTGTGGCGACGGACGTTGCCGCGAGGGGGCTTGACGTTCCTGAAATTACTCACGTCGTCAATTACTCAATCCCCATGAACGCCGAGCAGTACATCCACAGGATTGGCAGAACCGGCAGAATGGGGAAGAAAGGAAAAGCCATAACCTTCATTGCGCCCGGTGAGCTCAGGAGACTCAGGTACATAGCGAGACAGGCAGGGGTTGACGTCAGGAAGTCGGAGCTGAGCGAGGAACTTCCGAAGGGGTACAGGGAAATGGTTCGGCGCGACGAGCTTGAGAACGAGTACAGGCACAGGTGGGGCAAGAAGAGGCCGAGGCAGAGGAGAAGACGCTACTGAGCCTCTGGTTTTGTTCTTTTATATTCCTACCTGTTAAACCTTCTGGGGAATGTTTTAGAAGGTTGAATCCGAGAACGTGCTTTTCTGTGTTTGGTTTGCCCAAAACTATTGCACGAGAGTTCCAAGGAGAATGAGATGACAAAAGGAGTTTGGCGCCGGGGCAGGGATTTGAACCCTGGCGGGCATGCGCCCACGGACTCTCCAGGCCCGCGCCTTCCCAGGCTAGGCTACCCCGGCGCATAAAGGAAATCAGGAGATGAGCTCAATCTCGATGGTGACGTCCTCAGGAACGCGGATGCGCATAATCTGGCGCATGGCCCTTTCGTCGGCCTCGATGTCGACGAGCCTCTTGTGAACGCGAAGCTCGAAGCGGTCGAAGGTGGCGGTACCCTCTCCGTCGGGGCTCTTCCTGGTGGTAATCCTTATCCTCTTGGTCGGGAGCGGTATGGGACCGCTCATTCTGACACCGGTCCTCTCGGCAATCTGCTTAATCTGGTCGGTGACCTCGTTGAGGGCCTTGATGTTCGTACTTGCAAGCTTAATCCTCGCCTTCTGCATTTCCGTCCCTCCTAAAGTTTAGGAAGTAAAGGAAAGGCCGAAGAAATCACTCGGCCTTCTGGATGGAGATAACCATACCTGCAGCGACGGTCTGGCCCATGTCACGGATGGCGAACCTGCCGAGCTGCGGTATCTCCTTGACCGGCTCGATGACCATGGCCTTGGTCGGCCTGAGGATGACGATGGCGGAGTCACCGGTCTTGATGAACTGCGGGTTCTCCTCGAGGACGTTACCGGTCCTCGGGTCGAGCTTGGCGAGGAGCTGCTCGAACCTAACGGCGACCTGGGTGGTGTGGGCGTGGAGGACCGGGGTGTATCCGACGGTGATGGCGGTCGGGTGGTTGAGGACGATTATCTGGGCCTTGAAGGTGTCCTTCGGCCTGACGACAGTCGGCGGGTTGTTGGTGTGTCCGGCAACGTCACCGCGCTTTATGTCGTTCTTACCAACGCCACGGACGTTGAATCCGATGTTGTCACCCGGGTAAGCTTCCTGCATGGGCTCGTGGTGCATCTCGATGGACTTAACCTCACCCTGGATGGGCTTGTGGAAGATGGTGCTGGCCGGCTCGAAGATGACGACGTCGCCAACGCGGAGGATACCGGTCTCGACACGGCCGACCGGAACGGTACCGACACCCTTGATGGAGTAGACGTCCTGAATCGGAATGCGGAGCGGCTTGTCGGTCGGCTTCGGCGGCTCGGGTATCTGGTCAAGGGCCTCGATGAGGGTCGGACCGTTGTACCAGGGCATCTTGTCGCTCTTCTTGACGACGTTGTCGCCCTCCCAGGCGCTAATCGGGATGACCGGGAAGTCCTTGTAGCCGAGCATCTTGAGGAGCTTCTCGACCTGGGCCTTGACCTTCTCGAAGGCCTTCTGGTCGTAGTTGACCATGTCCATCTTGTTGATGGCGACTATGATGTGGCCGATACCAAGGGTCCTGGCAAGGAAGGCGTGCTCCTTGGTCTGGGGCATGACACCGTCGGTGGCGGCGACGATGAGAACGGCGGCGTCAGCCTGGCTGGCACCGGTAATCATGTTCTTAACGAAGTCCCTGTGGCCCGGAGCGTCGATGATGGTGATGTACCTGTGCGGGGTCTCGAACTTGGTGTGGGCGACGTCGATGGTGATACCCCTCTCGCGCTCCTCCTTGAGCCTGTCCATGACCCAAGCGAACTTGAAGGACTTACCCTTCTCACCCATCTCCTCGAACTTCTTGATGATGTTCTCCGGTATGTTGGCGGTGTCAAAGAGCAGCCTTCCGATGGTGGTGCTCTTTCCGTGGTCTACGTGGCCTATAAAGACGATGTTAACGTGCGGCTTCTCCTTCGGCATTTTCAAACACCTCCAGTTTTTGGTCTAGTCTCGTTGACTAGGACGGCTTTTTAAATCTTTCGAACCTCGGCCCCCTCGGGCGGGGAACCCGCCGTTTACGGGGGGACCTCATGAGTTCCGACCCTAACTTGAGGGGCGAGTTTAAAAAGTTAACTAATCGCCCTTAAACGCGTATCTGTCAAAATCAGGCCTCCTACTCTCGGAGCGAGAGGATTGGACTGAAGAACGAACCGAAATGTGAACCAAAGTCAAAATTCAAGAAAGGTGAAGAAACGGAAAGCCGGGACGGCTTCACTGCTGCGGGCAGACGTCCTTCTCGGTCGGCGGGTTCGGGTCGAGGCCCTTCCTCTGGCGTATCTGTCTGATGATGTTTACGGCGAGCTCGCTCGGAACGCGCTTGAATCCGGCGTGCTCGGTGCTCCAGAGGGCCCTTCCGCTGGTGGCTCCACGGATGGCTCCAGCGAATCCAAACATCTCCGCAACTGGAGCCTCGGCAATGATAATCATGACCTCGCCTTCCTGCCTCATGTCGATGAGCTGACCGCGCCTCTGGTTGATTTCCCTGCTGACGGCACCCATGTACTCGTAGGGAACGTTGATGATGACCTTCTGGTACGGCTCGTAGAGGACCGGACCGGCCTTCATCATGGCGCAGTGGATTGCAGTCCTGATGGCCGGGTAAATCTGGGCCGGACCGCGGTGGACGTTGTCCTCGTGTATCTTGGCATCGTGGAGCCTGACGATGACCTTCATGACCGGCTCCTTGGCGAGCGGTCCCTCGTCCATCGCCATGTGGAATCCGTCAACAAGGAGGTCCATGACCTCGTTGAGGTACTGAATACCCTTGGTGTTGTCGAAGAACATGTTGCCGTTGTAGACGTCGACGATGCCCTTGGCCATCTCGTAGTCCATGCCGAGCTCGGCGAGCTTCTTGGCGACCTCCTTCGGGTTCTTGGGCCTGCCCTCTGGGATTATGCCCTCCCTTATTGCCTCGTAAATCTCGTCGGGCATCGGCTCGACGGTGATGTAGAACCTGTTGTGCTTGTTCGGGGACTTTCCTTCGACTATCGGGCTCTTCTTGGTGACGCTCTCGCGGTAGACGACTATCGGCGGGGAAACGTCGACGTCAATCTTCCAGTCTTCCTTGAGCTTGACGAGCTTGACCTCAAGGTGGAGCTCACCCATACCGCTGAGGAGGTGCTGGCCGGTTTCTTCGTCAATCTTGACGTGAAGGGTCGGGTCCTCCTTGGCGAGCTGTCTAAGGGCCTCGATGAGCCTCGGGAGGTCCTTAACGTTCTTGGCCTCGATGGCGACGGTAACGACCGGCTCACTAACGTAGTGGAGGGCTTCGAACGGCTCAATCGGCTCCTCGGCGACGGTCTCACCGGCCATAGCGTCCCTCAGACCGGTAACGGCGACGATGTTTCCAGCGGGGACGGCCTCCATGTTAATCCTCTCGGGACCCATGTAGATACCGACCTGCTGGATTCTGGCCTTTCTCTTGCTGTTGATGAGGTAGACTTCCTTACCGCTCTTAACCGTACCGCTCCAGACACGGCCGGTAGCAA
This sequence comes from Thermococcus sp. 21S9, assembly GCF_012027635.1. NCBI lineage: Archaea > Methanobacteriati > Methanobacteriota > Thermococci > Thermococcales > Thermococcaceae > Thermococcus > Thermococcus sp. 21S9. The sequence goes on from NZ_SNUS01000001.1 coordinate 118,124, forward strand.
CCTCACCGGCGTGCTTGTCGATGATTATCTTGGTGACGACCATGACCATCTTGCCCTTCGGGTCGCACTTGAGCATGGCCTGGCCGACCTCGCTGTTTATGTCGCCCTGCCAGAGGTGCGGAATCCTGTACTTCTGGGCCTCAAGCGGGTTCGGGAGGTGCCTGACGACCATATCAAGGACGACGACGTGGAGCGGGGCCTTCTGCCTGAGGGTCTTGAGGTCACCGGCGTTGGTGAGCTCGACGATGTCCTTGAAGGAAACGCCAGTCTTCTTCATGTACGGAACGCTGAGGGCCCAGTTGTAGTAAGCGCTTCCGAAGGCGACGCTACCGTCCTCGACCTTGACCATCCACTCGCTCTTGAACTCTTCAGGAGCGTAGCGCTTGATGAGTCTGTTGACGTCGGTGATTATCTTGGCGAAGCGGTTGAGTATCTCGTTCGGGCCGAGCTTGAGCTCCTTGATGAGACGGTCAACCTTGTTGATGAAGAGAACCGGCTTGACGTACTCGCGAAGGGCCTGCCTGAGAACGGTCTCGGTCTGGGGCATGACTCCCTCAACGGCGTCGACGACGATAATCGCACCGTCTATGGCACGCATGGCCCTGGTAACGTCACCACCGAAGTCAACGTGACCCGGGGTGTCGATGAGGTTAATGAGGTAGTCCTGGCCTTCGTAGTTGTGAACCATCGAAACGTTGGCCGCGTTGATTGTAATACCCCTCGCCTGCTCCTGCTCGTCGAAATCGAGGACGAGCTGCTTTCCGGCGAGCTCCTCGCTTATCATTCCAGCACCGGCGAGCAGGTTATCGCTCAGCGTGGTCTTACCGTGGTCAATGTGAGCGGCGATACCCATGTTCCTGATTCTCTCAGGCTGGGTCATGAGTTCCTTAATCTTCGCAATCATCTCTTCCCTTCTTCCCATAACGCACCACCTTTGGATGAGCTTGTCGGCTTAACTTAAAAGGCTCGGTTATAAAGCTTTTCCCGGTCGAGAACGGAGCCGGACTCTGGGCGGTCAAACTACTTAAGCCTTTTGGAGATGAACTCCCGGACTTCCCCCACGAGGTCCTCCCTCGCGTAGATTCCCCAGCGCCAGTTGCTTTCCTTGGCCTCGACGAGCGCCCTGACGACCGGCGAGACCTCGCTCAGGCGTTTAATTTCTCCGTTGAACTCCACAAAGGCATTCCTCTCCTCGAACCTCGGTTTTGGTGGGTAATCAAGCAACGCCAGGTGGCCGAACTCGCTTTCCAGCTCCCGTTTTAGCTCCCTGATGGTTCCTTCATCAAGCTCCTCTCCGCTCCAGACGACGCGCTTGTAGAGTTTTCTATTCTCGATTGCACCGATGAGCTCGCGGACTTCTTTTCTCTCGCTCGCCCTCAGCCGAGCAACGAGGTCAACCTCGTCCATTTTCCGGAGCTCCTCAAGCTCAATCCCTTCGAGCTCAACGGCCTTGCACAGCATCGCGCCCGCTATCCTGACCGTGTGGTGCTGGTAGACCGTTGGATACATCATGCTCCTCGATATCAGGAGATTCTGGCCGGCCATTATCCCCTTCTCTCCGAGGATTAGTCTCCCTCCGTCCCAGCGGAGGTTTCGTATGAGCCTCTCGAGGTCGACCAGCCCGTAGGCAACGCCGGTGTAGTACGCATCTCGCACGAGGTAGTCCATTCTATCGGCGTCTATGTCACCGCTCACGAGGGGGTGCTTGAGAAGGCCGAGGAACTCCCCGAGCGAGAACCGCTCCCGTAAAACGTCGCCGATTTCCCCGTGCTTTATCAGCCACCTCGTGTTGTCCTCGTGCCTCGGGAAGAGGCATTCAAGGGTGTGGCTGAAGGGGTAGTGCCCGAGGTCGTGGAGCAGGGCCGAGTAAACCGCTTCCTCGTCAATTTCCGGGTTTCTCTCCCGTATGAGCCTCGCTATGTGGAAGGTCCCGAGGGAGTGCTCGAAGCGCGTGTGTCTGGCAGAAGGGTAGACGAGGAAAGCCAGACCAAGCTGGGTAATCCTCCTGAGCCTCTGGAACTCAGGTGTGTCAACCAGCTTTACCGCGAAGTCGTCGAGCTCTATCCCGCCATGTATCGGGTCGTGGACGAGCTTCATGTCAATCGCCATGAGGGGGTAAGAAAAAAGCTAATAAACCTAACCGCCCGAGACCTAACCGTTGGCAGGGTGTGGACCCTCCTGCCCGGGGGAGAGGGGGACGTCTTTGCCCCCTCTCTCCTTCCTTCTGATGCGTGGCTTGAACAGCTTCTCGACCTCTTCTTGAACTTCCTCGGCTTTTCCGCTCAGAACGAGCTTTCCGTTGCCTATCACGACGACCCAGTCAACGATGGGCATCAGAGGCTCCCAGATGTGGCTTATGATTACGAAGTTGGTTTTCCCCCTCATATCCTCGATGATTTCAATGACTTTCTCCATGCTGTCAAAGTCTATATTGGCGAGAGGCTCGTCGAGGAATATCAGCTCTGGACTTCCTATGAAGGCCTGCGCGAGGCTCAATCTCTTTAGCATTCCCGAAGAATAACCGCTTATGCGCTTATCAATGAAGGTCTTCACCTCAAAGAGCTCCGCTACACGCCCAACTTCATCTTCACATGCTCCTTTGCTCTCTGCAAAAAGAGTGAGCCATTCCCGTCCCGTTGTGAACTGTGGAAAGGCCGGCGGGTCGTAGGCGACGCCGAAGCGGGCCTTGACTTTCCAGTTGTTCCATGGGGTTTCGCCGAACACCCTAATTTCTCCGGAGGTCGGCCTGTAAACCCCTGTGGCGAGCTTTAGGAAAGTGCTCTTTCCGCCACCGTTGGGGCCGAGGATTAGCGTGACTCCCTCTGGAATGCTAACCGTGACTCCATCAAGGGCGTGAATGCTCCCGAAGTGTTTCTTAAGGTTTCTAGCTTCGATTATCATCTCTTCCACCTCCAGACCACGAGTGCTAGAAGGAGTGCAAAGGCGGAGCCGCTGATGTATAGAGAGTTTTGAACCTCCTTGGTCGGGTAGTTTTTAATAAATCGGAGGGAGCAGGTTAGTTTGTCCGTGCCGTTGTTGATTATCAGATAGTCCCCCTCATGGGGGAGGACAAACTGATATCCGGCATGACCGTAAACGGTATGTTTATCCACCAGCTCCCCGGTTATGATGTCGTAGACCTCAACGACCCCGTTACCACTGCAGGAAGCCCCGATGAGGGAGCTCGTTGGGGTGTGCACCGTTACGGTGCTGAGGCTGGTGACGTTTCCCTGGTGTCCCACCGGCTGGAGAAAGAGGGGACCTATTGAGCCGACCTCGTTCTCATAGGAATCATAGACCCACAGGGAACCGATGGTGAGCAGGAGCATCGCGGAGAGAAGGGCCGCCCAGAACCTCATACCACATCCCTCCTTTTGATGAGAACCCATGAGAGGGCAAAGAGGGCCAGCGGGACGAGAAGGCCCCAGCTGACGTACTGAGCCGTGAAAGGCGTGAAGTCAGTACTTCCGCTCCTGGAGATAGCGTTGATGAAGAGTTGAGGGGGCAGGTTAGAGACCCCGGTCACGCGGGGCGCGTATATCACCGCGAAGCCGACCATGAATGCGAGGAACGCGTTTGGAGAGATGAGAGAAGTCAGGGTGCCAACAGCTATTAGGTAGAGCACCATGAAGACCACTAGAACTAACGCGTCTCCAATGAAACTGGAGGTTATCGCGGGAAGATAACCGGCTATGCTTGCATATGTTGTTACAGTGATGTAAGTAAAGGGTAAAAGTATCATTATAAATCCGTAGATGAAGAGTGAGAGAAGTTTAACTCCAAATATCTCCGTGTTTGAATATGGAAGCGAGTAAACTGAGAGTGCAATCCCACTGTCCCTGTCATAGCGGAAGGTCAAGGCCCCAAGAAGCAGGATTAGGAAGCCCATCAGGGTCCAGACATCGTTGAGGGAGAGCAGACCCAGTATTGACGTCGAAACCCCGGAGGCCTTTGACGCGCCAAAGAGTTGAACATCCATTCCCGATGCGAATCCAACGCTCGAGCTAACCCCCATCAGAAACCTCTTCATGGCCATTCCAACGAGGAGTATTCCAAAAAATAGAAGAACGTTCTTTATTACGTCGTTCATTTCCCAGCGGAAGAGTTTGTAAAGCCTTCCCATATGACTACCTCCCCGGTTTCTTTACCTTGCTAATTCCAGCCGTTACCAAGAGAACCACGAGGGCTCCGTAAAAGACGTAGGCCGTTTTAACGTCCGGTCTGTGAAAGCTGACGGTGTTGGATTTTTTAACGCCCGTTTTAAACGACTTCAGTACAAGCCCCACCGCGTAGAAGTCATCGTGTTTAACTTCCACTTGATACAAGGCGTATTCATCGGAGAAGGACGTGCTTAGAACACCAACGGCCCAGAGGTCGGACCCGCCGTTCGGCGTGAACACGAGCTTTCCATCCGATGCGTCGAACGTGTAAATCAGGGTTGCCATCTGAACGATCTCGATGGGATACCCCTTCCCAAACGGCTGGGTCAGGTTAAACGAGTACCTGTCGGTAACCACGGTCTTGAGGGGCGGATAATAGGTGATATTCTTCCATCTCTTCGGATTCTTGTTGTCTACCATAACCCTGCCGACAACTGTGCTGAAAGGGTACTTGGAAAACGTACTGCCCTTTTCGAGCGGGTGCAACAGGTTGTCAAAGAGCATCGTGTGGCCGTAGGCTTTTCCGTTCTTTACAACCTGCATGTCGGCTTCTCTGATGAGATACGAGCCGGTTATCGTAACTTTCCGAAGTCTGAACACGTACCAGGTCCAGTCCTTGAAATCCGGGTCATGGCTCTTCTCGGTTTTCGCCGACAGAACTTCAGACTCATTCCAAAAGACTGGAGGACGAACTCCTTTAGGAAGAACCGTCATTACAGTGACGTTGCTGAGCTCTATTTGAACGTGCGAAAGAATGTATCCATTGTTTTCATCGGAGAAGTTGAACCGTATCACGGTGTCGTTGTACGTTTTTATAATGTAAAGAACCCCAGAGTAGTTGTAAATCATCAACGAAGTGGTTATCCAGTCAGGTTTGTCCCCGTGGGAGACGCGGTAGTGAATGTATGGGTTGTATCTTGAGGAAATATACGTTAGTGACACATAGCCCCCAACCCCTGACGAAGCGCTTGCAAAGGATGGAATTACTATTATCATTAACATGAGAGAACATATTAATAAGTATCTCCTCATATTGCCCCCTCCAGAGATTAAAAAAGAAGTTTAAAAACAAGCAGATAGTGTTCAAACGTATGGCCACCCAGCAGATGAAACTACCTTGTGATACCCGTCTATGGTTACTATGGTCTCAGCCCCATTCGGATCAGGTATTATTGTAACTCCTGTAAGGACGTGAGCTCCGTAAGCACCCCCGCCTCCAGTCCTATACGTGATGTAGTAGTTTAGGTAGGGGTGCTGAACATCGTACTTGACTCCAATCTCCGTCCAAGAGTATCCATACGAGTCACTGTTGTATCTCCTAACTGAAGTAACAGCCCAAGTCGTCGCTGCCACGAGTCCAGTAGCTACTACCAAGAGTCCAAACAGCACGGCAACCAGCTTCTTCATAGTTCCGACCCTCCTGCCCGGGGGCAATTAATACGCTCGACCGGGCGATTGATACTATCCTTGACTTGGTATTTAACTTTTACTTCGAAATTGAGATATAAATTCCAAAAAAAAAATCGACCATAATGGAGATGGAATGGACACAGTGCAAATAATGAAGCGAATTACTTCACGTTAATAACTGGATTATACCAAGATTGGCGAAGTTGTTTAACAAAAATGTTATACTCCTAACGGAAAAATTTCGAAGACTAAAAATGATGAACGAGTATCGAATTTCGAACCTTCAGCTCCACGTCTCGGCTATAACATCGTGCTTGTGGATGCTCTCGTTGCTGATGACTTTCACGTGGAGTTTGCCCCTAAACTTCTCTCGGGCCTTGACGAAAATCTCGCGCGCGACATCTTCAACGAACTTCGGGTTCGCGAACATGCCCTGAACGACCGCGTTCTCGTCAACCGTCTTCAGGAGTGTATACGTCGGGTGGCTGAAGGAGCTCTCCACGACGTCAATCATGTCTTCGAGCGCTATCTCCTCGTCGAAGGCCGTCCTGACCTCGAGCTCGCCGATGGCCCTCTGTATGTGGGTCTTGCCGTTGTTGTTGGCCATCGCGTGCGGGCAGGCGGTGTTGCCTATAACCCTGACGCGGAGAACCTTCTCGAATGTGCCGTCCTCGTTCTTGATGACGCCGACCTCGACGTCGTAGGGCTCGTAGCTCGTCTTCCCGCTCGCCGGCGTTTCCCTGGGGATTATGAGGTGGGTCTTAATCCAGACTTCCGCCCTTCTATGCGGATGCTTGCCCTCAAGGCGCCTTATGACAGCCCTTCCAAGCTCCTCAAGCGAGCTGTGGGCTTCCCTAACCTCTTCCTCCACGGCCTCGCTCATGGCCTCGGTTATGCTCTCCACGAGCCTGCTCATGTGGATTCCCTTTTTCTCGGCAGGGACGTCTATCGTGACCTCGAAGAGCGGGAGGAACGTGTAGACCTTTCCCTTCCAGTTAATCTTGGCGACGCTCCTGAGGTTAGTTATGCCGACGCGCCTGAGGGGTTCTCTAATCTCCGGAACTTCTTCCTGAGTCTCAATCACTTCTCTCACCCGGGGTTGGCTTGAGAAAAGGTCTTTTAAAGTTAAGCCCGGAGCTCGTTCACCATGTAGTAAACGGTCCTCAGGGGAATACCGAGGCGCTCGCTGATTTCCCGCATCGGAACGCCCTTCCTGGCCAGCTCGCGGACGAGCTTCACCGTTTTTTCGTCGTACTTCCTCGGCCTCCCTCTTGGCCTGTTCTCGGGGACGAGCTCTATACCGAGCTGGCTGAGGGCATAGATAACCCTCTTGGAGACCTTTGGATAGAGACTCGGCGGACAGCTTATCCTCTTCACGTTGGGCGCGTTCTCGAGGATTTTGACTACGACCTCCTTGGTCGGCCTTAAACTAACGTAAACCTCGGTGACGTCCTCATTGAGCTCGGAAAGCTTCCGCAGGAGTTCATCGTAGGTTTTGGCGCTCACCCGAACCTTCATGCCCTCACCCCTGCAGGAGGTCGAGGAAGCGCTTGGCCTTGTCGCTCTTCGGCATGAACTTCTCGAACTTCTTCAGCTCGCTCTCGCTGAACAGAACCTTGTGCAGGCCGGAAATCACGAACTTCTTTATGGCCTCCTCCAACTCGGCCTCGTCAATCCCGAGGACCTCTGCGACTTTTCCTTCGTCGTATGGACTCATGCCGTAGAGCAGAACCCCTCCGAGGAGGTAGTTGGGAATCGTTGTTATGTCCTTCCTCTTCCCGGTCAGCTGTTCCTCCATCTCGCACTTCCTTATGACGTAGATGCTCCCCTGACCGGTCTTGAAGTCCTTCTCGTGCCTGAAGGGCAAATCAAGGATTGAGTAGTGGCAGTCGACGCAGAGCTTTATCCCGGGGAAGATACCCAGGGTCTCGCGCTCCGTCGAGGAGGTGAGGAAGTAGTAGCGGAAGATGTCCAGGCCGAGCTTTTCGGCGCCGTTCTCGGGGTCGAGGGAGGCGTAGGCAAGTGCGAGGTTGTCAACGGTGTAGTGGTTGTTTATGAGAACTCCCCTCGTCTTCACGAACGTCAGAACGCGCCAGCGGAACCTTCTCCCGAAGCGCTTCCTGAGCTCCATCTCGATGTCTGCATCGGCCGGAAGGTCGAGTCTTGCTTTCTTCAGCCTGTTGTTCTCGAAGTATTCAACCTCAATCCTTATGCTCTTCGTCCTGACGGTTCCCTTCTCGCGGAGCTTGCCCTTTATGAACTTGAAAGTCTCTCTGACCTCGATGCTCTCCTTGGCCAGAAGGCGCAACACGTCGCCGGAATAGGCGAGGTGCGGAAGGACTTCGAGCCTGCCGAGCTTCACGGGCTTCTCAACGGCCCTGACCTTCTCGAAGTTCTCCTTCGTTATGGCATCTATCGGAATCTCCTTCCTGCCGAGCTTGAAGGTATAGTTGGCCGAGAGCAACGCCAAGGCCATCTTGTGGGCGGTTATAGCGGAGCGGAGCCTCTCAAGGGCCAAAGCCCTGTTGTGCTTCTTCCTGTAAATCCACTGGAGGTGGGGGTCCTTGTTCTTCTTGTCCATGAAGCGGACGGAGGGAGCCGTTTCCCCAACGCGCCTCTCGAGCTCGTCCTGGAGGTCGTTCAAAAGGGAAACGTTGCGCTGGAGGGTGTAGGCTAACTTAGCGGGCTCGAAGTTTTCGAAGAGCTCACCCAGGTCTATGCCTATATCGTCGAGTATCTTGTTGACCTGGGCGACGAGCTCTTCAGTCGTCGTCATGGTAGCAAATCACCGTTGTTTATCTTTTCCGGTAAATACTCCTTGGCGACGAACTCGAGGGACTTATTAGCCAGAGCCTGCTGTTCAATCCTGACGCCCCACTTGAGGGCCATCTTGAGCTGTCTCTGCCACTCCTTGTTCTGGAACCAGGGGTACTCCATTTCCTCAAGGATTCTCTTGTAGTCGCCCGTCGGACCACCTTTCTTGTTGGGCGGGATTCCCTTGAGCTTCTCGGTGACGTTCTCTAAACCATAGCGCTTTATGTCGTCCATCGTCATGCCCACGAACCTCGCCTCGGGCGTTGCAAGCTTGTCGCTGAGGTAGGCGAGGTTTATCGAGCCCTGCTTTATGGTGGAGTAGATGTACCAACCGTAGGGGTCGCCATCGGTGAAGACGATGATTGGCAGGCCTTCCTCGTAGTGAAGCCTGTGGATTAAACGCCTGACGCCACGCGAGGCCTGTCCCTGGGTCGCTATGATTAAAGCTTTCTCCTTCTTCGGGAACTTTTCCTCGATGAGACGGTCGGCCATAGCGGCGGTCTCGACAACGAGGGCGTAGTCAACGTTTATCTCCGGGAACTGAATGTGCTCGACCGTTCCCGGGACGGCCCAGCCACCGCTTCCGAGCTTGCTCGCGTTGAACTCGTCCTCACCGTCGCGGATGACTATGTCACCGTAGATGTAACCGCGCCTGTCCGCTGTGATGTGCATCTCCTCACGCAGGACTCCGAGCATCCTCTCCAAATCCTCGATAATCGGGTCGCTCTCGCGCTGGTCCTCGAAGGTGTTCTCCTTCGTTCCGGGAATCGTGTGCTTGTTGGCGTAGTAGGCTTCACGAAGGCTCGCGTGCTTGCCCTCGGCGACGAGCCTTTTCACGTAGGCCATTATGAGCAGGGTTTGCATGAACTTTCTGGCATGAGCAACGTTGAGGAAGTAACGCCTCGAAAGCTTATCGCCCATTCTGATGAGCTTGGCCTTCTCGTCGAAGTAGACGTTGTTTAAACCGCGCGTTGGTATGTCAAAGTAGGGGTTCTTGCCCGACTTAATGGCCTCGAGGACGCTCCTGCCGTACTCCTCAAGCTTGCTGAGCACTTTTCTCGGGTCGTAGGAGAACTTCTCCTTGGGCCTCTCGCGCTTTATTGCCTTGGATTTAGGCATTCTCGCTCACCTCCTGCCCCTTGGAGGCAAAGTGACTCTCTATAAACCTGATGAAGTACTCCCTAATCTTCTCCTCAGGCTCGCCCGTGAGAACGCTTAAAGCCCTCGCTATCTCGGGCACGTACTTCTCAAAGGTTTTCTTCCTCTTGACCTGGTAGAGGCGTCTGTGCTTTCCGCTGAGGTAGGTTTGGAGCCTTCTCGCCGCGTCCATTATGGCCAGGCGAATCTCGTTGTAAATCTCGTCAACGCTCGCTATGCTCTGCTTTCCGGTTCCGGTGTAGGGGACGTGGACTGAAACGACGTTAATCATGAGCACGAGCGGGGTTCTGTCGAGGTCGTCAACGCGGTAGCGCTTCCAGTCTATCGAGCGGGCCGCTTGAGTGGTCACACACGAGCCAGCATCGAAGAGGAGTGGAACGCGGTTCGCGTATCTTAAAAGCTCGAAACCGCTCGGTATCTCACCACCATAGGCCAGGCCGACCTCGACCTGGAAGGGGATTCCGCCGGAGTATACCTTCGGGGGCCTCGTTACGGCCGTTACGAATTCAGGCTTGAGGATTCCCTTCAAACCCTTCTCGATGTTCTCCTCGCCTATGGGCCTGAGGCCGTGTGTCGGTGGAGCGAGGAACTTCATGTACTTGAAGGCCTCGACTATCTCCTCTGCCTCGTGCCAGGTGAGTTTTTCGGGCGGTTTCTCCATCATCCTCGCGACCTGCTTGACGACCTTGGTGTAGCCCTTGAAGGAGCGGAGAACGGCTTTAACCTCCCCCTTCATGAGCCTCTCGTAGAGCTGTTCCTGAACCTTCTTGTCCTCGACCGTCTTGATGAGCCTCAGTGCCGCTATGTACTCGACGAGCTCGTCAACCTTCTTGTCGCTTATCCTCGAAAACTCGCCGACGAGGAAGCGCCTCACGCTCGTCCTTCTCGTCTTCTTGGCCATTCTATAAACGTCGTCCGTGAGAACGCCCTTCGGGTGGGGCTTCATCTCAACCGGCGGTTCCGGAATCTCGTCGCTCGAGCGCGGGAAGACGATTAGCCTTCCGTCGGGCTCAATGAGCTCGATGTGTGCGTGTGGATTCGCTATCGCGGTGAGCTTGAGGTACCAGTAGACACCCTGCTTGGAGCGCATGTACTTGACGTTCTTGACTTCGAGCTCTATCCTCGTCCCGTGCCAGCCGTCCGGGTTCGGGTGCTTCTCCTTCTTTACGATTTTACCCTCGTTTCTGTCAACGTCAATCTTTACCCAGGCCTCTATTATCTCGTTGCCCGTCGAGGTCACGACGCGCGTGGCCTTTCCGCTCGTTATCTGGGCGAACATCACCGCACCGCTTATACCGATACCCTGCTGGCCCCTGCTCTGTATGTTCCTGTGGGCCTTCGTTCCGGCCAGCATCTTTCCAAAGACGTGGGTTATGTACTTCTCCGGGATTCCCGGGCCGTTGTCCTCCACAACCACCTTGTAGTGCTCCCTTCCGAGTTCCTCAATCTCGACCCTTATGTAGGGGGAAATCCCGGCCTCCTCACAGGCGTCGAGCGAGTTCGTCACTGCCTCGTGGACGAGCGTTGTAAGCGAGCGGACTTTTCCGGTGTAGCCGAGCATTGCCGCGTTTCGCCTGAAGAACTCGCTGACGCTCTGGATTTTGAACTCCTTAAAGAGCTGATTCGCCTCGGCCATGCTCATTCCTCCAGTTCGTTCTCGGGCCCGCCCTCAAGGGCCTCGTAGTAGGCAGAACTCTCAAGCTCGAGGTCCTTCTTGCGCCTTTCGAGGTAGCGGTAAACGACGCCGTGGGGCGAGCCCTTGGCGAGCTTCTCGATGGCCGTCCTGGCCACCTCGACCTGAATCGGATTACCGATAATCGCGACGGTCTTTCCGTAAACGCTCACGTCTGCACCGCTCATCTCCTCGATAATCTCCCGCGTCCTTCCTTTCCGTCCGATTATCCTGCCTCTGACCCTCGGCAGGGCGTTCTTCTCGTTTCCGACGACTATGTCGGTTAGGTTCACGACCTCGAGGATTTCACCCTCGTTGAAGAGCCTGAATGCCCTCTCCGGCGAGAAGCCCCTTCCGATTGCAAGAACAACATCCCTCGCCTTCCAGACCGCGAGCGGGTCCCTGGTTTCCTTCGTGGAGGTGATGAAGACCTCCCCGGTCTCGCTGTCCACCTCTATTTTCGTGCCTGTGCGCTCCTCGATTTCCTTCTTGGTCTTGCCCTTTCTACCTATGAGGACGGCTATCCTCTCCTTCGGAATCCTGACGAACTCCTCCTGCTCGCCCTCGGCCACGTAATCAATCTCGCCGAACTCGGGCTCTTCAATCGGTTTTCCATCCTTATCAACGCGCTCGTACTTCTTCAGGAGTCTCTCAAACTCGTCCATGCTCTCACCTCTCAATCAGCTCGCGGAGCTTAACCTCGTAATCCTCAACGTCAACCCCCTTCCTCGCGAAGTAGTTGGTAACGTTCCTCAGGTCGCGCTTTAAAAGCTCGACGCTCATGCGGTTTCTCCTGACGGTGGCCTGCGACCAGTCTATGACCACCGGCCCGTCCCAGAGCAGGACGTTGTACTCGCTCAAATCGCCGTGAACCATGTCACCGCGCTTCCAAAGCCTCTCGATGACGCCGATTAGGTAATCGTAGAGCTCCTCAAAGTCGCTTCTCTCAAGCTCTCTCTCAACGTCCTTCAGCCGTGGAGCCGGCATCTCGTCGCCGATGAACTCCATTACCAGGACGTTGTTGCGAAAGATTATCGGCTCGGGAACGCGGACGGCGTACTTTATCGCCCTCTGGAGGTTCTTGAACTCCCTCCGGGTCCACTGGAAGACGAGCTTCCGCATGTCCTTCGGCAGGTAGCCGATGCGCGGGTCCGCCGCGAGGTACTCCCATATCCTCCTGAACTCGGTGGTGTAAGTTCTGTAAATCTTCACCGCTATCCTGTTGCCCTCCGAATCAACCCCAGCGAAGACGTTTGCTTCCTTACCCGTGCTTATTACGCCGTAGAGCTCCTCGATTTTACCGCGACGGTGGAGGTAGGCCAGGGTTTCCTTGGTCGTTCTGTCGAAGACCTCGTTGGCTATCTTGTAGAGCTCGCTGTCCTTCTCCCGCCTATCCCTGAGGCCCAGTATCTCCTCGACTTCCCTTTCAAGGGCTTCCTCGCGCATCGCCACCACTCACGGGCTCAGAACAACAGCTCCCCGCCGGAGAGGAAGTCCTGGCTTATCTTGCCCTTCCTGAGGAGCCAGTCCACCTGGGTCCTCGTGTAGCGGTAGACGATGTCCCCGCGCTCGTCGGTCTGAACCGGCCAGGGCTGGACGATGACGACGTCGCCAACGCGCATCCACATCCTTCTCCTGAGCTTGCCCGGAATCCTGCATCTCCTTATCTTGCCGTCCTCACAGCGGACGTCCATCCATCCGGCACCGAGGGCCTGCTCTATGACTCCGAAGAGCTGTCCCTGGCTCCTGTCCGGGAGGGGAACGCGAATAACCTCGTCGCCCTCCACCTGCCTGTTCTTCTTTTTACCGCCCCTACCTTTCCTGTACGCCATGAGCATCACCTCCAACCGCTTTGTTTGAGCCCTTATAAGCTTACCCATGCAAAAATTCTCCAACTGCCCTTTGGCCCCAGACTTTTAAAATTTTTGCAACGTGATTACACACTCCTGTCCAGTATGGGAACATCAAAGTTTAAAAACGAACCGAAATACTTGAGGTGGGATTGGCATGACCGCGGTGGAGGCAGAGAACCTTACGATACTCTACGAGGGCAAACCTGCTTTGAGCGACGTGACGTTCAGGTTAGATGAAGGTAAAACCCTGCTCCTCCTCGGCCCGAACGGTGCGGGAAAAACGACGCTTTTGAAAACGATAGCCTGCTTCCACCGCGAGTACAGGGGAAATCTCCTCGTCTTTGGAAGGAACCCCTGCGACGCGAGGCATCTGATAGGCTACGTCCCCCAGAGCAGTTCCCTCAACGAGCGCGTTCCCTTAACGGCCCTCGAAGTTGTCGCGATGGGCGGGCTCTACAGGAGGGGCTTCGTTCACTTCAAGATTCCGGAGGAGGTTCTGAAGAAGGCCGAGGAGGTTCTAACCTTCGTGGGCCTCGGCCACGTTAAGGACAAACTCTTCCGCGAGCTTTCAGAGGGACAGAAGCAGAGGGTCCTGCTCGCGAGGGCTTTAATGAGCGACCCCAAGCTTCTCCTCCTCGACGAGCCCCTCTCAGCGTTGGACCCGAGCGCGAGGGCAGAGGTAACGAACGTCCTCAGCAAGATAAAATCCGAGAAGAACGTCACGATGATAATAACAACCCACGACATAAACCCGCTCCTTGAGATAGGCGACCTCGTGATGCTGATTAACAAGAGGCTGATAGCCTTTGGAAAACCGGAGGAAGTCCTAACGGATGGAGTCATCAAGTCCGTCTACGGCCCGCTGGCGAAGGTAATCCCTGTCGGCGGAAAGCTCTACTGCATAACCGGCGACTTCCACCTCCACAGGGACAGGGGTGGTGGGCTGTGATTCCCGAGTTCATACTGAGGGCAATCCTCGCGAGTGTAATGGTCAGCGTCCTCCTCGGCCTGCTGAGCCCGCTGATAAACACCAAGGGTTTGGCTTTCCTCACTCACGCGCTCTTTCACGCCCTCCTCCTTGGAGCCGTCCTCGGAATGATTCTGGCTTTGCTGTTCAACAACTACGCCCTCGTAACCCTCGTCGCGCTCATAGTCACGATTGCAATCGTCCTAATCATAGCCCAGCTCGAAAAGCTCGGTTTCACCCCCGATTCGGCCGTAGGAATAGTGGCGAGCTTCGTTGCAGGCCTAACGGTTCTCGGCTTCGGAATCCTCTACAAGGTCATGGCGAGCAGGCCCTACTTCCCGCTTACCGAGAACATCGTTTCCTACCTTACGGGCGACATATTCCTCATAACCCTCAACAACCTGACGGTTCTAATCCTCGGCGGTGCGCTCATCTTCTTTGTCCTCCTCTTCCTCTACCGCGACTTCCTCTACCTCAGCTTCGACCCGGAGGGGCTTGAGAGCTACGGCGGGAACGCGAGGGCCTACCTCATGATTCTCTACGTCCTCGTGGGGGCGATTGGCGCTTTAATCGTCCAGACGGTTGGACTAATAACCCTCCAGGTCGTTGCAGTTCTGCCCGGCGCGATAGCGCTCATGGTGAGCTCGGATTTGAGGAAGGTCCTCGCGGTTAGCCTGCTTTTAACCCTCACCGTCCAGCTCTCGTCGGTTGTTCTGGCATACTTCACGGCAATCCCGCCGAGCGGTATAGCGACCATAATGCTGGGCGTAATCTACGGCGCGCTCCTCTTCCGGAGGTGAAACCGTGGGGCGGAAGATAGCGGGCATCGACGAGGCCGGCAGGGGGCCGGTGATAGGTCCGATGATCATCACGGCCATAGTCGTTGACGAGGATAAACTCGAGGAGCTCGAAGCCCTTGGGGTTAAGGACTCAAAAAAATTGACACCGAAGAGGCGCGAGAAACTGTTTGACGAGA
Organism: Thermococcus sp. 21S9; assembly: GCF_012027635.1. Taxonomy (NCBI): domain Archaea; kingdom Methanobacteriati; phylum Methanobacteriota; class Thermococci; order Thermococcales; family Thermococcaceae; genus Thermococcus; species Thermococcus sp. 21S9. The sequence goes on from NZ_SNUS01000001.1 coordinate 133,134, forward strand.
TTCTAAGCCTCGCTGATGATTACGCCGTTCTAATCCTCTCGCCGGAGGAGATAAGCTCCCGCGAGGGAACGCTCAACGAGTTCGAGGTCAAGAACTTCGCGAAAGCGTTGAACTCCCTGAAGGTGAAGCCCGACGTGATTTACGCCGATGCCGCCGACGTTGACGAGGAGCGCTTTGGAAGGGAGCTGAAGGAAAAGCTGGACTTTGAGGCTGAAATTATAGCGAAACACCGCGCCGACGCTCTCTTTCCGGTGGTTTCTGCCTCTTCCATAGTTGCAAAGGTTACAAGGGACAGGGAAATCGAGAGGCTGAAAGAGAAATACGGAGAAATAGGGAGCGGTTATCCGAGTGACCCAAGGACGAGGGCGTTTCTTGAGAATTATTACAGGGAGCACGGAACGTTTCCTCCGATTGTGAGAACCGGCTGGAAGACGCTGAAAAAGATTGAGGAAAAGCTCAGGGCGGAAATGGAAATCAAAAAATCAAAGAGGAGCCAGCTCAGTCTCGAGGACTTCCTAGGGAGTTAGCTTTTCCCCCGGTTGAACTTTTCTGAGACCCATTCCTTGAATCCATTCAGCCTCTCCCAGTAGAAGTCCAGGGAGCTTCTGAAGGCCTCCCACCTGAGGAGCTCGTTCAGCGCGACACCTATGACGACCGAGGCCGGTGGAACGAGAACCGTTGCGTAGAAGCTGAACTGCGTCTTCCCGCCGAGGGCGTACTGGAGGGCGAAGAGACCGATGGTGCTCCAGAAGACCATGAATGGTGCGAGGATTCCGGGCTTTCTCCGGTGAAGCCAGGGCATTGCAAAGATTAGAACGACCATGCCGAGGAGGAGAACCGGGTCGGTGCTCGCGAAGACGTTGGGGTTGAAGTGGAAGGGAAACGCTTTGTAGTTGACAAACCACTGCCAGAAAGGCGAGGTGTTCGGGTTCGGGCCCTTGTAGCTAAGGTGCCATCTGAAGCTCCCAAGGAACTGCTCCAGCCAGGGAACGAATCCTATAGCCTTTATTATCGTGATTTCGGGAATCAGGAACGCTATTCCGGGGATTATGACGACGATTGAGAAGAACCTTATGAACGACTTCTCCCTCTTGAGGGCCCTGAAGAGCAGAACAGGCCAGCCAAAGGCACCGCTGAGCTTCGTTGCCCCCGCCAAACCTATCGCCACGGCCGAGCCCAGCTCGCTCTCGTAGGCGAGGGCAAAGACGAAGAGCGCGACGAAGAAGGCAACGTGAATGTCGAGCATGGCGGTGATTGAAGTCGCTTGGAGCGTCGGGTCCGCAACTACGAATGCAAGCGCTATGAGCGACGCAAGGTAGCTTTTGCTTATCCTGTAAGTGGTGAGGACCACAAGGAGCTCTATGAGGGCGAACTCGATTATGCCGGGCAGACGCCAGTTGATTGGTTTGTCCCCGAGCAGAACCATGCTCAGCATTATGAAGTCCTTTCCGAGGAAGGGGTGCTCCGTGTTGAGGTAGTTCTGTATGTTCTCCTTGTCGGGATACCTAAAGCCAGGGACGACGTAATAGCTTCCTGGAGGGAGCTCCGCGGAGAGGTTGGTCAGAAAACCCCGGTACCTGTCCTTCGGAATCTCGTAGTAAACGCCGGGAAAGTTGTAGTATTCAAGCCTGAACCTTACACCGCTGAAGGCCGCGATGGCATCGGCCGTGCTCAGGTACTTGAACTTGTCGCTCTCGTTTGCGAAGATGACGTTGACGCCGTAGGTACCGTTGAACTCGTAGGTAACGTTCACTCCGAGAATGTGAAGGACGTTTCTGCTCGCGGGCACGTACCAGACCTCGTCGCCGATGTAGTCGTCGAGGCTCGGCTGAGAAGCGAAGTGATACTCGAACCAGACCGTCCCGGCCATCGTGAGGGCGACGATTAGAACGAAGGCAACCCGCTTCCAGTCCATTATTAACACCGCTGGAACTAAGCGGGCAACGTTTTTAAGCCTCCCCCCTTAGCCGAGAACATGCTCGAGGGAATCATCGAAGAGAAAGTCAGGGAGGCAATGGAGCTCATACGGCGCGGTTTCGACGAGAAGAAGCTCCGCGCGAGGCTTGGAAAGGATTGGGAGCTGATAGCCGAGATAGCGAGGGCAAGGATTAGGGCTAAAGACAAGTTCTCGCGCGACGACCTGTGGATGGACCTTGAAGGACTTCGCTACGCCACCCACGAGGTGGTCGCAAAGTACCGCGCCGAGCGCCTGAGGGAGTTCGGAGTCAGGAGCATCGCCGACGTCTCCTGTGGAATCGGAATCCAGCTCATCTTTTACGCGATGAAAGTCGAGAAAGCCTATGGAATCGACATAGACCCGCTCAAGATAGAGCTCGCAAGGAGGAACGCCGAGCGCTACGGCGTTACCAACATCGAGTTCATAAATGCAGATTCACTCGCGCCTGAGACCATCGAGAAAATCGATGCTGAGGTAATCTTCTCAGACCCGGCCAGACCGCCGGAGATGCCCGAGAGGAGGCTTGAGGATTTGCTCCCCAGCCCGCTGGCAATCTACAACGCCTACAAAGGCAAGACCGATGCGTTCATATTCGACCTCCCGCCCCAGATGAGGCGCGAGAGGGTTCCTTGGAAGGGCGAGTTCGAGTACATTGATTTGCACGGCCACCTGAACAGGCTGACCTTCTACACCGAACCACTCGCCAAAGCCGATAGGAGCGCCGTAATCCTTCCGGCTGGAGTCAGGCTCGAGAGCGACCCGAACCTTGAGGACATCGTCGAGTGGACTGAAACGCCCGGCCAGTACCTCTACGAGATTCCACAGGCCGTTGATTACGCCGATTTGCTCAACGAGCTGTTCCACGTTCTCAGCGGGAACGCGAAGATGCTCCTCCGCGAGAAGAGGCGCGTTCTGGCTACGGGCAACGAGCCGATTAAGAGTCCCTACCTCAAGAGGACCTACTCAGTCGTTGCCGTCCTGCCCTTCCATCCGGTCAGGATTAACGACCTCCTGAAGAGGGAAGGCTTCGGAAGGGCGACGCTGAAGATGAGCGTTCCCCAAGGGGAGTACTGGAAGATAAGGCGGAAGATAGAGGCCGGCCTGAAGGGCGAGAGAAGGGCCTTCGTTTTCAAGGTCGGGGAGAAAGCGGTTGTAGCTGAGGCGCTATAGCTCCTCTATCCTCGCGTTTCTAATCTTCTTCGAGCCTATTCTAAGCTGTTTGAAGTAGTTGACGTGTTCCTCGGGCAGAAAAGCCTCAAGGCTCGTTGATTTGAGGCGCTTCTTTCTCTTCTTCGGCTTTTCTTCCGGATTTGCCTTCGGCCTTGCCCCCGCTAGGAATTCATCGAGCTTCCTGTTCATTCGCCCACCCGGTGAAGATTGAAGCCGTCGTATAAAGGCTTTTTCCCTGGTTCAACCTTCTTAGGAAAGCTTTTAACTTCCGGGGTTTATCAGGGGAGAGAGTAAGGGGTGATGATAATGTGTGGAATCATCGGCTACATCGGCGAGCGACGGGCCTGCGAGGTAATCGTCAAGGGGCTCAAGAGGCTCGAGTATCGCGGTTACGATTCTGTTGGTGTTGTAACGGAGGAAAACGGGAAGCTGTACATAAAGAAGGGCGTCGGGAGCGTTGATGAGGTCGTTGAAAAGCTCAACCTCCTCGATATGCCCGGTAAGAGGGGCGTCGGCCACACCCGCTGGGCAACGCACGGCGTCCCGAACGATATTAACGCTCACCCCCAGAAGGACTGCACCGGGAAGATAGCTCTCGTTCACAACGGCATAATCGAGAACTTCGCGGAACTGAAGAAGGAGCTTGTCGAGAAGGGTCACACCTTCGAGAGCGACACCGATACCGAGGTTATCGCCCACCTCATAGAAGAGGAGCTGAAATCGAGCGAGAACTTTGAGGAAGCCCTGAGAAAGGCTCTCCTGAAGCTTAAAGGCTCCTTTGCTCTCGGTGTCATCTACACTGAAGAACCCGACAGGCTCTACTTCGTCAGGAACGAGAGCCCCCTCGTGCTCGGAATCGGCGAGGGCGAGAACTTTGGAGCCAGCGACGTCCCGGCCTTCCTTGAGTACACGAACAAGGTGGTTTTCCTCGACGACATGGAATACGCGGTCGTTACGAAGGACTCGTGGGTCGTGAAGAGGCTCGAAACCGGTGAGGAAGTCGAGAAGGAGGTCAAAACGATAGACTGGACGCTTGAAATGGCCGAGAAGGCAGGTTTTCCGCACTTCATGCTCAAGGAGATATTCGAACAGCCGAGGGTTCTCAGAGATGCCATTCACGGGAACGCGAAGGTAATACGCGACGTTGCGAGGGCGATAGCGGATTACGAGAAAATCTTCATCGTCGCGATGGGGACTTCCTATCACGCGGGCCTCGTCGGCAAATACCTTCTCCAGAGGCTGGCGAAGAGGGTTCCAATCGTTGAGGACGCAAGCGAGTTCCGCTACGAGTTCGAGGACCTGATTGATGAGAACTCCCTCGTCATAGCGATAACCCAGAGCGGTGAAACGGCGGACACGCTTGCCGCTATGAAGCTCGCGAAGAGGAAGGGGGCGAAGGTTTTAGCTATAGTCAACGTGGTCGGCAGTATGGCGACGAGGATAGCAGATTTAACGCTCTACACCCACGCAGGGCCCGAGATAGGCGTTGCAGCGACGAAGACATACACAACCCAGCTCGCGGTTCTCACGATGCTCGCCATAGAGCTGGCCAGAACCCTCGGAACGGCCGATGAAGAGTATCTTAAAGAGCTTGAAGATGGCCTAAGAAAGGTTCCCGAGGTCGTTGAGGAGGTTCTTAACCTGAACGAACCGCTCAGGGAGCTCGCAGAGGGTCTGAAGGACAGGGAGAACTTCTTCTACATAGGCAGGGGCATAGGCGTTCCGACAGCCCTTGAAGGTGCCCTAAAGCTCAAGGAGATAAGCTACATCCACGCCGAGGGACTGAGCGCGGGCGAGCTCAAGCACGGGCCTTTGGCCCTGATTGAGGACGGCGTTCCGATTGTGGCGGTAGCGCCGAACGGCAAGACCTTCGACAAGATGCTGGGCAACATAGAGGAAGCAAAGGCGAGGGGAGCGCACATAATAGCCCTTGGCTCCTCCGAAAGGTTGCGCGAGGTCTCGGATGCGTTCATTGAAATGCCCGACCTTGACGAGACCCTTACCCCGATTCCCTACATCGTCCCGCTCCAGCTTCTGGCTTATCACCTTGCCGTGCTGAGGGGCAACGACCCCGACAAGCCGAGGAACCTTGCCAAATCCGTTACGGTTGAATGAGGTGGTGTGAATGAAGACAGACGTTAAAGAAAAAAGGAAACGTAAGGGGGCCAAAACCGAGCTCTCCAAGTTTTACGTATATTTCAGGGAGTACGGGTTGCCGATTATAGTGCTCCTCTTCGCGTACGTTGGCTACAAGATAAGGGCAGTCACGTCGAGCTACAAGACGTTCCTTGACCCGGACACCTTCTTCCACTTCGAGATGTACAAGCTGGCAATCCACGAGTGGATTCCCAAGTATTACGCCTACGCCGAGCCCCCGATGGGCATAAAGGCCAGCGGTTACCTGGCGCTCTACACGATGCAGGCACTCTTCTACAAGATAACCCACGCGCTCTTCGGCTGGAGCGAACTCCAGGCCTTCAAGGTCTGGCCACCGTTCGTCGGCGCGATGATAGTCATAGCCGTCTTCCTCGTCGGCAGGAAGCTCCACTCAAACTGGGCCGGCTTCTGGGGAGCAGGCTTAATGATGGGCTTCTACGGGGCGATAACAAAGACCTACTCCGGAAACAACCGTGGTGAAGGACCCTTCATGATGTTCTTCCTCTTCGCCTTCTACTTCCTGCTGGTTTACCTCGACGAAAAGGAGTGGAACTGGAAGAAGATAGCCGGCGCGGTGGCGTTCCTGATACTCAGCCCGATTTACATGGGAGTCTGGACGGGTAGCCCGCTCGGTGTCATGATTTTCCTCGCAACCGGCGCAGTTGTCCCGGTCGTGTTCTTCGCCCTCGGAAGGATGGAGGAGCTCAAGCGCTTCGTCTTCGAGTACTACCCGATACTCGGCGTTTCCATAGTGCTCGGACTCATCGGGGCCCACGTCAGGTTCGTTGGAATCGGGCACTTCCTTGTCTTCGCCCTCGAGGTTCTCCTCGCGATGGTGGCCCTTGCGGTGGTCATGCTCTACGGTGAGAGGGTCGGCCTCAACTACTCCGACATGGCCCACAGGCTCGGAACCGTCATCGGCGTCTCGATAGCGGGATTCGTTGCCATATACGCCTACTTCGGAAAGGACCTCTTCAACTTCCTCAAAGCCGCGACGCGCTCAACCCCCCTCTACCAGACCGTTGCCGAGCTCCAGGGCCTCAGCTTCAGCCAGGTCATAAAGACCTTCAGCCTCAAGCCCGTATACCAGGGTGGAGTCGTCGTTAAGGGCGACAGCATAATCTTCCTCCTCTCCGTCGCGGGACTCGCGGTTCTAATATGGAGGTTCTACAGGCACGTCAAGGAGGGAAGCTACGAACTTTACAAGGACTTCATGCCAATTTTCTACTACTTCGGCGTCCTCTACCTCTACGTGCAGGCCATCAGGTTCTCGTTCCAGGCATCGGGGGCGGTCATACTCCTCGCGGGCATCGCCCTCGGTGAGGCGTTCCTCTTCGTTGAGAACATGAAGGACACGACCACCACAAAGGCACTCTATGCACTCTTCCTCGTGATGATTCTCTTCCCGATGCCCTACATCAGCGCGAGCTACTCCTACAACAACCAGAAGCTCATGATGAACTCCTACAAGCTCATAAACCCCAAGATGCCCGGTAGCGTTCCGGAGGCGTGGACTGACGCCCTGTTCTGGCTCAAGAACCACAGCGACCCCTACGCGACCGTCCTCAGCTGGTGGGACTACGGTTACTGGGAGGAGTCCAGCCTGCTCAGCCACAGGAGGGCCGTCAGCGATGGTGGTCACGGTTACGACAGGAGGTACATAATAGCGAAGTTCTTCTCGCACTATGACGCGAAGGGCGAGGTCGACCTTGAGGCCTGGGAGGACAGGTACGTTATAACCTTCCTTGACCCGTTCGACGGCCAGAGCGACTTCGGCAAGTTCGGGGCAATAGCCTACCTTGGAGGCGCCATCACTCACGGCGAGAACTATGGAATGTTCGGCTACGTCCCAGCCCAGAACATTGTAATCCAGAACAACACGGTCTACGTCAACCTCGGCAACAACCAGTACATAAAGCCCAAGATGACGGTTGACCTCGTCAACGGGCACTTCTACAAGGCCAACGGAAGTTACTCACCGTACGTGCTCTACATCGTCCCGTACAAGACATCAAACAACCAGGTTTACCCCGTTGGAATACTCGCCTATGAGAAGATAGCCTTCAGCAACTACGTGAGGCTTGCACTCCACCTTCCGTACTCAATTAAGGAGTGGGACGCCCAGAAGCTCTTCGCCAACTTCAAGCTCGTCTACACCGGCTACAACGGCTACCTCAAGAAGCAGGGAATCTACGACCCGAGTGTCAGGGTCTACGAGTTCACTCCCTTCGCGATATACAGGATGGACTTCCTCCAGAATGGAACATGGAAGCCATTCTACAGCACCATGGCCGGTGGAAAGCTTCCCCTCGGCAACCAGACGCTCAGGCTCTGGATTTCGGCCTTTGGACGGGACGTCAAGAACGGCACCATAATCTTCGAAGCCTACAACGGAACCAAGCTCATCGAGAGAAAAGTGGTTGCGGAGAACGTCTACGTTAACCACCTCAACGAGACGCCGGTCGAGGTTCACCTCTACGTGCCCAACGCCACCAAGTACCGCTTCCTCCTCATCCAGGACGGCCCGGTCGGCGTTACGAACGGCCCTGTCTACGTTGATGGAAAGCTTGGAAACCCGAGCTGGGTCATTGCTCCCGGTCAGAGCGGAACGATTAAGCTCACCGAGGCCTTCGACAGGAACTACACCGACGTCAAGTTCACCCTCAGGGGCGTCGTCTACTACTACATAGCCCCCAACGGGCCGGACATCTACAAGCCGGACTTCTATCTCGAACCGCACATGGACATCGTGGGCTACATTCCGGTGAAGACCATCCCGAGCGTCAAGAAGGGCGACAACGTAATCACCGGAAAGGCCAGCGTTCCCGCGGACTTCATTGATAGCTACATAAACGAGCTCAAGAAGAAGTACGGCGACAAGGTCGTCATCGTCAGCAAGAGGATTGAGCCGATATTCATCGCGAAGAAGACCTACGTCCTCTGGGAGGGGAGCTGAGCTTTCTCCCCTCTAACCGCTATGAACGCTCCGAGCCCCTTACATTTTTTGTAACATTTTCTATCCACCTTCTCCGCGAGGCCGAGGAACGGCCAGAACGAGGGGAAGAATATCACCCCGGCGCTCTCGACGTTGGTAAAGCCGGCGTTTCTGAGGAGCTCCTCCAGCTCACCCGGCGTGTAGAAGCGCGCGTATCGGTATGCAGTCTCGACGAAGAGGCTTTTTAGGCGTTTGAACAGGAACCAGAGGCTTCTCCCGTTCATCGTTCCGATTAGAACCTCTCCTCCAGGCTTTAAAACGCGATGGATTTCCCTTAAAACCCTCTCCGGCTCGTGGATGAACTCGAACATCGTGACGCTGAGAACGAGGTCAAAGCTCTCGTCCGGAAATGGGAGCGAGTAGGCGTCTCCTTTGACGCAGTCGAGACCCTTCGAGCGTGCTATTTTGAGCATCTCCTCGCTCGCGTCGAGGCCGATTACGTCGAAGCCCCGCCTTTTGAGCTCGAGCGTGTAGTTGCCGGTTCCACAGCCGAGGTCGAGGGCTTTGCCGGACCCGGTTTTAAGCATGGAGAAGACGAGCCATTTCTCGATTCTGTCAACGTACCGACCGGTCTTCGTCCTGTACCAGTCGTCGTAGCGGTGGGCTATCCTATCGAAGTACTCCATCAGAGCTTCACCTTGCCCTCGATGGTGAGCTCCTTGTCGGTTCTGTCGTCTATCCTGAGACTTATGACCACGCGCTTCGCCCCAGCCTTCAAAATCGCCTCGTGGCACTTCTTAACCAGCTGGAGGATTTCGTCCACCGAGCCCTCGACGACGGTTCCCATGGGACAGAGCTGGTATTTTAGGCCACTCTCCTCGATTATCCTGATTACGGGCTTCAGATACTCGCCGACGCTCGGGCTCCCCGTCCCGAGGGGAAAGATGCAGAGTTCCGCGACGGCCATCAGCCACCACCGGCGGGCGGGAATATGTGCACCTCGTCGTCGTCCTTGAGTTCGGTGTCAAGGCCTTTCAGGTGGAGGATGTTGTGTCCGTTCACGAGAATCATACCGTCTATCGGCTTGTTCGGTCCGACGCGGGGACTCTCAAGAAGTTCCTTCTTGATTTCAGGGCTGTAGTGTTCGGCGAGGTAGTCTATGAGTTCTCTCACGGTCTTCACACCGTGAACCTCAATCTCCTTCCTTCCGATTAGTTCGCGGAACGTCGCGTAAAACTTCACCCTCATCAGAGGCACCCATTGTTAATGGATGGAAACCCTTAAAGCAATTTCCTCTTACTATCTTAAGGTGGCGAGAAAGTGCTAAACGTTGAACCTGGCGAGTATTACTCCATCATTGATAAGCTGTTTGCATCAAGGATAGTTGAGGCCGTTGAGCCCCTTGGTGCAAGCGTTGAGAGGATTGACGTTAAAATAAGGCCCGATGGGAGGGTGCTTTTTCTAACGTTTGAGATTGACGTCGTCCAGCACAGTCTCGCGGGCATAGTTGACCTCGAAACCATCATTCAGGGAATCCTTGAAAAGCTCATCCAGGATGCCAACGCGTCATTTGGACGGCTTTACGGGGTCACCTTCGCACTGGATGGTCTTAAGGTGAGGGAGAACGTTCCAAAGGAAGGAAAGAAGGCGGAGATCAAACTAATTGTCAGTGGGCCTCCGGAAATGGAAGACGCTCTGAGGCGCCTCGGGAGGGGGCTTATGATAACCCTGAAAGACTGGGGAATTCCCCTGGCATCCGTGACCGTAACGACCGACGACCCAATCTCGCCAAAGACGGTCTCAATAGTCCTCCGGCTGACGAAGAGGATGAGCGAAGCGGAGAAAAATACGCTTCGGGAAGCGGTGGAGGCCAAAGCCAAAAACTACGCAAAAGCCCTGCTCCCCAAAAGCCTTGAGGTTCACGTCAAGGTTCTCGACCCGAGCGACAGGAACATTGCCCAGGTGATGAGAAGGGCCAGGGAGATAGAGAAGGAAGTTGAAATGCTCACCAAGGATGAGGAAATCAGAAAGCTCATGGAGGCCTTAGGTAAGTCTCCCTCGCCCTGATGTAGTCGAGCAACGGGTGGATTCTCTTCCAAACCTCCTCAACGCTCCCATCGCCGTCAACCCTCACGTATATCCCCTTGTTGCGGTAGAACTTTATTATCGGCTCCATGTTCTTCGTGTAGATTCTGTACCTCCGCTCCACGACCTCGCGCCTGTCGTCCCTCCTCTGAATCAGCTCCGAGCCACAGACGTCGCATATTCCGGGCTTTTTGGGCGGGTTGTGCTTGACGTGGTAAACCGCGCCACAGTTCGGACAGATTCTCCTCCCGCTTATCCTCTCGACGCTGGTTTCGAGGTCTATGAAAATCTCAAGGGCCAGGTCAAGCCTTATCCCGTGGTCGTATAGGTAGCTCTCAAGGGCCAAAACCTGCTCCGGAGTCCTCGGATAGCCGTCAAGGATGAAGTTCTCCCTCTGGCGCCTCAACTTGGAGATTATGAGCGTGTTCACAATCGTGTCAGGAATCAGTTCACCTCTGCTCAGGTAGGCCTCCATCTCCTTCCCTATCGGCGTTCCGCGCTCTATCTCCTTTCGTATCAGGTCGCCCGAGGAAATATACGTCAGACCGTAGCGCTCCACTATCCTGTGGGAATGCGTGCTCTTTCCGCTCCCTGGAGGGCCGAAAATCAGAATGTTCACCGCGCACCACCATTAAACATTTATGCACACGAGTTGAATAAACTTTTGGTGGTGGCCGTGAAGCTGAGCACTGGTTACGTCCGCGCGAGCGGTTACGCCCACAAGGTAAGGCGCGTTCTATTCGCTCTGGCGAGGAAAAAAGTCGAGCCCAAGGAGATTATCCGTGCCTCGGCCGAACTCAACCAGAGGATTTTCGAGGAGTTCCAGAGGCTCAACGTCTCGAAGGAGGACGTTGTGAGGATTACCGTCGAGTTCCAAATCAAGGACGGCTCGATAGTCTGGGACTACGACTCACTCAGGATTGAGGTCTACAGGAAAGGCGAGGAAGAGAGACTCGCGAAGGCGATGGAGGAAGTGGAAGAGCGCGAGAGGGAACTCGAGGAGAAGATTAGGGCCATCGAAGAAGTCGCCCTCAACCTCAAGAAGCTCAGCGACGAGCTAATCGAGAGGATTGAAGAACTCAAGCAGGAGCACACCTCACTCAAGCTCAGGGAAGAGCTATAGAGTCAAGGAAGATGTTGACGTAGGCAACGACGTGGGAAGCGAGGTAGCTCTTTTTCCCGACGCTTACTTTTTCCGCTATTCCCTCCAAGAATGCCTCGTCCTCCCGGCTCAGCCCCTCGTGGTCGCCGAGGACGAAAGCAACGTTTCCTCCGAAGGAAACCCTCTCTATCGGCCTGCCCTCCTCGTGAAGGTAGTAGAGCCTTGAGTTCTTGAGCGTCAGCCTGATGACGTCTTCAAAGGTCCTGTTGCTCACGTAGAGGCCGGGGTAAACCTCAACATCCTTCCCGGGCTCTTTCAGCCCCTCACCGGCCTTGAGCGCTTTCATTATCAGCTTCGCCGTGCTCCTCTCGTCGGGATTGAGGCGAACCTTCAGCTTCGGCCCATCAAAGCGTATGGCCTTCGGCGGGTTTGGCGGGCCGTAGAGGAGGAGCCAGACGCGGACATTTTTTCGGAAGCCGTGAGAGAGCAGAAAAGCGGAGTTTAGAAACCGGCAGAGGACGTCTATCCTCCCGCTCGTGCCAGGTAAATCGCTCAGCTTGAAGTCGGGGCTCGTTCTGGCCTTGTTGGCCTTGATTATGAAGGTTCTCAACTCACCCCCTCCCGTGCCTCTCGTACCAGCCCCACTCCTTCTTCGGCCCGAAGGCCCTTACTCCCTTCTTCGCGAGCGTTATCCTCAGTTCTTTCGCAATCTCGGGCGTTATCTCGCCCCTGCTTTCCATCCAGTTGATTATCTCCAAAGCCTCTTCGTCGGTCTCGCATCTCCGGAGGAAGTCTATGACCGTCGGCTCGTAGCCGGCAAAGCTCCTCGGCTCGGCCTCCTGCTCACCCTCCTCCTCGTCGGCCCGGAAGGCCTCTATCGGAACCCCACCTTCCTCAAGCTCCTTCGCGAGGGCAGGGAAGCGCTTCTCAAACTCCTCTTTATCGTACTCCTGCCACGCGAAGTCGTCAACCGGTTTCTTTTTCTTGCCGTCCATAGGCACACCGATTGGGTTACGGCAGTGGGCTTATAAACCCCACCCCGAAGGGGAGAGCATGAAGGGCTCGTACTTCCTCGTTATCAGGCTCAATGAAGGGAAGAGGATTCGCACGAAGGGGAAAACCTTCGAGCTCAAGCCGGGTTACTACGTTTACGTCGGCTCGGCCATGAACTCCCTCGAAAAGCGCGTCGCGAGACATTTCAGGCGGGAGAAAAGGTTACACTGGCACATTGACTACCTCCTCAAAGAGGCCGAGCTCCTCAGGGCTTACCTCATCGCGAGCGAGGTGAAGCTGGAGGAGAACCTCTCGCGCGAGGTTTCTCGCTTCGGTGAGCCGGTTCCGGGCTTCGGGGCCGGCGACGTTAGGGTAAGCACGAACCTCTACCGCTTTGATGACGAGCCGGACGAAGCCCTGAAGGGAATCCTCGATAAGCTCGGACTGGGCTGGAAAATCGTTAAAAGCGAAGATGACATAGGGAAAATACGGTGGTGATATGACAGTCATCGAGGCCGTCTACGACGGCGAGACTTTCAGGCCCCTAAAAAAGGTAAACCTCCCGAAGGGGGCGAGGGTCAAGGTAATCGTCGGCGAGACGATATGGGACCTACTTGAGGAGATTGAGGGAATTCCCGTTGATGCAAACGTCGAGGAAGTGCTCGAAGATGTCAGGGGACGAAAGAGGGTTCGTTATTGACACTAACGTCATAGTCGGAGCGTTCTTTTACGAAAGGAACTACCCCCAGATTAGAAACAAACAAGCGGTGCTCAGAAAATGCAGATTGATACTCGACTTGGTGAAAGGGAAAAACGTCGCAATCCCCCGAGTGGCAGTTGTTGAGGTCATAAGCGTTGTAAAAAGGATAAGCGGGGATACAAGTCTCGCCATCAGGCTTGGAAACGCCGTCGAGGCATCATTTGAGGTAGTGTCCGAGGAGGAAATATACGGAATCGCCAAGGAAACTGCTTCATTAGTTGCGCCTTCTGGATTCGATACTTATTTCCTTGCCCTGGCACTAATGAAGGGATACAGTCTGATAACGCGTGATAAAGCCCTTTGTTCGCATTCAAAGGATTTAAACGTTCCTTGTCTTCTCATTGATGAATCTACCGATGACAAAATGATTAAAGAATTCTTGGGGGTGTGAACATGCTCGAAATAGGCAAAGTCGAGCGCTACATTCACAAGAAGCTGGAGAAGGAGAAGCTCCACTTCGTTCTCCTCGACCCGGACGACGTTTCACCGGAAACCGCCGGGAAGATAGCGGAGATGAGCGAAAGCATTGGCGTTGACGCGATAATGGTCGGAGGCTCGACCGGGGCCGAGGGAGACGTTCTCGACAACGTTGTTAAGGCGATAAAAGATTCCTCCAGCCTGCCGGTAATCCTCTTCCCCGGCTCGCACGGCGGGATAAGCAGGTACGCCGACGCGATATTCTTTATGAGCCTCCTCAACTCGCGGAACCCCTTCTTCATAACCGGCTCTCAAGCTTTGGGAGCCTTCACCGTCAAGCGCTACGGAATAGAGCCGATTCCGATGGCTTATTTAATAGTCGAGCCCGGTGAAACGGTGGGCTGGGTTGGAGATGCGAAGCCGATACCGAGGCACAAGCCGAAGATTGCCGCCGCTTACGCTTTGGCCGGACAGTACCTCGGTATGCGCCTCGTTTACCTCGAAGCGGGCAGTGGAGCGCCACAGCCGGTTCCGCCCGAGATGATTGCCCTCGTGAGGAAGGCCATAGACGTTCCCCTCATCGTTGGAGGGGGCATAAGAACCGGGGAGCAGGCGAGGAGAGCGGTTGAAGCGGGGGCCGACATCATCGTTACCGGAACGGCGATAGACAAAGCGAAAACCATTGAGGAAGCCAGAGAAAAGCTGGAAGAGCTCAACGCAGGGATTAAAGGAAAGTGACTTTTGCACTCTTTCCTTCCGTTTCATTTGAGGGTTGAACCACAACTCTTTTTATAGGGCTGAAACCACATGGGTTGACATAGGTCCAGAGGGGCCCAGGGAGGTGATAGAGATGATAGCGGTGAGAGGTGAGGACGATGACGGTGGTAAGGAGTGCAGTGGGGACCTCAAGGACGTTCAGGGGCAAGCTCAGGGACGCGTTTCTGCTGTCGTTCCCAGCCCTGTTCCTGTGCCTGATATTTGACTTCGTCGGCGGTGCTGTTCTCGGTAAGAACTGGGACACCATAATGAGCTACTTCCCGATTCTGGTCTTCATAATGCCCGGCCTCATGGATTTGAGGGGCAACATCTTCTCGGCCCTCGCGTCCCGCTTCACGACCAAGCTCAACCTCGGTCTCATCGATAGCGTCCGCGACCCGGAGGTGACCACTCAAATAGTCATGGCAATCCTCAGCAGTAAAATTCCCCTCGTTGTACTCTGGGTTGTCGGCCTGTTCCTCGTCCATAACTTTGTTCAGGACGTCATAGTCCTGCTCATGGTTGTCGCGTCGGCGATATTCATTGGAGTTATCCTTGGCTATGGAACCGCCCTGATTACGATAATCCCCTTCAAGAAAGGCTACGACCCGGATTTAATCGCGGCACCGCTCATAAGCTCAATAGCGGACCTGATAACGATGCCTACGATGGTCTACTTCGCACTCCTCTACCTACACCACGAGCGGGCGTTCTACGCGCTGTCTTTCACGATGCTCGCCCTGCTTGTGCTCTTGGCACTAAAAGCCAGGTTTAAGCAGGAGCACAGGCGCGCCTTCGGAGAGCTGGCAGCGATAATCGGCGCGATGGCGCTCATCGAGACCGTAACCGGTGGCTTGCTCGTAACATACGAGAAAATCATCAACGCGGTAATCATCGTCAGCGTCATGTGGCCGAGCGTGAACGACAGCATGGGCAACTTCGGCTCGATAATAGCGGCGAAGGTTTCCACCAAGATTCACCTCGAGGGCGTTGAGGCCGTCAAGAGCAGGGAGACGCTCTACGATTTCCTCTCGCTCCTAATCCTCGCACCGATAATCGGCTATCTGACGAACCTCATCTCGATGTGGGTTGTGGTCCACTACATCCACAGGCCCGCGAGAATCCTCTGGAACTTCGTGCTCGGCTTCCCGCTGATAATACTCGTGGCGATGCTCATCGGGCTCGTCGTGGCGATACTGGCGGACAAGTACAACTGGGACCCCGACAACGTGGCTATCCCAGTAGTCACGACGCTCAGCGACGTCATAGGAACGATGTTCCTCGTCTGGGTGGCGCTGAGTGCAATATGAAAAAAAGTCAAGCCTCGGAGAGCACCTTAAAGGAAAGCTTTCCGTCCTTCACAATTTTTCTGAGCTCCTGAATGAGTCTCCTATCGCCAACGAGCTCCATTCTGACTTCGGACATACCGGTCGCGTCGGGCGGAAGGAAGTGTATGTCCTTAATCCTGCCACCAACCTTCGAGAGAAGACGACCAAGGATGCTCCCCCTTTCCTTGTAGGGGAGTCTCATGTTAACTTCAAGGATTTGCATACCCATCACCGCTTTATTCTTTGAAAAAAGACCTATAAAACCTTTTTCATGAGCGGGGATTATCGGTTTCTGAGGAGAATATTCCCAAGAGTTATTACGGGTCCGGTAGATTTTTATCTCAGCGCTTCTATATCCCTCTGGTGATTGCCATGAGGGCCTTCATTTCTCTCGACCTTGAGGGTTTACCCCATATCGTCAGCAGGGAGCACCTCTTCGTGAAGGGCGCCCTCTACGCGGAAGCGAGGAAGATAGCGACCGAGGTTGTAAGGGTCGTCGCCGAGACGCTCCACCACGAGCTCGGGGTTGATGAGGCTGTCATAGCGGACAGCCACGGCCCGATGGTAAACATCCTCGTGGACGAAACGCCGGACTACGTCAGGCTCGTCAGGGGCTTTCCGAGGCCGTTGAGCATGGTCGCCGGGGCGAAGGGGTCGGACTTCGCAATCTTCCTCGGCTACCACGCCAAGGCCGGAACCGGCGGGGCAACCTTTGATCACACCTACAGCGGTGCGACCGTTGACAGGCTTGAGATAAACGGCGTTGAGGTCAGCGAGACCCTTTTGAACGCCTACCTGCTCGGCGAGTGGAACGTTCCGGTTGCAATGGTCGCCGGAGACAAAGCGCTGATAGAAACGGACGTGAAGACTCACCTCCCCTGGGCGGTCGGCGTTCCGCTGAAGGAGAGCTTCGGCAGGTATTCGGCAATGAGCCCGGGAATGGAAGGAATAAAGGAGCTCCTCCGCGAAGGAACCCTTGAGGCCTTCAGGCGCGTTGAGCGCGGTGAGGTCAAGCCACTGAAAACCGAGAGGCCGGTCGAGGTCAAGCTCCGCTTCCTCAACAGCGCCTACGCGGAAGTCGCCGAGCTGTTGCCCTTCGTCGAGAGGCTTGACGGAAAGACCGTCCGCTTCGAGGCGGAAAGCGTTGAAGATGCCTACAGGACCTTTGAAGTTCTCGTTCTGGCTTCCGCCGGTGTTAACTCGATAGTGAACCGCTAACGATTTAAGCGGAAGTCCATAACTCAAATCGCCCCCGGGAAACCGCGGGGGATGAGCGCCTCGGCGAGCCGTGAGTCCCCTTCGCTCCCCGGGGGCACAGTTTTCACGCTCACTCCGGTGGAACTTGAGTGACCGGAAAAACACTTTTTGTCGTTATGGGTTAGTTTTTAGCCATTGAGAAACTTCATGATTAACTTAGTGTACATGAAAGTCCGCTCAAGTTAACGAATGGACTTAACTCCCCCAGTTTTGTCAAATGTACCCCTTTTCGAAGCCCTTATATTCCCCTGCCCGAAAAATCTTCGAGGTGATACCGTATGGAAGTCAAAGGTGGTTACTGGGGTAAGATTCTGAGGGTCAACCTGACGACGGGAGAGATTAAGGTCGAGCCCCTCCCCGAGAACTTCCCGAGGAAGTACCTCGGTGGCGTCGGCTTTGGAACGAGACTCCTCTACGACGAGGTTCCGGCCGGAGCCGACCCGCTCGGACCCGAGAACAAGATGATTATCACCCCCGGTCTCTTCGTCGGAACCGGAATCGGAACGGGTTCCAAGACGGCCTTCAACTTCAAGAGCCCGCTCACCGGTGCCTACGGCCGTTCGATGGCTGGCGCCAAGATGGGTGAGGAGCTCAAGAAGGCCGGTTACGACGTCCTTATCATTGAGGGCCAGAGTGAGGAGCCGGTTCTTCTCTACATCAAGGACGATGAGGTCAAGCTCGTTCCGGCAAACGAGTACTGGGGCCTCACCACGGGCGAGGCGAGAAAGAAGGCCAAGGAGGAGTACCCTGGCTTTGCGACCGCTTTCATCGGCCCGGCCGGCGAGAACCTTAGCCTTATTGCAACGATAGACACCGACGAGAGGCAGGCCGGTAGGGGTGGCCCCGGAGCAGTCCTCGGAAGCAAGAAGCTCAAGGGAATCGTCGTCAAGGGCACCAAGAAGATACCGATTGCCGAGCCCGAGAAGCTCCGCGAGCTCATCAAGAAGTGGGCAATGATATTCAAGGACCACCCAGCCACTAAAGCCGACATGGACTACGGAAGCGGTGAGTTCCTCGACTGGATGAACCGCGAGAGGGGAACCTTCCCGGTTAGGAACTGGCAGATGGGCTTCTTCAAGAAGGCCTACGAGAGGCTCAAGGAGATGCAGGAGAAAGGTTTGCAGTTCAGGGTTCACATCGAGATTGACCCCTACTACTGGGCGCCCAAGTACCGCGTCGGGAGGAGACCCTGCCCGATGTGCAACAAGCCCTGCAGTCAGTACATCAAGGTCGAGAGCGAGAAGTGGGGCACCTTCATGACCGACGGTCCGGAGTACGAGACCCTCTACTCCTTCGGTGGAGCCCTTGAGCTCGACGACTTCGAGACCGTCGCGTATCTCAACTACCTTGCGGACGAGCTCGGTCTTGATACCATCTCCGCCGGTGTAACAATCGCCTGGGCCATGGAGGCCTATGAGAGGGGCCTTCTCACCAAGGAAGAGGCCGACGGCCTTGAGCTGACCTTCGGCAACGGCGAAGCTGCTGTTGAGGCCCTCAAGAAGATGGCCTACCGCGAGGGCAACCTCGGAAAGCTCTTGGCCGATGGTGTCAAGAGGGCCAGCGAGAGGCTCGGCAGGGGAAGCGAGAAGTTCGCGCTCCACGTTAAGGGCATGGAGCCCCCAGCTTATGACGTCCGCGGTATAAAGGGAATGGCTTTGGCATTTGCAGTCAACGTTCGCGGTGCCGACCACCTCACGAGCGGTGCCTACGGAACCGAGCTCGTCGGCAAGTGGTGGAAGTTCGAGGGCGTTGACAGGACCAAGGCCGAGAACAAGGGCTTCGAGATTGCCTTCCACGAGAACCTCATGGCCATCTACGACGCCACCGGTGTCTGTAAGTTCTCAAGGCACATGTACTTCCTTGAGGGCTTCCCCGAGCTCGTCGAAGCGGTTACCGGCATGAACATCGGCGAGGCCGAGCTGATGGTCATCGGCGAGAGGATAATGAACATCGCCAGGGCTTTCAACGTCCGCGAGGGCTTCACCAGGAAGGACGACACGCTCCCGTACAGGATTATGTGGGAGCCGATTCCAGAGGGGCCGAGCAAGGGCTTGCACGTCCCGCCGTGGGAGCTCGACAGGATGCTCGACGAGTACTACCAGGCCCGCGGATGGAGCAGGGACGGAATCCCGACCAAGGCCAAGCTCATGGCCCTCGACCTGCCGGACATCGCAGACGACATTGGAGCAGGGATTTAGACATCCTTTGCCTTTTTATCTCTACTCTACTAAAGGGGGAATATTAACATTGAGTACTTATCTCCAGAAACTAAGAGAATTCGTTGACTATGTTGAAGACATTGCAACGAAATCAGAATATGGCTTAGACCCAAAAAAGAGTGAAAGAATTAGAATAGAGTTCATGACGCTCAAAACATTTGCACATTCTAACATATATTTGGCAGGTAACATGGACCACCTCGCCGAGCTCAAATTTCTAGAAAGTAAATTTAACACCATTCTCACAGAAGCTGAGAGTCGTTTTGAGATATATAAAGCAAAACAAGATTGCAAATGGCTAAAATATATTTGTGTGTTAGTTATTAGTAGTGGTCTATTAACGGCTATCTTGAGGATGGTCGGATAAGTATTTTTTAATCAACCTTTACCCTTTTATCCCCTTCCCTCTTATTCTCTCCGGTGGAGGAAATGGACGAGAAGCTAAAGGCCTGCAAGAACTGCCGATGGTTCGGGCCGATTGACTCCTACTTCCTGACCTACGGGATGTGCAGGAAGCACATGAAGACTGTCCACATGAACTTCGTATGTGGGGATTGGGAGCCGTTATGGGGCGAGCGCTAAAGCGTCCCTCCAGTCAAAGACCCCTGCATTCTCGGGCTCCCGTGGGAGGACGCTCCTGTCCAGGACGACGAGGAGGTTAACCTCAGCTCCCGCGCTCTCAAACTTGTTTTCAGCCTTTCTAATGTCCCGCTCTCTAAGTTTCTCCTTCCACTTGACCTCGGCGACCAAGTAGAGCCTCCTGTTCTTCACAAGGGCAACGTCGAGCTCAAGCTCCGGCTTCTCAATCCTGACGGGCTGAAGGCCGTAGTGCTGGGCGAAGAGACGTTCAAAGAACACCTCTACGTAGTGGGGCAGTTTTTCCTCCAGCAATCTGCGGACGGTTTTCTGGGGAAGACCTGTCTCGAAGAAACCATACTTTGTGTTCAGGTAGTACGCGAAGTCCACGAGGGGCGATACATGGCGGTAGCGGTAGACCTTCCTTTTCTTTCCGAAGACGGGGATTCTCTCAAGCAGGCCCATTCCCGCGAGGGTTTCGAGGTATGGCGCTACGGCTCCCGGGGAAGCGTTCTCCAGCAATCCCCGAGAAGATAGCTCCCCCGCTATTTCCCCAGTGCTTACCTTTCCCCCGGCAACGGCCTCAAGGATTGCCCAGTATCTCCGGGTAAGCTCGCGCTCTTCCTCGGTAAATATCTCCCCCACGAGGCCGGGAACGTAGTCCTTGAGAACGGTACCGATGACGTCAAAGGTTTCGACGCCGTAGGATTCCACCGTAGGAGCGAGCCACGGTTCCTGAACGAGAACGGCGAGCTCTACGAGGGACCTGCCTTCAAAACCAATGGAGTGAACGAACTTTAGGGCGTCAGAAGGCCTGACGAGGCCAACCTCATGGGCGTGGAAGAGGCCCAGCAACGGACTGCTCCTCCCGAGGAACCTCCTGAAGTAATGCCTCGTCGAGGTTATGAGGGTCAGTTCACCCTTTCCCGACAGGCCCTGGAGAAGCGAGAAAAACGGCTCTCCGAGGCGATGAAACTCGTCAACGACTATTCTACCTGTTTGGAGGAGAAGCGGGAGAAACTTCATGAACTCGTCAAGGGCCATTCTCTCCCCGTTCTCCACATCGATGAGCTCCGAGCCCCTCGTAACGATGAAGTATCTCGCATAGTTTCCCCTTTCGCGGACGTAGAAAGTCTTTCCCGTCTTTCTGCGCCCGTAGAGAAGCAACCACTTCGCTTTGAGGGCAACGTCGAGTTCGGGCCTTTCTATAATGGCCATTAGTATAACCACCATTATACTAATTTTCCCTATTCTTAAAAGCCTAACGCTTGAACACCCTAACGTCAACGACCACGTGCCAGACGCCGGGGGCGTAGCGCTTGATAATCAGCTCGTTGAGCTTCTCGGCCTCGTAGCCATATTCTCTCGCCATCCTCCGGAAGGTTGCGAAGGGTTCCTCGGGCATCAGCCTCTCGGGCACGGTGTTGTGGTAATGAATAATCGCCTCGTCCTTCGCTATGCTCAGGGCCTTCGGTATGAACTCGGCGGTCTTCACAACGTAGCCCATCAGAACCCTGTCGGCTATGTTTTCAGCGGGAAAGTCGCGGTTGTCGATATTGTAGGGCGTCATCAGGTCTTGGACGTTGTTCAGCCAGATGCTCTCCACTAAAAAGCGGAAGGTGTATGGGTCCTTCTCAATCGCTATAACCCTCGCCCCCTTGTGGACGGCCATCGGGAGGCTCAGATGGCCTATTCCCGCGAACATGTCAACGACCAGCTCGCCCGGCCTCGCCACTTCCGCCATTCTGACGCGCTCCTTGACGTTGGCCGGCGAGAACATGATTTTGGCAACGTCGAGCTTGTATTTGACGCCGTTTTCAACGTGAACGGTAACGGTGTCCCCACCGTAGAGAACCTCGTAGTCCGGCTTCCGGGTTTCGCCGTGTATGTGGCCTTTCCTGAGGACGGTTTTAACGCCCAGAACTTCCGCGTAAACCTCTGCTATCCTGTGTTTGTAGGGCTCAAGCTCCGGCCGGAGGGGCAGAATCAGAACGTCGCCAATCTGGACCCAGTGCTTGGGGAGCAATCTAACCAGCTCAGGCGGAAGTTCCTTCGAGAGTATCTCCCGTATGCGGGGTTTTATGACCTGGGTTCGCTTCGCTCTCATCTTGGTCCCTTCGTCAAAAAGCGATAGGAAAGCCTTAAAAACTTAAAGGACGGATTTAGGGTGAGAACCATCGGAGGTCGATGAACGGTATGGAGGACGAGCCCCCGAATAGTGGGCTGTTTTCGAGGCTGTTTGGCCGTAAGGAGGAGGCACTTCTTGAGCAGAGGCTGAGCGAAGAGGCGTATGAAGACTACCGCAGGCTTCTCATGCGGGCCAGGCCCGAGGTGGACGGCTCGAAACTGACGGTTCGCCTCGCGGACGGGGTCGTTGAGCTCGACAAAGGCGTCCTGAGGGTTAAGGCCAAAGATAAAAGGTCGGCCGAGAAGATTTTGAGGAACCTTCACCACTACGAGCAACCCCCGAGCATCTGGCCGGCCTACGGGCTCAGCTACTCGATTAAGAAAAAGAAGAGAATGATTCTCTAACGGACCAGAAGCTTTAAATTCTTCCCTTCTACCTCTCTTCGCGGATGACGACCCTTGCCCAGTCTGAACTGTGATGACGTCGGTATTAGCTGACGCAGGGGCGGGGAGGTTCGCGGGCCGATGAACCGCCCACCGGAGGGAAGAGAAGTGGGGAACAACGGAAACGCTGAAAACGACGGGCTAATAGAGTTCTACGCGAGCGAAGCCCTGACCTGTCCGAGGCGGATATACTTCCGCCTGAAGGGCTACCCTCCAAGGTGGCCCGAGAACGTCAAGGTTAGGCTTAATCAGGGCGTTAAAACCCACGAGGTCCTCGGACAGATTCTCAGCAAACGTTTCGGCTTCGAGCTCGAGAGACACCTCGTCCTGCGCTCAAGGAAGCTCGGTTTCGAGATTCACGGGAGAATAGATGCGTTTCGCGAGTTTCCAATCGAGATTAAGGGGAAGACGAGTCTGCCGAAGGTGCCCTACGACTACCACCTGGCTCAGCTCAACGTCTACCTGCGGTGGGCCGAGGCGGAATACGGATACCTATACTATATTAAACTCCACGACGAGCCGACGAGGATAATCGGCAAGCTCGACATGTCGAACTTTCCCGTGATAAAGGGCCCGAACTTCAGGGCCTTTGAGATTCCCTACGACGGCAAGCTCTTCAAGGAGACGCTCAGGCACTTCTACTCGGTCAAAAAGGCCTACGAGAAAGGGAAACCCCCCGAGGGCTGGAGGAGCTATGCCTGCAAGTTCTGTCCCTACCGCTACCTCTGCTATCCTGGGGACGAGTGAATTTTGTGGTTGGTAATCACAAAGTTCCTGCCAATCTTTGGGGTTGGTGACCACAAAGCTACTCCTTTTTCACAACCCACCTGAGCCCGTTATCGACCACTGCCTCAACGAGCCCGCGGTTGTAGAGTTCGGCCACGAGGGCCCGAAGGGGCACGAGGTTCAGGGCGAGCTTTTGAGGGGTAACCTCGACGCGATAGTGGTTCATTATCCCGAGCGCGAGCTCTTCAACGGTCATCGGCTTCCGGAGGAACTCAAGGGCGAGCTTTTCAACCTCATCCAGGCGGTTGAGGTTGAATTCGAGCGTTTCAACGGCTTCGTCGCCCTCCACGGACCTTCCGTGTGAGGGAATGAGCAGATAGCCCCTCTCGGCGAAGTCCCTGAGCGTCGTGAGGGACTCCCTGAAAAGGGCCCAGTCCACGAGGTATGGAACGCCGACCGCGCCTATGAGCTTTTCGCCGAAGAAGGAGTCGCCCGCGTAGAGCAGGCCGTTCTCACCATCGAGGACCCCAGTCATTCCAGGGGAGTGGCCGTTTAGCTTTAAGGCCTTCAGTCCGAAAAGCTCATCGCCCCACTCGAAGACCGCGTGAACCTTCACTTCATCGGCAGAGTACGCCAGAAAACCCCTCGGTGCCCTCGAACCGAAGGTCAGGATTTCCCTGTTGAGGGGGCTCTCTGCTATGGAGAACTCGAATCGATGAACGAAAAGAGGGGCGTCAAGCTTCGGAGAAACGGCCACGTGGTCGGCATGTCCGTGCGTCGCGAGCTGGGCTTTGAGGGGAAGGTCGAGCTTACGCAATTCTCGCCTGAGGTCCTTGTGCCTCCCGCTCCCGTGGCCGGGGTCAACGAGAACGGCCCCTTCATCGACGACCCGAAGGAGCGTGGAGGGACTTCCGGGGTAAAGGTAAGCAGAATCGCCGAGCTTTCTCAACGCCATACTACCACCGGAGAAGTTAGGAACCAATCAATAAAAGGCTTTGGAAGGAAAGAAAAGGGGCATCAAACGTGCCTGGCGTAGAGGGTCTTCCTTCCCTCGGCCTTGGCCCTCTTGACGGCCTTCTCGACGAGGGCCTTGAGCTCCTCCTCAAGGGCGTCGTAGAACTCCGGGCTGACCCTCATCTCGGGGTCGATGTTCTTAACGAGCTCCTTAACCTTGGACTTAACAATCAACTCGGCCATTTTACACACCTCCTTATCTGGCCTTTGAGGCCGTCCTTAGTTCATCGTTCCCCTTTATAACTTTTCTCCTCCGAGAGTGCCTGGAAAAACGGAAAAGGTTAAATTAACCCGAGGTAATCGAGTATGAGGTGAGGTAATGAGGAGGCTCGCCCTAATCGACGGCGAGCACTATCCTCCGGTGACCAAATGGGCCATTGAAAAACTCGGCGACGTGTGCTGTGCGGTCTTCCTCGGTGGTGGTGAAAAGATAGGCTCGCCCGAGAAGCTTGCGGAAGAACTCGGGGTAAGGCTTTACGTTGACGAGGACCCTTTGAAAGCTCTTGAACTTGCACTTTCGGAGAACGATGTTGATGAGGTCGTTGACCTGAGCGATGAGCCCGTTGTCGATTACAGCGCAAGGTTCCGGATAGCGTCAATCTGCCTGCGCAATGGAGTTACATACAGGGGAGCCGACTTCGAGTTCAGGCCCGGGGAGCTGATAAAGCCGTCAAAGCCGACCATAAGCGTCCTCGGCCTCGGAAAGCGCGTCGGGAAGACGGCAGTAGGGAGCTTCGTCGCGAGGGTTCTGAAAGAGAGATACCGCCCCGTCGTTGTCACGATGGGCAGGGGCGGGCCGGAGAGGCCGGAGCTCATAGAGGGCGAGAGGGAAGAGCTGACGCCAGAGAACCTCCTAAAACTCGCGGAGATGGGCAAGCACGCCGCTTCGGACCACTACGAAGATGCCCTCGTCGCTGGAGTGACGACCATCGGGTGCCGGCGCTGTGGGGGAGGAATGGCGGGCTTTCCGTTCTTCCACGTCGTCCACGAGGGGATAAAGCTCGCCGAGGGGCTTCCACACGATATCATCATAGCCGAGGGAAGCGGGGCAACGATTCCGCCGGTTTTGGCGGACGGCTACATCACCGTCCTCAGCACCCTCCAGCCGAGGGAAACCGTTGAGGGCTTCTTCGGACCCTTCAGGATTGGTCTAGCGGATATAGCGGTAATCACCATGACGGACGTTGAGCCCCGGAAGGCCGAGGAGTTCCGGGACTTCGTGAGGAGGATTAATCCCAACGCTGACGTCCACTTGGTCCGGTTCACGCCGAAACCGCTCGGCGAGGTCTCGGGGAAGAGGGTTGCGCTCTTCATGACTTCCGAGAGAGCAATTAAGAGGGCCGTTGGAGATATCGAGGGACTCGGTGCCGAGGTTGTCTTCGCCAGTGGAAACCTCTCGAAGAGGCCCTCACTTGAGGGTGACCTCGGGAAACTCGGGAGAAAAACGGGGGTTGATGCAGTCCTCGTTGAGCTGAAAGCCGCGGCGGTTGACGTCGTGACGAGGTGGGCCCTTGAGAGGGGCATCGAGGTGGTTTACCTCGCCAACGAGCCGGTCAACGTGGACGGCAAGGACTTAAGGAAGGCAGTTCTGGAGCTCGCCAGGAGGGTGGTGGGGAGATGATAATCGTCACGGACCCCGAGAGGAGGGTGCAGTTGCCGTTTTCGCGCGGAATCCTAACTCGTTCTATAACCCTGGCCGGGGTGGATGTTGGTATAGCTTACATAATCGCGAGCGAGGTTCAGCGGGAGCTCGTGGAGAAGAGGAAGCGCGTTGTGAGCACTGACGAGATAAGGGAGCTCACCTACCGGAAGCTCATCGAGCACGGGCTCAGGAAGGAAGCAGAGCGCTACCTCTTCTGGCGCGAGTTCAGGAGGAAAAAGGTTCCGCTCGTCGTCCTCCTCGGGGGCGTTACCGGCGTCGGAAAGTCCACGATAGCGACGGAGCTGGCCTTCAGGCTCTCGATAAGGACGATAATCGGCACCGACACCGTTCGAGAGGTCATGAGGAAAATAATAGCGAGGGAGCTTCTGCCCGATTTGCACGCCTCATCGTTTTTAGCGTGGCGCGAGCTCAAGGGGGCGAGCAGTCTGATTGAGGGCTTCGAGAGCCAGGTCAGGCACGTTTCCGTTGGCGTTAGGGCCGTCCTCGACAGGGTTCAGCGCGAGGGAATGAACGCGATAATCGAGGGGATACACCTAATTCCTGGCTTCATCGAGACCAACGAGAACGCCTTCATGTACATCCTGACGGTGAGCGACAGGAAGGCTTTGGAGGCCCACTTCTACGAGCGCTCGCGCTACAGCAAGAGGCCGGCAGAATACTACCTCGAACACCTCGACGAGATTCTCTGGCTTCAGGAGTACATAGTCAGGAAGGCCAGGGAGCACGGAGTAAAGGTCATAGAGAACGTCGAGCTCGAAAAGACCGTGAACGAAATAATGGAAGACCTCATGGAGCGCCTCCGCGAGAGCCTTTGAGCTTCCACACCCCGAGGAGCCTCCTGCTCCCCCACGTGGCCTGGACCTCGAAGGCTATCACCATGCACGGGTAGACGTCTATCACGTTGAAGCTGTTGCCGAAGGGGTTTCTGTGGAGCTCCCAGCTGACCGAGCCGGCGTTTATGACGATTGTGTTTTCTACGCGAACTGCAAAGGCGTTGCCCCCGTGCCCGGTCAGGACGAGCTCAACGCCCCTCTCTGTCAGGAGCTTCAGCACGTCGCCCGCGTCCTCAAGGAACCCGCGCTCCCTGCTCCTTGGTATCGGAACGACGTTGTGGTGCATGAAGACAACCCGAAAGTTCTCGGCGTTGTCCAGTTCCTCCGCCAGCTTCCTCTGGCCGAACCTCCCCACGACGCCTATCTCGGTCTCGTACTGCGGTGTTGAGACCGGAATGAACGTGAATCCGTCGAAGGAGAGCGGTTCAGGTTCTCCGAAGTACTCGGGGAAGAGTTCGTAGCCGAGGTATGTCATGTCGCTGTGGCCCGGGACGACGAGCTTCGGCCTCTCAATCCTATCCCAGAGCTCCCTGGCCCGCTGGAAGTTCCGCTCAATGCCCATGTCGACGACGTCGCCGTTGTGGACGATGATGTCGGGCTTGAGGCGGTTGTTTATCAGGTTCACCACGTTCTCGAGCACCTTCCTCCTGAAGTAAACCCTGTCCGAGACCTTGCTCTCGCTGAGCTGGACTATCCTGAGAAGTCGTTTTCCCCTGGGGACGAAGAGCTTTGGCTTAACGGGCCTGTGCTGAGCTTTAACCTCCTCGCCGGTGACGCGCCGTATCGTGACTTCCACTTTGCCATCGTCGTGTATCGTAACGATGTTGTAGCTGTTGACGTCACCGCGCCTCGTCTTCCGGCAGGAGGTACAGCCGGCGTTGTCAACAACCAGGTCCTCGACGCGGTAGACGTTGGGGACGTGCTTGTGACCGCAGAGGTAGAGCGTGACGTCGTTTCTGAGGAGCAAATCGAGGACGTCCCCAGCGTTGAAGAGAACGTTTCTCTCGCGCCCGGTGTTCGGGAGTGGGACGAGGTGATGATGGGAAGCCACTATCTTGATTCTCCTGTCTGAGTATTCCTCGAGCCTCTCCTTCAGCCAGCGGAACTTGTGCTTTCCGATTCTGCCGTCGCTCAAATCAGGAATCGTCGAGTCCACCCAAATGAGAACGCCGTCCCTGAACTCGTAGACGCCGTTTAGCGGGCCGATGAAGTCCTCAAAGAGGTCGTAGCCGACGTTCCTGACGTCGTGGTTGCCCGGAACGACGACGAGGGATTTCTGAATCTTCTTGAGCTCGTACTCGGCCCTCTCGTACTCCTCGCGGAGACCGTTGTTGGTGACGTCGCCAGTGTGGACGACGAAGTCAAAGTTCAGCCTGTTCACCTCGTTGGCTATCAGGTCGTAGGCGTAGCCCTTGTAGGCGCTCTCGCCGGTGATATGGGTGTCGCTTATGTGGGCAATCCTTATCATGGCACATCACTCCGCCGCGATGGCGGTTTCAAGCTTTCTCCTGCTGGCCGAGAGCAAATCGCTGAGGCTGAATATCCCGACGATTTTCCGGTTCTCACTCACGAGCATGTGCTTTATGCCCTTCTTGGCCATTATGTCAAGAACCTCGCGAAGCGGGGTGTTGGCGTCCACCGTAACGAGCTCCCGCGTCATTATCTCCCTGACCGGGGTCGTGTTGGGCTTGCCCGGAATCACAACTCGCCTTATAACGTCAGTTTTCGTGAAGAAGCCGACGACCTCGTTGTTCTCCACAACGACGAGCGAGCCTATGTCGAACTCCATCATGACCTCGCAGGCCTGCTTTACCGTATCCTCCGGCGAAACGCCGATGAGTTTCCGCGTCATGTAAACCCTAATCGGGGCGTTCTCGTCCATAGTATCACCCCAGCGGAAGGCGTTCGATTCCACCGGGCGTTATTAGAAGCGCGGTGCCATTTGGGATGTTCTTCCAATCCGCTTTGTGGTAGAGCTCAAGGGTCGAGCTCGCAACCGCGAGAACATCGCCGTCGAGCTCAATCAGCCTCGCGTAGTCCCGGTGAAGGTCGTTCTTCCAGTACTCGTTGGTCATGTAGGCAGTTACAAAAGCCCTCCAGTGCCCGTCGGGTAGGAGGAACAGCGTGGCCGTGTTGAAGGTTGTCTTCGCCAGCGACGCCCCGAGTGAGTAGTGCTTCAGGAGTTCTTCCTTTTCAGGCCTCTGAAGGACCCTGCACAGATAGGCAGAGAAGGCGTAGCTGTCCGAGGCGTCCCTCAGGTCCTCCCCCTCGAACCCCGCCAGCGCGATAATCTTTTCCTTCTCGAGGTCGCCGTTGTGGAGGAACCAGAAGGAAAAACCGCGCCTCGTGGAGAATGCGAAGGGCTGGACGTTGAAGAGCCCGAGCGAACCCTGGGACGACGCCCTCGCGTGGGCGAGGAGAACGGCATTATCGCTTTCCCGAAGGAGCTCAACGAGCCTCGAAAATCCCTTCCCATCCTCAAAGACTGCCCTTGCCGAGCGGTAGTGGTGAACGCTTCCATCGCTCAGGAGGACGTAGCCCCAGCCGTCGCGATGCTGGCTCTTTCCGCCCCTCCTCGCACGGTAGGGGTCGTTCTCGGCAGACTTCATGAAGGCCCTGGCGAGGGACTCAATCCCCTCCCCCGGCCCCATGGCAAAGAGTATCCTGCACACTGTTTCCACCTCACTCATCTACGTCTCCAAACCCCAAAAGCTTTTAGGTGACCTTACCAACGGGGAAAAGGTGAGGGGATGGAGCGCGCGGTTCTCAACGTTATGTCGCGGATTGGCCTCCACAGGAAGCTCTACGAGAGGAACGAGGAAGCTGTTAAGCAACACCTGATAGGCGAGATAATGACGGCCCTCGGCTGGGACTGGAACAACCCGGAGGAGGTCAGGCCCGAGGAGAGGACCGAGGACGGGAGGGCCGACTACGCGCTCCTCCTCAACGGCGAGATTGTGGCTTTCCTTGAGGCGAAGAACCTTTCGGTGAACGTAATAAAGCGCGACGAACCGCTCCGCCAGCTCGCCCGCTACTGCTTCAGCAGGGGCGTCCGCTACGGAATCCTCACCAACGGCGCCAAGTGGGTCGTTGTTAAAGCATTTGCCGAGGGAACTTCCCTTAGGGACAGGGTTCTCTTCACCGTTGATTTGGAGGAGGAACCCCTTGAACGGGTGCTCGTAAAGCTCTCCCTGCTCTCCAAGGACAGGATAGGAAAATTGGAGCGCCTTGCCACGCTTCTCAACGCCTTTGAGATAGCCTACAAGAGCCTGCTCAACGAGGGGTTTGGGGAGGAAGTCCTCCTTAATTACCTCCGCGCGAGGGGCAAACCCTCCATAGTGCCCGTGGACAAGCTGTCGGGCGTTGAGGTTCCGAAGGCAGTCTACGTTCACGAAAACGGCTGGAGACCCCTGCCCCTCGGCGACAGGAGCCTTAAAGGGGCCCTCCTGGCGGTTCTCGACTACCTTGAGGGAAGGTCAAGCGGGGAAAAGCGGGAAGAGGTTAGAAAAGCTAAAAAACTGCTCTCCAGGATGGAGCTTCCGCCCGAGAAGGTCGTTCTCCTCCTCCGCGAGATAGAGAAGGACGAGGGAATAAAGATTGGGGTAGAGGTTTAGGTTTTTCTAGTGTAGAGCTCAAGTGCGAGTGCAATTAGAACCGCTCCCCTAAGGTAGTTGTACTGGGCAACGATGTCGTCAGTGCCAAGTGGACGGAGTTTCTTCCCGTCCTTACCGAGTTCTCTAAGGAACCCAGAAATTATTGAGTCAACGAGGTTCCCAAGGTCGTCAAGGAACTCATCTAAAGAGTTTGCCTTCTTGCGGAGTTCGATGAACTTCTCAAATTCGTAACATCTTAGAAGGTAATCCCTAAGCATGTCTATAGTTGATTTTCCTTCATTTGCTCTGAGCCTGAGCTCGTTTAACGTCAGAACAAGAAACATCCACAAGTCATCGCCGACTCTATCCTTAATATCGTTTCTCAAAAGCTCTTCAAGCCCTTTTCCCGTGAACCTTTGGAAAAACTCGTCACCCCAAAGGATTCCGATTTCAACTGTGAAGTCATCTTTCCTCAATAGGACCCGGCGCTTCTCAAGAAATACATTCCTTAAAATTTCCTCGATATCATCTGGAGGTTTCGTGAACTGTCTCTCGCCAGCGTGAAGGATGTACCCCTTAGAGAGCAGTTCCTTTATCTTTCCCCCCAGATGTCGTTCCTCGCTCAGGTAACCAACCAGGGATGTGTATCTCCCCTTGTTCAGGTTATTGGGGGTTAAAAGCTCTCCAGATTCGTTGAAGAGCGTCACGACTAGTAGATTTACATTTTTAATGCCTTTCTTAAGTAGGGCATTCCTGAGTTTGACATTAGAATCCTCAAGTAGCCCCAAGAATCTCACAAACTTATCGGTCAGCGATTCCTGACCCGTTCTTCCTCCTGTGTGCTCGCTCGTTCTAAGCTCAATGAGGTCTAGTGTATTGTTTTTAACCCGTATAAAGTCAATTTGTGAGCGTTTCTTCTTTTTTATTTTGACTCCAAAGTGCTCCTCAATGAATTTATCAAGATTGTAGTTGATGTGATTCGCCCCAATCCAAAGCCCAATGAGAGACTCTGTGAAATTGCCGATTCGAGGTCCTATGGAAGCGTAAGTTCGTTTCATGAAAACATACCATTTTGGAGCTATCTCTTCCAGGGCATCTCGATGACCTTCATTTTCAAGGTTAATTAGGCCCGAGAGAACACGCTCAAAAAGAGGGACCTCTCCAAAGTTTCCGTTTCCAAGGAGCATTGGAACAACAGTTTCCTCGAAATACGAGCGGAGGTACTGCTTTTGAGCCCTTAATGTGGCGTTTTCTGAAATCAACTTATCGGGAACGAGATAAAGCAACAGATACATGCACCTTCACCTCCTCATGACTAGCAGGTGCTCCGTGGGAGTCCGTTCATCGGGAAGACCAGTAGCGGGATTTGTTCTCGACTTAAAGAGTCTTCTCGCAACAATTTCATCAATGTAAGTCTTCTCGTGAGTCCATCCGAGGTTCTCAAGATGTTCTCTGAGTATTTCATCAATAGGAACACGTATTCCCCTAATTTTGACTGGACCCACAAATATTGCCATTCGCTCCCTTACGTCATCATGGACATTGTTAAGAAACCTGGCCAGTGACTTGAAGTAGCAGTCGTAAATCTGTAGCAGCTTTGGGTGATTTAGGCCTTCCACACTCTCGCGGTATTCCCAGTAGAGATTACTCAAAACTTCCTCGTCTGGGGGTTTTCTGTAAGGAATCTCCAGACGTGAGAGAGAACGAATATATTCCTCGGAGTATCCAAGCCAGAATAGTTCAAGTTTGAAGCTTCTGATATATTCCTGAGCTTGGAGGTATGGGGGAGATGTTAGCAAGAGGTGCACTTCTCTCTCAAGGTTCATCTCAATGCTATCAACCCCTGCTCGGACTATCCCTTCCACCTTTTTCGGCCCCCTGCTTTGAAAGTCAGTTACTTTTTCAATAACTCTCATTGCCTCTTTGGCATACATTTCTTCCATTTTCTTGCGATAATCCCCATTGAGTAACTCGGCAACCTTTTTCTTGGCGTATTTGGATTTATAGAGTTTTGCAATCTTCTCATCACTATATGAAAAATAGCGCGTGACTTTGAGGAGGGGTATGGCAACAAGAGGTTTTATGTTATCCGGCACAACTTCATGATAATAAGCCCAGACTCTCTTAAGAACTTCGAGGAATTCGGGAGGATGCCAGTAGTCCAAGTTACGCCATTTTGGTACGAATTCTCCGGGATACTCAAAATCGATTTCTAAATCATCAACAGAAACTTCCTCTTGATATGTCGAAGCCTTGACAAAGAGAGAAGTTATGGGATTCAAATCCCAGAGCAGATAGTTAACACCCGCAAGGGTAGCCTCTATGGCAACTGTTCCAGAGCCGGCGAAGGGGTCAAAGACCCACGAGTCCCGTTTTTCAGGCAAGTATCTCTCAATCGCAAAGCGAACAACATGGGGTATGAACTTGGCAGGATACATATAAAGTCCATGGGTAGCGTAGGTAGTTGAAGGGATAACATAACCCATTAGCTTTCTGAAGGAGACTTTCTCATACTTATTCTGAGGGAGTTTGATGTAGTTATCGAGGGTTCTCTCCATCGTTGACACCTTGAAATCCATGTGTTCGTATATTTTTAAAGCATCCTCTATACTACTTTCCACAGCTCGTCGCTCTCGGGTCTCCACGCGGGCCTCTCTTCGTTCTCCTCGACTATAACGCGCTTCTCCTCGGCTAAAAACTCCCCTATGATGCTCGCGGTTACCCCGTGGCTCAAAAGCTCCTCGACGGCTTTTTTCGCGTAATCCCTCGGAACCGAGGCGAGAAGGACGCCCGAGCTTATCAGACCGAGCGGGTTCAGGTGGAGGTAGTTGCAGAGGGTTTTCGTCTCCTCGCGGATTGGAATCCTCTCGGCGTAGACCCTGAAGCCAAGACCCGAGGCATCGGCCATTTCGTGAATGCCGTTGAGCACTCCGCCCTCCGTCGGGTCGTGCATCGCGTTGGCAACCTTCCTGAGAATCCTTGCCTCGGGAAGGACACTCAGGTACTCGATAAGGGACGATGCACGCTCAAGGAACTCCTCTCCGAGTATCGGCGCGAGCCTCTCCCAGAGCTCCTCCGCGATTATGGCGGTTCCCTCGATTCCGGCCCACTTCGTCATGATTATTGCATCCCCTGGCTTCGCACCATCGGGCCTGACGAGCCTCTTGGCCTCGCCGAGCATCGTTCCAACCACTATGGGCCTGTCGAGGCCGGGGGTTACCTCCGTGTGTCCGCCGACGACCGCAACTCCAAGCTTTTCGGCCTCGCGCGAGATTTCGTCGATTATTTCGCTCAAAAGTCCCTCGTCCGCGTTCTCCGGGAGGAGTATAGTCGTTAGAAACCACCTCGGCTCCGCGCCCATAACTGCCACGTCGTTCGCGTTAACGTGGACTGCATAAAAGCCGATTCTCTTCGTTGCCCCTGTTATGGGGTCACTGGAGGCAACGAGAGTCCCCTCAACCTTCAATGCCGTCCCGTCTATCCCCGTTCCCGGGCCGACGATGACACCTTTACCCTTTGATGGAAGCCTTGAGAGAACGAGCTTCTCAAGGAGTTCCGGAGGAAGTTTTCCGGGCTTCATCCAACCACCAAGGGAAGTTGGAGGAGGAAAAGAAAAGCCTTTAGGTGTAGTAGTACTCGCCCCTCTCCTTCTGCTCCCTGTCCTTCACCGAGCCTTCCTTGTTGGCCCTCGGTCTGCCGGTATCGGGGTCGCGCCTGAAGGTTATACCGACCGATGCCAGGAAGCGGTTCATTCCCTCGCGCATGCCCATCGGCTTGCTCGCCTTACCGAACCTGCCGGGCTGGCCCTCAAACACAATCAGCCTGTCGCTCAGGTAGTCAACCATCATGACGTCGTGCTCGACTATAAGTGCCGTCTTCTCGTTCTTGGCCATGAGCGAGCGGATTGCCTTCGAAACCGCCAGCCTCTGCTCGACGTCGAGATGCGCTGAGGGCTCGTCGAGGAGGTACAGGTCGGCGTCCCTTATCAGGCAGGCCACTATGGCAACGCGCTGGAGCTCACCGCCGGAAAGGTCGTTGACGTTCTTGTCGTAGAGCTCTGGAATTCCGAGCGGGTTCAGGAGCTCGCTCTTGTAGAAACTGCTCATGAGCTTGCTCGCGTCAATCTTGCTGAGGAGTTCATAAACCGTTCCGTCGTAGTCGGTCTTTATGTACTGGGGCTTGTACGAGACGGTAAGGGACCAGTCTATCTCGCCCTCCGTTGGCTTCTCGACTCCCGCGAGCATCTTCACGAAGGTCGTCTTACCGATTCCATTTGGACCGACGATTCCGACGACCTCGCCGATGTAGAGCTCGCCACCCTCGGCCTCGAGCCTGAAGGAGCCGTAGTCCTTCACGAGCCTCGGATATTCGACGAGGATTTCGCCCTCCTGGCTTTTCCTCTCGCTCTTCTTGCTGAAGTTTATCTCGTAGGGCCTGAAGCGGACGTTCTCATCGCGGAGGTAGCCCCGGAGGAACTCGTTTATGCCGTTTCTGGTTGATTTGGGCTGAGAGAAGATACCATAGGCTCCGGGCTTACCGTAAACGACGTGAATTATATCGCTCATGTAGTCGAGGATAGCAAGGTCGTGCTCGACCGCCAGGACGTTCTTTCCTGAGTCGGCGAGGTTCCTGATGATTTTGGCGACCTTGAGCCTCTGCCTTATGTCGAGGTAGCTCGACGGCTCATCGAAGAAGTAGAACTCCGCGTTTCTCAGGAGGGCCGCGGCTATGGCAACGCGCTGGAGCTCACCGCCGGAGAGCTGTCTTATGTCCCTGTCGAGGATTCCCTCGAGCTCAAGCTCCCTAACGACTTCCTCGAACCTTCCGCCCTCGTCGGCCTTCTTAAGCAGGTCCCGGACCTTTCCCCTAACGGCCTTTGGAATCAGGTCAACGTACTGGGGTTTCACGACCGGTCGAATCTCCCCGTTCTTCAGCCTCTCGAAGTACGTCTGGAGCTCGTTTCCGCGGAAGGCCTTAATCACGTTGTCCCAGGAGTCGTTGTCACCGCAGAGATTCGGCAGAAGCTGGCCGGAGAGGATTTTGACGGCCGTCGTCTTACCGGTTCCGTTGGGACCGAGGATTCCGACGACCATACCCTCCTTGACGACGGGGAGGCGGTAGAGGACGAAGCCGTTTATTCCGTAGCGGTGGACGCAGTCCTCGTCGAGTTGCTCCGGCAGGTTGACTATCGTTATCGCGTTGAAGGGGCACTTGTGAACGCAGATTCCACAGCCGGTACAGCTGGCCTCCTGTATGACGGGCCTGTAGTTTTCCTCGTCTATGATTATCGCCTCACCGCCCATTCGGTTGACCGGGCAGACTCTCTCGCAGAGGAAGTGACCGCACTTGTCGGGGTTACACTTCTCGTAGTCGATGACCGCTATCCTCGCCATCTGTAACCACCGGGCTAAGCTGAGGACGAGGATTTTAAAGGGTTGCGGGCAAGAAGCGTCCACATCCTCACGTCACTGTCAGACAACAAAAAGGCGATTAACAACATGGGCAACGTAAAGGGAACACCGCAGAGGGTCTTCAGTATATGGAAGAGGGTGAAAAAGTCATAAACCAAGCGATACCCATCGTTCAAAGCGGGAGTCACGGCTTGTCATCAAGTCTGCGGACGTTCTTCTTCATGGGGGACTGCCTGTGGGCATAAATGGCGTCGGAGACGAACTTTCCGAATCCTATGCCCAGCCCCCTGATAGCAAGCCCTATGAGGAGTACAACCCCAACGAGGATGCCCAGGCTTTTGAACTTGTAGAGGGACACAATAAACGGGCCCAGGATGATAGCAAACGCCACGACAACGCCCACTACCAAGAGCAACTTGTACCCGTACCTCTCCATGAAAAGAGCGAAGTCCATGGTCACCACCATACATATGTACTTTAGTGGAGCTTATAAGCTTTTCATCCTAAAAGCAATTGAAATATTAACCCACCTAATTACAAAGTCACTACTCTAAGATAAAAAACTTATCGAGCACGTGATGACCTCGTATCCGCTTCCACCCAAACATCCTTATGGGGAGCCTCTTACCTTCACCTTACCCCTCGTTTTCTCCATCAAAAACTCCATTAGTTCCTCGGCCTCGCCCTTTCTTACCTCAACGGTGAAGGTAACGCTCCCGGAGTAGTCCTCGCCAACGACCCTCGCACCGGCCTTCTCTATGGTTTCCCTAACCGTGTGGAACAGGCTGTAAGGAAAGGTAACCTGAAAACGCTCCGTTTCGTAAACCTCAACGATTCCCGCGTTCTCTATGGCCCTGCTAGCGGTCTCGCCGTAGGCCTTAACGAGTCCTCCGTAGCCGAGCTTTATCCCGCCGAAGTAGCGCGTGACCACGACGACCACGTTGCTCAGGCCTTTGTTCTGAATCACTTTCAGGACGGGCTTTCCGGCGCTCCCCTTCGGCTCGCCGTCGTCATCGTAGCGGACCGCGAAGTTCCGACCGTCGTTTATAACGTAGGCAGAGACGTTGTGGTTTGCGTCGCCGTGGTGGGCCTTAATTTTTGCGATAAATGCCTTGGCTTCCTCCTCGTTTTTAACGGGCGAGGCGTAGCCGATGAAGACCGACTTCTTCACAACGAGTCTGGCCGTCCCGACGCCTTTTAGAGTCCTCATACTACCTCCTCAGAGTCGCTACGAGTTTCTTCTCGTTGAGGAGCATCTCTATCGCGTCCCTAACGTCCGTGACGACTATGTCACTCGCGAGGAGTGCATCAACGGTCGCCCCTTCCTGCCCAATCACGCAGAAGGCCAGCTCAGCCTTCTCAAGCATAGCAACGTCGTTGTTCCCGTTGCCAACGGCCACATAAGGAGCGTAACCCTCGGCAATCTCGGCCTTCTCGGCACCGCTTGAGACCCTCTCGATTCTAACGGGCAACCCTTTGAACTCCTCCTCAAGGGTTCCGAACGTGTCAGCGCTGAGAACGACCACTGTGTAGCGGTCGGCGAGCTTTGCGAGGAGCTCCTTGACGTCTTCTGGGACCTTTCCATCGACACCGAGCGTTCCATTCAGGTCAAAAAGGACCGTCCCAAACTCAAGCTTTCCGTAACCAGGTATTTCCACAGTACCACCCTTCCGGGGTTAAGTGCAAAGTTTTTAAAGGATTGGCTTCCAAAATGTTCCGGGATACATAATGGGCGAGTTAGGCCATAACTCCGGGGGATAAGAAATGAACCCACTCCTTGCGAGGCTTCGTGACAGGGAGGTCCTCGTCAGGCTCAACGCGTTCATCCTCAGTTATTTTGGGTGGATAGCCTTCGGCGTCCTTTACGGCTACATCGGCAGGTGGAGCGTTGATGTCACCAGAGAATTCTTAAAACTTCCCCTTACGTCAAGGTCTCTTGTTCTTGGACTCCTCCACTACACCCGCTCGATACCTCCGCTCTATGCAACCCTAAGGGGAGTCTACTACTTCGGATTCGCGGGTTCAATAGCGTTCATGGTTCTCTACATCCTGCTGTACCTGCGTGACCTTAAAACCTCGGACGAGCTCCTCGCAAGGTACCTGATGGCGTACGCGGGAGCGGGAACCGTCTACCTAATATTCCACATCCACGCCCCGCACTACGTTTACCACATCCCCGGATACTCCGTTGATAACACCCTGCTGACGAGGCAGGAGTTCGTATTACCGTCACTGCACAACACCTTCGCTGCGATAAACATCATAACAATCTGGAAGTACAGAAAGCGTCTTGGGGGAAAAGTTCTCATAGCAATCAACACGATAATCCCCTTCGCCACCGTGCTCCTCGGGCACCACTGGATATACGACGTCCTCACGGGTTTCCTCCTTGCATGGGCGGTTTCCCGCGTAACGGACGGATGGGCGGTAAGGATTCCCCGGAGCCTCTACCGCCTTGAGCTCAAATCACTTGGCGCCCTTACCATGTTCAACTTCGTCCTGGCAACACTGATGCTCCTCATAGCCCTCGACCCCCAGAAGTGGCTGATGGTAATCCGGAGCATCCTCAGCCAGCCCTGAGAAAAGCTTATAAATGCCTGGCCTGTTCCTTAGAACGGTGCCGGGGTAGCCTAGCTCGGCAGGGCGGGGGACTCGTAATCCCCAGGTCCCGGGTTCAAATCCCGGTCCCGGCTCCATCATTTTACAAGGATTCCGCGCTCTATGGTAACCGTCGCTTCTGCGGGCTTGTCCGATATTATCACGAGGTAGAACTGGCCGTCGTTGGGACTTCTCCAAACCCTACTCATGTCAGTGACGTCCTGGGCATAGAGGTAGCACAGGGCCCTTCCACCCGCCTTTAGCTTTGCAAGACCGGTAGAGTCTGTTATGCAAACAGTAACAGGCTCGGAAGAAGAAACGTGCACGGAAAGGGTCAGGAAGCTACCCGAAATGGAAAAGTAGTAAGGGGAGTTGGGGCTCAGGGTTACGTGGTAGGTGGCGCTCGAGCCGGTAGCCACTACGAAACCGATGAATACCACTGCCACCACTGAGAACGCGAAGACCATCGCTAAGAGCCGCTTGTTGCCCCTTGCACTCCTCGTCACGTTGAACATTCCACTGCCACCATTGAATATTCCACAATAACCCCTTATAAACCTTGAAGTTTAAACAATCCAAAACCACGGAGTAGTTACAAAGAAGGACTGGAAACCCACGAAATTGGAAGGAATCCAAAAAGTCGCCGAAAGAACTTAAAGGTCGAGCCTTCTGAGGGCGTTTTTCGCCTTCCTCTCGAAGTCCTCCTTGTCCTGGTACTCCCAGTAGTGTTCGGAACTTGGAAATTCTCCAGCCTTGACCTCGCGGTTGTACTGACCCAGGGCATCCCGGATAATCTTCCCAAGCTCGGCGTAGCGCTTGGCGAAGGGAGGCGAGCTCTCGTAAATTCCAAGGAGGTCGTGCCAGACCAGAACTTGGCCATCAACGTACGGGCCCGCCCCGATTCCTATCGTTGGAATCGAGACCTCCTCAGTTACGAGCTTCGCAACATCGGCCAAGACGAACTCAAGCACAACGGCAAAGGCCCCGGCCCGCTCAAGGGCTTTCGCGTCGCGCAGGATTTCCTCTATTTCCTCCTCCGTCTCGCCGGTGATTCTGTAGCCACCGAGCCTTAGATAGCGCTGGGGAGTTAAACCGGTGTGGCCCATAACCGGAATTCCCATTCTAACGAGCTTTCTGACGAGCTTCTCGTAGTCGGCACCGCCTTCAATCTTCACAGCATCGGCACCGGCCTGAATCAATCGAACGGCGTTCTTAACGCCCTCCTCGACGCTAACCTCGTAGCTGGAGAAGGGCATATCCGCTAAAACGAGCGCCCGCTTAACGGCCCTTGCAACGGCCCTTGTGTGGAAGACCATCTGCTCCATCGTCACGTTGAGCGTATTGTTATCGCCGTAAACGACCATTCCGAGGGAATCGCCAACGAAGACGATGTCAATTCCCGCTGTATCCGCCAGGAGCGCCGAGGGATAATCGTAGGCCGTCACCATCGTGATTTTCTCCTTCCCCTTCATCTCGCGGATTCTCTTGGGCGTTACCTCCCTCATGCAACCACCTGCCTTCGTTTCGACGGCGGTCTAATTAACGGTTTCGATAGGGTTATATACCAACGTCGGTAATTACCTACAGGTGGTGGCATGGGCAAGGTTAAGACGAGCGTTTACGTCGATGAGGAACTGTGGAGGGAGTTTAAAGAGCTGGCCCTTCGGGAGGGAAGCGAGGTCAGCAGACTGCTGGAGGAGGCGCTGATGAACTACCTCATAAACGAGGTCTTGAAGGACGTTGACGACTCCGAGGTTCCCCTGTGGTTCGAGCCACTCGACGTGGGTGGCGAGAGCAGTGAAAAGCTCCTGAGGGAGATGAGGGATGACCGCGAGGAGCGTTTACTTGGACAGTAGCGCAATCTTGAAGAGGTATCTGAACGAAAACGGAAGCGACCTCGTGAAGAAAGCCTTCAGGGACGCCTACAGAGGTGAGGTAAAGCTGGCCTTCAGCTTCTGGAACATAGGCGAGGTAATCGGAATATTCGACAAAAAGCTGAGGAGGGGCCAGCTCACAGAGGAGGAGTTCAACTTCCTGAAGAGGGGCTTCCTGGCGGAGGTAAAGCGGTTCACGAGGCTGGGTGTCCTTGAGGTCGTTCCCGTTCATTCCCTGCTCCTCGCCGATGCGTGGGAGCTGATTGAGAGGTATCACATTTATCAGGCAGACGCCTTGCAAATAGTTTCGGCGAAGTACGTAAAGGCCGATGCCTTTTACACCGTCGACAGGAGGCTTCACGAGGTGGCCCTTAAAGAGGGCCTGAACTCAATTCTCGTGGGGGTGAGAGAATGAGAACCTGGGAGCACTACGAGCACACGGCAGACATAGGCGTTCGCGGTTACGGCTCAACGCTGGAGGAGGCCTTCGAGGCTGTTGCATTAGGTCTCTTTGATGTTATGGTGAACGTGAGGAAGGTCGAGCCGAGGGAGTGTCGCGAGGTTGAGGTGGAGGAAGAGGACCTGGAGGCGCTCCTGTACAGCTTCCTTGAGGAACTCCTGGTGCTCCACGACATGGAAGGGTTAGTCTTCGGCGACGTCAGGGTCAAGATAGAGAAGACAGAGAACGGCTACCGCCTCAAAGCAAAGGCCTGTGGCGAACCTTTAAGCGAGAAGCACGAACCAAAGGAGGAAGTTAAGGCGATAACCTACCATGACATGAGGATTGAGAAACTGCCGGACGGGCGCTGGATGGCGCAGTTCGTCCCCGACCTGTGAGGTGATTGGATGAGCGCGAGGGACGTTATCAAGGAAACCAATCCCCCATTTTACGAGCGCTACTCAAAGCTCGACGATTCGGACGAGTTCTGGGAGTTCATGGTTAGGCCACTCAGGCAGAGCATAAGGGTGAACACCCTCAAGGCACCGCTCGAGGTTGTTGTTGAGAGACTCAGAGAGGAGTTCGAGCTTGAACCGATTCCCTGGGTCAGGGAGGGGTTCTTCATCAACGTTGACAACCTCGCGAAGGTTCCGGAGCACGGCCTGGGCCTAATCTTCGGCCAGGAAGCGAGCTCGATGATTCCGCCGGTGGTTCTTGAGCCGAGGCCGGGGGAGCTGGTTCTCGACATGGCCGCTGCGCCGGGCTCGAAGACCGGGCAAATAGCCCAGTACATGGAGAATGAAGGCTGTATAATAGCAAACGACCCCAACAGGGATAGGGCCAACGTCCTGACAGCGAACCTCAACAGGATGGGTGTTCTGATAGCGAGGGTAACGACGAGGGACGGGGCCAGATTTGCGCGCTTCGAGAATACCTTCGACAGGGTTCTATTGGATGCACCGTGCTCCTCGGTCGGAATGATACGAAAGAGCTGGCGCTTCCTGAGGGAGTGGCGTGAGAAGGCCGTCGTCAAGTACATGAACATTCAGAAGAGGCTCATCTTGGCGGGCTACAAAGCGTTAAAGCCCGGCGGAACTCTCGTATACTCCACATGCACGATAGACCCGCTTGAGAACGAGGAGGTCGTTGACTACCTCCTGAGGAAGACCGACGCGAGGCTTGAAAAGATAGACCTGCCCGTGAAGACGAGCGAGCCAGTCCTCGAGTGGGAGGGGAAGACATA
Source organism: Thermococcus sp. 21S9 (assembly GCF_012027635.1). Classification (NCBI taxonomy): domain Archaea; kingdom Methanobacteriati; phylum Methanobacteriota; class Thermococci; order Thermococcales; family Thermococcaceae; genus Thermococcus; species Thermococcus sp. 21S9. The sequence goes on from NZ_SNUS01000001.1 coordinate 174,811, forward strand.
CTCGGACGAGCTGAAGAAGGCCCTGCGCATACACCCGAACGACAACGACACAGAGGCGTTTTTCATTGCAAAGATAGTCAAACCGGGTGATGGGGAATGAGCAACCCGAGGGATGAGATTGGGAAAACCGGCGATGCCGAGCTCGTCAAAAGGCTCCTTATCGAGAACTACGGTTATGCTCCGGAGCTAATCTACGAGATAAGGGGCAACCACAGCAAGGTCTACGCCTACAAGCCCTGTCAGTTGAAGATAAGCGACACCGGCAGGAGGGGAATCTACTTCGGCAGGATAGAGAGCGACGGAATAAGGCTGACGATTGAGGGTGCCTTCCTCGTCGGACCGAAGGCGACGAAGAACGTCATCGAGCTGGACGACGAGCGGGCAAGGCGCTACCTGGCTGGGGAGAGCGTGGAAGTTGACGTGCCGGACGGCTGGGTGCTCCTCAAATGGCGCTCCTACTACCTCGGCTCGGCCAAGGCCAAGAACGGGAGATTACTCAACTACGTCCCGAAGGAGAGGAGGCTGAGGCTGGATTAGATTCTGAAGCCTTCCACCTTTATTATCCCCGTTTTGTAGAGCAGGTAGAGCGTCAGGAAGTACAGGTTATCGGCCCAGTCAGGCTTTACGTAGTTCTCCAGCCAGAGGACGGCCAGAGCGGTGAGAACCCACGCAAGGGTTCCCCAGACGAGACCCCTCGCGAGCTCCATTGGTGGGAGAACCTTCGGGAGGACGTCGCGGAGGTAGTAAACCGTCGCCCCAAGGAAGAGGGCCTGGCTGACCACCGTTCCGTAGACGGCACCGAGGAGTCCGAAGAGCCTTATGAAAATCAGGTTCAGGATGAAGTTGGCGATGTTCGCGAAGACCAGCGTGTTGACGGCTTCCTTCTCGCGCCCGATTGCCATGAGGAGGTTCTGACCGATGAAGGCCGGGAAGTAGAAGAGCACTATTAGCGACATCGGCCCCATGAGCTTCATCGCAGGAGCATACTTGTCGCCGAAGAGCAGGGGAATGTAGTAGGGAAGGCTCGTCTGGGAGTAGAGCACGATGCCAATCGCTATTAAGAGAAGGCTCTTGGTGGACTCGAGGATTGGCCCGCGGAGCCTCTCGAGGTTGCCCTCGTGGTGGGCCTCGCTCATCTTGGGGAATAGCACCGAGCCGAAGGACTGGGGAATGAAGTATATCGCCTTGAAAATCGTCGCGCCGACGTTGTAGAATCCCGTCGCGACAGCTCCGAGGAGCTTTGAAACCATCATTATGTCAACGTTCCAGAAGAAGAGGCCGGTTAAAGTCTGGAGGGAGAATGGAAGACTCTTCCTGAGAACCTCCCTCATAGACACACTGCTCCCCCGAGGGAAGTCCCTCACAAGCTTCCTGTAGTCAGCGTAAAGGAAGGCGAGGACTATTAGGTCGGCCACGATGTAGGAAACAACAATCCAGGGGAGGCCGTAGCGGGCAGTGAAGAGCACGAAGAGGAGGAGAAGGGCCCTTTTTCCAAACTCGGCCAGCGCGACCGGATGCGTTCTGCCCTCGATGTAAAGGATTGAGTAGATGGAATCGAGGAGGAAGCAGAGGAGAGGGTCGAAGGCGAAGACGAGGGTGAGGAAGATGACCTCTTCTGGATAGCCGAGGACCTTGAGGAGCGCGTAGAGGATAACCTCTGAGAGGGCGAAGAGCAGGAAGCGGGCCTTCGTCACCGTTTTGAGGAGGGGAATGAAAATCTCCTTGTCCCTGCTGGCCTCGCGGGTGAGGTAGGTATCGAGACCGAAGTTGACGAAGGCCGTCGTTATGGCCGAGAAAGCGAGAACTGTCGAGTAGATTCCAAAGTCCTGAACGCTGATAACCCTGATTATGTAAATCGTGAAGATGACCATTATTATACTCCTCGCGAAGCTACCCGCCATCAGGTGTCCGATGTTCTTGAGCAGGTTCCTGGCCATCGAAGGATTTTCGGATGACCCGTATAAAGGAGTAGCGGTTGGAAATTCGGTGCTAAGGTTTTAAAGTTCCGGCGTTAGAATACCCTAAGGGTGAGAACCATGGTGCCGTTGAAGAGAATAGACAAAATCCGCTGGGAGATTCCCAAGTTCGACAGGCGGATGCGCGTTCCGGGCAGGGTTTACGCTGACGACCAGCTCATCGAGAAGATGCGCCAAGACAGGACGCTGGAGCAGGCCGCCAACGTTGCCATGCTTCCCGGCATATACAAGTACTCAATCGTTATGCCCGACGGTCATCAGGGCTATGGCTTCCCGATTGGAGGTGTCGCGGCGTTCGACGTGAAGGAGGGCGTGATAAGCCCCGGAGGCGTCGGATACGACATCAACTGTGGTGTCAGGCTCATCAGAACCAACCTCACCGAGAAGGAGGTAAGACCACGCATCAAGGAGCTCGTTGACACGCTCTTCAAGAACGTCCCGAGCGGACTTGGAAGCAAGGGAAGGGTAAGGCTTCACTGGAGCCAGCTCGACGACGTGTTGGCTGACGGCGCCAAGTGGGCCGTTGACAACGGCTACGGCTGGAAGGAGGACCTGGAGCACCTTGAGGAAGGCGGGAGAATGGAGGGAGCAGACCCAAGTGCGGTAAGCCAGAAGGCAAAGCAGAGGGGTGCGCCACAGCTCGGTTCCCTCGGCTCAGGAAACCACTTCCTTGAGGTTCAGGTCGTTGACAAAATCTACGACGAGGAGATAGCCAAAGCGTACGGCCTCTTCGAGGGGCAGGTCGTCGTGATGGTCCACACCGGTTCGCGCGGTCTCGGCCACCAAGTGGCGAGCGACTACCTCAGGATAATGGAGAAGGCCAACAGGAAGTACGGAATCCCCTGGCCCGACCGCGAGCTTGTCAGCGTTCCCTTCCAGAGCGAAGAAGGTCAGAGGTACTTCAGCGCGATGAAAGCGGCCGCGAACTTCGCCTGGGCCAACAGGCAGATGATAACCCACTGGGTCAGGGAGAGCTTCGAGGAGGTCTTCAAGAGGAAAGCGGAAGATATGGAGATGCACATCGTTTACGACGTCGCCCACAACATAGCGAAGGTGGAGGAGCACGAGGTTGACGAAAGAAAGGTCAAGGTCGTCGTCCACAGGAAGGGAGCGACGAGGGCTTTCCCTGCCGGCCACCCGGACGTGCCGAGAGCTTACCGCGACGTAGGACAGCCGGTTCTCATTCCGGGCTCGATGGGAACCGCGAGCTACGTCTTAGCCGGAGCCGAGGGCTCGATGAAGGAAACCTTCGGAAGCTCCTGCCACGGCGCAGGAAGGCTTCTCAGCAGGAAGGCCGCAACGAGGCAGTACCGCGGTGACAGGCTCAGGAACGAGCTCATGAAGAGGGGAATCTACGTCCGCGCGGCCTCGCTCAGGGTCGTTGCGGAGGAGGCGCCGGGTGCCTACAAGAGCGTCGACAACGTCGTCAGCGTCGTCCACCAGGCGGGTATAGCGAAGCTTGTCGCGAGAATGCGCCCGATGGGCGTCGCGAAGGGCTGACCCGTCTTTTCCTTTCAACTTACCCTTATAAGCCCAAAAAACTATTCTCCTGAGGTGGTCCCATGGAGCTGACCCACGTTGATGAAAAGGGCGTGAAGATGGTCGAGGTCGGGCACAAAGATGTGGTTTTTCGAAAGGCTGTTGCAAAGGGCAGGATTAAGCTCAAACCGGAAACGATAGAGCTTATCAAGGCAGGCAAGACAAAGAAGGGCAACGTGATAGCGACGGCCCAGATTGCCGGCATTCTGGCGGTAAAGAAGACGCCCGAGTTAATCCCCCTCTGCCACCCGATACCGCTGACCGGCGTTGACATCTCCTTCGAGTTCGGCGAGGACTACATCGAGGCCACCTGCGAGGTTAGGGCGTACTACAAGACCGGCGTCGAGATGGAGGCCTTAACCGGCGTAACGGTCGCACTGCTCACGATATGGGACATGGTGAAGGCCGTCGAGAAGGACGAGAACGGCCAGTATCCGGTGACCAGAATCGAAAACGTTAGGGTCGTGGAGAAGATTAAACAGAAATGACCAGTAAGGGTTATAACTGACACCTACCACGTGCGCTCGGTGAGGGAGATGTACGAGGTCAAGAAGAGCAAGTCCGGTTACGTCTTCGACCTTCCGAGGGAAAGGATAGCCTTCATGTTCCTGAAGGACGGAACCTACATGATGTTCCACGACGAGGAGTTCCTCTGCTACTCGCCGAAGCCCGTCGAGGTTTCGAGGGAGGAACTCGAGCGCTTCGAGGAAACCGGCGAGATGCCCGAACTGATAAAGAAACTCAAGGCCCACGATTTTCCGAGCGAGTGCGTGGTAAAGAGACTGCCACCCATAGACGAGGATTTGAAGCCCTTCAACCCGAACAGGAAGTGCGTCGTAATCTTCACCGGCTTTCAGGATACGGTGATAGACTACGTTGAGCGCGACGGGGTAACTTACGCTGTCGCGAGACTCGTGGACGAGCCGGACAAAGTCTGCAGGTTCGTCGGAAAGGGCAACTACAAGATTGCCGCGGTCAGGCTGAAGAGGAACCAGCCCTGCATGAGCAGGGAGGAGTTCAGAAAAGAGCTGGAAAAGCTGAAAGAATGAAAGGCTCAGATATTTCCGATTCGCTGGAGGACCATTCCCTCTATTCTTATCGGCTCGGCCCTCCTCGCGAGAACTATCGCCTGGTCGAGCCTCGCCTCGTGCTCGGCGTGAATCGTGAAGAGCGGGTCGCCTTCTTTGACCTTCTCGCCGACCTTGACGTAGAGCTCCAGTCCGGCACCCTTGTCCTCGGGAGCTCCGGCGGCCCTCGCGATGGCAGTTATCGCCCTGTTGTCTATCGCGGTGACGTAACCGCTCGTTGGGGCCGTGAAGGTGTAGGTCTTGTCGCCTATCGGAATCTCTTCGGGCTTGATGTTGGGGTCTCCTCCCTGGGCCTCGATGATTTCCTTCATCTTCTCCCAAGCCTTTCCACTCTCGAGAATTTCCCTGGCCATCTTCTTGCCCATTCCCTGGGGCGCAACTCCGCCCATCTCGAGCAGGATTCCGGCCAGCCCGGTGGCCTTCTCTATCAGGCTTCCCGGCCCCTTTCCGGTCATGAGCGTCATAAGGGCTTCCCTCGCCTCGAGCGCCGGGCCGACGGTGTGTCCTATAGGCTGGCCACCGTAGGTTATGGCCACCTCAACGTACTGGCCGAGCCTCTTGCCGAGCTCTATGAAGTCCCTCGCGAGGGCCCTCGCCTGCTCGACGGTCTCAACCTTGACGCCCTTTCCTGTTGGAATGTCTATGAGGACGTACTGGCTTCCCATGGCGTACTTCTTGGACATTATGCTCGCGAGCATGAGCCCAGTCGGGTCGATGCTGAGGGCGCGCTCGGCCTTGATTGTGATGTCATCTGCGGGAGCGAGGTTCAAGGCTCCTCCCCAGACGAGGCACGCGCCGACCTTCTCGACTATCCTCTTGATTTCGTCGAGGGAGAAGCTGACGTTTGCGAAGACCTCGACGACGTCTGCAGTTCCAGCGGCGCTGGTTATGGCCCTTGAGCTGGTCTTCGGGATTGTTAACCCAGCAGCGGCAACGATGGGCACGACGAGTATGTTGGTCTTGTTGCCCGGAACGCCACCGATGCTGTGGACGTCCATTATCGGCTTCCTGTCGATGTCGAGCATGTCACCGGTTTCGGCCATTGCTATGGTTAGGGCCGCAATCTCGTCCATATCGAGGCCGTTTATCTCGAGTGAGGTGACAAAGGCACTTATTTCGATGTCCCTGAGCTTCCTGTCGACGATGTCCCTGATTATTGCTTCAATCTCGACCTTTCTGAGCTTCTCTCCGTTCATCTTCTTCTTTATGTAGCGGACACTCTCAGGGGTTCCAGCAGGAATAACCGCAACGGTCTCCCCTTCGGAGAAGCTGTGGAGTTCAAGGACGTCCCTGCTAACTCCAACCTCCCCCCTCTCCACGAGGTTGCTTATGACAACGCTTCCGTAGACCGTCTTCTTCCCGGCTTCGAGCTTCACAAGGTCATCCGGGTGGAGTTTGGCCTCCTTGGCGTCCTCTTCGTTTATGAGAACCGAATACCGACCGCTGTAGAAGTCGAGAATCCTGACCTTTGCCCTCATTCTTTCACCCCCTGTGAATTTATCTTCTCTGTCAAAGCGTACTTAAATGTTTTCGAGAAGCGTGCGCCAAAAGGAAAGACATGAAAAATCTCAATAGTCAGAGACTTGTAGAAGTCTTCAATCGGAGAGGCTCTCACCGTACTGAACCTTGGATTGTATTATAGTTTCGAGCTCACCGGTTCTCAGTAGCAGTTTGATAACGTCCCCCGTCACGTCCCTGATTGCGGGAGGAAGCACACCTGAGCCGGACAAGTAGTACTTGACGACCTCCTCCAGGGGGGCGGTGTAAAGCTTTCCGTTGAAGACAAAAACCTCACCTTCGTTTATCTCCACAAGTTTGTCGTTATACCCCAGCTTGGTTCTCATCGCCCCCCACCCCCAGAATAGGAAGCACAACAGAGGTTTTAAAATTTAACGGCCCAGAAAAGTTTAATAACAGAGGGTAAAAGAAGGTCAGAGGTTTCTGACTTCCTCGTCTATTGATTCCTCAAGGGTCCTCTCCCAGTCGTCGACGTCGAACTGCTCCAGCTCGCCTTCAAGTTCCTCTTTGAGGCTCATGACACGCCTCTTGAGGGCAGTCTTGGTCTCCTCGTCGTAGACAACGTAGTACGGGTTGTTCTTCGCTGAGAGGTAGAGGATTGCCAGTATTATGACGAGGATGAAGAGTATTATGACCAGCCCGTAGAGGATGACCTCCGCCATCACTTCTTCCCTCCGAATATGGCTTTGAAGACCCTCTTAATCGGGCTCTCGGGCTCGGGCGGCTGCCACTTGATTCCGGCAAGCTTGGCCGCGAGCTGTTTGATGGCTATGGCAGCGGGGCTCGTGGGGTTCTTGATGACGAGCGGGACACCGTAGGCGCTGGCCCTCTTGACCTCGGGGTCTTCCGGAATCATGGCCAGGACCGGGACCTCGAGGATAGCCTCTATTTCTTCCTTGGTGAGTTCGGTCTTCTCGTTGGTGACCCTATTGAGAACAACGCCGAGCGGGAGGGTTCCAAGCTTCTCGGCGATGAGCTTGGTCTTGAGCGAGTCAGTTATGGCAGAAATTTCCGGGTTGGTGACGATGATGAGCTCCTTACCGATGAGGAGAGCTGTTACGGAGGTCATCTCAAGTCCCGCTGGCGCGTCGATGAGGACGAAGTCCGCCATCTGACCGATTTCCCTCATGAGCTCCCTGAGCCTCTCGGGCTTGGCCTTCTTGACCTTTTCAAGGCTAAGTCCACCTGGTATGACCTTGACTCCAGCCGGTCCCTCGTAGATTGCGTCCTTGAGGTCAGCCTCCCTCGCGAGAACGTCGTGGAGCGTGATTGGTATGTCCTCCATTCCAAGGACGAGGCTAAGGTTTGCCATGGTCAGGTCAGCGTCGAGGAGAATCACTTCCTTGCCGAACTGGGCTAAAGCAACACCCAGGTTTGCCACGGTTGTAGTTTTACCGGTTCCACCCTTTCCGGATGCAAAAACTATTGAACGCCCTTCCAAAGCCGACACCTCCGGTAAAATCATGATAGGCATGTACTAATTTAAGGCCTATGGTGCACTGCGAATATCGCTTATGGAGAAGTGCTTTTAGCTTTTGCGGTGGAAATAAAAAGAAGTAATCGCCAGAAATGTTCATTCGGCGTTCTCGTCCTTTTCTTCCTTTGTCTTGGCGGTGTATGCTTTCGCAGCATCACCAACTGCCTGGAACAGCTTCAGCATCTCCATCGGGAGCGGTAGAACTATGACGTTGCTCTTATCGCTGGCAACGTCGCTTATCGTCTGAAGCGTCCTGAGCTGAAGGGCCATCGGGTGCTCGCTGATTATCTGCGCGGCTTCACGGAGCTTCTCGGCAGCCTGCCTCTCGGCCTCGGCAAGGAGAATCCTTGCCCTCCTCTCCCTTTCGGCCTCTGCCTGCTTGGCCATTGCCCTCTGCATTCCGCTGGGGAGCTCAACGTCCTTTATCTCAACGGTGGTTACCTTGATACCCCACGGGTCCGTTGCCTCGTCGATAATCTTCTGGAGCTGGAGGTTGAGCTTCTCCCTCTCACTCAACAGCTCGTCGAGGTGCGCCTGTCCAATGACACTCCTCAACGTCGTCTGGGCAATCTGGCTGGTGGCCATTATGTAGTTGCTGACCTGAGTGACGGCCTTAACAGGGTCGACGACGCGGAAGTAGACGACCGCGTTGACCCTGACCGGAACGTTGTCCTTGGTTATGGTCTCCTGAACCGGAACGTCGAGAACCCTCGTACGGAGGTCAACTATGACTGCCTTTTCGAAAATCGGGATTATGAAGAACAGTCCCGGACCCCTGGCACCGACGACCCTACCGAGACGGAATATAACAGCCCTCTCGTACTCCTTGACGATTTTTATGGCGCTTGCCAGTATAATCAAAACAAAAAGCAAAACGATTCCCAAAACGATGGTCCCAATCGCCATCAGCTATCACCCCTAACTTTTTCAACTATAAGAGTCAGCCCCCTGACCTCAAGAACCTTAACCCTCTCCCCGACCCTAATCATCGAGCCGTCCTTGGAGACTGCCTTCCATAGCTCTCCGCGGACTTTAATTATGCCCTCGGGGTTAAGGTCCTCAACAACCTTGCCGACCTCCCCAACGAGTTCTTCCCTGCCCGTCTCGGGTTTTCTACGGTGGGCCTTGACAACAGCGGCCATTCCGAAGAGGAAGAACAGGGCAAGCAGGACTCCAGTAACGATTATCGCCACCCTGAGGGTCTCGAAGGTTGAAGCGCTCACGAGGTAAACACCTCCACCACCTTTGCCGAAGAGTATCAGACCGCCGAGGATGAAGCTAATGAGCCCCGCGACGGTGAATAGTCCAAACGTTGGTGTCAGCGCCTCCGCAATGAAGAAAATCATGCCGAGGATTATTAGCACAAGGCCGGCCTCGTTGTAGCCAAAGTATCCCATTCCAATGACACCGAGAACGAGCAGTATCGCCCCGAGGGTTTCCGGAACGTGCCAGCCGGGCGTTAGAAAGCCGAAGACAAGGCCGAGCATCCCTACCACGAAGAGAAGGTAGGACACAGCGGGGTTAGCAAGGAACGTGACTATGCGATAGCTGATTGATGGATTCAATTCCTTAACTTCAACGTTCGTGAAATTTAAGGTGACGTAGCCCTTTCCGGCCACGGGAACCTTCGTTCTCATTCCATTGGCCTTCTTAAGGAGGTCGGGAACGTCGTCCGCTACCACCTCAATCACGTGGGCGTTCAGAGCCTCTTCGGGTGTCAGGCTCAGGTCTTCCAGCACGAACTTCTCGGCGGCTGTTACGTTTCTACCGCTTTCCTCTGCGAGAGAGCGCATGTAGGCGGTGTAGAAGTTCCTAATCTTTGCTGGAGCGCGTATTATACTCCCGTTGGCGGCGTAGCCGAGTATTGGCTCGCACGCCCCTATGCTCGTTCCGGGGGCCATTGCTATTAGATGGGCGCTCATCGCGATGTAAGTTCCGGCGGAAGCCGCTATTGCGCCCCTTGGGTAAACGTAGATTATCACGGGAACCGTCGAGTTCTGGATGAGAGAAACGATGCGCATCATCGCGTCGCCCTGACCACCGGGCGTGTTGAGCTCTATAATCAGAGCCTCGGCGTTGTTTTCCTCGGCGGTCTTTATGTAGCTCGCGAACTGGTCGGCGGTGTACTGTGTTATCGTGCCGTCTATCTTGCCCACGTAGACCACTTTCTTATCAGCGGAAACCCCAGGGAGGAGCAGTATTGAAACGAACAGTATTACGAGCAGGGCACGCTTCATGGCTCTCATCAGAGGGAATACCACTTAAACGTTTAAAACTTTTGCCTGCAGGCAAGAGTTAGGAAAGCCATTTATATGCCGGACCCCAATGGGGAACATGCTGACCGGAACATACCGGAAGTACCGCCTTGCGGACCGCCTTACGGAAGGTGAACTGAAACGGCAACTTGCGAGAAAGCTTGTGATGGAACTCGCAAGGTACTCACACAGAGAGCCCTTCTGGGAAACCGTTCGAGAGCTCGGACTGAGGCCTGACCACGTCAAGGAGGTAATGCTCTTCCTTGAGGAGAACGGGGAAATCGAGATAAGGCGCTCCTCCGACGGAAAGAGGCTATGGGTCCTGACCCTAAGGGATATAAGGCGCAATCCCGTAAAGCTCGACCGATGGTTAGCGTTGAAAAAACCGCAAAGGAAATGATACGCAACGGCACCTGGGCCTTCAGGGACGGCACGTTCTACCAGGCCCTGAGGCTGAGCAACGGGAAAACTGGAGTGGTCGCCTACGACGGGGACTTCCTCTTCCCCGAGAACTGGGGGAGAGGGGAGAGAAGAGAGGCGAGGGAAAAGCTAACCTTCATTCTCGGCCTCGACACGGATTTGGATTCCTTCTACGCAGAGATAGGCGATTCGCCCTTCGCGTTCCTCATCGAGGAGTTCTACGGTCTAACGATTCCCGCATCGCCGGGCCCCTACCAGGCCCTCGTCGAGGTGATAGCTCAACAACAGGTTAACTACGAGTTCGCCCAGCGGACGATTAGGAACCTCGTGGAACTCGCAGGAGAGTCAGTTGGCGAACTCTACGCTTTTCCGACTGCCGAGCGGATTGCAGGGCTGAGCGAGGAGGAGCTGAAGAAGGCCAGACTCGGTTATAGGGCGGGCTACATAAAGTCCCTCACGGAGCTCTATTTAAAGGGTGAGCTGAACCTCGAACTCTGGGACCGGGAAGTCGATGATGCTATCAAATACCTCACGAGGTTCCGCGGGATAGGGAAGTGGAGCGCGGAGCTGTTCCTTGCTTACGGACTTAGGAAGAACGTCTATCCGGCGGGAGACCTCGGCCTGAGGAGGGGAATAGCGAAGATTTTCGGCAAAAGGCCGAAGGAGGTTAAGGAGAGGGACGTTAGGGAGCTCATCGAGCCCTACGGAAGGTGGAAGGGGCTTTTGGCCTTCTACATCCTCTGCTACGACAGGAAGACCGAGATGGAGAGGAAGGTTAAAATACGGAGTTGAAGAACATTAGGCGGTGGGACAATGCTAGTTGATATGAAGACCCTCTCCGTTCTAATGGAGATGCGAAGCAAAAGGAGGGTAAAGAAGGGCTCCGCCGAGAGAATGCTGGGCATACTCGAAGGAAAACTGCCCGAGGGCATGACCAGTGTGGAACTGATTAGGAAGATAAGGGAGGAGGAGTATGATTAGAGCATATCTCGACACAAATGTCCTTCTGAACGTATGGTTTAAGGAAGAGGACCCAAAAACAGGAGCCAAGCTGTGGGAGGCCCCACTTCGGATTTTAGAGCTCATTGAAGAAGGCAAAATTGAAGGTGTGGTCTCAATATTCACACTTATGGAAAGCGCCCACGTCTTCAAAAGGAACGGACTGAACCCCGAGAGAGTCAGGGAGATTGAAGACGTTGGTATAGAGGTTTACATTCCCAACGAACTCGTTTTAATTGACGCTTTCTCCTTCCAACTAAAGCTTGGAACCGACCCCTATGACTCCGTTGCGCTGGCTTCTGCACTGGCATCGAGGTGTGATGTTCTGGTAACAAGGGATGAGTCATTCAGAAAGAAGGTACGGGAGCAGATAACAACACTTAGTCCGGAGGAATTTATTGAATGGATTTCCATGCGTGATGAACCATGAAAGTAACGGTTGTTCTGCCCCGCGAGAAGTTCAAATCCCTGAAGGGAAGGGACGTTAAAGCCCTAATCAAGGAGAACCTCCCTAAAGTTGAGGAAACCCTCAGAGCCGAGAGGGAGGAGTTCCTTCGGGAGAAAATTGGGAAGCTCGAGGAGAAGCTCCGGGAAATGGAGAACCAGCTCGACGAGCTGAGGGCGTTCTACGAGAAGGCCTTGAATGACAAGGAACTCATGATGACCGAGCGCGATAAGCTGAGAAAGGAGAACGAAGAGCTGAGGAAAAGGCTCGAAGAGAGGAGAAGTTCACAAGACGTGAACAATTCGTTCACGGAGCGTGAACGAAGATGAAGCTCACAATCAAACCCGATAGGGGCTTCGGGAAGGTTGAGGTCGAGCTCGGCGAGCTCTCGGCCGAGATTGAGAAGCTCGCGGAGCGCTACGGCGTTCCCCCTGAGAGGATTATTGAAATCGCACTCACCGGGGAGTTCAAGAAGTCAAAGGGAGAGCTTGAGCAACTCGAAAAGAAATCTGAGGAGCTTGAAAAGAAGGTCTGGAGGCTCGAAAAGGAGTACGCCCCGCTTCGCTACAAGGCCTACGGCCTTAGCGAGGACAACAAAATTCTTGCAATCGAGCTATCGGGCCTGATAGCGGAGAACAACCAGTTAAGGCGCTTCTTGAGGCTCCCCCCGAACAGGAACCTTGAGCTGAGAAAGCTTATATCCTACTACCTTCAAGGTTGAAGCGCGGATGATGACAGCGAATTGCACCGAACGCTGTGATGACGAGGACTGGCCCTGACGCCGTCCCGGGCCGGCCGTGAGGAATCCAAGACGGGATGAGCGAAGGCGATGATATACCCTATGAGCGCCGAGCCGGTCCGGGGCGTTGGATAAATTCCAATTTTCTGGACAAAGCAAAATTTATAAACCATTGAACCGTTTCTTGCCCTACTGCACGGGGGTGTACAGCATGAAGAGGTTAAGTGCACTGGTTATCGTGGTTTTCCTTCTGGCCATGGTTCCGGCCTTCCACCCGGTTGGGGCCACCCAGACGGACCTTAGCGGGTACACCATCTGCGTCGATGCTGGCCACGGCGGAACCGACCCGGGAGCGGTTGCGAACGGCGTCGAGGAAAAGGACATCAACCTCGCGATAGCCCTCAAGGTTGCCAAGCTCCTTGAGGAGGACGGTGCGAAGGTCGTTCTAACAAGGGACGGCGACTACTACGTTTCCCTCTCCGACAGGGTGAGCATAGCCAACTCCGCCGGCTGTGACATCTTCATCAGCATACACGCCAACGCCGCGAGCGACACCTCTGCGAGCGGATTCGAGGTCTACCACTACTACGGCTCGACCAAGGGTAACCTGCTCGCAACGTACGTTGACGAGGAAATAGCCAAGGAAATCCCGCTCAAGAACAGGGGCGTCAAGGAGGCCGGCTTCTACGTCATCAAGTACACCACCATGCCGGCGATACTCATCGAAACCGGCTTCGTCACCAACACCTACGACGTGAGCATCATCACCGACGAGAACTACCAGTGGAAGTACGCCTACGCGATTCTTCACGGCGTTCAGCGCTACTTCGGCGTTCCGGTCCACGACCCGGTTCCGACGGTTACAGGCATCAGGTTCGCCCAGCACGACGGTTACTTCCGCGTCGTCCTTGACGTGAGCCAGAACACGAGCTACGAGACGTTCTATTACTACTACGGCTACTACGTAGTTGTTGAGGTTCCAAACGCCAAGCTGGCCGACCTCGGCTGGAGCACCGACGGCGACTGGCAGTACACCTCGACCGGCTCATCAACCGTCCCCTACATCTACGCCACCGAGTACAACGGAACCGTTTACGTGGTCCTCGAACTCAACACACCGTACGCCAAATACAGCGCCTTCACCCTGAGCGACCCGTATAGAATCGTGGTGGACGTCTACAGCTAAACCGCCCCTGCTCTCTCCAATATTTTTGGTATCTCGACCGGCTCGAGGGCGCTCTCGACGATGTAGCCCTTCTCCACGAGGATTCTCGAAACGAGTTCCTCCCGCGTGAGGCCGTCAAGGGTTCTGTCGCCGTAGAACATCAGCTCCGGCAGAAGAAGCAGGCCGAGGTCAACCTCTGGAAGCTTTTCAACGGTTCTGAGCACGTCCCTGCCCGTGAGCAGGCCCGCTGTCCCTATGTTCCCGCCGAAGAACTCGTTTTTAACCGCCACGACGGGAATCCTCGGGAAGATTCGCCTCAGCTCTGGATAAGCCAGCTCCCCGGTCAGTATGTAGGTTGGCATCTCAGGCTCGATTTCAAAGGGACCAACATCGAGCCGGAACTCGCCGAGAAGGGCCTTGAAAATCGGCGGAATCACGACCTTTATTCCGGTCTCCCTCCCTGCATCGAGAGCCGTCTCCTTGACGAAGATTAGCTCGTCCCTCGTTAAGGGCCTAACGTCCCGGTTGTATTTCGTCACGCCGACTGGAAAGAGTCTAACCTCGGCAACGCCCATCGAGGCCAAATCCCGGATTATCTCCCCGATGTCGTCGACGTTGTAGCCCGGAGTGAGGATTATGTCCGCTATAACGCGGAAAGTTTGGGCCACAAGGGGAAGGAGGTCTATAAGTTTACCGGCGAGCGGGCTTCTCATGAGGGCGATTCGCCTTTCCTTCTTGGTCGTGTGAACCGAAATCTGCATCTCGTCGAGACCGGCTTTTTGAAGGCTCTCAACCCTCTTCTCGTCGAGCCCGACGTTTCCAGCTGTATCTGTAACTCGAATCCATAGCTCGGGATAGTGCTCGCTCACGTAGGCAATCCTTCTCTCGAGCTCCGGGTCGTTCAGGGTGTCGTGGAAGGAAACGCGGTAAATCATCTCGGGCGGATTCTGCCGGAGGTAGCAGAAGAGGCAGTAACTCCCGCACGGACCGGCTTTGCTCGATGGGGGGATGACTACCAAATCGTCCCGCTCATCGACGCCGTCCAGCTCGTACTTGGTGATTCTCCTCAGCTTGAAGTCCTCGGTGAACTCGTACATGCTCGAAACTCGAGCTGGGTTTTTAAAAGCTTAAGGTGAACCCGGTACGGTGGTGGCATGATAATAGCTGTAACCGGAACGCCCGGGGTCGGAAAGACGACGGTTTCGAAGCTTTTGGCTCAAAAGCTCGGCTACGAGTACGTCAGCCTGAGGGACTACGCGATGGAGAAAGGCATCGGCGAGATGAAGGGCGATGAGCTTGAGGTCGAGGTTGACGAGCTGGCCTACAACTTCGAGCGGGACTTCAAGGGAAAGAACGTCGTCGTTGACGGGCATCTGAGCCATTTCCTCAACGCCGACATCGTGGTTGTGCTGAGGGCGCACCCGAGGCTAATCGGCGAGAGGCTAACCGAGAGGAGCTATCCGCGGGAGAAAGTTGGAGAAAACGTCGAGGCCGAGTTGGTTGATGTCATCCTCGTGGAAGCGCTCGAGGAAAACGAGAACGTCATAGAGGTTGACACAACCGGAAAGACGCCGGAAGAAGTTGTAAACGAAATTTTAGAGCTGATTGAGAAAGGTGTTAGGAGAAGGGTCGGTGTAGTTGACTGGAGCGAGGTCTACGACGAGGTGATTCCCTACCTGCGCCTCTGACGCCTTCTCTTTTTCGGTACAAGCTTAACGGGACTGCCACAATCGGGACAGATACCTTCAGGGGGCATCTCGGAAAAGCGCTTCCCACAGCCGATACAGACGTAGTTCCAACGCATCACTCGCTTTATTCCTCGCTTGAGGGTCTTGAAGGGAATTCCGAGGGTTTTCGCTATGTTCTGGAGATTGTAATCGTCGGTGAGGAGCGTTGCCTTGAGTTCGTAAGCCAATGCCAGAATTTCCAAATCTGCCTCGCTGAGCTCTTCCAGTTCTCCGGTTCTTCTCGCGGATTCCTTAACGGCCTCAACGCTCTCCTTTGAGGGAACGAGAACCTTAACCTTTCCCGCGCTTATCAGGCCCTCTAAGAAGAGCCTCGACTCCGGGTCCTTGACCTCTTCAACGACCTTCGGCGTCGTGAAGCCCTCGACGTCTATCCCCTGAATGAATATCGCGATGTCTATCACCTGCATGGTTCAAGCTCCGGGAAAGCCTTTTTTAGACTTCCGTCGAAATGAGGCCGGTGGGAGCATGAGGGTCGATTTGAACTCCGACCTCGGGGAGAGCTTTGGGAGGTACAAGTTGGGTCTCGACGAGGAGGTCATGAACTACATCACGAGCGCCAACGTCGCCACCGGCTGGCACGCCGGCGACCCGCTGGTAATGAGAAAGACAGTCAGGCTCGCGAAGGAGAAAGGAGTCGCAGTCGGCGCGCATCCTGGCTATCCTGATTTGATGGGCTTCGGAAGGAGGTACATGAAGCTCACGCCGGAAGAGGCAAGGAACTACGTCCTCTACCAGATTGGGGCGCTCTACGCGTTCACGAGGGCTGAAGGCCTCGAACTCCAGCACGTCAAACCGCACGGGGCACTTTACAACGCCCTCGTTAAAGAGGAAGAGCTCGCGAGGGCAGTTATAGAGGGGATAGCGGACTTCGATAAAAAGCTAATTTTTGTAACGCTCTCAGGCTCGAAACCAGCAGAAATAGCCGAGGAGATAGGCGTCAAGGTTGCCCACGAGGTCTTCGCTGACAGGGCCTACAACCCCGACGGGACCCTCGTTCCGCGTTCGAAGCCCGGAGCGGTTATTCACGACAAGGAGGAGATAGCGGAGCGCGTTATCTCTATGGTCAAGGACGGCGGGGTTAGAGCAACCAACGGCGAATGGATTGAGCTTAAGGCCGATACAATCTGCGTTCACGGCGACAACCCGAAGGCCGTTGAGATAGCAAAGCACATCCGGGAGGTCCTTGAGCGGGAAGGGGTTAGGATAGTGCCGATGAAAGAGGTCGTCCGTTAGGTTTATCATGCCTTAACGAGTATAACAAACCGGGGGAGAGAAATGGAAGTTATAGATGCCGTTTACGAAAACGGTGTTTTCAAGCCAACCAAAAAGCCCAACATTCCAGATAAAAGGAGAGTGAAGCTAATAGTAATTGATGAGTTTCTGAAAGACCTGGAGGATGCATTTGGAATCTTTGAAGAGGACATTGACGTCAGAAAACTTCGCGAGGAGTGGGACAGGGATGTATCTGGTGGACACTGATGTCCTGATAGACGTACTGAGGGGAGTCAATGAGGCAAAGCAATACCTAACGGAACTGGCAGGGGAAGGGCTTGCGGTCTCCGTAATAACCGTCGCCGAGCTTTTCTCCGGCAGGGACACAAAAGACCCTGTTAAGAGGGAAAAAGTCCTTAAACTCCTGAGGCACTTTGAAGTAATCCCCATTGATAACGAAATAGCCGTTCTCGCGGGAGAAATTCGGAGGGACTACGGCCTTCATCTTGGAGACGCAATTATCTCGGCAACTGCAATAATCCACGGCCTAACCGTTGTAACCGGCAACCTGAAACACTTCGGGAAGGTTGAAGGGCTTCCAGTAATCAAACCGCCGTATAGGTGAGACCATGAACTTCAAACCCCTCGGTGACTCGGCGTTACTCGTCTCCTTCGGAGAGGTCATCGACGAAGAGACCAACGACCGCGTTCACGCCCTCGCGAGGGCGATAGAGAAAGCGGATTTCGAGTGGCTCGTCGAAGTCGTTCCCGCTTACTCTTCCCTCGCGGTAATCTACGAGCCGGAGCTCATAGACTTTGAAGGGGTCAAGCGGGCAATCCAGGGGCTTGAGTTCTCGGCTGAGAAGTTCAAGGGGAGGCTTGTTGAGATTCCAGTTCTCTACGGAGGCAAGTATGGCCCGGATTTGGAGTTCGTCGCCCAGTACAACGGCCTAACCCCTGAGGAGGTCATCGAAATCCACTCAAAACCTGTCTACCGCGTCTATTTCCTCGGCTTTCTGCCCGGCTTCGCCTATCTGGGTGGCATGGACGAGCGCATAGCGACGCCCCGCCTCGAAAAGCCCAGACTGAAGGTGCCAGCAGGCTCGGTCGGGATAGCCGGAAAGCAGACCGGCATCTACCCCCTCGAAAGCCCCGGAGGCTGGAGGCTCATCGGGAGAACACCACTGAGGCTCTTTGACCCATCGAAGGAACCGCCGACACTCCTTCAGCCCGGCGACAGGGTAAAGTTCGTACCGATTGATGAAGGAGAGTTCGAAGAGCTCTACAGGGCTGAATGGGGGCGCGAAAATGATTGAACTCCTCAAGGCCCCATCCCTTTTGACGGTTCAGGACTCCGGCCGGAAAGGATACAGAAAGCTCGGCGTCCCGGTTTCAGGCTACATGGACGACTACTCCGCGAGGATAGCCAACTACCTCGTTGGAAACCCCGGCGATGCTCCCCTTCTCGAGTTCCTCCTGACCGGGCCGACGCTGAGGTTCAACACCTCCGCCGTCTTCGCCGTTGCCGGAGACGTTGACGTCAGGCTCAACGGCGTTCCCATCGAACCCTGGACGAGCCACTGGGCAAAGAGGGGAGATATCCTCGAAGTTGGGACGCTGAGGAGCGGTCTCTACGGCTACATCGCTTTCGCCGGCGGAATAAAGTGCGAGAAGCTCTTAGGCAGTTGTTCGACCTACGCCAAAGCGGGTCTTGGACGGCCTTTGGAAGTTGGAGATAAACTTATTCTCGGCTATGCAATATTGACCGGCAAAGAGGGGCGCAGACTTCCCGAGGAGCTGAGACCGGACTACTCGGCAGAGGAAATAACCGTCGGTGTCGTTCTCGGCCCGGATTTGGAACACTTCACCAAGGAGGGTGTGAGGACGTTCCTGAGCGAGGCCTACACCGTAACGCCGGAATCAGACAGGATGGGCTACCGCCTCGACGGAAAAGCGATAGAGCACTCCGAGAAAGGCGCTGGAATAGTCACCGGTCCGCTCGTCCCCGGGACGGTTCAGGTTCCAGCCAACGGAAAGCCCATCGTGATGATGCGCGACGCTCAAACCACCGGCGGTTACGCGAGGATTGGCGTCGTTGCGAGTGCGCATCTGCACCGACTTGCCCAACTGAGGCCTGGTTTTAAGGTGCGCTTTAGGGAGACAAGCGTTGAAGAGACCAGAAACGAGCTCTTGAAGAAAGAGAAGACGCTTGAGGCGATAAGGCGTTTCCTTGCCGGGAGAATGAGGGCATACAGGATAAAAACCGAAAAAGCAGAGACGATAGCATTCGCGGGGGAGTAATCACTCCTTCTTGCGCATTACCTTGGCAATCTTGTAGGTCTTTCCGTCGCACTCGATTTCTCCCGTTATCTCGATGATTTTCACGTGGTCGCCTTCAAAGAGGCCCTCCGGCTTGAAGAGGTCCCTCTTCTTGGGGTCACTGCACTCCTCGAACTTCAGCTGGATTATCGAGCCGACTATAGCTAATCTCGGCTCTATCGCCACCTCGACGCTCGGCTCGACGACTTCAACAACCCTAACCTTGCCCTCGTGCAGTGGACAGGAGTGCGACGGCATGCTCCTCACGCGCAGAATCTTGTACCTCCTGCCCGGTTCGAGGTTTCCGACGCAGACTCCTGCCAGCTTGCAGGTTTTGCACGGCTCGGCTGGTCCATAGAATATGAACTCAACACCCGGTTTCGCAAGCTTTTCACCGACTAACGTGATTATGGCCATTCCAAACACCTCCGGAAGTTGTGAGAGATGATAGTCAAATAACTCCTGTGATTTTAGCGGCTTTTTCGGCCGCTTCGCGGGTGAGGCCGTCCTTTCCAAGGATTGTGTAGCGCTCGGGCCTTATCGTGTGGGCGATAGTTAGGGCCTCGATTATAATCTCCGGCTCGATTTCGAGCTCGTATGCTGTAGTTGGTGCGCCGACCCTCTTTAAGGTTTCCCTAACGCGCTCCCACTTCATGCCGTGAAGGTAGGCCATTATAATCGTCCCGAGCCCCGTCTGCTCGCCGTGCAGAGCCGGTTTGTCGAGGAGCATGTCAAGGGCGTGGCTGAAGAGGTGCTCCGCACCGCTCGCGGGTCTTGAAGAGCCTGCTATGCTCATGGCAACGCCCGTGGAAATCAGGGCCTTTATGACCTTCCTTACGCTCTCCTCGTTGCCGAGCCGTATTATGTCGGCGTTCCTCATGACCATCTTGGCACTCATTAGACTGAGTGAGGCCGCGTACTCGCTGTAGTATTCGCCACGAATCCTGTGGGCCAACTGCCAGTCCTTTACGGCCGTCAGGTTGCTTATCGTATCTCCAACCCCCGCCGCGAGGTAGCGGTAGGGTGCGGTTTTAATAACTTTAACGTCCGCTATGACTGCTATCGGCGGGACGGCCTTGACTGAAGTTTTGGCGCCCAAATCCCTTATCGAGGCGTTGGCGCTCGCTATGCCGTCGTGAGAAGCGGTCGTGGGGAAGCTGATGAAGGGAACGCCCGTTTTGAAGGAGGCGAGCTTGGCGACGTCTATTATGCTTCCCCCTCCAACCGCGATGACCCAGTCGGCGCTCTCGTCCTTTATCAGGCCTATCGTCCTCTCAACTTCCTCCATCGTCGCGCCCTTTCTAACGGTGAGCGGAACGACTTCGTACTCGGATTTAAGACTTTCCTCAACGTCCTTACCGGCTATCTCCTTCGTTCTCGGCCCGTAGAGTATGATGGCCTTCTCGCCGAGGCCCAACCGTCTCGCGACGTTCACAACTTCCCCTTTAAGGTCCTCGCCCAGCAGGACCTCGCGGGGAAGTTGCATCAGGTGAACTCCCTTCATTCTCCCACCCCTAACCTCTCGGAAGGAAAAGCTTTAAGGCTATCGGAACAACCGTCTATGGTGGTCGAATGGGACTCTACGAGTTTTTTTACCGCTATTTCGTCGAACCCATAAAGTACAATCAGGGTTACAACGTCGTGAACACCCTCGTCTACGCCCTAATCCTCGGCGTCGCCGTTCTGCTCCTGTATAAGATGCTCAAAAAGATGAGGATAAAGGTGGACGAGCGCTTCTTCGTGGCTCTTATGCCCTACATCATCCTCGGCCCGCTGATGAGGAGCATGACCGACATAGGCCTGCTCCCGAGGACTTATCTGACCGTCAGCCCCGGTGGCTACTTCGTCATAGCCGGCTTCGCGATAGCGTCCCTCTTCGCTGTCTGGAGGCATCTCGGGCCGGACGACAGGCTCTATCCAATATACCGTGACTTCGGGTGGGTTCTCGTCGCGGGCCTGCTCTTCATAATGGTGATTAACTGGGACAGGGTGTCCGTCAGGTGGGACTACTTCAAGTACTTCATTCCAAGCCTTCTCGTTGCTGAATCTTTCATCTGGCTCCTCTCAAGGAAGTTCGAGCTCGTGAGGAACAACAGGATACTCTTCTACACCCACTTCTACGACGCGACGACCACTTTCGTTGGAATCCAGTTCTTCGGCTTCTGGGAACAGCACGTTCTCGCGAGGACGCTGATGAACCTGTTTGGAACGCCAGCCGTCATGTACCTTGAGAAGCTCGTTATAATCACGCTCGTGGTTTACGTTCTCGACAGGCTGATGACGGATGAGGACCCCGAGCTTATAAACTTCGTCAAGCTTACGGTCTTCATACTCGGCTTCGGCCCAGGAACGAGGAACCTGCTCATAACGTTGTTGAGGTGATTTGTATGGAGTTCGCCTGGAACGAGATTGCACTTAACATGGCAAAGGATTTGGAGAAAACGATAATGCCCCTCTTCGGCACCAAGAAGGCCGGTGAAAACGTTGGAACGAACGTGAGCGGTGACGTAACGAAATACGTTGACAAGGTCGCGGAGGACCTGATTATAAGGCACCTCAAACCGCTCGACGTCAACATAGTGAGCGAGGAAGTCGGGGAGATAGACGTCGGGAGCGACTACACAGTTGTCGTTGACCCCCTCGACGGCTCCTATAACTTCTCGATGGGAATCCCGATATTCGCTTTCAGCTTCGCCGTCTTCAAGGGAAGGGAACCCGTTTACGGGGCAATCTACGAGTTCTTCCCGAAGGCCTTCTACGAGGCCATTCCGGGTGAGGGGGCTTACCTCAACGGAAGGCCGATTCACGTCAACGAGCCCGCGCCGGGGAAGGAGGCGATAAGCTTCTACACGCGCGGAAGATGCCTCGGACTCGTGAAGAGGGTTAAGAGAGTCCGCGTTCTTGGGGCGATAGCGGTAGAGATGGCCTACACCGCCAAGGGCTCGCTCGACGGGGTCTTCGACATAAGGAACTACGTGAGGCCGACGGACATAGCGGCAGGTGTTATGCTCGTGAGGGAAGCCGGTGGACTGGTAACAGATGAGAACGGAAAGCCCCTTGAGTTCGAGCTGAAGGCTGAGGTGAACACCAACGTTATCGCAGTCGCGAACGAGAGAATCCTCAAAATAATCCTGGAGGAGCTGGGGAATGAGCCTTGAGCGCTACTTCAATCGCTACGGAAAGGCAACCTTCACGCTCTTCCTCATAAACGTCGCCGTCTACGCCGTCGAGGCAATACTGAGCAGGAACCCGATAAGCATCAGCGGGAACGTCTTGGCCACGCTCGGCCAGTGGAACTACGCGGTTCTGCACCTCGGGGCCTGGTGGCAACCATTCACGGCGATGTTCGTCCACGTGAACATAATCCACATCTTCTTCAACATGTACTTCCTCCTCGTCATGGGAAGCCAGCTTGAGAGAATACTCGGGCCCAAGCGGGTCGTGATGATTTACGTAGTCTCTGGCTTAGCAGGGAACCTCCTGACGCTGTTCCTCATGCCTCCCAACGTCGTCAGTGCGGGCGCGAGCGGGGCGCTCTTCGGTATCGCGGGGGCGCTGATAACAATCACCGGCGTCGTCGGGGGGAACATGCAGGGGGCCCTTATTAATGCCTTCGTGCTGTTCCTAATCAACAGCTTCCTGCCAGGAGTCAACGCCTACGCCCACCTCGGCGGACTTCTCGCCGGAATCCTCATAGGCTACTACTACGGCAAGGTCATAAAGAGGAAGCTAACGTGGGCCTACGCGTACGACTACTATTAGCGAAAGATTTAAAAACGCCCGCCGGAAGGTATAGGTCGAGCGCTCGGGCAGTGCCGGGGTAGCTTAGCCTGGTCAGAGCGCTCGGCTCATAGGGCCACTCCCCCTCGGGGGAGCCTGAGAAACCGAGAGGTCCGGGGTTCAAAGCCCCGCCCCGGCACCACAACAGCCCTTTCTGACGAAAGCGCTGGCGGAGAAACTTTTCTGGTGAAAAGTTTCATCAAAAGTAGGCATGCTTTTTGAATGGCTTGGTCTAACAGGGGGTTTGCTCCCAAACTCGCCGTTCTCGAGCGTGTTTTCTCCCATTAGCGCCCTCCGGGCGCGTTACAAGTTAAACACCATTCCCAAGAGCCATTATTAAAGCAAACCCAACTCCAACGGATTAGTCTGGAGAGCATGCGCTCTATCTTTACCCTCTTTGAGGGTTTGACACTTTTGGTCAAGCTTTTCCAAAAAGCTTGTTTGGTGAGGGTTTCTCTCTAAGAAGGCGCCCAGAGGGCGCCGATGATAAGTTGAAACCATTAGAAGGGGCTTGGTTTGAAGTTAAACCCCCCGAATTTCGCCTTTTTGTTAGTGCACGACCGTTTTTCTGCTTCCCGAAGAGGGAAGTGCTTTTTACCGGCCTTCCTTAAAGGATGTGCAAAGCTTCCTCCGGAAAGTTTATCTAAAAAGATGTCAATGTAGACCCTGATGAAGATTGTTAAAGTACCCTCCGATGACAAAGTCGGGGTCATAAACGTCGGCGCACCACCGGAGGTCGAGCTCGACATCGACGTCAAACCCCGGAAGGGAGAACTCGTCGTCTGGATAACGAACCCAAACACCTTCAAGGTCGAGACGGACAACGAGATTGAGCTCTACGAGTACGTCGGTTTCTGGCAGAGGCTTGACCCGGGGATAGTGTTCCTGAACCGAAGAATCGTCCTAATCCCCGGTGAAACTATAGAGCAGAAGTTGCCTGTGGAGCTCCCACCGGGGAGATACAAGGTCATCAAGGTGGCCTACGTGAACGGTGCCAAGGTCAGGGTCGAAAAGGAGTTCACGGTCCGCTGAACCAGAAGCGTTTCAGATAGAGCCTCATCCTCGCCAGGTCAACGGGCCTCATAGTTTCAACCATCCAGTCCGGGAAGTCCTTCCTGACGTTTCTCCAGAGGACGCGGTAGTCGAGGATTATTATCGAGCCCTTCTCCTCCGCCGAGCGGTGGACCCTTCCGGCTGCCTGAACCAGCTTCCTGTGGGCGGGCAAGTAATAGCCGTAGTAACGGCCCTTTCCCGGGAACTTCCGCTCGAAGTACCTTATCTGAGCCTGCACGCGCGGAGTGGGCCTCGCGTAGGGAATCCCGACCAGTATGACCCCGTTCATCTCATCCCCGCTGTAGTCCTGTCCCTCGCTGTTCCTCCCACCCATGACGCCGAGCAGAACCGCCCCGTTGCCCCTCGCGTGGGCTTTAAACGAAGCCACCATCGCATCATTCTCGGCCGAGCTTACCCCCTGCCTCTCGATGAATACCGCCTTTCCCGTTTCCTCAAGTCTGACCTCAAGGTTGGCCGAAAGGAGGCCCTGAAGGACTTCATAGGAGGCCGTAAAAACGCCAACGTTCTTGGGAATCAGCTTAACGGCCTCGATGATATAATCGACCATCTTCCTGTAAACCTGGAGCGAGCGCTCCTCACCGCGCGTCGAGACGTCTTTGGCGACCAGAACCTGCGCGTTTTCGCGTTTCACCATCCTTGGAAACTTCTTCAGCCTGGCCTTCTCGATGCCCATGACGTCGCGGAAGGCCTCAAGCGGGGTGAGCGTTCCGGAGATGAAGAAGGCGCTGTGGACTTCCTTGAGAAAGGTTAGGGCCTTCGACGGGTCCAAGGCCACGAGCTCAAGGCTCAAACCCTTCTCCCTGCTGAGCAGGAAGAGGTAGTCCTCCCTTCCGATGAGCGAGAACCAGAGGAGCAGGAACTCGCCGACGCGACCAATGTAGCTCCTTGGAGGTTTGCCCTTCTCTATTCTGTCCTCCCTTATCGCCTCGCCGATTGAGACCATCTCGTTCAGCGTTTTCACGAGCCAGCGCTCGCTTATCCCGAGGGTTCTCATCAGGTGAACGAAGACCAGCTCGGGCTGAATCGGCGTTTCCTGGATTTCCCTGTCGGCGAGCTTCTCGCGGAAGAGCAACTCCAAACCTTTGCCGAGTATGCTAAGGAAATTGGCTATCTCGTTCTCCCTGTACTCGTCGGCCTCCTTAATGGCCCTGTTGATTGTATGAATGCTCAGCCTGTCGCTCAAAGCAGAGATGGCCTGGTCAGGCAGATTGTGGGCCTCGTCGAAGACGATTATAAGGTCCGAATAATCCACGCCGAGCGAGCTTATCAGGCTCTCCCTTATGCTGGGGCTTATCGCGTAGAGGTAGCTGGCGACGATGACGTCTGCCTTCTCGGCTATCTTCCTCGTCAGGTCGTAGGGGCAGAGCTCGAGCGTCTCCGCGTAGCTCAGGATTTCGGACGGGTGGGAAGGGCTTTCAAGGAAAAAATTCACGAGCTCGTTGAACTCGGCCTTTTTCTTCTTCTCGTTCTCGTAGAAGGGGCACTTTCCGAGCTTCTTTAGGTTCTTGCAGACGACCATGGCGGTGTAGGCGTCGCTCGTGAACTGGGTGAGGTAGTTGTGGAGGCACAGCTCCTTCCTGCTCCTGAGCTCAACCCCAGAAACCCTCGCCTTCCGGTTTATCGCCTTGAGCTCCTCTATAACGCGGTCCATCTGCCTGTGCGTTCGGGCTAAGTAGAGAACCTTGAGGCCGAGGTCCTCGGCAACTGGAAGAACGCCGGCCAGAACGCTCACGGTCTTACCGAAGCCTGTTGGGGCTTCAATTATGGCGTTCTCTCCCCTCTCGGCTGTCTCGCGCACGAGCTCGATGAACTCCGCCTGATTGAGCCTGAGGGTGTCGTAGGGAAAGTACTGGAGGTCTGGTTCCTGCATGGGAAGAGTTTTTAACGGGTCGCTTTTAACCTTTCCCGTGGTGAAGATGGAGGAGCGAGAGAAGAAGCTGGTCGAATACAGCATCGAGGCGGTTATTATAGCGTGGCTCGGCTACCTGTTCCTCTACCAGAACTACCTGCTCCACGAGTGGCACCGCGGTCTCCCACTGCCGAGCAAGTGGCCCTTCCTCGTTGCGGGAGTTCTTATGGGGCTAGCTTTCCTGCTCTACGAGCTGTGGAAGCTTGAAAAGAGGTCACCGACGGAGAACACTGAGGAAGTACTCTCCCCCGAGCTCGAGGCCTGAAAAGTCATCTTCACCGACGCCAAGCAGGGGCTTGTTAACTTCGACTATCGCGCTTCCACCCGAGCTCTCGTGCTCGATGCTTTTCACCACGTCGTTCTCGACGGTTATCCTGAACTCCTCGCCGTTGCCCTTTCCGTGGAGGGAGAACGTCCCATTCCCAAGGCTGAAGCGGAGGTACCTGAGAAGGTGGGGAAGGTCATCCTGGGCCATATTCCTCACGTAAAACTCCCCCTCCCCCGTTGGAAGGATTTTTCCGACGATTCTCCGGTAGCTTTCCGAGAAACGGCAGACCGCCAGGGCGAAGCCGTTGACAAGGGCTTCCAGCTTTCGGCCGAGAAAGCGCTCGACGAGGTCGGCGGAGGCCCTCGACAGGAGGACATCGTCGTCAACGGAAGCGGAGAGAATCAGGAGCCCCTTTGGACCCTTCATGATGTAGGTGGCCGTCGAATCTGCAAAGGCAACCTCCATTCTCCCCGTGAACTCGAATTTGAAAAGCTTTCTCCGGATTCGTATTCGGACGTCGAGGGTCTCCTCCCCGGAGGCCTCGGCCTCAAAGGGCAGGGACTTGAAGAGTTCCCTCGGCTTCGATGTCACCCACCTAACGGCCTCCCAGTCCGCCGAGAAAGGCATCTCTGCCGTCCTTGATTCCATCGCTGGACACCCTTGAGCAGTGCTGGAGAAAATTTGAAGGGAAGCTTATAAAATTTAAGGGAGAATCAGAGCTTCAGGTTCGGAATCTCCTCGATGACCTTGGTCGTCAGCTTGACCGCGGCATCGACGTCGCGCTCGTCAACGACCTCGGTGTTGGAGTGTATGTAGCGCGCCGGGATGCTTATGCCACCGCTCGGGACGCCGGCCTTGTTGAGGTGTATGGCTCCTGCGTCGGTTCCTCCGCCGGTGAGGATGTCCCACTGGTAGGGTATCTCGTACTTCTTCGCAAGGTCTTCCATCCACCTGACAATCGTCGGGTGGCAGATGACGGAGCGGTCCATTATCTTAATCGCGACGCCCTTTCCGAGCTGGCTTATCTGCTTGTGCTCCGGGGTTCCCGGAACGTCGGCCGCTATGGTGACGTCGAGGGCGAAGCCGTAGTCCGGGTCAATGCCGAACGCCGAAACCTTTGCTCCCCTGAGGCCGACCTCCTCCTGAACGGTCGCGACGAAGTAAACGTCCGCATCGGTCTCGCTCAACTGCCTCGCGGCTTCAACGAGGGTGTAGACGGCTATCCTGTCGTCGTGGGCGATGCTGACGAGCCTGTGCTTCCCGAGTCTCTCGAGCCTGCCGTCCCAGGTGATGACGGTGCCTATCTTTACACCCATCTCCTCGGCCTCTTCCTTGCTCTCGGCGCCTATGTCTATGAAAATCTGGTCCCAGGTCGGAGCCTTGTTCCTCTGCTCCGGCTTCTGGATGTGGGGCGGAACGCTTCCACCGACGCCGTAGATGAACTCGTTCGGGCCAATCCAGACCTTGAAGCGCTGGGCTATCAGCGTCCTCGGGTCAACACCGCCGACCGGTGCAACGCGGAGGAAACCGTTCTTCTCAATGTGGGTCACCATGAGGCCAATCTGGTCCATATGCCCGGCGAGCATGACCTTCGGGCCCTTTCCTTCCTTGTGCGCTATGACGTTTCCGAGCTTGTCAACCTTAATCTCGTCGACGTAGGGCTTGAAGGCCTCGATTACAACGTCCCTGACGCCGAGAAACTCAAAGCCCGAAACTCCAGGGGCTTCAACAATCTTCTTGAGCAGTTCGAAGTCCACCATCGGCACCACCGTTTAGATAGTCATCGTAATGAGCTTTTAAGGGTTTAGGTGGGTGAAAGGTTATCCACCAAATGGATTATCCAAGAACTGGATAACACAGACGGCGTCAAGCTTTATATCCCACCCCTCAAAGGGTGAATCATGAAGGAAGTCCTCCTGAAGCTCAACGTGGTTCCTTGTAAGTTCATGGAGAGGCTCAACCGCTTCGTCGCCCTGGTCGAGGTGAACGGCGAAATTAGAAGGGCCCTTCTCACCAACACCGGTCGCCTGGAGGAGTTTATGATTCCGGAACGAAAGGTCTTCTGCACGCATAAGAGCGGGGGAAAGACCGACTTCGTTCTTATAGCCTTCGAGGATTTAGACGGAAAGGGAGCGATAGTGGACACGAGGACTCAGGCCAAGGCCTTTGAAAGGGCGGTTGAGCTCGGCCTCGTTCCCTGGCTGAAGGACTGCTCGATAAAGCGGAAAGAAGTTCGCATCGGCAACTCCCGCCTCGACTACCTCTTCGAGTGCCCCGGCGGAGAACTCTACGGCGAGATGAAGAGCGCCGTCCTGAGGGGAGGCGAGAAAGGTGAATACGCGATGTACCCCGACTGCCCGACGCTTCGCGGGCAGAGGCACGTTAGGGAGCTAATCGAGCTTGTCAAAGCCGGAAAGGACGCGATAATCTTCTTCATCGGGGCGATGCCCGGCGTTGAAAAGTTCAAGCCCTACGAAAAAGGTGACCTCGAACTCGCGAGACTTTTGAGGGAGGCAAAGAGGGCGGGGGTTAGAATCGAGGGTCTCTCGATTTCGCTCCTGCCCGACGGAAGGGTAATCCTCGAGAGGCCCGAGCTGAAGGTCGAGCTATGAGAACGGTTTTAAACCGGGGCGAGAATTATTGACGGTGGTGAGCATGGCGATAGTTGACGTTAGGATTCTCGTTGAAGGGGCGAGCGACGTTGAGGTCGTCAGCAAGGCCCTCCAGGGGCTCGCGTTGGGGAGCGAGTACAACATCACAATCTCCGCCATAATCCCGACGACGAACATCGAGATAGCCAAGAGCGCCGCGGCAGGAGCGGACCTTCTCATCATAGCGACCGACGCCGACAGGGTTGGAAGGGAGCTCGCGGAGAGGCTCTTCAACGAGCTCGGCGAGATGGTCGGGCACATCGAGAGGATGAAGCTTCCCCTCGGCCACGACCTTGAGCACGTGGATGTTGAGCTCGTCAGGAAGGAACTGAAGAACACCCTCGTCAGGGCCGGGCTGAAGAGCCTGCAGGTCCTTCCGGAGTACATGGAGCTCAGGAAACAGCTCCTCGATGTGAAGGGCAAGTACGACCAGCTCGCGAACGAGTACGAGAGCCTCTACAAGGAGCACGAGGAGCTCCAGAAGAAGTATGAAGAGCTTCACGCCGAGTACGTCAGGCTGAGGAACGAGAACGAGGGCCTGAGGGAGCTCCTCGACAAGAAGAGCAGGCCGGTCAAGATTGAGGAAGCGTGGACGAACCTCTTCCCGGCCGAGCCCGTTCCGGACGAAAGGATTTTCGCCATAGCGGTTGAGAAGCTCGGCCTTGCCGGAAAGGTTGTCGTCGGCCAGGGCTACGTCTTCGCCGAGGAAAAGGAGCTCGTGGAGGAGCTCATGAAGACCGTTTACCTGAGCCTTGCCATAAAGGAGGGCCTTGAAGAGAAAGCCGAGAGCGAGGAAACCGTTGAGCAGAAGGAGGAGAAGCCCGAAACCCCAGAGAAAGCTGGAGAAGAAATAGAAATCATCGAGGCCGAGCTCAAACCGGACGAACTGCTCTAAGGGCTGAGCGATGGACACCGAAGTTGTAGAGGAGTTCGAGACCTACCTCGACCTCGAGGGCAAGAGCCCGAACACGATTAGGATGTACTCCTACTACGTTCGGCGATACCTTGAATGGGGCGGGGCTTTGAACGCGCGCTCCGCCCTCCGCTTCCTGGCGAGGCTCAGGAGGGAAGGCTACTCCAACAGGAGCTTAAACCTCGTTGTTCAGGCATTGAGGGCCTACTTCCGCTTCGAGGGCTACGATGAGGAAGCGGAGAAGCTGAAACCGCCGAAGGTGCCGAGGAGCCTGCCAAAAGCTCTTACGCGCGAAGAGGTAAAGAGGCTTCTATCGGTTATTCCACCGACGCGGAAGAGGGACAGGCTGATAGTTCTCCTGCTCTACGGGGCGGGTCTTCGTGTCAGCGAGCTCTGCAACCTGAAGAAGAGCGAAGTTGATTTGGAGCGGGGCATAATAGTGGTTCGCGGTGGAAAAGGGGCCAAGGACAGGGTCGTGCCGATTCCAGAGTTTTTGGTTGAGGAAATCCGTTCATATCTTGAAACGCGCTCCGATTCGAGCGAGTATTTACTCGTCGAGGAGCGGAGGAAGAGCAAGGACAGGCTCTCGACGAAGACCGTCTGGTACCTCCTGAAGAAGTACGGGAAGAGGGCGGGCGTTGAAGTCACGCCCCACAGACTCCGCCACAGCTTCGCGACGCACATGCTTGAGCGGGGAGTGGATATAAGGGCCATTCAGGAACTTCTCGGTCACTCCAACCTCTCGACGACCCAGATTTACACGAAGGTCACCGTCGAGCACCTCAGGAAAGCCCAGGAAAAGGCGAGGCTCATGGAGGGGCTAGTTGAGTAGGGGTACACCGTGCCGTACCGACCCTTTTTGAAGACTGGTACGGCATACCGTACCAACCAAAAACAAGCCTAACTGTCCCGGAGAGAACGAGAAAACATCAGAGCACACCCTTCTCCCTCAGCAACGCGAGGTAGCTCGTGAAGGCTCCGGTTGAGATTGTGTCGCCGAGGCCAACCGTCGAAACCGGGTTCTTAACGAGCCTCGTGGGGATTATCACGACTTTATATTCCCTGGTGCGGAGCCTCCTCTTGGCCTCCTCAAAGCGTAGTTTTACGTACTCCCCGCGCTCGTTGTAGGGAACGCTCAGGCCGACTTTAAAGTCCTCTGGCGAGCGGACGTCGCCGAGCGAGGCCCTCGCGGCCGCTAAAGTCGTCGCCAGCTCAAGGCTCCTTCTGAGCTCGTCCTCGCTCAATGGATTGTCGGCGTGGGTGATGTACATGAGGTAGTAAATCGTGTGGATTTGCAAAACTTCGAGGTTCATCTCGTCTATGAGGATTTTTCCGCCTAAGACAGTGTCCTCGATGCGGTTGTAGGTGAATATCCTGTCGGCGAGCTTGGAGTAGCCGAGGGCGCTCAGGACGTAGGCTATCTCAGACTCGTCCATGCCGACGCTGTCAACGAGCGGGAAGAGGTTGTAGATGACCTTCTTTCTCAATTCTCTGCTCTGTATCGAGGCGAACTCCAGGTGAACCTTGACGTCCTTCTCGCGCTTGAGGAGGAGAATGTCCTTCTTGGCCTCCCTGAGGTAGTAGTTCGCGTCCTTCCCGTCGGAATAGCGGAGCCTTATCCCCTGGTAGCCTGAAAGAATAGCGCCGTCAACCTGGAGGCCAATCTCGGGAAGGAACGGTTTGAGCTTCTCCTCCGTGTAAATCCTTATGCTCTCGAAGCGGGCCGAAACGATGAAGCGACCGGAGTAGGGAACGGTAATCGTCTCGTCGCCCAGCCTGAAGGTCGTTCCGGCGCGGAACTCAAAAATCCTGTTCACCTTGACCGGGTCGTTCTCACGGTAGGCCTCGCGGGGGTGCTTCAGAACGAGCTTTCCGTTCTCAACGACGGGGTAGAAGAGGTTCTTCTTTGAAACGAACATCTCGGCCTGCCTCTTTGCGAGGTGTGGGATGTAAACGATTACCTTCCTGAAGTCGAGGTTGGCCAAGAGGTTCGCTATTATTCCCGCCTGACCGCCGATTCTCTCAACGTCGTACTTGAAGTGGGTGTCAAACCAGCTCTGGAGCTCCTCGTTGACGAGCGGAACGGCCATCGGCTTTCCTGTCTTGAGGGCGTGAACGAGCCTCGCGACGAAGTCAATCGGCTCCTCAATCTGCCTGGGGAACTCTTCCATTCTTTTCCTGACCGCATCGGTACCGAACTCATCTATGAGCCTCTGAACGGTCTCGCCCTTGAGGTAGACTATCGCGTCAACGTTCGCGTTGTAGGCCGTGAAAATCGACAGCTTCCTTGCCTCGTCGAGGAGCTCCATCATTTTGTATCACCCACAGTGACTAACTATGGAGAAGTTGATGGAGGGCTCTTAAAAGGATTTCGTTTTAAATTAGGGAAGCAAAAAAGAGTTAGGGACTTGCCAAGTCAGTACTCGGTGAAGAGCCTTCCGAGGCTCGGAATCCGCTCCATGACGTCCATCTCCCTCAAAGCCAGCCAGAGGGAGGCCTGGTTGCTGGTAACCACCGGAACGCCGAGGTCCTTCTCGAGGGTCTCGATGATTTCGAAGGTTCTCCAGTTGGTACAGCTTATGAAAATCGCCTCCGCCTCGTCGGTGAAGCTCGCCTTCGCGAGGCGGTATGCGGTGTAAGGTTCAAGCTTGCCGATTGCTTGGTTGTCCTCGAGGCCGAGGCCCCTGATATCGAGAACCGTGAACTCGTTGGCCTCAAGGAACTCCTTCTCGCGCTGGTTAATCTCGTCGGTGTAGGGCGTTACCACGAGTATTTCTCTCGCGTCGAGCATCTTTAGGGCCTCTATCACTGCGGTGCTCGTGCTTATCACCGGAACGTTCACCTCGTCCTCGATTTCAATCTCAAGCTTTTTCTCGTAGTCCTTTCCGCCGATGAAGGAACCGCTCGTGCACCCGTAAAGGATTAGCTCAACGCCCGCGTCCCTGAGCAGTCTGGCGCTCTCGACTGCTAAAGTGTTCATCTTCACGAGTTCTTCTTCATTGACGTTCCTGAGCGGAACCCTGGCGGTGTGAAGCGAAACGCCCTCCGGCAGGTAATCGTGAAGCTCCATCTCCATCGTGGTGTTCGAGGAGGGAACTATAAGGCCAAGCCTTCCTCTCCATCCGTACATGCTTTCACCCTCCGGGGTTTCTCGGCGCTTCTATTAAACCTTTGGTTTCGAAAAGGGATTAATAAAGGAATCCCCAACGGTGACCGGTGGGAACATGGAACTGGACGAGGCGATAATGAAAAGGACTTCCGTGCGCTACTTCCTCGAAAAGCCCGTGCCGGAGGAAGATGTAAGAAAGCTCATCGAGAGCGCAATAAGGGCTCCAAATGCCAGCGGGCTTGAGAACTGGATTTTCGTGGTCTTCAGGAGCGATGAGGCGAGGGAGAAGCTCTACGAGCTCATCGCCGAGGGCATGGAGGTTTATTACCGAGCGGTCAACCTGCCGGAGGAGAAGATAGAGAAGCTCAGGAAGAGGATGTACGAGGAGGGCATGTTCAGGGCGCCGGTTTACATAGCGGTCTTCATAGACAGGCGCGTTCGCTTCCTGCCGGGGAAGGAGTTCGACGAGGTTGAGTTCATCTGGAGCGTCGAGAGCGCATCGATGGCCATTCAGAACCTCATGCTCAAAGCGGTGGAGCTCGGCCTCGGCACGGTCTACATCGGCGTGACGAGCTTCAAGGGCATCGAGGAGAGGGTTAGAGAGCTCGCGGGTCTCGACGAGAACCACTACCTCGTGGGGGTCATTCCCGTCGGCTACCCGAGGAACGAGCCCAAGCCGAGGAAGAGGAAGAAGGGCGTTGATGACGTGACGAGGTTCATCTAAACTTTTTTATCCCCTTTATCCAAGCAAGGATGATAGCCATGATAGAGTTCGTAATCCTCCTCGGGGTCATCGGTGGCTGGCTTGTGATGACGTCAACGCTCTTCCTCATGCTCGCCTTCGGCAAGATGATGGGCTTAGTCGGGGTGCTCTTCCTGGTCGGGTTTATCATTATGAACCAGAACTGGAAGGTCCGCTACATGCGCGCAATAGTTGACGCCACCCCGAGGGCGAAGGAACTGGCGAGGCACATATTTGAGATGAACGAGCTTATCCTGCTCTCGTCTTACCTGATGTCCCTCGTGCTCTACACGGTTATCCAGAAGTACATAGAAATTGTTGTCAAGTTCCCGGTGGCGAGGTGATTCCATGAACGTCGTCATAGTCCGCTACGGTGAGATTGGAACGAAGTCGAGGCAGACGAGGAGATGGTTCGAGAACATACTCATGAACAACATACGCGAGGCTCTGGTGAGCGAAGGAATCGACTTCAAGAAGGTCGAGGCCAAGCACGGGAGGATTCTCGTGAGAACGAACAAAGCCAAAGAGGCCGTTGAGGTCCTAACGAGGGTTTTTGGCATAGTCTCGCTCTCACCTGCGATGGAGGTCGAGGCGAACCTTGAGAAAATAAACAAAACCGCGCTAAAGCTCTTCAGGCGGAAGAAGAGGGAACTAAACCTTGAGAAGCCGAAATTCCGCGTCACGGCAAGGAGAATCACCAAGGAGTTCCCGCTGAAGAGCCCCGAGGTTCAGGCCAAAGTCGGGGAGTACATACTCGAGAACGAGGAGAGCGAGGTTAATCTGCACGACTACGATATCGAGGTCGGCGTCGAGCTGATGGAGGGCAGAGCGTACGTCTTCGTCGACAAGGTTAGAGCCTGGGGAGGACTGCCGATAGGCACGCAGGGCAAGGTCGTCGCTTTGCTAAGCGGGGGCATAGACTCACCGGTTGCCGCTTTCCTTATGATGAAGCGCGGTGTCGAGGTGGTTCCGGTTCACATCTACATGGGCGAGAAGACCCTCGAAAAGGTCAGGAAAATCTGGAACCAGCTGAAGAAGTACCACTACGGCGGAAAGGCAGAGCTAATCGTTGTTAAGCCGAAGGAGCGCGAGAGAATCCTTGAGAAGCTGAAGGAACTTAAGAAGGAGAAGTACACGTGTGTCTTCTGCAAGTTCATGATGGTGAGGCACGCCGATAAGATAGCCAAGGACTTCGGCGCGAAGGGCATCGTGATGGGTGACTCCCTCGGGCAGGTGGCGAGTCAGACGCTTGAGAACATGTACATCGTCAGCCAGGCGAGCGATTTACCGATTTACAGACCGCTGATAGGCATGGACAAGGAGGAGATAGTTAGCATAGCGAAGAGAATCGGCACCTTCGAGCTTTCAACGCTCCCTGAGGATGAGATACCCTTCATCCCGAAGCACCCGATAATCAGGGGCTCGTGGGAAGAGTTCAGAAAGCTCTACAAGGCGGTCTTTGGAGAGGAGCCAAGGAAGAGGGAGTGCTGAGGTGGTCGCGGTGGAACTTGAACGCTTCGCTTCCTACGTGGCCCTTTCACTCCCAATAATCTTCATCGTGGGCCTTGCAATAGTTATCCACGCCAACCCGTGGTTTTCCTTCACGAACAACGCGCTGAGCGACATGGGCTCGCTCAAGAACCCCAATAGATGGCTCTTCAACGGCTTCGTGATGTTCTTTGCGGTTGTGGCAATGATACCCGCTGTGGTCGCCTTCAAGCACGGCCTATCCTACCTGATGCCCCTCGCGCTGGTCTTCCTGTTCCTTGTCGGGGTTTTCCCGGAGGAACTCCCTTACCACACCCCCTCGGCGGTTCTGTTCTACGTTCTGGCTTTAGCCGATATAGCGCTCGTCGGGATAAAGCTCGGGCGGAAGAGTCCAGTTAACTACGTCTGGGGCGTTCTTGCGGTTGTCGTGTTCCTCACGATGCTCTACTTGATTAGGGCGAAGGTCTTCAAGGGGCTGGCGATTCCGGAGTTGATAGGGGCATCGCTAATCCTCGCGTGGTTCGTCTACATCGGCCTTCTCCTTAAAGGTTTGAAACCCTGAGTTGAAGAAAGCCTCATAAAAGCCCGCCCGAAGTTCCGGTCATGAAGGCCGTCGCACTGCTCAGCTCGGGCATCGACTCACCCGTGGCAATCTACCTGATGCTCCGAAAGGGTGTCGAGGTAGTTCCGGTTCACTTCAGGCAGGATTCCATCAAGGAGGAGAAGGTTCACGAGCTCTGGGAGGTTCTGAGTAAATACGGGAAGCTCGACGAGTTAATCACGGTGGACTTCGCGGAGGAGCACGTGCCGGTGTTTGAGAGGCTGAAGGAGCTCAAGAAGGAGCGCTGGACCTGCGTCTTCTGCAAGTGGCTGATGCTTAGAAGGGCCTGCAGGATTGGGCACGAGGTCGGGGCGAGCGCGATAATAACCGGCGACTCCCTCGGACAGGTCGCTTCACAGACGCTCGACAACCTCCTAATCGTCAGCCGGGCGAGTGATTTGCCGGTTCTGAGGCCTTTAATCGGACTCGACAAGGAGGAAATCGTCAGAATAGCCAAGAAGATAGGGACCTTCGAGATAAGCGCCCGCGAGGAGCCGAGCTGTCCCTTCACGCCGAGGTATCCGATAGTGAGGGGCTCACCGGGCGAGTTCGAAAGGATTAAGGGCCTGCTGTGATTACCCATTTTTGTCCACAACTGAACGTTTTAGGAAGGTTTTTAAGGAAAACCCCCAAACTCCCACCGGTGACGGCCATGAACGTGTTCGAGAACAGTATCGAACTGTTCGAGAGGTACAAGCCGACGCCCCTCCTCAGGCTGAGGACGAGGGGGGATGTCTTTTGCCAAGCTGGAGTTCTTTAACCCGTTCAGCAGGAGCATAAAGGACAGAACGGCCTATACACTGCTCTTCTCGGCCCTTGAAAACGGAAACGTTGGGAGCGTTTTTGAAGCCAGTTCCGGCAACACGGCAATAGCACTCGCCTCGCTGAGCAACGTGCTCGGTGTAAAGTTCAGGGCCTACCTGCCGAGGCCAACGCCAAAATCTACACGTGTTCTGCTCAGTATTCTTGGGGCAGAGGTCGTTCTAACGGACTTCGAGACGATAGACCGGGAAATGGTGGAGTTCGTCAGGGAAGAGGCCGGGAGGAGCGGGGCCTTGAACCTGAACCAGTACGAGAACGAGAACAACTTCCTGGCCCACAGGGGAACGGGAAGGGAAATAGCAGAGCAACTGGAGAGCATAGGAAAGAGGCCAGAATTGCTAATAGCGGGGATTGGCACTTCCGGACACATCGCCGGGATTGGGAGCTACCTGAAGGAGCGCTACGGAACGAGGGTTGTGGGTGTCGTTCCGGCGCGGGGAGAGAGGATTCCCGGGATAAAGGGCCTTGACACCGGGCCGAAATGGGTGGACTACGTTGATGAGGTCGTCGAGGTCACCCTCGAGGAAGCGGTTGCAGGGGTCCGGGAAGTGGCGAGGCTCAACGGAATCCTCGTGGGGCTGAGTTCCGGCGCCGTTTACCGGGCGATGAAGGAGCTGAAACCGGAAGGAACGACAGTCCTAATCTTCCCGGACGACGGCTTCAAGTACGTCGAGATTTTTGAGAAGTTCTCCTGACGGAGGAAAGGCTTTAAAGGCCCCCTCCAACTTTTTCCATGCTCAACCTCAAGCCACCGAGGCTCGCCACGTACCTGCTCACGATAAACGGAATACTCCTCCTCGGCTACGCCTACTACTGGAGCTCCGTCATCTACCTGTTCTTCGGCCTGCTCAACCTCATCCTGGCCTACGGCGTCGGGCGGGAGAACAGGAGAGCGATAAAGGTCGCGCTGGTCTACATAGCGATAGAGTTCTTCTTCGCGTTACTCTACCTAATCTCGGGGAACATCTACTCCGCCATCGATGCAGGCATAAGCTTCTTCATAATGCACGACCTTTTGAGCTACATCGAGCTCGTCTACAAGGAGGAAAAAGAGGCCGAGGAAAGAGAAGAGAGGCCAGAAGGCGATTAAGCGCACCTCTCCTTGTACTCCGAGCTTATCTCGGGTTTCTTCTCCTTAGGTTCCTTGAGGATAATCCTCGCGTCGACTATGACCGCGCCCTTGCCCTTCTCGTAGACGAAGACGGGGTTGAGGTCCATTTCCTTGATGTAGTCCCTGAGCTCATCAACCAGCTGGCTGACCTTGAGGAGCAGGTCAACGATGGCGTCTATATCAGCTGGCTCCTCTCCACGCGCTCCTGCCAAAATCGGGTAGCTCTTGATTTCCCTAATCATCTTTCTCGCGTCGCGCTCAGTAATCGGGATAATGCGGAAGGTCACGTCCTTGAGGACCTCGACGAAGATTCCGCCGAGACCGAACATTATCGCGTGGCCGAACTGCGGGTCCTCGGTGACGCCTATGATTATCTCCCTGCCGGGCCTGAGCATTGGGGCGACGAGGACGCCGAGGATTTCTGCATCTGGGCGGTATTTCTTCGCGTTCTCGTGTATCTCCTCCCACTTCTGCTTGAGCTCCTCGGGGCTCTTTATGTTCAGCATGACGACCTTCGCGTCGCTCTTGTGGAGTATCTGGGGCGACATCAACTTCAGGGCAACGGGGTAGCCTATCTCCTCCGCGTACTTGAGAGCCTCATCGAGGGTCTTGGCGAGCTTCTCGTTCGGAACGGGGAGGCCGTAAGCCTTTAAAACCTGCTTGGCCTCGTACTCAACCATGGCCGTCCTGCCCTGGGACAGGACGGACTCAATAACTTTGAGGGCTTCCTCCTTCATGCTACCACCACCGTAAGCGTTACTCCTTCACCTTCTCCCGGTACTGGGCGTACCTAACGAGGCCCGCTAAGGCGCGCACACCTCTCTCGGGAGTCGGGTAAACGGGAACGCCCTTCTCCTCCAGCATTCTCGCGTAGCGGTCGGTCTTCTTACCGCCCATAGCTACTGCCACAATCGGCTTGTCGCTCTTCTTCTGGTAGTCCGCTATGATGTCGATGACCTTCTCCTCCTCGAGGAGCGGAACCTGGAAGAGCACTATGACGAGTATCGCGTCAACGTTCGGGTCCTTGGTAAAGGCTTCGAGGGCAAGCCTGTAGCGCTCCGCGTCGGTGTCTCCAACGACATCAGTGGGATTGCCAACGACCGCGTGCGGTGGGAACTTCTCCTTGAGGAACTTGACGGTTTCCTCGCTCAGCTCGGCCATCTTGAGGCCGAACTTCGCCACCGCGTCGCTGGCCATGACTCCGGCCCCACCGCCGTCGGTGATGATGCCTATCCTGTCGCCCTTCGGGAGCTTGTGAACGAGCTGGGCGAAGGCCTTGGCCAGGTCAAACATGTGCTCGAAGTCCTCGGCCCTTATTATGCCGGTCTGCTTGAAGACGGCGTCGTAAATCGTGTCAGCTCCAGCCAGAGAACCGGTGTGGCTCGATGCCGCTTTGGCTCCGTATTCGGTTCTTCCGCTCTTGAGGGCAATGACGGGCTTGACCTTTGTAATGCGCTTGGCGCTCTCCATGAACTTCCTTCCGTCCTTGACGCCCTCGATGTAGAAGGTGACGACGTTTATCTCGTCATCGTGGATGAAGTAGTCCATCAAATCGGCGTCGTCGACGTCGAGCTTGTTTCCGTAGCTGACCATCTTGCCGATTCCTATGCCCGCTCCTGCCGCCCAGTCGAGCATAGCTGCCGCGAAGGCACCGCTCTGGCTGACGAACGCTATCGGCCCGCTCTCGGGCCTGTCCATCTTGCTCTCGGGCAGGAAGACGGTGTCAACGCCGGTGTCTGGAACGTAGACGCCGACACAGTTCGGGCCGATGACGCGTATGCCGTTGGCCTTGGCTATCTCGTAGATTTCCCTTTCGAGCTTCTTTCCTTCCTCGCCGAGCTCTCCAAAACCGCCGGTAATGATGATGACTGCCTTTATGCCCTTCTCCGCTATGTCCCTCATCGTGGCCGGGACGTAGGGGGCTGGAATCGATATGACGGCCAAATCAGTGTCATCGGGAAGCTCCTTGACAGTGTGGTAAACCTTGTATCCGTCAATCTCATCGAGCTTGGGGTTCACGGGGTAGATGTTACCCTTGAAAATGCCCCTCTCCTTGTTCATCTTGAAGTTCTCGAAGATGACGTTACCAACCTTTCCCTTCTTGTTGGTTGCACCGATGATAGCGACCGCCTTCGGGTCGAAGAAGGGTTTAAGTTCCTCCACTATCTTCTCAGCCATGCTCGTCCCTCCAGAAGTTATCCGAGAGTTCTTTAGGTGGGGATGTATAAAAGGGTTGCGTTTTGTAAAAGTGGGCCTCAATGAACTTCAAAGCTCACCAATGTCTCTGAGAAAGGCCAGACTAACCCGGGCGTCGTCGAGGCTCGAGACCTCAAGGGCACAGCTGAACTTCATAATCCGGGGCAGAACCTTCCGCCAGGGAACGGTTCCCTTTCCGAGGGGCAGGTGCTCGTCGCTCTTCCCGGAGTTGTCGTGGAGGTGGACGTGAACGATTCGGTCTCCGAGGAGCTCCGTAAAGCGCTCGAAGGGGAAGCCGACGGTGTTGAGGTGACCGACGTCGAGGGTAACACCCAGTTCCGTCCCCTCTAAAAGCTCGGCCAGCCTCTCAGGCGTTTGGGCGTCGAGTATTGGAAAGCTCGGCATGTTCTCAACGCCAACCTTAACGCCGAACTCCCAGGAGAGTTTTTCAAGCTCGCGAAGGGAACCGCGGTGAACTCTGTTGTAGTCCTCCCTGAACTTCCTGCTCGCCGGCGAGCAGTGGCCGGGGTGAACCGTAACCACGAGCGCGTTCAGACGGGAGGCAACGTCAAGCGTCTCCCGCAGGACTTCGATGGAAGCCATCCTGAGCCTCTCGTTGAGCGAGCCGATGTTGACGTCGCTGAACGGGGCGTGGACGGTGACCCCAAGCCCGAAGCTCCCGAGAACGTTGGCGTAGGTCTTCCACGTCTCCCTCGTTAGGAAGTTGGGCCACTCGCTTACCAGCTCGACGAAGTCGAAGCCGAGCCCTTCCGCTTCCTCAAGCCAGCGTTCGAACTCCCCAGGAGTCCTGCCCGTGTAAGACGTCATCGAGAGCCCTATCATGCTCCCACCATCAGCTTGGCTATCGCGACGACGTAAAGGGTTCCAAATATGTCGCTGTTGTTCGCTATCAGCGGAATGGCAACGCTGTCCGGGTCTATGTTATGCTTGAAGAGGATGTAGGAGAGCGAGTAGGCGTAGAGCATTATGAAGAGGGCCATCAGGGGGTACGTGACCGCGAGCTCGAAGACGAGCCTTGGCTCCGCCCGAAGGAGGAGGTAGGCTATCCCGGCGCTCAGCAGGTTTATGAGGACCCCTATTATCGGGGCCGTCAGGAGGAGCGCGAGGATTTCCTCGAAGGGCTCCCGCGAGAAGTAGCTCTCAATTTCACCGAGGTTGAGTTTGGTCGACGTTTTCGCGGCGATTATGGAGCCGTAGTTGCCGAAGGAGCTGAGGATTGAGGGATAAGCGAAGCCGAGGATTATCGTCGAGGCTATAAGCCCGCTGAAGCGCTCGAGGGTGAAGCCCGAGATTAGGCTGAGCATCGCGAGGGCTGTTACGGTGGTGAAGAGTTGCTTGTACTTCAGGAACTCGGCAAGCCTGACGCGGGAGAGGAACCAGAGGACGAGCAGGAGGAGGATTGATGCCCCGTTGAGGGTCCAGAAGGCTTTACCGCTCGCCTCAAGGAGGAGAATGAACCCGATGAGGGTTGGAATCGTCAGCAAATCACCCATTGAGGCAACCAGCGGTGCCGCGAGGCTGTCGGGGTCAACGTCCCGCTTGAAGGCCAGAATTGTGATTCCAGCCGTGAAGTAGCCGAGGATTAGTGAGACGAGTATCGTCGAACCGATGACTATGAAGAGAATCTCGAACGCGTGATATCGGATTCCCCTTATGACGCCTATCGCCCAGAGGAGCGTTACGGGAATCAGCGAGAGGAGCATGGCGATGACGACGTTCTCGAGGACCTTTCTGTCCTTCATCGAGGGCTCGAGCTCACCGAGGTAGAGCATCGTGGAAAATCTTGACGCCATCGAGCTGAAGACGTTTCCGCGGAGGCCCATCATTCCGGGGAGAATTACGAGCAGGCCCGGATAGCTCTTCCGAATCCTATCGAGGTACTTGCCGAGGAACGTTCCACCGAAGAAACCTATGACTAACGAGACGATGAGAGATGGAAGCGATACCCTGAAGGCGTTTCGAACCTTGTTACCAAACGACATCGAGGGAAACTCGCGGGGTGGCATTTAAACGTTTGTGCCGAAAAGTTAAATAGTCGCCCGGCCCAACTTAGACCGGTGAATCGGGAGTGGAGGAATGGGACGAGGTTGAGGTTCCCAAGAACGTTAAGGACATCTTCATCGAAATGAAGAACACGGCCGAGCTCATGGTTGATTTGGCCTATTCGGCGGTTCTCTTCAAGGAGAAGGAGATGGCGGAGGAAGTTCTTGAACTCGAGGAATACCTCGACATACTCAACTACAACCTC
The DNA here is from genome assembly GCF_012027635.1 of Thermococcus sp. 21S9. Lineage (NCBI taxonomy): Archaea > Methanobacteriati > Methanobacteriota > Thermococci > Thermococcales > Thermococcaceae > Thermococcus > Thermococcus sp. 21S9. Next base: position 216,644 of record NZ_SNUS01000001.1, read on the forward strand.
ACCGTCAGGGCGGTTCTGGCGGCGAGGAACATGAAGGAGGCCGAGCAGATAACGTCAATCCTCCAGATGGCCAGGTCGATAGACGACATCTCCAACGCGGCGGGAGATTTGGCAAAGATGGTCCTCGAGGAGAAGCTCCACCCGCTGATTACCGAGGTAATCCTCGAGAGCGAGGAAACCATCGGCAAGATAGTCGTCTCTCCGGAGTCAATCCTTGTCGGAAAAACGCTCGAAGAGCTCGACCTCGCGACGAACACAGGGGTGAGGATAATCGCGATAAGGCGCGGTAAAAGGTGGATTTTCGACCCCGACGAGGACACCAAGATATTCCCCAACGATATACTCATCGGCAGGGGAACGAGGACTGCCCTGGACTACCTGAAGGAGATAGCGAGGGGCAACATCAAGGTGATGCCCAATGAGTGAGTTCGATGAGATTAGGAACTGCCTCGTCGAGATGAAGGATTTATCGGCCCTCATGATTGACCTGGCCTTTTCATCGGTCATGTACAACAGCGAGGACATAGCGGAGGAGGTCTACCTCCTAGAGGAGAAGATGGACGACCTGACACTGAAGGTCAAAAAGCTCGCCCTCCGCGCGGCGAAGAAGGAGGAAGACCCCGAAAGCCTACTGAGCGTCATAGATTTGGCCGATATCAACGAGCGCATAAGCGATGCCGCCTACGGGATAGCGGACATAATCCTCCGCGACATCGAGCCACACCCGATTATTCAGAAAATAATGGAGGATACCGAGGAGGAGCTCGGTCGCGTCACTGTAAGGGCCGGCTCGGTTCTCATCGGCAAGACCCTCGAACAGCTCAAGCTACCGAGCAAGATAGGCACGAGGATTCTGGCAATAAAGCGCGGTGAGCGCTACATCTACAACCCCGGAAGGAAGGACACGATTGAAGAAGGTGACGTCCTCATAGCGGTCAGCTCGGACATGGACAAGCTGAGGAAGCTCGCAGGGGAGGAAGTGGAAGAGGAGGAGTGACTCCAGTTTCTCATTTTATATCCTCGTCCCTGACGAGCCCCTTCGCGTAGGGGCACAGCTCCTTCAGCGGACAGCTTTCGCACTTCGGCCTTATCGGCTTGCATATGCTCCTCCCGTGGTCGACCATCGCGTGGTTCACGTAAATCCACTTCTCTTTCGGAATCAGCTCCATCAGGTACTCCTCGACCTTCTCCGGAGGAACCCTCGGCGGAGCGAGGCCAAGGCGCTTGCTTATCCTGTTCACGTGCGTATCCACAGGAATGGCCTGCCTCCCGAAGCCATAAGCTAAGACGATGTTGGCGCACTTCCTCCCGATTCCGGGAAGTTTCATCAGCTCGTTGATGTCGTCCGGAACCTTCCCGCCGTACTTCTCAAGGATTATCCGCGAGGCCTTGACAATCCATTCGCCCTTCGTCTTCCAGAGGCCGACGCCCCTCTTCCTGAGAAACTCGCGCATCTCATCAACCGACGTGTTGGCTATCGTCTCGATGTCCCTGTATTTCTCAAAAAGCTCCTCCCAGACGCGGTAGGTAACTTCGTCGCGCATTCTCTGCGAGATTATGCAGTGAACCAGCGTCCTGTAGGGGTCGCCGATTAGGAGCTTCTCCCTCGGGTGAGTTTTCATGAGGATTCCAACGATTTTTTCGGCCCTTTTCCTCTTCTCATCCCAGCTCTCCTCGAAGGTAAAGCCCTCAAGGCTCAACGACCGTGACTTCCCTGCCATGCACTACCACCACCTTTCCCTCGGCCACTCTAACTCTTTTCAGGTTCTCGAACTCTCTGCTATAAATCTTTTGCCCGCTCCAGTTGTAGATTCGAACCTCGCTCCCGAGAACGACGACAAACCCCTTCTCGAATGGAATTGCATCATCTACTTCCCCTTCGAACTCAAGCGTGAACTCCTCAACTTCTCCAGCGGAGAACTCGATTTTTGTGCTCTTGTCCACCTTCAGGGGGCTCGGTTCGGCCAGGAGAACCTTGAAGGGCAAAGGTTTTCCGAGGAGCTCCACCTCGACGGTCTCTCCAGTCTTCAGCTCCCTGCCCCGGAGCTTCTCCCTCACTATCTCCTCGAATCCAGCGGGAAGCTCAGCCTCGAATAGCGGTTTCAAAACGACCTTCATGGAACCACCGAAGGAAGTTGGAGCGGGAGAAGAAAAGGTTAACGTTAGAGAACCTCCCTCCGAAAGCGGGCGAGAACCCAGAAAACGACGTGAGGACGGCATTTCTCTTGGTGCTCAGCCCTCATGTTCTGTTCAGTGTGTGCGCCTATTTCCTTCACTATCGCCCCAAGCAAAACATGCCTACCGTTTACAACGTCCTCGGTTATCTGCCAGACCATAACTCCGCCGAGGCCCTTTGCGAGGGCGTAGCGGGTCTTCTCCGCGACGCTCTTCGGGTCGTCGTAGGTCAGGAAAGTTCCGTTGGGGCAGTACGCCCAGGGAACCTCTGCCCTTTCGCTCCAGAGGACGGAGCAGTTTTCAACGAGCTTCACAACTGAAGAGTAAGGAACCTCGTCGGTTGCGTTTTCAAAGCTCTGGTAGAGGCCGAAGTTCCTCGCGGGAACGCCGGTGAAGGCCCTCCCGTAGAAGGGAATCCCGAGGAGGAGCTTCTTCGCGGGAACAATCTTGAGGTACCAGCTAACCGTCTCGTTCACGCTTCCCGGCCCGACGCCGGGATAGTAGAGCGGGGCGTTGAAGTATGTGAAGTTCAGCCAGGGGCCGGCGTAATCGTAGGTCATCAAGCCGATGTAGTCCACGAAACGGCTCACGTTGCTCCAGTCAACGCACGATGCTGTATCCGCGTCGGCCGGCGCGGTTACGGTTATGATGTAGCTATCCCCGAGTGTCTCCCTGAGCGTCTGGACGAGCGCCAGAAACTCCTCACCGCCGTTTGGAACCCAGCAGGGGAACTCCCAGTCGACGTCAACGCCGTCGAGCTCGTATTCCCTGAGGATTGCAAGAACGCTCTCCGCGAAGGCCCGCCTTCCTGCTTTTGAGGAGGCGAACTTCGAGAAGTTCTCGCTGAAGGTCCAGCCACCGACGCTCACGAGGAACCTAACGCTCGGGTGGGTTCTTTTGAGTTCCCTGAGCTTTTCAAGGTTAATCCCGTCCGCGTAGGGGTCGCCATAAACGACCGTTCCGTTCGCGAGGGGCCGGAGGAAGGCGTAGACGACGATGCTGACGTTATCGAGCGGAATCTCCGAAGGGCTGAAGCCGTCGTAGAGTGCCCAGGAGGGATAGTAAACGCTCACCGTGAACGAAGCCCCGGCTGGCACCGCCGTCAGCAGGAGCACCGCGAGCACCAGGGTTGAGGAAAGGACCGACCTCGACCGCACGGGAACCACTCCTGAAGATACGGCAAGGAGGATAAAACGATGTCGCCCGAACCGCAACGCTTTTAAGAAATATATCATTCGATATGTCGAAACAGGACATGTCTGAAAACTTAATAGGTGTTGGACATGGGAGCGGAGGAAGTGCCGGACTGGAAGGAGTACTACGAGAGAATGAAAGAAACCGCCCCGCTCGTGATACACTACCCCATCTGCGGTGGAGGGGAGGAATGCATCTTCGTGTGCCCGTTCAGCGATAAAATCTGGGAAGTCATCCCGATGAAGGTGAGCCTCTTCGGCTTCAAGTACAAGGTCAGGCTAAGGCCCTTCATGAGCCACCCCGAGAACTGCAGGAAGTGCTACATCTGCGTCCAGGCATGCCCGACCGGCGCTCTGAGGCCCGTTGAAAAACCTGTCAAGCATCCAACCCTCGTCCTGCTGTACAACACCCTAAAACTGCCCTTCAAGAAGAAGTACGGAATTAAGTTCGTGTTCCGGAAGGAACATGCTGAGAAGTTCAGGAAGAACAACTGAAAGCTTTTAAACCAACATGTCGAACGATATATCGGTGAATTAAATGGAGAGGCCGAACTTCAGGGGTCAGCTCAAGCTCCTAATCCTCAAGATGCTCGAGGAGAAGCCGATGCACGGTTACGGGATAATGGCCGAGCTCGAGAAGCGCTATGGCGTCCCTCACCCCAGCCCGGGAACCGTTTATCCGATTCTGGCATCGCTCCGGAGGGCGGGGTTAATCGAGACCGTCGGCTCGGGCAAGAGGGAGAAGAAGCTTTACAGGACCACGGAGAAGGGAAGTGAATACCTGCGGGAGCACGAGGAGGAACTCCAGAACGTCCTGAGCCTCGCCGAGAAGTTCATAGAGTTCCGGAAGATTGGAGGTTTCGAGCTCGCCAGGGCGCTGAAGGACGTTTTCAACTCGGTTAACGAGCTGAGCGAGGAGCAGAAGAGGGCCCTCGCCGAGGAGTTTATGGACTTCACCAAGCGGGTCAGACTGATTCTCCTCGGGGAAACAAAGGGTCAGGAGAAGAGCTCATAGCTTATCCTGAAGGCTTCAAGAACCGGGAGCTTCTCCCCGGCAAAGAAGCTGAGCATGGCCCCTCCGCCGGTCGAGACGTGGCTTATGCCCGTTATGTTGTACTTGTAGATGCTCGCTATCGAGTGGCCACCGCCGACGACGCTGAAAGCAGGACTCTCCGCTATCGCCCTGAAGACGCCGACAGTTCCGACAGCGAACTCTTCCCTCTCGAAGACACCCATCGGACCGTTGGCAACTATGATTTTCGCCTTCTGGAGAATCTCGCGGTATTTCTCCACCGTCCGGGAGCCGATGTCAAGGATTGGGTAGCGGTCGAAGAGCCACTTCTCGTCGCTCAGCAGGTCAACCTCAACGCGCTCACCATCGCGGTCAACGGCGAAATCAACAGGGGTTCTCACATAGGGGTAGAACTCGTCGAGTATTCTCTCGGCCCAGTCAACAAGCTCAAGGAGGCCCTTCTTTTCCATGAACTCAAGGTTGGCATCGCCGAGGTTGAAGCCCTTCGCGAGGGTGAAAACGTGGCCGACGAGACCGCCTGTTAGGATTAGGTCTGCCTTGTCCTTCCTAAGGACGTTTTCGGCAACCCTGAGCGAGTCGTCAACCTTCGCACCGCCGAGCACGTAAACCCTCGGCCTTTCGTCGCTCTCGTAGGCCCTGCTAAGGGCGTCTATCTCCCTCTCCATAAGGTTGCCCATCACCATAGGCTTCAGCCGGGCGAAACCGACGAGCGAGGGCTGGCTCCTGTGTGAAGAAGCGAAGGCGTCGTTGACGACGTAGTCTACGAGCGGGGCGAGCTTTCTCACGAAGAAGGTCCTCTCGCACTCCTCGAGGGGCCGGTAGAAGACCTCCTCCGCAGAGAAGCGGAGGTTTTCGAGCATGAGAACTTCGCCAGGTTTCAGGGACTTTATTCTATCCCTCGCGAGCCTTCCAAAGATGTCCTCGACGTACTCAACCTCCTGCCCGAGAAGCTCGCCGAGGATTTGGGCGTGTTGCTCTGTCGTTATGTAGTCGCCCTTGTAGGGCCTGCTCTGGTGGGTTCCGATTACGACCCTGGCACCGTCCTCCACGAGGTGCTTCACCGTCGGTAGAACCGCCCTGAAGCGCGCGTCGCTCGTAATCCTGCCGTTCTCAACCGGAGAGTTCAAATCCACCCTCAGAAACACCGTTTTGCCGTGAAAGTTGAAGTCGGTGAGCCTGAACATTGCATCACCGGGAAAATGTTAAATATGGCCATTAATAAAGCTTATTTGGACACTCTCGGTGAATAACGGAGCTCAAGTAAGTTCTTAAGGGGAACGTATTATTCCTTTCGGAAGGTGAACGGCATGACCTGGACGGCCCAACTGGTGAGAAAGCTCCCCCGCGAGACGCTCATCGACTACATCATCGAGGTTCTCGGAAGAATGGGGTTTAAGAACTACGAGCGCGTCAGCGACAGGGGAAAGTGGGGCATAGACATAGTTGCAATCAGAGATGACCCGATAGCCGGGATGGAAAAGCTCATCATAAAGGTTCACACGGATTCACTTGCATCCGCCAAGGACATCAACGTCTTCGGCGACCTGCTCGACAAGTACAAGGCCGACAGGGGAATCCTTGTGGCTCCGATAGGCTTTACTAAGGACGCGAGGAGCACCGTCGCCAAGGAATACCGCGGAAGAATAGTTATGTGGGACGCCGACAAACTGGCCCAGACGTTCTCCAACTACGGCATAGAGGCGCCGAAGATTGAGGAGGAAAAGGACGAGGAAGAAGAAAAGAGCCCGCTCGAAGAGTTCGACCTTGACGCACCGCTTCTCTACGAGTTCTCGCCCGAGGAGATAACGAAGCTCATAGCCAAGAAGGCCAGCGCGGAGTACCCCGTTAAGCCGGCCGAGATGAGGATAAAATCGATGAAGGTCGTCCTCACGAGCGCTTACATACTCTCCTGGAGCGTTGACGAGAAGAACGAGCGCGACAAAGCCGTGGTGTTCTCGAAGGAAAAGGTCGTTCCAAAGGCACTCTCAAGCGAGCTCGCAACTCCGGTTAAGAAGGCCCTTCTCAACGATAGCTCAAGGATAAAGGCCACCGAGCGGGAGGTAATCAACAGGATAAGCCCGAGCGAATCCGTGATAGTCCTCAAGGAGAGGCTCGCGAAGGAACTCGGCGTTCCAGAGGGGGACATCAGGATACAGGAGAGGAAGAAGGTCTACGTCCCGGAGAGCGTTGAGGTAGAGCTTCAGATTGGGGAGAATGAGGGGAAAGCGAGGGTGAACCCGGTAACGGGTGAAGTGGAGTTCGAGATGGAGCCCCTGCCGGAGGAGTTCTTCAGAGAAAAGGTACGGGAAATCGTGGAAAAGCGCCTCGGAGAGAGGCCAGAGGAGATAAACCTCACCCGCGACGGCTGGAAGGTAAAGGTAACAGGAAGAACCAGGCGCTTCACCTTCGAGTTCAAGTTCAACGCCTACACAGGAAAGGCCCTGATGGCCGAGACTGTAATGACCGACGAGGCCCTCAGAGAGCTCCTCGAAAGGACATATCCGGAAGGTGAAATCCTGAGCCTTGAGAAGGGCAAGAAGGTGGCCATCGCTGACGTCAAGCTCAAGGACGGGATAGCGGTCGTTGAGGTCAACCTCGAGAACGGAAGCCTGAAGGAAGTCAGAAAGCTCCCCTCGCCCGAGGAGGCCCTCGACAACGCGAAGAGGATTATAGAGGAGAACTTCCCGCTGAGAAACCTTGAGATGAAGGGAAGCAGGGTAATAGAGCACAAGTTCCTTGAACTGGAACTTGAGGGCGAGGGAGGAAAAGCTCTCGTAAAGGTCGACGGCGCGACGAGGGACGTTCTGGATTACATCGTCGAGATAACCCCTGAGAAGGCTAAAGAGCTGGTGAAGGAGAAGTATCCCGACTTCGAGGTAAAGAGCGTTGAGGAGAAAGAGGCTTCATACCTCGTCACCGCAGAGAACGGGAGGCACGCGATAAAGGTCAAGGTCAGCAAGGACGGCAAGCTGATAGAGGAAACCGACCGCGTTCTGCTCGAGGACGTTGCGAGGGAGATAGCGGTTGAGAGGATAAAGGGAATCGACGAGACGGCGGAGCTCAAGTCGTTAAGGCTTGAAAACGACTGGGTCGCGGAGTTCCAGGGCGGAACGAAGGTCGGAAAGCTAATCCTCGACAGGAAGACCGGCGAGGTCAAGGAGGAAGACGTCCGCTTCACGGAAGTTGCCCTCGAGAACAGCTTCCACGAGCACATACGGAAGATTTACGGCGAAACCGAGCTGAGGACCGAGAGGCTGACCCACTACAAGGAGCAGAACTACGTCCACATAAAGGTCGCCGGAAAGGACCACCTCTACTACGCGAGGATTGACACGAGAACCGGGAAGATAATAAGCGAGGACAGGGCCCCGGCGAAGGGCCTGACGGCGAAGCTCAAACAGCTCCAGCTGGAGAGCAAGTACAAGTGACTACGCCATCAGCATGTTCTCTATCATCTTTATTGCTTCCACTATCTTTTTCTCCGGTTTGTCCTCGTTGCGCGGTATCTCGAGGTTTATTACCAGCCTCTCCTCCTTGCCGTCGTCGAAGTCGTAAATCTCAAGCTCCTCAACCTCAACGTCCTCGAAGATGCTTTCGAGTTCCGGACTGAGGATTTTGCCCTCGTTGCCGTAGACTTCGACGCGAACCACATCGTCGGTCGTTGAAGCTACCACGACAATCTCGTAGGGGCCGACCTTCTTGACGAAGCGGAGGACGCTTCCGTAGCCTTCAACGGCCTCCTTAAAGCCGAGCTGGAGCATCGTCGAGCGTATCGCCTCGGTCTTGCTCCTAATCCTGTTAAGGATTCTCTCGCGGAGCTTGTAGCTCTCCTCAAGGGCCTTCTTTATGCCCTCTCCAGCCCTCTCAACGGGCCCCTCCCATATGCCGATGACCTTTATACCGGATGAGGTCGGCTTGAGCTCAATCTTGAGGGAATCAACGTCAAAGTCTCTCAAATCATCAATCTTAAGCTCGCCGAGGGTGAGTATATCGAACTCAATCCTCACGACGTTTCCGAAGGCCTTGCCTTTGAACTTCACCCCCATCACCAAGGGACGCTCAAAGCTACGGTTTAAAAACCCTTCCATGCCGGTCGGGTGAAAGCTATCCCTTCCGAAGGTTTTTCGAGAAAAATCAAGAAAACGGCGGGGTTTGGAAAGGCCATACGGGTTTGATTTTTCTGAAAATAAAGATAGGGGGGAGAACCTCAGAATATCAACGGCGCCCTGTACTCGCCCCAGACCTCGCGAAGGACGTCGGTGACCTCGCCGAGGGTCGCGAGGTGCCTGTGGGCCTCGATGATGTAGGGCATGAGGTTCTCGTCGTCTGTTTCGGCCGCGTTCCTGAGCTTGTCGAGGGCTTCTTCGACCTTCTTGTTGTCCCTCTCGGAGCGGAGCTTCTTGAGACGCTCAATCTGCTTCTCGCGAATGCTCGGGTCGACCTTGAGTATCTCGACCTCAAGGGGCTCGTCGGTCTGGAACTTGTTGACGCCGACGATTATCCTCTTGCCTTCCTCGATTTCCTTCTGGTACTTGTAGGCGGCATCGGCAATCTCCTTCTGTATGTAACCGCGCTCTATGGCCCTCATCATTCCGCCCATCTTCTGAATCTTCTCGATGTACTTCAGGGCCTCCTCGTAGATGTGGTCGGTGAGCCACTCGATGTAGTAGGCACCTCCGAGCGGGTCAACGGTGTCAACGACACCGCTCTCGTAGGCGATAATCTGCTGGGTTCTCAAAGCTATTCTCACGCTCTTCTCGGTCGGGAGTGAAAGGGCCTCATCGTAGGAGTTGGTGTGTAAACTCTGGGTTCCACCGAGAACCGCCGCGAGGGCCTGAATGGCAACGCGGATGATGTTGTTCTCGGGCTGTTGAGCGGTGAGCGTTGAACCTGCCGTCTGGGTGTGGAAGCGGAGCATCATGGAGCGCGGGTTCTTGGCGTTGAACCACTCCTTCATGATGTATGCCCAGAGCCTCCTCGCGGCCCTAAACTTCGCAATCTCCTCAAGGAAGTTGTTGTGGGCGTTGAAGAAGAAGCTCAGCCTCCCGGCGAATTTATCAACGTCCATACCGCGCTCGATGACGGCCTTGACGTACTCTATACCGTCGGCCAGGGTGAATGCAACCTCCTGGACCGCGTTGGCTCCGGCCTCTCTGATGTGGTATCCACTTATGCTTATCGAGTTCCACTTGGGAATGTTCTCGGCGCAGTACATTATTATGTCCGTTGTAAGGCGCATGCTCGGCTGGGGCGGGAAGATGTAGGTTCCCCTCGCTATGTACTCCTTCAGGATGTCGTTCTGAACCGTTCCGCGGAGCTGGTTCTGGGCAACGCCCTGCTCCTCGGCAACAAGGATGTACATCGCGAGCAAATTGGCGGCGGTCGAGTTAATCGTCATGCTCGTTGAGACCTTGTCGAGTGGAATACCGTCAAAGAGAATCCTCATGTCCCAGAGCGAATCAATGGCAACGCCGACCTTTCCGACTTCACCTTCGGCCATCGGGTGGTCGGAGTCGTAGCCCAGCTGGGTCGGCAGGTCAAAGGCGACGCTCAAACCGGTCTGCCCCTGCTCGAGGAGGTACTTGTAGCGCTTGTTGCTCTCCTCGGCGGTGGCGTAGCCCGCGTACTGCCTCATCGTCCAGAATCTGCCACGGTACATCGTTGCGTAGACACCGCGCGTGAATGGATACTCACCCGGAAAGCCGAGCTTCTCAAGGTAGTCCCAGTCCTCGCCGAGGTCAGCGGGAGTGTAGAGCCTCTTAATCTCGAAACCGTCATCCGTCATGAACTTTTCCTTTCTCTCGGGCCTCTTCTCAATGAACTTCTTGACGGTGGTCTCCTCCCAGCGCTTCTCCTCCTCGCGAATCTTGGCGAGCTTCTCCTTATCGAAGGTCATATCAACCACCGCTTAGGGTAGGGCGGGGAACTATAAAAACCTTTTACATAGCGAAAGGAAGCATTTGGCATTGGATAAAAAGTCCATCAGTCCGGGAACTCCCCTTTAACGAGGAGGAGCCACGTGGCAGAGAGCAGGCCGGCGGAGGCAACTGCAAAGGTCACCACAGTCTTCCAGGGCGTTCCGGCCACGCTCAGGTTTTCAAAGCCCGCCTTCAACATCACGAGGGCCTGGTAGCCGAGGGTCAGCCTCTCAGGGTGCTCGAAGTAGGGAACCTGGGGAAGGAGGAACTGGCCGAGGAAGAGTATTCCGAACGTGGCGAGGGTTGCGTAGAGGGGCCTCCTGACGAGGACCGCCAAAAACATCGAGAGCGCCCCGAGGAAGGCCAGGATTACGGCGGTCGAAGCGAGGACCGCCCCAAAGTCAACGGCGAGGGCCTTAACCCCAGCCAAGCCCGCGTGGTAAGGAAGGGGGGCGTAGAGCCAGATTACTGCGTAAGGAACTCCAAAGAGCACGAGGAGCGCCGATAAACCCGCGAGGAACTTCCCGGCAAGGAACTCGCCGATTCCGATGGGCCTCGCGAGGATTAGCCTTATCGTGCCCCTGTCAATCTCTCCTGCGATTAGGTCACTCATTATTATGACCGCTATTAGCTGGCCGATTATCCCAAGCCAGTAGTTTGGAAGCAGGTCGGAGAAGAGGCCCTCAAATCCCCTCTTAAGTTCCTCAACCCCCGTCCCGCTCGCGTTGGGGTTAAGCAGGTAGATTACCGCCGGGAAAATCGTAACGAGGAAGAGTAGCTTGAACTTCCGCGAGCGGATTAGCCTTAGAAACTCGGTCTCGAAAACCGGCGTCATTCCTCCCACCCCGCGTTGAAGCGCTTCATGAGGATTCTCTCCAGCGGGCTCGTGTGGGGCTTGAAGAGCTTCAGCGCGAGGCCGTTCTCACCTATGAACCGCGGAACCTCCGTGAAGAACCTCTCTGCAAAGCGCCCGTCGAGGCGAACCCGCAGGATTCCCTCTTCCTCCCAGACCTCGCGCACGTAAACCTTGTCGCGCAGGAACTCCATCAGCCGGGCGTTGTCCGAGACGACCACGTCGTAGTCGTTGCTCTCGAACCTCGTCAGGTCTTTGACGCGCCCCTGCTCTATCATCTGGCCGTCCTTGATTATGCCCACGTAGTTGCACGTCCTCTCGATTTCGCTGACTATGTGGCTCGACAGGAAGACCGTCTTCCCGGCCTTCGCCAGCTCGAGGACCTTTCCTATGAACTCTATCCTGCCGATGGGGTCGAGGTTGCTGGTCGGCTCGTCGAGGATGAGCAGTTCGGGGTCGCCGATTAGGGCGGACGCGAAGGAAACCCTCTGCCTCTGCCCGCTCGAGAGCTCCCTCACCCTGTTGAAGGCGAGCCTTCCGACGCCGGTGTAGGCCATCAGCTCCCTCGCCCGCTTAATCGCTTCCTCCCGTCCGAGGCCGGAGAGCCTGCCCATATAAACCAGAAACTCAAAAACCGTCATGTCCTCGTAGGCCAGGGGCTTCTCGGGCATGTAGCCGACTTTCCTCATGATTTCAACCCTCTCGCGGGACATCTCGAGGCCCAGAATCTTAATCTCGCCGTAGGTCGGCTTCAGCGCGCCGGTGAGCATTTTGATTGTCGTCGTCTTTCCGGCTCCATTCGGCCCGAGAAAGCCGTAAACGACCCCCTTAGGAACCCTGAGGTCGAGGTTGTAGACGACGTTGCGCTTTCCAAAGAACTTGGTGAGCCTGAGGGTCTCAATGGCGTAGTCGACCATCTTAACACCTAAATTGAAATCGAAGCGGTGCTAATAAGCTTTGTGCCGACGTCCCGACAAAATTAATGGGTTTGCTTAGCATTTTGACGAAGAGCCAGCCGAGGGCGCTTCCCCTCTTGAACATTTTACAAAAACCCGCCCGAAATTCTAATAATCTTCGAGTACTATCTCAAATTTCGAAAAACTTTGCGGAGGTGATGGCGTGCAGAGCGTAGCCAGGAGGGCGCGCTCCAAGTGGGTCACGGGATTGAGGCCCAAACTGGAGGAAGCCTTTTCGCGCGGGGCCTTCGAGGGGACCCTCTTTGGCAAGGCCGAGCTCAAGGGGCTCGACATGCTGGAGGTCGTTGAGATAAAGCTCGTCCCCGGAAAGCCCGAGGGGCCGTCCTTCGAGGTCTCGGGTAGAATCGTGACGTTCAAGTTCCCCGTGGAGAAGGGGGAGAGCCTTGACGACGTTTACTATCCCCTGATGGGCATGCTCAACAGGGTCTAAAGCTTTAAGCTTCCTCCCCAAGTTTTTCTGATGCTCGTCAAAGGTATCGGCCTCGACAGCTCGGCAAAGCTGGCCTTCCAGAGCCACGCCCACAGCGACCACTTCGTTAGCGGAGAAGTTATCTTCGCGACCAGGGCGACGAAGTTCCTCAGCCACCTGCGCAAGGGCGGTTTCTACCGCGAGGTTAGGTTCGGGAAGAGGTTCTACATCGGCGACGTTAAGGCGAAGCTCTATCCAGCTGGACATATGCTCGGTTCGGCCGGAATAAAGCTCTGGCTCGAGGCCGGAACGCTCTTCTACACCGGCGACACCAAGTGGTTCAAGCTGAGAACGGCCGAAAAGAGTCGCTTCCCGAGGGCAGACTTCCTGATAATCGAGGCCACCTTCGGCGTTCCGGCCTTCACGTTCCCCTCGCCGAGGGAAGCGGAGAAGAAACTGGTCGCCTTCGTTGAGGAAGCGCTCGACAGGGGGAAGAGGCCCGTCCTTTACGTGAACCAGACCGGAAAGGCGCAGGAGGTCATGAAGATACTCGACGTCCACGGGATAACGGTTAAGCCCTCGCGCGAGATGCTGAAAGTGGCGAGGGTTTACTCCAAGTTCGGGGTTCGCTTTGGCAACATCGAGAGCGATGGAGAGGTAATCCTCCGTTCCTACCGCTCGCCGAGGGTCGAGAACTCCCTGAGCCCCTGGGAGCTAACCGTTTCCGGCTTCGGAAGGCTTAAACTGAGCAACCACGCCGACTTCTGGGAGCTGGTGAGGATAGTCGAGAGGGTGAATCCGGAGAAAATTTTTACGGTCTACGGCTTTGCCCGGGAGTTCGCCGAGATTCTCAGGGGTTTGGGCTATAACGCTATTGACATTATGCCAAAGGATATAATAGATTTATGAATGATTACCAAGATTTCTTGAATTAATCCGACTAACTTTTGAGCAGGGGACGAAAATCAAACCGCAACCTTAATATATTCGAAAGTGAAAAGTAAGAATAGAAACATATTCGTGCACAGGAAATATTTATAGAAAAAGTTGCGGGCACGTGGCAGGGACTCCCGTGGCCTGACGGAGTGAGTGCTCAAATCAGAAAAAACCAAAGGGGGTGATACCCCGTAGGGACCCCCTATTTTTCTAACGCCCCGCCCCGGCGACTTCTAATGCCTTTTCTATCCCTCTGCGCGGTATGTATGCACTTTTAGTCACCTTTTGTATAGTAAATCGAAAAGTTTATAAAGGGTTCCTTTTTAGTAACTACTGGTAACCAAAATAAAGGCCGTCGGGAGGTGATGCCCGATGGTCTGGAGAAGGGACCGCTACTGGGACCCGTTCGACATAATGAGGGAAATCCAGGAGGAGATTGACGCAATCTTCCGCGACTTCATGAGGGGCCCAAGGCTCTGGAGAACCGAGCCCAGGGAGAGCATTGCCATCAGCGAGACCTGGCGCGAGCCCTTCGTGGACATCTTCGACAGGGGAGACAGGTTCGTCATCACCGTCGAGCTCCCAGGGGTCAGGAAGGAGGACATCAAGCTCCGCGTTACGGAGGACACCGTCTACATCGAGGCCCAGATAAAGCGCGAGAAAGAGCTCGAGGAGGAGGGCGCGATAAGAATCGAGCGCTACTACAGCGGTTACAGGAGGGTCATCAGGCTTCCGGAGGAGGTCATTCCCGAGAAAGCCAAGGCCCGCTACAACAACGGCGTCCTCGAAATCGAGCTTCCCAAGAAGGCCCCGAAGAAGCCCGAGGGAGAGGGCTTCGAGGTCAAGATTGAGTGAAGTCAGCTCTTTCGTTGTTTCCATTTGAACGGGCTCTGCCCTTCAGGTAAAATAAAGCCCATCACAATCATCGCTCACAAAACGGAGGTGGTGTATATGAGCGAGAAGAAGGAAATCAAGCTTAAGGTCGCGTCCGCTTATCAGAGGGACGTTGGAAGGGGAATCGTCAGGATTGACAGGACTGCCATGCGCGAGCTTGGCGTCCAGCCCGGCGACATAGTCGAGATTATCGGAACCAAGAACACCGCCGCGGTCGTCTGGCCCGCCTATCCAGAGGACGAGGGACTCAACATCATCAGAATGGACGGAACCATCAGGAAGAACGCCGGCGTCGGACTCGGCGACGAGGTTACGGTCAGAAAGGCCGACGTCAAGGAAGCTAAAAAGGTCATCGTTGCTCCGACCGAGCCAATTAGGTTTGGAAGGGACTTCGTCGAGTGGCTCCACAGCAGGCTCGTCGGCAGGCCCGTCGTCAGGGGAGACTACATCAAGATAGGAATCCTCGGTCAGGAGCTCACCTTCGTCGTCACCGCCACGACTCCAGCCGGAATAGTCCAGATAACCGAGTTCACCGACTTCCAGGTCAGCGAGAAGCCCGTCAAGGAGGTAAGCAAGACCGCCACGCTCGGCGTTACCTACGAGGACATCGGTGGCCTGAAGGACGTCATCCAGAAGGTCAGGGAGATGATTGAGCTCCCGCTCAAGCACCCGGAGATATTCGAGAAGCTCGGCATCGAGCCCCCGAAGGGTGTCCTGCTCTACGGTCCGCCGGGAACCGGTAAGACTCTACTCGCCAAGGCCGTCGCGAACGAGGCAAACGCCCACTTCATAGCAATCAACGGACCCGAAATAATGAGCAAGTACTACGGTGAGAGTGAGGAGCGCCTCAGGGAGGTCTTCAAGGAAGCCGAAGAGAACGCGCCGGCGATAATCTTCATCGATGAGATTGACGCCATCGCTCCCAAGAGAGAGGAGACCCACGGCGAGGTTGAGAAGCGCGTCGTCAGCCAGCTCCTGACGCTGATGGACGGTCTCAAGAGCAGGGGCAAGGTCATAGTCATAGGTGCCACCAACAGGCCAGATGCCATCGACCCGGCCCTCAGGAGGCCCGGAAGGTTTGACAGGGAGCTTGAGGTCGGCGTTCCCGACAAGCAGGGCAGAAAGGAGATACTCCAGATACACACCAGAGGAATGCCCATCGAGCCTGACTTCAGGAGGGACAAGGTGCTGGAGATACTCGAGAAGCTCCGCGGTGACGAGAGGTTCAGGGACGTTATAGACAGGGCCATCGAGAAGGTAGAGAAGGCGAAGGACGAGGAGGAGATAAAGAGGGCCCTCAGGGAGCTCGACGAGAGGCTCTACGACGAGGTCAAGGCGAGGCTCATCGACGCGCTCCTCGAGGAGCTGGCCGAGGTCACCCACGGATTCGTCGGTGCCGACCTCGCGGCTCTGGCGAGAGAGGCAGCGATGGCCGCACTCAGGAGGCTCATCAAGGAGGGCAAGATTGACTTCGAGGCCGAGCACATACCCAGGGAAGTCCTCGAGGAACTCAAGGTCACGAGGAAGGACTTCTACGAGGCCCTCAAGATGGTCGAGCCGTCAGCGCTCAGGGAGGTCCTCCTCGAGGTGCCGAACGTCCGCTGGGAGGACATCGGAGGCCTCGAGGACGTCAAGCAGGAGCTCAGGGAGGCAGTGGAGTGGCCACTCAAGTACCCGGAGGCCTTCATGGGACTCGGAATCACCCCGCCGAAGGGAATCCTGCTCTACGGTCCGCCGGGAACCGGTAAGACCCTCCTCGCCAAGGCAGTAGCGAACGAGAGCGAGGCCAACTTCATCGCCATCAAGGGCCCAGAGGTGCTCAGCAAGTGGGTCGGCGAGAGCGAGAAGAACATCAGGGAGATATTCAGGAAGGCTCGCCAGGCGGCTCCGACGGTGATATTCATCGACGAGATTGACGCAATAGCTCCGCGCAGGGGAACCGACGTCAACCGCGTCACCGACAGGCTCATCAACCAGCTCCTCACCGAGATGGACGGAATCCAGGAGAACAGCGGTGTCGTCGTCATCGGTGCCACCAACAGGCCGGACATCATCGACCCGGCCCTGCTGAGGCCAGGAAGGTTCGACAGGCTGATACTCGTGCCAGCTCCGGACGAGAAGGCCAGGCTGGAGATATTCAAGGTGCACACCAGGAAGGTCCCGCTGGCCGAGGATGTCAACCTCGAGGAGCTCGCCAAGAAGACCGAGGGCTACACCGGTGCCGACATCGAGGCCGTCGTCAGAGAGGCCGCGATGCTCGCCATGAGGAGGGCACTCCAGGAGGGCATCATCAAGCCCGGCATGAAGGCCGACGAAATCAGGAGGAGGGTCAAGGTCACCATGAAGGACTTCGAGGAGGCCCTCAAGAAGATTGGACCGAGCGTCAGCAAGGAGACGATGGAGTACTACAGGAAGATACAGGAGCAGTTCAAGCAGTCCCGCGGTTGACCGCGTAGCACCTTCACATTTTTAACTTCTTCCGTTCTATCCTCTGAGGTGGTTCGATGAGGAGGAAGCTTGAGGTTTTGGTTTTTCTGGCGGTAGTTCTGATGATGTACCTCTATCCACTCTCGATAGTCCCGCTCCTGCTCCTCGCGAGGGAGTGGGAGGAATTCCGGGAGGAGTGGAAGAAGTCGGCCCTTTTCATAGGGCTCTCGATACCGCTCTACGGGGCGAAGATTGCCCTCGGCATCTCAGGCTGGGCCAAGACCCTTGGAATAACGCCGGTTCACGTTTCGTCGGCGGTCTGGTGGGCGGTTTATCTGGCCTTCACGGCACTCCAAACGCTGGCGGTTTACTACGTCTACCGCGTCGGAAAGGGGCTGGGCGACTACGCGAGAACCGGTGGGCTCGTAATGCTGATTGCCGTCCCGCTCCACCTGCTCAGCCTCAAGCTCTACTTCATCCTCACGTGGACCGGGTTGCTCCTCTTCCTGCTCGGTCTTGAAAAGAGGAAGGAGGTGATAGGATGATTTACGGAGTGCTCTTGAGCATACCCGCGAAGTTCGTGACCAAGTACGAGGACGAGGTCAGGAAGACCATCGGCTACGGCATAGCAAGGGGCGACATAATAAGCTTCACAGAGGCCCGCTACAAGGGCGACGTCGCCTTCGTGATGCTCGCCCGCTCCAACAGGGCCGCGGAGAGGGTCGTAAACGAGCTCAAGGAACTGCCGATAAATGTCAAGGTCATTGAGATTGAGGGCGAGAGCTGAGTTTCCATCGTTCTTTATATTTTTGTACCAAAAATTAATAAAAACCTGTTGCCCACTCCCATTGGTGATTTCATGGATACTTTGTTTGCACTCTATCTGTTCTTGTACGCGGTTGGAAGTATTGGAATGGTGCTCTGGTTTCTGGTCAAGGTCCGCCCGAAGTTCCCCTCGGTGCTGGCAACGGTCATCGTCGTGTTCTTTGGTGTGATGGTCGTTCTGTTCATAGACCTAATCCTCGAGTTCGCAATGGCACCGCTGACTGGTGGCGTTGACGCCTCTCTGGGCTACATGTTCAAGATATCCATCACAGAGGAAACGATGAAGATACTAATCGTCTTTCTGGGGATTTTTATAGCGCGGGAGGAATCAACGTGGACGGACACGAAGCTTACACTCGCGCTCATCGCTGGAATCGTGTTCGGCATCGTGGAGGGGCTGGGGTACGTCTTCAACTACAACTACACTCCCGTGGGAACCCTGATTCTGTTCGCCACGAGACTGCATCACGCGATTTTAACGGCCACACTGATGGCAGGAATTCTCCTCATAACGAAGGGCAGAAAACTTGAAGGGGCGGTTATCGCGGTCTCCCCGTACCTGGTCCACGCGTTCTTCGATTACTTTGTGTCCGTCAGAAACTACGTTGGGACCTCCCTCATGGTGATAGTGAGCTTCGTGATGTTCTTCGCAGGAATCCGCCTTCTCCTGCCGGTAATCAAGGAGGAAAAGAGAACGAGGGAGAGATTCCAGCGCGAGGCCACCGTGAGTATAAAGGACAACTGGTTCAACAAGATGTGAACTCAAGCCACCCATTCAAGCTCGTAGCTCCTCGCGCGGAGCTTCGCCATTTCTTCCATCGCTATCCTTTCCGCCTTCTTTATGTCGTTTGTAACGACTATCTTCTCTTTGGGAAGGGCATTGTTCAGGTAGTAGACAATCCTCACGAGCATCGTTATCACCCCCAGTGTATCACCCGTGGTGAGGAAATTTTGTCCCAATTTTAAAAACATTATTGTCTCTAAAGTGACACCAATGAACAGAAAGGTTCGGACATAAATAGGCATTGATAACCAATTAAGAACACGAGAACGTATGTGGTCAGCTGAAGAATTATGGAAGAAGAGTCACTCGAGCTTCTCAAGCTCGTAAACGACAGCGTCCTTCCGCCTGAGCTCCTGAACCGCTATCCTTCTGGCCTCGTCGGCCGTTTCGGCCTCGAACACTATCGTCTTCCCGCTCTCCTCTCCGCCGTGGAGGGTGAGGGCCCACTTCATGTTATCACCGCGAAGGTTGTCATATTGCCAAACTTTATAAGTTTATTGGGGCCAGATTTGTCACATGAGGCTCATCATAAGGCGTGAGATTATCAAAATGCTCATCGAGATGGCCAAAAACGCCAACGTTGAGGTCTGTGGCTTTCTGCTTGGACGAAAGGAGGGACCAGAGAAAATAAACTTTTTGGTCCTTGAGGCCAAGCAGGTGAGGAACCGGCTCGACTCACCGAGCGCCTTCGAGATGGAACCGGAGGAGATGGTTAAAATTCTCGACGAGGCCGAAGCGAAGGGCCTCGAAGTCGTCGGAATCTTCCACTCCCACCTCAAGTGTCCTCCAGTGCCGAGCGAGCGCGATTTGGAGGGAATGAGGAACTGGCCGATTGTTTGGCTCATCATCACGCCGGAAAGGGAAGTTAGGGCGTGGGTTTTGGGTGATGGAGGGATAGAGGAAGTTAAGATTGAGGTCACTTAGAATCATGAATCGAGCTCACTCATCCCTAATCACTATCTCTATCCTCCTGCCCTCGCGGTAGCCCTTCATCGCCGAGAGCATGCCCTTTATAGTCTTCTCGACGAGCTCCTGAACCCAGTCCTTCATCGGAAGAACCTGTCCGTCTATCTTGACGGTGACTTTGGGCTTCGAGCTCAGCACAACGCAGTCCTTGAGCGTTTTCTCGCCCTTAACTATCATCTTCGCCATCTCGGCGCACTTGAAGCCACAGAGGCCACAGTCTATGTTGGGAAGCATAAAAGCCCTCTTCTCGACGAGGTCGGCGAGCTTTTCAGGCTCTTTGGTGGCGTCAATGACGGGGAGACCGCCAATCTCCTCAACACCCGTCGAAGCTATGACCCCGCTCACCGCTATGGCGAGTCCATCGTTGAGCTCCTTAACGTCTTCCTCGCTCCTCGCACATATCACCTTGGGGACGTGCCCTATCGATTTGAACCCCTCAATCAGGAGGAAGTCTGCCGAAACCATTGAGAAGAGCGCGTTTACGTCCTTGGCCTTAAACAGGAGCGCGTCGGTGTCGTGGGCGTGAACTATAACCTCATCTGCAACCTTCGAGAACCGCCAGGTGTCGCTCCCTTCCCTGTCGAAGTCCGCGTGCATGCTCTTCGCTATCGCAACGCGGTAGTTTCTCTCCTTCAAAACCCTCGCGACGGCCTCAACCGTCGTCGTCTTCCCGCTCTTCTTGAAGCCGACGAAGGCAACTCCCCTCATGCTACCACCTCACAGCAGGGTTATCCAGTTGAGGTCGTCTATTTTGACTATCAGCTCCTTTGCCCTGTTGCCGGCGTAGTCGTTAACGTCCCTGAGCAGGATTACCTCCTCGTCGAAGTCCTCAAGGATTCCCGAAAAGCTGGTCTCGCTTCCAACGCCGACCGCTACTCTCTTACCCTTCCAGCGCTCCAGCGTCTTGTCGAGCAGGTACTGCTTCTCGCTCATAGCCACCCCCGCCGTTGCTATGCGCTCCTCTTTTAATACTTTCCCGCATCACAAAGCCTATAAGCGGGCCACCGTTCCTCCTTCAGGTGGTGGTATGAGACTCGTCACGAAGAACGAAGCCGTTAAGCGCGCGCTTATCGAGGAGCTCAGGAAGGCGGGAATACGCTTCGAGGTCCGCTCAAGGGAGGGCTATGAAGCCTTCGTCGGCTACCTCATCGAGGGAACGCTGAAGGAAATCGAGGAGAAGATTGAGAACCTTGAGGGGGCCGACGTCGAGGCGATAAAGGAGGGCTTCCTCTCGTTCAGGGAGAGCCTCAACCACGTTCTCGAACACCTCAAGGCCGGCGAAAAGGCCGACGAGCTACTCAAAGAAGGCCTCTGGGTGGCTGAGCTTCTCGACCAGCTTTACCGCAACGGGGCGATAGAGTACGACGGCGTCAACGTCAGGCTCAAGGAGGGAATCAATGTCGATGAACTGAAGTTCGAGTTCAAGTTCCCCTTCAACCTCGTCCACAATCCAGAGGCGGTGGAAAAGCAGGTGAAGCAGTTCGCCTTCGTTGATTTGGTCATAGAGCATGAGTTCGAAATCCTTGAGCTGAACATCGCCAAGGTGAACGCCCTCGGAAAGATAGCGAGCAAGTACTTCCCCGAGGACTACCTGCTGAAGGTCTACTTCGCCCTCGTCGGCAGGGCAATCCTCGCGGAGGAAATCCTGAAGGCCCTCGGCGACAAGAAAATCCCGGAGGAGGAGCTCGTCAGGGGCTTCCTAAGGGCCTCGCCGATAGCAGTGCCAACGCCGAAGGGGACGCTCGTCATTAACTACTCGCGCGACTCCTTCGAGGAGACTCTCAGGCTTCTAAAGAGGCTCGGCTACGTCGAGATAAAGGGCGGAAAGGTCAGGAAGCTCAAGGAGTTGAGCTGATTTCAGTTTCTTTTTTGGTCAACGAAATGACCAAAAACGGCACCCAATCGTTCACTCGAATGACCACTTAATCAGTCAGTTTCCGGCTTCAAATACTCAATCCTCGCCCTTCTGTTTTTCTCCAGCCACTCCAGCAGTTCCTTCGCGAACTCGAACTTCTTGCGCTTGCTCTCCCAGACCGGCGAGTGCTCCTTAAGTGAGGGCTTACTCCACCTCCCGACGGTCTCGCCGAAGTCGAAGCCGACCAGCGTTATCTCCCTGGCCCCAAGTTCTTCAGCAAGAAAGACCGCTCTGTCGCCGTCGGTAAAACCGCCGAAGTTGTAGATGATGTCCAGAGGCTCGGTCTGGCAGGTGCCAAGGATTCTCGACAGAAACGGGACGTAGGAGACGAGCTTATCTCTGTTGTCCCCGTGAGCGTGGACCACAAGGAAAGCGCCCCGGTCGTTGGCGAGCTTTATGTCCGAAATCCTTCCGTCGAGGTCCGTGACGATTACATCGGGAATGAGGTCAAAGTCGAGCAGGGCAGTCGTCGCGCCGTCGGCAGATATGAGCGTCCTGTCGGAAAAGTCGAACTCTTTTAATGCGTTTTCAAGGCTTGGACCCGCGCCGAAGACGTAAACCTTCCGGCCGGTTACTGCCTCAAGCTCCTCGCGGAGGATGTACTCATCACTCTCAAGGAGGAGCGAGCGGAGTAGCTCGGCTGACTTCCGGTCTTCCTCGATTGAGTAGCCCATCTCCCTCACGATGCGAAGGTAGAAGGGTTCCCAGTCCTCCCACCTCATTTTAATCCCCTCAGCTTTTTATCCATTTTCAGCATCTCTCGCCACTGCTTTCCCGGCCAGTAGATTTGTCCGCAGTTCTGGCAGACGTAGAACTCGTCGTAGCTCTCATAGACCCCCGGCGGGACCTTGCCCTTAACGGCTTCCCTTGGAACCGCTTTTATGGGTCCGTTACACTTCGGACAGCGCGCGTTAGCTGGAAAGAGCTCCTCAAACTGGACGCCGAGGCACTTCAGTTCTTCAACCTGCCCCTCAAGCGAGTTGGAGCGTAGCAGGAAAGCTTTGACGCCGAGCCTTTCAGCTTTCTTTGCGAGGGCTACGTCCTTGGTGAGGATTACCCTGCCCTCTTTCCGGGCAACCTCGATTATCTCATCGTCGTCCTCGATTCCGTAGAGCGTGTCGTAGCCGTAGAGCCTGAGCCAGCGGGCGAGTCTTCCGAGCATCATGTCGGCGATGAACCTCATCGGAAGGGGTTACGGGAGAACCCTTATAAACTAAGCCTCTATTTCACGACCATAAAATAAAACCGGTGGTCCTCATGCTCGTCTACTTCATCGGCACCGGCGGGAGCGAGGGGATTCCGGCCCATCTCTGCACCTGCTCGACCTGCAACGAGGCGAGAAAGTTTGGCTTCGCCCAGAGAAGGCCCTCAACGCTCGCCGTCATTACTGACAACAGGAAAGCCGTTCTCTTCGACGTCGGGACCGATATAAGGGACTTTCTCAACGTCCCGCTGGAGGCCATCTTCCTGACCCACTGGCACCACGACCACATCTACGGCCTCTACAAGCTCCGCTGGATGGCGAGGGAAACTGTTCTCTACGCGCCTGAGGGGAGCGCCGACGCGCTAATCTTGCAGGACCCCAAGAACCTCCGCCCGAGGACGTTAAGGCCCTTCGAAACGGTCGAGCTCGACACGCTGAGGATTACGGCACTAAGGCTGAACCACGGCGTTGAGACGCTCGGCTACCTCATTGAGGAGGACGGGAAGAGTGTGGCCTTGCTCTACGACACCAAGGGTCTTCCAGAGGAGACGCGGGAGTTCTTAGAAAAGAAAGCCCCGCTTCGGCTGGCGATTGTCGATGCCACCTACCCGCCCGGCTTCGACGACACCTACCACAACAACGTTGACGAAGCGGCCGAACTCGGCCTTAGATTGGCGGAGAGAACAGTTCTAAGTCACATCTCCCACAAGAACCTGCCGTTCCTTGAGCTGACGGACTACGTGCGGAAGAGATGGGGGAACAGGGTTTTAGTTGCCTACGACGGCATGGTTTTCTACGTTTAGCCATTCTCCGGAAATCCGAGAAAGGCTATCGCTGTCATGGAAGTCGTCTCGGTGTTCGGGTCTCCGACGGGAATTACCCTCCCATCTTTGACCTCGTAACCCGTCACAATTCCTCCCCCACTCGACTGAAGCGCCGTCAGAATCCGGGAGCAGGAGAGGTAAACACTTCTTCCCTCCTCCGGTTCTTCGAGTGCCCGGTAGAGGTAGACGAAGAGGGCGCACTTGTAGGACTGGTAGACGCCGGAGAAGGCCTTGTCCCTGAAACCGTTGCCGTCCCACATAGAGAGCAGATGGGAGTAGAGACGAAACGCTTCATCCCTCTTCCCCCGAAGGAGGTCGCTCAAGGCACCGTAAACGACCAAATCGGCGTAGGAGCGCCAGTCGCGCATAACGCACGAGCGGTTCGCGGTTTCAAGCTTCAACGTGAAGGTCGCGTTGAACCTCTTCGAGTTAATCCTGCCGAGCGTTTTGACCTCGGGGCAGTAAAAGCCGTCGAGCGGTCTGCCGAGGAGAGGGTCAACCCTGCCGTTGTAGGAGACGCCGTAGGCCGCGAGTGAACGGCTCACGTTCCTCCAGAGGCTTGAGTTGAGGAGTTTCAACGCCCCAACGGCCAGAATGTTGTCGTTGGCGAGCCATATCGTCTCGTTGTCCGGATAGGAGGTTACTGAAGCCCTCAGAAGACCCGCTTCGAGGACGTACTGGGACTGGAGGAAGGCCCTCATCGCGGAGGCATCGGGAGTGGGAGCTCGGGCCGGGGGCTCGATTAGGGGGATGGCAACGAGGAGGATGAATAAAAGCGCGAGCAGAGCAAGCTTCCGGGCCATCAAAGGCACTTGGGGTGGAGAATAAAGGGCTTGCGGTCGCTGACTTTACACCGCGACCAAAAGATTATTAACTACCGCAGAACTATGTGTGAATAACACTTTTTAAAGTACTGCGGGGAATCCACAAAATCCGGGTGACGGGGATGGGGGTTGGGGAGCTTATAACCGCAGGAAGGCTCGAAGATGCGGAGACAATGCTCCGGAGCGTGAACCGAGAGGGGCTTGACGAAATGAAGCTGCTCAACTACACCCATAACGTTGTGGAGCTTGCACTCGCTTTCCTTCAGAGGGATGGGCTTGAAAGGGCCGTCAATACGGTTCTATCACTCATCGATGCCCCCGATGACATTTCATGGGGACTCGAGCGGATTTTTGAGGAATACCTGGTGGAGTGCACACCCGAGCGCGCCCGCAGAGTGTGGAGAAGGGCTTACATTATTCCCGAGCCTAGAAGGAAGGTCGAGATTCTGCTGAGAGTTTTGGACTGTCTGGATGGCGAAGAAGAGAGGAGGAAGGTTCTCGCTGAAGCGTTCGGATGGGCCCTTCGAGTTAGGGGACGCTCCTGGAGAACGTACACTCTTTCAGAGGTTCTCTACAGGGTTCACGACCTCGAATACTACGACCTGATGCTAGAGCTCTGCAGAAGGATAAGGTGGCGGGAGAGGCGACTCGTATTCGAGGACTTTCTCTTCGAAGACGAGAACGCGGAAACATGTGAGGAGTTCGTTGAGACCCTGAGGAAACGCCTCGAGGCCTCGGGGAGGGCTCTCGATACCGTCATCGAGGTTCACCTGAAGTACGAAAAGGAGCTCCTGCGAGCGAAGGGGCTCGACCCGAGGTTTTACAAGCTCATCTCTCGAAGGATTCCGGAGGGTGTTATCTTTTACGCCGTTCCAAAACCCCTCTATCCCCTAGCGGTGCTCTACCTGCGGCTGAGGAGTATCGCCGGGAGGTGGGGAGTTCGGGTAGTAAAGGCCGATTAAAACCCCGATGAGGCCGAGGGGAAGGCACCTCAAATTGAATTCCGTCAGGGCACCCAAAACCCCTAAAACTCCCCGCGCCTATTTATTACGGTGATGCCATGCGAGTCCTTGAGCTGGCGAGGCGAAGGAAGACCGTGAGGGGTTTTCTCCCGGACAAACCGCCGAGGGAGGACATCCTAAAGGCCCTGAAGGTGGCGAAGGAAGCGCCGAGCGGGGCCAATCAACAGCCCTGGAGGTTTGTTGTTATTGACGACGACTGGCTGAAGGGGAAAATACGGGAGCTCTGCGAGAGGGAAGAGGAGAAGTTCTACTCCGGAACGAAGGGCGACCTGATGGCGTGGCTCAACGCCAAGGGCTTCAAACCGGAGAAGCCGTTCCTCAGCGAGGCACCCTATCTGATTCTTGTCTTCGGCCACACCAAAGCGCCGTACTGGCTCCAATCGACCTGGATTGCCATCGGATACCTTCTCCTCGCTCTCGAAGAGCTCGGCCTCGGAACCGTAACCTACACTCCACCAAATCCAAAGCCGGTCGAGGAGCTCCTGAACGTCCCATCGGAATACAAACTCCAGACGATTCTGCCCGTTGGGTATCCCGCCGACCCGAAGCCGAAGTACAAGAGGAAGAAGCTTGAGGAGGTCGTAAGTTTCAACGAGTTTTAATGGTTCTTTCCAGCCCCTTCAAAAGCTCAATCTGGGACTCGGTCTCGACGGCACAGTGCCTCAGCCTCCTGACCTCTGAGAGGGCCTGTCTGAGGGGCAAACGCCGGGAGTACATAAGCCACGCGACCGATACCGTACCGCTCCGCCCGCAACCGCCGATGCAGTGAATCAGAACTCTCTTCCCTTCCTGAACCTTGGCTTCAATCCACTGGAGGACGGTGAGCAATTCTTCGAGCGAGGGTGCCGAGAAATCCGGAATTGGGAAGTGGAGAACCTCAACACCCCTCTTTTTCCACCCCTCAAGCGAATACGGGAGCTCGAAGTCTTCAACGAGAACTACAACCGAGTTAAAGGCCTGCGATAACTCATTTAAGCTTCCCTCCGGGGGCAGAGGGCCGAATGCGACGTTTTCGTCAATAAAAGTTGCGGGATACCCCACGGAAACCACCGCTGAAAACTATGCAGAAGAGTAGATAAGCTTTTGGAAAACAGTTAAAAATTCGAATGTCGAAATATTCTGGGTGGAATCGAGAAACCACAAGGTTTTTAAATAGTGAGACATATGTAATAATAAGATTGCATATGGAGAGGTGAACGAACCATGAGGAGAATTCTCGCCCTGCTACTGCTGGGCATAGTGGCCATGAGCGTCCTCGGCGCCGGATGTATAAGCAGTGAAACCACCAGCAACACTTCAACGTCCTCGTCCCCTACAGCATCGCCAACGGAGTCCGACCAGATACCCCTGGCGGTCAACGATAACGGCAACATCAACACCGCCGACCTCAAGACGTACATAGACTCCCTGCCCGCCGGACAGCTGACACCGGAGGAGAAGCAGGGCCTTCTTTACATGGTTGAGGAGGAAAAGCTCGCGCACGACGTTTACACAAAGCTCTATGAAAAGTGGGGTCTGCCGATATTCAAGAACATCGCCGAGAGCGAGAGCACCCACGTTAACGCAGTCAGGCTACTCCTTGAGAAGTACAACCTGACAGACCCGACCCAGAACGAGGGCATCGGCGAGTTCCAGAACAAGGACCTTCAGAACCTCTACAACCAGCTCATCGAGATGGGCTCAAAGAGCGAAATCGACGCGCTGAAGGTCGGAGCACTGATAGAGGAGACGGACATAAAGGACCTGGAGGAGTGGCTTGCGCTGACAGACAAACTGGACATCATAACCGTTTACGAGAACCTGATGAAGGGAAGCAGGAACCACCTCCGCTCCTTCGTGAGCCAGCTTGAGAGCAGGGGAGTTACCTACGAACCGCAGGTTCTGCCCAAGGACGAGTTCGAGGAAATTATAAACAGCCCGATGGAAACCGGTGGAAACGGCAACGGGCACTGACCTTTGAATCTCTTTTCTTCATTATCCGTTTCTTCATTAAGATGCGTTTCATAACGTTCTGAATATTTTTCGATGATATCTTTCTATTGTGCAATGGCAATATGTTAGATTGTTCCGGCCCGATACGCCGTTAAGTGGGTCTAAGAGTATAACGCACCGTCAGAAAAATAGGTGAAAAATTTCTCTACAGTTAGATACGGGGAATTAAGGGCAACAATATAACATAAAATACCAAATTCAACCGCCATATAGACAAATGAACCAAAAGTAGTATAACACACAGTTACGAACATTTTTCGAAGATTCCGCTGGAACAAATCGCACGGTGGTGGCAAAGATGTTCAGCCCAGGTAGCGACGGTTTTATGCTGATAGCGGCGGCGCTGGTGTTTATAATGACCCCCGGTTTGGCTTTGTTCTACGGGGGTATGGTCAACAAGAAGAACGCGGTAACGATGATGATGCAGAACTTCTTCTCTGCCGGATGGACGACCGTAATCTGGGTTCTCTTCGGTTTCAGCCTCGCCTTTGGACCTGACGTCAAGGGCATAATCGGAAACGCCCACTACTTCTTCCTGAACAACATAACCCCCAGCACCCTCTACCCGGGGAACCATGTAATCAGCATGTACACCTTCATGGTCTACCAGCTCATGTTCGCCATAATCACCCCGGTTCTCATGACGGGAGCCTTCGCCGACAGGATGCGCTTCAAGGCCTTCATCGTCTTCATGACCCTCTGGCTGTTCCTCGTGTACTTCCCCTTCGCCCACTGGCTCTGGGGCGGTGGCTTCCTGCAGAAGTGGGGCGTTGAGGACTTCGCCGGTGGAATAGTCGTCCACACGAGCGCCGGTTTCGGTGCCCTCGCGGTCGTGTTCTACCTCGGCATGAGGAAGCACGTGAAGGAAGGAAACCACAGCCTCCCGCTGATACTCATCGGAACGGCCCTGCTCTGGTTCGGCTGGTTCGGTTTCAACGCGGGCTCTGCTTTGAGGGTCAACGTCGACACTAACGTTGCCTTCGTCAACACGATGGAGGCGGCCGCCTTCGCCGCGGTTACGTGGATGTTCCTTGACTACTGGAGAACCGGAAAGTGGAGTGCCCTCGGCTTCATGACGGGCTCGATAGCGGGTCTCGCGACCGTTACCCCGACGGCGGGATTCATAAGCCCACAGGCCGCGATGATTGTCGGCGTTCTCTCGGCCATAATCTGCCACCTGGCGGTCGACTTCAAGAACAGGAGGGGCTGGGACGACGCCCTCGACGTCTGGGGCGTTCACGGCATCGGAGGTTTCTCCGGAATAATCCTCCTCGGAATCTTTGGAAGCTCGGCGATACTCGGAAGCAACGGCCTAATCCACGGGAACGCCACCTTCTTCGTCAAGCAGGTCGCCGCGGCGGTCTTCTGCGCTATCTACGCCTTCGTGGTGACCTACATCCTGATATGGATAACCGACAGGATAACCCCCGTCCGCGTTCCGGAGGAGGCCGAGAAGACCGGTCTCGACGCCTACGAGTGGGCCGAGGCGACCTACGTGGACGCCTGACTCCCTCTTTCTGTTCTTCTCACTTTTCCTCAAAAGTCCTGGAGGAGAATCTTTTCCCGCCGGGATGAGGCCAGGAGCCCACCGTTCTCATCGAAGACCCACGCGCCTCCCGGAGGGTAGCTGTTGACGATAAACGCTTTAACGCCGAGCAACTTCACCCGCTCCGCCATCGCCTTAACATCGTCATCGTTAAGCTCCCCGTAGTCAGGTGAGTACTCCATCGGCACGAACAGGTAGTCCGGCCTCTTCCGCCTAACCCACTTCGCTATCCTCTTGTTGTAGAGGTCGCCACAGATAATTACCGCCACCCTTCCAAACTCCGTTCTGGCGGTTCTGACGGTGTTCCCTGTGCAGAACTTCATCGGCTCCTGGAACTTCCTGTGCTTGAGGAGAACCTCACCGTTGCGCCCAATGAGGAGGGCGGAGTTGTAGATGCAGTTTTTGTATGGCTCAAGGAGGCCGAAGACGACGTAAACCCCGGCCTCCCGAGCCAATGCGCTCACCCTCTCGACTATCTCACCGTAAAGTTCCGCCCCGCTGAAGTCCCACTCTTCAAAGCCGGTCAGGCAGTACTCGGGGAAGACGAGGAAGTCCGGCCCGTACTTCAGAGCCTCGTTAAAGCGCCTTTCGAACTCCACCCAGTTGGCCTCGAAGTTTCCGACCTCAACGTGCATCGGGATTAGCGCGATTTTCATTCTCCCACCGCAGGTTGTAGTCTTTTACCGACATAAAGTTTTTGAGAACCGAAGGTGTTGGATGTTAGGTAACCATGGAACTGCTCAACCGCTACCGGCTCCTGATGGTGCTGATGCACACGGGCTTCCTCGGGAACCTTGTGGTCATCTACTACCTCTCCAAGGGGCTGAGCTACGCCCAGATAGGACTCGCCACGGCCCTTACCGCGTGGGGCATAGTCCTCCTTGAAGTGCCCACCGGAGTGGTCGGCGACAGGGTGAGCAGGAAGCTGAGCGTTCTCATCGGGCTGACGCTGAACGCCATCGCCACTCTCGTCCTGGTATTCCTCAACGGCTTCCCGATGCTCCTCCTCTACGCCCTTCTGATGGCCCTGAGCGTTGCCTTCGTCAGCGGGAGCCTGCAGGCGTGGCTCTTCGACACAATGAGGCACCTCGGCAGGGAGAGGGAGTTCCGGGAGTTCATGAAGGGCACCAAGAGCCTGACGATTCCCGTCTCTGCGCTGACGCTTGTAATAGGCGCCTTCCTCGCCCAGTTTTACGGCTTCACCCTTCCGCTGGTTCTCTCTTTCATAGTCGAGGTTGCGATGATAATTCTCGCGCTCTCAATTCCGGAGTACGACTTCGAGCCGGTTAAGGAGAGCTACGGAAAGCACACCCTTGGAGCCTTCAGGGAGCTTTTCAGCGGAAGAATCTTCCCGCTCGTTGCCGTTTCAATCCTCGTCTCGCTTGAGACCAACCAGTTCAGGAAGTTCTTCGAGCCATATCTCGGGAAAGTTTTAGCCATCTACCTCGGCACGACCATTACCGGAACCCTTGGACTCCTTGGAATAGCTGAGGTTACGGTAAGAACCCTCCCGAAGTTCATCGGGATTAGAATAAGGGACTCGTGGAGCCTCAGGTTCTATTCGGTCGCCCCCGTTCTCGTCCCAATCCTGACGGTTCTCTCCGTCCTCTATAAAAACCCGCTCTGGATTGTGCTCCTCGGCGTCGTCGCGACGGTCGTCTCAACGGCTTTTCAGTTCAACATCGCGATAGAGCTTCAACACAGGCTCCCGAGCGAGAAGAGGGCGACGATACTCTCGGCCGATTCAATGGTCTCGGCTCTGACCATGGGAAGCTTCTACACAGTTTACGGCTTCGCCGTGAACGCCCTCGGGCTTGCGACGGCGAGGCTGGTCTTTGCACTCGCGCTCCTCGCGCTCAGCCTCCTCGTGAAGGCGCTTGAAGTTATGGGACCTTTGGGGGATGTTCTTAAAGTGAGACACATTAAACGGGAACATTGAAGGAATGGGAGGCTTGTAAAATGAGAACGTACTCCTTCGGCACCGAGACCGTTCCAGTCGCTTTGGCTGGTGACCTGCTCGTTGGGAGCGTTCACGACGGAAGGAACTACAGGATAATGCTCGCAAGGCTCGACGGGGAGGAGATAGTCAAAACGCGCTTTTTGGCGGGAGAGAACGACTGGGAGGGGCACAGTGGGGTTAAGCTCAACGACGGCTACCTCATTGGCGGGTCTGTCGAGGGGACCGCAACGCCTGACGGCGGGAAGGGCTGGAAACCCTACCTCGCGAGACTCGATGGGAACTTAAACGTTCTCTGGGAGCTGAAACTCAACGTTAGGAACAACGGCGCCGTTTACTCAATCCTTCCTGCAAAGGACGGCTTTTTCATCGCCGGCGAAACCGGAAGGCCCGGAGATAAGGGCTTCTTCATTGGCAAGGTCTCCCCGGAAGGCGAGCTCCTCTGGCTGAAGGAGTTTGGGAGCTGGGAGGACGCGGTATATACTGCCCTGCTTCCATCGGAGAACGGCCTAAAGTTCATCGGGAGCGTCCGCGACGGGAGCTGGACGGTTAGGAGCTTTGACTTCGACGAGAACGGCGAGCTTCGTTGGGAGGAGGCCCTCGCGGAGGGGATAACCCTCACAGCCGGCCTCTGGAACGGAGAACTCGTCCTGGCCGGCTACCGCGGGGAGAACTTCTGGCTCAGGATTGGTGAAAGAGATGTTGAGCTCGGAGAGGGAAGCGCGACCTCGCTTCTGCCCCTAAGGGACAATCTCCTCGCCGGAGGCGAGCTCGAAGGAAACGCCGTCGTCGTTGAAATCGCAGAGGGGAGAGAACCTAAAGTTCGGGAGCTCTGGGAGAACGGCTGGGTCGAGGTTTTGGGAGAGGGAATTATAGCGGGCGTGACGAAGGATTGGGAGATGGTCATCGCCCGCTTCTCCTCCTAATGGCCTTTGTTCCAGCATAGACAAAGCCAAAGTGAAGACCGAGAGCGGGTTCACAAGTATCACTGAAACCAACGTCATGGAAAACGCTTAAAACTCCCCCATGGAGTAAACGCTTATAAAGGGTTTTTATTTTTATTAGGTTTTGGGGAGTGGGATGTTAAGAGAAAAGACCAAACAGCTGACTCTCTTCGCGCTCGTCTGGTTCCTCTGCATCAACTGGGGGCTTGAAATTGTAATCGGCATGGCTTTTAAATGTGCAACAGGCTCGTGGATTTCAAAAACCGCCTACGTTTACCTCGCCAAGGTATGGATAATAAACCTTCTGAAGCTTTTGGCGGGAATTCTAACACTCAAATGGCTGGGCCTGAATTTCAGAGACTTAATAAGGGGAAAATTCGGAAGAAAAGAACTCTCATACTCGACCGCGGTTGTCCTGCTATTCCTCGCCGTTGAGATAGCGTATTTTGGAGGAAACTACTTCCCTCAGATTATCCGTGAGTTCCGCTATCACCTTAGCATCTCCCCAAACGAATGGCTTGCCGTCCTGTCGTTTGCCTCGGAGTATGTCTATTACGTCATTGAAATCCTGATGGTGAACCTTCTCTACGTTGGGGCATTGAAGCTGGGCGGTAAAAGGCCAGCGGTTTTACTACCAACGTTTCTCTGGGGCTTTGCCCACGTTCTCAACATCATAATCGTCCCGCCTGTTCAGGCCTTCCTGCTTGGAGTGTACATGATGCTCTTCGCCCTGCTGACCTACGGACTAGCCCTAAAAACGAGGAGCCTTAAGGTTCCGATTTTCATATGGCTGGCTACGATGGCCCTGTGAAACGATAACCGGGGGGAGTGCGATGATTAACCGCCTAAACCTTCACTTAAACTTCGACTTCAAAAAGGGAGCGCTGGAAGGAGGGGCAAAGTTAAAGCTGGCCGGAAAAGCGGGAACCTTCCTCCTCAACAGGGGGCTGAAAGCGGACTCCGCGAGCGCCCCGTTTTCATGGCGCTTGGAGGGTCTGAGGGGCTTTGAGGCCTTCGAGGCCAGTGTCGTTCGGCTTGAGAATCCTCTCGAGGAAGTTGAGCTTAGCTATTTGGGAATGCTTGAGAGCTATGAAAACGTCCTCCCCTATCTCAAGGACTCCATAAGCCGGGAGTACACCCTGCTCAGAACGGACTCGCTCTTTTATCCAATCCCGTCGGAGCCGGACTTTGAAAGCCTCATCAAGTCGGTCGTGGGCTCCGAATTTAACGCGGAAATAACGGTCGAGGGTGCTCCGGAAGGGCTGGTGGTGGCGTCTGGCGGAGAAATACGCGGGAATCGGCTGAAGATTGAGGAAACGAACCGGCTCGACATTGCCATAGCGCCCTTCACAGTGATTGAGGAGGAGCCCTTCAGGCTCTTCGTTCTGGGCGGGGAAGGAATTGAAAGGACGCTCGAACTGCTTGAGAAGGCATACCGGTTTTATTCGTCCATCTTGGGTCGCAAAGCTGATAAGTTCACCGTCATCGAGACGCCGGAGAACTACGGTGGGCAGGCCGGGAAGGGCTACGCGCTCGTTTCGGGAAGCTCGCTCAGGGCTGAGATACCGGCAAATCTCTACCACGAGCTCGCCCACCTCTGGAACCCGAGGGCAACGCCCGAGGCGCACCTGAGCAGGTTCTTCGACGAGGCTTTTGCCAACTACCTGACGGCGCTTGCGATTAGAGAGATACACGGCGAAGAAGCGTTCAACCGCTTCATTAAAGGTTTGAAAAGGGACTATGAGACCATCGTTAAGCGCTTTCCGGAGGCGGAGAAGCTCAGACCGTCGGAGTGGGGAAGGCTCGGCCTCTGGGAGCTCTCCTACACGAAGGGCGCGCTGATTCTGTACGAGCTCCACCAGAGGGCAGGGGATACATTTTATGACATCCTGCGGGAGCTCGTGGAAGAGGAAAGTGTGGACTTTGAGAAATTCCGGAGAATCGTGAAAGAGATCGCGGGCATTGAGGTTACTGTTTGAAAAGAGACGGACGCCGTGGAGTTAAATGCTCGACAAGCTCCTCGACCACTCCTCGGGATTAATGTGAGCTGACTATCTCGGCGAGCCAGACGTATCTATTCACCCTCTCAAACTGGCACTCCAACCCGAGCTTTTCGCAGATTTTCCTCAGGCCCTCGACGGTGGCGAAGTACTCGTCCTCTATCTCCTCGGTGAGTCCGTCTTCCCCGCCGATGCACATCTTCGCCTCCTCCGACTTAAACATCACGTCCGCTATTATGATTTTGCCTCCGGGCCTCAGGACGCGGAGCATCTCTCTAATCGCGTCCTGCTTTTCCTCGTCCGGCACGTGATGGAAGGCGTAGGTCGTTACCACGGTATCGACACTCCCGTCGGGGAGGGGAATCCTCAGGAAGTGCCCGCCGAGGGGCTCGAACCCGTACTTTTCCCTGAACCTCTCGCGCATCCCCGGGGAAGGTTCGAGGCCGATGTAGTTTTCCGGGTCGAGAAAGCGCAAAATATCACCCGTTCCGCAGCCGACGTCAAGGACGAGCCCTTTAGCCCGCTCCGCAACGAGTTTCAGAACGTTCCAGTAGTCGCGGTGTATCCAGTCGTCTATTTCAACGTCCTCATCGTAGCTTTCGGCCCAGTCGTCAAAGTCCCAGCGCTCCATAAACTCACCTATGAATGAAGTTTCACAATTCTTTTAAAACCCTCCTCTCAACTCTCGCCATGAAGCAAACCCTCTACCGCCTTCAGCTCCTCACATCAGCCCTCAGAACAGCGGGAGACGCTATCGAGAGTGTTGCCCTGCCCTGGGGCATCCTCCAGAGCACCGGCTCGCTCCTGAGCATCGGCGGCTTCGCCCTTTTCTCCCACCTGCCATGGGTCGTCCTCCCGCCCCTCCTCGGAAGGACGCTCGACAGAACGGCCAGGAAGGTAAGGCTGGCCTTCCTCGCGCTCCTCCTTCAATCGGCTCTTGCTATGCTCATAGTCCCGTTCTCGTCGAATGTATGGGCTTTCTACCTCATCGTCTCCGGAATCTCCGCTCTGGACATCCTTCACCGCTACTACGGATTCTCGCTGGTTGCCTCGATGACCCTTGACCCGTCGGAGCTCCAATGCCTCAACGCAAAGCTCGCCACGGTTGGGAACACCGTTTCGCTGGTGGCTTTTCCGCTGGCCGGCTTTCTTTCTTACCGCTTCGGGATAAAGGCCATGCTCCTCGACGCGGTTCTCCTTCTGGTTGGAGCGCTCACACTAATTCCGTATTTGGACGTCGAGATGAGGAGAGAAAAGAGCGAGGAACCCCAACTAGAGGAATCGGACAAAGGGATAATCATTGACAGATGGCTCGTCATAGGAGTCCTTACCTCCGTGCTCCTCTTCAACTTCGCCCTCGGCTCGTTCAGGATCTTCGTCTTCGCCTCGCTGAGGAAGCTGAGCGCGGGGGAGTTCGTTTACGGGGTTCTGCAGTCTCTCACAACCGTCGGGAGTCTTGCAGCCGTCGTGATTATTGCCCTTCTCGCAAAAAGGAAGGGAATCGGCCTCCGGAGACCGCTGATGATTGGAATGCTCCTCCAGAGCGTCGCCCTTCTCCTCACTGGATTCACCACGGTTTTGATGCTGTTTCCCGCAGTTCTGATTCTGGGATTCGGAGGGGAGCTTCTCAACGTCTCGTTCGACAGCTTAATGCAGAGGTTTATCCCGCTTGAGCGCCTTGGAACAGCGAGGGGCCTATTTGACGCCCTCGCAACGCTGGTAATTCCCCTGTCCCAGCTGACCTTTGCGTGGCTGATTGAAAGGGGAACATGGCTGAACCTTCCGGTCGGTGCCTTCCTCCTGGGGGTCCTCGCGCTTGGAATCCTCGCGCTCACCACGAGAGGCCTTCAGTTAGATTAACCAGCTGGCCAGTCTGGTTTTCTCCCAAACTTCCCCTCAGCTCCGCTTTGTAAACCTCTGAGATGGCATCACCGATGGCAAAGAGGACATCGACGTTCTTGAGGAGGAGTCCTTTTGGCTCTCCGCTGTTCCTCACGTGGTTAAAGAAAACTGCGAGGTTCGATGAGGCAACGTGAAGATTCCAGTAGGTTTCCTTTCCAGTGAGCTCATAGAGCGACTCAGAGGCATCGCTGAGAACCTGCGCGCAGTAGGCGTACCTCCCGGCGCGCTCCCTCAGCAAATCCGCGCTCGCGTTGTGCTCAATCATCGTCTTGAGCGCGCCCATGTCGCTCAGACAGAAGAGGGTGGTGGTGGAGACGGCTATTAAGCCCTCCCTGGCGTTACCAACCTCCGCGTTCTTCTCATGGTATGCGTAGCCAAGGAAGCCAGAAACTATGAGGAGAACGACGATGACTGCAAGGAGGCGCCTCATTAACACCACCATGCGTAATTGGGAAAGGGCCTTAAAAGGTTTCTCCAACTCGGGGCGGTGGGGTTAATGCTCATACGCGAGGCAAGGCCGGAAGATAGGCCCTTCATCGAGGAGATAGCGAGGCTGACCTGGGACGGCGGGGATTACCTCGCGCGGGTCTTCGACGAGTGGCTCGGGGACAATTTCTATGTCCTTGAAGTGGACGGAAAGGTCGTCGGCACGGCGAAGCTAACCATTCTGCCCGGAAAGGTCGGCTGGCTTGAAGGACTGAGGGTTCATCCCGACTATCGCGGAAGAGGCTACGGGAGGAAGCTCCACGACTTCCTGCTCGGGCTCGGCGAGAGACTCGCGAAGGAAGGGAAAATCGAAGTCCTCGAGTTCGCGACATACTTCCTCAACCGCGAGAGCATCTCGATGGCAGAGAGGACGGGCTTTAGAGTTAAGGCGAAGTTCTTCGTCTTCAGCGCCAAGGTCGGGGATTTTCAACCGGAGGAGCCCGAGAAAATCGAGCCTGAGCTGAGCGACCTGACCCTCGGCCTGATTCCCGTCGGCTGGCGCTTCGTGAGGAGGAGTGAGGAGGCTTTAAACTGGATTCGAGAAAACGCCTACATTTACGACTTCAACGGCTTCCGCTTTCTGGTTTCAAAGAAAGGGGCAACGTTCACGCCCCTCGATGTTGGCCTGGCAACTCTCAAGGCGATGCTTCCGGCGATGGCGTGGGTCGCCAAGGAGCGCGGAAGAGAGGGCTTCGACGTTATGCTTCCGAGCGGGGTCAAACCCCTCCTGCCCGGGCTCAAGAGGCTCGGCCTTCACCTCTGGGACGAGACTGAGGAGCCGAACGTTCTGGTTTTCAGGAAGAGGCTCGTGAAGGGGTGAGAGTATGGAAATAATTCGCCTGACCGAGAAACACCTTCCAGACTTCCAAGAGCTTTACATCGAGTTCTTCCGCGAGCTCAGGGGAAAGCAGGGCTGGAGTCCGCACGCTGAGGCAGAGTACAGAGCAGAGGCAACGCACTACTTCAGACGAGGCGACCTGATATTTCTCGCCATCGAGGAAGAGCCTCTTGGCTTCATCAGGGTTTCAAGCAGGGAGGGCAGTTTCTGGGTTGAAGAGCTCTTCGTAAGGCCCGAGTTCAGGGGGCGGGGAATCGGGCGGGTCCTCGTCGAGCGGGCCGAGGAGGAAGTCAGGAAGCACGACGACGCGCTCTACCTCTTCGTTCTCCCGCAGGACAAAGATGCGATAGCCTTCTGGAAAAAGCTCGGCTACGACGTTATCAACACCGTGGAGCTCGTGAAGGACTTGGAGCACTCGGAGAGGCCGTCCTTCCACACGGTCGAGCTCCTCGGCGGGCCCTTCAAAATCTTCCGCTGGAAAGGCGAGAAGTTCACGGAGGAGGAGAAGCGCTTCATGGAGCTGCTGGAGGAGTTCTACCAGAAGGGTGGGACGAAGGAGGAGTTCCTAAGGCTCGTTAACCGTGCTCTGGAAGGGTGGCTGGAGTGAGGGTTCGTGAGGCTAAGACGGAAGCCGAAAGGGAAGTTGCCTCTGGATAGCCCGCAATCTACCAGAGTGGTTCAACGAGGCGGGCCTAAAGGCGATTGAACGCGACCTGAGAGAGGAAACTACCTTTGTCGCCGTTGAGGGAAGCGACGTCCTCGGCTTCGTGACAGTCAAGCCCGCCAACAGGAAAGCACTCAAAATCCTCTGGATGGCAGTTAGGAGAGAATTAAGGGGCAAAGGTATTGGGACGGAACTGCTCCATTTCGTTGAGAAGTGGGCGAAGGAGAGAGACTTTGAGCTACTCGTCGTCAAGACGTCGGGAGATTTGAGCTACAAGCCCTACGACGAGACGAGGCGCTTCTATGAGCGGAGGGGTTTCGTGAAAATCGCGCTGATAGAGCCGTATCCCGAGTGGGGCGAGCCGGCGCTGATTTACGCGAAGTGTCTCGGAAACGTTTTAAAATCCCGGTTGTAATCTGAACGGGACTTCAAATGCGCTGGAGCGAGATTCCCCGCGACGCTAAGGCCTACATGCTCTACCACACGCTCATCGCTCCCGGCCTGATAGTCTGGATACTCTTCCCGCTCTACCTCATGGAGACCGGCTACTCAATCCTCGAAGTCGGGGCGTTCTTCACCGCTGTAAACATAATCGCGATTCCCCTAACTTATCTCTTCGGCCGGCTCTTCAACCGCTGGGACATCAAGAAGGGCCTTATCGCGATAGACGTTTTAGACGGCATCGCCTACGTTTCCTATGGCCTCGCGAAGGGAGCGATAGCTCCCATCATGCTCTTCGCAGGCAGAACGATTGAAAAGCTCTCGACGGTTCTCTATCCGCTCTACCGAGCCTACGAGCAGGTAATCTATCCGGAGGACAAGTACGAGGAAATCTTCGCCTGGCACCTCCGCCTGCCCGAGCTATCGAGGCTTATCACATTCCCAGTTATGGGCTACATCCTCGGCTACGTCTATCCTGGGCCGGAGAGCTACCGCTGGGCTTTCCTGTTCTTCGGCCTCTTCTCTGCCGTCACTGTGGCTTACATCTGGAAGTTTCTACCCTCCATTGGTCGGGAGGAGCGAATAACGCCGAGAGGCTTCAGCTTCAAGGCCGGCGAGTTCAAGGTCCTCCTCGCCTTCGAGGCGTTGCTGACACTCGCCTGGGAGCTCGCTCCCGAAATCGTGCTGATAAACTACGTCGTCTTCGTGCTCCACAAAACGGTTTTCGAGGTGACGCTGATAGCCTGCGCGAGCAGTTTGGCTTCAATAATGGGAACCTACGCGAGCGAGAGGGTTCCTAAGGGGAAGGGATTCCAGGCGATAGGGGCCGGCATGCTAATTAACGCATTCTACGCGCTTGTGATGGCCCTCTCACCACCCTTTTGGTTCGCCCTCCTCGTCTACGCGGTTGGCGACTTCGGAGGCACCTTCTGGTTCCCATTCTACCGCTCCTGGATGTTCAAGCTGATTCCAAAGGAGAAGGCCAGTGAGTTCCACTCGGCGATATCGAGCTACCGGAAGCTCCTAGGTCTCTTTACACCCTTCGTTGCGGGAGCGCTGGCGAGCCTCCACCCCACACTGCCCTACGCTGTGAGCTTCGGGCTGTTCCTTTTGGCAGGGGCGATGTTCTGGTGGCTTTACAAAGCCAGAAGTTCTCATAGCTAAACCTTAACCGGGGTTCTAAACTTCCACCCGTCTATACTGAAACCGCCCATCCTCTCAAGGACGTGATTTACCAGCGCCTCGACGTTCTCAGTTTTAACGTCTTCCATGGCCCTGAGGAAGAGGGCGACGAAATCATCATCCGGGAAGTCAGGGAAGAGGTAAGCCCTTCTAAAGGCCTCGTCACTGAAGAGACGATGCACCTTACTAGCCGGCGGTGCCTCGACCCGCAAAAACCGGGCGTAGGACTCAAGCGCCCTCTTCAGGGCAAGGTGATACAGATAGGGGTAGCTCGGGTCTCCCCGTTCCTCAGCATCCTTCAGGCTGTCAATGGCGTCCCAGAGAACGTACTTGGCCAGTTCAACTTTCACCGGCTCGGGCTTTGGAAACGGCTTCCTCATGTACTCCTCGACCTCGGCTTGGAGGGCCTCTATGATACCCGTCTTGTCGAAGAGGACTTTCCCTGTGAGGATTATTCTGGCGGTGGCTCTGCTGTTATGGACCAGCTCCTCCTCAAAGTACCTCCTAACGGCCCGCACTGGGTTCGCAAAATACTCAATTAAAACGCCGTCTATGAGGACGTTTCCCCTCTCTCGCCAGTCCGCGTCGTCGGATAGGATTATGTAAACGTCCATGTCCGAGCGGGGAGTTTGAAGGCCGAGAGCGTAGCTCCCTGTGAGGATAGCGGCCTCAACGACCTCGCTCTCTTCCCAGGACTTGAGGAACTTTCTGAGGGCAACTTCCCAGGGACGCACCGCAAATCACCCCCCGTAAAGCATCGCGTAGACCTCCTCAAGGCTCGGCTCTGCCCTTTTAATCTCCTCAACCCTCAGGCCAGCTTTCACGAGGAGGGCGTTCACCTCCGACGGCTCGGCGTTCCTCAGGGCTATGTAACCCTTCACGACCTCCGGGGAATAACCCTTCTCCCGGAGAACCGCTATGGCCCTCTCAACGTCGGCCACCTTCACGAGGACGGCCTCTTCCGTCGGGGCACTTCTCCTGAACTCCTCAAGGTTTCCGGAGAAGAGAACCCGGCCCTCGCGGATTACCGTCACGGTGTCGCAGACCTCATCGACGTCGCTGAGGATATGCGTTGAGAAAACGATGGAGGCGTTGTTCTTCCTCGCGTACTCCCTCAGGAACCGCTTGAACCTCAGCCTCCACTCAGGGTCGAGGCCCCTCGTCGGCTCGTCGAGGATTAGAACCTCTGGGCGTCCAAGAAAGGCTCGCGCTATCGCAACCCTCCTCCGCGTCCCGCTTGATAAAGCCGAAACCTTCTTTTTGGCGTATTCTTCAAGCTCGAAGAAGTCGAGGAGCTCTCTAAGCTCATCCTCGTCGTAAACTCCCTTCAGCAGGGCGTAGCGCCTGAGGTTGTCGAGGACAGTGAGGTTTGGATAGAGGAGGTCGTACTCCTGGAGGTAGCCGATTTTAGCCCTCACCTCCGGGTTCTTGAGCGGGTTGACTCCGAGCACCTCAACCCTGCCGGAGTCGGGGACGAGGAGACCGAGAATAAGGCGAAAGGTTGTTGTCTTGCCGGCCCCGTTGTGGCCGAGGTAGGCGTGGATTTCGCCCGGCTTTACTGTTAAGCTTACTCCGCGGAGGACTTCCCTTCCCCTTATGGCCTTCCGAACGTTCTCAAGGACCATCATGAAACCACCTCAGACGAGCACCATCCTCTCGGCGAGGCGGTCGCCCA
The DNA here is from genome assembly GCF_012027635.1 of Thermococcus sp. 21S9. Lineage (NCBI taxonomy): Archaea > Methanobacteriati > Methanobacteriota > Thermococci > Thermococcales > Thermococcaceae > Thermococcus > Thermococcus sp. 21S9. The sequence continues at coordinate 257,450 of NZ_SNUS01000001.1, forward strand.
GGGACCTCACGATTGAGAGTGATGGAATTGAAACCCCAGCCGAGATGGCAAGGGATAATACGAGGGCGAGCTTCAGGGACAGAACGTTTCCAAAGTATTTCGGGACGTAGAGGGGAACGATGAACGCCACGAAACCCACGGCAACCTTCAGGACGCTGAACCACGCAGACTGGAAGAGGAGCGTTGTTAGAATCACGAGGAACGTGAAAGTGAAGAGCAAGGGCATTGAAATCAGCAGTCCGGAGAGCATAACCGTTAGTGGAATGTGAGTTCCGCTGTATTCCGCCAAAAACAGGCCAGCAACACCACCCAGAAGAATCCCCGTTACTTCAATGACGAACCCGGCAAGCGTTTTGAGTATGAGGAGGCGCGTGGGAGGAAACGGGAGCGAGAGAAGGAGCTCGTGAATGCCAAGGAGCTTCTCCCGGAAAACCGTCCCGCTGAAGAAGAGTGGGAACATTATGGCGAGTGAAACGCTTGCAAGGCCGACGATTGTCCCGCTCGAAACGGGGAACCAGCTGGACAGCCAGTAGATTGTCGCCGTTACCCAGGGAATGGAAATCAGGTTAAGCCCTACCTGCTTCGCGGTGTACTTGACCTCCTCGCGGAGCTGGGTGAGTGTCAAAGCCATAGTCCCACCGACCCGAAAAGATGTCCTGAATTTCACGTTTGCCAACTGTATTTTGTTAGAGAAGAGTTAAAAGATTAACCCAAGCGAGGGATAAAACAGAGATAAGAGCCTGTCAGAACTCAGGAATCCTTATCGGCGCCTGGAGCTCCTTCTCGTTCTTCTCGAGGTTGGTCGCAAGCATTCTGATTCTCTCGCAACCCTTGATTTCCCGAATGAACTCGGCGACGCTCCTCGGCACCAAATCTTCCCAGGGTTTGCCCTCGACCATGCGCTTCCTTATCTCCGTCGCCGAGAGGATGTCCTTCCTGAACATCGGCTGAACGATGACCTCGTAGCCCTTCTCGCGGAAGAGCTGGGCGACGAGCGAGTTCCCGGTGAAAACGACGTCGAAGCGAGGCACCATGCTCACCACGTAGGTTGCCCAGATGGCGTTGAAGTTTATGTCCGGGAGCGGAATCAGGTAGTAGCGCTTCTTTGGGAACTTCGCCTCGTCGAGGGCCCTTATCAGCATCTCCATCCTCTCGCTCGTCGTGAAGGGGTTCTTTAGGGTATGGCTTGCCTGTGCACTTCCGATTCCGATGATGACCTCGTCCACCTGCGAGAAGACAAATTCGAGCGCCTTCATGTGCCCGTTGTGGACGGGCTGAAAACGACCGACGAAGAGACCGCGCTTCATTCAATCACCTCCGATGAGCTTCACCCTCACCCTATCCCCAACCTTCAGGCCGAGCCTCTCACTCGCATTCCCCTGGTTGACGGCAATCTCAAGGTAGTCGTGGCTTCCAGGAAGGGCGAGCAGTTCTCCGGGCTTTACGTAGCCGTAGGCCTCTCTGTAAGGAATCCTCAGCCCGAAGTCGGGGAGCTCAACCGCCTCCGGCCTTCCGTAGTTCTCAAGGTTGAGTATAACGTTGCCGAAGTCGTCCACGTAGATTACCTTCAGAATCCAGAGGTCGCCTTCCTTCTTTGGTTCAACGTCGAGCTTGACGAGGGAATCGAGCGGAATCTCCTCCGCGAACTTCTCTGGAGGAACTCCTTTCTCGATGAGCGCGCCGGCGGGACCGAACACATCCCTCCCGTGGAAGGTAGAGCTAATCCTCCAGCCGGTGAAGCGCTTAATCCTCTCGAAGTCTATCTCCCAGGCGCGTTTCGGGGTTATGTGCTTGAGCGGAAGCGTTGCCAGCCCGTTGTCCGGGACGACCAACCACTGGTCGCCCTCGATGATTACCGCCTTCCTCTCGGTTCCGACGCCGGGGTCTATGACGCCGACGTGAACCGTTCCCTCGGGGGAGTACTTGACGACCTGCTCCATGACGAAGGAACCCTCGATTATCGAGTGCCTCGTCACCGCGTGGGTGACGTCGACGAGTTTAGCCTTCGGGTTGACGCGGAGCATCGCTACCTTCATCTCGCCGACGTATGGGCCCCTAAGGCCAAAGTCCGTCGTCAGCGTTATCATTCACACCACCCAAAGTTTAATTAACAGCCTTGACTTTAAAGGGTTTGGAGATGAAGGTGAAGAGAACGGCCGTCCTTCTGGCTCTCGCACTTATCGTGGTCGCTTCAGGTTGCCTCGTCAAGCCACCGGCAAAGGTTACATTCTCGATTGACAAGACAACCGTACCGCCCGGGGGGACGTTCCACATAATAGTCACCGTTAATAACACGGGGAAGGTTGGACTCGTCGGGGCCACGCTAATCCTGGGCAACGACAACTTCCAGATAGTCCAGGAGCCGAGGTTCCCACCTATTCTGAAGGTCGGTCAATCAACCCAGCTCGTCTGGATAATCCGCGCCCCATCGAAGCCGGGGATATACACACTGCAGGTGTCCCTTGAACTGAGGGACGAGCTCAAGAGAACCTGGACTGGTTTCTACGGCCACTTCAGGATAACCGTCTCCACTGAAGAAAACGTCCCGGTAAAGCTCGCGCTGAACGTGAGCGCACCCAAGACGGTCTTTGGGGGGGAGGACGTACCGGTAACGGTCAGGATAACGAACGAGTACGATGAGGAAGTCGAGCTTCTGAAGGTCAGCTTCGTGCCCCTCCAGGGAATGAGCGTTCTGGGTGCACCGACACCCCCAAAGATACTCCCGCCCGGGGGTAACGTGACGCTGAGGTATACCTTCAAGGCACCCTACGCCTACCGCGATGGCTTCGTCTCGGTTCTCGTCCAGTACAGGGTTGGAACGGCCGAGAAAAGCATGGCAAAGAGCTTCAAGATTAAGGTCATATGGCAACCCTGGAGGGCAACTGAAGAACAGCTGAGGGAAGCGTACGGGAAGAACTACGCCTGGACGGCCAGCGGACACATAGTTGATAGGTACTGGGAGGAGAAGTACAACTCCAGTTCATACTTCAACGCGACGGCCTTCAAGCCAGCGACCCTTGCGATAATCGGGAACGCGAGTTCGGAGTACCAGGCAGCGCTTGAGCTTTACAAGTGGATTAACGCGGTGTACAACTTCACTGGCAACACCACGACCCTCAATCCAAAGGAACTTCTGAGGATGGAGCAGATAAGCCCGAAGGAAGCCCAGATTTTAATAACCGCAATGCTCCGCTCCATAAACATCCCCGCAAGGGTTGTGAGCCTGTACAACGGGGTTGACTGCACGCTCCATCCCATCACCGAGTTCTACACAGGAGACGGCTGGTACGTGATTGACTTCCGCCACAACTTCATAGGAACGCTCGACGAGTACCTCGCCAGCCCGTACTTCCCGAGGGTTTACCAGCTCGTGACGATGAAAGGTTACCGCCTCGTGGCCCTTAAGTACGGCACGGGACTTCACGACCACGTTGACGTCACAGACCAGTTCACGAACGACCTCGAAGACCGGCTCATGAACGTAATCATGAACCGTGTAAAGCCATCCCTGCGCTCCAAGCTGGACCTTGTTCTCAACGGCCTGAACGAACAGGAAAGGCTCTACGCACTGTTCCTCTTCGCTTCCGCGCCAAACGACGCCGAGCTTAACGAGGTTCTGGCGGAGTGGAGCGTCGACAAAATCCAGAAAAACATAAAAGTCATGTACGAGTTCTACAGGGACATACCCTGGCGCGATGATTTCACCTACTACTGGAGGGTCTTCACGGGTGAGGTGTGATGATAGTCGTGCTGAGACTCGGTCACAGGCCGGAACGGGACAAGAGAATAACAACCCACGTGGCTTTGACGGCGAGGGCATTCGGAGCCGATAAAATCATAATCTCGGCGGAGGAAGACGAGCACGTTCGGGAGAGCGTCGAGGACGTCGTGAGGCGCTGGGGCGGGCCGTTCGAGATAGAGTTCAACCCCAGCTGGAAGAAAATCCTGAGGGAGTGGCGCGAGAAAGGTATTATAGTCCACCTGACGATGTACGGAATCCACATAGACGACGCGATGCCGAAGCTGAAGAAGGAGCTGAAGGCCGGAAAGGACTTCCTAATCGTCGTCGGTGCCGAGAAGGTTCCGAGAGATGTTTACGAGCTGGCCCACTACAACGTGGCAGTCGGCAACCAGCCCCACAGCGAGGTGGCGGCTTTAGCGGTTTTCCTCGACAGGCTTCTCGACGGCGAGGGCCTGAGAAAGGAGTTCGAGGGAGCGAAGCTCAAAATAATCCCGCAGGAGAGGGGGAAGAAGGTAATCCAGCTCGACGGGTGAAGGAAATGGTCCTCAACAAGTATCGAGAGAACGTCAGGGGTTACCTTGAGGCGATAGTCAAACCCCTCGCAAAGGCCGGACTGACGCCGAACGCGGTAACTGTGATAGGTCTCCTCATAAGCCTCCTCGCGGCCTACCTCTACTACCTCCGCGAGCCGAGGCTGGCAGCTTTAACCCTCCTCGTAGGCTCGCTCGTCGATGCCCTCGACGGAACGCTGGCGAGACTGACCGGAAAGACGAGTCGCTTCGGGGCGTTCCTCGACTCGACCTTCGACAGGATAAGCGACGGCGCGGTGCTCTTTGGGATAGCACTCGGCTCTCTCGCCGACTGGCGCATTGCCTTCCTGACGTTCATGGGGAGCTACCTCGTCAGCTACGAGCGTTGCAGGGCCGAGCTGGCCGGTTCAGGGAAGCTCGCAGTGGGTATAGCCGAAAGGGCGGAGAGACTGATAATCCTGATGGTTTTCTCGTTCCTCGGGGCGGAATACGTCAGGTACGGCGTCTACATCGTTGGAATACTCGCGTGGATAACCGTCGTCCAGAGGTTTTACGTCGCCTACCAGAGGCTGAAGTGAAGAAGAGGGGAATGACGAAAATTTCGCTACACGAGGCTCCGCCGATGAAGAGCCCTGCCGTTACTGACCCCTATCATTTTTCCATCAGGCCCTTCACTATTTCAACGACGTCGCTGAGTTTCGAAACGACGAAGTCGCAGTTGCCCCAGAGTTCTCTCTTCTCACCCTTCGGGTCGAGGAGGACGCTGAGCATTCCAACGTTCTTGGCCCCAACGCAGTCCTTCCCCGGGTTGTCGCCGACGTAGAGAGCCTCCTCCGGCTTTACACCCGCCTTTTCGAGGGCCAGCCTGAAGGGCCTCGGGTGGGGCTTGAAGTAGCCAGCTTCCTCGCTGGTGGTTATCGAGTCGAAGAGGTCGTAGATTCCGAGTGCTTTTAAGTGGCTCTCGATGTAGTCGTTGTCCGAGTCGGTTATGATTCCCACGTGGAGGCCGAGCGTCTTGAGGGCCTTAATCGTCTCAACGGCATCGGGGAAGAGTTCCCCATAGCGAGCGTGCATCTCAAGGCTGATTTCCCAGAAGTCCTCGGGGACGGGGAAGCCGTATTTTTCAGCGACGCGCCTTAAAGCTTTCGTATCGACCTCGCGGATTTTCCTCGCTTCCTTGCCTGCCAGCTCGCTGAAGAGCTTTGAGCTCTCCTCCTCGTAGGCCCTCCAGACGGTTTCGGCGTCAAGGTCGGCGTTCGCCCTCCTGAGGACCTCGCGGATTATGTTGAGGTGCGTTACGTTTTCTCCCTCTTTGGTTATGAGCGTCCCGACGAAGTCGAAGAATACCGCCTTCATTCCCACCACCGGTTTAGGTTCTCGGCCGGCGTTAAAACGCTTCCCGCCGGGAAGACGAATCTCTGCCGAAAATTTTTCGACAAATTGTAGTTATGACGGAAAAAGTTGAGAAAGGCTTTTATCCGGGGACGACTTCCTATGGCTGGAGGTGAAGAAAATCGAGGCGATACTCCTCGTCTGGGGCGTTAGGGACGAGGTTTTGGAGCAAATACCCGTGGAGGGCTTCTGGCTCTACGGGGAGTACGACTTCATAGCCAGGGTGGACTTCGCGAGCGAGAGTGAGATGGAAGAGTTTGAAAAAGCCCTGAGGCGGTTAATCAACGGCAACACCTTCAAGCTCATGCCTGTCAAGCTTTCAGCCGTTAAGAGGGAAGTCGACGGGGAAGAGACGATAGCGCTCCTTGAGAGCGTCAAAGCTTCGGCCCCATGATTCCTTTCTTCTTCAGCTCCTCGTAGGCCCTCCTGAGGGCGTCCCTTATAAGGTAGCGCTTGTTCAGACCACCGAGTCTGTAGGCGGCTTTCCTAAGGCTCCCGGTTTTGAGGAAAAGCTCTATCAGCGTCCTGTCCTCCTTCGGAAGGTCGAGGTATTTCAGGGCTTTCTCGGCTATCTCGACCGGCAGGTTGCCCTCATAGGCGTAGTCCGAGCTCATAACCGGTTTGTCAAACTTCTCCACGAGGCGGAAGACTATCACGTGGGCCTTGGAGTCGTCGTTCACGTACTTGTAGTGCTCTTTCAAAGCCCTAATCAGCTCCTCCCTGCTGGAAAAGCCGTCGAGGAATGCATCTTCGTCGGTGAGCTCCTTCACCGTTTTGCTCTCGACCCTCTCGATTACGGCCTTTCCGAGGGCGTAACCGCCGGCGTGGATTAGGACGGTGTCGCCCTCCCTGAGGTTCGGTTTTCTGCCCAGCCTGACGGTTGCCCTCTTCTTCCCCTTCAGTATCGCATCGGCATAGCGACCATCGAACTCGAGGTGCTTCATCGCCCCTCACCGATGAGCTTGAACTTTATGGCTATGACACCGTAGCGGTTCTCCTTCCACTTGGGGTAGAGGTTGTGGAACCTCTTCACGGCCCTCTCGAAGCTCGGCTCGTCGGGAAAGATTTTCTTTATCGGCTCCTGCCGGAGGACCTGTCGGAAGGTCTCGTAGCGCTTGACCTCGGTAACAACGGCCGGAATCGAGTCGTTGAAGATGAGCTTGTCCCCGGGCTGAATCTTTCTCAGCTGAGGGTAAGCGACGCGAACCTCTATCCTCTTCTGGCCGGACTTTATGAAGTCCAGGTACTCGTCCCTGACGAACAGTCTGTAAACCTTCATCTTCGCTCCCGAAAAAAGTTCGGGGAAACTTTTAAAGGCTTTGGGGCGTAACTTTATTGGGAGGGACCATGAGAAGGGCTCAGACGGCACTGGAATACCTCTTCATGCTCGCGGCGGTTCTCGTGCTCGTACTGGTGGCTGCAAGGGTTATTCTAAACTCCATGCAGGACCTCAACAGGAACGTTAACAACTACGTTGACTCCGTAAGGAAGCAACTCCTTGAAAACCTGTGAGGTGAAAGTATGGAAACGATTCCACTTTTAGCAGGGTTAGTCATGGGTTTGGTGACCTCCTACACCGACCTGAAGACCGGTTTTATCTTCGACAACCACGTTTCCGTTCTTTTAGCACTCGTCGGGAAGCTTCTCGGCTGGGATGAGGGCGAGGAAGAGATTTCCCTCCCGAAGTGGCTCGTCAAACTGCCGGTCCCGGCCGTGGAAGTTGGCATAATCTACTACCTCTACAAGGGACTGAGTGAGGGTAGCGTTCTGGTCGCGCTCTCGGGAATAATAGCCCTGTTCGTGGGGCTGATTCTCGGCCTGCTCCTCTTCTACATTGGAGCCTGGGCAAGCGGTGACGCCATCATCTTGGCAGGTTTCTCCGCGCTCCTGCCTTACCCCCCTGACACGGCAAGGATAGTCGCCCCGTACTACATCCACTACCCGCTTTATCCGATAGCGATTCTCCTCAACGGTCTCATAGCTGTGTTCCCGTTCATTTTCATCTACGCTTTCGGTGTAATAATAGCAAGAAAGCGCTTCTCCGAACTCAGGGAGATATTCGTTTCCGGCGCCGGCCTCACCGTAGAGCTGTCCCTCTGGATTATGGGTGCCCTGGGAGTAAAGGTCATCCTTGAGGAGGGACTCGGCGTATCATTGAACCTCATCCTTGGCTGGCTCCTCGCGATAGTCCTCATAACAATCTTCGGCAAGCTCAGGAGAATCGGTGATGTCGCCGGAGCGCTTGTCCTGGTGTATCTCCTCTACCTCTCCCCCGAAAACACACTACTGGCGTTCCTGAGGCTCCTCGCGTTCCTCTACGCCTTCAAGGTGTTCCTGGCACTCGTCAAGTTCATAAGGTGGGAGGTTCTCGTGGAGGAAGTGCCGGTTGAGGAGCTAAGGGAATGGGACATTCTTGGGGAGACCGTCTTCGAGAAGGACGGGGAAATCGGACGCGACAGGACGGACCCCTTCGAGAGGCTCAAGGTCGCGCTCCTGAAGGCGGACCTTTCGCTCCTAAAGCCGGACCACGGAAAGGTCATAGCATCACCAACGGCGGAGGGACTAACGAAGGAGCAGATTGAGAAACTCAAACGGCTCGTGGAGGAGGGGAAGCTGGAGAACAGGTTCCTTAGAAAGAAGGCGATGCCCTTTGCCCCGGCGATATTCCTCGGCTTCCTGATAAGCTACTTCATCGGCGACATCTTTTGGTGGCTTGAGCTCAAGCTGATGGGCCTTTAAAGTTTTAAGGCCTTCTCCCAATTCTCTCCTGGCCCGGCGCCCGCCCTCCCTGGGGAATCGTGAACCGGGGGTTCCGGTCGGGCCGACAGGGGGATGACGAGCTTTTGCTTTGCCGAGCGGTGAGGAGCACGCCCTTCACCGACCCCTTATCAGTCCCTCGACTATCTCCCTGACTTCCCTCAGGCTCTCGACGACGTGGTCGCCTTCGACTCCCTCATGCGGGTTTATCGCTATCGCAACGTCCGCCTCGCGGAACATGCTGAGGTCGTTGAAGCCGTCGCCGACCGCTATTGTCAGTTCCGGCTTAAGCTCCTCCTTGAGCCTTCTGAGTATCGCGCCCTTCCCCTCGAAGTCAACCCTTGGAATGACGCCTGCGACTTTCCCGTCCTCAAAGATTAGCTCGTTGGCGAAAACGTAGTCGGCTTTAAGCTCCCTCACGACCCTTCCAGCCAAACACATCAGTCCGCTCGAGAGGAGGGCTATTTTGAAGCCGTTCTCGCGCAGGAACTCCATCAGCTCAAAGGCGTAGTCGTTGTACTCGACCGAGTCTGCCCACTCGAGGATTTCCTCTTTCCTCCGGCCAATCCAGAGCGAGGCGTCTAACTCGGCCCACTTCGCGTAGTCAATCTTTCCTGCGAAGAAGAGCTCCGCGTACTCCTTCCCCTTCTCCCACGTGCCGAACTTCTTGTGGAGCTCGACCCAGCTCGAGCGCGCCTTTACAAGGGTCCCCTCAACGTCGAACGCGATAAGCCTCATTCTATCACCGGGTTATGGAGAGGAAAGGAGCTTAAAAGCCTACTCCCTCCAGCCGTGTTCTCCGATGAGGGGCACGAAGGCAACGCCCCCGTGGTTCTTCACCTTAATTGAGCCATCTTCGAGCTTGATTACCTCGAGCAAATCCTGCCAGAGGTGGTAGCTTCCGACGGGGATTATGAGCTTTCCCCCGGGCTTGAGCTGTTCCACAAGGGGCTTTGGTATGTCCGGTGCTCCGGCCGTTACGATAATCCTGTCGTAGGGAGCCTTCGGCGGGAAGCCGAGCGTCCCGTCGCCGGGAATAACGTGGACGTTTTTTACACCGGCGCGCTCCAGGTTTCGCCTCGCGAACTCAACCAGCTCGGGAATTCTCTCTATGGTGTAGACGTCGGTCTTGACGAGCTCGGCTATAAGAGAAGCGTTCCACCCGCTCCCTGTTCCTATTTCCAGGACGTTCATGCCGGGTTTGAGTTCGGCCAGCTCGAGCATTATCGCGACCATGTGGGGAGCGCTTATCGTCTGTCCGGCCGGAATCGGCAACGGCTCGTCAAGGTGGGCGTACTTCCGGTATTTATCCTCCACGAAGAGGTAGCGGGGGTACTTTAGAAAGGCCCGTTTAACCGCTTCGCTCCGTATGATTCCCTCGCGAACGAGGTTCTCAACGGTTCTCCTCCAGAGCCCGTCAAGGTTCATGGAAACCCCCGCAAAGGTTAGGAAGAAGAGAATAAAAGGGTCACGACGACCTGGCCTGATACCATGCGATTCCTATTATTATGCCAGCACCCAGCACAACACCGATGAACAGCCATATTAGCTTGGTTTTGAGGGGAGTGTACGGGACGCTGGTCGTTGTAGTCGTGGTGATGGTCTTTATGCTCGTATGGGTCTGAGTTTTGGTGGTGGTCATCGTGATTGTGGAGTTCATAGTCTTGGTAACCGTGCTGGGAGTTGGGGTAACTGTCGTCTTGTTCTCCTCTGCCTGACTGCTTGCAACGGTTATGGCAAAACTGGTTTCGTTCACGACACCCGGAACCGAGACCACCGCTATCTTGAATGATTTCTCTCCCGGAGTGTAAGGGATGACTATGAAGCTCAGGGTACTCTCGTTGCCCGGTTTGATGTACAGCGGGATTGAAATTCTGCTTCCACTGGCGAAGACGTTGCCGGAGGATGCCATAGCAACCCCGGGTGGGACGGTCAACGTCAGATTCGCCGGAAGGGTCTCGTCACCGAGGTTCCTAACGAGCACAGTGAGGTTAACGGGCCGGTACAGGGGAGCACTGGAAGGCGCTGAGACGTTGAGGGAGTACGCTACCGTGGTTGGCTCAACCTTCAGCGTTAGCTCGTTGGAGGAGAACCTGAGAAGGGTGTATCCTCCACAGGCAAGCTCATAGGGCGCCATGGCGGAAACGGTAACCCTGCCGACCGAGACGTTGCCGGACTTCATGGGAAGGACTACGAACTTAAACTCCTTCTTTTCCCCGGGCGCCAGGGCCCTGAGGAAGAACTCCGTGCCAGAGAGCACCTTAACATCGCCGGGAATGAACCTGACGGTCAGGTTGGACAGTGCGACGTTGCCGGTGTTTTCAACCTCGGCGGTGAGCATCACCGGGAGGTACTGCCTCGCCGTTCCCCCCTTAAGAGACACGAGGACGTTGGCGACTTTCTCAGGTGAGGGTAGCTCGTCGGGGTTAATGAAGCTCGCGAACTGGACGGTTCCGTTGGCCTCTATGGAGAGGGGAACAACGGTGAGTCCCTGGTGGTACAGGAGGGTTGATACGTTGGAAACCACGAGGGAAGCCGAGGTTATGACGGCCTGACAGGGATTGAGCAGGGACACGTGGAGCTTGTTCCCAATGTGGTAGTCATAGCGGAACACGTAGGGCCCAAGGGTCTTGGTCTGGCCTGGGGAAAGGGAGAACACATCGTTTGGAGCTATTGTGAGGTTCATTGCAACGCCGAGGAAGTGCACATCGACCTTCGTGTAGTTGAGGCCGACCAGGTCTTCAACCTTTACAAGGAACGGGCCGATGACACTCTCGTTTCCAACTGATATTGGGTACGTCACGTTGTCATAGGAGAAGAACACGGTTTCAACGAAACCGCTGGTCGTGTTCTCAACCTTCGCGCCGGTGAAAGTCACTGTCCTGCCGGCAAACGAGAAGCTTTCGTTGAGCTTTAAATAGCCCGAATAAACCGGGAGAAAGCCGGAAACGTTCGCTATAAGGTTCTTGAACTTGAAGGATGACTTAAAAGTCTCACTTTCGTTCCCGTAGCTAACCCTCAGCTCAACACCATCCTTGCTGACGGAGAGAACCTCTATCCTGTAAGGGCCGAGGGTAACGTTCTGACCGGGTAGAACGTAGGAGAACTCCGTTGAGAGGAAGACAAGGGACCGCGAACCGAGGAAAACCCTCCTAAATGTCAGGTTCATCGGGCCAAGGGTAAGGTTGCCTCCGAGCGGGAGCTTCGTCATTCCAGTCCAGTTGGGGGTCGAAACGTCAAGAAGGAGTGAACCGTCCTCAGGCGAAACGTCCGTGATGGTGACAGTGTAGTTCCCAACGCCCACGGTGGATGGCACTTCCAAGTAGCCCGTGAACGTTGACGCCCCGACGAAAGGCAGGAGAAGGATGAACAGGAGCGCAATCAGTTTTTTCATGGAATCACCCCCAGCATGGTCAGTAGAGGAGCAACGAGCTGGGTCGTTCCTCCACCCATGCCCATCATCTTCTCCATGAGGCTCTGGCCGAGGTACATCCCGACAGCGAATATCCACGCGAGTATGACGAAGTACCTCGCGGAGCCAAGGATGTGGCCACCGTCAGCGAGCTTAATGACCATTGCAGCGAGGAGGGAGTGGAGAATCATAAGGGCGAGCATTATGTAGGTCAGGAACGTCATTCCCGAGGGCGGAATCACGTGGATGAGGTCTCCTATGTAGTTGTTGACGGAGTTGATGTTCATCTGGGAGAACATCTGGCTTATCGAGACCGCAACCTGGAACGATGCGGCTAGGGAGAACGCGAAGGCACCTGTCAGACCGTAGATTATGCCTATGAAGCTCGCTATGCTCTGCTGTCTCTTCCTCCTGAGGCGGACGAGCCTCTCAAAGTTCCTGCTGATGATAAGGCCAACGTAATCCGGCTCCGCACCCATCCTGAGGCTCTCGCGGAATATCTCTGAGAATATACCGATTAACCAGCTCCCCGTTCCCGCTATGAAGAAGTCCCAGGCCCTGTCCCTATCGACACGGATGGCGAGTCTCCTGTAAAGGGCCTTGATGTCGTCGGTGAGCGAACCGAAGTCGTGGGCGCTCAGGTACTTGAGAACGAGCACGAGCGAGGCACCGCTCGCGGCAAGGGATGAGCTGAGACTCCTTATGAATGCTGGGAAGTTCTCGTCCTTTCTGAATATGGACTTCTCCTCCTTGTCCACAACACGCCCGAGGTAGTAGAATGGAGTAAGCACCAGGGCGACCGCAAAGGGCGTGGGGAGGGCAAAGCGTGGCTTCACGATAAGCACGTAGACGAGGGCCGTAATAATCATGCCCATGAACGAGTAAATCGCGGCGCGCTTTATACGCTCCCTGCGCGGGTCCCGTATTCCCCTGCTGTCGGCCCATATCGGGTCTTCCGGCATCCTGAACTTGACGACGAGGAGTATTCCCAGCTCTGCCGCGAGGGTCATGGCAACGGCGTAGAGGCCCATCCTGCCGATGTCCATACCGGTGATTATCGGACCTATGATGACGAACGAGGCTATGAAGACAACAGAGATGATGATTGACTCGTAAATCTCCTTGAAGATGTCGAGGTCGTAGAGGGCGCCCTCATAGAAGGTCTGGTAGTCGTCCATGACGGTCTGCTGTTCCTGGAAGAGGTACTCCTTCAGGTCAACACCGCTGTCAAGGGAGTAAGCCAGCCTGTCAAGGAAGTCGGCGAACATCTGGCTTGGGGTCCTCCTCGCGAGAAAGCGGAAGGCTTCTGGCATCGAGAGGTGGAGCCTGTTGACTATGGTGTGAACCTTTTTGAGCTCGCTCGCTATTGCACCGAGCTTCGGGTCACTGGCGAGAATCTTGATGAGGTCGGAACGTCCCATCTCGCTCGTTGAGAGCACGGCGAAATAGGTTATGAAGTACGGCATCTTCGAGTTGATTGATATCTTCTTCGAGTCGGCTACGATGTAGGGGTAAACTGCCGCGTAGATAAGGAGGATTAGAGGAATCATGAAGAGGAGAACCTTTATCCCCGTGGGAATCGGGAAAATCCTCGCCATTAGACCGACGACTATAAACAGGACTGCCGAGATTGCCATGTAGGGCAGTAGAACCTTCCTAAGGTATGTTTCCATGTTTAGGTCGGCCTTGGTGAAGATGCTGATTTTCTCGCTGGCCATGGGCATCACCTCAGACCCTGAAGCTCAAGCCCTCAAGCCCCCTGAGGTAGAAGGCCTTGATTTCCTTGTAAACGTCCCAGTAGTTGGTTATGCCAAGCTCAACCATTCTCTGGAGGATTCTCGCACGGAGGAACAGCTCGTTGTAGATGTCCTTGGGGTCTTCGTAACCGGCAATCTCCGCTATCTTTCTCTCGAGGATGTACGAGTTGTTGAAACCACGGAAGATGTGCCTGTCGGCCACGGGGTCCCACTCAAAGACGTTCCTCGTAGCGACACCGCCGAGCTCCTCGTAATAACCTTCAATCTCGACGACGCTCACCGTTCTCCTCAGGAACTTGCCCCTGACGTAGACCGCCTGCTGGAACACGGCTATGTTGAGGTTGTCTATGAACGTTATCGGAACGTTTATCGGATGACCCGTGAAACGCTGTATCATCTTCTTAACGTCACCGGCGTGGAAGGTACTCATAACCGGGTGACCGGTTTGCATTGCCTGGAAAGCTATAGCACCCTCGGCACCACGAATCTCACCGACGATGATGTAGTTCGGCCTTGAACGCAAAGCCGCTTTGAGTAGGTCGAAGAGCGTGACCCTGCTCTCCTCGGGACCGCGCTCACGTGTGATGAGCCTCTGCCAGACGGGGTGGGGAACCTGAACCTCAGGCGTATCCTCTGCGGTGAATATCTTCGAACCCGGCTTGATGAAGGGAATAATGGAGTTGAGGAGGGTAGTCTTACCGGAAGCGGTCTCACCACAGACGAAGACACTCATACCGTACTCAAGGGCTATCCAGAGGTAGGCGGCAACCTCCGCACTGAGCGTTCCCCAAGCTATCAGCTGGGTGATGCTTATCGGCGTCGCCGAGAACTTACGGATTGTCGCGCTCGGACCCTTAATGGAGATGTCCGGTGAGTAGATGATGTTTATACGGGAGCCGTCTGGTAGGGCACCGTCAACTATCGGGTTCCTGTCGCTGACGGGCCTTCCAATGCGCTCCGATATGTTCTTGAAGTAGTCAGCGAGCTTAACGTCGTCGCCGAAGGTTATGTTGGTCTGCATCATCTCGAATATCTTGTGGACAAGGGAGACGTTGTTGGCACCGATGATGTGGATATCCTCAATGTACGGGTCCCTGGCGAGGGGCTCAAGGGGTCCGATACCTATGATGTCCCTCTTGATGAGATAGCGGAACTTCTCCATTTCGTCCTTGGTTATAACGAAGCGCTGACCCTTGCCGAGGGGACCACCTTTTCCAGATTTGACGAGGCCCAGCACTGCCTCATCGAAGAGCGCATCGAGGAACCTCTCGAACTCCTCCTGCTCCTCGGGGATGTCCCTCGTGGGCGCAAGCTCAAGGATTTTGTCGCGGATTTTGTTGTACTTCTCCTCCTCTTCCCTGCTCTCAATCCTTGGCTCAATGACGATGTAGCGCTTCTCAGCAGTGGCAGGGTCGGCGTAGATGTGAATGAAGATGGGGTCTCCCACTGGGTAGATGATGTTGGGGTACATTATCTCCTTCATGTCCCTGCTGAGCTGGGCGTGGAACTCTGGCATCTTGCCGTACTTCTTCCTAAACTGGTCAACGTACTTGCGAAGGTGGGGGTTCCTCGCCATTGCCTCCTCAAGGGTGTCACTGACAACCTGCGCCATATCACACCACCGCCGCTATCTCTACTATCAGCCCCACCTTCGGCTCAACGCGGAAGGGTATAATCTTCTGGAAGACGCCCTTGGCGTTGTTGTACTTGACTATGGTTGCGGAATTCTTCAGGTCGCCACCGAAGACCTTCACGCTCAGCCTTATGAGCATCGTCGAGGCCTCTTCAAGGACGAAGAGCGAGTCGCGGTCAATTTCCTCGGTGTTCGCGGTGAGTATAATCACCTTGTCAAGGGAGGCCATCTTCTTCACGTAGAGGAGGAAGTCCCTAACGGCAGACGGGTCCTGCTCGCGAGAGAGGAGGGATGAGAATGAATCGATTATCATTATGTCCGGCTCCCAGAGACGGGGCTCGCCAAAGAGCCTGCTCAGGAACTTTCTCTTCTCGCTCACACCGCTCAGGAGGGGATAAAGGGAGACGAATATGAGCTTCTTTCTGATTAGAAAGGGGATTATACCGTAACCGAGGGACTCCATCTGCTTTATGTACTCAACGGTGGTGTACTGGCTGGAGATGTAGCTTGCGGTGTAGCCGTTCATGAGGAACCCGTAGAGGAGCCTCTGGACGAAGATGGACTTACCGCTACCCCTGTCACCTTCAACGAGCATTATGGTTCCGGCGGGGATTCCACCGCCGAGACGCCTGTGGAGCTCATCGCCCTTCAGCTCTATCTTGAGCAGTTCCTCGACCAATGTGACCACCACCGTCTCGCTTTATTTTAGCCCATCAATCTCACGGAGCCTTGAAGATGAACGTGCGCTTCTTACCGTTCTCAAGGACCACTGTAAGGGTGTAGGTGTCGTTCGACGTCAGGGGCGTTCCAAGGGTGACGTTTATGGCACCGACCGCATAGGGGGGAAGCTTGGTTATTTCGGTAGTCGCGTACGGGTCAAGGAACGTCAGGTTGCTGGGGGGTATCAGGACGCCATTTATCATAACCTGCACCGCGTTGGAGGTGAACGGTATTACAGTGTCCCCAATGTTTTTGATATAAAACGTATAGTTAACTGGGGTCTTTGAGAGGTTGGAGTGGGGAATGTTGTTGGGGTCGTTTATTATCGCAAAGTCAGTCCTCAGCTTGTTGGCGAGCATCGCCCCGTTGTCGCTGATACCCTGGGCTATGTCGTTGGTGACGTAGGCCAGGGCACCTGCCACGCTTCCGGCGACGAGTATCGCCACGATGAACATTATGAGTTCACTCGCTGGCCCGCCTGCTGCCATCAGCTCACCTCCGTTGGACAGCCTCTCGATTCAGAGACATAGACAGCGTGATTGGCGCTGTCGTAATGCCAGGTAAACCGAATCCAGCATCCATCACCAAATATCACTGAGAGGTTGTGAACATCGGAGTTCAGGGGAATATACGTCACGTTAAGGAGGACATGCTGACCTGGGAGCACATAGGTATAATCATCCAGGAAGCTAACATTGTCATCTTTGATATTGTACAGGGTCACATATTTGCCATCATAAATACCAGTCCAATGAGGGGCATACATCGTGACTCCCTGGTTGTCGATAGCCAGTGTGAGGTTGTAGTAAGTGCTCGTGTTGCGAAAGCTACTAAGACCACCGTTAAGTGCGGAGAGAGTGTTCAATTGGTTAAGACGGAGGTTATACCAATATTCCTGGGCGGCCTGCACATTGGAATACGCATTGTCCCAAGCAGTGTAGAGCGTCCCAGCCACCATTAAAAATGAAATGAAAATTATCGCTGCACTCGCTGAGACGCTGAATCCCATAGGCCGCCCCCCGGATTGCTCCTTTAGATGCCGTAGAACTCATCGAGCGTCTTCTCCAGCATCTTGATTTCTCTCTCAAGCTTGTCGAGGACGTTCCTGTTAATCCTGAGTCCCCTGAGGCGCTCGATGAAGAGCAGGCTTATGAGGTGGTCCTGAACGGTGAGCTTTTCAGCGGGCTTCCACTCTGGGTCCCTGTGGTGCGGTCTGGTGCCCTTGGCGTAGCGGAGCAACTGGTTGAGCACCTCCTCGCTTATCCAGCCGATTTCGTAGTAGAACTCAAGGACACGCTCGAGGTTCTGTATGCCGACCCTGTCAATGAGGAATCCGAGCCACTTGAGCGCTATCATGGTGGAAACGATGTCCTCGGGTAGTTTCTCAAGCCTGGCCTTCCTTGGCTCCTCCTCGAAGAGAAGGCTCGCGATGTCCTCGGGAATCTGGAGCTTTTCAGCCATGTCAACACCACCTTCCTCCTTCTTTTCTTCAACAACTTCATGAGCGGGAACCTCTTCAATCGAAACTTCACCAACTTCCTCAGGAAGGGCTTCCGCGACTTCCTCAGCCCCTTCCTCTGGGGCTTCAACTACTTCAAACTCCTCGGGGGTCTCAACTCCCCCAACCTCTTCTGCCTCAGGAACCTCGGGAACCTCTTCAGGGATTTCCTGCACCTCTTCAGCCTCTTCGGAAGGAGCTTCCGACGGAATCTCCTCAACTTCCTCGACGGTTTCCACTTCCTCCTCGCTGGGAACCTCTTCAACCACCTCTACCTCTGAGACCTCTTCACCGGGAGCTTCTGGAATCTCCTGAACCTCCTCGCCAACCTCGGGAACTTCCTCGATGGCTTCCTCAGCACCGGCCTCCGTCTGTGCGAGTTCCGCCTGGGCCTCGGCAACGGCCTGCTCCGCCGCGGCGAGTTCCTCTTCGCTGACCTCCTCCCCGGCCTCAATTTTGGCCTGGAGCTCCTCAAGCCTCTCCTGTGCCTCTTCAAGCTTCTCGCTGGCGGTTTTTTCCTCGACCTTCTCCGCAAGCTCCTCAACTTTCTTGTGGAGCTCATCAAGTTTCTCCACGAGTTCGGAGGGAGCCTCTTCCTTCTCTTCCTCTTCCTCGAGGAGTTCCTCAAGCTTTCCAATCTTCTCGTGGACTTCCTCAACCTTCTTCGAGACGGATTCGGCCTTCTTCTCGTGAACGTCGAACTTGGCCGTTTCAAGGGTCTCAACGAGCCTGCTCAACTGCATACTGAGGTCAGTGAGCCGTTTGCCCAGCTCGTCAACGCGCTTGCTGAGCTGTTCGTACTTGGTCACCTGGTTGCCGTAGGTCTCGAGGACCTTCTGGATTATCTTCTCAAGCTGTTCGTAGGTGAGGTTCTCCTTTCTGGCTATCAGCTTCTCCCTGAGGTCGTTGATAATGACGCTGGGAACCTTGCCCTTGAGCTCGGCCAGCTTTGCGTTGATGTCAGCCTCGGTGACGAGCCTTGTCATCTCCATGCTTCACACCTCCGCGAGCACCTCATAGATTATCGAGTCGAGGTCAACGCCGTAGCCGGCGAGCACCTTTATGTCATTCTTTATCTGGGCAATCTCAAGCTTTAAGTCTTCCAGTTCCTTCCTGAGCTCCTGTATCTCACTGGTGAGCGGGTTCTCCTGCCCCATCTGCTCTTTGAAGGGGTTTATCTCCTGGCTGATGACCTCGTAGAGCATCATGACGTCCTTGATGGTCTTGTCGAGCCTGTCGATGTCGTCGCGGAGCTCCTGTATCTGCTTCTTGAGGGTGTCAATGCTTATCTTTATCCTCGGGATGTCGTTCTCAATCTCGTTTATCCTCTCGAGTATCTGCGTAATCTGCTCGTTCTCCTGCCTGCTCTCTACTTCCTCCTCGAGCTCCTCAACTTCCATCGGCTCCGGTGCGGGGGTGGGCTCTTCCTTGGGTTTCTTTTTGAATAAAGATGAAAGGAAGTCAAGGGCCATCTTTCCCACCCCCTCACTGGAGCTCCATCAGGCTCGTTGTGTAGGTGCTCGGGGTCGTGAAGTCTATGACTCCTGCCGCACCGTTCTCAGGTATAACCTTACCCGTAACCTTGGTTGATGGAGGCAGGCCGTATCCGTCGGTGACGTTGTTGTCGCCGTCGAAGGGTATCGTCCACAGGGCGATGCCGGCTATGTCACCCCAGCTGAGGGTGGGGTGCTTCGGGCTGTTGCTGAGGCTTCCGTCGGAATCACTAACGACTATGATGCCGAACATCGTTTTGTTCTTCTGGGTCATGGCGTAGTACAGGTTCTTCCAGAGTATCTCAAGGGTGGTGGCGTTGCTCGGGGTGTAGTTGGCTATGTCCACGGCACCGGTCGAGTTCTCACCCACGTCGGCAAACACGTTCCTGACGTCACCGGAGTATATGAAGTCAGTCGCGTTGAAGTCGGTGTCATCGTTGGGGTTGTAGTACCTGTAAACCGCCATAATCCTACCGTCGCTGAGCACGACCTTCACGTGGGACAGGTCGATTCCGTTGCTTCCGGCGTTCGGTGTAACGTAGATAACCATCCTGGTTATGTTTCCGCTTCCCGGCGGGTTGGCCGGGGTGTAGCCGTACACGTTCATGACCTTTATTCCGCTGGCAACCTCCTGGGTGGTTTCCCTGCCAGTCGCCATTGCCTTCTGCTGGAGGTAGCCGGATGTGCTGATGAGCACTCCAGCTGCCACTGCCGCAACGAGGACCATTGCGATGAACACAATCAGCGTTCCGATACCTATCGCACCTCTCCTCATGGTTACCACCTCACTGCAGGAGCATCACGTTCTCGCTGAACGTTGCGGGCGTTGTGAAGTCAATGACTCCCGCGGCGCCTCTCTCGGGTATGACCTTACCGGTAATCTTGGTGCTCGGACCGATACCAGCCTTACCCTCGTAGTCAAACATGGTGGTCCACACACACAGCGCCACCATGTCCCCGAACTCAAGGGTCGGGTGGCTCTCCTGCATCTGGGTACCGATGTCGTTGATGACCACGATTCCAAAGCTGGCGGTTCCGTTGATGTCCTTCCACACGGTTATGTTGTTAACGTCAAACAGGTCCTTAATGTTCCCCGGGTTCATGAAGCTTCCAGAGTAGTTATACACGACGAGCTTGATACCATCGCTGAGGACTATCTTCACGTTGCTAAGGTCAATACCCTCACTGCCGGCGTTGGGCGTGATGAATATGGCCATTCTCGTTATGACACCACTGCTCGGAGGATTGGCGGGGGTGTAGCCGTAAATGTTAACGACCTTTATTCCGCTGGCAACCTCCTGGGTGGTCTGCCTGCCCGTGGCCTGAGCCTTCTGCTGAAGGTACCCTGCGGTGCCTATTATGACACCCGCTGCCACCGCTGCCACGAGGACCATTGCTATGAAGACTATCAGCGTACCAATGCCTATTGCTCCCCTCCTCATAGCATCACCTCCGAAAAATTCTCAAAACAACGAAAGGAAAGAGAAAGGCCTCACTGGAGGTCGATGATTTGCTGGGTATAGGTGCTCGGGGTGGTGAACTGGATAACGCCGGGAGCACCGAACTCGGGGATGACCTTTCCAAGGACGGTGGTGCTGGTCTTGAATCCGTCGCCGAAGACACCGGTCCACTTAAGGGTGGTGGTAACGGTTCCAGTGAAGGACACAGTGGTGGTACCGTCACTTACGCTGGTGATTCCTGAGGTGTACTGGAAGACCTGAGTACCGCCAACCCTGAGGGCGAGGACGACTATGTCACCGGAGGTAAGGGTTGGGAAGTTCTCCTTGACACTGTCGTCGCTGTCCTGAACGACGGCAATACCGAAGTCAGTCGGCAGGGTAAGGTTGGTGAACGCGTAGTTGCCAAAGACGTCGCTAACGTTGGTCTGGTACGCATAGACGCTAGTCGGGGTACCGAAGGTTATGGTGACGTTCTTGGTTGAGTCCGGAAGGATGTAGTACGGCCCACCGGTGGTGTAGTTCGTGAGGTTAGCACCGACGATGGTTATGGTCTTGGCGGTTGCATCAATCTTGACCTCCGGAACGCTTGACCACTTGGCAGGGTCGAATATGACGGTCTTGGTTCCGTTAGTAACGTTGAAGTAAACCAGACTCTTAACGGCCTGGTCGAGGAAGTAGAGCTCGTTGGCGTTGTCACCGAAGCGGTAGCTGAATATGGCCTGCTTGTTGCCGTCGCTGAGGGTAATCCTGGTCTTAGTGAGGTCGATTCCGTTGCTTCCGGCGTTCGGGGTTATGTAAACCGCGAGCTCCTGGATGTAGGTCGGGTTGGTGGCGCTGTCGGCCTTACCAACAATCCTCATGACCTGTATTCCGCTTGCAACCTCCTGGGTGGTCTGCTTACCGGTGGACTGGGCCTTCTGCTGGAGGTAACCACTCGTGTTGATGAGCACTGCCGCGGCCACTGCCGCAACGAGGACCATTGCGATGAACACTATGAGGGTTCCAATACCAACCGCACCCCTCTTCTTCAGTTTCCTAACGAACATCTCACATCACCCCCTCACTGGAGCTCGATAACATCCGTAGTGTAGGTGCTCGGGGTGGTGAACTGGATAACACCAGGAGCACCCTGCTCCGGAATAACCTCACCAGTAATGGTGGTTCCTGGTCCAATGCCACCAAGGGCAGCGGTAGCGTTTATGGTAAGGGCGACAAGGTCACCCTGGTTGATGGTCGGGTAGTTCTGCTGGACTGAGTTGTCTGCGTCCTGGATGACGACGATACCGAAGTTGTAGCCGGTGGTCGGCCAAGCGCCTGAGACACTGAATATGTCGTTAACGGGTCCGTTGTAGTAGTAGTTGCTGTTGTAGTAGAGGGCAACCTCAGCGGTCTTGCTCCTGAGGACGACCTTGGTGTACTTGAGGTCGATACCACTGCTTCCAGCGTTGGGCTTGATGTAGACGGCGAGCTTGTCGATGACATTGCTGGTGGTGTTAACGTGGCCTATGACACTGCTAACCTGTATTCCGCTGGCGACTTCCTGGGTGGTCTGCCTACCGGTACTGGAAGCCTTCTGCTGGAGGTAACCACTCGTGTTAATGAGAACTGCCGCAGCCACTGCCGCCACTAACACCATGGCAATGAACACTATGAGGGTTCCAATACCAACCGCACCTTTCCTCTTTCTCACGTTCATTCCCCATCACCTCCCAAATAAGTTAGAGGGAAACGAAAATCACTGAAGCTCTATAACGTCGGTGGTGTAGGTGCTCGGGGTGGTGAACTGGATAACACCAGGAGCACCCTGCTCCGGAATAACCTCACCAGTAATGGTGGTCCTCGGG
The DNA here is from genome assembly GCF_012027635.1 of Thermococcus sp. 21S9. Taxonomy (NCBI): domain Archaea; kingdom Methanobacteriati; phylum Methanobacteriota; class Thermococci; order Thermococcales; family Thermococcaceae; genus Thermococcus; species Thermococcus sp. 21S9. The sequence continues at coordinate 279,688 of NZ_SNUS01000001.1, forward strand.
GCAATTCCACCGAGGGTCTGGTTGGCGTCGATGGCTATGATGACAAGGTCACCCTGGTTGAGGGTTGGGGTAGTCGGCTTGACGCTACCGTCAGCGTCCTGGAGGACTATGAGACCGAAGGTCGAGCTGGTAAGGAGGCTCCAGTTGAAGGTAGCAGCGGTGGTTGAGAGAGTACCGTTAACGCCAGTAACAGTCTCGTTGAAGATGTTGCCCTGCGGAAGAGCAACATAGGTCTGGGTCTTAGAAACGCTGTTGTAGACGTAGGCGTACTTAAGGGAGACCTCCTTCTGTCCGTTGCTGAGAATGACCCTGGTCTTGGTGAGGTCAATTCCCGTGCTTCCGGCGTTCGGAGTTATGTAAACCGCGAGCCTGGTTATCGGCTGGGTCGTGTCCGGGGTGTATCCAACGACCCTCTCGACCTGTATTCCGCTGGCGACTTCCTGGGTGGTCTGCCTACCGGTACTGGAAGCCTTCTGCTGGAGGTAACCACTCGTGTTAATGAGAACTGCCGCAGCCACTGCCGCCACTAACACCATGGCAATGAACACAATCAGGGTACCGATACCGACGGCACCTCTTCTGGTCCTGGCCTTCATTCACCACGCACCCCCGTAGGGTTTTCTGCGTTAGGGTTTACGCCCGGAAAATATAAAGCCCTTTTTTGTTCTTAGTAGTGTAGGTGGTTATGTAGGTGCATATGTAGGTACTAACCACAATGGCCCAAGCGAAACCATCACTAAGATATATAAACCCGACGAACACAGAAAGTTACGGTGATTCCTATGCAACGAAGGGATTGGGCAATAGTGCTGGCGTTAATCGTAATGCTTCTCGGTAGTGGTGTTCCAGGACTGGCATGGGTGAGCTACACCTACGACGAGAACAGCAACGTACAGCTGTTTCTCTGGCCTTCCAGCCAGCTTGTAGCACCAAACCAGACAGTCACCGTCGCAATTGTTCTGTGGAAGCCCGGCGAGGGTGGAATAGCGAACGCGACGGTAACCATAATGACAGAGAACGGGCTCTACAACGTCACCACCAACAAGGACGGCTACGCCAGTCTGAACCTGACCTTCGCGGAGGAGGGGAACCACTGGATAAAGGCCACATACGGAAACATTTCAACGGAGACATGGGTCAACGTCGAAAAAGTCCCGCCGTATCTCTTCATCGAGAAAGACCTAACGCTCCAGGCCAACAAGAGCTACAGCGTCGAGTGGACGCTTCTCACGCCCTACATCCTCACGCCATACAGCGGAGCCGTCAACGTGACGGTGTTCTTCAACGGGCGGGAAGTCAGGAGAGAGATAATGAACGTCACCGACGGAAAGCTAAAGCTCATCCTCAGATTCAACGAGACCGGAACCGGCGAGGTTCTCTTCGACGGCAGAACAGCGTCGCACTTCGAGGTTCGGAAGAAGATAATCCTCGTCAAGCTCATAGGTCCGGATAGAGCATACGTCGGTCAGAACGTGACGATTCACCTTCTTGCCTGGGACGCCGGAGCAAACGCACCCTACAACGGAAACCTCACCGTCGAGCTTAGGCGGTGGTACTACAGCAACGGGACCGTCATACCGGACAACTTAACGGTTGACGTGAGGAACGGCTACACCAACTTCACCCTGACCATCCCGGACTGCGACAGCCTCGATATCATCGCGGGTGTTGGGTCACGCACCATATGGATTGAAAAGTCCACCCCATCACCCCAGCCGTCAACCAACGAAACCTCCAATGAGACGCCGTTAATCTTCACGATAACACCCGACAGGGTTCTGGCAGAGCCGGGCCAGAGCATCGCCTTTGTCGTCAACACGACAAGGGAAGGAACCTACAACATGACCATCACATGGTACAGGTGGAACTTCGGTGGGTGGGACTGGAACGGAGAAACCAACACAACCCTCGTGACCTTCAACGGTACCAAGAGCGTCATCAAGAGGATAACTGTTCCGGAGTGGGCATACTACGGCGAGGTCAGGATAGGAAACGCAATGGCGAGAGTTTACACCCTGAGGCCGAACCTATGGGGCAGTGCTTGGATTAACCTGACGTACAGCCCAGAGGCAGGACTTAAGACTGGAGACACCCTCATGATTAGCGGTGGCCTCGAGAACAGAACCAAGGACTGGTTCTACGACTGGGAGAAGTTCTACAGGGGACTCGCCAACGAGACCGTGTACATCTTCACCCCCTGGGGCGTTAAAACTGTGAAGACCGACGAAGACGGCAGGTTCAACGTCAACGTTTCAGTTCCTTCGGAGAGACTGCCCGACATGGTATGGGACAGACATCCGGAGGTTCTCTTCCTCCACAGGTCGGGAGCGTACGAGGGCACGACCGTTGACACACCGAGGGCGAGGGTCTTCGTTAACATGACCTCCGACGGGGTCAGGATAAACATCGAGCCGGCGGACGACAGGGGAATTGACTGGGGCCTCAAGACCCCGACCGTTGTTGAATTCGGCCAGTACTTTGACTGGAAATACATCGGGAACGTGACTTCCCTCTACGTTACATCAAACGCGACAGTTCCGGGCAATGTAAGCCCCGGGGTTTACCTGTTCAAGATTCTCCCAAACAACTGGCTCTGCTACCGGGACCCGGAGGGTGGCGTTGGTTGCAGTGCGGGAAGTCAGACCACCGAGAGAATTTACTACGTAACCAGGGGGCTTGAACTTCCCAAGGACGTCGAATACACCGGCGGTGAGCTGGAGGTCCCGATTAAGCTCCCAGGAAAAGGCGTCTTCTACTACTCCTACTACTCCAACGGGCAGGAGCACAATGAAATCGGCTTCACCGACGAAAACGGAAACGGTGTGGCCAAGATAAATGTCGAGAACATCCCCGCCGGAAGCTGGCACCTGTACTTCATACGCTTCGGCTTCGTGAGCGATAAGGGGGCTCTCTTCGACATAAACTGGGACCTGTGGGTGCACAACACGGTTGACACCCTCCCACCGGCAGTAACTGCAACGGTGACTCCCCAGGTTCAGGAGGTCGGTAAGAGCGTGATGATTAACATAAGCGTCTGGGACGACGGAGGAATTAAGCAGTTGAACTACACAATTACAAACGTAACGAACGTAATAGAGAGGAACAGCCTGAACTTCACCTATCCAATAAACGGCTATTCGGTCAGGTTCAACTTCACCATCAGGGGCCTCGAAGACTACATCCTGAACGTCACCGCGGTGGATGAGGCCGGCCACGTCACAACAAAGCTCGTAAACTTCTACGGCAAGGCCGTGGAGACGGAGAAGCTCAACCTCACAGCCAACGGAACCCACGAGCTTAACGTTGCCAACCAGATCCAGATAGTCGTTGCACCCGCCGAGAACCAGAGCGTCACGATGAACGTCACCGTAGCGTCGACCGTCGAGAACGAGAGTGCCAGGGTGAAGATGACGGCCAAGGGTTATGAGGACCTCAAATACGTTAAAGTTGAGACCAACGAAACGGTAAAGTACTCCTGGGTAATCCTCAACCTGACTTACAACGACGAGGTACTCAAGAAACTCGGCATAAGCGAGAACGCGGTAACACTCCTCTACTGGAACGGAACCGAGTGGATTGACCTCAGCAAACACGTTGGGCAGACAATCCCCGACAACTCACCTTACGGCAACATAACAATCTATGGCTTCGGAAGGGACCCTGTCCACAACTACGTCTGGGCCAACGTCAGCCACCTGAGCGAGTACGCCCTAGGCGTGAAGTTGCCGGACCTCAAGGTTGACGCCATCGGTCCGACCAAGTTCTACGTCGGTATTCCGCAGACGATAAACGTCACGATACAGAACCTTGGCGGACCAGTCGATAAGCCATTTGACGTCGTCCTCTACGTCAACGGAACCGAGGTTGGAAGGGTTACGGTTAGCGAGGTTTCGGAGGGGGCGGAGTTCTCACTGCCGTTCAAGTGGACGCCTGAGAAAGAGGGCAACTACACGATAAAGGCCGTCATTGACCCCGACAACAGGATTCAGGAGAGCAACGAGAGCAACAACGAGCTTACCGTTCTCGGTGAGGTCGTCAAGGGAGGCACGGTAAGCGCGAGCGGGCTCGTTCTGACGCTGATGAGGGTGGACTACCTCTACTACCTGTACTACACCAGAAACATTCAGACCTTCGAAAAGCTCTACCAGGAGGCCGTAAAGGCCAACGTCTCCAATGCAACTCTCCAGGAGGCCCTTAAGCACAAGGAGCTGGCTGAGAAATACTACAAGGAGGCCTCGAAGTACGGGCCAATTCTCAGCAACATCGGCAACATCCGCCTCTACCCGTACCTGAGAAGAGCATACTCCGAACTCAAGAAGGCGATAGAAATCCTGGAGAAGGCCCTTGAGGCCTGACCTCTCCCTTAAATTTTTTCCACGACGAGCACGCTGTTTCCCGGACGCTCCACATTGAAGGAGAATCCCCACTTATGAAGTGTCCTCGTTATCTCCTTAACAGTCGGGAAGCCCGTGAAGTCCTTGTTCAACGCCTCGAAGAACTCCAGGGCCGAGACGTTCTCAAAGGTGTCCCTGAAGGGCTCGACTATCACCAGCTTGCCCCCACTCTTCAGGGTCTCGAAGGCGTTCTTAAGGACCTTGGCCCTATCTGGAATGTACTCAAGGACGAAACTCATTAGAACGGCATCGTACTCGTTGACCGGCCGTATGAGCCTGGCGTCGAGCTCTTTAAGGGAAACCGGAAGGTTCTTTTCCTCAGCCCGAGAGCGGGCTATCTCAAGGAGCGCGGGCGAGTAGTCGAGACCGAGGTAGATACCGTCATAGCCGACGATTCTGCCGAAGAACTCCGGCGATACTGAACCACAGCCTATATCAAGAACCGCCGAGCCGGGCTTCAGACCCGCGACGTCCGCCATCACCTCACGGTATGCCCTCGCGAAGGCAGTGTTCATCCTCATGTCCCAGAAGTCAGCGTCCTTGTCGAAATCCATGAGAATGTGAGGATGTGTTGGGGTTATGAAAGCATAGTCAACCATCCTGTATATTTCCTCGTGGATGGACACCCAGTCGGGGAGAAGGAGGTCGTACTTATCGGGCGGAATCTCGAGTGTGTAAGAAAAACCGTTGAGGTGCAACCTGCCCCTGCGAACCTCAACTATCTTGAGGTCCTGTAGAGTTGAGACAAACTTCACGAGTAGGGCCCTGTTTGGAAGACCGACTTTGTCGAGTAGCTCCTGGAGGGTGGGTTCCTTCGCAAGGAGGGAAAAGATACCGTGTTTCGTACCGAGGGAAACAATCTGGAGTATGGCAATCCTGACCATGTGGTCTATGTTGGTGTCAACGACCCTTGGGGAGGTCATCTCCCCACCTCACAGGAACCGCCTGTAGTAGCGGTAGTATTCCTTCAGGTAATCCACGACCTTCTTGCCGTATTCTGTAAGGCGGTAGTACTTGAAGCCGTTGCTCGCTATCTCCTCAACGAGACCGAGGTAAACCAGGGAGCTCTCACCGTTGTAGCGGTTACCAAGACCAACAAGAGCCCCCCTCACGTTCGACGGGTCAGAACCAACGACCCTTGCAATCTCCGACAGGTACGTTGCGGACGGATATATCTCGTTCAGGTACATCAGTATCTTCTTTCTGAGCTCACTGCGGTGCAATGAGCGGAGCACCTGCGGGTCTATTACCACCGAGTTCATTCTTCCACCACCCCGGGCTTTTTCTGAACTGATTGTACCCCTCTGAACTTTATGTAGATGAATGTGCAGGTGCATCGTGTTAGTATCTGTGATTAGAAAATATATAACGTTTTCGCATGGATAATGTCCCTGATACAACGAAAATCTCATCGAATTGGGGAATTATCACAACCTTTCGATACTCGTGGAAGGTTGGTGTTTTCCTCTATGATTTTGGATAAAATCCAAACAGGTTTCACAAAACCTTTAAAGCATTGGTGCCCATATTAGTTCCACGGGCTCCGGGTGGTAATCATGTGGGAAGCTATAGCAGTAACCGCAGTGGTTGCAGTGGCGCTCGTTCTCTACGTTAGAGACGTTACGAACAAGGTTCTCGCGAGATATTTCGAACTCAAAGACGACCTAATGGAGCTCGAAGAGAACTTCACCGGGTTCCGCTCTGCCATCGAGAAAAGGCTCTCTGAACTGAGGAGCACGGACAGGGGCCCAACCCAGCTCCCGGAGCTCAGGGAGATACGGGAAAAGCTGGCCTCTCTTGAAAAGTCCTTGAAGGAGTTCAAGAAATTCGAAACGAAGTTCGAGTTCGAGATTGGAAGCGTTAAGAACGGCCTTGAGAGACTTGAGGGCAGAGTTGACAGACTTAAAAGGGAAGTTGAGGAGAGCAGGGAGCTGATAAAGGAAGAGCTCAAGGAAGAAATCATCCGGGAGCTTGAGGAGGAGATAGAGCACCTCGAAGAGGTCATCGAGAGGAGGAAGAACGAGGAAGTTGAGGAGTTCCTTGAAGTCATCAAAGCAGCTATTACACTGCAACCGGAGAAGCTCCGCGAGGGCCTTCTCGAAGCCAAGCGCGCGCTCCTCTCGCTCAGGGACATAGCGAAGGTTTACGTCCTGACCGGAAAGGGGCAGAAGGAGTTCCAGGAGCTCAAAGAGAACCTCGTCGAACTCCTCAAGAACCTGAGGAAGCTGGCAATCGTCTCCGTCCCGGACGAGAACGTTTACTCCAAGTTCAACGAGGTCATAGTTAAGACGAAGAGACTCGAACTGCCCATGAAGCGCGGTGACAGGGAGCTCTCACCCGAGAAAAGCTTCATCGAGATACACAGGATAACCTACGAGCTGGCAGGTGAGATTGACAGGATTGCCGAGATGCTCGGAGAGCCCGTCCCCGTGACGCCGGTAGAGAAGGAGTTCTATGAGAAACTGCGCTACCAGTTCGAGGAGCTGAGAAGGCTGGAGGAGCAGGTGCAGAAGTTAATGCTCAAGCTCGGAGCCGTTGAGAAGGAGCCCGAAGAGAAGAAAGACGACATAGAGGAAATTCTAAAGGACCTCAACCTCCTCTAAAACTCGTCGCCGAGGAGCTTGTCGAGGTCAATCATTATGAGAAGCCTTTCGCCGTCGTTTATCTTGGCAATGCCCTTTATGTAGCGTATGTCCACCCTGCTGGCGAGGGTCTTTGGAGGCTGTTCTATCTGCTCGTCGGTGAGGGTTATGACGTCCGAAACGGCATCAACGATTATGCCAACGACCTCGTCCTTGACCTCTGCGATGATAATCTTCTTCTTGGAGAGGTCCTCGTCCGGGTCGTAGTAGCCGAGGAGCTTTTTGAGGTTGACGACGGTGGTAATCTGACCGCGCAGGTTTATGACGCCCTCAACAAAGTCCGGCGCGTTGGGAACGCGGGTTATGGGCATCATCTCCTTGATTTCCCGGACCTTGGATATGTCGAGGCAGAACTCCTCGTTGCCAACCATGAAAGCCACAACTTGAATCTCCCCCAAGGTATCACCCCCCAACCCTTTCAAGGAGTTCACGTGAACGTGAAACCGATTCGGCAAGCTCCTTAAGACCCTTTCTAATCTCCTCCAGCCTCACCTGGACGTCAGACAGGAAGGCCGTGAAGGTATCAACCTCCGTCGAAAGGTCTTCCTGAACCTTGTAAACGCTGTCCAAGGTGTCCATAAGCATCTGAACCGACTGGGCCTGGCCCTCGATGCTGTCGGAAAGCTCCTTTATCATGCTGGCCGTCTCGTTGGCGCGTCTCGCTATATCATCGAAGGCAGCGATAAGTTCCTGAACAGCGTCTTTTATCTCCTCGGTGACCGCGAACTCCTTCTTTATCGAGCCGACGACCTTGTCAATGCTCTCCTGCATGTTTCTAATCAGTTCCGCAATCTGGTCGGTTGACTTCTTGGACTGGTCTGCCAGCTCGCGGATGTTTTCAGCGACCACCGCAAAGCCCCTTCCATGTTCGCCACTTCTCGCGGCCTCTATTGCGGCGTTGAGGGCCAAAAGGTTCGTCTGTTCCGCGATGTTACCAATGACCTCGACGATTTCTCCAACCCGCTTGGAGTGCTCGACGAGGAGCGAGAGGGCCTTTTCCATGTCCTGGTTGACCTCGTTAATGCTCGCGACGTTCAAAGCCACGTTATCGGAAATCTGCTTGCCCTTCTCTGCCATGTTCGCCGTTTCAAGGGCGTAATCTGTTAGCGCCTGAGCCTGAGTGTTCATCTCTTCTATGCCGGCGGTGAGGGTCTGTATGTAGTCCCCGAGCTCGGCCACGCGGGAACGCTCGTCCTGGATTAGGGCGAGCAGGCCGTTCGAATCAAGGGAAACCTCGAAGTCCGCACTCTCAAGAAGTGACGTTGCCTTCTCGTCGGCGTTCCGGAGTTCCTCAAGGGCCTCGTGAACCTCCTCTGGGACACCCACCCTCTCAATCCTGACCTCGCGTTTGGACCTGGCTTTCTCCGCTATGCGGAGCAACCGAGAAGCGGTTTCCTGGTCAACACCTTCGAGGGGAACGTTCTCCCCCTCGATGAGCTTTTCAAGAAGGTCAAGGAGGTTCTCCCTACGGGTTCCGGATGAGAGGTACAGTCCAACGGCCAAAGCTGTGCCAATGCCAACTACAGCACCAACCGTTAGGGAAACCGCAGAGCCCGCCAGCGTGACCACTGGAACCGATAGCACCGAGGCGATAGCCACTGACCTGCCCATGGGCGCACCCCCTGACTGGTACTTATTGTCACTTCGGGGATAAAAGACTTTCGTATGTATGTAATAACCAAAGCTACGAGTCACTATAATAACTCTTCGATTCGTAACGACCTGCGTATGCACCTACACAACCATCTACACTAAAGGCTTTTTATGAGAAAAGGCCCATAAACTTGTAGGGAATTTCGTTGAGCCCCCAACGGGCTCGCCTTCATCCCGGACATTCACCAAGGTGCGTGAGACGTATGATGGACTATAAGGACCCGGGCTACCTGAAGATTAAGGAGGAACTCTTCAGGCACCTCAAGGTTAGCAGTGATGCCTACAAGGATTCCTACCTCATGAGGAGAATCCGCGCGAGGATGAGGAAGCTGGGGATTACCAACTTCATGGAGTACTACCGCATGATAAAGACCAACAAAAAGGAGCTTGACGAACTGCTCCTAACGGTTGCTATAAACGTCACCGAGTTCTTCCGCGACCCAATCGTGTGGAAAACCTTCGAGAAAAAGGTCATCCCCGAGCTCGTGAAGATAAAGAAAGAACAGCGCAGTTCATCGTTGAAGATATGGAGTGCAGCCTGCTCAACCGGTCAGGAACCCTACTCGATAGCGATGACCCTCTACGAGGCCCTTGGGGAAAACCTCGGCGGTTTCAGGGTTCAGATACTCGCGACAGACATAGACAGGGAAGCGCTGGCCGTTGCAATGCGCGGGGAGTATCCGGTTGATGTCGTTGAGAAGCAGGTTCCCAGGCATATGATACCCAAGTACTTCACAAAGGTAAGCGACGAACGCTACCGCGTCTCCCCGAAGATTAAGAGGCTCGTGAAGTTCCAGCAGTTCAACCTCTTCAGTCCAAGGTATCCCACGGGCTTCGACGTCATATTCATCCGCAACGTGCTGATTTACATTAAGAGGGAGGCGCAGGAGGAGATATTTGCCAAGCTGTACGATTCGCTCGAAGACCACGGATTCCTTATTCTTGGTAAAACCGAGACGATACTCGGAAACGCGGCAAAGCTGTTCAAATTGTACGACCTCGTCGCAAGGATTTATCGCAAGAACCTGGAGGTGAAGAAGCATGGCTCGGGTTTTGGTCGTAGATGACGCCGCCTTTATGCGCATGCTCCTGAAGAAGATACTGACCCAGGGTGGCCATCAGGTAGTTGGGGAGGCAAGCAACGGAAAGGAAGCCGTCGAGAAGTACAAGGAACTCAAGCCAGACGTGGTAACGATGGACATAGTCATGCCAGAAATGGACGGAATAACCGCCGTTCGCGAGATAAAGAAGATTGACCCCAACGCCAAGATAATCATGATTACCGCCGTCGGACAGGAGAGCAAGGTCATGGAAGCCCTCAAAGCCGGCGCCTCTGGATACATCGTCAAGCCCTTCCAGGCCCCGAAGGTGCTTGAGGAAATCAACCGCGTACTGTCGAGTTAGGGTGAGTGATGATGCCCCTGAGCTCACCCAGGAAAAAGATTAGGGTACTCGTCGTTGACGACTCGGCGTTCATGCGCAAGATACTCAGGGATATAATCAACTCCGACCCCGAGCTTGAGGTCTGCTGTGAGGCCAGGGATGGAATCGAGGCCATAAACATGGTCAAGCTCCACAAGCCCGACGTGGTAACGCTCGACATCGAAATGCCACGAATGAACGGCCTCGACGCCCTCAGGGTGATAATGAAGCAGAGCCCAACGCCCGTAATCATGGTCAGTGCACTGACACAGGAAGGTGCCGAGGCGACGATAAAGGCCCTCGAGTACGGAGCGATTGACTTCATTCCAAAGCCCAGCTCTTCAATCTCCCTCAGCATGAAGGAGATGAGAGACGAGATAATCGCGAAAATCAAGGAAGCGGCGAAGGTTCCGAGAAGGTTCCTTGAGCTCAAGAGAACGAGACTGCTGAGGGCCCAGAAGAGCAAGGTAAAGAGGAAAGGCGTTCCCGCAAGGATTGCAGTTGCAATGGCGGCCTCAACCGGTGGACCGCAGTCACTCCTCAAGGTTTTCCCCAAGTTCCCCGAGCACCTCGGGGCCTCAATCCTGCTCGTCCAGCACATGCCCCCAGGCTTCACGAAGTCCTTCGCCAAGAGGCTCGACAGCGTCAGCAAGCTCAACGTGAAGGAAGCGGAAGACGGAGAACCAATAGAGGAGGACTGGGCCTACGTTGCGCCCGGTGACTACCACATGGAGGTCGAGCTGAGGCGCGGAAAGCCCGTGATAACCCTCAACAAGAAACCGAAGATACACGGCGTAAGGCCTGCCGCCGACCCGATGATGATTACCGCCGCGGAGGTCTTCGGCAGGAGGACCGTTGGAGTCGTCATGACTGGAATGGGACGCGACGGAGCTCAGGGAATCGTTGCCATCAAGAAGAAGGGCGGAATCACCATCGCGCAGGACAAGGAGACCTCGATAATCTACGGAATGCCAAAGGCGGCCGCCGAGACGGGCATGGTTGACTACATCGTGCCACTGGATAAAATCGCCGACACCGTTGTGATGGCAGTGAACAAGATAAAGCGGGGTGGTGGCGGTGGAGGACCTTTCACAGTACCTTGATGAGTTCCTCGCCGACGCGAGGGATAGGATAGACAGCCTCAGCAACGCCATACTCACGCTGGAGAAGATAGTCAAGGAAGGTGGCAGTGAGGAAGAGAAGAAGGCAATGATAGACCAGATTTTCCGTGATGCTCACACTCTCAAGGGAACGGCCGCGACGATGGGCTTCATGAAGCTCAGCAAGGTCGCCCACAAGATGGAGAACCTGTTCGACCTCGTGAGAAGCGGTAAGGTTGAACCCACTCCCGAGCTCATAGACGTCCTCCTCGAATTCCTCGACATAATCGAGGCGATGGTTGACAACATCGAAGAGACCGGAGAGGAGGGAGACTTTGACGTTGACGAGCTCTTCGAAAAGGCCCAGAAGTTCTTCGACCAAGCGGGAGCAGGGGGTGAAAAAGAGGAGAAGGGCGAAGCCGGGGGAAGAAGCGAGGAAAGCGGAGGGGGTGCCGAAGGCTCGGAGACCAGGGAATCCGAGGGGCCCCCAGCGGAGGCGGGAAACCGCTACCTCGTTAAGGTCTACTTCCAGAAGGACGCACCCCTGCGCGGGGTCAGGGCTTTTCTCATTCTCTCCGACCTTGAGGAACTTGGAGTCGTCATCGAAACAAACCCTGAGAGAAAAGTAATAGAAGACGGAAAGGCCGACGTTGACGTTCTCGAGTTCGTCATCGAGACCGATGAAGACCCCGAGAAGATTAAAACCGTCGTTTCCAGGCATCCCGAGGTTGAGAAGGTTGAGGTTCAGACGCTCGGCGGTGAGACCGTAGCGAGTGGAGAGGGCGCAAAGGTTGAGGGCGGGGAGAAGAAGTACGAAGTCATCGTTTACCTCCAGAAGGACGCACCCCTCAAGGGCGTTCGCTCCTATCTCGTTCTCCAGGACCTCCAGAAGGTAGGGCTCGTTGAGAAGACCGAGCCAAACGCGATTGACATCCAGAACGGGGAGCTTATTGATGGGTACTACTTCAAGGTCATCCTCAAGACGAACCTAAGCAAGGAAGACATAGTTAAGATAGTCACCAAGCATCCGGACGTCGAAAGCGTTGACGTTAGGGAAGTAGGGGAGGGCGCTCCAGCACAGGCTCAGCCCAAAGAGGAAAAGAAGGAGACCAAGAAAGAGACGAAGGAGGAGAAAAAGACCAAGAAGACCTCGAAGGCCCCAGTAAAAACGCCGAAGGTCAAGATTTCCAAGATAATCAAGGTCGACGTCAGCCACCTCGACAGGCTGATGAACCTCGTCGGTGAGCTCGTCATAACCAAGGGAAGGCTTGAGCAAATAGCCGAGAGACTCGGCGACAGGGAGCTTTTGGAGACCCTCTCAACGCTCTCAAGGCTTCTCACAGAGTTACAGGACGAGATAATGGAGATGCGCCTCACACCGGTCGCCGAGGTCTTCAACAAGTTCCCGAGGATGGTCCGCGAGCTCGCGAGGAAGATGGGCAAGGAAGTCGAGTTCATCATCGAAGGAGCTGACATCGAGGTTGACAGGACGATACTTGACAAGCTCGGCGACGTTCTCGTCCACCTCCTCAGGAACGCCATAGACCACGGTATTGAGCCACCGGAGGAGCGTGAGAAGCTCGGCAAGCCGAGGGCAGGAAGGCTTGAGCTCATAGCACGGCGTGAGAGGAGCCACGTCGAAATAATCGTCAGGGACGATGGAAGGGGTATAGACCCTGAGAAGATTAAGAAGAAAGCGATAGAGAAGGGTCTCATTACGCCGGAGCAGGCAGCCGAGATGAGCGACGAGGAGGCAATCAACCTAATCTTCCTGCCGGGCTTCAGCACCAAGGACCAGGTCACGGACGTTTCCGGAAGAGGAGTCGGTATGGACGTCGTCAAGGAGGTCGTCAAGAGCCTCAATGGAAGCATAGCCGTTTACAGCGAGGTCGGAAAGGGAACGACCTTCGTGCTCAAGTTGCCAGTGAGCATGGCCATCATCCAGGCGCTCCTCATCAAGGTGCAGGACGAGGTCTACGCGGTTCCGATAAACAACATCCTTGAGAGCATCGAGATAAAGCGCGAGAACCTCAAGAGCATCGGCGGAAAGGAGGTCATAGTTCTCCGTGGCGAGATTATACCGGTCATAATGCTCCACGAGCTCTTCGGCCTGCCGATGCCGGAGCTTGAGGAGTTCCCGGCCTTGGTCGTTGACCTCGGTGCCCAGAAGGTTGCCATAGGAGTTGACGAGCTACTCCACAAGAAGGACATCGTCATCAAGAGCCTTGGCAAGATGCTCTCACACATCAGTGGCTTCGCAGGAGCAACGATTCTCGGTGACGGTAGCGTCGTGCTGATTATCGAGATTAACGGTCTCCTCGGAGGTGGACGTGGTGGAATCTGAGAACTACGAGGAGTACATAAAGAACCTTGACGAGGTCGCCAAGAGTGCGTTAGTCGAGACGTTCAACATAGGTGCCTCAAGGGCAGCGGATGCGCTCAGCGAGATGACAGGTTTGACAGTAAACATCACGGTCCCGGAGATAGAGATAACGTCAATCAAAGCCGTTCCTGAGAAGGTCGGAGAAGACGTCAAGGTCGCAGTTTACATACAGCTCAGCGGGGGCTTTGACGGTCACGCGTTCTTTTTCCTTGACTTTGAGGATGCCCTCAGGATATTCGACCTCATGATGGGCCAGGAGCCGGGAACAACACGAGAATTCGACGACATGGTCGCATCGGCAGTCATGGAAATGGGGAACATCCTAATCTCGGCCTTCGCCAATGCCCTCAGCGAGTTCCTCGGGACGGAAATCAACCAGACACCGCCGGACATCGCGATTGACTTTACCCCTGCGATACTCGACTTCGCCCTCGCCGACGTGGGCCAGCACTGCGATTACACAATGCTCCTCCAGACAGAGATGAAAATCGAGGGCGTCGAGTTCAGGGAGCACTTCACGATTATTCCGCACCCGGCCTCGATGAAAAAGATTGTTGAGACCCTGCTGGGGGGATTCGTATGAGCGGACACAAGAACTGGTTTTCGGAGTGGTATCAGGACATATTTAGGGAAGCGTCGAACATAGCGATGAGCCACGCGCTCACGGCCCTCTCGAACATGATAGGCGAGATAGAGATGGAGCCCCCGTCGGTCAAGGTCCTTCCGAGGGCAAAGTTCCTCCACGAGCTCGCGAGCAAGGGCATAAAGGACAGCTTCGTCGTCATGTTCGACATAACCGAGGGGCTGAGCGGTTTGACGATACTACAGTTCCCCAAGGAGAGCGCCAAAGCGCTCGTCATGACGCTCCTCGGAATGGACCCCGGCGACGAGGGAATAGACGAGATGGGACGCTCGGCGATAATGGAGATAGGCAACATACTGATTTCCGTCTACACGGACATACTCGCAAAGCTCATCGAGGAGCCTGTGTCGCTGAGCCCGCCAAAGCCGGCCGAGAGCCTCTACGACGTTGAGAAGGAGCTATCGAGGCCCGACCTCAGGGACGTTACCGAGGTCATAATGTTCAAGACGCGCTTTTACCAGAAGGACACGGGGATAGAGAGCCTGTTCTACCTCGTGCCAACCAAAGACGCCTTTGACAAGCTCGTTGGCAAGCTTGAGGCCCAGGTGAAGGACGTCGAGCCCGAGATACCGCCGGAAGAGACCATAGAGCCCGGCGAAGAGGTAAGTGAGAGCAGGGTTGAGGAACCCACCGAAAGCGCCCAGGAGGAAGCTCAGGAAAGCCCCACAGAAGGTTCCGAGCCTACAATCAACGAGCAGACAGAGGGTTGAACCTTGCCGATGGAGATAAAGGTCGGTATCGGCGACTACGCGGTCGGCAAGAAGGAGGGCATAATCAGCACCTATGGGTTAGGTAGCTGTGTAGGCATAACCCTCTACGACCGCCTCACAAAGGTTGGTGGCCTGCTCCACGCCCTCCTGCCGGAGGCAAGCTACTACGGCAACAAGGGGAACCCAGCGAAGTACGTCGATACCGGCCTGCAGTTGCTCATCAGGGACATAAAGAAACTCGGGGGAAACCCGCGGAGGGCTGAGGCAAAGCTCTTCGGAGGGGCGCATATGTTCACCAACGTAACCAACGAGAAGCTGATGATAGGCAAGAGGAACGTCGAGGTGGCAAAGAGGGAGCTCAAGAAGTACGGCATACGGCTGGTGGCAGAGGACACAGGCGGGAAGGGCGGAAGGACGATTTACCTTGACCTTTCCACGGGTAAAGTCAAGATGAGGCGCGTTTCAAACGGAAAGGTCATCGAGAAGATTTATTAAATCAGGAACTCACGGGGGTGGTTCGATGAACTTCAAGACGAAGATGGTGGGCATCGTCGTCGTGGCGTTGCTACTCGTAACGGTGGTCGCGAGTGCAATGATGCTGTACACTGGAAACCACACCAGCGACATAATCCAGGAGAAGCTGGCCCCAGAGATTGACAGTGAAGCAAGGGCCATGACCCTCGCGAAGGCAGAGGCCCTCGCCAACCAGTTCAGCGGGTTCTTCAAGGAAGTCGAGGCCCTTGGAACCGCAACCCAGTTTATGGTAGTTAAGTCCATCCAGGAAATGCAGAACGAGGGCATCAACTTCGGAGACCCTGGCTACGCCGACAAGCTGAGGCCGATTCTCCTCGACCACTTCGAGGCGATAGCAAAGGCAGAACCACAGCTGAGTGGTGTTTATTTCGGTGACGTCAACGGCAACATGTACATCTACCCGAAGCAGGAGCTTCCCGCGGGCTACGACCCAAGGAAGAGGCCCTGGTACCAGGAGGCAGTCGAGAAGGGCGGACCTGTCTGGAGCCAGCCGTATAGGGACGCCTCCAGTGGAAAGTGGGTCATAACCTACGCGATTCCAGTCTATCTCAACGGTAAGCTCATCGGTGTCGTTGGTCTGGACGTTTTCATCGATACGCTCGCCCAAGAGATAAAGAAGGTCAAGATTGGTGAGACCGGTTATGCATACGTTGTCAACCAGCAGGGTCTCGTCATAATGCACCCCGACCCCAACATCGAGATGAAGCTCAACGTCTTCAACGTCTCAACCCTCAAGCCCGTCGCCGACATCATCAAGAGCGGTGTCGATGAGGCCACAACTATATACACCTGGGAAGGAGTCCGCGCAGTTGCAGCTGGAGTTAAGATTCCAGAAACAGGCTGGTACGTCTTCGCAAAGGTTCCGGTTGATGAGATAAGCGCGGGAATAATCAAGGCAGTCAACGATACAAGAAAAGCCACAGAATCATCCACCATACTCCTCACGGTAATCATCCTCGGCATGTCCGCCGTCCTGGCAGGAATCTCCTACAAGCTCGTGTCCAACTCCCTCAAACCGCTCGAGAAGCTCAGTGAAGTCGCGAGAGACCTCGCGGAGGGCAGGCTGAGTGAGGTCAGCAGGAAGCTCAGGGACATACGGTACCTCGAAGACGACGAGATTGGTGCTCTCATCAAGGCCTTCGAGTCAGTAGGAAAGGACCTCGTGGGAACGCTAACGGTGATAGGCGAGAAGCTGGAGCGTCTGGCCGAGGGCGACCTCAGCAACGGCCTGACAGCGGAAGCCAAGGGTGAACTCAGGGAAATCCTTGAAGACCTCCGCAACACCACTCACAAGCTCAAGGGCCTCATCGGCGACATAGTTGAGGTCACCGACAAGCTCGAGAAGAGGGCAAACATCCTCGCCCAAATAGCAAGCGACGTTACGGAGGCAATCAACCAGGTTAACGAGGCGGTTCAGCAGGTGAGCATCGAGGCGCAGAGACAGCAGGAGAGCATCAACGAGATTACCGAGGGAATGCGCTTCGTTGCAGAAACCAGCGCCGAAAGCGTCAGGGCAATGGAAGACTTTGAGGGAGCCGTTAGGGAGGTCGTTAACATCGCCACGGAGGGCAGGGAGAAGAGCGAAATCTCGGCCCAGCAGATAGAGAGCATACAGGAGACCATGAGCAAGATTGAGCACGCCGTTACAAAGGTCGCGGAGATGAGCAGGAGTATTGAGGAGATTACGGATGTGATTACGAACATTGCTGAGCAGACTAACTTACTTGCCCTCAACGCGGCTATTGAGGCGGCAAGGGCTGGAGAGGCAGGCAGGGGCTTTGCGGTAGTTGCCCAGGAGATTAGGAAGCTTGCTGAAGAGAGCAAGCAGGCCGCTGACAACATCAAGAACATCATCGACCAGATAACCACCGAAATCAAGGACGCAGTGGAGAGCACCGAGAAGGGTGTCCAAGTCGTTGGAGAGAGTGCCGAGACCCTCAGGGAGACCATAACCTACCTCGCGAACATCGCGGACCTCCTCCAGGAGGCAAGTAGCCACATGGGTGAGGTTAAGGAGCAGATTATCCGCACTCAGGAGGAGGTTGATAAGGCGTTGCGTGCTTTGGAGAATTTGGCTGCGAGTGCTGAGGAAACGACCGCCAGTGCGGAGGAGGTTAGTTCTGCCGTGGAAGAGCAGACTGCGGCAACGGAAGAACTCGAAAGGGCAGCCTCGGAGCTCAAGGAAATCGTGGAGAGGCTCAGGGACATCATCAGCAAATTCAAGCTGTGACTTTCGTTATTTCCTTTTCCACTTTATGGGGGTGAGAAAGTGGACTGGGTAATGATTGCAGTCATCGCGGTCGTGGTGTTGCTCGGCATGGTGGTTACAGCGTACATCATCACCAACGCCATTAGCAACCAGATGGGCGAACTCTACGCGGCGTTGCTTGAGAGAGAACTGAAGAGCGAGAGCCCGTCCCCCAAGAGAACCGAGCCCAAGACCGCCCCCAGGGAAGAGAAGAAGCAGATGAGTGTCTCGGGGGTTAACGAGGACGAACTCATCAAGAAGCTCCGCCAAGTAATCGACGAGAAGGTCCAGCGCGTCCTCGACGAGGCCAGGCACAAGAAGGAGAGGCTCCTTATGCTCCTTGACGTCGCGAGGGGCTACACCCTTGGCTACATAAGCGAGGACGAGTACAACGCGTTCCTCATGAAGGTCCTCGCCGAGCTCGACGAGTTCAAGAAGCTCTGGCTTGCGCGCTTCCCGAGCCAGAAGGACAAGGAGAAGCTCAACCAGGTGATAGCGTACGTCGCGAGGACCAAGCTCCCGATTACCGTCAAGAGCAAGGATGGCAAGAACGTCATAACGCTCCCGCCCGAGGAAGCACTTATAAGGATGACAAGTAGCATCAACAGTGCCGTGAGCATACTCGACGAGATGATATCCTCGCGCGGTGGAAACCCGGCCGTAACGCCCCTTGAGGTAAAGCTCTCGCAGGAATGCGAGAAGCTCCGCGCGAAGGTTGAAAAGCTTGAGAGGCAACTGGAGGAGTGCCAGGCCCTCACCTGAGGGCGGAAGGGATGAGCCATGGCGGTAACGGAAACCAGAGTCAAAGTAGCCATCATATCGTCCTGGAAGGGCTCGGGCCGTGTGAACTGGCGCGATGCCCTCGGGGTTATTCAACACGACAGGCTTATTCTAAAGTATCTTCGCATGGGCGAGGTCGTCGGCGAGGACAACTTTCCGTTCTCAACGCTCAGCGATTTGGCCGTTAACGTTCCCGACAACTACAAGCTCAACCCTGAGAAGGAGCACTTCGGATTGAAGTTTTACGTTCCCGGAAGGGGCGACCTCACGCTCATCCTGACGATTGGAGACAACCTCCTCATATACGATGAGAAGAAGTTCAAGGAGTTCGTCCACACGATTTTTGAAACCCTGATAAACGGAAAGGCCGTTAGGATACAGCTCGCCAGGATAAAGGGCGGAGCGATAAACATGGAGTCCAAGTGGCAGGACGGTTCGCTGAGGATAGTCTCAGTAAAGTCCGCCAAGAAGGGGAGAACTGAGAGAAACATCGTGGTTCTCGACCCCGACATGAGGCCCATCCCGATATTCTCGGACGTTGAGGATATGGACGTCGAGGAAGTAGACATGGACGGCAAGAAAGTTCAGGCGTGGAAGATAAAGCACTTCTACATCAGCGAGACGGTAACGTCATACCTCTACATCCCTGAGAAGAAGACGAGGCTCTTCATCCTGCGCTACCTGCTCAAGTACATACCAGGCTACTTTGAGTTCATCATGAAGGTCTCGAAGGAGTTCCCGACGCTCCAGGCGGAGTTCAAGGAGGTCATGGAGAAAGAACTCAAAGAGCTTGAGAGCCTCGACGAGACGGAGAAGCAGATACTCATGGCGCTCTACTCCGGCCTCAACCCGCTCGAGATACACCAGTTCCTCGGCCTCAGCGAGAGGGAAATCGAGGAAATCTACGACAGGATGATAGACAAGGGGCTCCTCAAGATAGTCATGATAAGGAAGGTCGTCGACCTCACAAGGGAAGGAAGAAAAATAGTAAACAAACTCATCGAATACGGCCTCGTCTCTATGTGAACCTTCTTAAGAGCAGGGCAAAGACAGCGAGGAGAACTATGAACCCAGGCCCGCATATGGAACTCTTCTGGCTTCCTTTCATTGCATCCACGTCGACCACGTAGAACGTTGAGCTCGCAGTTCCGATTACCGCCTCGTTGCCCTTCACGGCTATGCTCCTCACGTAGCCCGTATTCGGAAGCTCACCGAGGACCTTCCCGTCCTTCGGACTTATGGCGTAGAGGTTTCCAACGCTGTAAACGTACGTTGTCCCGTTCTCGGTCTTGCTCTGGAACTTACCCGTTCCGGCCAGGAGAATGCCGTCGGTATAGGCAAGCGCCTTAACGCGGTAGGGGAACTTCCGCTCCCAGAGGGTCTTTCCTGAGGGCAGTTCGATGGCTATCAGAGTTCCGTTCTTGCCATCGTAGCCACCGATGTAGGCCGTGTCGTTGAGAACCAGAATGTCCTCGGTGTAAAAGAGGCTCTCATTGAAGAGTACTTTCCCGGCAGGAGAAACCAAGTAGAGGCGCCCCTTGGAGTTGTTCCAGCCAGTTCCGAGGAGTGCATCGCCCTTCCAGGTCTCAAGGTCCCTGACCCAGTGGCCAAAGCTCACGTTCCAGAGAAGCCTTCCATCGGGGGATATCCCGTAGAGGGAACCGAACTGAAAGCTCCCCACGTATCCCGACGGGAAGCCCGAGCTCGCGTATATGACGCCATTCCCAACCCGAACACGGGTAATCATGTCGTTGAAGGTTACGTTCCATAGGCCCGTAAAGTTCTCACCGAGCCTCACGGCGTAAACATGGCCAAGGTAGTAGGGGGTGTTGTTGGAGTAGTAGAAGTCTCCATCGGCAATGTAAACGGTATTGCCCGAGACAACGAAGTCGTAGAGCTTGTTCCTAACGTCGTAGAGAGACACGATGTGTCCCTTGGTATCAACCTTCAGGAGGGCGCCGAAGCTACCTGCAAGAACGCCGTCATCGATTGGGTATAGCTTGACCGTGTATCCCGAGTTATTCTGCCACAGCTTTGTACCGTTCGTTGAGAAGGCCGAGAGCGTGCCGAGGTAGTAGACCTCGACGAGACCGGTTGACTTCATGACCTGCTTGTAGGAACAGGCCACGTATACCGTGTCGTTGGTCATCGCAACGGCCTCTATGCTCTTCTGATACTTCACGTTATCACAGACCGTCCCCTTCCACAGCACTGGACTCTGGGACGCTGAAACGCTTCCGAGCAGAAGAAACGCCAGCAAAGCCACCAAAATCACTGGAACGCTTCGCTTCATGGCCAATCCCCCAAAAGGAGTGGTGAAAAGCTTATATAAACCTTTGCAGTATCCCCTATGGTGGAAGCAATGGACGAGGAGTTCGACCTTAGGGAGGCACTGGCAACGGGGGAGGGCCTTCAGGAGGTCATAGCGCGAGCAACCGTCAACAAGGAGTTTCTCAAGGAGGTCATTGAACTCCTCGATGACGACCTTTGGACCGTTCAAAAGAACGCCCTCCGAGTCGTCGTCGAAGTTCTGAGGGACATGCCTGAACTCCACGACTCGCTGATAACCAAGCTCATGGTCATGCTAAGGAAGAGTGAGGCGATACCCCTGACCCAGGAGATAGCCCGGGCCTTCGGTGTCCTCGCGGAGGTTGCTCCCGAGAAGGTTGCAAGAATAGTGCCCGTTATCTTCGCCAACTACCGCGTTGGAGACCCGAAGATAAAGGTGAACGCAACCTACGTCCTTGAGGAGATAATGCGCGTCAGGCCCAGCCTGCTCGGCAACGTCTTCCGCGACATAGGCTTCATGCTGACCTCAAAGGAAGCATCAGACAAGCTCGCGGCGCTCAACTTCATACTCGCGCTGAGCGAGAACGGGATGAGGTACGTCACGCCTTTCCTGCCCAAGCTCTTCGCGCTCCTCCACGACAAGAACGAGCTCGTGCGCGCGAGTGCCGTTGAAACACTCGTTGCACTTGGGGAAACAAACGAAAAGCTAAGGAAGGTCGTGATGTCAAAGCTCGAAGAGATAAAGAACGACAGAAGCGAACTCGTACAGAAGAAGCTCAAGGAGGGGCTTTCAAAGCTCATTATCCTCGACAGGTGATTCGCTGGCCTCGTTCAACCTCTCCTGGAGAAGGGTCTTGAGCGCCTCCTTAAGTTTCTCGTTCTCCCGCCTGAGGCGTTCGTTCTCCTCCTTCAGCGACTCGGCCTCGGCCAGGAGGGACTTTATCTCGTTGAGAGTCTTCTCGAACTTTGACTTGGGTATGAACTCGCTTTTTATGACCTCAATCGCCGAAAGGGCGTCCTTTGCACCGGTCAGGGATACAAGCTCCTTCTCAATTACCCGAATCTCCTTAAGCCTCTCCTCATACTTGCCAATCTTCTCGCTCAGGGCATCAACGCGCTTGGCCATCTCCTGGAACATTGCGAGCCTCTTCTTCAGCTCCTCCAGCTCGCGCTCCTTCTCAACGAGCTTCTTCCTCAGCTTCTCGTTTTCACTGGCGAGCGATTTGAGCCGAAGGTTCTCCTCGACGAGTTTCTCGTAGTGGTCCTGGAGCTCCCTGAGTGCCTTGGCGAGGTCAACGCTTATGCCGAGCACCTCACGCTTGAGTTCCTCCCTGAGCTCTTCAACCCGTTCCTCAACGAGCTTCCTGAGGTGCTCATCGGCCTTCTTTCCGTAGGTTTCCTCAACGCGCCTGAACAGCTCTG
Organism: Thermococcus sp. 21S9; assembly: GCF_012027635.1. Lineage (NCBI taxonomy): Archaea > Methanobacteriati > Methanobacteriota > Thermococci > Thermococcales > Thermococcaceae > Thermococcus > Thermococcus sp. 21S9. The sequence goes on from NZ_SNUS01000001.1 coordinate 301,908, forward strand.
CGGGGAGGCGGTCGAGTTTCTCCTCGAGCTCGTTCATCCTTGGGACTATCGCCTCAACACCCTCAAGGAAAAGCGTCCTCTGCTCCAGCTCTGAAATCCGGGCCTCAAGCTCCTTGAGCCGTTTGTCAACGGAGTAGCTGAGTTCCCTGTGAGAAGTACCAAGCTCCTCAAGCTTACGGCTGATGTTCTCTATTCTCTCACTCAGAAAGGAGCGTTCGATGCGGAGTTCTCGAATGACGGCGGCAATGGCCTCGAGCGCAAGGAGTGAGTAGTCACCAAGAGTTTCAGACTCAGGAATAGCCGACTTGACCTCGTCCCAGTTCCTCAAGGTCTTGAACTCCTCAATAACCTCTGAGTGCCTGTCACGTATGTAGTCCCAGGTCAACCTGCCCCTCGCTGACTTCTTGAGCATAACTACCGACCGTAAAAAAGTAGTCCCCGATTCTTAAATAGCTTTTGTGTAGGTGGTTACGAGAGAAGGTTAGTGGCCGGCGGCGTTCCCGGTTTCCCGCCCCCTCCCGGAGGGCAGTACACCCGGGAACGCAGGCGGGCTTAACTTCCGGGGTCGAAACGAGACCGGGTGTAACCCCGCCGCTATGGCCGCCGTGCCGATAACACCTTCAGAGATGACTTTATAAACTTTGCGGTTCTTCAGGCTTTGATGGAAGAGCTACTCGCGTTAATCAGGAAGGAGCGAAAGGAGCCCCTAACACCAGAGACCCGGGTTAGGGATTTCCTTCGCGAAATCCAAAGGAGGAACGGGGAGGAAGTTGAGGTTGAGGGCTTTCTGCTCCTCAGGCAACCGCCGAACGCACCAAGGGACGCGGTTTACTACCTCCTAACTCCACTCTCGCCGGAAGAGCTGAAGAAGAGCAGGCTCAGAGCATACCTCGTTCTGAGGATAGACGAGGCGAGCGCGATTGGGAAAAGCGTTTACTCGGGCGCCTACGTGAGGGTCAGGGGAATACTCGACGCCTACCCCTACGGAAACCTCAAGCTTCTCCGCGTCATCGAGCTGAAGGAGGTCCCCTACGAGAACCACTGGCTCAACTATCCCAACTACGCGCTGAGCCGGGGCGAACTTGAGGAGCTCATTTCAAGCACGGTCTACGCGAACTACGAGACGGAGAGGGCGATAATATACTCCCTCTTGAGCGCGCCGACCGTCGTAGGGGCAGAAAACTGGGGGGAGGGTGTTACATTCTCGGCCTTCAAGGGGGAGCGCGAGCGCTCGGTTCTCTCACTCTGGGAAGCGTTGAAATACCTCCACTCGCTCCTTCCGGAGGAGCTGAAGCTTAGGCGGGACAGATGGACGGAGTTCGACGACGATTTCTTGGGCCTCGACTTCAGGTTCGCGAGGCCGAGGGCGAAGTTGGCCTACTACGTCCCCCACACGAGGACCATGCTGAAGAGGCCCAGACCGGTGCCCAAGTGGGCGGAGGAGCACTTCCGGGAAAAGAGCGCAGGCTTTCTCAGCCCGAGGCTCGTGATGAAGCCCGAAGACGAGACCGCAACTCTCGGGGAGGCCCCGCTCGTAATAACCGAGGACGTTGCCTACGAGCGAAACCGCGAGCTTGAGGAGCTTATTCCTAACGTCGTCGCCACAATCATGGTCGCCAGAAGGCGCGTTGGAGTTTTAAACCTCGGTGAGATGGAGGACTACCGCTACCGCTTTGAGGCGTTCCTGATGAGAAACCGAAACGAGTACGGGGAGCTCTTCGATGCCCTGACGCTCTCGGGCAAGGTCTTTAACGTCGGGCTTAGGTACAGGCTCGGGGCGAGGCTTCTCGGTGCGATGGGACGCTTTGAAGGAAAACTCGGAAGGGGTCTCATAAGCGACCTGCTCGGTCTGTACCAGGAGATAACCGACACGTGGATAAACGAACTTCCAGACAGGGAAAAGCTGAGGCTCCTGAAGGAATACGAGCGCTACATAGGGAACTCCCGGGTGGCGGAGATTGGCGTTAGAATCTTTGAAGACCTCGAGGCGACATCCATTGACGGAACGGTCACGAGGGAGGAGTTCTTAAAGGCCCTCATCGAGGCCGGTTTTAGGAGGGAGCACGCGGGGGAGACCCTTGAAAAGTTGCTCCGCGAGGGTTACCTCTACGAACCGTTTCCCGGAAAGCTGAAGCTGGTGAGGTGGTAGCGTGGGAAAGAAGTTCCTGAGGAAGAAGGAGCAGAGGGAGAAGAAACGGATAGCGAGGGAGCGCGTTGAGACGCTCTTCACCCTCGCGGAAAGGGTTTTTCCGTACAGCCCGGAGTTGGCGAACAGATACGTTGAGATAGCCCTTGCCGTCCAGCAGAAGGCCAAGATAAGACTCCCGAGGACGTGGAAGCGTCGCTACTGCAAGCGCTGTCACTCCTTCCTCGTCCCGGGAAAGAACGCGCGCGTGAGGCTGAGGAGCAAACCCTATCCCCACGTCGTCATAAAGTGCCTCAACTGCGGACACATAATGCGCTACCCGTATCTGCGGGAGAAAAAAGCGAGGAGAAAAGGGGAGGAAACCTAATCAGTGCCTTCCGCTCTTCTCGGGCTTTGAACCCATTCCCGGGTTCATCTTAACGGTTTCCCTGTTCGTCATGTAGAGCTCGTGGAGGGCCTTCTTGGCATCCTTGAGGAGCACCCTGGCAACGCTGTAGTTCCCCGCGTCAATTGCCTCCTTGACCTTGTCAAGGATTGTCTGAACGGAGCTGACGTTAACTCCTGCCTTCTCAAGGACCTCAAGCTGGGCCTCAATCTTCTCAAGCTCCATCTCAAGGGCGAGCTTTCCGTTCTTTTCCATGGCCCTGTGGAGCTCCTTGTTAGCCTCCTTGAGGGCGAACTCGGTCTTCACCTGAAGCTTGAGGGCAAGCCCGTAAGCCTCGGTGACGTTTCCGGCCTGAAGGCTTGCGTTAGCCTGCTCCATGAGCTGGAGCATCTCCCTGACCTGTTCCCTAAGCTGGGTTGAGTTCGTGGTGTTTGCTATCTGTTCAATGGCCATGAGCCTCTCGCGGACCTGCTCCATAATCATCTTAACCTGCTCGGCCGTAACGTTGGCCTGGACCTGCTTGGCGGTGCAGTTGCAGGCCTTGAGCTCCCTGGAGACCTTTTCCATGACCTTCTCAGAGGCCTTGCTCTGGACCATTACCATCTCCCTGACCTGGAACCTCTCCATGAGCTTGGTGACGTTGGTCGACTGGTTGACGTATATTATCATCGCGCGGTTCTGGACAGCGAGCCTGAGGGCGGTCTGGACTGCAAGGCTGTCGTTGCCGGCAACAACGACGCTGGCGTTGAACTTGATTCCAAAGAGCTTGCTGGCGTTGCCCATAACTGCGAGGTCAGTCTCATACCTGTTGGCTCCCCACCAGCGGTAAACGGTTATGTTGTACTCCTCAAGGTCGGTAACGTACTCGCTCACAACCGCATCGGGACCACCTATTATTATAACCTGGTCCGGGGCGTAGCTCAGTATCTCCGCCGTAACGTTCGGGTCGTAGGTGCCCCAGGTGGTCGTCACGACGACCGCACCGGTCAGGTTGGCGAGGTACTGAGCTATCGCGTTGTCCGCGGCGTTGTCACTGACGAGGATTACTGTAACCGTCGCTTCCCCTGCGTATGCACTTCCCGCTCCAAATGCCATTCCAATCATAAGCAGTCCGAACAGGACTGCCACCAACTTCTTACCCATCATGGCTCATCACCATTATCAACTATGAAAAAGCCCTATTTAAGCTTTTTTCACGAAATTAAGGTCAGATAGACGGTTTCTAAAAAATCCAGGGCATTTCGTTCGTTCTCATACTTCCCACAACGAACCAGAAAGAACCTCATCGTTCCAAATCGTTCCAGGGGCAAAACTATCCAGCAGTTGCCCGAAAAAAGCCATAATGCCAGAGAAGAAACCAAAGGGAACGTTAATCTTCGACTATCGCTACCGCCCTTACCGGGCTTCCAGAGCCACCCTCGATTCTCAGGGGAAGACCTATGAATGTGAAGGTTCTTCCGAGGATGGCCTCGAGGTTGGTGAGGTTCTCAAATATTGGCACCTCTTCGCTGAGGAGAACCGTGTGAACCGTCTCGTCACCAATGCTCATCGCGTCGGTGCCAACGGCTTTAACACCCTCCGCCACGAGGAATAGCGCGACCTCCGGCGAAAGCTCCCTCCCGCCGGTTAGGAAGAGGACGATTTTCCCATAATAGCCAGAATCTGGCAGTTCGTCGAGTTTAACGGTTCCCTCGCCATTGCGAACGTCAATAACGAAGGCCTCGCCGATGAACTTCTCGAGGGGCATCTCGTCCACCGTCTTTCCGCCGGGAATGAAGTGGGCCGGAGCATCAACATGCGTCCCCGAGTGCTCGCCAAGCTTGAGGGCGTTCATATAGTAGCCGTCGCGCTCGATGAAGGCCCAGGGCCTGACCTTTACCTCCGGGTCGCCGGGGTAAACCGGCGTGTCCTCTCCCAGGGGGAGCGAGAGGTCGACTATCATAACAACACCAACCCTTTTTAACCCAGGAAATTAAAAACCCACCGGTGATTGGTATGGACTGCACGAAGGATTACTGCGTTAAGGACATCTCGCTCGCTCCGAGCGGGGAGAAGAAGATTGACTGGGTCTCGCGCTTCATGCCCGTTCTCCAGACGATAAGGAGGGAGTTCGAGAGGGAGAAGCCCTTCAAGGGGGTCAGAATCGCCACGACACTCCACCTTGAGATGAAGACGGCCTTCCTGCTCCTTACTCTCAAGGCCGGCGGAGCGGAGGTTTCAGCGGCAGCGAGCAACCCGCTGAGCACCCAAGATGATGTCGTCGCCGCATTGGCTAAAGCTGGCGTCAAGGTTTACGCGATTAGAGGCGAGAGCAGGGAGGAATACTACGAAAACATGCACAGGGCTTTGGACATAAGGCCCAACATCATCATAGACGACGGCGCGGACATGATAAGCACCGTCCACCGCGAGAGGCAGGAGTTGATAGACGAGATATGGGGCGCGAGCGAGGAAACAACGACCGGCGTTATCAGATTGAGGGCGATGGAAAAGGACGGGGTTCTGAGGTTCCCAATCATAGCGGTCAACGACAGCTATACCAAATACCTCTTCGACAACCGCTACGGAACCGGCCAGTCCACGTGGGACGGCATAATAAGGACCACAAACCTGCTCGTCGCCGGAAAGAACGTCGTCGTTGTCGGCTACGGCTGGTGCGGAAGGGGAATAGCGATGAGGGCAAGGGGCCTCGGTGCCACGGTTATAGTCGTCGAGGTTGACCCGATTAGGGCTTTGGAGGCAAGGATGGACGGCTTCCTCGTCATGGACATGAAGGAGGCGGCAAAGGTAGGCGACATCTTCGTCACCTCGACGGGCAACATCAAGTGCATTCGCAAAGAGCACTTCGAACTCATGAAGGACGGCGTCATAATGGCCAACGCCGGCCACTTCGACGTTGAGATATGGAAGCCCGACCTTGAGGAGCTCGCCGTTGAGATAAGCGAGCCGAGGCCCAACATCAGGGAGTACAAGCTTAAGGACGGAAGGAGGCTCTACCTTCTCGCAGACGGAAGGCTGGTCAATTTAGCGGCGGCCGACGGCCACCCGGCGGAGATTATGGACATGAGCTTTGCCCTGCAGGCGAAGGCGGCGCAGTACATCAAGGAGAACCACGAGAGGCTTGAGCCAAAGGTCTACGTCCTGCCAAGGGAGATTGACGAGATGGTCGCGAGGATTAAGCTCTCAGCCATGGGAATAAAGATTGAAGAGCTCACAGAGGAGCAGAGGGAATACCTTGAGAGCTGGGAGCACGGGACGTAGGGAGGTACAGGAAATACACTTCTTCCCCCTTTCTTAACTCCTCTGCCTTTAGTAGAGTTCTCGTATCCCAGGGGGACATTAGAACGATGACCTCTGGGGCCTCGTCGTCCCACTCAAGTTTGAGGAGTATCGGTCTCTCAACCGGAAACCCACCGGACAGGGTGAAGGTAACGCTCCTCTCCATCCTCTCCGAGACATCGAGAATGAAGGAATCACCGGCCTTCATGGTTGTGCGGAGGATTAGGTATGACTTTTTAGCGGGTTGTACCTTCTCATTCCGGTCCTCTCTAAAGTGAAGCGCAAAGGCCACTGTGGCGAAGAGCAGAAGTGGTAGCAGGAATGCCAGAGGAAGGACGTTCCGAGGGGTTTTTCCAAGGGAACTGCGCCATAGGAGCAGGACTATCAGCATTATTCCAAGGGGCAGGGGAACGAGAACTTCACGGAGGGACGAAACGAAGAGCCTTTCACCTTCCTCACCCTCAACAGACTTAACGTCCCCCTCGAGCCACGTTATAAAGAGCGCCAGCAGGAAACCCATGAACAGGACAATTGCCCCGGGAACGTACCTGTCGAGCAGGTTAATGTCAATCCCGAAGATTGCGGGCAGAAGGTACAGAACCAGCGCCAGAAGGAACGGCCTCAGGAGGTCTCCAGTCAGGTAAACGTAAATGAGCGCGGGAACGATGACGAAAACGAGTCCCAGAAGCAGGGAAGGGGCGGGAATTCCCAATCGGGTCCCAATGTTGCCGGCGAGGAACCTGACGACGTCCGTCAGCGAAGCCAGCCACGCCAGCGGGAGCAGTAAGACCAGAACGGCGAGCTTTAGTGAATTCGTTGAGACCCTAAAGCGCAAGGGAGACACCTCCAAGAACCTTTTTCAGGGCCGTGCTTGGACCCTCCTGGGAGGGAACCCACTCCACCACGGGCACGCCGAGTTTCTCGGTCAGCTTTCGCTTGTGGAGACGGGAGAGTTGCGCAACGTCTTCATCAATTGCCCCGTAGGGATTGATGTCCACGAGAAGAACCCTGCAGTTAAAGGTTTTCCTGAGCTTTCCAACGGCATCCCTCAGCTCCGAGACGTTGTAGGGAGTAACGTTGGTTACGATTACTGCAAGGTCAACCTTTCCTGCCCTCTTGGAACGCTCCACTGCCAGGGGTATCGGTTCGGGGTCAGGAGACGGGCCGGCGGAAAGGACAGCCCGCATAAAGCTCGAAAACGCCTGCATTCCCGTTCTGGGTGTTACGAATCTTTTGGAGCCCGCGAGATACAGACCAACCCTCAGGTTTGCCTTGAGTAAGGTATGCACGAGGGAAAGCGACAGGCTTAGGGCGCTTTCGAGGGCCCCGCTGAAGACGTCCCCAGTTCCCATCTCGGTCGTTGTGTCAGCGTACACCATGACGGTGGCCATGCCCTCGGGCTCGTACTCGTTGACGAGGGGAACACCGAAGCGGGCGGTGGCCTTCCAGTTGATTGCATTGAGGGGGTCCCCTGGCCGATACTCCCTAATCTCCTTGAAGTCCCGCGAGGATATCCCCTTGCGAGAGAGAACCGCCGGTAGACCGCGTCTTCTGGCCCGAATACTCCTCAGGGAACTTGTTCTGAGGCTACCAACAACGGGCTTGGCTTCTATCGTTACCTCGTCTCCAAATATCTCGTAGTTCGTCTCAAGGATTCCGAGGAAATCCCTGCCTATAACCTCAACGGGGGAGATTGAGTGAACGCCCCGCTTTCCAGGGGAGACTTCATAGGAATACTCGACCTGAAGAACCTCGCCGGGTAGCTTTATGAAAACTCTGCGGTTTCGGCCGTGAACCTTAAGCCCCGGGGAAACAACATCCCCTACGAACACCAAGCCCGAACCCCTCTCGACGGTAAGTCTAACCCGAACCCGGGCCCGCCGGCCCACGGCGATGTTTTGTGCCTCCACTGTTCTTTCAACGTGAAAACCCGATGGCGGGTCGGAGAGGAGGGAGTACGCGAGAAGTGACGCAGGGATTAAGCTTGCGTATGCCAGACCAAGAACTCCGGTGAAGAGCGCGAGAGAGAACGGCGCAAGGGTCGCGAACAGCAGGACGTCCATCCGCTTCATGAGTCAACCCCCGAGAAGCCGAGTTTTCCAAGGGTTTTTCTGAGAATCTCACGCCGTCTGAGCCTCTCGTAATCAAGCTTCTTCTCAACCACCCAGGGAGGAAGGAGGGGTGAATGCCTCGGCGGAGCGTACTCCACTATCGGTCTCACGATTTCACGGAGCTGGGCCTCGGCGAGGCCTTCAGGAGCGTTTCGGATTAAAAAGACAGTCAGAGGAACCTTGTCGCCTTTTTCAACGAACGACTCAATGACCCTTCTAAGCTCCCTTGAATAGTAGTCCTCGCGAACGCTTCCGGACGGCAGGGGGAGGGGTTCAATACGGGATTTCTTGCTCAGGTGCGTGGAGACGTAGGTGGAGACGGCGTAGGTCAAGTAGAGGATTAACCCGCTCATAGTCAATAGGATAAGGAAACGCAGTGCTCCCCTGAGGTTTGGGTACGCAAGCAGGAACGAGAAGACGGCTCCGACGAGGAGGAACGCGAGGAATTTCCGCTCAATGAAATCGTTATCGAACATCACCCTAAGGAGGTAGGCCAAGACGTAGGAAACAGCGACCCAAGCGGTGATTCCAACGAAAAACCATTTGTACCAATGTGAGCCGGTATAGAGGAGGAACGCAAGGGAAGCTATACCCCACCCCGCGCCCCGAATGAGGAGGTCGTGATACCTTCTTGCGTATCTGGCGAACATTGCAACTCCCGCACCTATACCAAGGAGTACGGACGGGACGGGTTCCTTCATGAACATCAGGCTAAGCACGGTCCAGGTAAAGGCCGTCGAGAGGATTGAATTAATCTTACTCTTCTCCATCACCGAACACCCCCAGCCTCTCAAGGGCTTCCACGAACTCCATGAAGTCGCGACTCTTGAGGGGACGCTCCGCGTAGTCAGCTAAAACGAATAGGGACGCAATTGTCTCAAGGGCAGGGTCATCGAACCCCTTTCTCCTGAGGGCGCGGACTATCTCAAAGGGCGTCCTCCGCTCGGTGGGCACTCCCAGGGACTCCACGTAGGGGAGAAAATGCAGGTTGTAGGCCTTAATCACGGCCTCGCGCGGGGGAAGAACGTGGAACCCAAAGCTAACGTCCTCCGCCGAGAAAACGTGAGTCCCGACGCCCGGCCGAAGCTCAAATACATCCCCTTTTCCGAGAGGCTCACCGTCAAGGAAAGCCTCCGCGGGCCTGTTCAACACGACCCTCACCGGCTCGTCGGGCAGGAAAACCCTTCTGACCGGGCTGAGAACCTTCAAAGGCTCAATGTAAAGTTGACGGGACGGTAGGGGCAACTCGGGGAGGCTTTTACGCTTCATCACAGCGTAGGCAATACCCACAACAAGGAATAGACCGGATACCAGCTTTATTAGGCGGGAGATGTTAAGGGGATGTTTCGCCCCGAACCCCGGTGAGGATGTCGTTTCCTTTCCGTTCTCCAGAGGAGGAATCTCAAGGGTTTCGTTGAGGGGCAGATACAGGTCATCACCTGGATACACTATCCTAACCGTCCTCGTGGCGTTACCGATTCTCAGATAGGCGTAACCCCTCTCATCCGTCGTCAGATTCAGACTCATGTTTCCTACGGTAACCGTTATCGTCCTGTTGGGCAGGGGATTGCCGTTCCAGTTGAGGAAAATCGCAAGGGTTCCGTTCAGGCGCTTAAGTTCAACCTCGGGAACCCGCTTTATTGTAATTACAGGGTCGCTGTTGGAGGGATAGGCAAGGTAACCCCGGTAGTGGGCGACGACGTGGTAGCTTCCCGGCATCTCTCCCTCGGGGACTACCGCCGTCAGGTTAAACGTGCCGTTGCTGACCCGGACAACGCCGACTATAGTGCCCGTTGTGTTCTTCGTCCTGTTGAGGGTTACGGTAACAAGGCCGTCGCGCACGGGGCTTCCGTTCGGATACATAACGGTTCCTTCGATGGGCATTCGGAGGTTGCCGTTACCGGAGAGGACATCGGGGTATTTCGTTATCTCAACAACGGGCTTTTCAAGGAGCGCCACCCACATGAGGAGGGCGGTCCTGCCTGTTTTGTTCGATGTGAAAATGAAGACCGGGTAGTAGCCGGGGGTGTAGTTTTTACCAACTGGAGGGACCTCAAAGGTGTAGGTTATTACCGAGCCGTTTTCAGTCCTGGAAATAACCCTCAGAGGCAGGCCTGAGGTGTAGTTGAGCGGGCCCGTGAAGTTGGTATAGAACGTGAACTCAGTCGAGACCCCGTAGGTCGTCATGACGATTGGAGTTTCCGTGTCGAGGCGGTATCTGGGCTGGCGGTTGACTCCCTTAAGGGGAACCGGGCCGGACGGGCTTTCGACGTAGGGGAGGTAGTAGGTTCCCCGGTACCAGACTATCATGTCAAAATCCCTGGGAAGGCTCCACGACAGTATGGGAACACTTCTCGCGGGTCTTTCAACGCAGACCAGCATTGGGTCCTTCGGGAGGATTGCAACGGGACAGCGAGTTTTCTTGTCGGTGGGTTTGAAACTGAAGTCTGACGTCGGAACGCCCGGGCGGTAGTTGCCCCCTCCAAAGGAGTTCGGATTAAACGAATTAAACGAGCCCATCTGGGTTGGCCTTGAACTGGCCTTTGTAATGCTCTTGGAGGTTTCCATGAAGAGCCCGCTAAGGGCGTTTCTTGTTTTACCCCCTCCACCGGCAGAGGAGCCCCTGTATCCAAGGGTCAGGGTCGCGAGGAGAATGAGGAGGAGCAACAGCAGTGCGTATCTTTCACGCCTCATCGTCGTCTCCCTTCGGCACAGGAGTTTTCTGGAGGGCGCTCAGGACCACGTCCCGGCCGGTAACGCCTTCAAAGGCGTGCTCGGGTTTCACAACTATCCTGTGGGCCAGAGCATCAACGGCGAAGGCCTTCACGTCGTCGGGAATCACGTAATCCCTGCCCTCCATCAGGGCATTGGCCTTGGCAATCTTCATTAGGGCGAGCGCACCCCTCGGGCTCGGCCCGGCCTCAACCCTGCTGTCAGAACGTGCCGTTCTCACGAGCATCGCGATGTAGGTCAGGATTTCCCTTCCCACGAAGACGGCCTTCTCGACGAGGTCCTGCATCTCCAGTAGAGTCTTCCTGTCAATCACGGGTTCCAAGTCCTCCGTCGGGTCGTCCTTGCCCCAGCGCAGGCGGGCTTCCATAATGGCTATCTCATCCTCAAGGCTCCGGGGGTAACCAACGCTCAGGCGGAGAAGGAAGCGGTCGAGTTGGGCCTCAGGAAGGGGATACGTTCCCTCGAACTCTATTGGGTTCTGGGTGGCTATGACGAAGAACGGCCTGTTGAGCCGGTGGGTTTCGCCCTCTATCGTTACCTGTCTCTCCTCCATGGCCTCAAGTAGTGCCGACTGGGTCTTAGGAGGGGCACGGTTTATTTCATCCGCGAGCAGAACGTTGGTGAAGATGGGCCCCTTAACGAGCTCAAAAACACCCTTATCGTGGCGCCACACCTTAGTTCCGGTTATGTCCGCGGGTAGAAGGTCAGGAGTGAACTGAATCCTCGTGTAACTGAGTCCCAGCGTTTTGCCAAACGCCTTCGCGAGCAGTGTCTTTCCGAGACCGGGATAATCCTCAAAGAGAACGTTTCCGTTCACGAGGAGAGCTGTGAGAGTCTTCCGAATGGGCTCAGTGTTTCCAATGTAAACTGTGGAAATCTCCGACACTATTTCGTCCACAATGCTCCTGAATTCACCGGGCTCCACACTATACACCTCGCGTGCATTTTCAGTTTACCATTGACGCTTGAAAACAACAGCCATTTTTAAAAGTTACGGAGGATTTGGATTTATAAGTCCTGTTAGAGAGCACAAAGTGTGATGCCCATGAACTTCGAACCCTTCAAAATAACCCCCGTCGGCTTCGTGAGGAAAAGCAAGGAAACGCACATAGAAATCCTGCCCGAGTTCTGGGAGGCAACGGAGGGCCTCAGGGAAGGCGACTGGGTCAAGCTCGTCCTCTGGTTCCACGGGAGCGACACGCCCGCAAGGAGAAGAATCCTCAAGGTGCACCCCTACGGGAACCCGAAGAACCCGCTCACCGGCGTTTTTGCCACGCGCTCGCCCTACAGGCCGAATCCAATAGCTCTTTACACCGTCAGAATTCACCGCATCGAGGAGGGCAGACTCTACATCGACGAGATTGACGCCCTCGACGGAACGCCGGTGGTTGACATCAAGATTTTCGTCGAGCGCTACGACTGCCCCAAGGAGGTTCCGATAGAGGAGCGGGAAGCCGAGATAAGGGCAGGTAGAATGATTGGAGAGGTGAACATAATCCCGAGGAAAGCCGAGCATTTAGACGAGCTTGAGGAGGTTTCGCCGGAGGAATACGACGCGCTGATACTCGAAATCGGCCCGAAGACGACGACGCTGACGGCCAAAGAACTTGTCGAGCTCATCGATGCCCTCAATGAGGTCTACGAGAGCCTGCCGGTGGAGATAAAGGACAAGCTCAGAACACGTGAAGCGCGCTCGCCTTGAAGCTGACGTAGACCTCTTTTCCCTTCTCTATCCCGAGTTCGAGCATCGATGAGCGGGTTATGAAGGCCGTGAGGCTCAGGTCACCGAGGGAAAGCCTTACCCTCACGAGCGGGCCGAGCTCCTCGATTGACTCAACGACAGCTTTGAACTCGTTTCTGGCGGAGCTCCTTATCGGCTCGGTCGAGATTATTATGTCCTCCGGTCTTAAGCCGACCCTGACCCTTCCTTTAGCCTCGACCGGAAGCTCAATCTCGACCCCGTTGACCCTGAGCTTTCTCCCCTCGGCGATTCCCTCGATTATGTTCTCGAAGCCGAGGAAGCGAGCGACTTCCTCACTCACCGGCCTTGAGAAGACGTCCCTGACCTTACCAACCTGAACGAGTCTGCCGTCGAGCATCACCCCAACGCGGTCGCCGAGGCTTATCGCTTCTTCAAAGGAATGCGTTACGTGCAGGGCCGTAAAGCCCAGCTCTCGCCTCCAGCGCTTCATCTCGGTTAACAGCTTCGCCCTCGTTCCGACGTCGAGGTTGGCAAAGGGCTCGTCGAGGAGGATTAACGGTGGCTCGACGACGAGCGCCCTCGCGAGTGCTACCCTCTGTTGCTCCCCACCGCTCAGCGTCCTCGGCTTCCTGTGGAGGAGGTGTTCTATCCCGAGAACCTTGGAGATTTCCCTGACCTTTCGCTCTATTTCGGGCTTTGGCACCTTCCTGACCTTCAGGCCGAAGGCTATGTTGTCGTAGACGCTCATGTTGGGAAAGAGGGCGTAGTTCTGGGGGACGTAGGCTAAACCGCGCTTCTCGGGTGGCAAATCTGTAACGTCTCTGCCTCTGAGGTAAACCCTCCCCGAGTCCGGCTCTATTATCCCAGCGATTATCTCAAGGAGAACCGTCTTTCCCGCACCGCTCGGGCCGAGGATTATGAAGTGCTCGCCCTCTTTAACCTCGAGGGTTATATCCCTGAGGTGGAACTCCTTCCAGTCCTTGGAGATTCCCTCAGCCCTGAGCATGGCATCACCTAGTTAATTTTTCAAGGAAGTCCACAACACCACTTTCGTTGAGAACGTCCACGAAAACATCCCTTTGAGTTCGAATGAGCTCTTCGACAAACTTCCTGTAAAGTCCCGAAAGGCTATCTCCGCTAAAGTTTTTGGCGATTGCGAGGACGTGCATGATGTCCTTTGGTGTGAGTTTTGAGCCCTTGTCCTCATTCAACACCTTTATTGAGCGGGAGAATCTTGTGAGTGTGCTTTCTTCCTTTGCTAATCTCGCCAGAAGGAGTTCCAGTTCGCGCTTCTCCTCAATGTTTGGATGTGCTAACTTCACGTTGCCAATAGCGAAGGGGAGTACCCTAACCCTCCATCCTGAGAGAGTCACTAAGAGGGAATCCTCGTCACTCACTGGAGAAAACTTCCTGAGGATGCTTTTCGTCCATTCCAATACGTCCCTATTTGTATCGACATCGCGGACGATTCCAACGACGGAAGGCGATGGTAGATTTTCCCAGTAAGCTAATGTTGCTATGATGAGTCCAAGGGCTTTTGGCAGGTTATTCCTTCCGCCGGCGTGATGAATGACGAGAAGAAGGTCATCTTTAATAAGCGGAATTGGAGACGAAAGAACGTCCCTCCCAACACGTTTGATTGGAATAAGTTCCCAGTATTTTCGGTTCTCATTGAAGTCATAAAGTCCCTTAAGAACTGGAACAAAAAAACTAACGTCCATCGACCCTTCAAGAAGGAGAATCCTCGTTTCCCTCAGTTCCATGGTTACCCCCTCAAGTCGAGGTTTATAACTTCTCGTATCTCCCTTGCTTCCTCAAACGTCTTGGTGTCCGTGACTACCCTGCCCTTTTCACGCTTCATGTAAACAACCCTGCCGTCTATCCCGGCCTCGATACCCTCTTCGATGAGCATGTCCAACAGTTCAAGGCTGTGGGTTGTTAAGAACACCTGGACGTCGTTCTCTAAAGAGCCCTTTATGAGAGTTCTGACCATGGTTCTGAGGGATTTCGGGTGGTGGAACGCCTCGGCAGAGTCAATGAGGAAGTGCCCTCCTGTTACAGATGAAACTAAGAAAGCGATTGCCGAGAGGAACTTAAATCCATCTCCCATGACATAGTAGGGAACGCTCTGGGGGGAGTGCCTTATATCGACGTACATCAAAACGCCATTGCCCTCGGGGACAGGGCTCAGGTTTTCAACTTCTGGATACGCCCTGCGAATTAACTTAAGCGCCCTGTAATAAGACTTGGCTTTGAATGCCTTTGAGAAAGAGGCTTCGATGAACCCCGGTGCGTTCATGTCGTAGGGGGTTACGAACTCAATGGGGAGTTCAACGGGATAGGGTTCATCGCCAGACGCCATCACCGTTACGTTACCTTTTTCAGAAACCAACGTCATGGCACTGCGTTTGAGAGGCCCGGCCTTGATCTCGAAGTTAATGACATCAATTGATTCCGTCATCATATTCTTGAGAGTCTCGATATCAAATTCAAGATTATGTGCCCTTGCCAAAAGATTCGCAACTTCACCTGGATGTCTGAGTGTAATTGTATAGGGAACATTATTAGCTGTAAAAGTGAGTTCAATAGGAGTAGACGGGGCCATAAAGAGGAAGTTTATTGAGGTGCGTCCCAGCCAGCCCCTCCACTTCAATACTTGGGTTAGAACCCTCTTCAGCACGGACGAGTCTTGGTTCACTGCACCGACGGCGATTGCAATGGCTTCGAGAACTGAGGACTTCCCCACGTTGTTTCTGCCAACGACAACGTTAATTCTACTCAAATCGTTGAGACGTAAATTAGAGATGCCTCTGAAGTTCCTAATGTGAAGGGACGTTATCATGGTCTGTTCACCAATCCATTTTTACAAATTCCCCTTAAATCTTTGTTTATCTTGCCTTCCTCCCTATCAGCCACCTGAGGAGGACGAAGATGCCGAGGCTTATCGTGACCATGAGGACCGCTATCGGCCGGGAAGCCCTCAGACCGTAGTTGTTGAAGTACTCGAGGATTAGAACCTGGGCAGTCATCGGGTAGTAGGCAACTATCAGGATTGAACCGACCTCGCTTATGGCGCGAGCCCACGTCATTATGGCCCCGCTCGCTATGCTCGGGAAGGCCATCGGAAGGGAAATCGAGAAGAAGGCCCTCAATCGGGAAGCTCCAAGGGTTCTCGCAACCGCCTCAAGCTTCTCGTCAACGGCCAAGAAGCCGTCCCTGGCGGAGTTTATCGTGAAGGAGGCCGAGACGAAGAGCATGGCCCCGATTATGCCCTTGTAGTTGTCGAGGATGTAAGTGGAGTAAGTGACTAGGAGCATTATACCCACGACGGAGTGGGGAATCACTATCGGGACATCGACAACCGCCTGAACGAAGCTCTTCCCGGGAAAGTCCTTTCTGGCCAGAACGTAGCCGAGGGGGACGCCGAAGAGGAGCGCTATCAAGGCGGTCGCCGTGGCGGTTAAGAGGGAGCGCTTGAGGGCGGAAACGACTATCGGGTCGTGAAGGGTCCTGACGAAGGCCTGAAAATCCTGGACCTGCTTGAGGTAAATCATGGCCAGGGGCAGGAGTATGTAGACGATTAGGAAGCTCCCCAGTGCCGTGAAAAAGTAGAGGGTGTAGTCGCGCCTCATCGCTCTCCCCCTGAATTGGGAGAGGGGAATAAAAAGCTCACCCCTCGACCTTCACCTCGTCCTTGATTTGGTCTGGAACGTTGCCGAACGCTATCGGCGGGTTGAGGAAGTCCTGGTAGTTCTTCTTGAAGACCTCCCTGCCCTGCTGGCCGAGCCAGAACTTGAGGAACTCGAGGGCGAGCTCCCTGTGGGGGGCGTTCTTCAGCACGGTGACGCCGTAGACGATGGGCTTGGCCTTGATGGTCTTGCCGGTGGAGCCGAGGGTTATCTCGACCTGGCCGTAGTAGTCCGCGAGCTTGAAGTCGGCCAAGTTAATCTTGTCCGGCAACGTGATGTAGCGGAGGCCGTGTTGCTCGGCGACGCTCTTGTAGATGAAGAAGTAGTCAATCGCCCCACTCTCGACGAGGCCGACCAGGTCAGTCTCCTTCGGCCTTATGACGACCTTGTCGGTCTTGAGCTGAATCTCCTTGGGAGCGTAGATGTGCGTTCCATTGGCGTAGATGTTGGTGTTCTTCTCGACGAGGGTCTCGAAGATTGGCTTGCCGTAGTAGAGGTCGGCCAGCTTCATGACCATGACAGAGCGGTAGCCACAGGGATCGTCGTTTGGATTGCTGAAGCCGAAGCGGACGCCGGGTTTCGCCAGAATCTCGTACCAGTTCGTCGAGTTAATCTCGTTCGCGTACTTGCTCTTGTTGGTGAAGGCTATGACTATCTGGTTGGTCGCGAAGAGGACGTAGAAGTCCGTGTAGTTGGGGACGAGCATCTGCGGGATAAGCGTGTAATCCGCCGTCGCGACTATGTCGGCCTGCTTGCCCAAATCGGTGACCTTCCTGACGGCCATAACGCTACCGCTAGCCTCGTCCTGGAACTTCACCTTAACCCCGAGGTTTTCCTCGGCGTACTTGGCGAACTCGGACTCCAGTTGCTGGAGCGGGACGCTCAGCGAACCGGCGTGGAAGATTATCAGGGTCTCCTCCTTGAGGGGCTTTGAAGTCCCAGTTGAGGCGGAGCCGGAGCTACTTGACGATGATATACACCCCGCCGCGAGAACCGAGAGTATAAGGAGCCCTATCAACGGGAAAATCGCCTTCCTCATAGAGACCACCGGTATAAGGGACAGAAACGGGTATTTAAACATTTTGAGCAAACAGATGCGTTAACGTAAATGAAAGTGTTTTCGTGAATTAACGCCCCAACAAAACCTTTTTATCAAGTTTCGACCTGTAATTATATTATGAAGATTCGAAAATTTGTAGACAGGGAGCGGGAACTCAAAACGCTCAACGAACTTTACGAGAAAACGGGCTTCACGCTCGTTCTCGTCACGGGGAGGAGAAGAATCGGGAAAAGTCGCCTCGTTCGCGAGTTCCTGAAGGACAAGGAGGCTATAGCGGTTCAGTTTGAGAAGAGGGTGTGGGAGTACAACCTCGCAAAGCTCAATCGGGCCATCGGGGAGCACTTTAACATCCCAGTCCCAAACTTCGCAACGTTCACAGACGCATTCCGCTTCATCGCGTCCCAAGCTGATGGCAGACTCATAGTATTCCTCGACGAGTTCTCCTACTTACTCCGCTACTCAGAGGTTGAGGCGGAGTTTCAGAGCATCGTTGATGAAGTTCTTCCTGAAAGCGACGTCATGCTAATCCTCTCGGCTTCCTCAGTCGGACTGCTGAAGAGAAGCTTCTTCGACTACTCAAGTCCGCTCTACGGCAGGAGCGACGCGACGCTCAACCTTCAGCCCCTTCGTTTCAGGCACCTCTTCGAATGGTTTTCGGACCTGGCTCCAGAGGACGCGGTAGAGCTTTACGCGGTGACCTCTGGTGTTCCGAGGTACCTTGAGCTCTTCAGCGGAAGGAACGTCGAGGAAGAGATAACGCGGAACTTCTTTGACCCGAACGCCTTCCTATTCCGCGAGGCGAAGGAACTGCTTGAGGAGGAATTTCGAGAACCGGAGACGTACTACACGATACTCGAGGCCGTTGCGAGAGGGAAGACGCGCGTCAATGAAATCGCCGGGTATTCGTTCATCGAGCCTAAGAACACGGCGCGCTACCTGCGGATTCTCGAAGACCTCGGGATTCTAAAGAGGGAACTGCCCGTCGGGAGGAAGGCGAAGAGGGGGATTTACCGTTTTAAAGACCTCTACTTCGCCTTCTGGTTCAGGTTTGTCGCACCGTACTTCGAGGAAATCGAGAGCGGTTTTCCTGACGGGGCCCTTGAAGATTTCAAGCGGGACTTCAACCGCTACCTCGGCTTTGCGTTTGAGGATATTGCCAAGCAGTTTTTAATCGAGCTGAACAGGATTGGACAGTTGCCGTTTAAGTTTACGAAAATCGGAAGGTGGTGGCACAGGGGCGAGGAAATCGATTTGGTTGCCTTGAACGAGCGGGAGAGGAAGGCCCTGTTTGTCGAGGTTAAATGGAAAGATTTGAGTGAACGGGAAGCGAGGGGAATCCTGAAGGACCTTGAGAGAAAAGCCAAGGTCGCGGGATTCGAAAGTTGGGAGGAGCTTTACGGCCTCATCGCGAGGGACGTTGAGGGAAAGGAGGAGCTGAGGGAGGAAGACTATCTCGTCTGGGACTTGGAGGACTTCCTCTGAGGGAAAGCCTTTTCTTTCCGATGCCGTAGTTCATTAGGTGGTGTGATGCTCTTCAGGAAGAAGGAAGTGAAACAGAGCCTCAAAAGAGAAGAGGAATCAACGGTGCCGGAGAGCCTGAGAGATAAAGTGTTTGTCGTGGTTCACCAACATGGGAAAGGTTTGTACAGAATTCTTGCGAGGGCAACGCCAGAGGGTGATGAAGAAATTGTGAGGAATATACTCGCACACAACAAAGCAATAGGGAAGCCAGATGCAACACAAAAGGCGGGATACAAAAAAGATACGCGTATGAAGCAACGCCAGAGGAAAAAATCATAGCCGTGCACTACCCACTTATCCACACACTCCTCGCGCTCGCAATGGCATACCATACCGGCGTGCACAACGTTCAATCGGCCAAAACCGTAGAAGAGGTAATGAACGCGTTATATTACAACAAAAGAGATTATGCGTACATAAAGGAAAACTACAAGAGACTTGCAAAAGCAATTGCGAAGCAAGCTCACTATGACAATCTAACCACAGATCCGGAGAAAACTGCGAAGGTTATGGAAAAGGCATTCGAGAAGACGTTCAAAATCATAGATAAACTACTCCCAGAAGTGAACGAAGAAAACCTCGAAGTACTCGGAAGGGCAATACACATGAACACAGACGACCCCTTTGTTGTTCTCCGGAATGCAGGCATTGATGTAGAGCCAGAACTTGAGGAGTTCAGGCAATTCCTGGCGGAGATAAGCGGGAAGAGGGTAGAGGAGAGGCCGAGGTTTAGAGGAGTGAATACCGCGGACCTCACCCTAGAGACCCATAAGCTCCTCGGGATTTTGAATGGCCTTAAGTTCGCGGACTACTCCGAGAAGGCCGTCGGAAGGGCCCTCAGAGAGCTCGACGCCAGGGTTGAAGAGCTTATGGGGAAGAAAAACCTTGAGCTCCTCGGTCTCTACCTCGGCTTCCAGAGGCTCCTCGAGAGGAGGGACTTCGAAAGGGCCGAGGAGTTCCTGCGGGAGCTCTCGTAGGTCCAATTGTTGCACCGCGATTAGACTAACCACGATACAACTTCTCCCGCATCTCAACGAGTCCCTCAACGAGCTCCCGGAAATGGGAGTAGAACTCGCTCTCGCGGAGCTTTTCGAGGGTTCCCCAGAACTCGTCGAGGTTCCTGAAGCCGGCCTTCTCGTACTCATAAGCTTGAATCAGCATCTCCAGCCTGTCGGCGAACTTCACGAGTCTCCCTTCTGTGCTCGTCTCCTCTTCATACTCGCGCCAGAGCCTGAAGTACTCCTTCGGCTTTGGCGATGAAAGCAGAAGCTCCATGACAGCTTTCTTCTCGGCCTTGCCCTTGTCGAGGTAGTACTGGGCCGTCTTCGGTATGTCAGTTATCCTCGCCTCTCCGACGTCGTGGAGGAGCGCTATCTTCAGGGCTTTCTCGACGTCGATTTCGACCCCTTTTGCCTTCAGCTCGTCCGCGAGGAAAAGCGTTATTAGTGCCACGCGATAGCTGTGCTCGGCCACGCTCTCCGGGTTTGGAACACCCCTGAGTAGCCAGCCCGTCCTCGGGAGCCTCTTGAGGTTGCCAAGTTCGATTAGGAGGTCGAGCATGCTCACTCCTCCGTCGTGAAGAGGGCCCTCTCTGTCTCGATGGCGGTTGCGATGATTGCATCGCCGAGGAAGCGACCGTAGACCTTAACGGTGTCGCCCTTGCCTATGCAGGGACTTCCCGCGAAGTCAACCCTTATCCCGTGGATTTTAAAGGTCGTCCTCCAGCTCGGCAGTTCCATCGGCAGGAACTCGATGACGGGCTTGTCCTCTATCTCGCCTTCGAGGACGACGTTTTTGCCTCTCAGCTTCCCGTTAAGGTCATCGGGCGTGACAACGTAGTAATAGTGATGACCGAGCTTGACGCGCCTCATGCCAATCACCTTTAAATTCAACCGCTGAGTTGAATTAGGGGGTGAAGAGATGATAAAGGTTGCGATAATCGGTGCCGAAAACGTCGGCAAATCAACCCTCATGAACGCACTCGTGGGCGGAAAGGTGAGCGAGGTGGAGGATTTACCCGGAACGACGAAGGGGCTCGTGAGGAAGCGCTTTGGAAAGCTGAAGATACCCAAGGGCATGAAGAACCCCTTCGGAGGAGCAGATGAGTTCGTGCTCATAGACACGGCAGGGCTCTTCGACCCGAGGCTCGAGCTCCGCGGGAAGGTTCTCAGCGAGGAGAAGTTCAAAGAGCTCATAGACGAGATAGTCTCGGCGGACATAATAATTCACATGGTCGACGCAACCGTCGGCCTGCACAGGGGAATGGAGAAGCTCCACCACATGCTCAAGATGCGCTACGACAAGCCGATAATCGTTGTCATCAACAAGATTGACCTCGTTCCGAGGGAGCGAGTGGAGGAGTTGAGAGAAATCATAAAGAAGAGGCTGGAGCAGGAGCCACTGGCGTTATCGCTGGTTACCTACGAGGGCTTCAACGAGCTCCTTGAAAGGATTGCCCACATGGCGATGTACGTCTAATCACTCCTCCGGCATCTCGGGGCAGGGGCATATCATAACGTAGACCTTCCTGTGCCTCGGCCCGTCGAGCTCGACGAAGAGAATCCTCTGCCAGGTTCCGAGGTGGAGCTCAGCCTGGTCTATGGGAACGACAACCTCGGGGTTGAGGAAGATGCTCGCCTTTATGTGCGCGTGCGCGTTCCTGTCAATCCTGTCGTGGGCGTAGGAACCTTCCCTCGGCACGAGCTCGGCCATCTTGGCCTTGATGTCCTCGATTAAGCCCGGCTCGTACTCGTTTATGAAGAGGCCCGTCGTCGTGTGGTGGGTGAAGACAACCGCTACTCCGTGCTTCACCTTGGAGCGATAAACGAGCCTCTGAACTTCCTCGGTTATGTCAACAACCTGACAGCGCTCCTTCGTCTCGATACTTATCTCGTACAGCATAACAATCACCCCAGCTCGGCGAGGAGTTTCCTCAGCAGGGATTGAACATCAAGGTTCTCGTTGAATGCAACGGCCCTTAAAACCACCGCCGTCTCGTAGGCGTTGAGGAGCTCGAATTTACCGGCGCGAACCTCCGATTTTAAAAGGGAATAAACTTCCTCGATGGCGTCTTTGAAGAGGGCCTCGTTTGAGTAGAGGTCTTCCCTCGAAAGGAGGAGCGATACCAAATCCCTGAGGAAGTCAAGCCGGTTTTCCCGCCTTCCCACCAGCGACCTGAGCCTTTCCATTCTCCAACCCCTTTAGCTCTTCGTGAAGGGCCTTTATGAGGATTTCTGACATAAGGAGTGAGGCAAAACGCCTATCCCTGACCTCAAGGGCCGTGTCTATCGCCCTCTCAACGTCACCGCGCTTGAGGTAGTGGTGGGCAACGTCGGCCATCACAACGGAGCGGAGCCTCGGACTCTGGAGGGCGAGGCCTATCCTCCTCGCAGACTCAACGTCGCCCGTGAGGATGTAAAAGCGCGCCACCTTCGCCCAGACCTCCTCGGAGCGGGCGAAGCGGGCTATCGTGTTCACTATCTCCCTCTTTTCCGGCGTCGGCTCCTCAAGGATGCGGTTCATCAAGACCTTGCCAACCCTTGAGGATTCACCCTCGTTCAGGGCGCTCAGGAAATCCCCAATGGCAGAGGGGTTCTTGTCGAGGAGGTCGAGGGCAACGCGCTCAAAGAGGCTTTCATCGCCGAGCTTCCGGAGCAGGTGAACGGCAAGCTCTCCCCTGCCGGCGAGGGCGAGGGCCGTTGAAAGCTCAGCTATGAAGTTTTCACCGAACTTCTCGGATAGCTCCTCCGTGAGGGCGGTAAAGGAGTCAACGTACCGCTCTATGACGCCGAGCTCGCTCAACCTGAAGGCAAGCTCCTTGAAGGCCTGCCTGGCCCACTCGCGGGAACCCATCTCCCTGATGGCTGAAAAGGCCCCCTCGTAACTGCCAAGGGCAACGAGCGCCTTTGAGAGCTCAAGGAGTGCCTTCGAGCGATAGGGCTCGTCGGTGATGTACTCAAGGGCCAGCCGTATCTTCCTGAGCCTGTAGGCAGTCTTAATCGGGTTCACCTCAAGGGAGCGCGAGATTCCCCTGACGAGGGAAACGAGCGTTGACTGCCTGAGCTTATCGTTGGATATATCGAGGGCGAAGGTTATCGCTTCCCCAACATCACCGAGGCTTAGGAGTGCCAGGGAGGCCGTTTTAAGGAGTTCGTCCCGCTGGGGAGGGCTTAAATCCCGGGACTCCGAGAAGACCCTTGCGAATACCTTCCGATATGCCTTAATCCTCGCCCTGCCCAGGGAGACACCGATTGAGAGCAGGGCCTTGAGCATTTTGAAGGGGTCCTCTATCGAAGTCAGCGACTCAAAGGCGCTGAGAAAGGCGCGCTTGTAGAGGGGATGGCCCTTTCTCGCGAGCTCCTCGCCTATTCTTGCATAGGTGACGGCCTTGACGTAGGGGTCCGGAATCTCCCCCGCTGATTCGAGCACCTCGACGACGAGCATTGCAACCACCGGCTCAGGCTTGTTTGACTTACTCGGAAGCTTTTTAAAAGCTTACCCAAAGCGCAATCCATGTATGGAGTAATATTAGGCAAGAATCCAGAGCTGGGAAGGGCTGAGTTCTTCTCGTTCGCGAGACGTTTTGGTCTAAAGGTCAAACCTATTGAGGAAGGAGAAAACTGGATTGTTTTCGAGTCAAAACCTTCAATAGAGAGGCACTTCCGCTGGCTTGGAGGGTCGCTCAAGCTTGTGAGAATCGTTGGAGAAGGAGAGGAAGCGATAAAGGACCTCGAATACGCCAGGCTCTTCACTGTCAGCCTCTACGGAAAGAACGACTGGAGGCTCTGGAGAAAGCTGGGGAGCGCGATAAAGAGGGAGTTCAAGAGGGAAGGCCCTGCCAAGTTCTTCAAGCCCGCTAAAGTCTACTCCATGCCGGCCGAGCTGATTCTGAAGGGATTTCCCGATGTCAAGGACTTTGTCTTTCTCTTTCGCGACGACGGGAGCTTTTTGGTGGGCGAGACGATTAAAATCACCGACCCCTTTGAGCTGAAGAAGCTCGACGTCGAGAGACCCGTTCAGAGGCCAATCCTCTCGATTCCGCCGAGGCTGGCAAGGATAATGGTGAACCTCACGGAGGTAAGGAAGGGCCTCTTCCTCGACCCCTTCTGCGGCATCGGAACGGTCCTTCAGGAGTTCGTCCTCCAGGGGTTGCCCGCTTACGGGAGCGACAGAGACCCTGAAAGGGTGAGGGAAGCGAGGCGGAACATCGAGTGGCTCAGGCGAGAGTTCAGGCTCAAGAACTCGGCGAGGATAGAGGTCTGCGACGCGAGGAAGCTGAAGCGCTGTTTCCGCGAGCGTTTTGACGCGATAGTTACCGAGCCCTACCTCGGGAAGCCCTTAAAGAGGAACCCTGGCAGGGGCGAGGCGATAAAGCTCGCCAACGAGCTGGACAGGCTCTACTTTTCGGTCTTCGAGAGCTTTAGCGATGTGCTCAAGAGGAACGGGAGGGTCGTCTTCGTCTTCCCCGCCTACAGGCTGAGGGACGGGAGCATCTACCGGAAGGAGAGGAGATGGTTAACCAAACTCGGCTTCGAGGTTCTGGGGAGGTACCTTGACTACGAGGAGAGGCACAGACTCGTCAGAGACATTCACGTAATAAGAAAAAGAGGTTAAGAGAGCTCCTCGACGGGGAGCTTCATCCTGCTTGAGACTAGCAGGAGTACTATTCCGAGCAGGGCCATGCCGAGGTATATTATCATACCCGTCGTGACGCTGTGCACGAGGACGAACATGACGTTCGGAGCGACCGCGTTCGCTGAGTTCGAGATGAGTCCCAGAGCAAAGCTGGCCTCGGGGTAGATTTCCTTGGGGTAAGCGGCTGGGGCTGTGGTCCAGAAGGCCGGACCCGTTCCCTGGACGATTCCGGTTATCGCTATTCCAAGGAGTGCCAGCGTGTAGTCGTTTGCGCTTATCGCCTTCCAGACGATGAAGATTCCAAGGAAGGTCACGGCGTAGGAGAGCGTCATGACGCTGACGATGGCCTTGAAGAGACCGCGGTTGCTGGTGTTCTTAACCGAGAGGCGGTAGCCAAGGTAACCCATGATTATCGACCAGAGGCCCATCGAGACCTCAAGGGTCATGACGAGGTTAGCCACCTGGGCGTCGCTGAACTTAACGTTGTGGAGCGTAAACGAACCGAGGGTGAAGATAATCCACAGGGCCGGGAAGAAGGTGAAACCGAAGACCCATGTGAAGGGCATCTTCCAGACGTTGGTCTTGGACGAGCGCTTCTCCTTGGGAATCTCAAAGTCCTCGATGAAGAGCCACCAGATTGCAAGCATGACATACATTACAACTGCGGAAACTATAAACGCGACCTTTACAGCTTCCCAGCCCGAGTAAGCGCTTGAAGCCCACTTGGCCAGGTTTATGCCGTAGATTCCACCCCAGAAGATTCCAGAGAGGATTACACCCTTGGCGAATGGCCTCTCGGCCACGAAGAGTCTTCCAATCTGGTTGCTGAAGACCGCTATGAGAGCGACGATGAAGCCCTGGAAGAAGCGGAGCGCAACGACCCCCCACCAGTTGGGCATGAATGGAATCAGGAACTGCGGAATCGCGGCGAAGCTGACGATTAAAGCCACGCTCCTCTTGAAAGAGCCCTTGAACAGACTTGTTCCGCCGAGGAGGAACGCAACGAAGAGACCGACAACGTAAGCGGTCTGCTGATAGCTCATCATTGCCTCCGTGATTCCATAGTGGGCCAAAACAGCACCCTTGAACTTCTCGAGCATGTGCATCGTTCCAAAACCTGAAGCAAGGAGAGCGGTGTTAATCAATACCGTTGACCACCTCTTGTCCATGGCAACCACCCCTAAAGCTTTCCAAGCAACATCAGGACGCCGAAGACGATGAAGAGGACCCCGGCGCCCCTTTGTATAAGGTCCATCGGGAGAACGTCCCCGATGGCATCGCCCAGTAGGGCACCGATGAGATTAACGGCCGCGAGCCCGAGGATTGCACCGATAAAAGCCGTTTTCCAGCCGTACTTCGAGGCGAAGGCTATAGTGGTCAGCTGTGTCTTGTCCCCGAGCTCGGCCAAAAAGATTGCAAGGAAGACGGTGAGGATGTTCTCCATCAAACCACCTCACAGCTTGGAGAGCGCGGACTTCATCCGCTCCATAGCCTCGATGAGCTTGTCCTTCTCGGTCGCATAGCTTATCCTGACCCAGCCCTCCCCCTGCTTTCCGAACGCCGTTCCAGGAATGACGACGACGCGCGCGTTGTCAAGGAGCCAGTCCGCGAAGTCCTCGCTCGTCATGTCAAGCTCGGGGTCAATCTTGACCCAGACGTAGAATGCTCCTTTGGGCTTGAAGGGCTGAATGTGGGGCATGTCGTTGAGGTACTTGAGGACGAGCTTCCTTCTCTCGTCGTAGACCTGCCTCATCCTCTCAACGGCTTCCCAGCTCCTCTTGTCGCGGAGAGCAGTTATGCCCGCAATCTGGACGAAGGACGTAACGTTGCCGACGACGTAGGCATGGAGCTTAATCATATCCCTGATGACCTGCTTGGGAGCGATGGCGAAGCCAAGGCGCCAGCCGGTCATGGCGAAGGTCTTCGAGAAGGAGTTGGCCAGAATCGTGTTGTCAGGGGCGTACTTAATCATCGGGTAGTGCTTCGCCCCCTCGTAGAGGAAGTGCTCGTAGGGCTCGTCGCTGAGAATGTAGATGTTGTAGTCCTGGGCTATATCTGCTATGGCCTTGACGACGGACTTCTTCATAACGGCTCCGGTCGGGTTGTTTGGGTAGTTGATGACAATCATCCTCGTCCTCTTCGTTATCGCCTCGACGAGCTCATCAGGGTTGAGGCGGAACTTGTACTCCTCGCGGAGGGGAATCCTGATGATTCCGGCCTCGGCTATCTTGGCGTCTTCAACGTAACAGACGAAGGCCGGGTCCGGGATAATAACGTCATCACCCTGCTCGAGGATGCTCTGGAATGCCAGGTAAGTAGCCTCGTAAGCGCCAGCGGTGACGAGGATGTTGTCAATATCAACATCAACCTTGTAGAAGTCCTTGTAGTATTCCGCTATGGCTTCCCTAAACTCGGGAATGCCAGCGTTGGGCGTGTAGTGCGTGTAGCCCTCGTCGAGGGCCCTCTTCGCGGCGTCCTTAATCACCTCGGGCGTGTCGAAATCGGGCTCGCCGATTCCAAGGGAGATAACGTTTTCCATCTTCGAGGCCTTCTCGAAGAGCTCCCTAATCTTCGAGCGCTGGATTATGTTTATCCTTCCTGCCAGGAAGTATTTTCTTTTCTTGTAGCGCATTCCTCATCCCCCCGGGCACTGCGGGGGTCTGAAGGGGCCCATATATAAATTTATCCTTAAACCAAGCTGGAAAAAAGGTGATTTTTCCTACAAAACTTCGACAAGTGCGGATTTTTCAAAAAAAGTTTTCGCAATCTCCTCGGGACATTCACCGATGGGAAGCTCTTCCAACCCAAGTTCATCAAGGACCCTTCTCGCATCATCCTCACTCCCGAAGACCACCAGGAAGTTCTCTCCCGGCTTTGCACCGACCTGCCTAATTGCATCCTTAATCTGAAGCGTTCCGGCAAGACGGAGTAGCAGTTCCCCACCAGGGGTCTTCGCGTGGTTGGTTCCCCGCTCAAAGGCCCTCAGGACGAGTATTGAGGCAAAGGCAACGGCCTTCCAACAGTCCGTGTTGACCAGCTGAACGCTTTTCCCGAGGTAAGGCAGAACATCTTCAACGTTTCGAACCGAGACTCGCGTTATGAAGACTCCATTTGTTACGCTAATCACCGCTGAATCACCATCTTTTCGTTAAGACTTCCACCTTAAAAGAGTTTTTCAAAAATTTTTTGGGAAAGATATTATGTAAATATTAAAACAGAAGCACAAAGTATTTAACTAATTAATCACTACCTATCCCAGCGGCTCAATGGACGTGGTGGTGCAGGAATGAGCAGGATGAGAATCATAAGTGTTCAGCTCCCGCAGGGCCTCATAAACGCGATGGACCAGCTTGTTAAGAAGGGTGTTTACCCAAACAGAAGTGAAATCATTCGCGAGGCCATACGCGAGCTTCTGAAAAAGGAGCTTTACCGCCTTGAGACGGAGAATCGCTCAACGCCCGACTACATCATAAAATAAGCCGCTTGAATAAGGCCTAAAATAAGGAATAAAATCAGCTCACACTCAACGCTGGGGGTTGGGGCGATGGTGTTTAAACTGCTTGAGCAGGCGGGAATAAAGATAGACCTCGACGACGAGCCAAAGAAGCCAAAGATGGAAGAGAACCTCATGGAGGATGACGACGACCTGATAAAGATTGTCATTGTTGGTGTTGGTGGCTCCGGTAACAATACCATAACGCGCCTGTACGAGCTCGGTGTCCAGGGTGCCGAGTTGATAGCGATGAACACCGACGCGCAGGCGCTGAAGCACGCGAAGGCCCATAAAAAACTCCTCCTCGGTAAGGAGATAACCCAGGGTAAGGGCTCTGGTGGAGACCCAGAGATAGGCTACCGCGCCGCCGAGGCGAGCGCCCACGAGATTGCCGAGACCATCGGCGACGCTGACCTCGTCTTCATAACCGCCGGAATGGGCAACGGAACCGGAACCGGTGCAGCACCTGTTGTGGCGAGGGTCATCAAGGAGCGCGCCAGGCACAACGGTAGGTTTAGAGAGCCCCTCGTTGTGAGCGTTGTAACCTTCCCGTTCAAGAACGAGGGTAAGCTGAGGATTGAGAAGGCCAAGGCGGGAATAAAGGCGCTCCTCTACTACTCGGACACCGTTGTAATAATCGAGAACGACAAGCTCCTCCAGCTCGTTCCGAAACTCCCAATAAATGCAGCATTCCGCTTCGCGGACGAGATAATAGCCAGAATGGTCAAGGGGATAACCGAGACTATTAAGCTCCCGTCGATGGTGAACATCGACTTCGCGGACGTTTACAGTGTCATGAAGAACGGTGGAGCGGCTTTGATTGGAATAGGCGAGAGCGATTCGAGCAACAGGGCCGTCGATGCCGTCAAGAACGCCCTCCAGAACAAGCTCCTCGACGTCGAGTACGGGAGCGGTGAGAAGGCCCTCGTCCACTTCACCGTCGGCCCGGACGTCAGCCTCGGCGAGATTAACGAGGCAATGAACGTCGTCTACGAGAAGCTCGGTGAGAAGAGCGAAATCAAGTGGGGTGCAAGGATTGACGAGGACATGGGCAAGATGGTCAGGGCCATGGTGATAATGACCGGCGTCAAAAGCCCGCACATCATAGGAGGCGAAACCGCACTTCAGCTCGCCCCGAAGGAGTCCCTCCTGCCCGCAAAGCCCAAGAAGACCTTCGAGTCCTTCGAGGACAAGCTCTACAAGACGATAGCCAGGAGGGAAGAACCGAAGGAAGGACTTCCGTCCTACGTGAGCAGGGTCCTTGATGACTTTGAGGACCTTTCCTGACTTTTATTACTGGGTGAAAACCATGGCAGTGGTAATCAGCGTTGCCAATCAGAAGGGGGGAGTTGGGAAGACAACCCTGACGATGAACCTCGGCTACGCCCTGGCCGATATGGGCAAGAGAGTCCTACTCGTTGACGTCGACCCGCAGTTCAACCTGACCTTCGGTTTAATCGGTATGAAAGTCCTTGATTATGCTGAAAGGCACGTCGGAACGCTCATGACAAGGGAGAGCGAAATTGAGGAGAGCCTGATAAGCGTCCGGGAAAACCTCGACCTTATCCCAAGCCACCTGAACCTCTCGGCCAAAGAAATCGAGATAATCAACGCCTACAACCGCGAGAGGAGGCTTGAGAAGGCCCTGCTACCGGTTCTGCCGGACTACGACTACGTCCTCATAGACAACCCGCCGAGCATGGGAATCTTCCTCGTCAACTCGCTCACCGCTTCCGACTACGTGCTCATCCCACTCGAGCTCAGCTACTTCGGCGTCATAGGAATGCAACTCATGTTCAACCTCATGAGGATGATTCGCGAAGAAACTAACGAGAACCTAAAACTGCTCGGACTGGTTCCCAACAAGTTCACCAGGCAGACGAAGGTCCCGAAGCTCCGCCTCAAGGAGCTTAAGGAGACCTACCCGGACGCGCCGATACTAACGACGATTCCGAAGGCGATAGCCCTTGAGAAGGCCCAGAGCGAGGGTAAGAGCATATTCGAGTTCGACGGCAAGAGTCGCGCCGCGAAGGCCTTCCTAAAGCTCGCGAAAGAGGTGGTTGAGATTGCCGAGGGATAAAATTCCAAAGCTCTTTGACGGCTCGATAGACGAGCTCACGAAGCCGACGAAGCCGAAGCCCAAGAAAAAGCCCGACCTGAAGAAGGAGAAGATGCAGAAGACCCTCTACATCAGCAGGGACATGAACATGAAGCTCATCCAGCTCTACGCCGAGGAGGGGAGAAGGCAGAGCGCCATCGTTGAAGATGCCGTCAACCTCTACTACTACCTCCGCCTCGCCCTCGGGGAGAAGAAGTTCGAGGAGCTTTTAAGCGCCGTGAAGAGGGAGGACCCCGAGTTCCTTCGCGATTACATCTCAAAACTGAGACCCTGAATTCAGGGCCCCACCCCGGGTGAGGTCAAATCAGGGCGAATAAAATAAGCCGTCAAATCATTCGCAGAACTCTTCAACTATTCTCCTTATTATCTTGCTCGTCTTCGCCCGGTCGCTCTTGTAGAGGTAGGGAACCCTTATCACCTCTGCCTCTATTCCGTGCCTCCTCAGCTCCTCCTTGAGCTTCTCGCAGTTGAAGTTCTGGTCCGGGCCGATGGCTATCACGTCTGGGTTTATGCGCTTCACGAGCTCGAAGTCTATCCCGCCAGGTGAGCCGATGTAAACCTCGTCCACATATTTTATCGCCCTCAGCAGTTCCGCCCTGTCCTCGGCCGGGTTGATTGGATTCCTCCGCTTGTTCCTCCTAACGGTTTCATCGTGTGCGACTATGACTATAAGCTCGTCACCCAGCTCTTTCGCCTGCTTCAAAAAGTGTATATGACCGACGTGGAGGATGTCAAAGACTCCACCGGCTAAAACGCGGATTCTCCGGCCTTTAGATTCCCCCATCTCATCCCACCGTGACGTTCCAGATTTTATCCTTGGCGTGGTGAATGTTCTTCACTGCCTTCCCCTTGGGCTTCTCCTTCATCGCCTTACCGCTCATGAGGGCTATGCCTATCGCGAGTGGCCTTCCGTACTGCTCTTCAACCACGAATACGAAGTCGCCTTCCCTGATGTTCTCATCGGCATCAACTATGCCCGCGGCCATTACATCTGCACCGTTGATGATGTATGGAACCGCCCCCTCGTCAACGACAACGCGCCTCGGCCACTTCCTCAAGTCCTCCTCGTTGGACAGCTCGTAGAGCGCTATGACGAGCGGGAAAATCAGGCCCTTTCTCCGTATGAAGAAGGGCTTTCCGTTGACGAGAAGGATTTCGGTGGTCTTGTCGAACTCAGCTACTTCAACGCGGTCCTTCTTACTCAGCATCTTCTCGGCTATCTCTTCGCCGAAAATCTCGGCCATTTCGCGGATTATGGCCTTTACCTCCTTCTTGCTGAGGGGGTGCTTGACCTTCAGCTCCACGCTCTCACCTCCTCGTAAATCCGTCTCGCGCTTTCCCTCGGGTTATCGCTCGCGTATATGGAACGGCCCACGATGATGTAGTCGGCACCGGCCTTTAAAACCTCGCCCGCATTTCCACCCTGGGCGCCAACTCCGGGGGTCAGGATTTTGATTCTCGGCTTGAGCTTCGAGCGGATGTAATTGACACGCTCGGGCCTCGTGGCCGGGGCTATGACCCCAAAGGGCTCGAGCCGGTTGGCGAGCTCTATTAGCCTATCCGCCACGGGCTGGATGAACTCCTTTGCTCCGGGGTGGCTCATCTCGACGACGATTATCGTCTTTCCGAGCTCCATAACCGCTTTAACGCTGTCGCTCCCGACGAAGCCATGCGCTATGATGTAATCCGCCCCTGCCTCGAAAACCTTCTCCGCTATCAGCCGATTGGTGTTGGGAATGTCCGCGAGCTTGAGGTCGGCTATGACCGGAAGGCCGGTCTCCTCCTTGAGTTCAGGGATTATGCCCAGCCCGGAACCGATGATGAGGGGCCAGTTCACCTTAATCGCCCAGAGGTAGTCCGCCGTTTCGCGGGCGATCTCAAGGGCTCTCTCACGCTCGTAGACGTCAAGGGCAAGTATAAGCCTACTCAAGCTCTCACCTCACGAGGGACTTTATCTCTTCCGGCACGTCCTTGAGGAAAACCGCCACGTGGTAGGCGCTCTTCATGGCGTCGGCAGGGTTCTCGGCCCAGGTAACGACGACCATGTCTCCATCATCAGGTCCAAGAACGGAGAGCTTCTCCGCCAGCTCAGGCATGGTCTCCCTCAGGGGCCTGCCGTCCTCCGGAAAAACTACCTCCCCGTTTTTAACGACGAGAATCAT
Source organism: Thermococcus sp. 21S9 (assembly GCF_012027635.1). Classification (NCBI taxonomy): domain Archaea; kingdom Methanobacteriati; phylum Methanobacteriota; class Thermococci; order Thermococcales; family Thermococcaceae; genus Thermococcus; species Thermococcus sp. 21S9. The sequence continues at coordinate 333,942 of NZ_SNUS01000001.1, forward strand.
CGCACCCTTGGCGAAGAACCTTATTGCCTCATCGCGAAGCTCGATGCTCTTGAACTCGGGAGGGTCCTTTACGATTAGGGCGTAGGCAGGGAAGCCCTCGACCTTCCCTACCGCGTGAACCTCAGAAAAGGCCCGGGAAAGCCTCTCAACGAGCTCCCTGCCTTTCCCACTGAGGACGTGGCCCCTCTGAGAGGACTCTATGAGCTCCATCCTCGAGAGCTTTCTCAAAAGCGTTCTAACGCTTCCCTCGCCGAGGTCAAGGAGCTCTGAAATCGTCTTCCTCCCGACAGGATTCTTCATCAGGAACAGAACCGCAACCGCGTCTTCAATCGTGAACTCAGGATACGCTCCCCTCTTCCAGCTCATTCTCACCCACCGAGAAAAGTAGGAAAAGGGAGTTAAAAGCTTGCCGTCAGAGCCACTTGGGCTGGAGTCCAGCCCACATGCGCATCTTCTCGTGGGCGATGATGCGCGGGATGTTGTGCATCTCCTTCGGTCCCGGGTTCTTCATATAGAATGCGTTGACCTCGTAAACAGTTCCGAAGGCCTTCTTCTCGACGGCAATCTTTCCGAGCCTGACGAGGTCGACGAGCAGACCAGCGAGGGCCGGGCTGTCGTTTATCCTTCCGGTTATAACGAGCTCGTCGTGGGCGCCGTTGAAGCTGACGTACTCGATGTGCATGGCGATGAACTTCTTGTCGCCGAGGGGCTCGAGGAAGCCGGTCGGCTTGATGTAGTGCGGTGCATCGTAGCCGAGGAGGTCCTTGACGATGGAGCTCTTGGTGAACTCCTTGCTCTTGTTGCGCTCCTTGTCGGTCAGGGCAAGGAAGTCGTTGTTTCCGCCGATGTTGAACTGAGCTATATCGAGGACGTAGCGGTTCCTCTGGGCGAGGTGCGCGAGGACGTCAGCCGTCAGCGGGGTGGCGCCGGTGGCTCCGTCGTCGCCGAAGATGACGAGGTTGCTCTCCTTCGCGAGTTCGACGAAGGCCGGGTCGTTGGCTATAAGCGTTGGAATCGCGTTGACGAAAGCCGCACCGCCGACCTCCTTCGCGTACTTCGCCACTGCATAGGCGTAGACCTGGGTGGCTGTGAGCCTGTCCTTCCTGTCCTCCGCGATGGCCTTCTCAAGCTCCTCCTTCTTCTCGAACGGGACGAAGGCCTCGGTGGTGCAGACGTTGACGAAAACGTCGGGCTTGAGCTCCTTCCACTCGTTGACGAGGTGCTCTACCGCTTCGCTGAGGGTCATCTCGTCGTCGAGACCGGTAGCCTCGAGCGGGAGGTTCCTGAGGCTTCCGAGGTGGACACCCTTCCTGATGGTGATACCCCTGAGGCTCTCCGGGGCCTCCGGGTCGTAGGCCTTGACGACCTCGTGGAGGTCCTTGCCGACCTTAGCCTTGTCAACGTCGTAGGAACCGACGATTTCTATGTCTTTAATCTTAATCGGGAGCTCGTCCGCCAGCGGGACGCCGTAGGGCTCGAGCTTTCCTGCCTTTATCTTCTCAAGACCGCTCGCGAATATGCTTGCAACGTAACCCTGGCCGAGTATAACAACCCTGACCATTTCACCCACCTCCTTTTCGTTGTTCTCAAATATTTTACAGTGGTTAAATAGTTTTTGGTCGCGAAACCTTTCTGGATATAAGGTAAACCGTCGCCCCGACGCGAAGGTTCGTAAGGACTGCGAGGAGCGCGAAGAGCGCCCTGACGGCGAGGCCCGAAGGAACGAGCAGGAACAGCATCGTCAGGAAGACCCTCTCGTCCCTCTTTCCGGGGAGCTTTCTGAGTGCCGGGACTTCCCGGTAGGCGTCCCTGCAGAAGGCCCCCTTAAAGCGCTCGGTCGAGTAACTCACCATGACCGAACCGAGCAGAGCCAGGAGCGCGACCAGATACCAGGGAGGTTCTTTCAGAGCCGAGTAAGCCAGGAGCGCGAGGAAAGAGCCGTCAACGTAGCGGTCGAGGATTGAATCCACGTAGCCACCGAGCCTGCTCGTCCTCAGCTGGGCCCTCGCGAGCTCGCCGTCAACCCCATCGAGGATTGAGCTCACCTGGTACAGGATTCCAGCCAGGGGCAGGCTGACGAGCGTCAGGAAGGCCGAGAGCACGCCAAGGGCGAAGGTAACGACCGTCATCTGGTTTGGAGTGACATTCTCAACGAGGAGATAGCTGATTCTCGTCGAGATTTTTCTGTTAAGGTGTCGGCTGATGAACCCGTCACCGGTCCCCTTGACGGCCGTGAAGACGAGCATCTTTCGGGCCCTCTTGAGCTCCTCCGGCGTGTCCACATCGGTCCAGCCGAGGCCGTCGACGAAGGTAACGGGAAGCTTAGCCCGCCCGACGACCTCGCTGAGGGAGTAGTCACCGTTTTTCTCGTTTTCAAGCCCTTCCGTTACCCTGAAAATCCCTTCATCGAGGACGAAGAAGCCGGTATCAACCGCGTCCCAGTCTTTAAGGCCCTTTCCGATTCGCTCGACCCTGCCGTCCTTCACCCTAACCTTCGTCGCCTCGTCAACGTCAATCCACTTCGGCCTTCGGTCCGCTATGAGGCCGTTTCCCTTTATAGCCTCAGCGACGAAGGCCTCGCTGTAGACGTGGTCGCTCATGACGAGGACGAACCGCCCGGAGAGGTGGCCCTTGGTGAGGTGGAGTGAGTGACCGTTGCCCTTCTCGGGCTCGGGGTTTATCACGAGCTCGGCGTTGAATTCGTTCTTCTCAACGAACTCGCGGTAAAGGGGCGCGTACCGCTCGTTGGTGACGATTACGAACCTCTCAACGCCGTTCCTCTGGAGGAGGTGCATCGTTCGGTACAGAATCTCCCTTCCGGCGACTCTAACGAGTCCCTTTGGCCTTCCGCCCATCCTCGTCCCAAGGCCGGCCGCGAGAATCACTGCAGTTTTTGGAGTCATCGGCATCACCTTTTTAAGGCCCTTGATAAGGCCTCATCAAGAGAACCGAGATTAAATTAACCGCAGGTAATTTAAAGCTTTCGGTGGTGGAAATGCGCGTGGCAGTGCTGTATTCCGGCGGGAAGGACTCGAACTACGCCCTCTACTGGGCGCTCAAGCAGGGATTCGAGGTAAAGTACCTCATCTCGATGGTGAGCGAACGCGATGACAGCTACATGTACCACGTGCCCAACATTCACCTCACGGAACTGCAGGCGAGAGCCATTGGGATTCCGCTCGTCAAGGGCTTCACGAGTGGCGAGAAGGAGAAGGAAGTTGAGGACATGAAGGCCGTCCTCGAGGGCCTGAAGATTGACGGCGTCGTTGCCGGGGCTCTGGCAAGCGAGTACCAGAAGCAGAGGGTTGACAGGGTCGCGAAGGAGCTCGGCATTGAGAGCTTCGCCCCGGCGTGGCACAGGGACCCCGTTGACTACATGCGCGAGCTGATTGGAATCTTCGACATCGTAATGGTCGGAGTTTCGGCCTACGGGTTGGACGAGCGCTGGCTCGGGCGGAGGATTGACGAAAAGGCCCTGGAGGAGTTAGTAAAGCTCCACGAGAGGTACAAAATCCACGTGGCTGGAGAGGGCGGGGAGTTCGAGACCTTCGTCAGGGATGCACCCTTCTTCAAGGCCAGAATAGTCTTCGACGAGGTAGAAAAACGGTGGAACGAGTGCAACTATTCGGGAGTGCTTGAGGTCAAGAGGGCGCACCTTGAGAGAAAGGACAACCTTTAATTTTCCTTCCGCGAAGTTTTATCGGTGGGAGCATGGAGGTTATTGAAGCCGTCTACGACCACGGGGTTCTGAGACCCCTGAAGAAGGTGGACCTAAAGGAAGGCGAGAAAGTTCGCATAGTCCTCAAGAGGTCGCTCTACGAAGTTATCTCGGAACTTGAGAAGGAGTTCGAGGACGTAGATGAAGACCTAAGGGAAGTTCTCGTGAGGTAAACCACTTGCCACTGTCTATTCTTGAAATACCAAAAATTGGGAATAAGGACTTCAGGGCTTCACCCTGACCCAGAACCACGCCTTTGAGCAACCGCCCGAAACGCCACAGCTCGGGAACTCGAGGCTCCACTCCCTGGTCGGAATCGCCGAATCCGGCTCCCAGTCGAAGTAGTCATCGTCGAAGAGGAGTGTTATGGAAACCTGCCCCATCGGGTCGTCGTCGTTGCCCCAGTTTCCTGCATCCTCTTCCCAGCCGTCGTATTCGAGGTAGAGGAAAGGCACGTCCGCCCTCGTGTGGCCGATAATAAGCATCTCCGGCCTTACTGTGAACCTGTTGCCCGAGAGCACGCCCGACTTCGGATAGCGGTTGACGGGCTGAACCGGCGCCATTCCCGTAGTCCTCTCGGCAGTTATATCGGGAACGTCCACATCCTCTGGCTTGAAGGAGATGAACCCGCTCGCGTAGAGGTAGTACTCGTCGTCGCCGAGCTCCGTGTCCTTCGTGAACTGAACGGTGTCGAGGTAGGCCTGAAGGGTGTTGTAGCGGAGCGTCCTCGGGACTTCAACGGTTTGGACGAGGTAGGTAACCCTCATGTTGCCGTCCGTTGACCAGACCTCAATGAGAACTCCGTCGCTGTAATCGGCCCTCGCGTCTATCGCGTAGCCGGAGTAGCCGACCATATCAGGTTCGGTCCCGAAAACGGCCAGAATCCTTGAGCCGTAGAACTCGCTCGCGCTTTCTCCGGTGACGAGCTGGTTGATGAACATGACCCCGTTGTAGCCGTACTTCATCGCGGTTCCGATTTCGCCGGTGGCGAGGCCCAGGGCCGTATCAACGAGGAAGCCAGCCCCGAGCGTTACATACTTTCCGGGGCTGTCGATGTCCCAGCCAGCCGTGTGGACGTAGATTTTCCGGTATTCCCTAACCTCGTCAAGGGGCATCGCGAAAATCGGGTAGCCGTTGATGAAAGGGTAATCCACGCTTATCGCCCTATCATCGTGGTATAAAAGCCGGCTGTGGTCGCCCGCCTCGACCCAGCGCTTTGCTGGATAACCGACGGCGTAAATCGGCCCGTACTTCCAGTTCAGGTCGTTCTCGTGCTCCCAGTAAACAGGGAAGGCCCACGAGACGAGCTGTATTTCACCCTCCGCGCTGTCCTTGTTGCCCTTTATGTAGACGTCCTCGACGACGATGACGAGGTAGCGGTCGACGTCTTTCTCTATGCTGAGCCCGTTGGTGGCGTTCACCCACAGGTTGCTATGGGACGGGAAGCGGGGCTTCATCGAGGGAGCATAGACCTGACCCGAGAACCAGAGGCGGAAGTAGCGCCAGGGGACGAGGGAGAAGAAGTTCTCGATGGTGAACTCGACGACGTGCCGGTCGTTTTCGATGTAAGTTTTAACCTCCCCCTCGCGGTAGACGCTCCCGTGCGCGTCCCTCAACTTAAAGGAGTCCTCGTCTACGTAGGCAATCCAGTCAGCTTTACCGTTGTCGGTGCTGTCGAAGAAGACCTTCATCGGCATCATGTCGCGATACTTCCGGTCATCAAGGTAGAGCCTTATCATCAGGTCGTAGCCCCTCGCCTCCATGTAGAGCTTGCCTTCCCCAGTAAAGAAGCTGGCCGGCGAGTAGTAGTCAATCCAGCCCTTCCCTGCCTCGATTACGAAGCTCCCGGTGTAGGGATAGACGAAGCTCGGGCTCTTGTCGGCCATCGTGCTCCCGTAGATTCTGAGGTAAACCCCCTCGGGGAAAATTTCCGAGAAGTTCTCAACGGTGAAGCTAACGCGCCTTCCGTCGAGCTGGACGTTTCCGGCCCCCACTTCAACCGGCCCCTCTCCTGTCAGCTCGTAGAGGGTGAAGCCCGTGGAGTAAAGGTGGAGCTCCCAGATTCTCCCGAACTCGTCGCCTTCATCAAAGCGGAGAACCGTTGGCGGGTAGGTGTACTTCCTGCCCGAGAGGTCTATGAAAACCGGGATGTGAACGTAGGCGTTGGCCAGGCTCTCGTTCTCGAAGGTTATCGTGAATTTAACGCTCCTTCCGGGGTCGGTCGAGGACGTCAGGAGCGAGACCCGCTCTATACCCTTCCCGTTCGGCTCGAAGGCGTCGCTCCAGATTGGCCCGGCGTAGGTTAGGTTGGCGGTGAGCCTGTAAACGGGAATTATCACAGGCTCGAGCGTGACGTTAAGAAGTCCTATCGAGAAGCCCGGCCCGGTTCCGTTCCCGTTGGTCTCCCCGGCCTCACAGCCGGAATCAGGGTCCGAGCTTTCATCACAGAGAACCTCCCCGTCCTCGTCGTACTGAAGGCTCACGTTCGATGTGGGCGTCTCGGTTTGTGTTGGTGTCTCGGTTTGGGTTCCGGTGTCGGTTTGCGTTTCAGTCGGCGTTTCGGTTATGGTTGAAGTCTGGGTTTCCGGTGTAGTGTCAGTCGAAGAACCGGTGTCAGAGTGCGCTCCGGCATCTTCAGGAGGTGAGCTTCCGGTATCGTCTTCTCCAGTTCCGGTCGGAACACCGATGCCGTTCCCCCCGAGACAACCGCCAGCCAGCACTAACCCGACCAGGAGAAGAGGGAGCAAAACCCGTGAGAATTTTCCCATAGATACACCCCCAGTCCAAACCTCGGCAAGAAAAGAAAGCCACACCGGTCTGGATTATAGACAGTATGCGCTCATTCTATTTAGGGGTTTCCTTGAATCCGTATTCACACGGAAAGGGTTATTAATCAAGCCGAGAACTTACCCCGGGTGGTGGTGTGATAGAGGTTGAGAACCTCGTCAAGCGCTTCGGCGGGAAGGTTGCGCTCAAGGGAATCTCCTTCACCGTCCGCGACGGCGAAATCTACGGCCTCTTGGGCCCAAACGGGAGCGGTAAGAGCACCACGATGAGGATTCTGGCGGGGATTATTCCCCCGAGCGAAGGGAAAGTCCTGGTCGAGGGAATAAACGTCGCCGAGAACCCGATTGAGGCGAAGAAAATAACCGGCTACATACCAGAGACGCCGGTTCTCTACGAGAGCCTGACCCCGATGGAGTTCTTCTCCTTCGTGGGGAGCATTAGGGGAATTCCAAAGGGGGAGCTTGAGGAGCGCGTTGAAAGGCTTGTCAAGGCCTTCGGAATCGAGGAATACCTCGGCGAGCTGATAGGAACGCTCAGCTTCGGGACCCAGCAGAAGGTTTCGATAATAGCCGGTTTGCTCCACGACCCAAAGGCTCTAATCCTCGACGAGGCCATCAACGGTCTCGACCCCAAGAGCGCGCGCATAATGAAGGAGCTCCTCAACGGCTTCAAGGAAGAGGGAAAGAGCATAGTCTTCTCGACACACATTCTCGCGGTTGCCGAGGCGTTGTGCGACAGGATAGGCATAATCTACAACGGCGAGCTGATAGCAGAGGGAACTCCCGAGGAACTCAAGAGCTTCGCCCACGAGGAGAGCCTTGAGGACGTCTTCCTCAAGCTGACCGAGAGTCAGGAGGAGGTAAGCTCTCTCGTCAGGGCCCTAAGGGAGGCCTTCTGATGGAGTGGGAGATAGTAAACGTCCTCTACCGCGAGATGACCTATAAACGGCTGAAGGCCAATCCCCAGCTCTCGACGGACTGGAAGAAGTTCATCAAGGCCTTCAAGCGGAGCGGGAGCCTCAAGAGAACCCTGCTGAGCCAGTCAGCCCTCTTCTTTTTCCTGAGCTTCACCCTCGTACCGGGTGTCTACTACGCGAAAACAGACGGCTCGGCGGTAATCTACGCGAGCTACTGCATGCTCCCGCTGATAATGGCCCTCTACGGAACGGCCGTTACGGCGCAGTATGCCGTCTCGCTCGGCCTCTTTGAACCCTTACTCTCGCTCCCGGTTCGCGTCGGCGGGGAGTACCTCAGCGTAATGCTTTTGATTACACAGCTCCCGTCGGTTCTCTTCCTCCTCCCCCCGGCAGTGGCCCTATCCCTCAAGCTCGGGCCCGTTGCTGGAATCCTTGGCCTCGCGTGGGCTCTTATGGGAGCCTTTATAGGCCACACCCTCGGTCTGCTCATCTACGACCGCTTTGGAAAGGCCTCTGGCGGGAAGTTCTCCGGCCTCAAAACAGCCTTCAAGGCCTTTGGAATACTCCTCGTGATGTCCCTCTTCTACGGCCTGAACTACCTCCAGCGCTACGTTGCAAGCCACTACGAAGCGCTCAAGGGCGTTTTCGAGAAGTATTCCATGGCGTATCCCTTCTCGGTAGCGACCGTCGAGAAGCCCCTCCTCTCGCTGGGCCTCCTGGCCGTTTACGGCCTTGTGATTGGAGCGGTCTACGTTTCAACGGTTAGAAGGCTCTGGAGGAGGGTAAGCGAGGGAACGGCAACCGAGAGGAGGGGTGGAAGGGCGAGGCTCTCGCTCCACAGCCCGGCCTTAGCGCTCGCGCTCAAGGACTTCAAGGTAGCAACGAGGAACACGTCCCTTCTAACGGGCCTGCTGATGCCTGTTGTGGTCATAATCCCATCTCTCGCCGGTGCGTTGAAGTCTGGAAGCGAGGACTCGGCCCTCGGCTTCGTTTTGGCGATTGGTTGGACTTCAGCGATAGCAATAGACGCCGTTTTGAAAATAGACGGTAGGGCCTTTGAAGTCCTTCACTCGCTCCCGCTGAGCCTCCGGACGTTCCTGCGGGGCAAACTCATAACGATGACCGCAGTTCCGGTAACGGCAGGCCTGCTGGCGGTTCTGGGTCTCTCGCTCAGGAACCTGGGCTCCCTGAAGGTCTTCCCCCTCGCGCTCCTCCTGCCAGTAGCGACAGCTGGAACAACGCTGACAATCTTTTACTGGGGAATCAAGGAAGTGGCGCTACCCCAGACGACATGGAAAAAGATGCTCCTGGCTCTGCTCGCGAACGGGCTGATAATTGGAGCTACAGCTGGGCTGTGGTACGTTGAGTGGTTCCTCTCGCTCCCCTTCGTGCTCCTCGTCGATGCGCTGTTGCTCTGGCACCTCAGCAGGTGACGTGGAAGATTCCAAGAACTCTTTTCTTTTCGTGAAGCTCGTTGAATAGCTCCACCGCTTCCCCGGTGGGGAGCTCATAGACTTCCCTGTCCTTGAGAAGCTCTCTGCTCTCGGGGAGTAGCGAGAGGTAGCCGTAGTAGCCGGTGCCGACGATTAGAACCTCGAAGTCCTCAGTCAGGTACTCCCTGAGCTCGTCGGGGTCGAGTCTGTGGCTCGTTCCGTGCTTCGCCTTGCTCAGCCACTTCTTCCTCTTCTCAACCCTTCCGCTCGGATAAACCACGATGTCGTGCTCATATGTTTTTCCGTCAACCACTATCCTCCCGAAGGAGGGATATTCGAGCTTCATGGCACTCACCAGCAGTCCTTTGGGTGCAGTGCGTCCCTCAAAATCTTCGCGTGGTCAAAGGCCAGCGGAAGCTTCTCAACCTTATCAATCGGGATGACGTGGACTTCCTTCGCATCGTCACCGGCCTTCAGCTCGCCTTCCCCAATGCAGAGAAAGGCGACCGAAACGGTGTGTCCCCTCGGGTCTCTGCCCGGGTCGGAGTAAACACCCACCAGTCTGAGTATTCTAACGTCCAAGCCTGTCTCTTCCTTCATCTCCCTCTTCAGGGCTTCCTCAACGGTCTCGCCGTACTCAACGAAACCACCGGGGAGAGCATAAGAGCCCTTGAATGGCTCATGCTTCCGCTTTATGAGAACGACACCGCCCCGATAGAGTATGACACCATCGACAGTTAAGCCTATGCACCTGTGGAGCTCAGCCGTGAGGCCGTATTTTTCTGCGAGAGCCTTAACCTCCTCCCGGAATTCGCTTACATCGGCCTCCTTTGGGGCTTTAACGAGCAGAACGTAACGGTCCATCTTTTTCACCTCAGGGAAGTCCCTTCTCATCAGCTTTCAGCGTGCTGACGTTTCATCATCGGTCGCTTAAAGTTGGGTTCAATCGCTTAAAGCCTCAACGGTTACACCCCTTGCGAGCTCGCTCACATCGTTGATGCTGAAATCCACCGAGCGATACCGGAGAAACAGCGCCGTGAAGGCGACGGCCCGCTTCAGGGATTGAAGGAAGGGGCATGTCAGGTAGAAACCGGTGAAAGCTCCGAGAAAGACGTCTCCCGCACCCGTTGATTCGCCGATGTCAACCTTCAGCGGAATGAAGCGGTAGGGCCTCCCGTGGAGGTAAGCCGTTCCCGGGTTCGGACCGTCCGAGAGGAGGAGAACACCAACTGAGCCGGGGTCAAGGTTCACGTGGGGAAACTCCGCGACGTCGGCGTGCAGAACATCAACCCCGCGAAGGAACGACCCGTCGCGCTCGATGAGCCTTACCGGGCCCTTCTCAGGGGAGCGTATGAAACCCTGAAGGTCGGCCGAGACGAGCCCTGCCTGGTTTAGAGCTTCCCTCACGATGCCCTCTGGAATCTCGTTGGCAACGGGGTTGAGGAGTATGGCATCGTACTTCCGGGCCGGGAGCTCTTTAATGGGGGAGGCGCGTGAAATCAGCCTCAGCTCCCTCCTGTTGGAGTCCAGGTATTTCAGCTCGTAGGACGTTGTTTCATCGGAGGGTAGAACGCTCAGTTTGCCCAGGGAGCGGAGCTCGTCAATCCATTCCTCCGGAAGCTGGGAAAAGCTCGTGAGAATCTCAACGTCGCAGAAGCGCGAAAGTGCCAGGGCGGAGTAGTAGGCACCGCCACCGAGTCTCTCCTCGATTTTCGAACCGCGCCTTATTACATCCCTGACGACGTGGCCGACGACGAGGCACTTCATTTTTACCAGTCCCAATCTTATACTGTTTGTGAGTGCATATTAAAAACCTTTCCCAAATTACCGAAAGGCTTTTAAGGGGGAAAAGCGAAAAGTTTAAAAGGAGATGTCGTTTTGGGGTGGGGCTATGAAGCGCTTAGGGAAGGTTTCTCACTACGCGAAGCAGGGCTTCCTCATAGTCAGAACGAACTGGGTTCCATCGCTCAACGAGCCCGTCGTTGACAAGGATTTGAAGCCGGTAGGCATTGTTAAGGATGTTTTTGGTCCCGTTAATTACCCCTATGTTGCCGTTAAACCCCGTGTTAAGGACCCCGAGAGGTACGTCGGTGCTCTTCTGTACGTGGACAAGAGGAGGAAGGATAAAAAGCCGGGTAAAAAGGCTAAAGTCAGAGGCTCTAAGGGTTCTAAGAGGCCCAAGCGTTCTCGCCCCGCCCCCAGGAGAAGGGGGTGAGAGCGATTACTCCGAAAAGGGTTTGTCCCGTGTGCGGGTCAACCGAGTTTATATACGACCCCAGGAGGGGTGAGATAGTCTGCAAGGTCTGTGGCTACGTCATCGAGGAGAACGTCGTCGATGAGGGGCCGGAGTGGAGGGCCTTCGACCCGGATCAGAGGGCCAAGCGCGCAAGGACCGGCGCGCCGATGACGCTGATGATACACGACAAGGGCCTCTCGACCGATATAGACTGGCGCGACAAGGACATACACGGCAACCAGATAACGGGAATGTACAGGAGCAAGATGAGAAGGCTCCGCATGTGGCAGAGAAGGATGCGCATAAACGACGCCGCGGAAAGAAACCTCGCCTTCGCGCTGAGCGAGCTCGACAGGATGGCGGCACAGATGCGCCTCCCGAGGCGCGTCAAGGAAGTAGCGGCGTCCCTATACAGAAAGGCGGTCATGAAGAAGCTCATCCGCGGTCGCTCGATAGAGGGCATGGTTTCCGCAGCTCTCTACGCGGCCTGCAGAATGGAAGGCATTCCAAGGACCCTTGACGAGATTGCGGCGGTTTCAAAGGTTACGAAGAAGGAAATCGGGAGGAGCTACCGCTTCCTTGCAAGGGGTCTCAACCTGAACCTCCGCCCTACGAGCCCGATAGAGTACGTTGACCGCTTTGGGGACGCCCTCGGTGTCAGCTCGAGGACCAAGGAAAGGGCGAAGGAAATCCTCCGCGAGGCCATAAAGCGCGGTATAACCAGCGGAAAAGGTCCGACCGGACTCGCGGCGGCGGCGCTCTACGTTGCCTCGCTTCTTGAGGGCGAGAAGAAGACCCAGCGGGAAGTGGCTGAGGTCGCGCACGTCACCGAGGTGACCGTCAGGAACAGGTACAAGGAGCTCGTAGAGAAGCTCGGTATAAACGTGCCGATGTGACGATGATAGCGGTTTTAAGCGACACCCACGTGGGGGACAAGGCAAAGGCCCTTCCCATTCCCCTTTTGGAGAAGCTTAAAGAGGTCAGCCCAGAGCTCATTATCCACGCCGGCGATGTGACGTCACCGGAGGTCCTTGAGACCCTTGATGAGATAGCGCCCGTGATAGCGGTCCGGGGAAACGTTGACCACCTCAGCCTTCCGGAGGAGGAAACCGTTGAAGTCGAAGGAATGAGAATCGGCGTGATTCACGGGCATCAGCTTCTAAGCCTCAACGCGCAGTTTTTGGGCCTTAAAGCCCTCGACATGGAGGTTGACCTGCTCGTCTTCGGCCACACCCACCGCTTCTACTTCGATTCTTTCAGCGTCTACGGAAGAAGGGTTTACCTCCTGAATCCGGGTTCGCCGACGTTCCCGAGGTGGGACGAGGCAGGTTTCGCGGTTCTAAAGCCCGGAAAAGAGCCGACCGTTAGAAGGGTCAAGCTCTGGTAAACGGAAAAGAGAACGGGAAAAGGACATCAGCTCTTGATGGCAAGCTTGATGTCCTCGGCCTTGACGGTCTTCCTGCCGGCGTGCTGGGCGAGGGCGACGGCCTTCTTGGCAATCTCAAGGGCCTTCTCCTCAAGGTGCTCGGCGAGGACCTTGGCGGCCTCCTCGCTGACGCGGGCGGCGCCGGCCTTCCTTATAAGCCTGTCAACCGGGGCAATTGGAAGCTCGGCCATTCACAACACCTCCTACTTTCTTTTTGCAGGTTTCTGCGTTTTATTTTAGGAGCGAAGGCCTATATAAACCTTTCGGAAACGGAGCCCTCTGGGTGGGCCTATCGGCGGGATTTCAGTTAATCGTCGAGAATTCCCACTCCGTCGGGCCCATCACTATTTTACACGAGAATGACAACCCACCAGGGAAGATTGGGAGAAGAAAGGAGATTGCCCCGTGAAGCCGGAGGTCGGTCGAAAATCCTTCAAAAAAAGCTTCACTTATGTAAAAACAAGTGCATTGCTCCTCAAAATTTGCCAGTAGGGTTTTTATAGTCAGGGATGCAATAGAGTGTTTACTAAGGAGGTGTTAGAGATGGTGGAGAAATTCGACAAGATATACGACTACTACGTGGACAAGGGCTACGAGCCGAACAAGAAGAGGGACATAATAGCGGTTTTCCGCGTTACCCCTGCGGAGGGGTACACCATTGAGCAGGCCGCGGGAGCTGTGGCCGCTGAGAGCTCGACCGGAACCTGGACGACCCTTTACCCCTGGTACGAGCAGGAGCGCTGGGCCGACCTTTCAGCTAAGGCCTACGACTTCATCGACATGGGCGACGGAAGCTGGATTGTTAGGATTGCCTACCCGTTCCACGCCTTTGAGGAGTGGAATTTACCGGGTCTTCTCGCGAGCATAGCGGGCAACGTCTTCGGAATGAAGCGCGTTAAGGGCCTCCGCCTTGAGGACCTCTACATCCCAGAGATAGTCCTCAGGAACTTCAACGGCCCGGCCTTCGGTATCGAGGGCGTCAGGAAGATGCTCGAAATATACGACAGACCGCTCTACGGCGTCGTCCCCAAGCCCAAGGTCGGCTATTCACCCGAGGAGTTCGAAAAGCTCGCCTACGAGCTCCTTTCCAACGGCGCCGACTACATGAAGGACGACGAGAACCTCACGAGCCCCTGGTACAACCGCTTCGACGAGAGGGCGGAGATAGTAGCGAGGGTTATCGACAAAGTCGAGAACGAGACCGGCGAGAAGAAGACATGGTTCGCCAATATCACAGCCGATGTCCGCGAGATGGAGAGAAGGCTTGAAATCCTGGCCGACCTCGGGCTCAAGCACGCGATGGTCGACGTCGTCATAACAGGCTGGGGAGCGCTCGAGTACATTCGCGACTTGGCGGCCGACTACGGTCTCGCCATTCACGGCCACAGGGCGATGCACGCGGCCTTCACAAGGAACAAGTACCACGGCATCTCGATGTTTGTCCTGGCGAAGCTCTACAGGCTCATAGGAATTGACCAGCTCCACGTTGGAACCGCCGGAGCAGGTAAGCTCGAGGGCGGAAAGTGGGAAGTAGTGCAGAACGCGAGGATTCTCAGGGAGGAAACCTACACCCCGGACGAGAACGACGTCTTCCACCTCGAGCAGAAGTTCTACGGCATGAAGCCGGCCTTCCCGACCAGTTCAGGCGGTCTCCACCCGGGCAACATCGAGCCGGTCATAGAGGCCCTCGGAAAGGACATAGTCCTACAGCTCGGTGGCGGAACCCTCGGCCACCCGGACGGACCGGGAGCGGGAGCGAGGGCGGTAAGGCAGGCCATCGACGCCATAATGCAGGGAATCCCGCTCGACGAGTACGCCAAGACCCACAAAGAGCTCGCCCGCGCCCTCGAGAAGTGGGGCCACGTCACGCCGGTCTGATGACTTGTCCGGCCTCCGCTTTTCTTTTCGTCTTCCGTTCAAACTTTTCTCCAAAGGTGATTTAATGCATCCTTCCGTAGTTGCCCCGGTGGTTCCATGCATCCGGAGGGATTCCTTGAGGTCATAACCGGCCCGATGTTCGCCGGAAAGACGAGCGAGCTGATAAAGAGAATCGAGAGGCAGGCCTACGCCAAGCGAAAGGTCGCCCTCTTCAAACCGAGCATAGACGACCGCTATTCGAGGAGCGACGTGGTTGCCCACAACGGTCTCAGGTACAGGGCCTACGTCGTCCCCACGAGCGAGGAAGGGGTTGAGAGAATAGTTGAGCTGACGAGAAAGGAGGGTTTTGATGTAATTGGGATTGATGAGGTTCAGTTCTTCCCGATGGGTATAGTCGATGCTCTCAACGAACTCGCCGATGATGGCGTTTACGTCATAGCGAGCGGTCTGAACCTCGACTTCAAGGCCGAACCGTTTCCCGTCATGAAGGAGCTCCTCGTCAGGGCCGACAACATAGTTTACCTTACCGCCGTTTGCACGGTCTGCGGAAGACCTGCAACGAGAAGTCAGAGGCTGATAGACGGAAAGCCGGCCCCGAGGGACTCGCCGGTAATAATGGTGGGAGGAAAGGAAAGCTACGAGGCGAGGTGCAGGTTACATCACGAAGTCCCCTGAGAGAACTTTCTCCCACGTCTTCACGTCCTTGAGGCCGTGACCGGTCGCAACGACCACAACGGTCTCATCTCTGTCTATTACCCCTTCCTCACGCATCTTCTTGGCGAGTGCGAGGGCCGTTGCCGAGGACGGCTCTACGAAGATTCCCTCCCTTCCAAGGAGCATTCCCGCCTCCGCCGTCTCCCTGTTTGTGACCGTGTCGAGGTGGCCGTTGCTCTCCTTCACCGCTTTTATAACGTTCTCGCCGTCGACCGGCTTCTTAACCGCTATGGCACTCGCTATCGTCGGAACCTTCTTCTGGACCTTCTCAATCGGCTTGCCCGTCTTCCAGGCCCTCACTATCGCGTCGTAGCCCTCTATCTGGGCCCCGGCAATCCTCGGCAGGTCCTCAACGAGGCCGACTTTGTAGAACTCCTTAACGCCCTTCCAGATTGCCCTCAAGTGGGTTCCGGCCCCTATCGGAACGATAATCCAGTCCGGAACGTTGTAGCGAAGCTGGTCGAGGATTTCGAAGCCCGTCGTCTTCTGCCCCTCAACGCGGTAGTGGTAGTTGCCCGTGAGGTAATAGTCCTCCTCCATAGCCTTCCGCTCGGCCTCCGCCAAAGCTTCATCGTAGGTCTTCCCGAAGACCTCTACCTTCGCCCCGTACATTCTCGCCTGAGTGAGCTTCTCCTCAGGAGTTCCCTCGGGGACGACGATGGTAACCTCGAGTCCGGCTTTGGCGCCGTAGGCGGAAACGCTCGCCGCCATGTTGCCGGTCGAGGCGACTATAACCTTCCTCGCGTGGAATTCCAGGGCCTTGGTTATCTCGACGCTCGAACCCCTGTCCTTGAAGGCTCCCGTCGGGTTCTCGCCCTCGTACTTGACGTAGAGCTTTCCAAAGCCGAGCTTCTCCTCAAGGCGTTTGAGCCTGTAAAGCCTCGTCCCGCCCTCGTTGAGCGTGACGATTCTCTTGAGGTTCGAAACCGGAAGGAACATCCAGTACTTCCATACGTGCGGGCTCTCCCGGAACCAGGGGTCGTCGTCTTCGATTAGGTTCGCTATGTCGTCGTAGTGGTAGGTAACATCGAGCGGGGCGCCACACTTGGGGCATTTGTATATTCCGGACGCGAGCGAGTATTCGGCACCGCAGTGGGTGCAGACGAGTTTCGCCTCGAACATCTCAACCACCCTGGTTTACATAGGATAAGGTGGGTTTTTAAATTCAGCTTTTAAACCGAAAAAGGTTTAAAGGCTATTTTCTAACTTTAGGTTAGGGAAAGGGGGTGAGAGCATGGAATCGGGCGAGATGGGAAAACTGCTTGACATACTCGGAAATGAAACCAGACGAAGGATTCTCATCCTTCTCACCAAGAGACCGTACTTCGTCAGCGAGCTGAGTCAGGAACTCGGCGTCGGGCAGAAGGCGGTCCTTGAGCACCTGAGAATCCTCGAAAAGGCCGGACTCATAGAGGGCCGAACGGAAAAGATACCCCGCGGAAGGCCGAGGAAGTACTACACCATAAAGCGCGGTTTCAGGCTTGAGGTTCTGCTTACCCCCTACACGTTCGGCACCGAGATGTACGAGCCGAAGAAGCCGAGGCAAACCGCTGAATACGCCCAGGCGAGACAGCTCATAAAGTCAACCGAGCCCGTTGAGACGAAGATAAACGAGCTCCTCCAGTTCCTCGGCGAGATAGAGAGGCGCGTTGACGAGGTTATGAGAACCAAGCAGGAGCTCGAAGAGGTCAGACTGCTCATAGAGACCTACATCGAGAGCCTCCTCAGGAGGATAGCCCAGGAGAACGAGAGGGAATTCGAGAGGCTCATGCGCGAGTTCGGTCCGAGGCTTCCGAGGAAGATAGTGGAAGACCTGAACGACTTTTAGGAAGCGGATAGAGAATAAAGAGGGCCGTTAAAGTATCTTGCCCTCTTCCTTCATCCTGACGAGCCTGGTTATGTAACCGGCAATCCTGTTTCTGATGGTCTTGCTCGTGACGTTGGTGAGCTCCTGAACCATCTTCTTGTTGTGCTCGAAGTCCCTGGTGAACTTGTCCGGATACCTGTCAAAGAGCTCGCGAGCGGTCCTCTTGATGAAGGTCTGCTTTATGTTCCCCATTTCCATCACCTCTAACCTGACCCTGTGGCCGTATCTCAAATCAAGGGCATCTTTTAAAAGTTTTCCCACACCGCCAGAAACCCAAGGGTTTTATAGTGCCGTGAAAAGCTCAACCCATGCTGAGGGAAGTAATCCACTGCAGGGGACACGAGAACGTAAAAGCAACGCACCGCTCGACGCTCGAGATAACGACCGAGGACTTTCTAACGCCGAGAGGTGACTGCATAATCTGCGTTTCCGCCGATAAGGCTCTCAGAGACCTCAGCGAGGAGCTCAAGAATGCCCTCAAGAGGGGCGCGAGGCTCCGCGTGGTCATACGCGCCGGAAACCTTTCCGATGAGCTCACCGCATACGGAAGTCCGGAGCTGAAGCTCGAAAGCCCGGTTTCGATGGTGATAAGGAAGAGCGAATACATAGATGGAAGAACCCTCGCGATAAGGGCAGATAAGTCCGCGAGGGACATAAAGCGGGAGCTGGTTGAACTCCTCAGGAACCCTGAAACCATTGTCACGGTCGAGCTCATAATCGAGGAAAAAGCTTAAAAGTCCCGACTCTTTTATTTACTTGAGGTGAAGAAAATGCTCGAGGGCTACTACATAGTCGAGAACACCGGAGTCGTTCCGGCCGAGAGGAGGTTCAAGTTCAAGGACCTGAAGGCGTGGGGCTACGACCTGCACCTCGGAACGATAGACGGAAAGGAGGCCTACTTCGTCTCAAGGACTGGAACCCACGAGGAGGGCGAGACCTACACGCAGGACGGCAGGGAGTACCACATCAGCGAAACTCAGAGGGAGATACCGAAGAACGCAAGGCTTTTGGCGAGAATCGTCATAGAGCGCGGTCAGCCCTACCTTGAGTTCTGGCTCGATACGGAGGAGGCCAACTACCCGCTCGCCAAGGAGGACCCGAGGCTAATCCTGCACCGCTTCTGGACGGCCAAGAAGTTCAACCAGCTCGAGAAGCACGTCGGAAGCGTTGGTTTAACCACGGACTTCTTCAAGGACAACGTCTTCGTGAAGAGCCTTCCACTGCCCTTCGAGGAGTACCCGCCGAAGGTGAGGAGGGTTCTGAGGGAGGTCAGAGACGTCCACCGCGACCTGACCGGCTTCGGAAGGTTCGTCTTCCAGTACTACGGCGAGGAGGACAAGACCCACAACTACCGCCTCTGGTGGCTCCTGCCGACGATACACCTCTTCGACGTCGAGGTCTCGAACGAAGTCGACAAGGTCCTCGCGATGCTCGACTGATTTTTAAGGCTTCCCTTCAATTTTATTCCATGATGGAGGTTGTCCTTGAACTCGTTCGAACTGCCATACGCTCGGCCGACCCTCACTTCTCGGTAAAGCGGAGCCTCAATTTTGATGGAAGAACGCTCAAAGTTCTTGACCGGGAATTCAATGTTAAGGGCCGAATCCACATTTTGGCCATCGGAAAGGCCTCCTGCAGAATGGCGAGGGCGGTCTTTGAGACCATTCCGGGTGAGCTGGTTGGAGACGCGCTGATAGTTACGAAGCACGGCTATGCTATGGACTGCGATGGAATTGAAGCGAAGGTAATCGAAGCGGGCCACCCGATTCCGGATGAGAACTCTCTGTTGGCCGGAAAGCTGGGCCTTGAGCTCGCGAAAAAGGTCGGCAGAGACGATATCCTTCTGACCCTCATCTCAGGAGGCGGAAGCGCGCTCTTCGTTTATCCGGCAGAAGGAATAAGCCTCGAAGACCTCATCAGGACGAACGAGCTCCTCCTCAGGAGCGGGGCAACGATAAGGGAAATCAACACCGTCAGAAAGCACCTATCTAAAGTCAAGGGCGGAAGGCTGGCAAAGGCTGTGAGAGGTACTGTAATAAGCTTAATCGTCTCGGACGTCGTTGGCGACGACCTCAGCTCGATAGCGTCGGGGATAACATCCCCTGACCCGACAACTTACCGCGACGCCTACGAAGTCCCCGTGAGGCGCGGAATCTGGGACAGAGTCCCGGAGAGCGTGAGAAGAGTCATTGAGCGGGGCATGCGCGGGGAAATCGAGGAGACGCCGAAGGAACTCGACAACGTCCACAACTTCATAATAGCCGGCAACTCAAAGGCGTGCGAGGCCGTGGCGAGGAAAGCTGGAGAGCTCGACTTCAATTCGGCGGTGATGACGACGACGCTCGAAGGCGAAGCTAAGGAGGTCGCTTTGGCGGTCGGCTCGATAATAGAGGAGGTGGCGAAGCGCGACAGACCGCTCAAAAAGCCCGCCGTCCTCGTCTTCGGGGGTGAATGGACGGTGACCGTCGGGGACGCGGAGGGCCTCGGCGGGCCCAATCAGGAGTTCGCGCTGAGCATCGCCCGAAAGATAGCGGGTCTCAACGTTACCGTTGTTGCCTTCGACACCGACGGAACCGACGGGCCGACAGATGTAGCGGGAGGAATCGTGGACGGGGAGACGTTGAAGAGGCTTAAAGAGGCTGGAATAGATGTGGAGGAAGCCCTCAGTGACCATGACAGTTATCACGCCCTCGAAAGGGTCGGCGCGCTTCTCAAGACCGGCCCAACCGGAACGAACGTGAACTCGATGGTCATAGCGGTTGTTGGAGACCGTGGCGACGCCCTTTGAGACGGAGGTATTCCTCCATAAGGGCCCCTATGAGCAGAACGCTCATAAACACTGCCTTTCCTGGGTTTTCCTGACCCTTGTATGCTCTGTAGAGGATCAGCCCAACACCGACCACGAGGAACCACATCCCTACGAGAATCTCTCTCATTAGGAATGCGCGCCGTCCCCTTGAGAGAACCCTTACCTCGGAACCTTCCCTCAGGACAATCCGCTCGTCACCGGGCACGAACTCCAGCAGGGTTATCGGAACAACCGCCAGCAAAAGGTAGGGAAGAAACCACAAGAGAATGAGGTACAAAAAGACCAGGTAAAGCACCCGCGCAAGGTTTATGTCACTGCTCCGCTGAAGTGAAAGGAACTTCCTCAACGGGTCGAGGAGGTGAAGCCTGACCCTTCTCGCCACGGCCTTTCTCTTTCCTTCAAACCGGGCGACGAGGTTGCCGAGAACGGGAAGCTTCAGGGGGACTGTGGAGGCGAGAAGGAAGCTCTCCCCATCGAAATCCACAAGATAAAAATGTCTCTCATAGCGCTCCAGGATAAAGTCCGGCGCAAGGCTCCATATTTCCCGGTTAGTACCTTTAACCCAGTAAACGAATGTGTTCTCCCCAAGGAACTTTTCGAGCTTTTCGGGGCTTCCCTCAACGACCACTACGCGCTCAAATGTTACTCTCATGTGTGTCGTTTGATTATTCCTTTTTATAGTTAACGCCTGGCAGGAAAAACCGATAAATACCGGTGTTTCCAATTAGATTGGGTGCAATCAATGGGCTTGAGCAGAAGGGAGCTGATACGAAAGCTCTGGCACGTTTCACCGGGAATCCTCGGGGCGCCGATAATACTCTTCACCCCGAGATGGGTCACTTTACTCGTCGTCTGGTCGCTGGCTTTCCTCTACACGCTCCAGCACCTCAAACTCCTTAGGGGCTGGAAGTTCACCGTTCCAGTGGCAGATTTAAGCTACAAAACGATGGCGCGGGAAGACGAGCGCGACAACTTTCTCGGGAGCTTCCTCTTCTGGGTGACGATGGGGATTATCTGCACGGTCTTTCCCAAGGTTTCTGCCCTGGGAGCGCTCTGGGTCTCGACCTTCGGTGACTGCTTCAACGCCATAGCCGGACAGGCCCTCGGTGGACCGAGGATTCCATGGAACCGGAGGAAGACCTTAATCGGAAGCGCAACTATGTTTGCCGTTTCAGTTCTGGCCCTCTGGGGCGCCCACAGGGTTCTCTCGCTCGACCCGAACTGGAGCCTCATCGCCGGCATCGCCCTCGTCGCCACTTTGCTTGAAAGCCTTCCACTTCGCTCGGCCTACGACGAGTTCACGGTTCCCTTCGCGACAGCTCTCCTCCTGTGGCTCGCCTACGGAGGACCTCTGCTGTCACCGACCTGGTGATTAAACCCGCACAAACCCCCAGTCCCCGAAGTGCGTCTCTATGCCCCTGTTTTTACCCCCAGCGAGCGAACCTCGTCGCGGAGCTCCGAAAGAAAAGCCTTGAAGAGCTCCTCACTGGTTAGAACGCTGTAGCTCTCTGGAAACTCGGAGTGGAGCGTTTCCCGAAATTCGTTTCCGGCCTTTCGGAGGTTTAGCATCTCGAAGAAGCAGTAATCGACAAAACCTTTCGTTTCCTCAACAATCCTCGAAACGTCAGTGACGCCCGGTATTATCGGGCTGACGAAGGCGTATGTCCGTATTCCCTCCTCGTGGAGCCTCTGGAGGGCGTTGAAGCGGGCCTTCATGGTTGGTGTCAGCGGTTCGAGTAAGGTCTTTTCATGACCCTCGAAGGAGTTGAGCGTCAAACCCGCCTCAATCGAGCGGAAGAGCTTGAAGAGGTCGATATCCCTCGTCACAAGGGGCGATTTGGTGAGTATCGAGAGCTCGTTCCTCTTGTCCATGAAGCGGAGCGTCGAGCGGGTGAGCTTCAGCCCGGCTTCAACCGGCTGATATGGGTCGCTCACCGTGGACATCACAACATTTCCCTTCACGCGCTTCCTCGCGAGTTCAGGCGCGTTGATTTTGGCTATCACCCAGCTCCCCCATTCCCTCTCTCTGAACTCCCGAACGACGCCCTTGGCATAGCAGTAGGGGCAGGCGAAGGAACAGCCGACGTACTGGTTGACGCTCCAGGAAACGCCGGGAATCCGCGAGCGCGTGTAGAGGGAGTTGGCCTTCCTCTTTATTACCTCAACCTTCATAAGCACGGGTAGGAACTAATTCTTAAAAGGTGGTCGCATGGAAGTCGAGGTTCGCCACAGGCCCGTCCGCTATGCGAGGCTCGAAATCAAGCCCGACGGGAGAATCGTCGTGACGGCGCCGAAGGGCTTTGACGTGGAGACGTTTATCAAAAAACACGAGAGGTGGCTGAGCAATCGGCTGAGGGAGCTTGAAGAAGTCCGGAGGGAATCCGCGAGGGGCTTCCCGTTCTTCGGCGAGTTCTACCGGCTCGAGCTGGGGAACGTTCGGGGAGTTGAGCGCAGGGACGATAGGCTAATCCTCCCTGTCGAGCGCGAGCGGGCGCGGAAGGTCCTGAAGGCACTACTGCGGGACAGGATAACGGCGCTCGTCGCCCTCTACTCCGTCCTCATGGGAGTTTCCCCCGGCAAAATCTACATCAGGAATCAGAAAACGAAGTGGGCGAGCTGTTCGAACAGGGGAAACCTGAGCTTCAACCTCCGCCTCGTGGCTTTACCCGAGAGGCTGATTGAATACGTCGTAATCCACGAGCTCGCCCACCTGCGCTACCTCGACCACTCCAAAGCTTTCTGGAGGTTCGTGGAGAGATTTTATCCGGACTACAGACCGGCGAGACGGAAACTGAAGCGCTGGTGGGGGATAATTGAAGTCAACGAGGGATGGAGATGGCTGGAGGGAAGGGAGTGATTGGAAGAATCCTTAAATTCATCGCGCTGATGGCGGACGAGATAATCGTTGCCATAGTTCTGCTCGCCGTTCTTCCAGCCCTTGGAATAGAGGTGCCGGCCCTCGTCACGGGGCTGATTCTGGGAATCCTCCTCGTCAAGGACGTTCTGATAGCTCCGTACGTGCTCGGTGGAGGACTCGAAAAACGGCCCCAGACGGGGCCAGAATCGCTCGTCGGCAGAACTGCCGTAGTCGTTGAGGACCTCTCGCCCGAGGGCCTCGTGAAGCTCGACGGTGAGCTCTGGCGCGCGAAATGCCTTCACGGGACGGCGAGGAGGGGCGAGAAAGTGAGGGTCGTGGGGGTTGATGGGACTAAGCTCCTCGTTGAACCCCCAGCGAGCGGAGAACCTCGGTGATTTCCTCCGGGCGGTTGGTCGAGAACGAGACGTCCCAGCCCTTCCGCCTCTTGAGGTAGACGCAGGCCCTCGCAGGCAGGGTGAAGTGAATCTTCGCCGGACAGCTCGTCCAGCCTTCCCTGACCGCGAACCACTCGATTTCGTCGAGCTTAACCCCCTTCCGAATCATGAAACCCATATAGCCGGTTATAAGAATCCTATCCTCGTAAACTCGTATTCTAATCGCCATGGATTCAAGGACGACGGCAACGGTAACGCCCATCGCGACGACCATAACCGTTACCGCCTGACCCGTTGAGAGGCTCATGTAAAGGCCAATGCTCATAGCTACCAGCGGTGGAACGAGGAGAGCTATTATCCACTTGGAGTAAAGCGTTTCCTCGTAGAGCATGGCCATCGTGG
Source organism: Thermococcus sp. 21S9 (assembly GCF_012027635.1). Lineage (NCBI taxonomy): Archaea > Methanobacteriati > Methanobacteriota > Thermococci > Thermococcales > Thermococcaceae > Thermococcus > Thermococcus sp. 21S9. Next base: position 357,380 of record NZ_SNUS01000001.1, read on the forward strand.
TGGGTTCTCGTTAGGGCTTTAAACCCCTTCCCAAACCTATGGTGGTGATACGATGGTTAGGATAATGCCCGTTGACAGGCTGACCGACGATGACGTGAGGGAGATTCTGACGAAATACCGGAAGATAGCCCTCGTTGGAGCCTCCCCGAAGCCAGAAAGGGATTCAAACGAGGTCATGCGCTACCTCCTCGAGAAGGGGTACGAGGTCTATCCGGTCAATCCCCGCTACTCAGAGGTTCTCGGGCGGAAGTGCTACCCAAGCGTCCTCGACATTCCCGACGAGGTTGAGATAGTTGACCTCTTCGTTCGCCCGGAGTTTGCAAGGGACTACGTCGAGCAGGCGATAAAGAAGGGCGCAAAGGTTGTCTGGTTCCAGTTCGGAACCTACGACAGAGAAGCCTTCAGAAGAGCAAGGGAAGCGGGCCTTATCGCCGTCGCCCACCGATGCATAAAGCAGGAGCACGCGAGGCTCATTGGGGACTGAGAAGCGTTCTTTCAGTCTTTAAGGAAGGTTGACGGGCAACTTTTGGTAATTTGAGCGTGCTTCACTACAAACCAGCGCCCTTCGGGCGCTAACAGGAGGAAAACACATTCAAAACTGGCAGGTTTGGAAGTAAACCCCCTAAGAACAAACTATTCAAAAGGCATGCCAACTTTGATGAAACTTTGCCCACAGCCGTTAAGAAAGGCTGGCGAAAAGAGCGCCCTTTCTCCCCAAAGGGCAAAAAACAGTCGTGCACTAACAAAAGAGCAACCATCAGGGGTTTAACACTACAACAAAACTCCTCGAGAGATTGTTTCAACTTCATATCGGCGCCCTTCGGGCGCCTTTCTCCAAGTGAAACACTCAAAGATGGAACAAATCTAGTAGAAACCCCCCTAAAACTTGCATTTTAAAAAATGCACTTAACCTTCCGCCAGCGCTGAAGCTTTTGGAAAAAGCTTCACCAAAAGCTTGTGATTCCTATTTAATGCCTCTTCATCAAGGGATTTTAAACTCTAAACCGGCTCTTAAAGGTTGAATTTTTCAAAATACACCCCCTTCACGCTGGTTCTACTAAAACCGCGCTCCAAAGGAGCGCAAAAAGGCTTAAACCCCTTTAAAAGGTGCTTTTAAATGAATTCACTCTCCAAAAAGAGCAACTCAAAAAGAAATCCACTTAAAAACTGTTCCTCAAAAGGGAATCACAAACTTTGATGAAACTTTTGCTTGGCAAAAGTTTCTGGTGCGGGGGCCGGGATTTGAACCCGGGAACCCCTGCGGGACGGGACCCTAAATCCCGCGCCTTTGGCCAGGCTCGGCTACCCCCGCGCGGAAGGGAGTTTTCACTCCACCTTTAAAAGCTTTGAGGGAAAAGTCTTATAAGGATGTAAAGGAAGCTTTACGTAAAGGAAACTTTACATGGTGGACAACATGGGAGAACTTCGCAACGTTCCAGTTCTCATCGTGGGAGTCCTGACTGGAATGGGTATATTCTACTCCACACACTCCGGAAGGAGCGAAATTGGCCTTGTAATTTTTGCATTCGCACTAATCTTTGCCAACTGGTACTCCTCCTGGCTCAGAGAACGTGGAGTCATTCTTCAGGACGAGAGAACTATCAGGATAAACGAGGTCGCATCCCGCAGGACCCTCCAAGTCACGGTGATAGCACTCGGAGTCTCAGTACTAATCCTGTCCCAGGGCACTTCAAACCCCGAAATAAAGGGAGCCTTCGAAAGTCTAAGCGCAGTTCTGGCTGGAATCTCCCTGTTACACCTAGCGCTCAGGCACTACTACTCGCGGGTGATGTGAGTGAACGAGCTCACTGTCGTGGCCATAATCGGAATTATCGGCGGTATGCTGATGGGCTACTTCATGACGAGAACGATGCTTAAGGACATCGGCATCCCTCCGGACGAGAGAGCGAAGGAGATAGCCAAGCTCTCAGCAGTGAGAACCTTGGAGCTGGTTTTTCTTGTGGATGTTATAGCGCTCTACTACGCGTGGCTCGTGATGAAAAGCCAGACCTGCATCAACCTCGCGACCATGATATTCGCCACGATATTGCTCGGGAACTGGGCATTCAAGGCTTACTACGCGAGGAGGCTTTAAGATGAAGAACCGCCTGCGCGAGCTGAGGGAGGCGATGGGATTAACCCAGGAGGAGCTCGCAAAGGCCTTGGGCGTTACGAGGCAGACGATTATAGCGATTGAGAAGGGGAGATACGACCCCTCTCTAAGGCTGGCCTTCAAAATAGCGCGGTTCTTCGGCGTTAAAATCGAGGACATCTTCATCTACGAGGGTGATTAAAATGCTCGTTGATGTTGAGAACCTTGAGAAGGATTACGGAAAGGTCAAGGCCCTGAAGGGTGTAAGCTTCTCCATCCGGGAGGGCGAGATATTCGGCCTCATCGGGCCGAACGGAGCGGGAAAGAGCACGACCCTCAAAATCCTCGCAACGCTCCTGAAGCCAACGGGAGGAACGGCGAAAATAGCGGGCTATGACGTCGTCAAGGAAGCCGACAGGGTCAGGGCACTAATCAGCTACCTGCCGGAGGAGGCCGGAGCGTACAAGAACCTCACCGGGAGGGAGTACCTGGAGTTCATGGCAAGGCTTTACGCCAAAGACGAGCGGAAAGCCCGGGAGATGCTTACGCTGGGTGTTGAGCTCTCCGGCCTCGAGGAGAGGCTCGACGACAAGGTTTCAACTTACTCCAAGGGAATGACGCGCAAGCTGTTGATAGCGAGGGCCCTCATGGTAAGGCCAAAGCTGGCCATCCTCGACGAGCCGGCGAGCGGGCTCGACATAGTGAACGCCTACGAGATTAGGAAGACAATAAGGCGCTTCGCGAGGAGTGAAGGAACGACGTTCCTTATTTCGAGCCACAACATGCTCGAAGTCGAGTTCCTCTGCGACCGCGTTGCCATGATTGCCGGCGGAAGAATCGTCGAGATTGGTACGCCGGAGGAGCTGAAAGAGAAATACAAAGCCGAGAACCTTGAGGAGGTCTTCATGAGGGCCATCGGCGTGAGCATTCCGGAGCCGGTCGGGGGTGAGGGCTCATGAGCGATTTCATTGTCATGGCCAAGAAGGAGATAAAGAACCTGATGCGGGACAGAAAGCTGATTTTCGGCCTCATAATCGTACCCCTTATCGTCTACCCCGCCCTTGGAAAGATGATGCAGTTCGGTTTTGAAAGCGCAACAAAGACGACGCACGTGGCGATAGTCAACTTCGACGATGGAAAGTACGGCGAGTTGCTAATAAAGGCCCTAAACGTTACTCCAAACGTCACTGTAACCGTCATAAGCGCCGGTTCGGTTGACGACGCCCTGAGAAAGGCACTCCAGGAGAACCAAAACGTTCTGGTCGTGATTCCTCATAACTTCAGCGAGAGCATTGAGTCCGATGAAGTGGCGACGGTCCAGATATACGGGGTCTTCAAGGAGATTGGCTCGGGAATGAGGGAGAGCGTGAGCGAGGGCAGGATTAACGCCGTGATAAACGTTCTCTCGGAGGAGATAGCGAAGCTCAAGGTTCAGGAACTCGGCGCGAAGAACCCGGACGCGGTTCTGCATCCGATAAGGGCGGAGAGCAAGTCGTACCTGCTCGGCAGAATCGTTGACGTTCCCCCAACGGTTGTCTCGCAGGTCCTGGCTTCCCAATCCTACGGACTGCCCCTCATAGTCTTTCTAATGGTCATGATAACGTCCCAGATGTCGGCGGGGGCTGTGGCGAGCGAAAAGGAGAACAAAACCCTCGAGACGCTCCTGACGCTCCCTGTGAGAAGGACGACGATTGTGGCATCGAAGATAACTGGAACGGCAGTTATGGGCGTCATAGCGGCATTAGCTTATATGATTGGCCTCAAGCAGTACATGGCGGGTTTCGGAACCCAGACGGGCGTTTCGCTGAGTGAACTCGGCCTCTCGATAACACCAACAGGCATGGCACTCTTCGGCATCGTCGTCTTCCTGACGATAGCCTTTTCGCTGAGCCTTGCGATGCTCCTCGCGGTTTTCGCCGAGGACGTTCAGAGCGCCAACACGGTGGTCAGCTCGGTCATACTGCCCCTCGCCTTCCCGTCGTTCGTCCTGATGTTCGTTGACATCAGCCAGCTCCCGGCTCTCTGGAAGTACCTGCTCCTCGCCAGCCCCTTCACTCACCCTGTCGTGGACTACCGCTACGTGATAGCGAAGGACTACACGGCCCTCGGCGCGAGCATAGCTTACCTCGCCATCGTCGCCGGTGCAACGCTCTACGTAACAGCGAGGGTCTTCGCCAGCGAGAAAATCCTGACCGCAAGGCTCGGATGGGGGAGACGGAAGGGGAGAGAGTGAGCGGGGGTTTTCTTTTCTAATTCTCTTTGAGTCTTATTGCAACAGGTTCTCACGAAGGAAGACTGCCTTGCGAGGAAGTAGTTTCAATTCTCTTCGAGTCTTATTGCAACTCCAAGAGCTGACGCCTCCGCGATAGCGAAAAGACCTCCTTTCAATTCTCTTCGAGTCTTATTGCAACCGCCTTCCTGGTGGGTCTTTACTTTGTGCTTCATAACCTTTCAATTCTCTTCGAGTCTTATTGCAACGAGGCTCACCTTGTTTCTTCTACTTTTATAGTTAGACTTTCAATTCTCTTCGAGTCTTATTGCAACACGGAGCTCTGGAGGGTTCTCTCCAGGGCCGAATTAACTTTCAATTCTCTTCGAGTCTTATTGCAACGGTTATTCCGTTTGAGCGCATTGCTCTTCAGATTGCTCTTTCAATTCTCTTCGAGTCTTATTGCAACTTTGAATAATCATGTAGTCGTCGGTGGGCAAACAAACTCCTTTCAATTCTCTTCGAGTCTTATTGCAACGCATGGGCCTAGGTGAAATTTTGCGGAAGGCAGCCGAACTTTCAATTCTCTTCGAGTCTTATTGCAACTGGGGCAAATGCTGACAGAATAGGAGTAATAGACGATAACTTTCAATTCTCTTCGAGTCTTATTGCAACTTCGGCCTGGGGCGTGGGTGAGGTTGGCCTGCTCATCTTTCAATTCTCTTCGAGTCTTATTGCAACGGGTTCGCCCTGATTTCTGGAGCCTCAGCGGAGGACCCTTTCAATTCTCTTCGAGTCTTATTGCAACAACTCTACCAGGGCTTTTAAGACTTCCATGAACGCCCTTTCAATTCTCTTCGAGTCTTATTGCAACGTTCGACAGCGTTAACACCGTCCTTAAAGCCGGGATTCTTTCAATTCTCTTCGAGTCTTATTGCAACTGGAGGAGGGTTTAACGATGGGGAAGGAGATTTATCTCTTTCAATTCTCTTCGAGTCTTATTGCAACGACAACTCTTATGATTGGTGGGCTGAAAAGGCGTTCACTTTCAATTCTCTTCGAGTCTTATTGCAACGAACCTGATTCTCCTCCTCAAAATACTTCTTAAGGTCTTTCAATTCTCTTCGAGTCTTATTGCAACCTGGGGACTGGGTGGCTATTATTGGCCTCCTAATGCCTTTCAATTCTCTTCGAGTCTTATTGCAACGTTCGGAAGTGGCTCCACTGGGGCTTTTTCCTCGCCCCTTTCAATTCTCTTCGAGTCTTATTGCAACTGGGGCCTCTTTCCTCGCTTCTTTGGTGGTTTATGCCTTTCAATTCTCTTCGAGTCTTATTGCAACGATATTCTGTCAAGCGTATTAGAGAAGTCGTGAAAGCATCTTTCAATTCTCTTCGAGTCTTATTGCAACGCGATTTCATTAAGCTGGTCTTTGTGGAGGCCAAAGACTTTCAATTCTCTTCGAGTCTTATTGCAACAGGGCGCAAAACCCGCTCTTTCACCCAACAAAGGAGGAATAACCTCCCAATATTTAAGCCTTTCTGGAAATCGGGCTTTAACCCGGACCTTTTGTGGTTTATCCGAACCGCTCGATGGGCACTCCCACGAGCGCGAGCAACTTGATGAACGCTTCCCACAGTCAGGTAGAGAACTTGCCACGATTTCCTGTGGTGTCACTGGCCTCTGTTGGGTCGTCTAACGGCTATCCTGCGTTTCTCTCAAAAACAATTCGATTTAAACAGGTTTTACGGTCGTTTAGGCGCGAGAATGCATCATTAAGACTGTCTGAAAATATCTCGTTACATAGACCAACAAAATCATTCCAATAAGTTACGTCTACATAACCACAAAAATCGATTTCCGGGGCGGACCTGTAAGGGCATCCCCCAAAGGAAGGTCAAAGCGAGCCGAAAAATTATGGAGAACAGCACTCGTCGAGGTGTCACTCAATCGGCACGCCGTCCTTTGTCCTCGGGGCGAGCCACTTCATGAGCTTCCGAGGGTTCTTCGTGCGGATTATTATCGTTATGGGGCCGAGCGGGCTCTCCTCGTTGAAGTTCACCACTCCCGCGTAAGCGGCCTGCTTGTTCACCTTGACGATTATCTCCTCGCCGAAGTAGCCCTCCTCGAGGAAAGAGCGCGCGGTGTCGAGTATCGCCTGCCCGCGGAACAGCTCGTAGAGCCTGCTAAGAGCTTTCCTGCTCCTCGTCTTCCCGGTGAGGATTACGTAATCGCCCCGGTCAAAGACCTCGAACTCCAAATCCGGCACGAGGTTCAGCATCGACCTCTTTACCTTCTCGAGGTCCTCGGTCGGGTAAACGTACGCCTCGAGCTCGACTTCCTCAAACAGCTCCTCCATGCTCTCACCGGGCTAAGGTCGAAAGAAGGCTTATAAACCCAACCGCCCAGATAATTAGGGTGACCTAAATATGTTAGAAGGTTTCATCGAGGGGCTCGCGAGGTACCTCCTCGAACTCAGCGGGGGAAGCCTAATCTGGGTGTCCTTCTACGCCGGCCTTTTCGTCGCGCTCATGACGTCGCTCGGAGCCATGGTGGCCATCTTCGCCAAACGGATTCCCGAGGGTGGCGTTGACTTCTCGCTCAGCTTCGCGGCAGGGGTTATGATTGTCGCCTCGTTCACCTCGCTCATCCTGCCTGGAATAGAGAGCGCCGGGTTTCCGCCCGTGGCCCTTGGAATAGCCCTCGGCGTCCTGCTGATTTACGCCGTTGACAGGCTTCTGCCCCACGAGCACCTCGTTAAGGGCTACGAGGGACCGAAGGGGATGAAGGAACGCCTCAGAAAGGTCTGGCTCCTCGTTTTCGCGCTCATAATCCACAACCTGCCCGAGGGGCTGGCGGTTGGAACGTCCCTCGTCTACAACCTCGAGGTCGGCCTCATCACGGCCATAGCGATAGGCATTCAGGACTTCCCCGAGGGAACCGTCGTCTCGCTCCCGCTCGCGGTCATACAGAAGAAGAGCCTCGGCCCGGTTCTAATTGGAGTGTTGAGCGGTTTGGCCGAGATGGTCATGGTAATCCTCGGCGCGGTCTTCTTCACTTCCTTCGCCTGGACGCTACCGTATGGCCTCGGCCTCGCCGGAGGGGCAATGCTCTACGTCACAGTGAAGGAGATGATTCCAGAAATATACAGGGGAGAGAAGAGCGAGACCCTCGTCACGCTGGGCTTCTTCGCGGGCTTCTACGTCATGCTCCTCCTCGATTCAGCCCTCGGATGATTTCCTCGACGAGGGCCTCTACATTCTCCTCGTATTCCTCCTTGCTCCCATCGTTTATCAGCATGTAGTCTGCCATCGCTATAACGCCACCGATTCCAAAGCGGAGCTCCTTCCAGTCTCTCTCTTCGAAGTCCTCCCAGCTCTGGGGGTCGTCGTGCCTTCCCCTGGCCTTGAGCCTCTCGAAGCGGAGCTTCGGCGGTGTGTGGACCGCGACGATAACGATTTTCTCCTCCGGAAAGGCTCCCCTGAAGGTTCCCACCTCGTCAAGAGAGCGAACGCCGTCTATGACCACGAGCGGGCTCTTCTCCAGAAGGGTCCTCACCTTCTCGACCGCAAGCTTGGCAACGGCGTTCTGACCGAGTTCCTGCCTCAGCCGTATACTCACCTTGGCGACGTTTTCCTTCGTGAGCTCGAGGCCCCGCTTTACCGTCTCCTCGCGGACGATGTCGCCGAGAGAAACGCTTGGAAATCCCCTCTTCTCGAAGGCCTTGACGATTTTGCTCTTACCTGAACCGGGCATTCCAGTGACTATTACTATCATTGAGCCCACCCCGAGTAGCTCGGAGGGGATTTAAAAAGGTTGAGTTTTGTTAGGGTCGCAAAACTTTTTAAGGTTCAACCTGAAAACCGTTATGGTGAGAAAGATGAACGTGAGCTGGTTCATCATCGGCCTCATAGTAACGTTCCTTGTAAACATACCGTTCGGCTTCTGGAGAGCCCACGCCAAGAGAACCGGGGACAAGCTCGAGTGGGCCCTGGCGGTTCACCTTCCTGTCCCGCTGGTCGTGCTGATGCGCTATTTAGCAGGCCTCAGCTGGAACCTTGAAGGGGCACCCCTGATACTCGTCTTCGTCCTGGCCTACTTCCTCGGCCAGAGGACGGGCGGAAAGCTTTACCAGAGGGCCCATGAGAGCGGTCTGAATCCGGGCAGAAACGTTTTCGTCCTCTGGAGTGGAAGCGGAAGGGGAGAAGGGGAGGCTATCTGAGGAAGTCCTCCAGCGTTCCCTTTCTCTTCGGCTTTTCTTCGGTCACTCTCTTCTCGATTCCGAGGTAGCGGTAGATTCCGTCGAGGATTTTGGCACCTATCCCCTCGACTTCGAGGAGTTCAGCGGGTTTTGCGTTCGCTATCGCCTCAACGCTCGTAAAACCGGCGTTGTAGAGAGCTCTCGCCCTCTTCCTTCCAATGTTTGGCAACCTGACGAGTTCGAGGAGCTCCTCCCTAACGCCGTGTCTCAGGCGAAGGTGCAGGTCGCGGAGGTAGTTAAGGATTTCCTCCTTCGGCTCGAAGAGCTTGTAGAGCTCGATGAGGGAATACATGAGCCAGTCGGCAAGCTCAAGGAGCCTGTAGAGGTCGCCGGGGTCTATTAGATAGGTCTCGTAAATCCTCGCCTCAGGAACCTCGTTAATCCAGTCGAGGAGAACCTTTGCCGTCTTCACCTGCCCGAGGAAGCCCTGGAAGCGCGAGTCCTCGTAGTAGGGTATGCTCGCGTAGAGCTTGTCCTCGAGCTCGTAAGCTAAATCGAGATAGTCCTCCATCTCGCGCCTCCTCGCTGTTAAAGTCGCCATGTCCGGCGTTGAGGCTATGAGCTGGAAGATTCCGAAGGGGTTCGGATTCCGCTCGATTGCCGGAAAGGCGTCCTTGAACTTCTTGGCCGTGAGCGGGTCTATGTAGAGCTGAGACGTTCTCTTGCCGAAGGGCAACGGCATGAAGCTATCATCGAGGTCAAGGTCAATGAACTCGTTCTCTATGAGGAAGTAGACCACGTCTTTGGCTTTATACTCGAGCGAGCTCAAATCCTTCCTCTGGTGGGCGTAGAAGGTCCTCTCAAGGAAGCGGACGAGCTCGGGGAAGCTTTTGATTCCGAAGTTGGTGATTAAGGCCAAAACCTGACTCCTGAAGGCCTGCTCGTTGGCGAGCATCGAGAAGAGCTTCTCCGGTTTTCCCCGAATGTAGCGCTCCATCAGCTTGCCCGGCTCGTCGGTTCTGGCAACTATTATCGCCTCGCCGTACTTGTCGTACCTCGGCCTTCCAGCGCGCCCCATCATCTGCTGGATTTCCAAAACGGGAATGTCGGTCCAGCCGAAACCGGCGTAGCGCTTGGTATCGCGAATTATTACTCTGAATGAGGGGAGATTGACACCCGCCGAGAGGGTCGGCGTCGCGGTGATTACCTTGATTAAACCCTCCCGGAAGGCGTCCTCGATGAGGGTTCTCTCAACCCTGCTCAGCCCGGCGTGGTGGAAGGCGACTCCACCTTTGATGGCCCTCTTTAACTTCTCGCTCGTGGGATTGTCCTCGAGCTGGCTGGCGAGGCTTTCCAACGCCCGCTTCTCGGGCTTGGTCAGGTGAGACGATACGAGCTTCGAGAGGGCTAGGGCTTCCTTCTCGGCCGAGCGCCTCGTGTTAACGAAGACGAGCGCGCCCTTGCCCCTCTTCACGGCATCGGTAACGAGGGAGTACCAGTTCTCGGGGTAGCTCTGAACCTTCCCGTCCTCCCATATGAGCGTCCCGAGGTGGAAAACCCCTTTTCTTAGCTGAACTGGCCTCCAGTCGCTGACGACGAGCGATGCGTCGAGCCATTCAGCCAGCTCCTCCGCGTTGCCGACGGTCGCGCTCAAAGCTAAAATCTGCGCCCTGTCGAGCATGTGGGTTAGAATCATCTCGAGCGTCGCTCCCCTGTCGTACGAGCCGATTAGGTGAACCTCGTCGGCAACCACGAGCTTAACGTCGTCAATCCACCTCGTGCCGTGCCTCAATAGCGAGTCGAACTTCTCCGCTGTGGCGACTATTATGTCGTACCTCCCGAGCCAGTCGTCGGTTGAGTCGTAGTCGCCGGTTGTAGCGGCAACCTTCAGGCCCAGCTTCTCCCACTCCTTGAACTCGCGGTACTTCTCCTCGGCGAGGGCCTTGAGGGGGACGAGGTAGACTGCCTTGCCTCCCTCGCGGAGGAGCTTGTTCACCATAACTATCTCACTAACAAGGGTTTTTCCGCTCGCCGTTGGGATTGCCAGAACGAGGTTTTTACCTTCTAATACACCGCTTTTCAAAGCTTCCGCCTGCGGTGGGTAGAGCTCCTCTATTCCCCTCTCCTTGATGACGGCCTTGAGCCTCTCGTCAACGGGAAGTTCGTCAACCTTCATTTCGACCGCAATCCTTATTGAGGGAGCGGTTAAATAGGTTTGGGATGGCCATGGAAGTTCCCTACGTTCTCTTCGAGGTTCACAGGAAAGGCAAGACAATTGGAACCTACGCGATTGACGCTTACTTCGTTGAGTTCCTGGCGCTTGAGCCGAGAAAGGCCGTTCTGATAAAGGGACCCGGCTCAATAAGCCTCTCGGAGAACGCCGAAAAGCCGTTGCCAAGGCTTCTCGGGGCAAATCTGGAGCGTTTTCTGAAGGACCTCTACCGTGAGCTCCTCAGCGCGTCCCAGGAGACCAGGGAGAAGAGGGTCAGCCACATGAGGCGCTGGAACGTCTGGAGAATCCTGGGAATACCAACGGGTCACAGCAGGCACATAGCGGTTGACGAGCAACTCGCCAAGGTCGAGCGCGAGAACGCCCTCGGACTGGCGCTCCTCAAGAAGGTTCTCGGAGTTAAGGACGACGTTGAATCGGTGGAAATCCGCGAGGTTAAGCTCCTCTACCGGAGGCTGTGGCTTGAAAACGGAGAGGTCAGAGATGAGAAGGGAACCGACAAGGTCTACACGAACCTCCTCAAAATCGACCCTGTTTTCAGAACGGCCTTTTACTCCGCCCTGCTCAGAGAAACAGCGCTGACGGAAGAAATAAGGAAGAAGGCTCAGGCCTTCTCGTAGAGCCAGCAGGCGACGTAGTGGTCCTTCTCGACCTCAACAAGCGGTGGCTCCTGCTTGTCGCAGAGGCCAGCTTTGGCGAGCGGGCACCTCGGGTGGAAGCGACAGCCCTTCGGCGGGTTAATCGGACTTGGCGGTTCGCCCTTGATTTCCATTTTCTTCTTCTTTCTCGCCAGCTCCGGGTCGGGAATCGGTATGGCCGAGAGGAGCATCTGCGTGTACGGGTGGAGCGGGTTCTCGAAGATTCTCTCGGCCGGGCCGACCTCGACGAGCTTCCCGAGGTACATGACACCCATTCTGTGGCTCATGTACTTGACGACACCGAGGTCGTGGCTTATGAAGAGGTAGGAGAAGCCATGCTTCTTCTGGAGGTCCTTGAGGGTGTTGAGTATGTTCGCCTGCACCGAAACGTCCAGGGCTGATGTCGGCTCGTCGAGGACGACGAAATCCGGCTGGAGGGCGAGTATCTTCGCCAGCGCTATCCTCTGCCTCTGTCCTCCGGAAAACTCGTGGGGGTAGCGGTAGAGGTGCATCTCGTTGAGGCCGACGCTCTCGAGTAACCTTATCACGAACTCCTCCGGGTCGTCAACCTCGATGCCGTGGAACTTGACCGGCTCCATTATGATGTTGAAGACCGTCTGCCTCGGGTCGAGCGACGAGTATGGGTCCTGGAACATTATCTGGGCGTGCCTCCTGAACCAGAGGAGCTCCTTGCCCTTGAGCTTGGTCACGTCCTTGCCCTTGAAGGTTATCTTTCCGTCGGTCGGCTCGATTAGCCTGAGGATTGTCCTCCCCGTGGTGGTCTTTCCACAACCGCTCTCGCCGACGAGTCCGAACGTTTCTCCGGGCTGAATCTCGAAGCTGACGCCGTCAACGGCCTTGACCCACGCCACCGTTCTCAGGAGGCTCCTAACCGGGAAGTGCTTCTTGAGGTTTTCAACCTTGAGCACTGGCTCCATCATCATCACCTCAGTACCTGTGGCAGGCCACGAAGTGGCCCGGCTCTATCTCCTTGAGCTCTGGAACCTCTCTCCTGCACCTCTCCTCTGCCAGCGGGCACCTCGGGTGAAAGCGACAGCCCTTCGGTGGCGTTATGAGGTTCGGCACAGTTCCTGGAATGCTCTCCAGCCTCTCTATCTTTCCGAGCGGGTTCGGGACGGCCCTGAGGAGCGCCGCGGTGTAGGGGTGAAGCGGGTTGTGGAATATCTGGTCAACGGTTCCTATCTCAACGACCTTTCCGGCGTACATGACGACAACGCGCTGGGCGGTTTCCGCGACGACACCGAGGTTGTGGGTTATGAGAAGGACTGTGGCATTGTACTTCCTCTTCAGTTCGTTGAGTAGCTCGAGTATCTGGGCCTGAACCGTGACGTCCAGAGCCGTTGTGGGCTCGTCCGCTATGAGGAGGCGCGGGTTGTTGGCGATTCCAATTCCTATGACGACCCTCTGCTTCATACCACCGCTGAGCTCGTGCGGGTAGTTCTTCACCCTGTTCTCGGGATCCGGAATGAGGACCTCGCGGAGTATGTTGACGGCCTTCGCTATGCCCTCCTTGATGTTCTTGACCTTCCCGTGAACCTCCATCGCCTCTCCAATCTGGTAGCCGACGGTGTAGAGCGGGTCGAGCGATGAATGCGGGTCCTGAAAGATGTAGGCTATCTCGTTACCGCGGATTTCCCTGATTTCCTCGTCACTCAGCTTGAGCAAATCAACGGTCGAGCCGTCGTCGCGGTGGTAGATTATCTCCCCGTTCACTATCTTACCCGGGCTCTCGATGAGCTTGGTTATTGCCCTTGAGGTGACGCTCTTTCCACAGCCGGTCTCGCCGACCAGTGCCAGGGTTTCACCGCGGTAGATATCAAAGGACACGTCCTCGATGGCCTTGACCACTCCGGCGTAGGTGTAAAAGTGGACGCTGAGGTTCCTGATTTCAATTATCGGCTCAGGCACTGGCCTCACCTCCCTTGGACTTCTTCTTGAGCTTGAACTCAAGGCTCCTCCTCGTCCTCGGGTCAAGGACGTCCCTCAGACCATCGCCAAGCAGGTTCCAGCCGAGGACGACGGTGACTATCACTATTCCCGGAAAGGCGACCAGCCACCAGGCCTGCGGGAACTGTTGCGAGCCCTGGTTGATGAGGTTACCCCAGTCCGGTATCGGCGGAACCGCTCCAAGTCCAAGGAAGCTCAGGCCGGCCTCGGTGAGGATGATTCCACCGAAGTCCATCGTAATCATGACGAGCAGTGGACCGATGATGTTGGGGAGTATGTGCCTGAAGAGTATCGTCCTCGTCGGCAGGCCTATCGCCCTCGCGGCCTCGACGTAGAGGTTCTCCTTCTCGGTGAGCGTTGAACCGCGCGTCACCCTCGCGTAGCCCGGCCACCAGACGATGACGAGGGCAACGAAGACCGCGAGGAGCTTTCCAAGGTTGTTGACGTCCCTTGGATGCAACGCGAACAGCTTGAGCACGAAGGTTTGAGCCCACGCGTGCGTGTTGAGGAAACTCTGAATCCTGCCCGGCAGGACGGCGGAGAGCGCTATCGCGAGGATTAGACCGGGGAAGGCGAGGAACATGTCGGTCACACGCATTATTACCTCGTCGACCTTTCCGCCGTAGTAGCCCGAAATCAGGCCGAGGATTATTCCTATCGTTGGACCTATGAGGATGATGAAGATGTCCAGCACGAGCGCCGTCCTCGCTCCCGCGAGGAGTATGCTGAGGATGTCCCTACCGTAGGTGTCCGAACCGAGCGGATAGTGGATGTAGGTCGTGTAATGGATTATGTAGCCGTTCTGGAGTTCAGTGACGTTGAGGAAGTAGGTCGAGCCTGGCGGTGCGAGCTGGGTTGAGTAGTTGTAGTTGACCGGGAAGAAGTCGTAGGGCCAGGGAGCCAAGTAAGGACCGAAGATTCCGATGAAGATGTAGACGATGACTATGAACAACCCCAAGAGCGTCGGGGGAGAGCGGTTTATGGCATAGGCCATCAGCTTCCATTCCTTAATCCTTGACTGGTTCCGCCTCTTCCAGTCCTTCTTGAAGAGCGTTATGAAGGACGCGAAGCCGTCGATGAGCTTGTCGCTGAGCCTGTCGAGGATGCTCATCTCGTACTCTTCTTTCTCCTCGTAATCGTTAATCCTGTTCTCGGCCATTGCTACCACCTCAGAACCTCACCCTCGGGTCGATTATCGCGTAGAGTATGTCTGCAATCAGGTTGGCGGTGACGAAGACTATGGCGTAGAGGAAGGTCACGCCTATCAAGGCAGGGAAGTCAAGGTACATTATCGCCTGGAGCGCGTAGCGACCGATTCCGGGGAGGTTGAAGACGGTCTCGGTAATCGGCGTTCCGGCGAGCAGTCCGCCGAACTGGAGGGCGAGGATTGTTATGACGGGGACGAGGGCGTTCTTGAGGACGTGCCTGTAGAGTCTGCTCTTAGGAACTCCCTTGGCCTTGAGGAAGAGCGTGCTGTCCCTGCTGTAGGCCTCGAGGAAGGAGTTCCTCGTGAACCTCATGAGAACACCGGCCGCAGCTATTCCGAGGGTGAAGCCCGGTAACCAGAAGCGCTTCACCTGCTGGACGAAATTGCCCCAGTTGAGCGTCAGGATGTCATCGATGACCGGGATGTGGGTTATCGTGTGGGGTGGTCCCGGTGGAATTCCCGCCAGTGTCGTCATGTTCCAGTGGATGAAGAACAGCCATATGAATAGGTAGGCTATGACGTAGATTGGCGTTGAGATGAACACAAGGGCGAGTATCCTGAGCACCATATCGGTCGCGGAGTTCCTTTTGAGGGCCGAGATTATACCGAGGGGGAGGCCTATCAACACCACGAAGAAGAACGCAAACAACGCCAGTTGGAACGTCACAATGAAACGATTACCTATGTTGTCAAAAACCGGCTCCTGATTCAAGGGGTCGAGAAGCGAGTTCGTGAAGAGACCCTTAACAAGAAAGATGTACTGGTCATACCAGGGCTGGTCAAGGTGGTACTCCTTCTTAATCATCTCTATCGCGGCTTGAGAAGCCTTCTCGCCACCGGCCCACGCGCGAACGGGATTGGCCGGGATGACGTAGGCGATAACAAAAACGATGAGCGTAACTCCGATAAGCGTTGGGATGAATGTCAGAGCCCTTCTAACGAGGAACTTTCCAAGCCCTGCCACGTTTCTTCCCCCCTTGGAATGTTAGAAAGGACGTAAAGAAAAGAAAAGGGCATTCAGCCGTTTATAATCTCGTAGTTGAGGCTGTCGAAGACGACCGCGCTCTGGAGGAACGGGCCGACGTAGTCGTCCGGGTCAAGGAAGTCCGGCGCCCATCCGACGATGTAGACGTCGAAGTCACCGCTGGAGGTCTTGCTGAGGAGGGTCGGCCAGGAGAGTGGAGTTACCGAAATCTTGAAGCCGAGCTGTCCCCAGGTGTTCTGGAGGAGGGTGGCTATCTTCTCACGCTGGGTGTTTCCGGTGTTGTAGTAGATGCTTATCGTGTAGTCGCTCGGGTTAATGCCGGACTGCCTGATGAGCTGGAGGGCCTTGGCGATGTTGTACTTGTACTTGTTGACACAGCACTCGGTGTAGCCAAGCCATCCAATCGGAATCGGTCCGTAGTTGGGCACCATATAGCCCTTGTAAACCGCCTGGTAAATCTGCTCGTACGGGGTAGCCCACGCGAGGGCTTCCCTGACCAGCTGGTTGTCGAAGGGCTTCTTGGCGGCATTGAGGACTATGAAGACCATGGTCGGGGTGACGAACGAGTCAATCTTGGACTCGAAGTTGCCGAGCTTGAGTCCCTTGACGGCGTCAAGCCTGTCAACCGGAACCGCCGCGATGTCGGCAACGCCCTTCTGGAAGAGGCTTATTCTGGTCGTTGCGTCGTCAGAGAGGACGTAGATGACGCGCTTGGTGGTGACGTAGTTCGGGTTCTTCTCCTCAAGCTTGCTCCAGACGCTGGAGTTCCAGTAGTACGGGTTCCTCTCGAGGATTATGTAGCTGTTCTGCTTGGCGTCCTTGATGTAGAACGGTCCGGTGAAGACTCCGATGTAGTTGTTCTGGAGCATCATGTGTATCGGGTCCTTTGAACCCTCCTGGATGTAGTTGTTCCAGGCCTCGGGGTCCCTGCCCCACTTGGCGGCCTTCATTGCCTCCTCGTACTTGTCACCGAGCATGTACTTGGCCGGGATGACCATGAGGTACGGGTCGGCGAGGACGCTGAGTATACCACCGTATGGGTGCGGAAGGACGAGCTTGTAAACTCCAGCGGTTGGCCCGCTGTAGCCGAAGAACTGGAGGAGCTCATCGAGGCTCTTAACTTCCTTGGTCTTGCCGTTGAAGTCCGCTATGATGCCTCCGTTCTGGAGCTCCTTCTCGAACTCCTGGTCGCTCATGGCGTAGCTCTTCTTGAGGTCGGTGTAGGTTGCCAGCATCCAGTTGACCGAGTAGCCGGCCCTGAGGATGCGCCAGAACTCGAACTCGACGTCGGTGGCATTAATCGGGTAGAGCTTGCCGGTCTTGGGGTCGTAGGCCTTTACTCCACCGCGGATGACGAAGTACCAGACGGTTCCGTCCTTGTTGTGGGCCCAGGCAACCGCGAGGTCGGGTGAGACCTTCTTGGTCTCGTTCTCCCAGTAGGTAACGAGTGTGTCACCGACGTTGTGGTAGAGGGCCCATCCGAAGGTCTCGTAGTCGAAGGCTGGGTCGAAGGAGCTCGGCCATCCGATGGTGGTTTCGACAATGGTTCCGGGCTCGTTCTTGTAATCACCGATTCCTATGCTGACGCTCGGGGCGTTCTTGTCCTCCATGACGAGGTCCCAGCGCGGGGCAAGAACCGGGTTGTAGTACCAGTTGTGCACCCAGTTCCAATAGACACGGGTGGCCTTGGTGTCACCAAGGATTATCTCGGGAACCTCCTTGTTGGCGAGGATGTAGAGGGCGTTGTAGAGGGCCTCTCTAAGCTCAAGGTCGGTAACCTGCCTCGCGAGCTGAATTAGAGCATCCATGTTCGGGTCACGGAGGAAGGCGGGGTTTATCTGACCGAATCCCTGCTGGTTCTTCATTAACTCCTCAATGCTTGGAGTCTTCTGCTCGTTGACCTTGTAGGAGACGACTATAACAGGCTTGTCCGGAAGGTTTGAGACCTTGGCACCGCTTCCCTCGGGACCAACGACAACGACGTACTTGGGCGTTTCAACTACGGTAGCTTTCGAGAGGTGCTGTTCAATGTACGTTACAGCCTTGGAGGGCTGAACGGTAGTGGCTGAGCTTGAGGACGTTGTAGAAGAAGTGCTTGAGGAGCTCTGGGTGCTTGACCCAGCGGGACTGATAGTAGTTGTCTGGCCGGTGCTACCACCGCTGATACAGCCACTGGCCACTACAGAAAAAGCCACCAAAAAGACCATCAAGAGAGTTGCTGCAGTTTTTCCCCTCATAAATGTTCACCTCTGGGGATTAAAGCACTACTATATCTTTAGGGGAACGTATAAATCTTTCGATGATTATTTTGACATAGCGATGACGAACTAACGACACGATAGGCCAGCATCTGGCGGATTGCCCAAGCTACGAAAAGCTTAAATGAGCGGGGCTCCAACTAAAGAGCGAAGAAAATTTCGGCGGTGATGCCAATGGTTAGGTCGTATGTTTTGTTGACTGTGGAAATTGGAAAAGTTGAGAGCGTTATCGAGGCCCTCAAGCAGATACCGGGCGTTACCAAGGCCGACGCCGTCACCGGTCCCTACGATGCCATCGTCCACATCGAGGCCAAGGACCTCGGTGAGCTGACGAGGAGAATCCTCCACGACATCCACAACATCGACGGCGTTATCGACACCACTACCGCCATCGTCGTCGAGATGGAGGAGGAGTGATTACCTTCTCTTCCTCTTGGGCTTCTTCTTGGACTTTGCCCTCGAACGGAGTTCTCTAATCTTCTCCGCAATCATTTTGAGGCTCTTCCCCTTTCCGTAGGGGCTCTCAATCCTTAGAAAACCGTAGGTTCTGAGCTCCTCGTCGAGGCCCGAGAGACGGGGATTGAGCTTGCTGTGGTCTTTCTCAATAACCTTCATCCCAAGGATTAGAACGGCGTCCTCTATCTCGGAGAGCTTTGGAGCGTCAACCGCGACGTTCTTGGGAACCGTTCTCCCGTACTTCCTGCTGAGTCTCGCGTCGAGCTCGCTCGGCCACACCGCGAACTTCATCTTCCCACCCGGCAAGATTTAAAAGACCGGCCGTTAAAAACCCTTTTGGTGAAGGTCATGGCCATCAAAAACCTTGAGACTGACGTGCTCGGCCTCATGACTCCCGGAGATGTTGTTTTAATCGAGTATCAGTCGCGAGAACCAATAGAGAGCCTCGCGTGGGGAGAGCTGTTACCTGCCATAAACGCCGGCGGGGTAGTCGTTGTTGACTTCTTTGGAATGGGCGAGATTCTTCTCAGGAAGTTCATGAGGAGAAACGACGTTGATTACTCCGGTGTTCTGGAGCTCCTGAAGGACCTGAGGGTCGTGAGGGTCGGGCCGGGAACGGTAACCTACGGCGAAATCCTTGAGGACGTTGTGCCGAGCTACGACCCGCACACGTTCCTGAGGAGCTATCACTCTATCATGAGCAAGATATCACGGCTTCCCCAGAAGCCGAAGTACATGGTGACCTTTGGACTCGGCCACTACATCCACTTCAACCCCGAGAACGCCATCAAGTCGATACTCACGGCGGTGAGCACGATTCCAGCGGAGGACCTCGTTACAATCAACTTCGTGAACTCCGACGTCATAAAGCGCGCCCACCTCGCGATACTTGAGGAACTCAGCACGGCGATAGTGGAGGTCTCGGGAGGGGAGTTCAAAGTCTACAAGGACGGTGGGATTGGTGATTGAGGAGGGAAGCAGGGTTCTTCTCGTCGATAAGAGGGGAAAGCGCTACCTCGTGAAGGTTGAGGACCGGGAATTCCACACCGACCTTGGAATCCTCAAACTTGGCGAGCTCATAGGAAAGCCCTACGGGAGCAGAATAGAGAGCCACAAGGGTGAAACCTTCGTGGCGCTCAAGCCGGACATCAACGACATAATAGCGAAGATGAAACGGGGCCCCCAGATAGTCCACCCCAAGGACGCGGGCATAATAATAGCCTACGCCGGCATTTCACCCGGCGACACCGTCATAGAGGCGGGCGCCGGGAGCGGGGCCTTGACAATCTTCCTCGCCAACGCCGTAGGGCCGGAGGGAAAAGTGATAAGTTATGAGGTCAGGAAGGACTTCTACGAGATAGCGAAGAGGAACATTGAGCTTGCCGGCTTCTCGGACAGGGTTGTTCTGAAGAACAGGAGCATCTACGACGGCATAGAGGAGGAAACCGCCGACCACATCGTTCTGGATTTACCGCAACCGGAGAACGTCCTCCCGCACGCGGTTGATGTTTTAAGGCCCGGTGGCTACTTCGTGGCCTACACGCCCTGTATGAACCAGGTTCACCGCTTCTTCAGGGCGCTGGAGGAGTACAGGGAGCACTTCATGAGGCCGAGGGTCGTCGAGGTCCTCGTCAGAGAACAGGAGGTAAAGAGGGACTGTATGAGGCCGAAAACGACGATGCTGGCCCATACAGGCTATATAACCTTCCTCAGGAAGCTGTGAGCTCTTCTCTTTTCTCTTCCTCGAACGTGAAGTACGCAACGACCCAGCCGATAACTATTATGGCAAGGGAGCTCAGGAGTGGCTGGGTTCCAAGGAGCTTTCTAACCCAGGGGAGGTACCCGTACAATAGGGGCAGGAACATTCCGAGTGCAGTCACGATGACGGCAACGTGATACAGCAGTCGCTTCCACTCCATTTTCGGCACCGTTCTCACCTCGATGTCCCGGTTAAAAAGCGTTTCCTTCAGGTTTCAAAGTCCTCCCTCGAAATCCCTTCGGAGTTCTTAACCAAAGGTTGAGCACATCTTTATAAACACTAAAGGTTCTGAACCTTTAGATGTCCATCTTTGGGCTCATGCACGGAGGTGTTCATCGTGTACCGGATACTCGAGAAGAAGGAACTCTCCATGAGGAACATCTGGTATAAGATTGAGGCCCCCCACGTGGCCAAGAAGGTTCAGCCCGGCCAGTTCGTCATCGTGAGGGCCTTTCCGAACGGCGAAAGGATTCCGCTCACGCCGGTGATGTGGGACCGCGAGGAGGGCTGGATTGTTCTGATAACCTTCATCCGCGGAAAGACGACCATGAGAATGGCCAACGAGCTCAAGCCAGGTGATTCAATCCTAAACATAGCCGGCCCCCTCGGAAACCCGGCCGAGATGGAAAAGTTCGGTAAGATTCTCGCGATTGGAGCTTACACTGGAATAGTCGAGGTCTATCCGATAGCCAAGGCCTGGCAGGAACTTGGAAACGACGTCACGACACTCCACGTAACCTTTGAGCCAATGGTCGTTCTCAAAGACGAGCTTGAGAAGGCCGTTGGAAGGCACGTCCTCGAGACCGTTCCCATTGACCCGAACCTGGACTTCCCGACCAACATGAAGAACGTCACCAAGAGGCTCGTCGAGAAGGTTCGCGAGATGCTTGAGAAGGAGAACTACGACCTCGTCTTCATGGTCGGCCCGGCCGGCGACCAGAAGGCCGTCTTCGAGGTCGTCAAGGAGTTTGGAATCCCGATGAAGGCCGACCTGCACCCGATTATGGTAGACGGAACCGGTATGTGCGGTGCCTGCCGTGTTACAGTCGGCGGTGAGGTCAAGTTCGCCTGCATAGACGGCCCCGAGTTTGATGCCTACCAGGTCGACTGGGACGTCCTCATAGCGAGGACCGGTTACTACACGGACATGGAGATGAGGGCGTTTCAGGAGTACATGAAACTCTTCGAGCAGGCCGTCCAGGGAGGTGAGCAGTGATGGCCGTCAAGAGGAAGCTCATCAAGGAGCGCGTTCCGACGCCGGAGAGGCCGGCGGAGGAGAGGATTAGGGACTTCAAGGAGGTCAACCTCGGCTACACCTTCGAGCTTGCCGTTAAGGAAGCCGAGCGCTGTTTACAGTGTCCAGCCAACTACGCGCCCTGTATAAAAGGCTGTCCCGTCCACATAGACATTCCGGGCTTCATCGGCAAGCTCGTCCAGTACCGCGACGACCCGGATAAGGCCGTGAAGGAGGCCCTTCAGGTCATCTGGGCCTGCAACTCCCTTCCGGCCACGACCGGTCGCGTCTGCCCGCAGGAGGACCAGTGTGAGATGAACTGTGTCATGGGTAAAGTCGGAGACAAGGTCAACATCGGCAAGCTTGAGCGCTTCGTTGCCGACTACGCCCGCGAGAAGGGCATAGACGAGGAGCTCCTCTTCGAGATGGTGCCGAAGATAGAGAAGAAGGGCCAGAAGGTTGCAATCATAGGGGCCGGTCCGGCCGGACTTACGGCAGCGGGAGAGCTGGCGAAGCTTGGCTACGACGTTACAATCTACGAGGCCCTTCACGAGCCCGGAGGAGTTCTGATGTACGGCATTCCCGAGTTCAGACTGCCAAAGAGCATCGTCAAGAGCGAGATTGACAAGCTCAGGAAGCTTGGAGTTAAGATACTCACCGACCACATCGTTGGAAAGACCGTTACCATCGAGGAACTCCTCGAAGAGTACGACGCCGTCTTCATAGGCTCGGGCGCCGGAACGCCAAGGCTCATCAACGCTCCCGGCATAAACCTCAACGGAATCTACACGGCGAACGAGTTCCTCACGCGCGTTAACCTCATGAAGGCCTACCTGTTCCCCGAGTACGACACTCCTGTAAAGGTCGGGAAGAGGGTAATCGTCATCGGAGCCGGAAACACTGCTATGGACGCCGCGAGGAGCGCGAGGCGCTTCGGTGCCGAGGTAATCATCGCGTACAGGCGCGGTGAGGAGGACGTTTCCGCCAGGGAGGAAGAGGTTGAGCACGCCAAGGAAGAGGGCATAAAGTTCGAGTACTTCATCAACCCGGTCGAGTTCATAGGCGACGAGAACGGCAACGTCAAAGCTGTTAAGTTCGAGAAGATGAAACCGCTCGAGGAGCGCGACAGCAGGGGCAAGAGGAAGATAGTCGGAACTGGCGAATACGTTACGATTGAAGCCGACACCGTAATCATAGCCATCGGAAAGCACCCCAACAGGCTCATCATCAACACGCCCGGCCTGAAGGTCGAGCGCGGAAGAATCGTCGTTGACGAGAACCTCATGACGAGCATTCCGGGAGTCTTCGCTGGCGGAGACGCGATAAGGGGAGAGGCAACGGTTATCCTCGCGATGGGCGACGGAAGAAGGGCCGCGAAGGCAATCCACGAGTACCTCACGAAGAAGAGAAACGAAAACGCGTGAGGGTTTTCTTCCCCACCTTTTTACGTTCCAGTCCCAAACTACTGCCCCAGTAGTTAACTTCCGCCCCAGAAGTTGGCGCTATGTTTTTCAGTCAAAGTTCCCAGTCTTGGTGGCGATGACGAGCCTCACGGTAGCTGAAACGTGATGAGGGGTATACTGACCGAGCCGTTAGGCTTTTATCCTTCCCTTCTTGAAAGAAACCGAGCGATGACGACCTCTAGGGTATCTGAGTCCGTGTTTTCACACGGCAAAAATGATGAGAGCCAAGGGCCGAGCTCACTCCTCCATCTCCTCGATTTCCTCGAGGATTTCCTCGAACTTCTTGAAGTCCTCGGTTTGGGCGAGGAGCGTTATGAAGTCGTCTATCTCCTTCTTCTCAAGGAACGCTCCAGCTAAGAGCTTTCCGGTGTAGCGGTTGTTCTTAATCTCCCAGAACATGTAGAACTCGGGGAAGTTCTCCTTTATCTTCCTGTAGGCGACGCCGTACTTTGAATCCTTGAGTGGGTTCTGTTCGAGGTAGAAGTGCCCCGGCTCAAGCTCAATCATGTGGAGAATTGCTCCCCTCTTCGTCCTGACAAGCTTCACCTTAACGTCCCATTCCTTCAGAACCTTCATGGCAATCACCGGAAAGAATAAGCAAGAAAATACTTAACGGTTGCGTTCAAAGGCTCAGAGGCTCTCCAGGTACTTCGCGTAGGCCTCAGCGTCCATGAGCTCCTTGAGCTCCTCGTCGAGGTTGCTGGGCTTTATCTTGGCAATCCAGTGCTCGTAGGGGTCCTCGTTGAGAACCTCAGGGCTGTCTTCAAGTTCCTCGTTGACCTCGACGATTTCACCGCTGACCGGGGCGTAAACCTCGCTGACGGCCTTGACGCTCTCCAGCTCACAGAGAACGTCGCCCTTGTTGACCTCGGTTCCGACCTCGGGAAGCTCGACGTAGGCCAAATCGCCCAGCTCCTTCTGGGCGTAGTCGCTTATGCCAACGAGAACGGTTCCGTCGTCGAGGACCTGAACCCACTCGTGGTCCTTCGTGTAGTAGAGGCCTTCCTTAACCTTGTAGTCTCCGACTTCAATCATGAACATCACCGCTCAGGGTAACAGGTTTGAGCATTTAAACCTTTCTCGAAATGGAAACGCTTATATCTCCGCCGGAGCA
Source organism: Thermococcus sp. 21S9 (assembly GCF_012027635.1). NCBI lineage: Archaea > Methanobacteriati > Methanobacteriota > Thermococci > Thermococcales > Thermococcaceae > Thermococcus > Thermococcus sp. 21S9. Next base: position 381,192 of record NZ_SNUS01000001.1, read on the forward strand.
GAATTTAGGGGACTCTAAAGCGGGGTGGGGAGATGCAGATTATAGGCTACGTTCTCATCATCATAGCCCTGGGCAGGTTCCTCGCGGAGCTCTTCGAGAGGCTCGGCTACCCCGGGATAGTCGGCGAGATAACAGCCGGTTTGATACTCGGCTACGTCCTGACCGGGGTTCCAGCGGACGAGATGAACCTCCTCGCGGAGTTCGGGATATTCTTCCTCATGATTTCGGCAGGTCTTGAGATAACGCCGGAGGAGCTCCACATTGGAGGAAAGAAGGCGTTGCCCGTGTACCTGGCAACCCTGGGGGTAATGATGCTCGTGACACTCCCCTTCACTGGATACCGGATAGGTACCGGGAACATCCTCGCCGCGGCGATACTGGCAGTGGCCAGTGCCCCAATCGTCGTCAAGCTGAAACGCTTCTTTGGCGACGACTACCTCCACGTTGCCCTCTCCTACGCGATAATAAGCGAGGTGTCGATACTCATACTTGTGTACGTCCTCGCGAACTTCAAGGGCGCGGAGAGCACTTTAAACCTCATAACTACTATAGCCAAGCAGGCCCTGTTCATAGGAGGAGTGCTCTACATAAACTACAAGATAGGAATCCAGCACAAGGTCTGGTTAATAACCCAGCTCAGGAAACTTAAGAGTGACGAGGCGGTTTTTGGCCTCTTTATGGTCTTCGCGGCGACGCTTGGGTTCATAAGCGAGGAAGTTGGAATGCACTTCACCATAGGCGGTTTCCTGGCTGGACTGCTCCTCCACAGCGATTTGGTCGGCACGAAGCAGTATGAAAGGCTGGAAACAATATTGAGCGGTGTGACGAGCGGAATCTTCGCGCCGATATTCTTCGCCTGGCGTGGGATGAACTTCAGGGCCGAGATAACCCTCATGGTGCTCTACGGGTTCCTCGTGGTGTACTCTGTCCGCTTCCTGCTGACGGTAATCCTTGAATGGGATGGAAAGCCCCTCAGCTCGCTGGCCAAGGCAACAGGACTTGTGAGCTTCGGAATCCTCGGCCTTCTCGTGGCAGACCTCGGTAACAGCTACGGCGTCCTGACTGGAGAGCTGTACTCAATAACCGCGTTCACCTCGGTCGCGGGAATATTCCTCTCGGCAACGATTGGGAGGGTTTTAACGGCCGTGCAAAAGGCCTAAAAATTTTTGGGCAAGGTTTATAAGCTCGGCGTTAAGCGGTGGAGTGATTGAAGGGTTGTAAGGGTGGTGAGAATGAGCTGGACGACGCCTAAGAGGGCTTTTATGGGAGCGGCTACCGCCGAGGGCGGAACGAAGCTAAACGCCTTCGATAACGCACTCCTCAAGCTTGGCATAGGAAACGTCAACCTCGTCAAGCTCAGCAGTGTCATTCCCGCGCACATCGAGTGGATGGATAAGGTCCACGACGTTCCGATTGGAATGCTCCTGCCGACGGTCTACGCGCACATCGAGAGCGACGAGCCGGGAATGACCATCAGCGCGGCGCTGGGAGTTGGGATAAGCAAGAACAACGAGGGTGGCCTAATCTACGAGTACGCCGGTTACTGCACGAAGGAAGAGGCCGAGAGAATCGTGAAAAAGATGGTCGAGGAGGGCTTCGCCAACAGGGGCTGGGAGCTGGCCGAGTTCAAGGTTGCGAGCGCCGAGATAACCGTCAAGGACAAGCCCGCCGCGGCAATAGCGGTTGTCGTGATGTTCCCCTACTGAACCCTTTTCTTTTCGACCAGGGTGAACTCCCTGTCGCCAGTTCTCTGAAAGACCATCTCGTAGCGGGCTCTTCCCTTAACAGCCCACACCTCAACAACCGAATCGCCGGTCATCCACAGAACCTCGAAGCCGAGCTTTCTCAGGGCTTCACTCAGCGGTCCCTCAAGCTTCACCCCGGGAATCAGAAGCTTCGGAACACCTTTACCCTGGAGAAAGCGCCAGAGGGACACGAAGAGGGCCCGTGGACTGCCTTCATCGGCGGGGAAAACGAAGAAGAGAATCCCATCATCAAGGAAGCGCTCAAGGCGGTAATCGTCAAAGAAAGCCACGTCGAGTTCAACGGTTAGGCCGGGGTTCGCACTAACCTCCCCCACGAGATGGGGGATGCCCTCGCCGATTCCTCCCGTGATTTCAGCCCATAAATCCGCTATCCCCTGGGCGAGTTTCCGTCTGAGCTCTGCCTCGGCCATCGCTACTAACTCTCGGAAGGGCCTTAATAACTTTGCCCCGTGAAAACCCATAGGTTTAAAACCCGAACGGTGAGCTAAGCTCAGGTGAGGTTCATGGGCTACAGCGAGGAGGAGAGGGCCTTTATCGAGTGGTATCCGAGGGGCTACGGCGTCGGTTTCAAGGTTAAGGAGAGGCTCTTCGAGACGCAGACGAAATACCAGCGGCTGGAGCTTTACGAAACCGAGGGGTTCGGCAAACTGCTCGTCCTCGACGGGACGGTCCAGCTCGTCGAGATAGGCGAGGAGAGCTACCACGAGGTTCTCGTTCACCCGGTCATGCTCGCGCACCCGAACCCAAGAAGGGTTCTCGTAATAGGTGGCGGTGACGGAGGAACGCTGAGGGAAGTTCTCAGGCACGAGAGCGTGGAGAAGGCCACGATGGTCGAGATTGACGAGATGGTCGTCGAGGTCTCGAGGATTTACCTCGGCATAGACAGGGGCGCCTTCGACGACCCGAGGGCCGAGCTGATAATCGGCGACGGCGTGGAGTACCTGAAGAACACGGAGGAGCGCTTCGACGTCATAATCGTGGACTCAACCGACCCCGTCGGCCCTGCGAAGCTCCTGTTCTCGGAGGAGTTCTACAGGACGGCCTACGAGAAGCTCAACGAGAAGGGCCTCTACATCACACAGGCCGGGAGCGTCTACCTCTTCACCAACGAGCTCATAGATGCCTACAAAGCGATGAAGAGGGTGTTCGATAAGGTTTACTACTTCAGCTTCCCCGTGATAGGCTACGCCTCACCCTGGAGCTTCCTCGTGGGTGTTAAGGGCGACGTGGACTTCAGGAAGGTGGACGTGAGCAGGGCCCCGGAGAAGCTCTACTACTACGACCCCGAGAGGCACGAGACGCTCTTCCAGATGCCGAAGTACGTCAGGGAACTCCTTGAGAAGGAGTGAAGGGTGTGAACTGGAGAAAACCGGCAACGCTACTCCTAACCGTTGCCATAACCGCCTATCTGCTCCATAAGGTCTACGCCGAAGCTTCAAGGGTGAACCTGAGCGCTTCCTCGCTGTTATCCCCCTATTTCCTGACAGCAATTCTGACGGGTTTCGTGGCGTACCTCCTCTACACCGCACTCTGGTACGTCTACGTTCACCACGCCTCGGGGGTTTCGTTCAGGAGAACCCTGCTGGCGACGCTCACCGGGACGTACCTTGGATTCTCCCTTAACACCGCAGTCGGGGTTCTCGTGAAGGTCAAACTGCTCGGAACCGACTACTGGTACACGATGGGCGTCGGTTTGCTCGCGATAGCGACGGAATTCCTCGCGGGCCTGCTCCTAATCACAGTGGTCGGGAAGAACGTGGTGGCGCTTGTACTTGCCGGTGCCATCCTCACGGCGATGGTCTTCGACAGGGTTGCCTATTATACCCTGTACCCAGTTTTCAGGGCACTAAAGAAGCTCGAAACGCTGGAACGGATGTACTCCGGCTGGCACAGGGCGAGGGGAAACACAAGAACCGTCCTGCTCGCGGTTTCCGTTGGAATCCTCCTGACACTCGCCAACGCGACGACCCTTTACCTCACCGCCAAGACCTTCGGCGTCGGAGCGGGCTACCTGAAGTTCCTTGAGGCGATAATATACTCGAATTTCCTCGGGGGAGTCCTCGGAACTCCCGGCGGGATTGGGGCGAACGAGCTTGGAGTAACGCTCGCCATCGGCGACAGTCCAACTGCAATCGTTGTGGCGTTCCTGTACAAGTTCATAACCCAGTACGCCTACGCCATCGTCGGGGCGGTCGCGTTTTATCGCCTCGTGGCGGGCGAGGTTAAAGCTAATTAAGCCCCACTTCCTATTATCCGCGGTGGTCGTATGAGGCTTGAGGAACTCACGTGGCCCGAGTTTGAGCGGGTCAGGAAGAAGGTGAAGGCCGTTATAATCCCGGTCGGAAGCGTTGAGGCCCACGGGAGGCACCTGCCCCTCGGTACTGACGTCTTCGCGCCGGTGGAGATAGCGAATCGCGTTGACGAGAAGCTGAAGGAGAAAGGCGTTGACGTCATCGTGGCCCCGCCGGTGTGGTACGGGCACACGTTCGTTCTCAACGTCTATCCGGGGACGATAAACATCTCGGCCGACGCGCTGAAGGCCTACGTGGCCGAAATCCTGCGCGAGTTCGCGAGGGAAGGCTTTAGAAGGCTCGTTCTACTCAACGGACACGGCGGAAACCACTCCCCGCTGGTTCTGGCATCGGAGGAAGTTGCGGAGGAGTTCGACGTAGAGATATGGCTAATAAACTGGTGGCTCGACTTCAGGGAGGAAATCCTTGAGGTCTGCTCGAGCCAGGGGCACGCAGGCGAGGACGAGACGTCGGTAATCCTCGCGATAAGGCCAGAACTCGTGAAGATGAAAGAGGCCAGAGGAGAGAGGAGAACGAGGAAAGTCCGGGTCATAAGGAGGGACATCGGCTTCGAACTCTTCCCGGACGGGGTCAACGACGACCCGAGGAATGCGAGCGCCGAAAAGGGCGAGGCGATACTCGGAAGGGTCAGCGAAAGGATAGCCGAACTCCTGGTGGAAGCGGATGAAGAGGGAAAGGGTTCTTGAGGAGATCGACAGGCGAATAAAGCGCCTTCAGGCAGAGATAGAGATAGCCGAAACGGGATTAAGGAGAATTGAGGAGATCGGGGCCAGGGCAAAGGGGCCGGAGGTGAAGGACTACTCCCCATATTACCTCGCGGGAATGCTCCTCTGGTTCGCAATAGGCCTCGTTCTCCTCGTGGTCATCTCGAAGAGGGCCCCCTCAGGCGTTAAGATACCCACCGGGCTCTACGCGCTGATGATTGTCGCCTTCAGTGTGCCCCTTGCCTACTACCTCCTGACCCGGGAGCGGAAGGAGGAGCCCGGAAAAGACCTTCTCGAAAGGGAGAGGATGGCAAGGCTGGTTCTCAAGGCCTTCTACGAGCCCCTGAGAAGGGCCGTGGAAAGGGACGACAGGAAGGCCCTCGAAACCCTCGCGGATGAGCTCCTGAGGAATCCAGCACTCGCGAACGCAATCGAGAGGCTCGGTGAGGGCGACCCGAAGGTCATCGCCTACGCCCTGCTCCTCTACGCAAACTTCAGGGACGGCCTTGAAGACGAAGTTGCGGAAACCGCGGAAAGGGTTCACAACAAGCCCGTAAAGGCCCTCCTCCAGTCCCTGCTCGAGCCGAAAGGTTATAACGGTGAAGAACGCTCGATAGAGGGGGAAGGCAATGAGGTTTGAAGTTCTCACCAAGGACGATATGAACGCCCTCTCGCGCGAGCTCAGCAGGGCGGGAATAATGAACAGGACGAAGGAAGAAACCAGGGCCGAGATTGAGCACTACGTTGTAATCCGGGGCACATACGCCCAGCTCGTCGAGGTGGCCTCAGAGGTTCCGGCCATAGGTGAGGAACTCGAGGCTGTAAAGCTGGCCTACGACGAACTCCTTGAAAACTGGGAGCCAGGGGAGGTTAAGGAGCTCGGAACCCTCTTTGAAGAGCCAGACCTTCCAAAGCTCTCGGTTGTGAGCGCGCTTATTGAATCCGGGGCGATAGAGGAAACCGACGGGGGCTTCCTGCTGAGGGAAAGAGTTCCCCTCGACGCGCTGAGCCTTGAGCTACGCTTCCCGATTGAGGAAATCGGCGACGAGCTTGAGGAGCTTGAGGAAAGGTTAAGGGCAACGCTCGTAACCGAATACACCCTTGAGAAGCGCTACTACGTTGAGGTCTTGGAGGTCGAGAGGGAGCTAATAGAGACGGCCCTTGAGGTGGCTGAAGATTATGCGACCGAGGAGAGCTACGTCGAGGCGATGTTCGACGGAATAGCCCGCTCCGTTTTGGCAGAGAGAATCCTTGAGCTGGCCGAGAAGTACAGAAGGAAGAACGAGCTCATCGAGGCAATCATGGAGCTCGAGCCAATAACCGTCGAGGGCAATAACGAGAGGATAAACATCTACTACGACGAGGACGCGATAGAGGACTTCCTGAAGGTTCTTCAAACACTCGGCTACCTCAAGGTCAAGGGCAACAGGATATGGATTTAGCAAAGTTTAAAAGCCCGAATCAAAACTCCGCTCGGGGGTGGAGGAGATGGCGGTGTTGAAGGCCATCAAGATTAAGGACAGGGACGGGGAGATACTCTTCCGCTGTCCGAGGTGCGGAATGGTCTTCAAGGATGCGAAGGCCTTCACGAGGCACGTGAACAGGGCTCACGGCCATCTCTTCCGCAGGTGATTTCCTTCTTTTCTTGCGGGATGAAGAAACAGCCAGGACCCTGAAAAGTGATGAGCGGAGGGCTTGGCCGACCGCTACTCGCGCATGACGATTTCCTTCGTGAGGCGGACTATGAAGGTTTTCCCGACCTTCTCCCTCTCGACGAGCTGTTTCTTCTCGAGCTCCTGAATGATTCTGCTTATCGTCGGCCTCGAATAACCGGTAAGCTCCGGCAGTTCCTCCTGCTTTACCGTTCCGCCCTTGTCAAGGATTGCCTTGACGACTATGCGCTCCTTCTCGGTTAAAACCTCGATTGGAACCTTGTTGGCGGACCACTTCTTCTTTGCATAGTAGAGCGAAGCCGGAATCGCAACCGCGAGGGTGAGAATTACCGCACCGATGACGAGGGTCCAGTTGGTTCTCGCCGGGGGTGTGGAGGATGAGACGGTTATCGTTATGCTCTCCTTCACCCAGTAAGTCTGGTACCCGAGTTCCTGGAGCTGGGCCTGGATGTTCTTGGACATACCCGCCCCAATGAGAACCACAAGGTTCGGGTGGAGCCTCTTGAGGGCCGTGACGACCGACTTGGAGAGGTTGTTGGGGTCAGTCAAGAGGAGCGGGTTCTCGTAAGTCATCGCCCATCTCGCAGCTGCTAAGGCCGAACCGTAGTCGCTGGCACTGGCAAGGATTACAGTGTTGGCGCCGTTTGGGTAGAACTCCTCGGCGAGCTTGACGGAGGTGTCAACCCGCGTAGCCCCTCCTATCCTCGTGACCTGAAAGCCAAGGCCGATAAGCTGTTCCTGCACCTTCTGGCTGATTGCCTTGTAATCACCTATAACGAGCACCTTGTACCAGCCGAACTGTTCATAGCTCTGGAGCTGGGCGAGGGTTGTTGTGTCGAGCTCATTCGGATTAACGGGGAGAATCGGTATCCCCAGAAGCCGTGAATAGGGGAGAGCGACTATATAATCAATCAGGTTGTCGTTTCTCACGATTATCAGGTCGTAAGGAGGACTTTCCCCCGGAACCTGGGCCCCAACGGGATGAACGAGCGGAGTTATGAACATCAAAACCAGTGCAAAGATAAGAAACCCAGCCCTTCTGCCCATTTCACCACCTGAAAAGGAGATAAAGGGAGGCTCTTAAAAGGTTTTTCAAAGCTCAAGCTCCTCGCCGGGCTTGAGGATAACGACCTCGGCCTTGTCCCCAACAAGCTTCTTGAACTCCCCGGGGTCGGCCGAAATCGGGGGCCAGGTGTTGTAGTGCATCGGGACGACCTTCTTCGGCTTGAGCAGTTCAACGGCCTTTGCAGCTTCCCTCGGACCCATTGTGAAGTGTCCACCTATCGGGAGCAGGGCAACGTCAATCGGGCCGTAGAGCTCGCTGAACAGACCCATGTCAAGGAACACGAAGGTGTCGCCGGCGTGGTAAACCGTCTTCCCGTCGAGCTTGACGATGTAACCACACGGGTTGCCGATTCCGTACTTGCCGTCGCTGCTTGAGTGCCAGGCAGGAACCTGGACGATTCCGACGCCGTCAACCTCGGTCGGACCATAGTTCATACCGATGACTTCAACCCCCTCAGCCTGCTCGCTGATGTAGTTGGCGACGTCGAACATTGCAACTATCTTCGCGCCTGTCCTCTTGGCTATCTCGACCGCGTCTCCGATGTGGTCCCCGTGGGCGTGGGTAACAAGTATCAGGTCCGCTTCAACCTCCTCCGGCTTCACCGCGGCCTGCGGGTTGCCGGTGAGGAAGGGGTCTATCAGGATTCTCTTGCTCCCCTCAATCAGAAAAGCCGCGTGGCCGAGGAACTTCACCTTCACCATCGCCATCACCTCCGAGGATAAAATAACCAGAGCTTACTTAAATCTTTCGATGACTGAAAAAGCCCACTGATGGACGTAAAAGTCTCAACGATGCCCTAAAATTCTCCAATGCCCCTTTTGGGAAAGCTTATATACGATTCAACGGAGATTTAAACGGTGGGGCGTATGAACCTGGACTACTTCTTCAAACCGAAGGGTATAGCCGTCATCGGTGCATCGAACGACCCGATGAAGCTCGGCTACGAAGTTTTCAAGAACCTCAAGAAGTACAAGGACGGCAAGGTTTACCCTGTCAACGTCAAGGACGAGGTCGTTCAGGGTGTTAAGGCCTACAAGAACGTCAAGGACATCCCCGACGAGGTTGACCTCGCGATAATCGTCGTCCCCAAGCGCTTCGTGAAGCAGGCGATAATAGACTGCGGTGAGAAGGGAGTTAAGGGAGCGGTCATCATAACGGCCGGCTTCGGCGAGACGGGTGAAGAGGGCAAGAAGGAGGAGAGGGAACTCGTCGAGATTGCCCACAAGTACGGAATGCGCCTGATAGGCCCGAACTGTGTCGGCGTCATGAACACCCACAACGACATGAACGCGACCTTCATAATGGACGCCAAGAAGGGGAGCATAGCCTTCGTGAGCCAGAGTGGAGCTTTGGGAGCGGGAATCGTCTACAAGACCGTCAAGGAGGGAATCGGCTTCTCGAAGTTCATCAGCGTCGGCAACATGGCCGATTTGGATTTCGCGGAGCTCATGGAGTACCTGGCCGACACCGAGGAGGACAGGGCAATCGCGCTTTACATCGAGGGAATCAAGGACGGAAGGAAGTTCATCGAGGTCGCCAAGAAGGCCACCAGGAAGAAGCCCGTCATAGCCCTCAAGGCCGGAAAGAGCGAGAGCGGAGCCAGGGCAGCATCAAGCCACACGGGTTCCCTGGCCGGAAGCTGGAAGATTTACGAGGCGGCATTCAAGCAGAGCGGAGTTCTCATAGCCGAGACAATCGACGATATGCTCAGCATGGCGAGGGCCTTCACCCAGCCGTTGCCGAAAGGCAAGCGCGTTGCGATAATGACCAACGCCGGCGGACCGGGCGTTTTGACGGCCGACCAGATTGACAAGAGGGGCCTTAAGCTGGCCGACCTCGAGGAGAAAACCATCGAGGAGCTCCGCTCGTTCCTTCCGCCGATGGCGGCAGTGAAGAACCCCGTCGACATGATAGCTTCCGCGAGGGGCGAGGACTACTACAGGACCGCGAAGCTACTCCTCCAGGACCCGAACGTCGACATGCTCATAGCGATATGCGTCGTCCCGACCTTCGCGGGAATGACTCCAACGGAGCACGCCGAGGGCGTCATAAGGGCCGTCAAGGAGGTCAACAACGGGAAGCCGGTTTTAGGCCTCTTCATGGCCGGCTACGTCAGCGAGAAGGCTAAGGAGCTCCTCGAAGAGAATGGAATCCCGAGCTATGAGAGGCCGGAGGACGTTGCCGCCGGTGCCTACGCGCTCGTCCAGCAGGCGAGGAACGCAGGGGTTTTGGAGGATGAGTGACTTTCATTTTTCATCAACTTAATTTCGGAGGTGTTGTTTGATGGCGAAGGTAACGGACATAGTGCTGTGGGATAAGCCCGGGGAGAGGGTTCTCCTCCTCGGAAACCAGGCCATAGCGCGCGGAGCTTTGGAGGCCAACATAGCGGTTTTCGCAGCTTATCCCGGAACCCCGAGTTCGGAACTGACCGATACGATGGCTATGGTGGCCAAGAAGGCAGGAGTTTACATGGAGTACTCCACCAACGAGAAGGTCGCCTTTGAAACCGCGCTTTCAGCTGCCTGGAGCGGTCTCAGGGCCATGACGGCCATGAAGCACGTCGGACTGAACGTCGCGGCCGACACCTTCATGAGTGCCGTCGGCATGGGCGTCGAGGGCGGTTTCGTCATAATGGTTGCCGATGACCCGAGCATGTGGAGCAGTCAGAACGAGCAGGACACGAGGGTTTACGCCAAGTTCGCCAACGTTCCGGTTCTCGAGCCGATTTCACCCCACGAGGCCAAGGAGATGACGAAGTACGCCTTCGAGCTCAGCGAGAAGTTCAAGCACTTCGTCATCCTGAGGACGACCACGAGGAGCTCCCACGCGAGGGGCGACGTCGTTCTCGGAGAGCTTCCCGAGGAGATAAAGACCGGCAAGAGGAAGTTCGGAAACTTCAAGAAGAACCCCGAGAGGTTCGTTGACATCCCGGCCCACGCGAGGAAGTTCCACCCGCAGATTCTCGAGAAGATTGAGAAGATTCGCGAGGAGCTCAACAACTGCCCCTTCAACTGGATTGAGGGCGACGAGAACGCGAAGGTCGGTATAATCGCTCCGGGCCTGAGCTACGCCTACGTCAAGGAAGCCCTGGCCTGGCTTGGTGTCGAGAACGTCAAGATACTCAAGCTCGGAACGCCCTTCCCCGTCCCCTACGGCCTGCTCGAGAAGTTCCTCGACGGGCTTGAGAAGGTTCTCATCGTCGAGGAGCTCGAGCCGGTAGTTGAGGAGCAGGTAAAGACCTGGGCCTACGACAGAGGATTAACCATCCCGATTCACGGGAAGGACCTCGTGCCGAGGGTTTACGAGATGACCACGAGGAGGGCGGTAACGGCCATAGCGAAGTTCCTCGGCCTCGAAACCCCGGTGAACTTCGAGGAGCTCGACCAGAAGTACGAGAAGGTAAAGGGCATGGTCCCGCCGAGGCCTCCCTCACTGTGCCCGGCCTGTCCGCACAGGAACACCTTCTACGCGATTAGAAGGGCCGCGACTCCGAGGGCAATCTTTCCGAGCGACATAGGCTGTTACACCCTCGGCGTCCTGCCACCGCTCAAGACCGTTGACACAACCGTAGCGATGGGCGGTTCAATCGGCGTTGCCCACGGCCTCAGCGTGGCGCTCAACGGAAGCGTTGCCGAGGAAGAGCACAAGACGGTCAAGGAGAAGAAGGTAATCGTTGCCACGATAGGCGACTCGACGTTCTTCCACACCGGACTTCCGGCTCTGGCCAACGCAATCTACAACCGCTCCAACGTAGTCATAGTCGTCCTCGACAACCTCGTTACTGCAATGACCGGTGACCAGCCCAACCCGGGAACCGGCGAGACCCCGCACGGACCGGGCAAGCAGATTAAGATTGAAGAGGTCGCCAAGGCGATGGGAGCGGATTATGTAGCAGTCGTTGACCCCTACGACATAAAGGCCGTCGAGAGGACCATAAAGGAAGCTCTCGCCGTTGAAGGTGTGAGCGTCGTCGTCGCGAGGCGCGTCTGTGCGCTCTACAGGATAGGCCAGCTCAGGCGCGAGGGCAAGCAGTGGCCACTCTACCAGGTCAACGAGGACAAGTGTACCGGCTGTAAGATTTGTATCAACGCCTACGGCTGTCCGGCAATCTACTGGGACGCCGAGAAGAAGAAGGCCAAGATTGACCCGACGATGTGCTGGGGTTGCGGCGGCTGTGCCCAGGTCTGTCCATTCGACGCCTTCGAGAAGGTGAGGGAGGGAGAGCTATGAGCGAGATGAGGGAGTACAACATCGTTATCACCGGAGTTGGCGGTCAGGGAATCCTTACCGCGGCGAACCTGCTCGGCTGGGCCGCTTTGAGGGCCGGCTACAAGGTGCGCGTTGGTGAGGTTCACGGCATGAGCCAGCGCTTTGGAAGCGTTATCGCCTACGTCCGCTTTGGAGAGGACGTCTACGGCGCGATGGTTCCCGAGGGCAAGGCGGACGTCATTCTGAGCTTCGAGCCTGTCGAGGCTCTCCGCTACATCAACTACCTCAAGAAAGGTGGCCTCGTCTTCACCAACGCGAGGCCGATTCCGCCGGTTCAGGTCTCGATGGGCCTCGCCAAGTACCCGAGCCTGGAGGAGATTAGAAAGGTCGTCGAGGAGGACTTTGAAGCCAAGTTCATGGCCTTCGACGCCGAGAAGCTCGCTATGGAAGCCGGCAACATCATAACCACCAACGTCGTCCTCATCGGAGCGCTGACTCAGACGCCGGGCTTCCCGCTCTCGGCGGAGCACGTCAGGGAGGTCATCAAGGTCAGCGTGCCGAAGAAGGCCGTCGATGTCAACATGAAGGCCTTCGATTTAGGCGTCAAGGCCGCGAAGGAGATGCTGGGGCTTTGATGCCCCACAATTTTTATCACACTTTGAGAGCTTCAGCTTATTTGTTTCCCGGAATCTGTAACTTCTTTTTGGCGTAAACCAACTTACCCCTGGGTAAGCCACTTACCCTCCCGTAAGTCAGAAATCCCACCACTCGGACTGCACCTCTTTGACCCTCGCCACCGTTCTAAGGGCCTCGTACGATGGACTGACCGGAACCTCACGGATTTCCCCGCTGAGGTAGCCCCTAATAAAGGCTGGAAGGCCTTTGTCGAGGCCGACCGAGTAGCCACCCTCGAAAATCACCGCGAGAGGATAGCGCGAGAGCGTTGAGCCCGCGTAGGCGAAGAAGAGTTCACTGAGGCGAAGCGTCGTCAGATTCTCACCGAGGAATCCGTCGAAGCCCGCCGAAATCACTACGAGCTTCGGCCTGAACTGGGCAAGAACCGGGAGAAGGACCTCGTCCCAGGCGTAGATGAAGTCGTCGTCACCGGAATAGTGGGGCATCGGCAGGTTGATTTTCGTTCCCTCGGCATTTTTCCCGCCGACGTCGTGTTCGTAGCCACTCCAGGGGTAGATGTCCCTCTCGTGAAGGTCCACATGCACCGCGTTGCGGTCGTTCCAGAGTATCTCCTGCGTCCCGTTGCCGTGGTGAGCGTCGAAGTCTATGACCAGCACCTTCCCAGCGAGCTCCTCAGCAGATTTCGCCGCGTAAGCCGCGTTGTTGAAGATGCAGAAGCCGAGCGTTGAAGCGTTGAAGGCCCTCCCTGCTTTTCCGGCGTGGTGGCCTGGTGGCCTAACGAGGGCAAGGTGAAGGCCCCCGAATTTCAGGGCCAGCTCGACGGCGAGTCTAGATGCCCCGAAGGCGAGAAGCGAGGCTTCCCACGTGCCGGGGGAGACGTAAGTGTCCGGGTCGAGGTATGAAAAGGTCCTACTCTTCTCGCGGACGAGCTCGACGTAGTCCTCCGAGTGGACCTTCAGGAGCTCCTCTTCCGGGACGGGAACCGGCTCGATGGGCTTCCACAGGTTCAACCGCTTTAAGGAGTTTACCGCCCGTAACAGCCGGTCTGGGTTTTCAGGGTGATAGTTCTCTGGTCTGTGCTCGAGAAAAACAGGAGAATAGATAACGGAGAAGGCCAAGCGGCCTCACCACTCCTCCTCTTCCTCGATTAGACCGTACTTCTCCAGCTCGCGGAGGAGTTTTCTAACGGCCTCCCAGGCGTCGTGCTCGCTCTTGGCGCCGGAGCAGACGATTTTACCGGAGGAGAAGAGCAGTATGACAGCCCTCGGCTCCTTGACGCGGTAGATGACGCCGGGGAACTGCTCGGGTTCGTACTCACAGTTGGGAAGGCTTAAAGCAACGGCGTCGAGGTTGAACTCCATGCCGATGTCACCGCTGAAGACCATGTTCTGTATGTCAATCTGGGGCGCGCGGTGGAATTTAGCTCCAATCTTCTTGAGCATCTGGATGAGCTTGTTGACGGCCCTCTCGATGTCCTCGACGCTTTTTGCGCCGGTAACGACGAGCTTCCCGGAGCTGAATATAAGCAGGGCAACCTTCGGCTCATCGAAGCGACAGATGATTCCGGGGAACTCCTCGGGGTTGTACTTCGAGTTGGGGCATATTTCAATAACCTTCTCAAGGTTCAGCTCCGTAAAGAGGTCAACAGAAGCGACGATGTTTTCAATCCTGAGCTTTACATTGCTCATGTCCACCAAGGTTTACACCTCCGGATGGTGGGTTTAAAAACCCCTTTATAAATGGGGGCCGTCGCTTTTTAAAGCTTTATGCTCAAAAGGAGACATTGAAGAAGAAAAAGTTCAAAGGTAGGCCTCAACGAGGACCTTACCTGCCTCCGTCAGGCTCTTGCTTCCGAGGAAGCCGAGCTGGCGGAGCATCGTCAGGGCCTTCTTTATCTCGTCGTCGCTGAGGCTGAGGTGCTTCCTGATGACGTCAACCTCCTCCATCTTGTAGCCCTTGACCTCGCCCTTCTCCTTCCATATCCTGTTGAAGGTCTCGATGTTGTCGTAGATTACCTTGAGCACGTTGTAGAGGGTCGGCGTGACGCTGAACTTGACCTTGACTATCTCCTGGAGCTTGGCGTTCTCGAGGGCGGTCTTAACCTTATCTCCGAGCTCGGTCAGCTTGACCATGCCGTTCTGGAGCTCAACGACGAAGCCCTTCGCTTCCGCCTCGCCGATTGCCCTGATGATTTCCTTCTCGTCTCCGCCGACGTAGTCCTTGACGAGTTCGACGAGCTCATCCCTGTGGATGTACTTCTTCCTCGGGGTCTTGGCGAGTATTGCCGAGTCGTACCTGGTGAGGAACGGCTTCCTCTTAATCGAGCGACTGAGCTTGAGGTAGAACCTGCCCTTGTCGGTGACGCCGGCCTTCACAACGCCCTCTTCTTGAGCCTTGATGACCCACTCGGCTATTGGCACGTCACCGCTCTCGGCGTAGGTTATCGCCTTCATGGCATCTGGGCTCACGGTTCCGAAGTTTATGGCCTCTTTACCCCACTCGGTGAGCCAGTAGGTGTCCTTGTTCTTGACGAGCTTCCTCTCGATGAGTTCCTTGCTCTCAAGGAGGTGCAGAATCGCTCCAAGGTCCTCAACCTCAACGCGCTTGGCGATTTCCTTCTCGGTCGGGAGTATATCGGGGTTGGTCTCGTACTTCTTCTCGATTTCCTTGATGGCCTTGAGAACGGCCAGCCCATCGTCGAGCAGGTAAATCGGGAGGACCTTCTCCTCAACCTTACCCATCGCCTCGTAGGTCTCCATCATTGCCTTTCCGAACTCGGTGGTTCCTTTCTCGTCGCTGAGTCCCATGCTCTCCAGCTCGGCGTTGCTCCTTCCGGCCTTCAGGGCCTCGAAGTCCTCCTTCCTGAGGACTATCGCCCTTGCAAATACCGGAATCATACTGACGGCTTTGAGGGCGAGCTTCGCCGCTGGCGTGGTTGCGAAGGCCCTTCCCTTCTCGGTCGGCGGTGAAATCAGGAGCAGACGCATGGCCTGAAGGGCGTTCACGATGTTGTCACCGTAGAGCTTGGAGTTCTTGAACGTGACCAGCTCGTCGAGGGTTCCGATTTTCGGCATTCCCCTGAGGAACGAGACTATCTCCGGGGTCAGGTAAACGACGGGGTGGGTCTCGCGGTAGAGCTCGAGGAGCGCCTTTCCAAACTCGGTGAGGCCGTTCTCATCGGCCAGCTTCCTCTCCTTCAGCTTCTCGAGCCAGCTCTCGGGGACCTTTCCGGTCTCCTCGAGGAGCTCAAGCATCTTCATTATCTCAGTATCGGCTATGACCTCGGGAAGCTCGTCGAGGTTCAGGGAGTCGCTTATCTCGAGGAGCTTCCTTCCGGCCTCGGTGAGCTTAATCTTTCCGCCTTCAAGCTCGGCAAACCCGAGAATGTAGAGCTCGATTGCCCTTATCTGGAACTCCTCCGGCAGTTTGGCCTCAATCTCGGCCTGGCTCTCGGTTTTCTTCATTTCCCTGAGTATCTCAAGGTGCCTCTTCTTCAGATACATGCTATCACCCCTCCTCTCTCCTCATCGACTCTTAAAAAGGCTCCGGCATTTTTAGAAACGCAAAGTTTTTAAAACTTTCGGTAACTAAAATCGGCTAAGGTTTAAAAGGCAACCCGTTGAGTGGGGGGTGGTGAGAATATGCGAAACACGATTGTATTGGTTAGAACCGACAACTTCCAGAAGGCGAGCGTGGCCCTGGCCGACCTCGTGAGATACGGGGGCATGAGGATTCGCGGTGACCCGAGGATAATTCCCCCGGCCCTCTCGGACTGGGCCTTTGAAAAGATAAGTGGCGAGAAGCCGAGAAAGCGCTTTAAGGCCCACGTCGTTGCCCAGATTGACCTTCCGCCGAGGAAGGCCATAGGAAGGCTGATGGACATTCACCCGCCAGCCCATGTCCTCGTAATTCCGCCGGATTCGGAAGTCTGGGAGGAACTTATGCGCCTCTGGGGAAGCTTTGAGAAGCTCAAGGGCTTCCACCCGCCCAAGAGAACACGGGCCGAAGAAGCCCGGCGGAAAGCCGAGAAGAGGAGGGAGAAGGAAGAGTGGGAGTTCGAGGAGGTTTAGTTCACTTCTTCCTCTTCCGTATCCTGATGTTCGCGATGTCGCCAAGGGTCGGCTCGTAGTCCTTCGGAATCGTCTTCTTCTCCTTTACCTCCTCCTCGACGCGCTCGATGAGCGTAATCTTGAAGTAGCGTTCGAGCTTCTTGGCTTCCTTGATGGTTGGCTCGCGGTAACCGTGCGCTATGGCCCTCAAATCGTTCACCGAAAGCCCAATCTCGTGGGACAGCTCCTCGTAGCTTTTACCGCTCCTCTGTATGGCCTTGTAAACCCTCTCGGCGAAGTCCTCAACGATTTCCTCGGTGTAAAGCGGTCTCTCGCGGTAGGGCTTCGGCTCCCTCTTCGGCCTTGGAGCTGAGACGGGCCTTCTCCTCGGCTCCCTTCCTGTGGGCATTATGCTGAAACCGGACTTCTTTCGGCCGTACTTCTCGTAACAGCGGTCGCAGACGAGGACCTCGGCGCCTTCGAGCCTTATCCTGTGGCCCGGGCCCCTAATGGGCGCACCACAAATCTCGCAGTAGCGTGGCTTGGCCTTGCTCATAGCTACCACCTTCTCTACCGCTCAAAGCTCGGAGTCAGGCTTTTTAAACCCGACGATGAGGGTATCAATGATGACGGAAGTGAAAATAGAGAAACTCCAAAAGCTCGACCAGGAAACGCTTGAAAGGCTGATAGAGATTTACATGAACGCCTACGAGGGAATGCGCGAGTACGGCGGGGAAGGAGAGAGCTACGCGAAGCGCTACCTGCGATGGTGCTGGAGCAAGGCCAAAGACGGCTTCTTCGTTGCCAAAATCGGCGACGAGATAGTCGGCTTCATCGTCTGCGACGACGACTGGTACAGCAAGTACGAGGGAAAAACCGTCGGGGCCATACACGAGTTCGCAGTGGACAGGAGGTATCAGGGGCATGGAATAGGGCGGAAGCTCATGGAGAAGTGCCTCGAGTACCTGAAGGAAAAAAGGATAGAGCTCTGGGTCGGCGAGAAGAACGAGCGGGCGAAGAGGTTCTACGAGGAGTACGGTTTCAGAGAAGCTGGAAAGCACGGCATCTGGGTGAGAATGGTTAGAGGGGAAAAGGTGATAAGCGCGGACGAGAAGTAGTTTCATTGGTGGTTGCAATGCCGTGCATTCATCCACCGGGCGCAGACAGGGTGAAGGAAATGAAAGAGGAGAGCTTCATAAGGGAAGGAAAGGGAAAGCTCAAGGTCACGATAGAGGGGAGCGAGACCCTCGAAACTACGATGAGCGGAAGGCTGAAGAGCGTCGAGGAAGTGGCCGAGATGCTCGGCGTCGAGGCCAAGGACGGGAAGATAGAGGCTGTGGTTGACGGAGTTAAGGTCAGAATGGAGAAGGGCAAGCTCGAGCTTGAGTTCGAGAGTGGGGACAAGATGAGGATTGAGAAGGCCTAACGGCATTCAATGCCCAATTCTTTTCTGAAGCCAAAACAGGTTAAAAAGCAGGGTAAGGAAAAGGAAATCACTTCAAAACGGGCCTGAACTTGTAGGCGTAGAGGATTATACCGTCCTCCTCGAACTCCCTGACCTTCCTCGTTACGGCTTCAACTTCCATGCCCTCGTGGATTTCCTCCGGGTCAACGTCCGTCAGCTGGGCCAGAACGACGGGTCCTTCCTCGAGCTGGACAAGAGCCAAAGGATAGGGCTTGTAGTACTCAAACCCGCTCGGCGGGTTCCTCACTATCGTCCAGGTGAGCACCTTGCCCCTTCCGCTGAACTCGTACTCCTCGACGTTCTTCGAACCGCAGACGGGGCAAACTCCCCTGTAGGGGAAGAATACGTGGCCGTTCTCACACTTTCCGCCTATGAGCCTGTACTTCTCGCGGAAGTGCCGCCAGTAGCGGGAAACCTGCATCGGCCTGCTCATATCACACCCTCCTGAAGATGCTAACGGTTATGTTCGAACCGGTTCCACCGATGTTTTGGGTCAGGCCGACCTCCGCATCTGGAACCTGGTTCGGCGCTTCACCGCGGAGCTGGAGAACCGCCTCGACCGTCTGGTAGACGCCGGTAGCTCCAACGGGATGACCGCGAGCTTTGAGTCCTCCCATCGTCTGTATCGGGTAGTCTGCGTCAATCGCTATCTGGCCTTCCTTAGCGAGCTTCGCTCCTTCTCCTTTCTTCGCGACGCCGAGGGCTTCCAAGCTCAGCGCGGCCATGACTGTGAAGGCGTCGTGAACCTCGAAGAAGTCGATGTCCTTAGGTTCAACTCCCGCCATCTTGTAGGCTTTCTCTGCTGCTATCTTTGCCGCCTTGAGGGTGAGCAAATCTTCCCTGTTGGCGAGGTTTATGGTGTCTATGGCGCGCGCCATTCCAGCGACCTCAACCCACTTCTCCTTCGGAACGCCGAGTTCCTCGGCCTTCTCTGGGGTGGTTATTATCACGGCAGCGGCACCGTCGCAGACCGGCGAGGCGTCGAAGAGCTTGAGCGGGTCGGCTATGTAGGGACTCTTTAAGACGGTCTCAACCTTGATGGGCCTCTTGAACATCGCGTAGGGGTTCTTAGCGCCGTTGGCGTGGGCGTTGACGGCGAAGAGGGCCAAATCCTCCTCGGTGTAGCCGTAGGTCTTCATGTAGTGCCTCATGATGAGCGCGTTCAAAGCCACGAAGCTGGCCCCGTGGAAGAGCTCCCACTCGGCGTCTGCCGCGTAAGCCAGGTAGCGCGTCGCGTCGCTCGGCCATGCATCCGTCATCTTCTCGACGCCGACGACGGCAACCACATCCTCCAGTCCGCTGAGAACGGCCTTAACACCCTCCTGAACCGCCGCTCCTCCGGAGGCACACGCCGCCTCGATTTTAACGGCGGGAATGTTCCCGAGACCTGCCCAGTCCGCTATGAGCGCGCCAAGGTTCTCCTGCTCGACGAAGGGGCCCGAAACCATATTGCCAACGTAGAGGGAGTCAACCTTATCGACGCCGGCATCGTCCATCGCCTTGAGGAGGGCCTCAACAGCCAAATCCCTGAGGGAGAGCTTCCAGTGCTCGCCAACGGGCGTCATGCCCGCTCCGATTATGACCGCCTTCTTCATCTCCATCACCTCACAGTATGAACTTCCTCCTCGCCTTGGCGTAGAGGGCGTAGTCTATGTACTTCTTCCTCTCGACGTAGTCCCTAACCTTCGGCGCGAGGTCTCTCTTCTCCTCTATGGCGTCCTGAACGACGATGCTGAAGGCGTCGCTTCCGGCTCCAGAACCAAAGGAAACCCACAGAATCCTGTCGCCGGGCTTGGCTATATCGAGAACCGCTGAAACGCCGACCATCGTTGCACCGCTGTATGTGTTTCCAATCTTGCCTGTGAGAAGTCCCGGAAGAACCTTCTCCTTCGGGATTCCGAGGATTTTGGCAGCGGTGAGAGGGAACTTGACGTTGGGCTGGTGGAAGACCGCGTAGTCGAAGTCGTTGACGGTAAGACCCAGCTCTTCCATCAGCGTTTTTGCCGCGTTGATTATGTGGTGGAAGTAGGCCGGCTCACCGGTAAAGCGGTTTCCGTGCCTCGGATAGTGCTCGTGCTGGCGCCTCCAGAAGTCCGGCGTGTCCGTAACGTAGGAGTAGCTTCCCTCAAAGTAGGCAACCGTCTCGGAGCTCTTGGGGCCAACTATGAAGGCAGCTCCACCGGCTCCGGCAGTGAACTCGAGGTGGTCGCCGGGCCTTCCCTGGGCGGTATCGGCTCCGATTGCCATCGCGTAGTCGGCCATCTCGGAGCCAACGAAGCCAATAGCTGTCTGCAGAGCCTCGGTTCCGGCCTTACAGGCGAACTCGAAGTCGGCCGTGCTGACGTCAGGCGTTGCTCCGATTGCCTCGGCTATGACCGTTCCTGTGGGTTTAACCGCGTAGGGCTTGCTCTCACTGCCAAACCAGACCGCCCTTATGAGCTTGGGGTCAATTCCAGCCCTCTTGAGCGCGTTCCTTGCCGCTTCAAGTCCTATGGTGAGCGCGTCCTCGTCGAGACCTGGAACGGCCTTTTCCTCGATTGGAAAGCTCGAAACGCCCCAGACCCTTCCTATCTCCTCGGCTTTGATTCTATACCTCGGAACGTAGGCACCGTAGCCGACGATGCCCACTTCCCTCTTCGGCTTCAGTAGCTTCCTCATGGGCATCACCTTGAGAACTGACTGCCGGGGGTTGGAACGGGCCTTATAAAAGCCTTTCGGTAAAAGTGAAAAAGAGTTTAGACGATTGACGAGGAAAGCTCAAGGCTTCCTCACGACGAAGAGCGCGTGGTCCTTCTCGTAGGGCTCGAGCGAAAGCCTCTCAACGACCTCGAAGTACTCGGAAAGCTCCCTCTCGACCTCCTTGAAGACCTCCTCCGGCTCCTTGGTGACGTCGATGCTCCTGCTCTTGACCGAAATCATGCCGTAGCCGCCGCTCTTCAGGAAGACCTTTGCGTTGTCGATGAGGATTTTCGCCTGCGTCGGCTGGGCGACGTCTTCAAAGATTACGTCTACCTTCGGGACGAGGGCGCGGTAGCCCTCGGGTTTCGTTGCATCGCCGAGTATGGGCACGATGTTCCTCCTCTCCTCGACTATCGGAACGAGCTCCCTCAGAACCCTCGGTGAGAACTCGACGCCGAATATCTTGCCCTCCCAGCCGACGATGTCGCTGACGTGGGAAGCGGTGGTTCCGCTCGCTATTCCGAGGTAGAGCACCGTTGAGCCGGGCTTAATCGGGAAGTTCTTGAGGCCGTTGAGTATTGCCGCGCCGAGCTTTGAACGGCTCGGGTTCCAAATCCTGTACTCCTCGCCCTCGAACTTGATGACCCTCTCCCCGTAAACCCTCTGGCCGGGGACGAGGTTCTTGGTGGCTATCTTCTCGCTCCCGTCGTCATCGATGACGATGTAAACGCCCGGGAACCTGTGCTTCTTAACCTTCATCTACCTCACCTCTTGCCCTTCTTTTTCTTCTTACCCCTCTTATCGGGCTTGCCCTTACCCTTCTTCTCCTTCCTGCCCTTCTCGTGCTTCTTGCCCTTCTTGTCCTTGCCCTTGAACTTCTTCTTTTTCTTCTTCTCGGGCTTGGCCTTCCTCTTGGGCGGGTTCGGATACTTCTCCTTGATTTCCTTGATTCTCTGCTCGAGCTCCTTCTTGAGCTCCTCGCCGATGTATTCACCCGAGAAGTAGTCAACCCTCGCCGCTATGGCCAGCTTTCCAGCTAATGCCCTCGCAATCTTACCCCTCTGCCACCAGGGCGAGCGGTTTATTGCAGGGTACTGGAAGATGACTCCGTGCTTGGGTGGCTTGGCACCGGTTCTTAAGTGCCTGAAGAGGGCCTTTTCAGCGCCAAGAACCTGTATCGTCGATGCCGGCATCATGGCGAGTTCCTTAAGGCCTCCAGCAAGGCTCATGAGCCTTGCGGCGAGCTTTGCACCGACGAGAGCCTTCAGGTTCGGAGCAACTTCACCAACAGCGGTCTCAAGGTAGTCCTCAATCTGCTCCCTCAGCTTGTAGAGGTCGGAAATCTCGCTGGCGAGCTTCCTTATGATTTCGCTGTCGAACTTGCCGAGCGGTGCTCCCATGGACTTCTCGGCCGCCTTGAGAATCTTCTCAACCTTGCCCTCGGAGAAGCCGAGCTTTTCAAGCTTCTCCCTGCTCACGTTCTCCCTCGGGCCGATTTCCTTGACGAAGGCAACGTACTGCGGGTGCTTGGGCAGGATTTCGTCCAGCTCGGGGAAGTGAAGGCCGTACCACTCCCTAAGGCGTGAAACGAGCAGGTTAATGACCTTGTCAATGTCGTCCAGAGCTTCGATGGCCTGTATAATCATCTTGTCGCGCGCACCGCTCTGCTCCTGTATGCGGAGCCTCGTCAGAGCGACGCCGACGGTGTAGTACTCGTCGAACCAGTTCTCGCCGAGGAACTCCTCCGGGCTTGAGCGGAGCTTTTCTCCTGCCAAGTTAGGGAACTCGGCGGTGGCGTTGTAGCCGAGCTCCTTGAGCTTCCTGCTCAGCTCGGTGTCCTCGACGACGAATTCCTCGTAGCCCTCTCCGCCCAGCTCGTCGAGGAGAACTAAAAGCTCGTCGCTCGGTTCGCCTTTCAAAAGCCTGTCGAGGCTTACCTCCGGCTTCCCGCTGAAGGGTTTGCTCGCGATGAGCTTCCCGCTCTCGTCGAAGGCGTAAACGCCCCTGACGTTCTCGGCAATGTAAACCTTCATGAGCATCACCTTCCTTTCTTTCCTCAGGTATAGAAGGGCGAGGAGTTTTAAACGGTATCGGTGGAAAAAAGAGGGAAAAGTCAGTCCTCCCAGGGCTCGCGGTACTTGAGCGCCCAGCCGAACTCCTCCTTGAGAATGTCTATGGCAGCGCTCGGCGGAATGACCCCGCGCTCGGTTATGATGACGTCAACGTACTCAGGCGGAGTGACGTCGAAGGCCGGATTCCAGACCTCGATGTTCTTCGGCCAGGTCTTGAGTTCTTCCTCGGGAATCACTTCCGTCGGGTCGCGCATCTCAATCTCGACGAGCTGACCGAGCATCGTCTCGGGGTGGAACTTGTAGGTTTCAGCGGCAATCATAGTCCAGACCCTGTGCTCCTTGGCGGTAAGCGCTATCAGGGCAGTTCCAATCTTGTTTATCACCGCGCCGTTGACAGTTATGCTGTCGGCTCCCATGACGACCTTATCAGTCATCTTCATGTAGTGCCTCGCCGCTGAATCTACGACGTATATGACTGGAATTCCATAGGAAGCCAGCTCCTTGGCGGTAATCTTGCCCTGCCACTTGGGCCTCGTCTCGGTTACGATGACCTTGATGTCCTTGCCCTGCTCCCAGGCGGTCTTCATGACGCTTATCGCGGCCTTGCTGTGGCAGTGGGTCATTATGACGTCGCCGTCCTCTATGCGCTTCGCCCCTATCTCCCCTATCCTCTTGACCGCGTTCTCGGAGTTGTGTATGAACTCCTTGGCGGCGTTGATGACGATGAAGCGGAGCTGTTCAAGGTCGGCACCGCTTGAGTAGGCAATTTTACCCCTGTGCATGACGTAACGGAGGGCGTTGGGCAGGGAAACGGCTGTGGGCCTCGTCTCGTAGAGTATCTTCGCGGCCTGCTTCATCTCCTCCCAGAACTCGTCAACGGTCTTGGCCTGGCTCTTCTCGGCCTGTATCTGAAGTGCGTAAGCCGCTGAACGGGCTATCTTCCCTGCACCGCGTATCTCCATGTTCCTTATCTTCTCCGCTATCTCAAGGACCTCCTTCACCACTGGCATCGCTATCACCTCCGGGTAAACTCAGGTTTGGGGGAGAGGGTTTATAGGTGTTTCCCGTGCATTAATGTCCTCAAAAGTCCTTCAGTGCCCTTAAATTACCGAGGAAAGCCGTGTTTACCTTTGTAAAGCCTAAATCTGGGCGTTGGGAAAGGTTTATAACGAAAGACCCGAAGTTCTTAGTGTATAGATTTGGTGACGTGCTCAGGCATGTTCATTGAGGTGGTGGCTATGCAGGAAAAACTCGAAAGGAAACTCGCATCCGAGCCCCTCAACTTCGAGTCATTCTTCTCCGAGAAGGCCCTTCAGATGAAGGCTTCGGAGATTAGGGAGCTCCTTAAGCTCGTCGAGACGAGCGATGTTATAAGCCTCGCCGGCGGTTTACCCGCTCCCGAGACCTTCCCGGTTGAGATTATCAAGAAGATTGCCCAAGAAGTCCTCACGGAGCACGCCGACAAGGCCCTGCAGTACGGAACGACCAAAGGATTCACCCCGCTCCGCCTTGCCCTCGCGAAGTGGATGGAGAACCGCTACGGCATCCCGATGAGCAAGGTCGAGATAATGATGGTTGCGGGCAGTCAGCAGGCCCTAGACCTCATCGGCAGGGTCTTCATAAACCCCGGGGATGTTGTCGTCGTTGAGGCTCCGACTTATCTCGCGGCGCTCAATGCGTTCAAGTACTACGAGCCCGAGTTCGTGAGCATTCCGATGGACCACGATGGAATGAGGATTGACCTCCTTGAGGAGAAGCTTGAGGAGCTGAAGAGGGAGGGAAAGCGCGTTAAGTTCGTCTACACCGTCTCGACATTCCAGAACCCGATGGGAGTTACGATGAGCCTCGACAGGAGGAAGAGGCTCATAGAGCTCGCCAAGGAGTACGACTTCCTCATCGTTGAGGACAGCCCCTACAGCGAGCTCCGCTACTCGGGCGAGCCCATTCCGCCGATAAAGCACTTCGACGACGAGGGCAGGGTCATCTACCTCGGGACGTTCTCGAAGATACTCGCCCCCGGCTTCCGCCTCGGATGGGTTTCGGCACACCCGCACTTCATTAGGAAGATGGAGATAGCAAAGCAGGCCGTTGACCTCTGCGCCAACACCCTCGCCCAGGTTATAGCCTGGAAGTATGTAGAGGCCGGCTACCTTGACGAGCACATCCCGAAGATAATCGAGTTCTACAAGCCGAGGCGCGATGCCATGCTCGAGGCCCTTGAGGAGTTCATGCCCGAGGGAGTTGAGTGGACCAAGCCCGACGGAGGAATGTTCGTCTGGGTCACCCTGCCCGAAGGCATAGACACCAAGCTCATGATGGAGAAGGCCGTCGCCAAGGGCGTCGCCTACGTCCCCGGTGAGGCCTTCTTCGCCCACCGCGACGTCAAGAACACCCTCAGGCTGAACTTCACCTACGTCCCGGAGGACACCATCAGGGAGGGCGTTAAGCGCCTGGCGGAGGTCATTGAGGAAGAAATCAAGGCCCTCAAGAAGTGAGGAAAAGCTTTTTACCCTTTTCTTTCCCAGATTTCCATCGGTGGTGGCATGAAACCCCTGATAGCAATCATAGGTTCTCCCTGGAGCGAGTCCCTTTCAGCCGGCAGGGCACATATAAAGCGCGTGATAGAGGCCGGTGGGCTTCCAGCAGTTTTCAGTCCCGAAATCGAGCCCGAGGACGTCATAGAAGTCGCCGACGGGATACTGCTCATCGAGGGACCCGACGTCCACCCGCGCTTCTACGGGGAGGACCCCTCGCCGAGCCTCAGGGAAGTCGACGTTCTTCGAGACGAGTTCGAAATTGAGCTGGTAAAGCTCGCCGTCGAAGCAGGGGTTCCAATCCTCGGGGTAGGAAGGGGAATGCACGTAATCAACGTCGCCCTCGGCGGAACGCTCTATCAGGACATCTACGACATTCCCAAGGCGATAAAGCACGACTGGAGCTTTGGAAGCACGAGGCCGGAGCAGAGGCTCCACACCATCAGAATAAAGGCGGACTCAAGGCTATACTCCATCCTGCGCGAGAGCCTGAACATCGAGGGCACCAACGAGGCGTGGACGTGGGTCAACAGCTTCCACCACCAGGCCGTGAAGAGGGTCGGGGAGGGAATCCGGCAGGTTGCCTTCGCCGTTGACGGCCTGATAGAGGCCATTGAGGGTAAGGAGGGCTTCATTCTCGGCGTCCAGTGGCAACCGGAGCACCTGCCCGAGATGCTTCCCCTGTACAGGGCCCTGGTTGAAGCCTCATTAAAAAGGCATGAGGAAAGCGATGAGATGAGGAGAAGGGCCATCGAAGCCGAAATCCGTGAGGAGCTCGCTAAGGAACAAGATGAGAGCCATCACAGCTCGGAAACGAGCGATAACCCTCCCGACACGAACCAAACGTGATGCCCCTCTCGGTTATCTTTTTCTCGGCCTCGCGCAAAATCTGGAAGCGTAGCTCCTTTGGGAGGTAATAGTAGCCACCAATCCGCTCTCCCCTCTCGTAGAGTGGCCACAGCTTTTCCATAAGCTCCGGAAACTTCGCGAACATCCTCTTCTTGGAGTCGGGCCTCAGCTTGAGGGTTGAAACTGTGATGTGGCTCACAAAGCTTAGAGCGTCGAGCGTCTCGTCGAAGTCCTCCCAGGTGTAGAAGGGGATTATCGGGTCTATCCTCGCGTAAACAGGGATTCCGGCTTTCTTGGCCTTCATAAGGGCTCGTATCCGTGCCTTAGGAGATGGGGCGTTCGGCTCGAGAAGTTTGGCTTTCCGCTCGTCAACCGTCGTCACGGTGATTCCAACGGCACAGCGAAGCTCGCTCAGAAGGTCTATGTCGCGCTCGAAGATGTCTGACTTGGTGAGGAGCAGACAGCGGACGTCGTAGCGCCTGAAGAGCTCAAGGACCTTCCGCGTTATCCCGAGCTCGCGCTCTACCGTCGGATAGGGGTCGGAGGAGTAGGAGAGGGCTATAATGTAGCGCCGGTCAAACTTCCTGAGTTCCCGCTCCAGCTTGGGTAAGAGGTTCTCCTTCGTCCTCACGCGGAAGGCATAGGGGATATAGCTCGTTATGTAGCAGTAAACGCACGCGTGGTCGCAACCGGTGTAGACGTTCAGCGTGTACTTGAAGGGACACGTGCAGAGTTTCGCCTTCCAGGGGTCAAAGGGTCGAATGTACATGCAGGACCTTGAGGAAAGGGCTTTAAAACTCACGCGGTAGGAACTACGGTGATTGCATGAGCGTGAAGGGTCGCGTCAAGTGGGTTGAGGGGATGCAGTTCGTCGGCTCGATGGAGGACGGTGGGTGCTCGATAATCCTCGGGGACGGTGGAATAAGCCCGATGAGGCTTCTCCTCCTAAGCGTTGCCGGCTGTACCGCCTACGACGTGGTTATGATTCTCAAGAAGATGCGCGAGCCGATTGAAGGCCTTGAAGTCGAGATTTCCGGCGAGAGAAGGGAGGAATACCCGAAGGTCTACACTAGGGTTCACGTTCACTACAGGATTTATGGAAACGTTAAGGAGGAAAAGGCGAGAAGGGCCATAGAGCTGAGTCAGGACAAGTACTGCTCCGCCTCTGCCCAGGTCAAGCTGAGCGGTGCCGAGCTGACTTACTCCCTTGAGATAGTGCGGGGCGATGATGAGTAAATCCGTTGCGGAAAGGTGAAGAGAGGACCGACTAGCTGAGCTAGAGCTCCCCGCAGAGCCTCGCGAAGTTCCTGTAAACCTCGGCCCCGCGCTCGGTGTGCGCAACCTCCGGGTGGAACTGGACGCCGTAGATTGGAAGGCTCTCGTGCTTCATAGCTTCAACAGGGCAGGTCTCGCTCCTCGCGAGCAGTTTGAAGCCCGGCGGGAGCTCCTTCACCTCGTCCATGTGGCTCTCCCACACCTTCAGTTTCCTTGGAAAGCCTGCAAAGATGTCGTTTTCCTCTATTATTTCAATCTCGACAAGGCTGTACTCGGCCTTCTCACCCCTGCCGACCTTCCCGCCGAAGTGCCTCGCTATGAGCTGGTGGCCGAGGCAGATTCCGAGGATTGGGACGTTGAACTCGTCGTAGTGCTCCAAAACGGCCTCGCAGTTGCCCGTTTTGTTTATGTCTGGACCACCTGAGAAGATTATGCCTTTTGGCTTCATGGCCTTTATCTCCTCAAGCGGTGTCGTGTTTGGGATTATCTTGGCCTCGACACCGAGGTATCTCAGAGTCCTCCAAATCCTGTGGACGTACTGCCCTCCGTTGTCCATTATAACTATCATGAACCCACCTCCAGGAGTTTGAAGAAGGCATCGTGCTCTTCGAGAATGTAGTAAACATCAACACCCGAACGTCTTGCGTTCTCGGCCATTCTCTTATCGTTGGTAAGCAGAACGCCTCCAACAACCATGGCGGTTGAAATGTAGTAGGTATCAGCCGCCCTTGAATGAAGTCTAAAGGCCAGCTCAACGGCCTCATCAAAGAACTCACTTTCTCCGACGAGGTTAAAGAAATCAAAAACTCCTAAGAACTCCCTGACTTTCTCCTCGGGGGTAAACTTTGACAGGACGTTAACGAACTCAACCATGCATATTTTTGGAACGTAGATTTCGTGGCCATCAATTGCTTCAAAGACCTCCAGCGCGAGCCTCCGCCGTTCCTCGTTAAATTTTGAAAAAGCATCGATGAGCAGGGACGTGTCAACGACGAACCTCATGCTTACTCCCTCACCGTTGTCAGGATTTCCAAGGGGTCTTTCTCTGGTCGTTCAAGTTTTTCCTCAACGCTCTTGATGAATTCGGATAGTCCAGTGCTCAAAATCCTCACCCTGAGCCTCTGCCCCTCCTTCAGCTTGAGGGGTCTGAGGGGCTTCAGCACGCCGTTCTCGTAAATCACCTCGATAATCTCGCCCATGCTCCCACCGCATAAAGTTGGAAACGAAGGTAAATAAGCCTTCACTCGAACTCAATCGTTGCCGGAGGCTTGTTGGTGATGTCGTAGAGAACCCTTCCGACCTCGGGAATCTCGCTGGTTATGCGGAATGCTATCCTCTGAAGGACGTCGAAGGGGACGTTCATGGCGTTTGCCGTCATTCCGTCGAGGCTCTCGACGACCCTAACCGCTATCGTTTCCTTGTAGGCCCTTATGTCGCCCTGAACGCCGACGGTTTTAACGCCGAGCAGAACCGCGAAGGCCTGCCAGGGTCTAAGCCCGGCTTTTTCGATTTCCTCCTCAACTATCGCGTTGGCTTCCCTGACTATCGCTATCTTCTCCGGCGTGACCTCCCCGAGAACCCTTACGGCAAGACCCGGCCCCGGGAAGGGCATTCTGTTGTAAATCTTCTCAGGAAGGCCGAGCTCCTTCGCCAGCTCCCGAACCTCGTCCTTGTAGAGGTCGCGGAGCGGTTCTATGAGCTTGAGGTTTAGCCTCTCCGGCAGGCCTCCAACGTTGTGGTGGCTCTTGATTTTCCCCTTGCTCTCAATCCAGTCCGGGGCGATTGTTCCCTGAATCAGGAAGTCGGCGTTGATTTCCTTCGCGACCTCTTCGAAGACCTCGATGAAAACTCTGCCTATTATCTTCCTCTTCTCCTCGGGGTCGGTAACGCCCTTCAAAGCCCTGAAAAAGCGCTCGCTCGCGTCAACGTAGTGCAGGTTGAGGCCGAACTCGTCGCGGAAGGTCTTCACCACGAACTCGGGCTCGCCCTTGCGCATGAAGCCGGTGT
Source organism: Thermococcus sp. 21S9 (assembly GCF_012027635.1). Classification (NCBI taxonomy): domain Archaea; kingdom Methanobacteriati; phylum Methanobacteriota; class Thermococci; order Thermococcales; family Thermococcaceae; genus Thermococcus; species Thermococcus sp. 21S9. Next base: position 410,488 of record NZ_SNUS01000001.1, read on the forward strand.
TGACAAAGACGGCGTGAAGTCTGTCGCCTATAGCCTTGTGAGCAAGTATCGCGGCGGTTGAGCTGTCAACGCCACCGCTGAGCGCTATTATCGCCTTTCCGTCGCCGACGGTTTCCCTTATCTCCTCAACCTTCTCCCTGATGAAGTCCTCCCACATGAGCACCACCTTTTACACCCGCTTTGGAATCCGCTTTATAAACCTAACCCGCTTAAACACTTTCACGTCAAAACCTCATCGAGCCTGTCCTCCCCAAGCCCCTGCCTCAGCTCCATCGCTATCCTCCTGCCGGTGCTCACAGGGAAATCATAGCGGAGCCAGCTGTAGGGGGAGCCGTGGACGAAGGGGTTCGTTCCGGCAACTATCCTCGCCGAAATCTCGAAGACCACAAACTCCAGCTCCTCGGTGTAGACGCCTTCAAGGCAGAACGGCCCCCAGAGACCGCCCATGAGCTTTTCAGCCGTCTTCACTACCCTTTCACCGGCCTCGATGACGTCCATGAGCAGGCTCTCGCGCAGGACGATTGGAATGTTGCCGATAACAGTGTAGTTCGTGTTTACCTCGATGTCCAGCTGTTCTTTCGCTGGAATCCTGCCTATCGCGTCGGCGTTCGACTCATAACGACGGTCGATGCTCATCAGCTCAAGCTCGCGGTTCAGCTTTGAGTAGAAGTAGTGCGGATAGACTGGAACTCCGATTACGTACTCCTGAATCTGGATTCTGCTCAGGTCTTCCTTGTCCCTGATGCCGAGCCTCTCGGCCTTCCTCCAGAAGTCCTCTGGATTCTTGGCCAAAAAGTAGCCCCTCCCTCCCTTCGCCCCGAAGGGCTTGACTATCACAGGGCCGTCTATATCGTCGGGGTCGTCGTAGACCCTCGGAAGGCGTAGCTTCGCCTCTTCGAGCCACTTCCTCTCAAGCGAGCGGTCGCTCTCCCACCTCAGCACCTCTTTGTTGCCGTAGTAGGGGACGCGCATCTTCTCGACGAGCTCAACGCCGAGGTGAGCCACAAATGAACCGGTGGGAATAACCACCGCATCAAGCTCGAGGAGTTCTTCCTCGGGATAGCTTCCCTCGATAAAGTAATCGGCAACCGGGAAGTACTTCGTGTAGAGCGGTCTAACCCGGGCTTTTCCGAAGGCTATAGTCTCAAAGCCCTCCTGCTTCGCCCCATTCAAAATCTGAAGGGCCGAGTGTGAGGCGTACGTTGCTACCCTCATTCCTCCTCACCCAAAAGCCTTGGTAGGGATTCGTGAACGGCTCTGAGCTCCGAAACGGGTTTTCTGAGGAGTTCCCGCCTGTTCCAGAGGAAGACCGCGTCGCTCCCCTCTGCCTTCCCAATGATGGCAAAGTGCTTGAAGAGACCCTTAAGCTCCTCAAGGTTTTCCTCTGGGAACGCCACGATGTATCTTGAGTGGCTCTCGCTGAAGGCGACCTCAATAGGGTTTGAGGTTTCGGAGGGGACCTTCGAGAGGTCTGCGGTGAAGCCAGTGTTCCCTGCAACGGCCATCTCGGCCAGGGTAACAGCCAAGCCACCCCTGCTCACGTCGTGGACGGCTTTGACGAGGCCCCTCCTTATCGCCTCAAGGACTCCGCTTGCGTTGGCTTTTTCCTCCTCAAGATCCACGCGAGGCGCGAGGCCACCCTCGACGCCGAGCCTCGCGAAGAGCTCAGAACCGCCGAGTTCGGGCTTCGTGAGGCCAACTACCCCGATAAGGAGGTTCTCCTCAAAAGCCCCGGACGGGATATCCTCAAGCTTCACCTTCCCGAGGCCAGCTACAACGGGAGTCGGCTTTATCGGCCTGTCAACGACCTCGTTGTAGAAGCTCACGTTCCCGCTGACGTACGCTAGGCCGAAGGCCCTCGCCGCGTCCGCCAGTCCCCTGACGGTTTCAGCGAAGCTCCAGTAGACCTCGGGTCTCTCGGGCGAGGCGAAGTTGAGGTTGTCAACCAGCGCCAGAGGCTCGGCCCCAACGCTGACGAGGTTTCTCACAACCTCTGCAACGGCCCCCATAGCCCCGTGGTAGGGGTTCAGGTAGCTGTGGTTCGGATTCCCGTCGGCGACGAAAGCCAGACCGTACTCATCGTTTATCTTAAGAACCGCCGCGTCCCTGCCCGGTTTAAGAACAGTCCTCCCCTGAACCTCATGGTCGTACTGCTCCCAGACCCAGCGCTTGCTCAAGATGTTCGGACTGCCCCAGACGAAGTCGAAGGCTTCTCCAAACGAAATGCTCGGCGTCTCGACCGGTCTCTCGGCGCTGTAGGGCCTCAGCTCCCACTCTATCGTTGGAACGTCAGCCAAGAGCTCTATCGGCAAATCCGCGACCTTCTCGCCCCCCCAGTAGACGACGAAGCGTGGCTCCTCAATCGTCTCGCCGACGACGGTCCACTCAAGCTCGTACTCCTCGAAAATCCTGCCTATCTCCTCGACGTCCTCCGGCTTAACCGCGAAGAGCATCCTCTCCTGGCTCTCGGAAATCATAACTTCGGTCGGAGTCATGCCCGGCTCGCGGAGAGGAACCCTGTCGGCGTATATTATTGCCCCGAAGCCCTTCTTGCCAGCCATTTCGGAGGCGGCGCAGGTCAGTCCCCCGCCCCCCAAATCCTTGAGCGCCTTAACCTTGCCAGAGTAAACGGCCTCGAGGGTGGCCTCGATGAGGAGCTTCTCTGTGAAGGGGTCTGGAATCTGAACGGCCGAGCGGTCCTCTTCGGTGTTCTCGCCCAGCTCTTCGCTCGCGAAGGTTACGCCGTGAATCCCGTCTCTCCCCGTCCTGTTGCCGACGAGGATGAGCTTGAGGCCTGCCTCGCTCACGTAGCTGTGGACGAGGTGCTCGGGCCTCATGATGCCAACGCAGGCGACGTTGACGAGCGTGTAGTTATCAAGGCTCTCGTCAAATTCGGTCTCTCCCCCAACGGTCGGAACGCCTATCCTGTTCCCGTAGTCGGCTATTCCCTTAACAACCCCCTCGAAGAGGTAGCGGTTTCTCTCTTTCTCCAGCGGACCGAAGCGTATGGGGTCAAGCAAAGCAATTGGCCTCGCGCCCATGCAGAGTATGTCCCTCACTATCCCGCCGACTCCAGTTGCAGAACCGCCGTAGGGTTCGACCGCGCTCGGATGATTGTGGCTCTCGATTCCAACGGCTATCCACGTCTCGTCGTCGAACTTCACTATTCCGGCGTCCTCGCCGGGGCCTAAAATCACGTGCTCGTTCTCCGTCGGGAGGAGCTTGAGCCAGGGTCTGCTCGACTTATACGAGGCGTGCTCGCTCCACATGACTTCGAGCATCGCCCACTCAAGTTCGTTCGGTTCCCTCTTCAGGCGCTCGCGGATGAGCTTCTCCTCGTGCGGGAACACGGAATCACCTCCTCACCCACTCCACCATGCTCCTGAAGAGCCTCAGGCCGTCCTCACTCCCCAGAAAGCGGTCGCTCGCACGCTCCGGGTGAGGCATCGTTCCGAGAACGTTTCCCTTCTCGTTGGCTATCGCCGCTATGTTCAGAACCGAGCCGTTGGGGTTGGCTTCTTCGCTCACGTTCCCCCTTTCGTCGCTGTACTGGAAGACGATTCTGACCTTTGAGGGGTTGTCAATGTAATAGTTGCCCTCCGCGTGGGCAATCGGCATCCTTATGACCTCTCCCGGCTCGTAGAGGGAAGTGAAAGGAGTTTCTGTGTCGTTTACGCGGAGGTGAACCCACCTGCAGAGGAAGCGCGGAACCCTGTTGGGCCTCAAAGCCCCGGGAAGAAGACCAGCTTCGGTGAGAATTTGAAAGCCGTTGCAGATTCCGAGGACCGGTCGCCCCTCCTCGGCGAACTCCTTCACTTCCTCCATTATCTCCTGCCTTGCCGCTATCGCCCCTGCCCTTAGGTAGTCGGCGTAGCTGAAGCCCCCTGGGAGGACGACGCCGTCGAAGTTCTTGAGGGTCCCTTTATACCAGACGCGCTCCGCCTCGGCTCCGGCCTTTCTTATGGCCCGCTCCGTCTCGAAGTCGCAGTTTGTTCCCGGAAAAACGATGACCGCGAACTTCACCATCTCAGCTCACCGGCTCTATCCTGTACTCCCAGGTGTGGATGAGTGGGTTGGCGAGGAGCTTCCTGCACATCTCCTCGACTTCTTCCTCAGGGTTTTCACTCTCAAGCTCGAACTCGAAGCACTTCGGAACGCGCAGGCCTTCAACGGCGTAGCCGAGGTTTCTGAGGGCCTTCCCTATGACCCTCCCTTCGGGGTCGTTGAGTCCCTCCTTGAGGCGAACGGTAACGGTAACCCTCCACTTCATCTCCACCACCTTGCCAGAAATGTGTAAAAATTGGGAGTTTTTAAGGCTTATTTTGACAGAAAAATGTTAAGAACGTGCGAGCCTCAGCGCCAGCTCAACGGCCTCTCCGGGACTCTCTGTGAAGGCAACCTTCGCCCGTTTCCTGTGGTCAAAGAAGCCGTCCTTCGCGAGGGCCTTAAGCTCGTCGCTCCTGTAACCTGTCCCCGTGAGAACGACCACGGGAATCCCGAGGTTGTAAGCCATAAGAGCCTCGACCATCGTTCCCGAGCCACCACCAAGAACAACGAGGACGTCGGCCGAGGTAACGAGGACGACGCTTCTGCCCACCGGATTGAAGCCCGTCTTTATCCTTACCGAGCTGTACGGGTTCCCCTCCTCGTCCCCCGGAAGGACTCCGACGACGGTTCCACCGCGCCTCCTGAACTCCTCGGAGACGACTTCCATTATTCCACCCTTTCCGCCCGTTAAAAGGACGACGTCGAGGGGAAGGGCTCTGGCGAAGGCCCTCGCCTTCCTCTCGGCCTCTGGGATGAGCTCCAAGTCGCCGGAACCGGCAACGGCTATCTGGACCATCAGGTTACCACCTTCTCAAGCTCGTCGAGCTCGATTGCGCGCTTTATCTCGAGGGCGACCCTCCGTCCGGTGCTCATGGGCTTCCTCCAGAGGGCGTTGCCGTAGGGGTGCCCCATCGCCATGTGGATGTTAGTTCCACCGCCGGTTCTCGGGGCGACGTCGTAGATGTAGAAGTTGAGGTCTTTGTCCACCGCCGTCTGGAGCGTGAACGGCCCGATTATTCCAGGCTCGTAATACTTCTGCGTCGCCTTAACGTACTTCTCGGCCATGTCGAAGACCTTCTCCAAAAGCGACTCGCGGAGGGTTGAGGACGCGTGGCCCGTTACGGTGTATTCCGGCTCGAACTGCCACTCAGGAAGGGTCAACTGCTGGGGAGCGGGAAGCCTTACGTGGCCGTCAAGGCTCGTTTCGAAGCGCCAATCTATTCCCAGAAGCTCAATCTCCCCGTCAATCGGGGAGTAGAAGAAGTCGAAGTTGAACACAGGCCCGATGATGTAGCGCTCAATTCTGGCCCTCGCGAGGTCCTCCTCGGTAATTACGCCGAGCTTTTTCAGCCTCTCAGCCTTCTCGCGGAACTCTTTATAGCTCGCGGCCGTGAAGAATCCACGCTCGAGCCTCTTCTTGGCGTGCGGGAGCTTGACTATGACGAGGCCAACCTCGTCAATCTCCTCAGGCTTGACGGGCTCCGGATAGGGAAGTCCAGCCTTCTCAAGGAGCCAGTAGTAGCTCTTCTCCTCGCTCCTCTCCTCGCTCCTCAGCAGGTTCCTGCTCCCGAAGAGCGGAACCCTGAACTCGTTCTCAACCCTGCCTATGCCGGTGTAGACCACGAAGGAGCGGTTGGGGACGAAGATAACGTTCCTCCTAACGAGCTCGTCCTGAACGTCTATTATCCCGGCAAACTTTTCAAGGACGATGACCTCGTCGATGAAGCCCTTGGTCAGGCCGTCCTTGGTCCTCCTCAGCTTGAAGTATTCGGCGTAAGTCCTGTGCCTGCCCCTCTGCGCCACGACCAGAACGGGCAAACCTTCCTCCTTAGCACCGTCGGCTATGTCCAGGGCGGAGTGGCTCCCGAGAACGCCGACTGTTATCTTCTCGGGGTCGTACCTCTCGAGGATTTCCAGAATCTCGTCCCGGCTTATCATCCCCATCACCTCAGCAGGGATTCGGCTCAAAGTCCCTTCCAAGCTTCCGCATCAGCTCAATCCTCCTCTCAACACTCTCCCGGGTTCCAACGTCGCGCCTGTAGAACAGCTCACCCCTTATGTGGGGAACCGCGCTCTCCGCTATCCTCTCTGCTTCTTCAAGGCTATCGGCGATTCCAACGACCGCTATGGCCCTCGAGCCGAGTAGCGTGAAGTTCTCATCAATTGAGGCATAGTAGAGCGTCGCACCGGCCTTCGCAACTGTCTCCTCGTCGACCTCCACCTTAACGCCCCTGACTGGGTTCGTTGGATAACCCTTCGGCGCGAGGTACTTGACGACCGTCGCTTTGCCCTCGAACTCCGCCCTCCGGAGGTTGCCGTCGACTATTCCCTCGGCTATTTCGAGGAGGCTCGTCCTGAGGAGCGGGAGGACGTTTATCGCCTCGGGGTCGCCGAAGCGGGCGTTGTACTCTATGAGAACAGGCCCGTTCTTGCTGAGCATGAACTGGCCGTAGAGGATTCCCTTGTAGGGCGCTCCCTCCTTCCTCATGGCCTCGACGGTGGCTTTAAGCGTTTCAAGGGCCTTCTCGTAGTCCTCACGCGTCACAAAGGGAAGCAGGCCGTTGGAACAGGAGTAGCTCCCCATTCCGCCGGTTATCGGGCCTTCATCGTTCTCGTAGGCGTGGGGGTAGTCCTGGACGAGTGGCATCGGGATAACGTGCTTCCCGTCGCTGAAGACCTGCAACGTGAACTCGACGCCGTCTGTCCTCTCCTCGATGAGAACCCTTCCGTCGCGCCTGATTAGCTCCCCAGCGTAGGCTTTGGCTTCCTCGTTGTCCCGCAGCTGGTAGCCGACGACCTTAACACCCTTCCCACCGGTCAGGCCGATGGGCTTAACAACGACGGGCCTTCCAAAGTCGTCAACCCACGAGCGCATCTCCGAAACGTCGGTAAAAACGCGGAAGACCTTTCTTCCGGGGATTTCGTTGCGCTCCATGAAGGCCCTCGCGAAGGCCTTGTCGGTTTCGAGTTTAGAGGCTTCTTTGCTCGGTCCGACTGCAGGGATGCCATTTTCCTCAAGGGTATCAACGATGCCCTTCTCAAGCGGTGCCTCTGGGCCGATGAACGCCAGCTCAACGTCGAACTTTTTGGCGTACTCGAGGACCTTTTCGATGTCCGTCTCCTTTGCCAGACCGTAGCCCTTCGCTAGCCTCGCGAGGCCGGGATTTCTGTGCTTCGAGACGACGTAGAGCTCGGCACCACCCCTTACGAGGGTCTCACCAATCGCGTGCTCCCTTCCACCTCCACCAACGAGCAGAACCCTCATTAGCTTCACCATTTATCTGTCAAAAATTTGGATTTTTAAGGTTTGTTTCTACGAATTTATGTCAACAATTAAACGACCATGTGTGGACATTGTAGTTGACTGGAAAGGCATTTATAATCCAAAGGTGTATACTCATCTGGGGGTTACCATGCGCAGTATCGACAGGGTACTTCAGATGCTCCCTACCGGGGGCGTACTATCTCTGATTCAGGTAGAATTAGAATCAAACGGGGAGCTATTCTCACTTCTAACCCTCAAAAACCTCCTTGAAAGGGGAGAAACCGTGTTCCTTTTCCTGTACGAACCGTTCAGGGTGTTCGAGAACAACGCCATGAACGTGGGACTCAACGTTAGAGAACACCTCGGGAAAAACCTCCACATTTTTGACGCCTTTGGGAGCGTGTATCACCTGCCAAGGAGCGAAAAAGGAATCCACCAGCTGTCAGGCTATCTCGACGACTCCGTATTCATCATAAAGCTAAGGGAGTGGGCCGTGAGAACCCTTGAGTCCAGGGAATGGCGGAACCTCTGGATTTTCACGTACACTTCAACGGGGGTCTGCAAACTGTTCAGGAGGCCCTACCTCGTTTACAGGATGATTTGGGCTATGCGGGAGTTACTCCTCGAAAGCACGGACACGAGAGGAACTGTGCTAACCCTCTCAGAACCAGAGTGCCCCGAGATAAGCGACCTCGCGTACGTCACTTCGGACGTGGTTATCGAAACGCACGTCCTCAACGGCAGAAGGGTTGGCATCGTGACAAAGGGGCCAAGCGAGGGGACTCTACTTGAGCTCTTTGGGGGTGAGTGAATGCCATCCTGGGAAATCCCGGCACTCGACGAAGCACTGGGGGGCCTAAGGGAACACTCCTTCGTCCTGGTTCATGAAGCAGACCCCCGGGCACGGGGCAAGGAAATTCTCTTCCACATCCTTAGGGAAAAACTCAAGCAAGGTCATCTCGTCGGGTATTTCAACATATCCTACCCAATCCACGTCCTTATGAAGGCATTTGACGTATCGGGCATCGATGCCAGGAAGTACCTTGATAAGGGAAACCTCGCAATAATAGACACCTTCGGAAGCTTTTATGATATAGCGAGCAATATAAAGGGGATATGGTACCTAAAGGGTTCCCTCTCCGCCGACGTTCTTCCCGCAAAATACGTGGAGGTCGTGGAGGCACACAAGAAGAGATGGGCAGAGCAGGGCATGTTCGAGGGTAGGGAACTCTACGGCTTCACGATGGACGTCTCGGACTACATCGACATGCTCGGAGGGGAGTTAGAAACCTTGAGGTACCTTGAGATTTCAGCGGAGCTCCGGGTCAACGCGCGGGCATACAGGGATTATCCCAAGGGCACCAACTTCTGGCTTTGGGGACGGAAGGGGAGCCCGGCGGTGATGGCATCCGTGTACAGGCGGGCATCGTACGTTCTGCGTGTGAAGAGTGAGTTCAATGACGGCAACGTTGTGAGGTATCTCGAGGTTCTCAAGGCACCGGAGATGGGGAACGAAGTGATTAGATTCAGGTACCACTTCGACGATAGAGTTCCAGTCCTCGAAAGGATTTAACAAGATTTTTGAAATTTTGAAGGAAAATTTTTAAAGTTTTGACTTTTCTTTGTTAAGGGTGGTGGTCATGAAGGTTCTGGTTGTAATGGGTAGCAAAAGCGACGAACACGTAGCGGAGAAAGTTAGGGCAGTTCTGGACGAGTTTGGAATTGAATACGATGTAGAGGTCGCATCTGCCCACAGAAACCCCAAGAAGGTTGAGGAGCTGGCAAAGAAGGACTACGACGTCTTCATAGCAATAGCTGGCCTCAGCGCGGCGTTGCCTGGAGTTATAGCGTCCCACACGGTTAAGCCCGTGATTGGTGTCCCAGTGTCAGCGAAGCTCGGAGGAATTGATGCCCTCCTTAGCATAGCCCAGCTCCCACCGGGTGTTCCAGTTGCAACGGTCGGAATAGACAACGGCAAAAACGCGGCTTTGCTCGCGGTGGAAATCCTCGCCCTCAAGGACGGGAACCTTAGAACTAAGCTGGAAGAATACAGAGATAAAATGAGAGGCTGATTCCATCGCCTTTTTCTGATTTCACGAACGGTCCTGATTCAAACGGGGGGATGAAGGGGAACCCCCGATTCTTAATTTCATCCCTTCTTTTATTCGAGCCGTCTGCTCGATTACAACTCACTTATTTTCAACCCTCAGACCTGATTTCACCCCAAGGGCTTACGACATATAGATGGTCGTAAGGTATTTTAAATTTTTCGGATTTTATCCAACCAATTGGAACAACTACGTACATGTGTCCAATGAACAGAATTTAACACGATAAACAAATAGAAACAGGGGTTAAAGTAGGTGCTTTCTTCTCTCGTAATCCTGTCCGTGCCACTCAGAGGAGCGCGTTCTGAGTTCTATGGAGTGGGCAACCATCTCGGCCTTCCTCTTGGCCTCCTCAACGTTCTTGTCCCAGGCTATAGCCACTCCAAGCCTCCTTCCCGGATAGGCCTCGGGCTTGCCGAAGAGCCTTACCGTCGCGTTCGGGACGCTTAGGGCCTTAGCTAACCCGCGGAACCTTGGCGAGTAGCCAGAGACGTTGGCCTTGATGACGTGAGTGGCAGCGGGAGTCAGGAGCGGGAACAGACGATAACCGTCGACCCACTCGCCCGGAATCGGAAGGCCAAGGACGGCCCTCAGGTGAAGCCCGAACTCGGAGAAGCCGGTCGGGTGGGAAGCCAGAGTTACCATTCCGGTGTCGTGGGGCCTCGGCGAGACCTCGTTGGCCCAGACCTTATCGCCCTTCACGAACATCTCGACGCCAAACAGTCCGAGACCGCCGAGGACGTCGGTGATGCGCTTCGCTATCCTGTAAACCTCGCGCTCCGCCTTCTCCGAGATTTCAGCCGGTTGCCAGCTGGAGTGGTAGTCGCCGTCAATCTGGTAGTGGCCGACGGGCTTCGGGAAGGTGGTAACTATCTCCCCGTTCTCGTCGTAGTGCCTCACCGCGAGCTCGGTAATCTCTACGTCGAAGTCTATGTGCTCCTCAACGATTATCTTGTCGGCGCTACCGCGGGCTTTATTTTTAGCGACTTCCCAGGCCTTGGGTATGTCCTCGGGACCTCTAACGAAGTAGGAGCCCTTGCCCGAGGAGCTCATTATCGCCTTGGTGTGGCAGGGGTAGCCTATCTTTTCGCAGGCCTCGTAGAGTTCGTCGAGAGTAGTCGCGTAGGCGTAGCGTGAAGTTGGAACCTTAGCTTCCTTTGCGAGCGTTTCCCTCGTCCTCTCGCGGTGCATGGCAATCCAGGTCGCTCTCGCGTTAGGAACCACGAAGTAGCCGTCCTTCTCAAGCTCGAAGAGGGCATCGAGGTTTATGGCCTCTATCTCGGGGATTATAGCGTCTGGCTTTTCCCTCTCTACGACCGAGAAGAGGAAGTCCGCGTTCCTCATGTCGCCCACGTAGGAGCGGTGGGCGACCTGCATGGCCGGAGCGCTTGCGTAGCGGTCAACGGCTACAACCTCCACACCGAGCCTCTGAGCCTCAATCGCTATCTCCTTTCCGAGCTCTCCACTCCCGAGGAGGAGTATCTTCTGAGCGGAGTCCGTCATGGCAGTTCCAAGTTCATCGCGGGGCTTAATCACAGCCACCACCCCTGGGCAGGTTTTGACGTTTTAATGTTAAAAATTCCAGATATTTAAGCATTTTTTGGCAAGAAAATGGCAAACTTTTTAAGCCCCCTACGGAACTCCCACCGGTGGTGCTCATGCTGACCTACGCCCAGGCCGGAGTTGACGACGAAAAAACTGCCAGGGCTTTGAGAAGCATAATAAACCTCGCGAGGGAGACGTTCAGGTTCAGGAGGGGAAAGCCGGGGAAGCCCGCGGAAAACCTCGGCCACTACTCCGCTCTGCTCGACTTTGGGAGCTTTTACCTCGCCATGACGACAGACGGGGTTGGAACAAAGGTTCTCGTCGCGGAAGCGGTTGGAAAGTTCGACACGATAGGGATAGACATGATAGCGATGAACGTGAACGACCTGCTCTGCGTTGGGGCTAAGCCGGTCGCGTTAGTTGACTACCTCGCCGTCCGCGAGCCGGACGAGAGGGTCTTTGGGGAGATAGCGAAGGGCCTCTACGCTGGAGCGGAGCAGGCTGGAATAGCGATAGTCGGCGGGGAAACTGCCGTGATGCCCGACCTGATAAACGGCTTCGATTTGGCCGGAACTGCCATCGGAATCGTCGAGAAGGGGAAGGTAATCACGGGAGAAAAGATAAAGCCCGGGGATGCCGTAATAGGAATTTCAAGCTCGGGAATCCACTCAAACGGCATGACCCTCGCGAGGAAGCTCCTCATTCCGAAGTATGGTCTCGACTACGAGTACGAGGGCAGAAAGCTATGGGAGTGGCTTTTGGAACCAACGAGAATTTACGTGGGGGCGGTTCTTGAGCTTATAGAGGGCGTTGAGGTTCACGGCCTGGCCCACATAACCGGCGGTGGGCTGGCGAACCTCAAGCGCCTCACAGATTACGGTTTCTCCATCGAGATGCCCTCGATTGAGGGAATATTCAAGCTAATCCATGAGAACGGCGTTCCGTTGGAGGAGATGTTCCGGGTCTTCAACATGGGTGTCGGCTTCGTCGCGATTGTCCCTCCGGAGGAAAAGGAGGATGCCCTGGAAATCCTCAACAAGCATTACGAGAGCTTCGAGCTCGGAGTTGTTACGGAGGAGCGGGGAATACACGTTGTGAATTTTGGCGTAAGGCTTTAATTGGGAGCGACATAGAGGGACGCGGTGGTCGAATGAACCTCCTCATGAGCCAGCTGTTCAGTTTTTCACTGAAGGTAACGGCAGGGTTAGCCCTCCTGGTTAGCTGGAGGAGGTACAGAAGAAATTCACTCCTGTTCTGGTCGTTCTTCTTCCTGAGTTCATCTCTCTCAATAGTTTCGGAGCTCACCGGGTTCAACTTCGGCGTTCCTCTCTTTCAGGCCCTTGGGGTATCTTTCTTGGCCGGCGGTGTGGTGTCCCTCCTCGATGAAGAGGCTGTTGGTTTTCCGATACACTCACTACGGATAGCCGCGCTGACGTTGCCATCCCTGGTCTCCGCGTACATAGTTCTCTACGCCAAGATAGCCCCAAACCCAAAGCCAATATACCTCTCCTACGGTGTCGCGGGAATTTTCTACGCCTTCGCCGGTGTAGTTCTTTGGGGAGTTCGGAGGTTTTATCCCCGGTCTGGAACGTTCTTAAGCGCGGTCATCACGATACACGGGCTTCATAAGATGGACTACCCGTTTCTCCGGCCCGTTGAGTGGTTCGCGCCCATAGGATTCACCCTCGGTGCTGTTTTAAACGCCCTGGAGGTCATCGCCTTCATCCATATAGTACTCTCTGAAAGGTTCAGAAACATCGAAAGCGCTACGAGTCCCGAAATCCTGAAAAAGGGCGTCTACATTCTACCCCCCGAAAGGTTCAAGTCATACACGGAGGCCCTCTCTGACTTCCCGGTTCTGGCCTTCGCAAGGAGGAGCGACTTCCCGGAGAGGTGGGAGGTTCACCTGCTTACAACAGTCGAGGGGCCGGGCAACATAGGGCCGACGCAACTCCACAGAATAATCGAGAGAACCCGCTCATACCTGGCCGAGGCCCACAGAGAGAACGTGACCGGAGTCGTCGTTATAGAGGGGTTGGAGTACCTGATGATGTACAACGACTTCCGCTCGGTGCTGAAGTTCCTTGCAACGCTCGCGGATTACATTGCGCTCTACAGCGGAATGCTCCTCCTAACCCTCGACGAGAAGAGTCTCGAAGAGAGACAGCTAAAAACCCTCAGGCAGGTTCTCAACGTCGGTGATGGCAAATGATGCTAACAGTAAGAAGGAAAGCCTTTCTGGAGGAACTCCCGGCTGTCGTTGAGGAGGTCGTTAAAACCTACGGAACCCGGTTGAGGAAGGTAGAAATAAAGGAAGACGAGAAAGGTTGCTACACGGTGTTAATCACCTACGATTCGGAGTTTCGCCCGTGAGCCTTTCATAGAGCTTCTCATAGGCTGAAATCAGGTCGCCTCGGTCAAAGCGGAAGACGTCCTTGTCGAGGCTCTCCCTCGTTTCGGCGTCCCAGAAGCGGCAGGTGTCGGGGCTAATCTCGTCCCCAAGGACTATCTCGCCCCTCTCGTTCTTTCCGAACTCGAGCTTGAAGTCCACGAGAATTATCCCGCGCTCGGCGAAGTACTTCCTGAGAACCTCGTTCACCTTGAGGGCAATTCTCTCCATCTCCCGAACCTCGTCCTTCCCTATGCCCAGAACCTTGGCGTGGTAGCGGTTAATCATCGGGTCGCCGAGGCTGTCGTCCTTGTAGTAGAGCTCAACTATCGGCTCTGGAAGTTCGGTTCCTTCCTTGAGAGGGAGGCGCTTCTTCAAACTTCCTGCAACGACGTTTCTGACGACAACCTCAAGGGGGTACATCTTGAGCCTCTCAACGATGAGCCTGTTGTCGCCGGCAACGCCTATGAAGTGGGTCTTGATTCCGTTCTCCTCAAGAACCTTGAAGAGGAGGGCGCTAATCTGGGCGTTGAGCCAGCCCTTGCCCCGGAACTGGGCCCTCTTTTTGCCGTCGAAGGCTGTTGCATCGTCCTTGAACTCCATTATCACCTTTCCATCGTCAAGCGGGATTATCTTCTTGGCCTTGCCCTCGTAAACCTCCATTGGAATCACCATTTTTGTGTAAAACTTGCTCGTTTTTAAGGGTTGTTTTGCCTTATTATTGTCAAAAACTGGGCAAAGTTTTTAAACACAAGGATTTAAACCAGGCCAGAGTACTTGAAGGCCATTAACTTTTCAATGGCAACCGGTGGTGGGGATGCGGGAGAAGTGCGGAATCTTCGCAACGCTCTCAGAGAACTCAGCAAAGAAGGCCTACTACGCCCTTTTAGCTTTACAGCATCGCGGGCAGGAGAGCGCGGGAATAAGCGTCTGGCGGGGCAGGATAAGAACGGTTTCCGGTCTCGGTCTCGTCACCGACGTTTTCAGGGGAAAAGAACTTGCAAAGCTCCGCTCGAACCTCGCCATAGCCCACGTCCGCTACTCGACGTCAGGCTCGCTCAACGAGACCCAGCCCCTTGAGACGGAGTGCTGTGGAATGAGAATCGCGGTGGCGCACAACGGGACGCTCACCAACTTCAGACCCCTTCGCGAGAGGTATGAAGGGCTCGGCGTCAGGTTCCGCCATTCGGTTGACTCCGAACTGCTCGGAATTTCCTTCCTCTGGCATCTTCGCGAGACGGAAGACGAGTTCGAGGCAATGAAGGCCGTCTTTAATGAGGTAAAAGGTGCATACTCCGTTGCCTTTCTCTTCGATGGCAAAATCCTCGTGGCAAGGGACCCCGTTGGTTTCAGGCCCCTGAGCTACGGAACAGGAGATGGCCACTACTTCGCGAGCGAGGATTCGGCGTTGAAGCTCTTCGTGGAGGAAACGAGGGACGTGAAGCCGGGGGAGGTCTTCCTTCTCTCGGAAAACGGCGTTGAGAGCAGGGTTCTCGCGAGAGAAAGTCACCACCACTGCGTTTTCGAGTACATCTACTTCGCGAGGCCGGACAGCGTTCTGGACGGGACGAGCGTTTACGGTGCGAGGGTCAGGATGGGCCGGGAGCTGGCTCGCGAGAGTCCGGCTGAGGGAGACATCGTCATAGCGGTTCCCGACTCCGGAAGGGCTTCCGCCTTAGGTTTCTCGCAGGAGAGCGGGATTCCCTATGCGGAGGGGCTGATAAAGAACCGCTACATCGGAAGGACCTTCATAACCCCGGGCCAGTTCAACAGAGAGCTGAAGGTTAAGCTCAAGCTCTCGCCTGTTAGAGAAGTTATAGCCGGAAAGAGTGTCGTTCTGGTGGACGATTCTATAGTCAGGGGCACGACGATGAAGAGAATCGTCGCAATGCTCAGGAAGGCCGGCGCGAGGGAGGTCCATGTCAGAATAGCCTCACCTCCGATAAGGTACCCCTGCTACATGGGTGTCGACATTCCCACAAGGCACGAGCTCATAGCGGCCTTCGGGGGAGTTGAAAAGGTGAGGGAAGCGATAGGGGCCGACAGCCTGGCTTACCTCAGCGTTGAGGGCCTGAAGAGGGCCGTCGGCAGGGAAGACCTCTGCACGGCCTGTCTAACCGGCGAGTATCCCGAGTGGGCGTTCAGGTTTTAATCGATGTCAAAGGTTCGCTTGAGGGTGCTTTTAACCTCTTGGAGCTTTTCGGGTGTTAGTTTGGCTATTCTTTTGATTACAAGGGACTTCTCAACCGTAAAAACTGAGGAGCAATCGATGTAACTCTTCTTTTTCAGCTTCCCTTCAAGCAGGTCCTCTTGAGTCAGCTCGACCTGAAACTCCCTGAAGTGGGTTTTGCTTGTTATCTTGAGAACTATTAAGTCATCTCCAAGGGAGTTAAGCTCGTTGGAACTGACTACCAGAACGGGTCGAAGCTTGCTCCCGATGTAGTTTGTAAAGGGGAGTTCAAGGAGAACAACGTCTCCCTGCTCAAATTTCAAAGAGCTCCTCAGCGTCTTCTCCCTCCTGAAGGAGCTTTAGATAACCGAGTTCCTTGAGTTCGTCCTTCGTTTCTATCCCCTCAATCCTTATCCTCAGCTTGGCGCCGGGGGGCAGGTTCAGCTTTTCGAGGGGCACGATAACGTCGCCCCTGTAAACCGCAACTATCACCTTGGACATGATTGAAAATTGGGAAAGGAACTTTTAAGGGTTAGGCTTAACCCTCTTAACCCGACACGCCGAGAACTTGAACGCCGGAGTTCCGGCCTTGTTGAGTGCTGGACTCGTGAGCCTGTTCGCCTTGAAGTGGAAGGGAACCACGACGAGGCCCTCCTGAACATTTCCGACCTTCGCGCGCATCCTTATCCTCCCGCGCCGGGTTTCAATCTCCACCCAATCGTTATCGCGGATTCCGAGCCTTTCCGCGTCGCGCTTACTCATCAACGCCCTCGGCTCGCCCATGAGCTTCACGAGCGAGGGACTCCTCCGCGTCATCTCACCGGTGTTGTAGTGGCTTATCAAGCGAATGGTCGTTAGAACCATCGGGAACTCCCCGTTCGGCTCCTCCCAGGGTGAGATTCTCTCGACGGCCATGAAGCGGGCCTTTCCGTCGGGCGTTGCGAACTCCCAGGTGTGAAGCCTCTTCCTCGGCAGAAAGATTCCATCGCCGTTCTTGAGTTCCTCAACGTCCCTCTCCTCAAGCTCCGGGAAAAGGCGGAAGTACTCTGCCGTTATCTCCTCAACCCCAGCATAGTTGAAGCCCGGAAGCCCGAGCGCCCGGCCGAGCATCGCCAGAATCTCCCAGTCAGGCTTTGAGTCGGCGTAGGGCTCGCAGACCTTGTGGCTCCACTGGATTCTCCGCTCGCTGTTCATGTAACTGCCGGCCTTTTCGCAGAAGGCCGATGCCGGAAGGATGTAGTGGGCGTAGCGCGCCGTTCTCGTCATGAAGATGTCCTGAACCACGAGTAGGTCGAGCTTTCTGAGGGCTTTTCTTACGTGGTCAAAGTTCGCCTCGCTCACAGCCGGATTCTCGCCGACGATGTAGAGGGCCTTCACGTCGCCCTCTTCTATTGCCTCCCACAGCTCGGTGAGGTAGAGTCCCCTGTCCGTCGGTATGTCCTCGACTCCCCACACGTCGGCAACGCGCTTCCGGAAGCGCTCGTCGGTCAGCGGGACGTAGCCCGGCAGGAACTCGCTCAGCGCGCCCATGTAAGCGGCTCCCTGGACGTTGTTCTGCCCGCGCATCGGATAGAAGCCACCGCGCTCGCCGATGTAGCCGAGGAGCAGTGCGAGGTTTATCACGGCCAGAACGTTCTCAACGCCAGAGACGTGCTGGGTTAGGCCCATCCCCCACATTATCGCCCCGCTTCCGGCCAGTGCGAAGGCCCTCGCAACTTCCCTTATCGTCTCCGCGGGAACTCCAGTCACGCCCTCCGCGTACTCTGGGGTGTACTTCGTAACCCCCATCCTGACCTCTGAGAACCCGCTCGTCCTCATCCTGATGAACTCCTCGTTGTAGAGGCCCTCCTTGATTATAACGTGGGCAATCGCGTTGGCCAGAACTATGTCCGTCCCAGGCTTTATGACGAGCCTGTAATCCGCAAAGGCCATCGTCCGCGTTTCCCTGACGTCCACGACGATTACCTTGGCCCCTCTCCTCTTGGCCTTCAGGATGTAGTCCATGACGACGGGGTGCGTTTCAGCGGGATTGTAGCCCCATATCAGGACGGCGTTGAAGCGCTCGATGTCCTCGTAGGGGTTCGTCTGCGCCCCGGTTCCAACGGTCAGCTTGAGCGCGTGAACGCTCGCCTCGTGGCACAGCCTCGCGCAGTTGTCTATGTTGTTCGTGCCGAAGAGGCGGGCAATCTTCTGGAGGAGGTAGTTCTCCTCGTTGCTCACCTTCGAGGACGAGAGGAACGCCACCGCGTCGGGGCCGTAAAGCTCCCTTATCTCGAGCAGTCTGTTGGCTATCTCCTCTATCGCGACCCCCCAGCTGATTGGGACCATCGCCGAACCGGCCCTCTTGAGGGGCCTCTTCAGCCTTCCGGGGGAGCGGACGAACTCGAGCGAGTAGAGACCCTTGGGGCAGAGCTTTCCCCTGTTCGGCTCGCCGGGGTAGGGCTTGACCCTCATGCTCTTCTCGTCAACAAGGAGCCTGCACCCAAAACCGCAGAAGGGGCACACGACCGTCTTCACGCTACCACCTTTTGGCAAGAAAAAGCTAAAATTAAAAAATTTTGCGCATAATTTTTGAAATGACTTTGTCAATAATTAGAGGGTGCAAGTTTTAATTTAGGTGTCAACTACCCTCTCCACGAGACCTGTGGGGGCGCAACCAAATGACAGCGAGAACGATGATATTCCTTTTGCTGTTATCCCTTCTGTTCGTTCCATATTCCTCAGCTAACCTCGTCGTGATTCCTGGAAAGGACGATGCCTTCGTCGTGCACTGGTGGGCCGGCGAAAACGGGGAACTCGGAATGGACTTTTACCACTTCATCAACGGAACAATTCAGCCCTTTTACCGCACCTGCCTCCTCTGCAACGGCAACGAAGTTATAAACGACTGGGCCCGGCTCATTCCGAACGGGAGTTCGTGGATATTCCTGCGGAGCTTCTACGTTCCAAAAAACGATACGCGGGTTGTTGAAGCCTACCGCGTTCAGGGAAAGGACTGCACCCTCATCGGGAGGGTTTCCTTGGTTCTGCCCCCAGAAACGGAGCCAAGGATTGTGGTTTACTATCAGAGGAAGGCCTTTGGGGTGTATTTTGAAAACGGGAGCGAAATCATCTCGAGGAAATTCCTGATTCGAAATTCTCTTACACCGGTTAACTTCTCCGGTTTTCCGGAGGGGACGCCTGTTTACTACGCGATGGAAAAGGGCGTCCCCTTGGGTGGATTCTACGTCAGCGGGAACGGCTATGCATACAACGGGAGTAAGGTTGTTCTCGTTCCGTTGAACGTCGTCAGGGAAATCGTATCGTCTCTAAAGGCTAAAGAGGACATCAGAGGTTTCGCATCAGCCATTCTGAAGGACGGGGTTATCATGTACTATCCTTACAACTATCATGTCAACGGTTCCCCCATGAGGGATGACGAACTCAGCCTCTTCTACTATCCAACCAACGGCGGGAAGCTCACGGTTTTCAAGCTTGAAAAGTTTCAGAACAGCTCGGGCTTTGCCCCGGGAATCGTTTGCTCAGAGAAGCCGGAAGAGAAAAGGCCGGAAAAGGGAAACTCCGGGATATGTGGTCCTGCGAGCTTAGTGGTGCTGACCCTGATACCGGCTTACAGGGCCTTCCGCAGGAAGTACTCGTGAACCCGCGTGTCGTCCGTCAGCTCGGGGTGGAACTCGAGGCCGATTAGGTTGTCCTGCTCGACGCCAACAACCCTGTCGCCGAGCCACGCGATGGGCTTCACCTTGTCGCTTAGGAGCTCCACTATCCTCGGGGCGCGTATGAAAACTCCCGGAAACGGCTCGTCGCTGAAGGCAAGCTTTATCGGCGCCTCGAAGCTGTCCACCTGCCTGCCGTAGGCGTTTCTGTTCACCTTAACGTCGAGGAGCTCAAGGAACCTCTGCTCCGGCGTTGCCCCGATGACGTCTTTGGAGAGCATTATCAAACCGGCGCACGTTCCCATTATAGGCAGACCTTCTTCGCCGAGCTTTTTAACGGGCTCAATAAGCCCGGTCTTGACCATGAGCCTCGATATCGTCGTGCTCTCCCCACCGGGGATTATGATTGCCGAGATTCCCTCGAGCTGTTCCGGCTTCCTGAGCCAGATTACCTCGCCGGAGACGCCGAGGTTCTCAAGGGCTCTTTTGCTCGCCTCGATGTGCTCGCTGACGTCTCCCTGAAGGCCTATAACGCCTACCTTGACCATTTCAATCCCCCCAATGTGAAAAAGAGAAGAGTCAGACGCCCCTCTCCTCGAGACGAACCTCGAGCTCCTCGATGTCCTGACCGCGCATCGGCTCGCCGATTTCCTTGCTTATCTCGACGAGAACGTCCGGCTCGTCCCAGTGGTTGACGGCCTCGACAATGGCCCTGGCCATCTTCTCCGGGTTGGAGCTCTTGAAGATTCCCGAGCCGACGAAGACGCCGTCCATGCCCATCTGCATCATCAGAGCCGCGTCAGCTGGAGTTGCAACTCCGCCGGCCGCGAAGTTGACGACTGGCAACCTTCCGAGCTTCTTTATCTCGAGGAGAACCTTGTAGAGGCCGTCAACGATTTCGCGGTAGGTGTAGTGGCCGTAAACTGGCTCGTTCTCAAGAACCCTCGCCGGAAGCCCTGCTATCTCCTTGACGTTGAGGGCGAGCCTGAGGTAGGGCTCAGCGAACTTTTCGGCAACGCCGTAGACCTGCTCGTCGGTCATGGCCTGAATCTGCCGTATTCCCTCGGCGACGAGGCGGACGTGCCTGACGGCCTCGACGATGTTGCCGGTTCCTGCCTCACCCTTGGTTCTAATCATGGCCGAGCCTTCCCATATCCTCCTCACGGCCTCGCCAAGGTTCCTGGCACCGCAGACGAAGGGGACCTTGAACTCACGCTTGTCTATGTGGAAGAACGGGTCCGATGGCGTTAGAACCTCGCTCTCGTCAATCATGTCAACGCCAAGGGCTTCGAGTATCTTCGCCTCGGCGACGTGGCCGATTCTGACCTTTGCCATGACAGGAATCGTAACCGCGTCCATTATCTCCTGAATCTTCTCAATAGGCGCCATCCTCGCGACTCCGCCGGCCTTTCTAATGTCGGCCGGGACGCGGTGGAGGGCCATAACGGAAACGGCTCCGGCCTCCTCTGCAATCCTCGCCTGCTCGGCGTTGGTAACGTCCATGATAACTCCGCCCTTGACCATCTTGGCGAAGCCCCTCTTGAGCCTCTCCGTTCCCTTGGCTTCGATAACCTTCAGCTTGTCCATCCTCACCACCTCATTCAGATGAACGTTTTAGTGAATTATAAGCCTTGCCACCAGCAATGACGGATTTTCGTAAAAAATGTTCAAAAAATGGCACGAAAAGCCGAAAAGGTTCACTCAAGTTTTGACAGAACCTCAAGGCTCACGTCGAAGTTTCTGACCGAGTGGGTGAGGTAGCCGAGGCTTATGACGTCGATGTCGAGCTTTGCATACTCCTCGATGTTCTCCGGCGTTATGCCTCCGGAGACCTCAATTTTCACCCTCTCGCGCAGACCCTCGCGCTTTAAAGCCTCAATCGTCTCCGCTATCTCTTTCGGACTCATGTTGTCGAGCATCACAACGTCGGCCCCCACCCTTACCGCCCTGAGGGCGTCCTCAAGGCTCTCCACTTCAACCTCGACGACCTTGTAAACGCTGAAGGCTTTAGCGCGCCTTATTGCTTCCTCCAGCGGAACTAAAGCCAGATGGTTGTCCTTGATAAGTATCGCGTCGCTGAGGGAGAAGCGATGGGGCTCTCCACCGCCGATGAGTATCGCCTTCTTGTCTATCGGCCTGAGGAGGCTCTTCCTCGTGCCGGCTACACGGACCTTCGGGTTTACCGCTTTAACTTTCTCGACGAGGTTTCTAACCTCGGTCGCAATACCGCTCATCCTGCCCATAACGTTTAACGCTGTTCTCTCGACGAGCAGAATGGCCCTTGCGTCCCCCTCAAGCTCGAGGATTATGTCTCCTCTCCTCACTTCCTCCCCGTCGCGCTTTTTGACAGAAACCTTGACGCCAAAGTGCTCGAAGAGGGCTTTAGCTTCTTCAACGCCCGCTATAATCCCATCCTGCTTGGCCACGATTACGGCCCTGGCTTTAGTTCCCTCAGGAATCACAGCCTCGCTCGTGACGTCTCCAAAGGGGGCATCTTCCTCGATGAACTGGAGGAGGTAGTTGAGGGGCACCATATCAGCTCATCTCCAGCATCCTCTCGATGGCCTTTCTGGCCTTCTCGGCTATCTCATCTGGCACCTCTACCCGGTATTTCATGTCCCGGAGAGACTCGTAGACGCTCTGGAGCGTTATCGCCTTCATTCCAACGCAGACTGCATCTTCTCGAGCGGGATAGAACTTTATGTCCGGATAGAGCTTGCTCAAACGATATACCATCTCCCTCTCGGTGAAGACGACCCACTCACTCCATTCCGGCGCGTGCCGTATCATTCCGCCGGTGGAGACGATTATGTCGGCCTTCTCCTGAACTTCCGGCTCGCACTCGGGGTGAACCATGAGCTTTGCCTCCGGGTGAAGCTTCCTCGCGCGCTCGACGTCTTCAACGGTGAACTTCCTGTGGACGTAGCAGTGGCCGTTGGGAGGCACTGGGATTACCTTCTTCCCGGTCATCCTCGCCACGTAGCTTCCTAAGTTCTTGTCCGGGCCGAAGATAACGACGTCGGAATCGAGCTTTTCGACGATTTTGACCGCGTTGGCTGAGGTAACGGTTACGTCGGCGTAGGCCTTCGCCTCGGCGGTTGTGTTCACGTAGAGGACGACCGGCGCGTTAGGATACCTCCTCTTAGCTTCAAGTATGTGCTCAACTTTGAGCATGTTGGCCATCGCGCAGGTGGCCCTTCTCTCGGGTAGAAGGACGGTCTTTTCGGGGTTGAGGATTTTAGCGGTCTCGGCCATGAAGTCAACGCCCGCGAAGACTATGACGTCGGCGTCGGTTTTCACAGCTTTTCTCGCGAGTTCGAGGCTGTCCCCGAGGAAATCGGCTACATCCTGAACCTCGGGAAGCTGGTAGTTGTGGGCCATGATTATCGCGTTGCGCTCCTCCTTAAGCCTCTCAATCTCGGCAATCAGCCTCTCCTTGTCCATTTCACACCCCTCAGCGGGGGTAGAAGAGGGGAATTAAAAGGGTTTTTGGACACCTTTGGTTATGGGGGACTCAGGACATCCCTGAGATGTTCTTCTGTGGTCTCCCTCAGGAGCAGTGGGGTGACCCCAATGCTTTCCGCGTGTCTTGCCATCTTAACGTCATCGGTTATCAGAAGGCCACCCATTAGCTTTGCCAGTGCAATGAAATATGTATCGAATCCAGAAGCTCCGGTGAGGGACGCAACATCGAGGGCTTCCTCAAAAATCTCGTCTTCTTCAATTATCGAGTAGGAAATCGAAAGGGATTCAACAACTTGAGGAATGACGTCTCTGTGGCCGTTTCTCCTGAGCACGCTGGCAATTTCAACGAGCCCGGCTCTCGGAAGAGAGACCTCGTGATTATCGCACAGTTTAACAACGAGTTTTGCCTTTCTGTGTGTTTCCAGCTCTCTTTGATAAATATCCTCAGGCAGACCCTTCCGAGGGAGTAACAGGGCCTTTGCCAAGACACTGGTGTCAAGAATCACCCTCATCTCTACCCCTCACAGAATCAAGGGTTTCATCAACGTTCTCCTTAGCCTCAAGCTTCAGCTCCTCAATGAGCTCAGAGAACTTTTTCTCCTCGATGTAAATCACTATTCGCTTTGATGGAAGCGAGAGGGGTTTGAGGGGCTTTATAACACCGTTCTCATAAACGGCCTCAATCACCTTAGGCATTTTCTCACCATTGAAACTTCAACTTGAGAATTTAAAAGGTGAATGGTCAGAGCCTGCACTTCCCATCGAAGAAGCTCGGCCTCTCGAAGGCCTTTCTCATGACCGGAAAGTCCTCGCGGTAGTGGCTTCCCCTGCTTTCTTCCCTCGCGAGTGCGCACTCGAGAACACCCCTCGCGAGCAGTTTCAGCCTCGGGTCGGCCTCGATTCCCTCAAGCTCCCTGAGGCCCTCCCTGAGGGTTTTCGCGCTCCTGACGATTCCGGCGTGATTCCAGAGAAGCTCCCTCAGTGCATCAACGTCCCCCTGCCCGTAGGAGCGATGAGCAGGCTCCTTAACCTCCCTGCACCTCGGCCTTTCCCT
Organism: Thermococcus sp. 21S9; assembly: GCF_012027635.1. NCBI lineage: Archaea > Methanobacteriati > Methanobacteriota > Thermococci > Thermococcales > Thermococcaceae > Thermococcus > Thermococcus sp. 21S9. The sequence continues at coordinate 434,187 of NZ_SNUS01000001.1, forward strand.
CGCTATCGTCCTCGCAACTTCAAGGCCGGAAACAAGGCACTCGAGGAGGGAGTTGCTCGCCAGCCGGTTCGCCCCGTGGAAGCCGTTGCTCATGGCCTCGCCTATCGCGTAGAGGTTCCTCACGGGCGTTCTGTACCAGAGGTCAACCGCTATTCCCCCCATAGTGTAGTGGGCTATCGGAGAGACGGGGATTGGGTCCTTAGAGGGGTCTATCCCGTCCTTCCGCAGGAAGGCGTATATCTGCGGGAAGCGTTTCTTGAAGTTCGCTATTCCCGTCGCGTCGAGGAAAACTTTCTTTCCCTCCTGCATCTGGCGGTAGATTGCCCTCGCCACGATGTCCCTCGTCGCCAATTCGTTCACGAAGCGCTCTCCGTCCTCCGTTACGAGCTTAGCACCTGCTCCCCTAACGGCCTCGCTTATCAGGAAGACGCCGTTCTTTCCGATGTACCCGGTTGGGTGGAACTGGACGAACTCCAAATCGCGGGCGGGAGCGCCTTTCATTATCGCGTCGCCGATGAGAAGACCTGTGTTCTCGGGGGAGCCGGCAGTGAACTTGAAGAGTCCCGAGAATCCACCGGAAGCGATAACAGTCGCGTCGAAGCGGAGGAACTCGCCGTTAACAAAGACGCCATAGGCCTTCCCCCTCTTTATCGCGAGCTCGTCTGCATTTCCCCTGATGAAGTGAACACCCAGCTCCCTGGCGCGGAGGTAGAGGAGCCTCGTGACGTGCTTGCCGGTCTCGTTCTTGATAGTGAAAACCCTGTGGAACGAGTGCCCGCCTTCGGTCTCGCTCGCCTCGAACTTCAGGCCGAGGGAGAGCAGGAAGTCGTAGGCCTCGCTCCCCTTTGAGATTACGTTCCAAACGACCTCGCGGTCGTTGATATACTTTCCGGCCTTGATAGTGTCGAGAACGTGAGCCTCAATCGAATCGCCTTCGAGAACCGGAAACGCTATCCCAGCCTGAGCGAGGTAGGAGTTGCTCTTCCTGATTCCGGGGCCGATGAGCGTAACTTCAAAACCCCTCTTGGTGAGCGCTATGGCGGAGGTTAAGCCAGCTATTCCATCACCGACGATTCCAATTTTCATCCCACCACCAGGGAAAAGAAGAGAGGGAGGACTTAAACGGTTTTCTGATTCTCGGGAGGAACGGCCAGGACTCAGCCCATCGAGTAGAACCCAACTTCCCAATAAGTTTCCCCTCTAATCACATAGCTTTGCCATTGTATCCACTTGCTCATCTCTCTGGTTCCATAGCGGTCGAGGCCCGCAATAATGAGTACGTATTCCTTCGAGTTCCAGGGGTTCCGAATCGTCTCAACAACTCCAAAGACCCCAGAAGGAACCGGCGAGTTGGGCGGGATTACGCTTATGTTGTTCTCGGTTACCCGAAAGACCGTGAAGTTCTCCACCGCGTTCGGGTTCCTCTCCAGCACCCAGGAGCCGTTGAGGGCGAAGCGCACGGGTAGGTTTTCGTTGAGCCGGGCGGTTATGGCGTTGGCAACGGGACCGCCGATGAGTATAAGGTTGCCCCTCAAATCCTCATCGGTCAAATTCCCGTCCGCCTTGACCACGATTGAAGGGGCTCCACCGTAGAGCCTCATGTAGGTCTCCCTAAGGCGGTCGGCGAGCAGGTAAGCCGTCTCCCTGTCGTACTCGTTCCCGCTCTCGTCGGGATTCTGCGTCCCGTAAACAATGACAAGCTTTCCCAGGTAACTTGCCCTGTTCAGTACGTTGGGCTCCACAACGGGAGCAACCTTCCTGTAAAATACGCTCACGTTCCCGGGAGTTGCCCACTTACCCATGTGCCGGGCCAGAGTTGGTGCGTACCGGTAGAGGGTCTCATTGAGTTCCTCTGCCTTCCGGTACTCATCAAACAGGTTCCAGAAGGGCAGGAACATGGCCGACATTGCCTTAGCTCTAAAAAGAACGTAATCCCTTGGCACCCCACACCTCAGGGCAACGTACTCCGCAATGCTCTCGGTGAAGAGCTCGTTGAGGTACGTGTAGAAGGAACCGTAATGACCTGTGTCGTAGGTCGTGGTGGTCGGGAGTTCGTTCCTCACTTCCTGGAGGTAGTAGCTCATGTTCTCAAAGGTCCTGAAGTTCCGGTCGAGAAATTCTCGAACAAACGGATGGGTGAACTCGTGGAGTGTCGTCATGACATACGAAAGCATCGAGACGTTGTTCCTGTAGTACAGCAATCCAACGTAGTACACCGTCCCGTTCTCAAAGACGACGTGAAGATGTATGTGAAGCGAGTACGAGGCCTCAACCCTAAAGGATTCGTAGGTGTGGCCAAAGAGCCTTTCGTATTCCTCTGGGACACATTCCAGGTATCCCACCAGGGGGCGGGTTATTTTCTCATACTCGCTCCTGTGGGCGCTGTAAAAGGCCATGAAATCGCTTTTCCGGGCAAAATTAGCCAGCAGTTCCAGTTCACCAAGGTTGGTCTCGTTCGGCAGGTAACCCAGCAGGGCCAGCCTGCTACTGAATCCTATGATTCCATTATCCCTGACATAGAGTGGTAAGGAGCTGTTGAAGACTTCGCGGATGTACTTAACGGCCGGATCGTCCCGGTAAGGCGCGAAGTACGTCAAAACATCGCTGATGTAGCCTTTTGGCGCCGTTATGAAGTAGTCGCTTCCGTTGAAGGCGAGAATGTAAAGGACGGCGAAGAGCTCAAGGTTGGGGTTAACTTCAACTTTAATCCCGCACTTGTTTTGGGTCGAATTCTCACTCACCGAGAACACCTGAGGCGAGGTTCCAAGGAGGATAAGAACGACCAGCACTAAGGCCATTCCTCTGAACAGCCTCATTTTCCATCCCATCCACTATGGTTGCATCCAGATTAATATAAACGCAGATTCATATATAAAATTTCTCAACAGGGAAATAGATTCCAGAACATCAAACAATTGTAGAAAAACAAAGGACACCAGCGCGTTGCTGAATCCAGAATCCAAAAATCACTTCCCGAGCGGATAGTTCGGGGCCTCGTTTGTTATGAGTATGTCGTGCGGGTGGCTCTCCCTGACGCCGGCCTGCGTTATGATGACGAACTCGCCCTTCTCCTTCAGCTCCTCAATGTTTTTGGCGCCAACGTAGCCCATTCCCGAGCGCAGGCCACCCACGAGCTGGTAGAGAACGTCGCTAACGCTTCCCTTGTAGGGAACGACGCCCTCAACACCCTCCGGAACGAACTTCCTCGTCTTCATGTGGCCCTTCTGGTAATACCTTTCAGCCCCACCCTTCATCATCGCCCCGAGCGAGCCCATTCCGCGGTACTGCTTGTAGCGCCGTCCGTTAATGACGACCTCCTTGCCCGGCGCCTCCTTCGTCCCGGCAAGGAGAGAGCCGAGCATGACCGCGTCTGCCCCGGCCGCTATGGCCTTGACGATGTCGCCGGAGTAGCGGATTCCGCCGTCAGCTATCACGTGAAGCCCGTACTCGCTCGCTTTGTCGGCGACGAGCGCTATCGCTGTAACCTGCGGGACGCCGACGCCAGCGACGACGCGGGTGGTGCATATACTTCCGGGCCCGATTCCAACCTTGACAGCGTCGGCGAAGGTCAAATCATCGACGGCCTTCGGGTTGGCGATGTTTCCGACGATGAGGTCTGCATCAACCGCTTTCCTAATCTCCTTCATGGCCCTGATGGCCTTGAGGTTGTGAGCGTGAGCTGTATCGATGACGATGACGTCAGCCCCAGCCCTGTCGAGGGCCTTGGCCCTTTCAAGGTCAAATGGACCAACGGCCGCGGCAACCACCAAATCGCCGTTCTCGTCCCTGACGGCGTTTTTCCATTTCTTCCTCTTCGCCAAGTCGCTCATCGTGATTATACCAACGAGCTTTCCTTCAGGGTTCACAACAGGAAGCCTGTCAATCCTGTGCTCGAACATAAGGTTAAGGGCTTCCTCGGCCGTTATATCCTCAGGAACTGTTATCGGCTCATCGGTCATAACATCCTTCACGAGCTTTCCAGGCTTGACGGCTATGTCCTTCTTGCTGATTACTCCCACGACCCTTCCGTCCTCGACGACGGGCAGGCCGTCGATGTCGTTCTTCTCCATCAGGAAGAGGGCGTAGTCAATCGTCTCGTCGGGTGAAATCGAGATGACGTCCTCAACGATGAAGCGCTCAGCTCTCTTGACCTTCCTGACCTGCTCGACCTGTTCGCTTATGCTCATGTTCCTGTGGATTACCCCCAGCCCACCTTCCCGGGCCATCGCGACGGCCATCTCCCACTCCGTCACAGTGTCCATTGCGGCGCTGAGAATTGGAATATTAAGCCTTATCCTCGGCGTGATTCTCGTCGAGACGTCAACGTCCTTCGGCTCGACCTCGGTTGGCTGGGGTATGAGAAGAACGTCGTCGAAGGTGTAGCCCTTAAGGGCATTAACAAGTTTGTGTTCAAACTTCCCCATTCTTCTCGGACCTCCACGTCCTTTTTAACGTGAACCTGTCAAGGGTTTTTAAGGATTTCGAGGAGGATTGGAGTTGTACATCTGTCATATTACCCAATGAGAATATGACGTTCCAACAAAGAGGGACGCGTTTTTTCGGGAAAATCCGTCCAATGTCCAAAAACATGCCCGAAAAGCCAATATAGGACATCGCAGTCCGGTTTATGGTGATTGCCATGAAGAAGGGTTACGAAATCCAGAGGAGGGCTTCAGAGAAGGTAAGGGGGGAGGGCCAAACCCTCCGCTGAGTTGGCGTTTGGTTTTGAGGAGATACTGGAGGAAATCCTGAAGGAAGGTCTCTTCTGGGCCGCCTGGGGACGGCCTTCGGAGGTCATGCCGTTTCTGAGGGGGAAGCTTCTGGGCAACGGCCTGAACGAGAAATCAAAGAGACAGCTCGAGTGGCTCCTCGACGAGCTCGAGGAATTTTACAAGCGCGTCGCCTGCTGTGGCAGGGTCGAAGAAAAGCACGTCAGGGCAGTTAAGTCCTTCCACAGGGACATCGTCTCGGTGATAGAGACGGACGGGGCTTAGCTTTTTAACCCCTTCTCTCTACCCCTTCCGGGATGATGAGGGAAGTTTCGTCCGAGCGGTGAGGAAACTCGCATGGGCTGACCACCCTCAACCTTTTAAACGGCTCTTCTCTTCGCCCTTCGGGAAGAAAAATGAGCGAAAACGAGAAGCTTTCGAAGTTCATCGCCAGGCTTAAGGTTCTCATCGAGATGGAGCGGAAGGCCGAGATAGAGGCGATGAGAGCAGAGATGAGACGGCTCAGCGGTCGCGAGAGGGAGAAAGTTGGGAGGGCCGTTCTTGGCCTCAATGGAAAGGTAATCGGCGAGGAGCTCGGCTACTTTCTCGTCAAATACGGGCGCGAGAGGGAAATCAAGACGGAGATAAGCGTCGGCGATTTGGTTGTGATTAGCAAGAGGGACCCCCTGAAGAGCGATTTAGTCGGGACAGTCATCGAGAAGGGGAAGCGGTTCATAACGGTGGCTCTGGAAACAGTCCCGGAGTGGGCGCTGAAGAGCGTTAGGATAGACCTCTACGCCAACGACATAACCTTCAAGCGCTGGCTCGAGAACCTTGAAAACCTCCGGGAAAGCGGGAGGAAGGCTTTAGAGTTCTACCTCGGCCTGCGGGAGCCTGAGGAGGGCGAAGAGGTTAAGTTCACTCCCTTTGACAAGAGTTTGAACGCGAGCCAGAGGAGGGCAATAGCGAAGGCCCTTGGAAGCCCGGACTTCTTCCTGATTCACGGACCTTTTGGAACTGGAAAGACGAGGACACTCGTCGAGCTGATACGGCAGGAGGTGGCGAGGGGCAACAGGGTTCTGGCAACGGCAGAAAGCAACGTGGCCGTTGACAACCTCGTTGAGAGGCTTGTAGATTCCGGTCTGAAGGTCGTCCGCGTCGGACACCCGAGTAGGGTCTCAAGAGGCCTGCACGAGACGACTTTAGCCTACCTCATGACCCAGCACGAGCTTTACGGCGAGCTGAGGGAGCTTCGCGTAATCGGAGAGAACCTGAAGGAGAAGCGCGACACCTTTACCAAACCCGCTCCGAAGTACAGGCGCGGGCTGACCGACAGGCAGATTCTTCGCCTGGCTGAAAAGGGTATAGGGGCAAGAGGCGTTTCGGCAAGAGTAATCCGTGAGATGGCCCAGTGGCTGAAAATTAACCAGCAGGTGCAGAAGACCTTCGACGACGCGAGGAAGTTGGAGGAGAGAATAGCGAGGGAGATAATACGGGAAGCCGACGTCGTTCTGACGACGAACTCCTCGGCCGGGCTGGAGGTGGTTGATTACGGCTCCTATGACGTGGCGGTAATAGACGAGGCCACGCAGGCGACGATACCGAGCGTACTCATTCCGATAAACCGCGCGGGGCGCTTCGTTTTGACAGGTGACCACAAGCAGTTGCCCCCCACGATACTGAGCGAGAAGGCGAAAGAGCTGAGCAAGACCCTCTTTGAGGGCCTAATCGAGCGCTACCCAGGGAAGAGCGAGATGCTTACAGTTCAGTACAGGATGAACGAAAGGCTCATGGAGTTCCCGAGCAGGGAATTCTACGACGGTAGAATTAAAGCCGACGAGAGCGTAAGACACATAACGCTGGCAGATTTGGGGGTAAAATCGCCGGAAGATGGAGATTCATGGGCCGAAGTGCTTAAACCGGAGAACGTGCTCATCTTCATAGATACTGCCAGAAGAGAAGACCGCTTCGAGAGGCAGAGGTATGGAAGCGAGAGCCGTGAGAACCCGCTCGAGGCGAGACTCGTGAAGGAAACCGTTGAGGGTCTCTTAAGCCTCGGGGTTAAGCCTGAATGGATTGGTGTCATAACGCCCTACGATGACCAGCGCGATTTGATAAGCTCGCTTTTGCCTGAGGAAGTGGAGGTCAAGACCGTGGACGGCTATCAGGGAAGGGAGAAGGAGGTAATCATCCTCTCTTTCGTCCGCTCGAACAGGAAGGGTGAGCTGGGCTTTTTGAAGGATTTGAGGCGTTTAAACGTCTCGCTGACGAGGGCGAAGAGGAAGCTGATTCTGATAGGCGACTCCTCGACGCTGAGTTCGCACCCGACCTACAAGAGACTGGTGGAGTTTGTGGGTGAGAGGGAGACGGTGGTTGATGCCGAAAAACTGGAGGTGTGAGAGATGTTCCTCTACACCAAGAACTTCGAAGAGCAGAAGGCGAAGGCGATGGAAGGTCTGAGCAAGGCCTTGGCAGAGGACAAGGTTGACGAGGACATAATAACCCTGCTCGAGAAAATCAACGCGCTTGAGAACTACTTCACAACGAGCTCGTGCTCGGGCAGGATTTCGGTCATGGAGATGCCCCACTTCGGCGACAAGGTCAATTCCGTCTGGCTCGGCAAGTGGCACAGGGAGGTTACCGTCGAGGAAGTTCTTGAGGCGGTTGGAAGGCACTCGATCGGTCAGCTCTGGTTTCTTGTTCGGAGTCCTATCCTTCACGTCGGAGCGAGAACGCTTGATGATGCCGTTAGGCTGCTCAACCTCGCGATAGGGCTGGGCTTTAAGTATAGCAACATCAAGAGCGTGAGCCACAGGAAGCTCCTCGTCGAGATTCGCTCCACCGAAAGAATGGACGTCCCACTCGGCGCGGACGGCGAGTTGTGGGTGAGCGAGGACTACATTGAAAGAATCGTTGCCATAGCGAACGACCAGCTGAGAAGGTTCAAGGGGAAGCTGAAGAGGCTGGAAGAAGAGGTTGGAAAGCTATAAGGACGCCTTGCTCTTAATGGGAATGCATCCATATAAACGTCTTCAGCAGGGTATAGGCGATGAGGAGAACGATGGGCAGTACGAGAAGAATTCCGAGTTTTCTCTTCTTTGGATAGATTAGCATTCCCAGAAGGCAGTAAAGCGCCTCTGAACCTGAAAGCAACAGGACGTACCGATACCCGATGGGGTCTTTGCTGTAGAAGTTCAGAATCGGGCGTATCATATCAACGCGAACATCAGAGTAGTTCGCAACCAAACCCACCGCGACCAGAAATGAAAGCGAGACGAGGGAACCAATGAGAACTTCTCGGGAACCCGGGGAGGAGTCTTTTCCAACGAAACGCGCGTAGAGAAAGATTGGGAAGTCTATAAACAGCACTCCAACTGCCAGAAACAGGGGAAGGCAAAGCATAACACACATAACAGCGAGATTGATGACGTAAACAACGCCCTTCTCAAATCCCATATCCATAACGGCCGTGCCGAGGAGACCCCACAGTAGAATTACGAAAGCGACATCATTTGTCGAATCCCGTATAACCCTAATGTCCGTCTCGTCAATAACCCGGGGAAGCTCCCAAAATCCAAATTTGGAATCGTGTTCCTTCTCAAGACGCCTTTTGAGTATAAAGAGGGCTATCGCAAGCGCGATGAAGAAGGAAACGACCGCCGTTATCAGTCCGGAGATTGTAATAGTCATCTTCTGAGAAGGGACACGCGGACGAAAGTAAAACAGTCCCCACAGGGCCACCCAGATAGCCATCGGGACCAGTACAGCTTCCAGCACCAGCTTCCGTTCGGGCTTCATCTTAGACACCTCCGGCAGAATTTAAAGGTTGAAGATGCTCCAGATAACGAAGAGCATGGCCACTGCAAGTGAAAGCAGAACAAATGTGAGGATTCTTCTTCCAACCCTGCGCGAGAGGTACAACCCAAAAAAGCCGAACATAGTATTCAAAACTGAGAGAACCGATAACTTTTCAGAGTTCACAACCACGGCATTGAACATTCTCAGAACATCTTCTGGGTAGTTTTTGGTTGAAACGTAAGAGGAAACGGCCCAGATAACAGGAATCGCAAGGGTCGAGGCAAGGGACGTTTTACCGATGAACTCAAAGGCGTGCTCTGCTCTCATACTCTTGAGAAAGTACAACGGGAGGGCTACAATCCAAACTACCATCGTGGTGAAGACTGGATATATCACCACCATAAGAAAAGCCAGGCCAACAAACGCCATGATGGCAAGAAAAACATCGTGAAATCCCAGGAGAAACGTGCTGAAAATTCCCCAGAGAATGAGGTGATGGGCTATGCATTCCTGAACGTCGTACTTCAGGTACCCTGAATCCCACGGTTCCTTCCAGTGCTCCTCAAGAATCTCGTCAATTCTCTTGATGTCACTTTTCCTGTATCCATGCTTCTCTAAAATGCGGGCGAGGAAAAAGACCATTGAAGCTACCATAAGGACAAAAAGAAGGAGTGTACTAAAAATCCATTCGCGGGTTATGACGCCGAGTTTCACCCAGACAAAGCCAAACAGCATCGAGAAGAGCACTACAGGAAAAACGAAAATCTCAAAAATAATTTTTTTCCTCCTCATCGAGACCACCAATGGAGCCTGATACCGGAACTGTAGTAAGTGCGATTGGATTAAAAACTTTTTCTCATATATTAGTAAGCAAAATCTAAACAAACTCAATTGATGAGAACACCAACATACAAGAAGAGTTCCCGCGGAACTAAAAAGGGTTTTGGAAGTTAAAGGGAAGAAGAATCAAAGCCTTCAGTCGAGGTCGCTACCGAAGTCGTTGCCTCCGCCCTCGCCACCCTTGTCCTTCTCGAGCTTGCTGGCAGCGATGACGTCGTCGATTCTGAGTATCATTATGGCGGCTTCGCTGGCGCTCTTGATGGCCTGCCTAGTGACCCTGAGCGGGGCGATGACGCCCTTCTCGAGCATGTCGGCCGGCTCGCCCTCGAAGACGTCGACACCGATGGTCGGACCCTTCTCCTTGTGGGCGGCGATGACCTTGACGAGGGTCTCGACCGGGTCGAGTCCGGCGTTCTCGGCGAGGGTCCTCGGGATGACCTTGAGGGCCTCGGCGAAGGCCTCGATGGCGAGCTGCTCCTTACCGCCGACCTCCTTGGCGTACTCGTCGAGCTTGATGGCGAGCTCAATCTCCGGGGCACCGCCGGCCGGGAGTATCTTGCCGTCCTCGACGATGTCCTTGACGACCTTGACTGCGTCCTCCAAAGCTCTCTCGACCTCGTCAACGACGTGCTCGGTTCCACCGCGAATGAGTATGGTGACGGCCTTCGGGTTCTTGCAGCCTTCAACGAATATCATGTTCTCGCCGGCGACCTTCCTCTGCTCGACAAGCTCAGCCTCACCGAGGTCCTCCGGGGTGAGGTCGCGGACGTTGGTGACTATCTTGGCACCGGTGGCCTTGGCGAGCTTCTCCATATCGCTCTTCTTGACGCGCCTGACGGCCATTATGCCGTACTTGGCGAGGTAGTGCTGGGCGAGGTCGTCGATACCCTTCTGGACGAAGACGACGTTAGCGCCGACCTCCTTAATCTTGTCGACCATCTCCTTGAGCATGCGCTCCTCCTGCTCGAGGAAGGCCTGGAGCTGCTCCGGGCTGGTAATCCTTATCTCGGCGTCGGTCTCGGTTTCCTTGACCTCGAGGGCGTCGTTGATGAGGGCAATCTTGGCGTTCTCAACTCTCTTCGGCATGCCGGGGTGGACGACCTCCTTGTCGATGACGACACCCTTGATGAGCTGGGTCTCCCTAACGCTCGCTCCCTCCTTCTTCTCGAACTTGATGTTGTCGAGGTCGACCTTGTACTTGTCGCCGACTTTCTCGGCGACCTGCCTGACGGCCTCAACGGCAATCTCGGCGAGGTACTCGCGCTCCTCCTCGGCGGCCTTTCCGGTGATTGAGGTCACAGCGGCCTTCTTGAGGGTCTCAACGTCGTCCGGGCTGACCTCCTTGGCGATGCCCTCAAGAATCTCCTGGGCCTTCTCGGCGGCGAGAGCGTAACCCTTGATGATTATGCTCGGGTGAATGTTCTGATCAAGGAGCTCCTCAGCCTTCTTAAGGAGCTCGCCAGCGATGACAACGGCGGTGGTGGTTCCATCACCAGCCTCCTTGTCCTGGGTCTTCGCAACCTCAACCATCATCTTGGCAGCGGGGTGCTGGATGTCCATCTCGTCGAGTATGGTGGCACCATCGTTGGTGATGACGATGTCACCGAGGCTGTCAACGAGCATCTTGTCCATGCCCTTCGGACCGAGGGTGGTCCTTATGGTCTCAGCAACGATTCTAGCGGCGAGGATGTTAAGCCTCTGGGCGTCCCTTCCAACGTACCTCTGGGTCCCCTCAGGCAGAATAACGACCGGCTGTCCAGCGAGCTGGGCCATCTCCCCTCACCCCCTCCCTTTTTCTTTTTTTTACGGGATGAGGTTTTTTAGTAACCTTAAGTGCTTCCGCGTTATCATTCCTTTGGCCTATTTATAAAGTTTTCGGTTATGTTCGGCAACATTTATAAATCCCCCACTAAAGGGAGTAAATATGAGGAGGCTCGCCCCGATTCTGGTACTCGTTCTGCTGATGGCAGGTGTGATGAACGGGGGAGTTCAAACCTGTGACCTGGGAGGATACCTCACAGACCTAAACGGAGGCCTCGATTACGTGGCGGTCGTCACGGCCGACAACTCCACGACGTTGGTTCTCAATGAAGGAGACCACTACCTCGTGGTCGAGGAGTCAAATGAGCTAAGGGCGTGGAGTCTGTTCAACGGTACCGGAAAGAGGGTTGAGTGGAAAACGTGCTGGCAGGGTGGAGGGAACAACGGAACCCAGGAGATTTCGGGGCCCGTTGTCTTTATGGACTACCTACTGCCGGTTCTCAACGGAAGTCCACTCTACGAGAGGAAGGTTACCTGTGGGAGCCCTATTGAGGTCACGCTCGTCAGAAAACCCGGAGTTCCTCCTTACGAGAACGTCACCGTAAACGACACCGAATACGGCCCCCAAACGCTGAGAATTCCAATAAACGACTGGATTAGGGCAAATCTAACGGTCTCAGACGACAGGCTAAGGAAGGCGGTAATAGTCGCAAGGTACCCGGACTACTTCAACCTCACCGCGGGCACCGTAAGGGTTGATATAAAAATCGTGTATCGGGGAGAAAAAGATTACGAAAAGCTGAAAGCGCGGGTTCTAAAGCGCTACACGGAACTGCTGATGGCCTGTTCGGGCAAACCCTCCGCGAAGTGATTGACGTAAACCTCAATTCCGAGCCCCTCAAGCCTTTCCCTGAGTGCTTCAACCTCACCCTCTGGCCAGCAGTGTTCCGAGCACCAGCTCTCGTCCCGGGGGTTCGTTAAGGGCCTTCCTACGAGCGGGTTCAGGACGACGTAGAAGTCCGTTTCAACTCTCTTCAGACCCTCCTCTATGTACGGCCACGCGTCAAAGCCCTTTGCCACGGGAATTCTGAGTTCGAGGGGGATTCCGTGGTCCGAAACAACTTCAAGGCCCATCAGAAAGAGCCTCCAAAGCTTTTCCACGGGCTTTTCGGGGAGACCGTACAGTGCAGGAGGAGCCTTGAGGTCGGTCGCTATATGGTCCACCAGGTCAGCCTTCAGGAGCTTCTCAAGGGGTCCGACGAGGGTTAGGTTCGTGTTGAGGCTTATCGGAACACCAAGAAGCTTAACCTCCGCGAAGAGGGAGCTTAGCGCTCTCCACTGCATCAGCGGTTCGCCCCCGGTGACGTGGAAGTAGTCAATGAGAAACGCGCTCGCCTCAAGCTCGTCGAGGAGGGCTTTTCTGTCGAGGGAGAAGCAGTCGAGGCCCTCCGCTATGCGCCAGTTGTGGCAGAAGGGGCACCTCAGGTTACATCCGCAGAGCCAGAGCGTGAAGGTAACCTTCCCGTGAACGTCGACCATGCTGACGCTCTTCCACCCGCTCGTGAGCATGAAAACACCTCCAAGAAGGAATCAGGAGGAGTAGTGCCTCCTCGTCCAGAACTCCTTCTTCCTGAAGGGGTTCCAGTTCTTGAGGGGCCTGTAATAGCCGATTATTCTGCTCCACACCTCGACGTTCTCGCTTCCGCAACGCGGACAGTGGGTGTGCAGGCCGGTAGTTGAGTACCCGCAGGCGTTGCAGACGGTTATTGCGGGAGTGTAGCTCCAGTAGACGAGTTCCGTTCTCATGAGCCTCTTCGTGAGCTTTGCCAGGGCTTCGGGGTCCGGCTCTTCGCCGAGGAAGATGTGCATCATCACCCCGCCGGTGAAGCTTCTCTGAACCTTCTCCTCAATCCGTATTCTGTCGGCCAGCTCCAGAGAGCCGTAGTATGGCGCTATGCTCGTCGAGTAAATCGGGTTCTCAGGGTCGCTGAGATACTCTTTAAGCTCCGGGAACTCGCGGAGGTCCTTTATGGCGAGCTTCGCCGCGGCGCTCTCACCTGGAACTTCCTCCACGTTCCAGGGTGTTCCGGTTTCCTTCATCCACTCCCTCGCCTTTGCAGTTGCAAATTCCACCATCTCCTTCATCAGCTCGGCCGCTCTCAGCCAGTCCTTCCTCGTTCCCTCCTCCCAGAGCTTCGGCTCGTTGAGGTAAATCGCGGCCGCTTCCGGAAGACCGAGGATTCCGACGGTGTTGAAGTGACTGCTCGGAAACTCCTCGAGGTAGAGGTGAATCATGCTGTACATGTGCCGGTAGGCCGTGATAAGCCTCACGTAGCGCTCCCTGAACCAGTCCGTTGTTCTCCTCACGACCTCGAGAACCCTCTCGTATTCCTCCCAGAACCTGTCGTCGTCTCCTCCGGCCTTAAGGGCGAGCCTCGGGAGGTTTACCGTTGTCACGTTAACCGAGCCGGTGACGTCGGGCATCGCCCATAGCCCGCCGAAGCGCCCCCTTTCAAGCCTCTCCAGCGCTTCCTCCTCGGCGCTCTTTCCTGAGACTCCGAAGGCAAAGGCCATCTCTGTCTTGTCGATGGCAATCCTGCAGCACATTGCGTAGCTCGCGTCCGGGTCAACGACGTTTGTGTTCAGCCAGTAGAAGCTCCCGCGCTTCGACGCCGTTCCAAAGACCGCCTCAAATACCTCGGGGTCGTCCCAGAGCATTTTGGCAGTGACCATCAGCGTCGGAATCGGAAAGGTGAAGGGCTGGCCGAGCGCGTCCCCCTCGCGGAGAACCTCCGTCAGAGCTATGAAGAACTCTTTGGCTTCCCTCTCGTACTCGCCGAGCGGTTCGACTTTCTCTCCAGCGTAAACCGCGTGGTCGCCCTCGAGCATCTTTTTGGGAGCGTCGAGCGTTACGGTGAAGTTGGTGAAGGGAGTCTGCATTCCAACCCTGCTCGGATAGTTGAGGTTGTAAACCAGCCTCTGAATCTGTTGCCTGATTTTACGCCTGTCCAAGTCCTCTTTCCTTACGAAGGGCCCCGCGTACCACTCGACCGAGCTCAAAGCCTGGGCACCGCTGAAGTAGTGCTGCATCGTTATGAGGTAGTTCGCTATGTGGTCGACGTAGGTGTCGAAGTGCCTAGCCGGCCGGGAAACAATCGTAGGCGTCTTGAGGCCCTTTTCGAGGAGTCTCGCGGTGCTGTGGCCTGTGCAGTAGGGGATGTAGAGGCTGTATGGGAGTTTGTGGATGTAAATGTCTCCAGAGAAGTGCGCGTCCCGACCCTCCTTCGGGACGAGCGAGATGCTCTCTTTCAATGCCTCCTCCATCACGTAGGCGAAGAAACCTGTCGGACCGGGGTAGCGGTTCGCATTCTCAAGAACGTCCAGACTGCTCCAGCCAGCGTACTCCTGAATGATGTCTCGCTTTACAGTCTCCATACCGACCACCTGGATAAATTGTCCAAGTCTGTGAGAGCCGTTAAGTCCCTATAACGGTTCCCGTTGGATACGTGGACGTATTGACCGATGACTTGCGAAACTTGTGGACAAACGGCAACTGGATAAAAAATCCAGAGAAGAACGACGAACAAGATGACGGAAACAGTTATCTATCTAAACAAATTCGACGACGAATCGTCGCTTGTTCAAAAGATTATTGACAATTTTAGCGAAATTCCTCCAAGTTCTAGATTCCCGTATTGAGATACCATACGTTTTTAACCCGTTCTGCCAACCGGAGGGCGGTGATGTGAAATGAACATCAAGGAAGAGTGGGAAAGGGCTTTGAGCGAGAGGGACTGCGAGAAACTGCTCGAGCTCTTTGACGATTACATCGACTCGATAGAGACCGAGGAGGAGCTCAGGGAAGAGCTCAAGAGGCTTGGAGAAGTTGCCGTTCAGTGCGACGACCCCTACGACCTGCTCCACGAGATTGGGCACGTTTACGCTCACCTTGACGACGTCGAGAGCGCGATAGAGCTCTACAAGCGGGTCGTTGAGAGGAAGAAGGACGACCCGGAGGAGTACGCGACGGCGCTCTACTACCTTGCCGATGCCTACGAGCACTTCGGAATGCCAAAGAAGGCGATAGAAACTTACCAGAAACTCCTCGAGCACGAGGAGAACGTCCTGAAGAACGACAAGGAAATAGCGCTGACATTGGCGAACCTCGCGGTAAACTACGACGAGCTCGGCGAGACCGAGAAGGCCATAGAGCTCATGGAGCGTGCGAGAGAGATATTCGAGCGCATAAACGACGAAAAGAACAGGCTCATAAGCCTGCTCGACTTGGCCCATTTCCACTACGAACTCGGGGACTACGATACAGCGGAGGCGCTGATTAAGGAAGTCTTAAGGAACCCGCGCGACGACGAGATTGAGATAAACGCCAAGCTTGTCGAGGCCGAGATTCACGCGGGTAGAGAAGACTACGATAAGGCCTTCAAGGCCCTCCGCGAGGCCCTGCTCAAGGCAATCAACGTGAGCGATGATATATTCGGCGTCGTCTTCGACACACTGGTCGACTTCATCGAGGGGCTGTTCAATGAGGGGGAATACGACACGATAGCGAAGAACATGGAAGCCTTTGCCGGGCTCTTCGAGGACGATACGGCTTACTTCTTCAGAGCTATTGGAGAGCTGGCGCGCTGGCGCGCCGGGGACGAGGAAGCAAAGAAGCGCTTCGACGAGCTTTACGCGAAGGTGGAAAACGAGGAGCTCCGCTCGATACTCGACGAGTGGAAGAGGCCGAAGCTGAGTTTGAGTTTGGGGCTTTGAGCCCCCTGTTCTTCTCTAAATCTTCCGTTGCATACGAGTTCAGAATCCATAGAATCTGATTTGAGATGTTATGTTTGGTACACCAATAGAAGGGCAAGAATGTTTAAGAAGCAGATGGAGAGGGCAAAGCCCTCAAATCCTCGAAACGGTCTCGACCTCGGCACTCTCGACGTTCTCGACGTTCCTAAAGGCCTCGAGAACCTGGTCGAGGTCATAGCCCTCCTCGTCCTTAGCGAGGACGTAGAACTTGAGGGCGACGAGACCGAACGCTATGGGCTCGCGCTCGACCTTGGCGAGGCCGAACTTCCCAGGAAGAGCCTCCTTAAGCTTGGCCTCGAGCTCGTCGAGGTTTACTTCAGGGTCGGTCGGCATGACCTTAACAACCGCAACCATATTGTAGTCGCTCATCTTCTTCACCTCCTAATTCACGGCCCCTCCCATCCGCACTTGGGGCACTTGTAGGGAACGCTGAGGACCCTGCAGGATTCGCAACGCCAGATTATCGCCTCCCCACAGTTCGGGCAGACGAAATGAGTGGCGTGCTCCCTTGGGGTTATCTCCTTTCCGCATGAGGTGCATACGGGTATCTCGAACTTCATCTCCACTGCGAACACCTCCAAGAAAGGTGGTTTTTAAATCTCTGGTGAGCGTTGCCCGGCCGATTTATAAGCTTTTCCCCCGGGCAAGACTCACAACGGCCTTTGAGAAAGCTTCGCCAAAAGCAACCCTTCTCACTTAGGCAAAAAGTCAGTCGTGCACTAACCAAGTACAACTTTGAAGGGGTTTAACACATTAAACAGACATTTTCACACAGTTTCACATTTTTTATCGGCGCCCTTCGGGCGCCTTCTCCAAGTGAAACACTCAAAGATGGAGCAAATCCAGTAGAAACCCCCTTCAAAACTTGCACTCTTAAAAAAGGCACCTCTTTTCCGTCAGCGCTTGCGAAGGAAGCTTTTGAGAAAGGCTTCACCAAAGAAACTTTGCCAAGCAAAAGTTTCATCAAAGTTTGTGATTCTTTTAGCTGGAGCTCCGTTGAGAGTGTTTGCGCTTTTAACGGCTTTTGCAGGTTGTGAATTCTCCGGATTTTGATAGCTCTCTCACATGGGTTTACTTTTTCTCGCGCTCCAGAGGAGCGCTTCTTAGAGAAACCCTCTCTGCTGGCTCCTTTTGGAGAGAATTCCTTTTAGAATGCCACCTTTTGAGGATGCAAACTTCTTAGGATTGCGTTCTTAGAGAAAAATCACGAACCTTGGTCAAACTTCGCGCAGGCGAACAAGCTTTAAGAAAGCTTGACCAAACAAGTGCCCTTCCCCCCCAAAGAGCAAGAAGTCAGTCGTGCACTCTCGAATTGGGAAATTCAACACGAGTTTAGCATTAAAGGAGCCTCTTGAACTAGTTTCAACTCATTTTTGGCGTCCTTCGGACGCCTTCTCAGAGTGAAACACTCACCAAAGAGCAAATCAAAAGAAACTCCCCACAATTGTTGAATTTCAAAAAGGCACATCCTCTTCCGCCAGCGCTTGCGAAGCAAGGGCTGATGGCGGGCCGGGCGGGATTTGAACCCGCGACCTTCGGCTCCGGAGGCCGACGCTCTATCCAGGCTAAGCCACCGGCCCACCCCGGAGTAAATACCGGCAGGGGCTTAAAAATCTTAACCCGGGATAAAGCTTTTTAGAGTTCATGAGAAGAGTAAAATAGGTGAACGTCATGGAGCCCCACGAATTCAAGCTCACCGAGGAGGGCATCAAGGCCGTTCTCCCGCCCCTCGAGGCCGAGATAATGGAACACATGTGGAAGGTTCGCGTGGCAACGGCCGGCCAGGTTTACGAGCACATGAAACAGAAACACCCCGAGATAAGGCGCTCCACGATAAGCATCCTGATGAACCGCCTCTGCGAGAAAGGGCTCCTTCAGAGAAGCGTTGAGAAAGGCAGGGGTGGTATGAGGTACGTCTACTCAATAACGACAACGAGAGAGGAGTTCGAGCAGAAGGTCGTCCAGAGCATCCTCGACGCTCTGATGACGAATTTCAGGGAAGCAACCTACGCATACCTGTCAAGGATAAAGAAGTGATGGGCGATGCTCTACGTTATAATCGCCCTCGAGGTTCTCCTCGTTCTTGAAGCCTTCGGAGACCTCGGGGTTGCAATGGCCGGCGGAGCAATGGCATTCCTGGGAGCCCTCTACATCTGGGCAACGAGACACAAGTTTGGCGAGAACCTGATTCCCCTTGAGAGGGAAGAGATGCCCTGGCTCTACGACGGCATAGCCGAACTCGCGAGAAAAGCCAACGTCCCAATGCCCAAGGTCTATCTGCTCGACGACTACATACCCAACGCATACTCCTTCGGCAATACGATAGTCCTCTCTCTGGGTCTCTTTGAAGTCCTCGACGAGGATGAGATAATCGCCGTCGCCGCCCACGAACTCGGTCACATAAAGAACCGCGACACCAGATGGTTCCCGCTGGTAACCTACGGCAGGTGCCTAATGATAACGACAACCCTCATACTCCTCCTCGCCGGCAGTGTTCCAGTAAAGGGAGCATCAGTAGTGCTCTACGTCGCATACGAGCTCGCAAGAAGCGACTTCATGAAGAAGAGGGAGTTCCTTGCGGACGAGACCGCGCTGAGGTTGCTCGCGATACCGATGAGCCTCAAGAAAGCCCTGGAGGAACTCAAATACTACGAGGACCTGAGAATGAACGTCAAGGTCAACGCGGTTCCGAGCATCGAGCCGGGCATAGAGAGGGAAAAGCGCTTCGCGTTCTTCACCGAAACCCACCCAAGTTACGAGGAGAGGATATTCAGGATAACCGTTGAGATGAACAATCTGATGAGAATGAAGCAGGTGCAGTGATATGACAGTCGAGATTTTCCTTGACAGGGAGAAAGCCGAGAGGATACGGGCCATCAGACCCACTAAGGACGAGTATTTCATGCTGATAGCGAAGCTCGTCTCGCTCAGGGCGACCTGTCCTAGGCTTAGGGTTGGAGCCGTCGCGGTAAAGGACGGCTACATCCTTGCCACCGGCTACAACGGCGCGCCGAGGGGAATGGACCACTGCATAGACGTTGGCTGTCTCATAGTTGACGGCCACTGCCACAGGGCGGTTCACGCGGAGCAGAATGTCATAGCGATGGCCGCTAGGAAGGGGATAAGCCTCGAAGGGGCAACGCTTTACGTCACGCACTTCCCCTGCGACACCTGCTTCAAGCTCGTCATAAACGCGGGAATCAAGGAGATAGTCTACGAGGAGATGTACCCCAACGAGGCCACCGAGGTACTGCTAAAGGAGGCGCAGGAGAAGGGGATAGTGAAGATAAGGCAGTTCAAACTGCCGAAGGAGCGCGTTAGAGCGTTCCTCGAGGAGCTCTTTGGGGAGTTCATTTGAGCTTTTTCTCAATCTCTTCCAGCCTTCTGTTCATTTCCTCAAGTTCTATGGCCACCTTCCTCGTCAGCTCGGTTATCTCGCGCTCGGTCTTGTCCACCGCGAGGTAGACCTTGAAGATTATCAGGTACGCGACCCCGATGGCCACGACGAAGAGTGCATCGAGTCCCCTGCCGAGGCCGAGCAGGTTTTTAACCTCGTTCGCAACCTTAATCGGGAATATCGCAACAAGGAGCAGGCCGATGAGGATAACCTCCCAGAACAGGAAGTCCCCCCACTCCAAATCCCCACGCCTGTACTTGCCGATGACGTAGAGCACGAGGGCAAGCACGATTGCGAGTGTAATCATCTGAACGACGTACATTCCCATCACCTCAGCTTGTCGAAGAGAAGATTGAGCGCTATCTTAACGCCCTCCAAAACGTTGGTTCCTTTCCTCATCGAGTACTCGGTGTAGACGGCCTTAATTGGAACCTCTACGATTCTACATCCGTTCTTAGATGCCTCGATTATAATCTCGCTCGACACGGCGTAGCGGTCGCAGGTTATCCTTATCTTCTTCACGCAGTCTCCACTGAGGCACCTCAGCCCGCTCTGGCTGTCGCTGACGTACTTCCGGGCAAAAACAGCGGTCACCGCATCGAGGACGAAGTTGCCGAACTTCTTCACGAAGGGCATCTCGCTCGTGTCTCCCTTAAGCCTCGAGCCGACGGCGAAGTCCGCCCTCCCCTCAGCGACCGGCTTCATTACGCGGAGCGCGTCACTGAGGAGATGCTGGCCGTCGGCGTCAAAGGTCAGGACGAGCTTCGCGTTCCTCCTGACGGCGTAGGCGAAGCCAGTTCCGAGGGCACCGCCGAGTCCCCTGTTGACGAGGTGCGTTAAAACGTGAACGCCGTAGGAACGTGCTATCTCCTTCGTTCTATCCCTGGAGCCGTCGTTCACGACGATTATCTCGTCCCGCCTGAAGTAGCGGAGGAGATCCTCAATGACCGCGCCGATTGTCTTTTCCTCATTGTAGGCCGGAACGACGACGTAGCTCGAGAACAGCCTTTCGAAGAGCTCCTTAAGGTGAAGGAGGTTCTCAACCTCGAAGTTGGGCTCGGCCTTCACCTGGAAGCTCATCCTGCCCGCGTCGTGGCCGGTGACGAGGACGCTGAGTGCGCCGAGCTCCCTGGCAGGTATGATGTCGTAGCCGTGGTCTCCAACGACAACCGCTTTCTCCGGCGGGACGTTGAGCTCCTTAAGGAGTCTCTTAAGCTGGCCGGGGTTGGGCTTCAGTTCCTCCGGAGGAACGTCGTCCCGCGTTGAGATTAGGTCGAAGTAGTCTTTGAGGCCGTGAAGCTCAAGGGCCTTCATCGTGGCCTTCCGGGAACTTCTCGTCATCAGGGCGAGCTTTATTCCCCTGCTCCTGAGGAAGTCAAGGAGCTCCAGAGCACCATCAAAGACGAAGCTCTCGTTCATTCTCTCGGTTTCGAGCTCGACGAGAATCGAGTAGAGCTCCTCGAAGGGCCCCCCCGTCTTTTTGGAGAGCTCGATAAGGCCCTCGTACATCGGCGTAAGGTCGCCTATGAGCTCCTCTGGGATTCCGAGGGAGATTGGCCCCTCCCTGAGCTCGGACTTTATCTCGCTGAAGGGTTTTTCCGCACCAACGAGGGTTCCATCGAGGTCGAAAAGGACCGCCCTGATGTCCATGCTACCACCGAAGGGTTTATTTTCGCTCCCGCGTAGGGAAGCCGGTGTCAGAGATGATAACGTTCCTCGCGCTTATAGCTTTAATCCTTTCGCTCGTCCTCACCGGATACGTCAGGGAGCTCATGGGGAAAGCGGGAATCGTTGGCAGGGACATACACAAGCCGGAAAGGCCGGAAGTCCCCGAGATGGGGGGAATTGCCATAATCCTGACCGTTGGAATCCTCGGGGCGCTGGTTAAGCCCGAGGTCCTTCCGGTTTTTCTGCTCTTCGGCCTCGTCGGCGCCGTAGATGACCTAACGGCCCTCAAGCAGTCCCACAAGGTAATCCTCTCACTCCTCGTCTCGATTCCGGTGGCGTTCCTGGACGTGGGCAGGAGCGTTGACCTGTTCGGCCACATAATAAACCTTGGAATCCTATATCCGGTTTTCGCGGTTCTGTTCATTACCGGCTCGGCGAACCTCGTGAACATGCTGGCCGGGTTCAACGGACTTGAGGTGGGCACGAGCGCCATCGCGCTCGGCTTCCTCGCGCTGATGACGGACGGAACGGCGAGGGAGCTCTCGTTGATAGGTCTCGGAGCTTCCCTCGGCTTCCTCTGGTGGAACAGGTATCCAGCCAGGGTCTTCCCAGGCGACACTGGGACTCTCAGCCTCGGAGCTTTGATAGGCCTCGTCGGAATCCTCGGCAAGGTCGAGGTCTACACTGCAATTCTGCTTATTCCTCACTTCCTTGACTTCACGATAAAGGCTCTGAGCGTCCGCTTTGGTGTGAGAAGGCACGGGAGAACGGAGGTAATGCCAGACGGGACGCTGAAGGCCCCACCCTACCCAAGCTTCCTGGGGACAATAATGAGAAGGGTCAGGGTGACGGAGCCAAAGCTCGTGGCCATCGTGTGGGGAATCGAGTTCACACTCGGTCTTCTCGCCTGGGCTCTGAGTCAATTACTTTGACCATTCCAAAGCCATACCTCGTTTTTTCTCCAAAGCCGGTCTCATAGCCGAACTTCGCGAGCTCCCGCGAGCCGGTGTAGCGGAACACCATGAGGGAGCTCCTGAAGTAGGTGTCCCTCACGAGAATCCTCACGGGCTTGAACTTGAGGACTTCAAGCTTGAACTCCTTATCCTCTGGCATGTGGCCATAGATGGCCGAGTAGCGCATCAGCATTACCTTGCGGAGCTTGTCAAAGAACATCTCGTCTCCGGGATACAGGTCCCATATCTTCATCCTGCCGTTGACGAACTTGACAGTCCTGACCATTATCGGGCTGAGTGTGGAGAACAGAACCTCGTCCTTGAGCTCGGGCTCCTTGAGGACCTTAACGTTGTCCGCTATGAACGTCGCGTCCCCAATCTTAAGGAGAGGGTCGTCGAGGAAGCCCTCGGCGATGGCTTTGATAAGCTCTCCGGAGTGGGACGAGACGTATAGGGAAACATCGTCCGAGAGAACCTTAATGCCCGCCTCCGGGAGAAGCTCTCTCTTCCGAACCATAATACGTGAAAACGTGAAGTGGTCCGCGTGACTCGTCTCCGCCTCATGGGCCAGCTCTGGAGAAACGAGGTATATCTTTTCGAGAATCTGGGTGTAGACCTCATAGTTGTAGTTGAAGGGCAGTATCGTTCCTTCCTCCGCGGGTCTCAGTTTGATTTCGATTCTCATTCCACCCCACCCCGGTTTCAACCAGCAAGAATTGGAACTCAAGGTTAATAAGAATTTCGCATATCAAACGTCGACATAGTTACAACTCTGAAGAGTCAGCAATGGATGTTGGATGGGAGGTAACACCACACGAAACGATAGGCGACCCAACAAGGTTAAAAAGGACTCCGGCGATAATGACACAGTGGAGAGGTGAGAGAGCATGAGCATTGAGGATACGAACATACACGAAGGTTACGATGATTACATCACCTTCTTGAAGAGACGCATAAGGCAACTCGAGCTTCAGGTGAGGACGCTCGAGGCAGATAAGGAGAGACTTGAGAGGGAACTCTCGAGGCTCAGAATGGAGATGTCAAGGCTTCGCCAGCCCCCGGCCTTCGCGGGCAACGTCATCGAGGTTCTCGACGACGAGAGGGCCATAGTCCAGAATTACAACGGACCGCGCTTCGTCGTTAGAATCGCCCCGTGGATAGAGAGGGACAAACTGAAGCCCGGCTCAAGGGTGGCGTTAGACCAGAGGACTATGGCGATAGTCGAGCTCCTCCCGACGGAGAAAGACCCGAGCGTCCTCGGCTTCGAGGTCATAGAGAGGCCCAGGGTCACGTACAAGGACATCGGCGGTCTCGACAAGCAGTTGCAGGAGCTCCGCGAGGCCATAGAGCTCCCCCTCAAGCACCCCGAGCTCTTCGAGAAGGTTGGAATCGAGCCCCCGAAGGGAGTCCTCCTCTACGGCCCGCCGGGCTGTGGAAAAACCCTCATGGCGAAGGCCCTCGCGAGAGAGGTGAACGCCACCTTCATTCGCGTCGTTGGAAGCGAGCTGGTCAGGAAGTTCATCGGAGAGGGAGCAAGATTGGTCCATGAGCTCTTCGAGCTTGCCAAGGAGAAGGCCCCAACGATAATCTTCATCGACGAGATTGATGCGATAGGCGCGAAAAGAATGGACGAGACGACCGGTGGTGAGAGGGAAGTCAACAGGACCCTGATGCAACTCCTCGCTGAGATGGACGGCTTCGACCCGCGCGGGAACGTCAAGGTCATAGCGGCAACGAACAGGCCCGACATACTCGACCCAGCCCTGCTAAGGCCAGGGAGATTCGACAGGCTGATTGAAGTCCCGCTCCCCGACTTCCGCGGAAGGCTCGAGATACTCAAGGTCCACACGAGGAAGATGAACCTCAAGGACGTTGACCTGCGCATCATAGCGGAACTCACCGAGGGCGCGAGCGGAGCGGACTTGAAGGCCATAGCGACCGAGGCTGGAATGTTCGCCATCAGGGACAGGCGCGAGTACGTCACTCAGGACGACTTCCTCAGGGCCGTGGAGAAGGTTCTTGGAGCGGAGAAGAGGCTCGCCCAGGCGATAGCGATGCACGAGGTCATGTACGGCTGACCTTTTCTGCCCCCTTTGTCCCCTTTATTACCGCCCACGCCAGGGCGTAGAGAACCGCTATGGCGAAGAATGCCTCCCTATAACCGAGCCTGTCTATAAGCCAGCCAGTGAAGTAGGGCCCGACGGTTGCCCCGAAGAAGCCCACCATGTTCACGAAGCCCATAACCGGCCCGAGGTTGTCCTTTCCGGCGGTTTCGGCGGTGAAAGCCGTAACCATCGGGCCGACCGAATAGAAGGTCAGGCCGAGGGCGAGTGCAGAGAAGAAACCGGGTTTCACGACGAGGAGAACGATTAGGAGCGCGTTGGAGAGGAAGGCGAGTTCAAGGGCCTTTCTTCCAAGCCGGTCGTAGAGGACCCCTCCAGCGAGGGAACCTGCGATGCCGACCAGCGAGAGGAGGGAGAAGAGGTAGGAGGCCCTTTCAACACCCATTCCCGTCGAGGTCAGGAAGGCGACGAGAAAGGTTAGAACGCCGAAGAAGGCCATCAGGGCGAGGAAGTTCGCCACCGCTAAGTTCACCGAGCCGACCTCGATTGAGAGCCTCGCCTTACTTTTTTTCTCCTTAAGAGTTCTGAGGGAGACAACGAGCAGGACTCCAACGACCGAGCTCATAACGGCCAGAATCGGGAAGGCATAGCGCCAGCCGAGGTTCAAAGCCACAGGCACGACGAGTAGCGGGACTATCCCGGAACCGACGGGAGGGCCGAGCATGAAGACGCCGAGGGCGGAGCCCTTCCTCGCCCCGTAGGTTTCCGCTATCAGTGCTGTCGCAGGGGCATAGTAGAGGCCGGAGAAGAAGCCGTAGAGCGCTCTGAAGGCCAGAACTTCCCAATACTGGGAAGCGAAGAAGAGCATCGCGGAGGAGATGGAGTAGCCGAATATGCTCAACGCGAGGAGCCTCTTCCTCCCGAAGCGGTCGCCGAGGTAACCTGCTGGAACCTGAATGAGCGCGTAGGGGAGGAGAAGGGCAGTCATGAGAAGTCCCGCCTGAGCGTTGCTCAGATGGAACTCTGCCTTTATCATCGGAAGGAGCGGGGAAACGGCCATCCTGTGGGCGTAGTTGAATATCCAGCCGAGGGTTATCAGGATAAGCGAAACGAGCATGGATTCGATGAGGAATTGAGCGCTTAAAAGTTTGTTGGACAGAGGTGGCCGACGAAAGTTTATAAGAATCCGGGCGGTAGTAACGGGGGAGGAGAGAGCGAATGGTCAGCAAGCTGTTGGCGCTCGAAGCTTATCCTTCACTCAGGGACCTGGACTTCAGAATCCTCAGGGGAGTAGAGCTCAACATGAGGCACCACAAGTGGGTGCCGTTAGAGGACATAGCGCGCTTCGCCAGGGTGGACGTTGAGACGGCATCGTTCAGGCTCGGCAAGCTCGACGACATGTCCCTCGTCAGGCGGAGGAGCGACATAGGCTACATCGGCTACCAGCTCACAATACACGGCTACGACGTACTGGCCATAAGGGCCCTCGCGAGGAAGGGAATCGTAGAGGCGATAAGCACGACGCAGATTGGCGTTGGAAAGGACGCGGACGTTTACGTCGGAATAACGCCAGCCGGAGAGAAAGTTGCCGTTAAGTTCAACAGGATAGGGGGCAGAACGGCTTCACGGAGGGCAGGCTATCACTCCCACGTCTTCGCCGATAAACACCACACGAGCTGGCTCTACGTCTCAAGGCTCATCGCAAAGAAGGAATACGACGCGCTGGTTCTGCTCAGTCCGATTGCGAGGGTTCCTAAGCCGATAGCCTGGAACAGGCACGTCCTCGTCATGGAGTTCGTTGAGGGAACCGAGCTGGCGGAGCTAAGGGATGACGAGCTGACGAGAGAGGAAGCAGCGGAAGTCCTCGACAGAATCCTCGAGGAGTACCTCAAGATAGTGCGCTTTGGTATAGTCCACTCGGATTTAAGCGAGTTCAACGTTGTCCTGACTGAAGATGATATCCTGATAATAGACTGGGCCCAGCACCTGACCACCGCCCACCCGGAGAGCTACGAGCTGTTGAAGAGGGATTTAACGGTCATAATCAACGCCTTCAGGCGGAGGTGGCGGGTTGAGAGGAGCTTTGATGAAATCTGGCCGGCCTTCGAGAGGGCCTGGCACGAGAGCAGGGGGGAGGGGTATGACGATTAAGTACGAGCCCCTTAACAGGCGCGAGAGGATTGTTAAGCTCTTCCGCGAGGCAATCGAGGCCGAGAACAGGAAGGACCTCGAAACCGCGAAGAAAAAGCTCGATGAGATACTCCACGAGAGCCTCGACGTTGAGCCGGAGTTCTACTTCGAGGCCTGCTTCCGCCTGGCAGACATCTTCCTCCAGGAGGACAACTACCGGGGAGCGGTCAAGTGCGCCCTGCGGGCCATCCTGAGGGCACCGAGCGAAGACCATTACAGGCTCGGCGTGAAGAGGCTTGGGGACATACTCGCGATAATCAAGAAGGAGAACCGTCTAAACGAGCTCGCCGAGAACATGGACGCGACGCTCAGGCTCATTGAGGAGGACGAGGAGCTACACCGCTTCACGCTCGCCCTCGTAAAGCTCGCGAGGGGAGAAAGGGTGAGGGAGAAGTTCATCCTGCCCGAGTTCAACGAGGTCTTCGAGAGCCTAATCGAGTGAGGAACCCCCTTACGTACTCTTTTTCCGGCGGAAACGGGAAGTTGTAGGGCTCTTTCTTTGGTCTCTCGTTGTAGTAGGGTCTGTTGCAGGCAGGACAGCCGTGCGTTGCGAAAACCGCCGGCGGAACCTCAATGCCCTCCAAATCAAAACTATCAATCGAGTCCCCGTCGAAGATTATCCTGTTGCCCAGGCCATGCTCGATTAGCCACCTCGCCAGCTGGACCTTCCTGTAACGCTCGATGCTCGGCGGTTCGAGGTTCTCAAGCCCCGTTCCCCTCAGGGGGGTGAAGGCGAAGAGCGAAACATCAGCCCCAATCGCGTAGGCTCTCTCGAAGACCTCCACAAGCTCCCTGTCCGTTTCGCCGAGGCCGACTATGACGTGGATTAAAGCTTTTCCCGGGCCGAGGACGTCAACTACCCTCCCTGCAAAGTTCCACATCTCGTCCCACTCAAAGTCGGGTTTTATCTCGCTAAAGAGTCTCTCGCTCGCAACGTCGAGGCCTACACCGACGTAGTCAACGCCGAGCTCCTTAAACTCCCCAAGCGTTTCCCTCGAAACGGGCGTTATCGAGACCGAGACCGGCAAGTCGAGGGGCTTGAACGCCCTCAGAAGTGCCAGAACGTCGTCGAGCATTCCGGGGTAGTCTATCGTCTGGAGGCATATCCTCCCGAAACGGCCGTTGGGAAGGGCTTTGATGACTTTTTCGAGCTCAAAGGCCGGCCAGGTGACGCGGGAGAGCCTGTCGAGGTTTGCCCTGCTGGAGCGCGCCTGGGCGCAGAAGGCGCAGTCGTTGGCGCACTTGCCGGGCCAGTATGTCATCAGGTATGCAGTAGTAGGCCTGGCCAGGAGCTTCGCCCTGATTAGGCCCATCGCTATCGCCGTTCCGTAGGAAACCCTAACGAGCATTGACCTTCCCCCAGATGACGGGCACGTAGAGGGTTATAAACCCGACCCCCAGGATGAGCGGGAGGAGCGGGAAGACGCCGGCGTAACCGTAGAGCTGGGCGACGTAGCCGAGGCTGACCTGACCGGCGAGCGTTCCGAGGTCGAAGAACATCGTGTAGATTCCCGAGCCCATCGTCCTGATTCTCCTCGGAAGGTTGCCGAGGGCCATCAACTGCATAGCCGGAACCGCTAAGCCAAAGCCGGCCCCGATTAGGGCGGCGCTGACGTAGGAGCGGGGCGGGAGGGTGTAAAGGTTGAGCAGGACATAGCCGAGTAGGAGCAGGGTGAGGCCGAGGGTTATCACGGGGAGGGGTCCGCGCCTGTCGGCGCTTTTACCGCCAACAACGCGCGTCATGAAGGAGAATATTCCGATGACCATCATGTAGTAGCCGAAGAGGCTCTGGGGCAGGGAGAGGGACTTGTAAAGGGCCGGCAGATACGTTGTAACACCCGCGTAACTAACGGAGAACATGAAGAGCGTTAGCGAGGCGGAAACGAAGGTTACCCTCAACAGCTCCCGGTAGCTGGCCTTCTCGTGCTCCCTCGGCCTGACGACTTCACCTGCCTCGCGCCACGCGATAAGCGCGAAGAGTGCTCCAACCCCGGAGAAGATTGCCGTTAGAGCGAAGGCTCCGGCGAAACCTATCACGTCGGAGGCGTAGCCACCGATAGCCGGCCCGATTATGTTGCCGAGGGAGAACATCATGCCACGCCAGCCGAGGGTCTCGCCAACCCTACCTGGTGGGGCCAAATCAACGGCCGTTGAGAGGCTTGAGGGGAAGAAGAGGCCCATCGAGAAGCCGTGGATTGCCCTTGCGAAAGCGAAGAGGTAAACGTTGGCGCTTACCGCCGAGACCACGTAGAGGATTCCAGCGAGGAGGCCTAGTAAATTTCCGCCGACGAGGGCGTGAAAGCGATAACCCCTATCGCCGACGGCACCTCCTATCGGCTTGGAGACGAGGGCGAGGAAAGAGGTGACGCCAGCGACGAGGCCAACGAGAAAGGGCTCGGCGTGGAGGCTCACGAGGAAGGGGGAAACTACTGGTGTTACAACGCTTATCCCGAGGAAGAAAAAGAAGGTCGAGATGTTGAGGAGCCAGACGTTCCTCATCGAGGCCACTAAACACCAGCCTCCGGTTTCTCCATGCCGTCCTTCATGAAGGCGTAGCTCATGTGCTTGGTGTTCTTGGCGAAGCCCACGTTGCCCCTTGCATCAACCATGATGATGCCCATGGTGTCTTTGCCAAAGTACTTCGTGGCGAGGCTTATCACGGCGTCGCTCGCCGACTGGGCGTCGAGACCGAGCCTGACGAGGTCGGTGGCACTCTTCGCCAGAGCGAGCTTTATGGCAACCTCGCCGAGGCCGGTGCAGGAAGCGCCGGCAACCTCGTTGGCGTAGGTCCCGCCACCGATTATCGGTGTGTCACCAACCCTGCCGAACATCTTGAGGAAGACCCCACCGGTTGAAGTCCCGGCAACGACCTCTTCGCCGTCGAAGGCGACCGCTCCAACGGTGCTCCTTAGAACCTCGGGGTACTCCTTGATGAGCTCGTTGAGCTTCTTCCAGTGCCTCGTTTCGCCCTTCTCGATGAGCTTCTTCCTCAGCTCCTCCCACTGCTTGAGTCTCTCCTCGGTTACCGGGTCGTACTCCTCGAAGCCGAGAAGGCGAGCGAACTTCACGGCACCCTCGCCGATTAAAAGGACGTGGTCGGTCTTCTCCATGACCTTCCTCGCGACGCTTATCGGGTTCTTAACGCCCCAGATTCCGGCAACGGCTCCCGCTTCAAGGGTCTTCCCGCGCATTATGGCGGCATCCATCTCGACCCTGCCGTCGAGGGTTAAAACGCTCCCGGTTCCGGCGTTGAAAATCGGGTTGTCCTCAAGGACTTTGACGGCCTCTTCAACGGCATCGAGAGCGGAACCCCTCTTCAGCTCGCGCCAGCCGGCTAAAACAGCCTCCCTAACGCCCTCTATGACCTTTGGAATCCTCTCCTCCTTCCGTATCGTGCCCGCTCCCCCGTGAACTATTATCGCCACCATGAAAACCACCGGAAAAAGTTCCCTCGAAGGGTTAAAAGAGTTGTGGAAACGAAGAGAAATCAGCTGAGGGCCATGTTGATTATCGTCTCGCCGATGTTCTCGATGTACTCGAGGATTCTCCGGAAGCTCTCCTTTGCTATGGACTGCCTGTAATCGGTGGCCTTAATCGTGGCGCGGAGTTCGAGCATGAGCTTGTCTATCGCCTTGAGGTCGCGCTTCTCTATCTGGGCCACCATCGCCTCGAACTTCTCCCGCAGGTAGGGCACGTCAACCTCGCCGGGATTCTCGGCTATCCTGATGATGTGGTCGCCTATCCTCTCGATTTCCCTCGCTATGAAGAGGATTCCCATGAGGTCAAAGGTCCTCTTGACGATTCCGCTCTCCTCGGTAACCGTGTGCTTGCTGAGGAGCCTGTTAACGGTCCTGACGATGAGGAAGTAAAAGCGGTCGAGCTCGTTCTCGAGGTCGTTTATGTCGCGCCTTATCTCGCCGTCCTCGCCCTGGATGAGCAGTTCGAGGTCGCCGAGCATCGAGACCACGAGGGAGCGAATCCGCCTGAGGAGCTCAACGAGGTTCACCTCGTCCTCGTCGAGGAGGCTCTTCGCCACTATCCTGCTGGGCTCGTCGAGGATTATCTCAACGCCCGGAAGGCTCTGGAGGACCTTCCTTATCTTGACCTTGTAAATCGGCATCTCCTCAGTGAAGTGAATCTCAAGGACGTCGTAGCCCTGAATGTAGGCGGAAATCACGAGCCTTATGGCCATGTCCGGCGAGAACTCCTTGGAGAGTCGCAGTATCTTCTTCTCGCTGACGTCCCTCGGCTCGCTGGGGAAGATGGTTATACTGCCGTCGGGGTTTATAGTCAGCGGTATAGTATCCCCCTGCTTGAGGTTGTGCTCCGTGACCCACTTCTTTGGGAGGGAAATTATGTATGAGCTTCGCCCGGTAAACTGTATCTTTCTGAACTCCATAGCCCGCACCGAACGCTATATAGTGGTAGGCGTTAAAGGTTTCACTTCGATAGACTTATAAACGCTATGAGGGACGTTTCATCATGCTCTCGGAGTACGGCAGGGACGCGAAGATACTCATAGGCGCCAATGCACTGGGCCAGACGTTCCTCTGGTTCTCGTTCTTCATAATGCCCTTCTACCTCAAGGCCCTCGGCTACGACATGAAGGCGATGGGGGCATTTTTCTCGGCCCAGACGATAGTCGGCGGTCTCTTCTTTCTCTTAGCCGGTCACATCTCACTCCGCCTCGGCTACCGAAAGACCCTGCTCCTGAGCGCGCTCATCGGACTCATCGGGAGGCTCCTCCAGGTGCTCGCGTTAAACACAACGGTCCTCTTCCTCGGCTTCGTCCTGGTGGGAATCAACATGGGGCTGAGACAGCCAAACTACAACGCCTACCTGAGCGAGCTGGTTCCTGACGAGATGAGGCACGAGGCGTTTTCCAAGAGCTTCGGGCTGGGGACGCTCTTCAACTCCCTCGGCGTTCTCTTGGCGGGCTTTCTGCCGGGCTACCTCATGGGGCTGTCGCTGGCGGAGGAGACCGCCTACAGGATAACATTCTCACTCTCGATACTCCAGTTCGTCTTCGTCGTTCCGGCTTTGCTCCTCGTGAGGGACGTTGAGGTCAGGGAGAAGAGGATAAAGTGGGAGAGAAGCTTAGTCCTCAAAATCCTCAAGTTCTCGCTCCCGAGCGCGCTCATAGGCCTCGGCGCGGGGATAACGATACCATTCATGAGCATCTACTTCAAGCTCAAGTTCGGGGAAACGCTCCAGGCGATAAGCTGGATTTTCTTCTTCCAGCAACTGGCGATGGGCCTCGGCTCCTTTGGCCTGCCGGAACTCGTGAGGAGATGGGGGCCGGTAAAGGTCATAACGTCCTTCCAGGGGACGGCAACGTTCCTTTTCGCGATATTCCCCTCGATAGAGACGTTTGCACTCGCGGGAGCGGTTTACGTCCTCAGGGCGATACTGATGAACATCATCTGGCCGATATACAGCTCATTCATGATGGGCTTCTTCAAAACCGAGGAGAAGGCAACGGCCAACGGGATACAGCAGGCCTTCTCGACCTTCATGCGAGGAGTGGGCAACTCCATCGGCGGAACCCTCTTCGCGGTTTCATTGGCCTATCCTTTCTACGCCACCGCGCTCCTCTACGCCCTCGCGACCGGTCTGTTCTACGCCTTCTTCATAAAGCACAACGAAGAATGAGAAAACCGGACGAAAAAACAGAGATTAGGCCTTCGCGAGTTCCTCACCGCGCTCAAAGGCCCTGAAGTTCATCTCCCAGAGCTTCTCGCGGAGGGTCAGCCTTATTCCCTCAAGAAGGCTCTCGCGCTTGAGCGGTATCAGGCCCTTCCTGTAGGCGTAGCCGAGCATCAGGACGCCCAAAGTTCTCGGGTTTATCTTATCGGCTTCGCGCTGGAAGTTCATCATGTGGACGGGACAGATTCTTCCGAGGGCTTTTTCGATTTCATCGAGCTCAGGATAGCGCTCCTTCCCGACGAGGGTCGTCGCCGTGTGGATGGGATAGGCGTTCACTATGGCAACGCTATCCTTTCCGAGAAAGCGCGCGTTCCTTAACGCCTCGGCCGGCTCAAGGGCGAGCATGAGGTTGGCTTTGCCCTCCTCGATGAGGGGCGAATAAACTTCCTCCCCAAAGCGGAGGTAGCTGAGAACGCTACCGTATCGCTGGCTCATTCCAAGGGTCTCGCCGATGCGGACGTTGTAGCCCTCGACCATAGCAGAGTTTCCAACGATTCTCGAGAGGGTAAGACCGCCCTGACCGCCGACTCCGGTAATGATGAGGTTGAACTCCATGAGCACCACCTTGGGGAGTTGGAGGGGGAGAATAAAAAGCTAAGCTCAAAAAAATTCGCTCAGAGGATTAGCTCCTCGAAAATTCTGAGCTTTTCACGGCCCTTCAGGTTTACCCAGTCAAAGATTGAGCCACCGCTCTCCCTCAGCCTGAGGCTCTCAACGAGTTCTTTGTAGATTCCACCGGCTATGCCGTTGGCTATTATCGCGCTTCCCTCGGCCGCCTCCTTGGCCTTCGCCCTGCTCTGGAGCTTGAGAACCTCGACCGAGAAGCCGTAGCGCCCAAAGGCATCCTCAAGGGCTTCCTTGACGTCGCTGAAGAACTCCGGAATCCGCGAGAAGCGACCGCTGATGTAGATGCTCTCGGGCCTGACGGAGGGAAGCAGTGAGAAGACGTCCTTGACGATGGCCTCTATCATCGCACTGTAGCCCTTCGCGACCATCTCGTCCTCCTTCGCGAGCTTTACGAACTCCTCGGGCGAAACCGAGAACGGGTCTATCCCGGCAACATAGGACGCGCCACCCTGGAAGAGGACGAGCTTTCCGAAGTCGTCGAGGGCGTTAGCTAAGGCGTAAGCCAATTCGCCGTCCATGAAGCCCATTCCGAGGTAGCCCGGGAAGCCGGCCGTTCCGGCCATGGCGTCAACGATTTGACCGTTCTTGACGGCCATCGCGGAGGTGTAGGCGAAGCCGACCTCAACCGCTATGAGGTTCGTCTCAGAGTAGGGGATTCCCTTTCTCTCGGCTTCCCTCACCATCGCGAGGGCAACGGTGAAGACCTTGTCGGCCGTTCCGAGGTCTATCCTGTTGGCCTTCCGCCACTCCGGGACGGTCGGGAGGTGTATGACGCCGGGGGTGAAGTAGACGTTCAAATCCTCGGCTTCTCTGAGGAGGAGCATGAGCTCCCTCAAACCGACTATCTTGAGCCTTCTCCTCACATCGGCCTCGGTTATGAACGTAGCTAAAGCTATCTCGGCATCGGTGGCTTCTCTCGCGGGTTTGAGCGGTATCCCATAACCACACGGGCCGACGATGGCGTCAATCTTTCCGTGCTCATCCTGAACCTCGCGGAGGAGTTCAACGATTACAGCCGGGTTCTCGGTTACCCTGTTCCTGTCCACGGAGACGTCGACTATTACCTCCCCGGTCTCGTCGTCGAAGCCGAACAAATCCATGCTCTTCGTCCCGGAGTCTATACCTATCGCCTTAACCACGCTCCACCACCATCCCTCGGTTGTCAACGCCCGTAACGAAGACCTCTCCGCCGTCGCCGTTCTCGCGGAGAAAATCCTCCACGATGGATTTTAGCCTTTCCGCTTGAGCTTGACCCCTAACGAGGCCGTAGAAGGTCGGTCCCCAGCTCGTCTGGCAGGCGCAGTAGGCCTCGTTCAGCATCAGCCTTATCCCCTCGTTCACGATGTCGCAACAGTAAACGTTCTCCTGGTAGTCGCTCCAGAACTCTCCGAGGAGGTGGTTGAACTGGTAGAGGCCCTCCCCGAAGGTCTTTATGTCCCGCTCGACGAACGCTGGCAGGATTTTCATGAGCACTATCCTCGACAGCCTGTCGGCCAGCTCGGGCGGCATCTTCTTGAGGTTTCCGAGTATCTCGTCCTCGCGCTTCCTGATTTCGGCGAGGGCCTTCCTCGGGGTCTCCGGAATTGCCACGACAAAGAGCCAGTCACTCGGAAAGTCGCCCCTGAAAATCAGCGGGGGAACGACCTTCTCACGCTTGTCCACAGGGAAGCCACCCTCGTAGATGAAACCGCCGACCTTAAGGGCGTAGAAGCCGAGGGCCGTTATGAGACCGCGCCTTACAGCCAACGCCACTTCCTCAAGCGAGAGGTTAAGGCCATAGAGCTTGCTCACGGCCATTCCTGTGCTCAGGGCGAGGGTGGTGTGGAAGCCGATTCCAACCCACTTCGGGATGTAGCTCCTCACCGTAACCTCAACGGGCGGGAAGTCGTAGCGCTCGCGGAGTCTCGAAAGGAACTTCAACGCGTCTTCGTCGTTGGAGCGGTCCTTTTCAGCTTCTCTGACCTCTATTTCGAGGCGTGGCTTTTCTATGGCGAAGCCAACCGTTCCGTAGAGCCTCCCCATGTCCCCGCTCAGGTCGGGGTTTCCAGTGTGCAGATGAGCCGGCGCGCTAATCCTCACCACCATGTCCATCACCGGAAACTTCGGATACCTATTTAAGGACCCGCGAGGACTCAAAAACATGACGTTCGAGGAGTACTACTCGGCCTTCAAAGCCTACAGCGACATCTATTCCGACGAGTACAGGAAGAGGATTGAGAACCTTGAACCGCTCCTGATGAAGTTCATGAAGGAAAAGGGGAAAGTACTCGACCTCGGCTGTGGGGCGGGTGGCTTCTCATTCCTGCTCGAGGATTTGGGCTTCACCGTCGTTGGCGTTGACAACAGCGACTACATGCTCTCCCTCGCGAGGGGTTTTGCCAAGGAGAAGGGCTCGAGGGTGGAGTTTGTAAAGGCAGACGCAAGGGAGTTACCCTTCGAAGACAGCACCTTTGACTACGTTCTCTTCATCGACAACCTCGTTCACTTTGAACCCCTCGACCTCGGAAAGGCCTTCCGCGAGATGGCGAGGGTTCTGAATCCGGGAGGAAAGCTAATCCTCCAGTTCACCGACCTGAGGGCGCTCCTTCCTGTTCTCATGAACGGGCAGGTAATCGGCGCTGAATACTGGATTAGCAAGGTCTTGCCGGATAAGGACGAGAAAACCGTCCTGATAGAGTTCCAGAGCGAGGAGAAGTCCTTCAGGGTTCGCTTCAACGTCTGGGGAAAGACGGCAGTGGAACTACTCGCGAAGCTATACTTCCGGAAGGTCGGGGAAGAAAAGATAAACGAGCACACATACCTTCAGGTTTACACACCGAAAAAATGAATCAGGCCTCTAAGCGAAGCCTTTTGACCACGAACTCCTTGTCGAGGGAAGCCAAGAACGGTGCAAGCCTCGGCCCACGGTCCTTTCCTATGAATAGGTTGTAGAGTGCCTTAAACCACTCCCTGCTCGGGATTCCGTGCTTCTTGGCAACGTCGAAGATTGCGTTGTTGAGCTCATCCACCGTGAATGCGTTGCTCTCAATCCAGTCCGCCAGCTCTCTCATCGCCTCCCT
The DNA here is from genome assembly GCF_012027635.1 of Thermococcus sp. 21S9. Lineage (NCBI taxonomy): Archaea > Methanobacteriati > Methanobacteriota > Thermococci > Thermococcales > Thermococcaceae > Thermococcus > Thermococcus sp. 21S9. The sequence continues at coordinate 469,770 of NZ_SNUS01000001.1, forward strand.
GATTTCTGGCCTGAGTTCGAGCCCGGGGAGCTCTTCGAGGAGGCTGAACTTGACGTTCTCAGGAGCGTACTTCTCGACCCAGTTCCTGGCGAGCCTGATGCGGAGTCTTATCCTCTCGAGGTCCTCTTCGCTCAGGTTCTCGGGAACGTGACCCTGCTCCTGGAGAACCCTGATTATTCCCTCCTCGTCAAGGTGGGGCATCTGGACGAGCGTGACCAAAAACCTGAAGGGTGCCTGGGCGATGAGCCTCTCTGGAACCTTCGGCATCGAGAGCTCGTAGGTTCTCTTCAGTTCCTCTTCTTCCTCAGGGTTCTTTGCGTGCTCAAGGCCGAAGTAAATCCTCTCAACCTTGTCGAACTCGTCGTAGAGGTTGAGCAGACCGAGGCCGAGGTCTATCTTGAGTTCCTTGTTCGGTCTGGCTTTGGCGTAGATGAAGCGGATTATTCCCGGCTCGAGCACCTCGTAGAGGTCTGAAAGCAGGATAACGTTGCCCTTTGAGCCACTCATCTTGCCCTTCTGTCCCTTGATTCCGACGAACTCGTACATGAGCGTCATCGGCGCCTTCCAGCCGAAGACCTTCTCGGAAATCTCCTTCCCTGTGTCGTAGGAGCTTCCGGCGGCGAGGTGGTCTTTGCCTGCAGGCTCGAAGTCCACCCTGAAGTGAGCCCAGCGCATCGGCCAGTCGACGCGCCAGCGGAGCTTCACGTTGCCCTCCCTTATGTCGGTTTCACCCTCGCTTCCGCAGTGCTCACAGAGGTATTTAACCTTCCACCCGCCGTCCCACGAGACGAACTTTGCCTCACGCCTGCACTTCGGACAGTAGACCATAACCGGTTGCCAGTCGTCCTCAAGGGGCGGTTGCTTGGCCCTCTCGCGGTACTTGTCGAGAATCGCTTTGATTTCGTCGCGCTTTTCGAGGGCGAGTCTTATCTCGTCGGCGTACTCGCCGGACTTGTAGAGCTTGCTCGCGTAGAGGAAGTCGGCCTCGATGCCGAGCTTTCTCACTTCCTCCTCGAACTTCTCCATAAAGTGCTCCGCGTAGCTGTTGTGACAGCCCCACGGGTCGGGAACTTCCCTGACCGGCTTCGTGAGGTGCTCCCTCCACTCCTGCGGGACGTTCTTGGGGACCTTCCTAAACCTGTCGTAGTCGTCCCACATGTGGATGTGCCTGACCTTCTTTCCCCTGTCCCTCAGGGCGTGGCCCACTATGTAGGCCGTAAAGAACTCCCTAAAGTTGCCTATGTGAACGTAACCGCTCGGCGTGATTCCGCTCTCGACCACGTACTCTTCCTTGTCACCCCTTTCACGGATTATCTTTTCGGCCATGTAGTCAGCCCAGTGAACCATTCTTACCACCGCGCTTAGCTCCTCGAAAGGGCTTTTAAGGTTAGCCTCCAGTTGAACAACTTTCAGAAAGAAACATTTATAAGTACAAAAAGTAAAAACTACCGAACAATGTAAAAGGTGAACGCCATGGAGTTTGAACTAATGAGAATGAACGTATTCTTCCCGGCGTCGCTGGAGATTCAGGAGGAGCTTCTCAAGGCAGGCTTTAAGGTGCCCTACGACAAGGAAACAGGGAAGAAAACTCCGGTTCCGGTGGTTTCAAGCTCAATGGAAGGACGAAAGCTGAGACGGGGAAGACTGCTGAAGGCCAAGGATGTTGAAATGAAAGATAAGTTCGCGGTGATTCCCGAGGAGAGGGCCCTCATCGAGTTCGAGGTTACAGAGAAGGGCTTCCTAGTGATAAGACCGAAACCCATCGAATACCACCTGGAGGAGCTTGGCTTTCTCTCGGTTCCGCCGAGACTCTGGAGAACGTGGGCGAGCTTCTCACTGCCGTTCTCAGCTTACGATACGCTACTCTCAGAGCTGGAAGAGTTTAGAGGAGAGAACCGGGGCTTTTATACCGCTTCAAAGGGTTCAAGAGGCAGAATTGAGGTCTATGCCTACAAGGGGAGGACGAGGAAGGACCTCGGAATTCCTGTTTTCGGCTACTCCATTGGACTCCACGGCCTAACCCTGGCGGAGGGGTATCTGGAGGAAAAGGCCGAAGAAAACGGCGTCCCTGAGGGGAGGCTCCGCTACCTCAAGCTTGGTCTGAGGAAGAGGAAGGAAACCAAGGCCGGCCTCAGGGTCGGAATAGTCTGGGAGAACGGAAAGCCGGTCGAGGTTACCCTCAAGCTCTCGACGACTGAACCGAGGGTCAGAATTCAGGGCCTCTACGGCGAGCTGGTTGGGAAGTCGAGGGGAGAACTGACGAGAACGGACGACTGGTACATCGTGGTTCACGCTTCCGACTTCATCACTGCCCTTGAAACCGTTGGAAGGACGTTCGGATAAAGTTATTAGCCCCAACCCCCTTTCATTTTTGGTGGAATGGATGTTCGAGTGGTTGCCCTACGCGGGTTTAGCGGCCCTGCTCATACTGCTTGCAATCGGCTTCACGAGGAAGTTAGGCGAGGAATGGGCGTGGATAAACAGAAAGATAATTCACTTCAGCATCGTTCCAGCGGTTCTGATGTTCTACCACGGAAAAATTCCCGCGGATGTTTTCAGTGCTTCTGCTTTCGCCTTTGCCCTGTTCCAGCTGTGGCCACACATCAAAAAGCGGGAGTTCTCGTGGTACCAGATAGAGCACAACTACGGGGAGGTCTTCTTCGCGTTTTCAGCATCGGTAATACCTATTGTTTTGCCGAGGGAATACGCGACTGCCCTTTTGCTCGCGATGGCAATCAGCGATGGGGTAACCGGAGTGGTAAGGCACTACTACTTCAGACGGCACGGCTTCAACGTGAAGCTCAAGAAGCACTGGACTGGGAGCGTGGCATACTTAGCAACGGCCGTTGTAATAGCACTCATTTACCTCGACGCGGATACAATAAGAAAAGTGATGTGGGCAGTGATACTGGCCTTAGCGGAGTACCAGCCCTGGCTTGACGATAACTTGGCCGTTCCGCTGGTGGGAAGTTTGCTGTTCCTTCTCTACTGAGCCCACCTGACCTTCAGGCTGTCCTTCTTCACCTTTTTGAACTCCTCAACGAGGGCCCTTCCGGTTCTCTCCATGAACTCCTCAACGTCGGTGATGCCAACTTCCTTGAGGCCTATTGCATTCACACCCTCAGGAATCCCTTTCGCCTCGACATTTATCCCGATGTGGATTTTGACGCTAACAGGCGAAACTGTTGCTATCGAGATGCTTAGTTTCTTTCCGTCAACGTAGATGTCGTCGCCCTTTCTCTCGGTCTTCACGCCGTATTCAGCCAAAACCTCACAGAGCTTGGCTATGAAGAGCTTCTGGAGCGTCGAGGCGAAGAGAGTGTTGACCAAATCAAAGACCTCGATGATGTAGTGCACCATGTCATCACTCTTGATTTCCTTGCTCGCGCGAAGGTCCTCTATGTCAATCATCTCTTCGACCTTGACGTCGCACTTTCCGCGAAAGACGACGAGCGAGTTTCCGAGGATTCCGAAGTTCCTATAGGCCCAGTGGCTTCCTATCGCGGAACCGTCGTAGTCTATGCGTTTGTCTTTAATGACGAGCAACTCCATCCTATCACCCCAACTTTTGAAGGAGTTGTTTAAGCTCCTCAAAACTCTTTACGTCCACCCACATGTGGATGAAATCCACACCTGGAACGGCCATTTTGACACCATCGATGTGAATCACTCGGTCGTCAACGTAGATAACGTCATCGATGTCGTAGCCGATGGAGCGGAGCTCCTCGATGGTTCTCCGAATCATATCACCCTTGTCAGGATGGCCCTCGATTTTCGGAAAGATAACGTAGTCCCATAGACCAAAGCCCTCGAGAATCGGCCTTACCCTCTCCTCAATGTTCCAGCTCGCAATGCTTAGAATGAACCTTTCGCTCGCCCATTCGATGAACTCACGAACGCCTGGAAAGAGGCAGAGTTTCTGGCCGAGGGAATCTGTTAAACAATCGCCGTTGAACTCGTAAGGCGGAACCAAAGCAGAAGCGTCCTCATGGTCCCAGAGGGTGCCGTCCAAATCAAGAACGAGCAGTCTCATCGGAATCACCGGGAGAAGGTATCACAGAGAATTTTAATTTTTGCGGATAGGATCTCACAGAAGAGTTGAGTTAAGTCATGATGAGGGCCGTGCATAGGCGAGCTGGTCTCTCAGACGCCCCGCCCGGGGCACTCGGGCTGTTGGGAGCGGCAGACTGAACGGGTCGGTTTCCCTTCCCGCTTACATCCCCGCCCCATCAAACGGGTCTTCTTCCCGAGCCCTCGTCCTGGGCAACGGACCGGTCGCCCAGGCCCAAACGCCCAGGAATGGCCGCCTATTTTCGGGGACCGCTTCGGCCTTAGATGCTTTCAGGCCTTATCGGACGCGGCGTAGCTGCCCGGCTATGCCCTGTAGGACAACCGGTAGACCAGAGGCCGCGGCTCCCTGTTCCTCTCGTACTGGGGGAGCCTTCCCCTCAGGCGGCCAGCACCCCCGGTAGATAGCATCCGACCTGTCTCACGACGGTCTAAACCCAGCTCACGTTCCCCTTTAATGGGTGAACACCCCCACCCTTGGCCCCTGCTGCAGGGCCAGGATGGGAAGAGCCGACAGCGAGGTAGCAAGCCTCGGGGTCGATATGGGCTCTCGCCCGAGACGACTCTGTTATCCCCAGGGTAGCTTTTCTGTCATCCCTGGCCCCCACCGGGGAGGCACAGGGGTTCGCTAGGCCACGCTTTCGCGGCTGGACCCGCCTCTGTTACGGGTCCAGTCAGGCCGGCTTTTGCCCTTGCACTCTACGGCGGATTCCTGACCCGCCTGAGCCGACCTTAGGGCACCCTCGATACCTTTTCGAGGGTGTGCCGCCCCAGCCAAACTGCCCACCTACCGCTGTCCCCCCTTCCGGGGGTTAGCCGTACGGCAGAGGGTGGGCGGTGTCTCATGGACGGCTCCACCCGCCCCGGAGGGCGGGCTTCGACGCCTCCCGCCTACGCTGCGCACCCCCCGCCGTACGGCAACGGCAGGCTGCAGTAAAGCTCCATGGGGTCTTCGCTTCCCACCGGGGGTCCCAGGCATATGCGCCTGGCAGAGGTTTCGCCGGGCCCCAGCCGGGGACAGTGGGGACCTCGTTACGCCATTCATGCAGGTCGGCATTTAACCGACAAGGAATTTCGCTACCTTAAGAGGGTTATAGTTACCCCCGCCGTTTACCGGTGCTTCACCCGGTTGTACCCGGGCTTCACATACCGGCACTGGGCAGGCGTCGGCCCCAGTACAAACCCTTTCGGGCTAGCTGGGACCTGTGTTTTTACTAAACAGTCGGGCCCCCCTAGTCACTGCGACCTGCGGGTTACGCACCCGCAGGCACCCCTTCTCCCGAAGTTACGGGGCCAATTTGCCGAGTTCCCTCGGCTGGGTTTCCCCCGACACGCCTTAGGCTTCTCACCCAGGGGCACCAGTGTCGGTTCTCGGTACGGTCGCGGTGGATCGTTCCCGAGGGGCTTTTCACGGGCCCCAGGGATCGGCGGAACCCCCCTTACGGGGGGCCATTCGCGCTTTCATCCGGTTCTCGCCATTACGGCACTCCCCGGACTTATACGCTTAGCCGGCCTTGTGGGCCGGTCCGCCTACCCCGAGGCGTCACCCCTCGGGCTTGCGTTGCCGCGCCTACCACCGCGGTACGGGAATATAAACCCGTTTCCCTTTCCCCGACGCCGAGTTACGGGTCGGGTTAGGACCGACTAACCCACGGCTGACGAACATTGCCGTGGAACCCTGGCCCCTACGGCGGCCGGGATTCTCACCCGGCTATGCTGCTACTCCCGGCAGGATCCGCAATACCGACGGGTCCACCGGACCTTACGGCCCGGCTTCCACCCCATCGGCACGCCCGCCTACCCGATCACGGACCAATCGGTCCGTGCGCCGGGGTCTCGGCGGCCGGCTTGAGCCCCGTCCATTTTCGGGGCCCCTGACCTCGACGGGTGAGCTGTTACGCACTCTTTAAAGGATGGCTGCTTCTAAGCCTACCTCCCCGCTGTCTAAGGCCAGGGACACCCTTTGGAGTAACACTTAGCCGGCACTTTGGGGCCTTAACCCCGGTCTGGGTTGTTCCCCTCTCGGGTGACGGCTTACACCGCCCCCCTACTCCGGCCATCTACGGCGGCGGTGGGTTCGGAGTTTGACAGGGGGCCGGGGGATTTCTCCCCCTAAACCCCCAATCAGTGCTCTACCCCACCGCCTACCTCCGGCCGGGCTATCCTGGGGGATAATTCGGCGGGAACCAGCTATCGCCGGCCTCGATTGGCCTTTCACCCCTAGCCCGGGGTCACGGGAGCGAATTGCACGTCAGCACCCCTATCGGGCCTCCATCCCTCTGTTGAGGGACTTCACCCTGCCCCGGGCTAGATCGACCGGCTTCGGGTCTCACCCGAGCGACTCCGGGCGCTTTCACACCCCGTCCCTCGCCCTTACGGGCTGCGGACCTGTCGGTTTCCCTGCGGCTTCGGGGCTGACCCCCTTAACCTCGCCGCTCGGGTGAACTCCCTGCCCCGTGATCCAAGACGGACGGTGCAACCCCGGTCACCTCCCCTCGTACTCCACGGTCGCCCGTGTTTCCTTCGGGGAGGGTCAACCCTTTCGGGCCGCACCCTCCTATCGCCGCCTGGTTTCAGGCTCTTTTCACCCCCCGCCAGGGGTGCTTTTCAGCTTTCCCTCACGGTACTAGTTCGCTATCGGTCTCGGGACGTATTTAGGGTTGGGAGCCGATGCCTCCCAGCTTCCCGCCGGATATCCGACCGACGGTACTCAGGGACACCCCAGGAGCTCGGGGGCTTACGCCTACGGGGCTTTCACCCTCTACGGCGCCGCGTTCCAGCGGACTTCGGCTTCGCCCCCAGGGCTCCTTCGGGGGCCCTACAACACCACATCCCCCGAACCTTTCGGCCCGGGGTTCAGTTTGCCCTGTGCCGCTTTCGGTCGCCCCTACTCACGGCATCGCTTTTGCTTTCTTTTCCTGCGGGTACTAAGATGTTTCAATTCCCCGCGTTCCCCCTCCCGACTGGGAGTGCGGCAAAGCCGCGGGAGGTCCCATTCGGGCATCCCCGGTTCGACGGCTGCCTGCGCCTCGCCGGGGCTTATCGCAGCTTGCCACGCCCTTCGTCGGCGCCCCGAGCCGAGCCATCCACCAGGCGGCTTAGTTGCCACCGGGCGGGGCGTTTTCTGGACCAGCTCGCCTATGCACGGCCCTCATCGTGACCCCTGTTCGGGGTCTCAGGCCCTTCCACCCCGAGCCGAGCTCGGGATGTGCACCTCTTCGTGGTGGACCGGCCGGGATTCGAACCCGGGGCCTCCGGCTTGCAAAGCCGGCGCTCTCCCAGGCTGAGCTACCGGCCCACGTTGGCAGGCCCGGCACCCCTTAAACCCCCCCGGACGGGTTTCCGGCGATAGGAGGTGATCGAGCCGTAGGTTCCCCTACGGCTACCTTGTTACGACTTCTCCCCCCTCACGGAGCCCAGGCTCGACCCGGCCTCCCCGAAGGGAGACCAGGCCTCACCCGGACCCCGCTCGGGTGGAGTGACGGGCGGTGTGTGCAAGGAGCAGGGACGTATTCGCCGCGCGATGATGACACGCGGGTACTAGGGATTCCAGCTTCACGCGGGCGAGTTGCAGCCCGCGATCCGAACTGAGGGCGGGTTTAGGGGATTCCCTTCCCCTTTCGGGGTCGGTTCCCATTGTCCCGCCCATTGTAGCGCGCGTGTAGCCCGGGGGTTTCGGGGCATACTGACCTACCGTCGCCCGCTCCTTCCTCCGGCTTATCGCCGGCGGTCCCCCCAGAGTGCCTCCTCCCCAGCGGGGAGGACTGGCAACTGGGGGCGCGGGTCTCGCTCGTTACCACACTTAAGTGGACGCCTCACGGTACGAGCTGACGGCGGCCATGCACCTCCTCTCGGCGCGTCCGGCAAGACCTTCAGCCTGGCCTTCATCCTGCCGTCGCCCCCGGTGAGGTTCCCGGCGTTGAATCCAATTAAACCGCACGCTCCACCCCTTGTAGTGCTCCCCCGCCAATTCCTTTAAGTTTCAGCCTTGCGGCCGTACTCCCCAGGCGGCGGGCTTAACGGCTTCCCTCCGGCACCGGGCGAGCTCGAAGCTCGCCCGACACCTAGCCCGCATCCTTTACAGCCAGGACTACCCGGGTATCTAATCCGGTTCGCTCCCCTGGCCTTCGTCCCTCACCGTCGGACCCGTTCCAGCCGGGCGCCTTCGCCACTGGCGGTCCCCCTGGGATTATAGGATTTCACCCCTACCCCAGGGGTACCCCCGGCCTCTCCCGGTCCCAAGGCCCGCAGTATCCCCAGCAAGCCCCACGGTTGAGCCGTGGGATTTCGCCAGGGACTTACGGGCCCGGCTACGGACGCTTTAGGCCCAATAATAGCGGCCACCACTTGGGCCGCCGGTATTACCGCGGCGGCTGCCACCGGCCTTGCCCAGCCCTTATTCCCGGAGCTTTTTACACTCCGGAAAAGCCGTGGCTGTGCCACGGCACTGGGGGTCCCCCCGTCGCGGTTGCCCGCATTGCGGAGGTTTCGCGCCTGCTGCGCCCCGTAGGGCCTGGACCCGTGTCTCAGTGTCCATCTCCGGGCTCCCACTCTCATGGCCCGTACCGATCTTCGGCTTGGTGGGCCGTTACCCCACCAACTACCTAATCGGCCGCCGGCCCATCCTCGGGCGGGCAGAGCCCCTTTCGGCCTGGGGACCTTCCAGTACCCCAGGCCTATGGGGGATTAGCCCCAGTTTCCCGGGGTTATCCCCCTCCCGAGGGTAGGTTACCGACGTGTTACTGAGCCGTCCGCCGGTGCGCGCAGAGCGCGCCCCATGACTCGCATGGCTTAGTCGGACCCCCATAGCAGTGGCCTCCGGCAGGATCAACCGGAATTGAGCAAGGAGTACGGCCGGTGGAACTCCCCTCAAATGGGGGAGTACCGATTCCCGTCCGGGGGTTTGGTCGGGGTGCCGGGCCTGCCTTACCCCCGAGGGGTCCGCCTTTCGGCGTTTCCTCGGGAGCGCACCTGGTGTGACCCGGACTGGAGGGCGGGGTTCATCGTTGGGTGCTTTGCACCCGTTCCCCCCGACGCCGCCGTCTTGGCGTCCGGGTCTTCGTCGCCCCCTGTTCGGGGGCTCCACCCAATAGGGACGAACCCCCACAGTGAAAAATTTTTGCAAAACCCACCAGCGGTGAGATTTTTGAAAAAGAACCCGTCAAAAAGGAGAACAAAAATGCACAAAAATAGACATGAAAATGTTAAAAATTTTTGCAATCAAAGGCGGAGTATTTCCGGCACAATGCTTATCTTCGAGACGGGAGTGGGTATCGTGTTCGTGACGGCGAGCTCATCAACAGCCTTACTAACCCTCTCGATGGCACCCTCCGCAAAGACGCCGTGGGTGACCCCAACGAATATTTTCCCCGCACCGAGCTTCCTCAGAATCTCGGACGCCTTGACCATGGTCCCCCCGGTGCTTATGATGTCATCAACTATCAGAACGTTCTTGCCCCTGACATCTATATCAACCGGCCTCATCTCAACCTCAGTTGGGGAAACCCGCTTCTTCTCGAAGTGGCTGTATTCAAGACCAAGCTCTTGGGCGACTGCCCTAGCTCTCTCATGGGCGCCTTTATCGGGGGCGAGAACTATACCGTCGCCGAGCTTCTCGCGGAAGTAGTCCGCTATGACCCTCGCAGGGGAGACATTGACGCCTTTACCCGGGAAGTACTTCAGCGTCTCGGGGTTGTGGAGGTCGAAGATGTAGAGTTCATCGTAGTAGATGCCAAGGGCTTTCATTATCGCTCTCACGCTTACCGGCTCACCCTCCTTCGTGACCCTGTCCTGCCTGCTGTAGGCGAAGTAGGGAACTACAGCGCGGAGTTTCTTGAAGCCCCTCTCCCTGAGCGCGTCCCCGATGAGAAGCAACTCAACGATTTTCTCGTCCTGAGGTGCGAAGGTAGAGCTGACGACCGTTGCCTCGTTGCCGGAACCGAGAACCCGAACGTACTTCTCCCCATCGGGGAACTTCCTCAGCTCGACCTCGATGATTTCTCCCCCGAGTTCCCTGAGCTCCCCCTCAAGGTGCTTCCCACCGCTCCCGATAACGAACATGAGCGCCACCTCCTTTGACGGTTTCCTGTTGAATTACCGCCTTATAAACCCACCGTCATACCAAGAGAACGGCAATAACCCCCGCGAGGAAGATTCCATCGAAGGTTCCGGCGCCACCTATGCTGACCATCGGCGCCCCGAGGCGCTTGATTTTCTCCCAGTTCATGAGGTCGGCCCCTATGAGAACCCCAAGCGTTCCGCTGACGTAGGCAACCAGCGTCGGGTTCCCGTCCCCGAGGAGCCAGCCAAGGAGAACCGCTATGAGCGGGGGAAAGAGTGTCGGCATCGCGATTCCAAGACCACGAACCGGTCTCGCAACGGCGTTGCTGAGGAGCGAGGCGATGAAAACCGCGAGGAGGGTGTTGAGAAGGAGGCCGTACTCACCGAGGTGGACGAGGCGGAAGAGCTCGTAGAGAACTATGCTCAGAGGGACCAGGGCACCGCCGACGTTGACCGCTATGACAGTCTTCCGCTCCTCCCAGTCGAAGTAGGGCATCGGGTAGAGAATCCCGAAGAAGCCGACTTCCCTAACCCTAATCACGGGCTCGTAGGTTACCTCCTCCGCTATGGGTATGTTTATGAAGCTCCCGACGAGCGCGAAGACGAAGAGTGTAACGGCCACACCAGGAGGAAGGCCGAGCCTGTCGAAGGCCATGAGAACCGCACCGGAGAAGAAAACGAAGACGAGGACGAAGGCAACCGCTATGAGAATCAGAAACGGCCAGTTGAGGGGAGGAAACAGGAAACGCCGGACCTTATTCATCTTTAACCACCACGTTGGCCCATATCTGGACCCCTTTGGCCATCTCCACCTCCTTGGGGCGGTCGAACTTCTCGGCGTTCCTGAGCACCCACGCGTAGAGTGGCTTCCCGTTGGAGTACTCGCGCAGGAAAGAAACGCTCGCGCGGTGCTTGTCCTCGTGCTCGGCTAACTCCTCCGGCGTGAACGGCCCGAGAACGTCGACGAGCTCCGCCTTCCCGATGGCCTTCCCGTTGCTGATTATCAGAATCTCCCCTCTGATTTTCGTTCTCGTCTTCCGAATCTCCCACACCTTCTTGCCCTCGACGATTAGGCTCGCGTAGGGTTCCCTCACGATGAGGCCCTTTTTCTTCTCCATCGCCATCGCCCTTAGTAGGTTTCGAGCTTAATAAAACCAACGCTGGGAAAACTTTAAGTCCGCTTTATCGAAGGCACTTGAGGAGGTCGAACCGATGAAGGTCATCTGGTACGGTCACGCATGCTTCTGGATTGAGACGAACGGGGTGAAGATACTGATAGACCCCTACCCGGAGGTTGACGACGACCGAATTGGCGAGGTTGACTACATCCTGATAACCCACGAGCACACGGACCACTACGGAAAGGTCGAGCTCCTCTCGAGGCTCCGCGACGCCACGGTAATAGGCCCCAAGCAGGTCTACCTGATGGCGGTGGCAGATGGCGTTACGAAGGTCAGGGAAATCGAGGCGGGACAGACGATAGAACTCGAAAACGGCGTGAAGGTTACGGCCATCTACGTCGAGCACCCGTCGAGCCAGTACCCGCTCGGCTACCTGATAGAGGGCGACAAGAGGCTCCTCCATCCCGGAGACACCTACGCCGGTCCAGTGTTCCAGAGGCTTCGCGGTAAGGTGGACATCCTGCTCGTCCCGATAAGCGGTCGCTCAACCGCGAACGCGAGGGAAGCAACTCAGATAGTCGAGGACGTGAGACCGAGGGTTGTAATCCCGATGCACTACGGCGTTTACAACGACGCCGACCCGTCGAAGCTGGCCGAGGAGCTCAGGAAGAGACGTATCTGGACGCTCGTCAAAGAACCCCAGCTCTACGAGGAGATGTCCTTCTGAGGGAAAGGCATGCTCTCAACAGGCTCGCGGAAGCTCGACGAACTGCTCGGGGGAGGCTTCGCCCCGGGCGTGCTCACCCAGATTTACGGCCCCTACGCGACCGGGAAGACGACATTAGCGGTCCAAACCGGAATTCTGAGCGGTAAGAAGGTCGCCTACGTGGACACGGAGGGGGGTTTTTCTCCCGAACGACTGAAGCAGATGGCAGAGGCGAGGAACCTCGACCCAGAGGAAGCTTTGTCGCGCTTCATCCTCTTCACTCCCGCTGATTTCAAGGAGCAGAGGAGGATTATAGGCTCGCTCAAGAAGGTCGTTGATGACTCGTTCTCGCTCGTAGTGGTGGATTCCATAACCGCCCATTACAGGGCCGAGGAGAACAGGATGGGCCTCCTAACTGACCTTAGCAGACAACTGCAGGTCCTCCTCTGGATTGCAAGGAAGCAGAACATTCCGGTTCTTGTCATCAACCAGGTGCACTACGACAGCAGGCTCGAAAGGACGAGGCCGGTGGCGGAACAAACCCTCGGCTACCGCTGTAAGGACATACTCCGGCTCGACAAGCTTCCGAAGCCGGGCTTAAGGCTGGCCATTCTCGAAAGGCACCGCTTCCGCCCCGAGGGGACGATGGTCTACTTTAGGATTACAGAGAAGGGAATAGAGGACGTGGGCGAGTGAGATATTACCGATTTGGTATATTACTGAAGCCGTAATATCAATAAAAGCACATAGGATAAACAAGAAAGAAAGCGCGCTTCAAATCCTCTCGTAGACCTCCTGCGTAATCCTCAGCACGGCCTTGTAGAGCTTCTCGCTTATTACCCCTTCCTCGTAGTGCTCAGCCAGCTTTTCCTTGTCGATTATCTCCTTCGTTCCGTCGGGCCACCTGACGATGTCAACCTCAAGGTCAACGTAGCGCGCTCCATCGGGGTAAATCTCCACCGGCGTGTTGATGTTGTAGTACTCGCCCTTCAGGTTGCCGTTCTTGTCGTAATACCTGTGCACGAACCACCACTTGCCGGCCTCGATTTCAGTTATCGCGTAGTCGCCGAACTCTATCGGAAGGTCGAGGCCGTCGTAGAACTTGCCTGGCTTGAGGTGCCTCTTTATCGTGACCTTGAGCGGGTTGTGGCTGACCTCCAGAACTTCACCGGGCCCAATCCTTATCCTCTGGCCGTCGGGCTTGACGTGGTCGAGGCTGAAGAGCCAGCCCCTCCTCGGCCCCTTGTTCTCTATCAGAGCCTCCCAGAAGCCCTGGTTCACCTTCATCCTCTGGCCGGGAACCTTGGCGAGGATTCCCTCCGCTATCTCAACCGCGAAGCCGAGCTCCGGGTCCTTTGCCTTGAGCTGGTGGTGGCCCTCAACCGTCGGGACGACCTTGTTCCTTATCTCGTCGAGCTTCTTCTTTGCCCCTCCACCGAACTCGACCTCGTAGATGTTCCTGCCCTCGATGATGAGAGACGGCGCGAAGTAGGTGTCAGCCTTGGCTAACCTGTCAGCGAGCTTTGAAAGCCTGACTATCTCGTCCCTCAGGGTGTTCCAGTCCTTGTAGGCCGCAGCAGTTCTCCAGAGGATTCCCCACTCGCCGAGGTCTATGCTCAGGCCGAGGATTCTGAGCCTCTCGCGCTCCTGGTTGTCCCGTATCTTCCTTGAAATCTTCACGTGCCTCTGCGCTCCTATCGGCTTGGGAATCAAGACGGCGTAGTCGCCGGGAATCGTGAGGGTAGTGCTGAGGTGTGGCAGGAGGTTGTGCTTCTTCACCTGAACGAGAACTTCATCCCCTTCGTTCGCCCCCGGGAGCTCGTTCTTGGGAAGTGTTCCTATCGCGCTCCCGAGGTCAACGTAAACGTACCTGTCATCAACCTTAACAACGAGACCCTTGTAGATGCCGTAAAGCTGGTAGGAGAGCCTCCTGAAGAACACGTCGATGAGCTCGTCTTCGAGAACGGCTTTGGCCTCTTCAACGGCGTTTCCAACGAGAACGACGCCGTGCCTGTCCTTCTTGTCGTAGATGTCAACGTCGAACTCGTCGTAGGTCTTCTCAAGGCCGAAGCGCTCGACTATTTTGTTGCTCGGCTGGCTTATGCCGAAGCCCCTGTCGAGGAAGAGCTTCGTTAGGGCCGTTGAGTAGATGCCCCGAATCCTAACCGTAAGCCCTGTGTCTGTAGACACCTTCACCACCCCTCATCTTCTTCTCCACCACTCCAATGAGCGCCAATCCTTCAAGGATTTCCTCAGCGTCTCTCACTCCGCTGAGCTTCTCCACGTTTCTCGCCTCAACCCAGAGCAGGCCCTTGGAGTGCCACTCGAGCAGGGCCCTCTCGACGCGGTGAACGTCGGAAGGATGAGCGTAGAGCCTGTAGACGAAGCGAACGAGTGAGTCAAGCCTTTCCTCAAGATACCTCGTTCTGTGGATTTCCTCCAGTATGCCAACGGGAACCTTTTTGTGGTTTTCGCCCAGGAAGGCCAGCCCCTCAACCTCGGCCGAGAGCTCGCCTATAGCCTTCCTGACGGCGTAGTCGTAGAGCCTGTGGAACTGAACCAGCCTGTCGAAGGAAGCCTTCAGCCTCGCCCTGGAGTTGAAGTCGTCACCGCGGAGGAGCGAGAGGACCTCCTCAATGCGGAACTTCATCTGGTGCTCGTTCTTGTAGAGCTCCTTCGAGAGCTCCTCCAGCCTTCCACCGAACTTCGCCAGCTCACGGTAGAGCGACGAGGCCCTCTCAAGCTTCTCGGCCGAGAGCTCGTGCAGTGACCTGAGAACCGCCTCAAGTTCCTCAACGCTCTTCTCACCGTAGAGCTCGGAGAACCTTGATTCAAAACGGGAGTGAAGCTTCTCAAGCTCCCCGAGAAGTGACCTGAGCTCGTCAACGTCCATACCCGAAACCCCCTAAGGTAGGACTTGGCCGTAGGCCTACTTTTACTTTTCGATTGGCGGAGTTAAACGAAACCGCTTACCCGAAAGCCTTTTTTAAAAGCTCGTGTATCGGGTTAAGGTGTTGCCATGACCCTCTACGACCGCTTCGGAAGACCAGTGACGAACCTCAGGATTTCGCTCACGCAGGAGTGCAACTTCCGCTGTTTCTTCTGCCACCGCGAGGGCCAGCGGTTTTTGGCCAAAAACGAGATGACGCCGGAGGAGATAGAAAGGCTCGTTAGAATAGCATCGCGCCTCGGAATAAGGAAGGTCAAGCTCACGGGCGGTGAGCCAACCGTTCGGGAGGACATTATTGAAATCGTCCGGAGGATTAAGCCCTACGTTAGAGACCTGAGCATGACGACCAACGGGAGCAGGCTTAAGGAGCTCGCAGAACCGCTCGCGAAGGCCGGCCTTGATAGGGTGAACGTCTCGCTCCACAGCCTCAAGCCGGAGGTCTACAAAAAAATCACGGGCGTTGACATGCTCGAAACCGTTCTTGAAGGCATCGAGGAGGCGGTAAAGTATCTCTCCCCGGTCAAGCTCAACATGACGGTAATGAAGGGCCTCAACGATGGTGAAATCTGGGACATGATAGACTTCTCGGCAAAGACTGGCGCGATACTCCAGCTCATAGAGCTCGAAGCGCCGAGGGAGATGACGGAGACGGCCTTTTTCAGGAAGTACTTCTACCCCCTCAGGCCGGTGGAGAGGGAGCTCGAAAAGAGAGCCGTCGAAATCCGCGAGAGGAGGATGCACAGAAGGAAGAAGTACTTCATCCCGACGGACTACGGAATAGCCGAGGTTGAAGTGGTACGGGCGATGCACAACACGGTTTTCTGCGCCAACTGCACTCGGCTGAGGGTCACCTCGAACGGGAAGTTCAAGACCTGCCTGCTGAGGAACGACGATTTGATAGACTTTTTGACGGCCATGAGAAACGGCGCGAGCGACGCGGAACTCGTCGATATTTTCAGGAAAGCCGTGTTAAAACGCGAGCCCTACTGGCGGTAGAAAGGTTTTTGTGGATTAGCGCGCAGTTTTGAACGGTGGGACTGTGGGACTCGGTAACTTCGCCCCCTACTTCTCCGGGGTAATGCTGATTATCATAGGCGTCTACGGCATAGTCAAATCATACTGGGAATGGAAGAGCCACGACGAACCTATTAAGAGGCTTGCGTTTACCCTCATGGTCTCCTTTGCCCTGTTCGGAATCATAGGGGGTATAACAGTATTCCTAACGATACTGGTCGACCCGGAATTCTGGGCCCTTCAGGCTATAGTTGTCACAACGGGGTACCTAATCCTCGCCCACGAGTCCCTGAGTATGCTTGAAAAGCTGAGAAGGCCGGAGAAGAAACACGAGAGGAAAAAGGTCAAATGTGCTCTTCCCGTTGCGGGAATCGTCAAATCCCGGGAAGAAGCCGTAACCCTGCTTAAGGCGGTGGACAACTACGCGGACCTTCCCCTGCTCGTAATAGGCAGGGAGCACCCGGACGAATGGACTAACAAAACAGGCATAGAACCGGATGATTACATCTGGCTGACGAGGGTCGAACACAAGAAAGCGGTAAGCCCGAGTAGCCTGCACGTTCTCAGCGGAAAGGTAATCGGCTTCATTAGAGACAACCCGGGAGGGGTCGTCTACATCGAGGGAATCGAGTATATGCTATTCTACTCGGATTTCAAGGCCGTTGCAAAGTTCCTCTTCGCCATAAGGGACGCGGCGATGATAGAGAGCGCCCACGTGCTCGTTCTCGCCAACGAGGACACGCTAACGCCTGAACAGATGGCAATACTGAAAAAGGAGTTCGAAGAAATAGACGTCGAGAAAATCCTTGAAAAGCTCATGGGACCCGCGTTGTTCGGGGCTATTCCGAGCAGGAAGCGGAGGGATTTCAATGCCAGCGCTGAGAGTTCCGAAGAGGGAAGCGGAGCCGGTGAAGAGAAGGCTGAAGAAGCTCGGCCTCTACGACGGGAAGAGAAGACCGAAGAGGGAGGGTGAATTCGTTCTCTTACCCGTCATCGAGGACGGGAGAATCTATACTCTCGGCTACGAGGTCCTGCCCGTTGAGCTCCCGTTTCGACCCGAGAGGCAGATATACAAGAACCTCGAGAGCGTTTTGGCGGAGAGACTGAGCGGGGAGGAGCTGAGATACCTCAGGCGCTACGACGTGATCGGCGACATAGCTGTTATCCAGATTCCGCCCGAGCTGGAGCACCGAGTTGAGGACATCGTTTTTGCGTTGAGGAAGGTTCACCCCTTTCTGAAGGTGATAGCGAGGAAGGGCTTCCACGAGGGGGCCTTCCGAATCAGGGACTACTCGATAATCTGGGGCGAAAACAGGCTCGAAACCGTCCATAAAGAAAACGGCGTCGAGATTAAGGTTGATTTGAGCAAAGCCTTCTTCAACCCGCGAATGAAGGGAGAACGCTATCGGCTGGCCCAGCTGGTGAAAGACGGTGAGAGGATTTTGATTCCCTTCGCCGGCGTTTTACCGTATGCCCTCGTGATAGCGAGGTATAGAAAGGTCAGGATAACGGCCGTCGAGCTGAACAGGGAAGCCTACGAGCTCGGACTGGAGAACATAGAGCGCAACAGGAAGAGGCTGAAGGGCGAGATAGAGTTCATACACGGCGATGCGTTCAAAATCCTGCCCGAGCTTCCGAGCTACGACCGGGTCATAAGCCCGACGCCGAGGGGCGTTGACGCGTTGGCTTTAACGCTCTTAAAGGCCGAGCGCTGGCTTCACTACTACGACTTCGTTCACGAAAACGAGATTGAAACCTTCAGGGCAAGAATTCTCAAGGAGTGCCGTAAGCTTGGAAAGAATTGCTCCGTGAGAGTGAAGAAGGTGAGCGACTTCAAGCCCCACGTGTTTAAGGTGTGTGCAGATATCAAAGTAGAAGAAAAGAGGACTTAGCACATTCACTTCTTCAGGAAATCAAACAGCGTCGCCTGCTTGCCCTTCTTCTTTTCGGGCTTCTTCTCCTTCTTACCGACCGCTTCTATCTCCCTCTCTGCCTCCTCAAGCTCCTCCTCTGTGAGCTCCTCTTCTTCCTCGGGCTTTTCTTCGGGGGTTCCTTCCCCTTCAGGCTCTTCAGTTTCTTCAAATTCTTCGGTTTCCCCAGCCTCTTCCTTCTCCTTAGCCTTCCTGAGACCCTCGCGGACACTTGTCTCCAGCCTGCCCCGCTCCTTGAGCTTCTTCTCGATGTTCATGGCCTTGCCCCAGATGGTCTTGGCCTTCTCCGAATCTCCAGCGAGGAATTCAACCTCCTTCTCGCTGAGGTCGAGGAAAACCGTGAAGTGTGCCGCTAAATCCTGGTTGTTCTCAAAGATGACGCGGAGGTAGTGGAGGGTCTCCAGGGCTTCAAGCTTGGCCATGTGCATCTCCTTCATGACCTTCTTGACTATCGAGTCCCTGAGCGTTCTCTCGGTCTTGCTCTCGGTGAGGAGCTTGATGGTCTTCGGCGGGTAAATCCTCACGAAGCCCTTCTTCTTGACTCCTGCAACGGCCACTCCAGCGGTCATCATGTCCGTTGCATATTTCCAGAGCGAGTAGTTGCCCGTCCTCTGGGCCCTGGCGAGGTATATGTCGGCCCGGCTGAGGGCTTCGTATGCCCGCGCTATGTCCTCGGGCCTGTAGTAGACGTAGGGCACGTTCTCGTCAATCCAGAGGAGGAGCTCGTTCGGAAACATGTCCACTCCGAGCGTCGCCAGCTTGGCCTTCTTGGCGTTGTCGGTCGCGAAAACCTGAGCTAAAGCCTGGAAGACGCTCTTCTCAACGTCGCGGTAAGCGAGAACCTCCTTAGCGTCCTCAACGCCACCGGTAACCACCGTCTGGAGGTCGTTTATCGCCGCTCTCAAATCGCCGTTCGCGCGCTTGGCTATCTCGTAGAGTATCTCCTTCGGAACGGTCTTTCCTTCACGCTTGAGAATCCTCACGAGGGCCTTTATGATGTCCCTCTGCGTTAACCGCTTGTACTGAACGATAAGGGCCCTGTTGCGAATCTCCTTGGGAACCTCCCAGTAGTGGTTAGCGCTCATGATTATCGGGTTCTTGGCCCTATCGATGAGCTTCGCTATCTCGCGGGCACCGCTCGGTTCTATGTTGTCCGCCTCGTCGAGGAAGATTAGCTTCCGCCTCTTTCCCAAAATGTCCATCGTATAAGCGGCCTGAACGTAGCGCTCTATCTTCTCGTAGGTCCTCTCGTCGCTCGCGTTCAGCTCGATGACCTCGAAGCCGTACTCGTTGGCCAAAGCGTAGACGGTCGTCGTCTTGCCGACGCCCGGCGGTCCGGCGAGTATTAGCGCCTTCTTCTTCGGTGGGTTGCCGTGAAGCCAAGCCTCGACCCAGGCCCTCACCTGCTCTATTGCCTTCTCCTGGTTCACTATCTCGCTCAGTTTCCTCGGCCGGTACTTCTCAACCCACGGCACGGTCATAGCAATCACTTGCCCTTCTTGTCGCCCATAATCGTGAACTGAGCGAGCAACGCCTCGAGCTGTATCATCTCGTTGGCCCCTTCAACGAGCCTGAAGTTGTACTCGCCTATTTTGTCCGCCAGAGCGACCTTCTTGTCCTCGGGAATCGGTAGGTTGAAGACCTCCTTGTGCATCTGAATCAGCACGTCCTCACCGCTGAGGCCCTGCTTGAGGAGAACCTCCCTCAGCTTCTCCCTCGCCTTCAGGAAGTTGCCCTCCAGAGCCAGGGTCATCATCTCGCGAACGTCCTCGGGGCGGGCCCTGCTGGCAACGAGGAAGACGTTCTCGTCGGTTATCTTCTTGTCGAGAGCCGCTGCCGCCTGGAGGACGTTAATTGCCCTCCTCAAATCGCCTTCCGCAACGTAGAGAATCGCCTGCAGGCCCTCCTCAGTGAGCTCAAGCCCCTCCTGCTCGGCAATGTATTTTATGCGCTTCGCTATGTCCTCGTCGTTGAGGGGCCTGAAGCGGAAGATTGCACACCTCGACTGTATCGGCTCGATTATCTTTGAGGAGTAGTTACAGCTGAGGATAAAGCGAACGTTGTTGGAGAACATCTCCATCGTTCTCCTCAAAGCCTGCTGGGCGTCCTGCGTTAGAGCGTCTGCCTCATCAAGGAAGATTATCTTGAAGCTCGCCCCGCCTATCGGCTTCGTCCTTGCAAACTCCTTAACCTTCTCCCTAATTACGTTTATTCCGCGCTCGTCGCTCGCGTTGAGCTCGAGAAAGTTGTGCCTCCAGTTCTCGCCGAACAGCTCGCGGGCAAGGGCTAAAGCGGCGGTCGTCTTTCCAACGCCGGGCGGTCCAGCGAAGAGCAGGTGGGGCATCGAACCGGTTTTAGCGTAGTGTTTGAGCCTCTTGACTATGTGCTCCTGACCAACGATGTCATCGAGCCTCTGAGGGCGGTACTTTTCAACCCAGGGCTTCTCGAGAACCTTAACCTCTCTAATCTCCTCGGTCATGTATTCCACCTAAACCTTTATGAGAGCCAAGAGTTTAAGGGCTTTGCCATGGACCCGCTTGAGCACGCCTCGATTCCGAGCCTCGTCTATCTCGCACTCTCCGGCGAGCCGACGATAGCTGGACTCACCGCCCTCGTCCTCGGCGCGGTCTTCCCCGACCTCGATGCTTTGGCTGAGGAGCACCGCTCATACCTCCACTCCCTCCTGCCCTTTCTCCCGGCCCTTCTCCTCGGCCTGAACCTCGGCGGTCCGTTCCTGCTCTTCGCCCTCGGCTGGGGGAGCCATCTCTTTCTCGACTTCTTCACCGGCGTCGTGCCCGTTGCTTACCCGCTCTCGCGGAGGGGCTGGGGGTTGTCAATCATAGTAACTGGGCCGAGAAATTTTGGAGTTGAGCTCAGACTAATCGAAAGGTATCCGGACAGAAAGCACGATTACAGGCTGGAAATCGGCGGAAGCTTCGCACTCGCCCTTTTGGCAATCCTCACGGCAATAATTAGACTGCACTAACCGGTTCAGTGCAAAACTTTTATACCTCGATGTTCAACTAGGACCGGTGGTTCTCATGGGGAAGCTTGACTGGATTAGGGAAGAGCTCCAGGAGCTCAAGGATAAGGGCCTCTACGTGACCATAAGGAAGCTTGAGAGCGCCCAGGGCCCGTGGGTCGTCGTCGACGGCAAGAAGGTTCTCAACATGTGCTCCAACAACTACCTCGGTCTCGCCGCGCACCCGGAAATTAGATACGCAGCGATTAGGGCCATTCTCGACTACGGTGTTGGTGCCGGAGCCGTGAGAACGATAGCTGGAACGATGGAGCTTCACGTTGAGCTCGAGGAGAAGCTGGCGAAGTTCAAGAAGCGCGAAGCGGCCATACTCTTCCAGAGCGGTTACAACGCGAACCTCGGAGCGATAAGCGCCCTCCTCAAGAAAGGGGAAGACGGAGTCTTCATCAGCGAGGAGCTCAACCACGCGAGCATAATAGACGGAATGCGCCTCAGCGGTGCGCCGAAGGTTATCTACAAGCACATCGACATGGAGGACCTTGAGAGGAGGCTCAAGGAGAACAAGGACAAGAAGAAGAAAATCATCGTCAGCGACGGTGTCTTCTCGATGGACGGCGACCTCGCCCCGCTCCCGGAGATGGCCGAGCTTGCGGAGCAGTACGATGCCATACTCTACATAGATGACGCCCACGGTGAAGGAGTTTTAGGAGACAGCGGAAGGGGTATCGTTGACCACTTCAAGCTCCACGACAGGGTTGACTTCGAGATGGGAACCCTGAGCAAGGCCTTCGGTGTCATCGGCGGTTACGTCGCCGGTCCCGAGGAGGCCATCGAGTACCTCCGCCAGAGGGCGAGGCCGTTCCTCTTCTCCAGCGCGCCGAACCCACCGGACGTCGCGGCGGCCATAGCGTCCGTCGAGATTCTCCAGAGGAGCGACGAGCTGGTTAGAAAGCTCTGGGACAACACCCACTTCCTCCAGAACGGGCTGAGAGACCTCGGCTACGACCTCGGAAACACCAAGCACCCGATTACTCCAGTTATGCTCTACGACGAGAAGCTCGCCCAGGAGTTCAGCAGACGCTTATACGACGAGTACAACATCTTCGCCCAGGCCATCGTCTACCCGACCGTCCCGCTTGGAACTGCGAGGATAAGGCTCGAACCCTCAGCGGCCCACAGCAAGGAGGACCTCCAGTACGTCATAGATGCGTTCGAGGACCTTGGAAAGAAGACAGGGTTCTTGAAGTGAACCCCCTCTTCTCTCTTTATACTCCTGCAAAAAACAATCCTGAAATCAAAAACCCCAAGAAGTAGGAGATAAAGAGCGTAAGCAGTCCAACTCCCGCGAGCTCCTCGAATTTTCCGGAGGATACCTCTTCATCATAAAAGCCCATTTTAATCATGCGTCTGTTATCCCATTTCGGCACAATCCAGCCAATTGTAACCGCCCAGAGCACCAGCGAGATTAATGCAATGGACAAAACACCGCTGAAGAGTGTTAAAAAGTGGATAGTGCCAAGGACTGCGGAGAGTAATGACACCAAAAGGAACCGCGCGATTAGCTCCTTACCCGGCCAAGAACTCAAGAACAAGCGGGGATACATGAGACGGATAATGAGCCAGAGAAAGGGCCACAGAAGAAGTACAAGCGCCAATGTTCTCATGGCGATACACCATCAGAACTTCGTCCACTCGACCTTGTAATATGTAACGTCCGCGTCCTCATCAACTATCGCCATCACCATGTTCTTCCTGACGCCGTGGGCGACCCTAACGCGCGCTGTTATGTCGTTCGGGCTCAGGCGGGAGTTCTCGGGCAGGACCCACACGAGCCACTGGGAGTGCTCGTCCATTCCACGCCTGTAAACCCGGAAGTGCGAGCCGAACTTGAGGCCGGACTTGACGGTGTAGCCCCTGTCGCGCAGGTCCTTGTAGACGAGGTACTTGGCGTCGAACAGCTCGTCCCTCTTCCTCCCGAGGTTCATGAGTTCCTCGACGGTTAGTTTTCTCTTCCCGTCCCTGACCTCTATCTTGCCCCTCTCGACGAGATATGTAGCTTCAAGTAGCGAGAGGAAGAGCTTGCCCTCCACCAGCTTTCCGAAGTGGCGCTTGTTGTAAAGGCCGTTTATCGCGTTCTGGTCTGTCGAGAATACTCTATCCCCGCTCAGGTAAAAGACTATCATCAGCTTCCCCTCCATTCCTCTGCAGGCAGGAGCATGTAGTATGCATCTTCGCCGTCCGAGTAGTAGCCGATAATCCGCTTCACCTTCCGGAAGCCGAAGCGCTCGTAGAGCTTTATGGCCTTTTCGTTGCTCACGCGAACTTCGAGGCCGATGTAACGAGCTCCCCGCGCAATGAGCCTGTCTATCGCCTCTGTGAGCAGGGCCGAGCCTATGCCGTTTCCACGGTAGCGCTCCTCAACGGCTATGCTCATTATGTGCCCCTCAAGGTCCGGGCGGAGGTAGGCCATGACATAGCCGATTACCCTGCCGTTGTACTCGGCAACGAGAAAAGTGTCCGGGTTGTTCTCAAGGAAGACGAGGAAGATTCCCCTCGGGTAGGCCTCGCGGAAGGACTCCCTCTCGATTCTCATCACGTCGCTTATGTCGAAGAGCTTCGCCGGCCGTATCGTGACGAGTGCCAGCGGTATTCTGGCCCTCACTTCCCTCGCTGAGACGCTCATGGTAGTAACTATCCCCCAAGGCTTTTAAGGCTTGAGGGGACTCTCTATGGGGTGGCCACCCCGACGTGATGAGCACTCTCGAACCTGACCCCGGGATGATGACCGGATTCCTGGCTGATGCATCAACTTTAAAAGGCTGGACAAAAACTCCAGCACATGCGAAAGTGGCTCCCCGCCCTGCTCCTCCTTTCAGCCCTCTCGATTTTCCTCGGTGTTTACTTCGGCCCGGTTAGCTTGAGCGTTTCAGATGTCACTCAAAGCTTATCCTATGGAATAAAGCTCACCCTCTCGCACTTCACGGAGGTAAACCCCGGAAAGGCGCCGGACTACTTCGTCATCGTATGGCAACTCCGCTTACCTGAGGTCCTTCTCGCTTACTTCGTCGGCCTCGCGCTGGCGAGTGCCGGAGTCGCGAGCCAGGCCCTCTTTCGAAACCCCCTCGCCGACCCATACATAATAGGGATAAGCTCCGGCGCCGCGCTCGGCTCAGCCATCGGAACGCTGATTAACCCGGCCTACATGGCCCCCCTCGCGCTCCTCTTTTCCTTCCTCTCGGTCTTCATCGTCTACACGATAGCGAGAACGAACGGTGCGGTTCCCGTTGACACCCTCCTCCTGGCGGGAATAGCCTACGGCTTCCTTGCAAACGCGATAACGTGGTATATCTACGTTACCCACCCCCAGGAGAGCCATCTGAGCTGGATGTGGCTTCTCGGGAGCTTCAACGGGAGCACCTGGCGGGACGTCGGGATAATGCTCATCGTTTCGCTTCTCGGCGTTGGCTTCCTCAGCTGGCGCTGGCGCGAGCTGAACCTAATACTCCTCGGCGAGGAGAGCATAGCCCTCGGCCTCGACCTTCACCTGTACAGAAAAATCTTCCTCGGCGTCATAGCGACGCTTACTGCTTTCGCCGTTTACACCGCCGGAATAATCGGCTTCATCGGACTGGTAAGTCCCCACATAATGCGCCTCCTCCTCGGGCCGAACCACAGGGAGTTAACGCCAGCAACGGCCCTCTTCGGCGGTGTTCTGCTCGTCGTTGCGGATTTGCTCGCGAGAACAGTGGCGAAGCCCACCGTAATCCCGGTCGGCATAGTAACGGCCCTCATGGGCGCGCCCTTCTTCCTCTACCTCCTGATGAGGCACAAGAGGGGTGAGCTCGTTGCTTGAGGCGAGAATCTCTTTCGCATACGGCGAGAGGGAGGTTTTGAAAAACGTAGAGCTCAAAGCCGAGAGGGGCGAACTTCTCGCGGTAATCGGGCCCAACGGGGCCGGGAAGAGCACGCTCCTCAAGTGCCTCGTCGGAATTCTAAAGCCGATGGGAACGGCCAGGCTCGATGGCGTTGAGCTGACATCGCTCAGGCCGGCTGAAAGGGCGAAGTTCATAACCTACGTTCCCCAGAGTTCCCTTCCCCAGTTCGCTTTCACAGTTGAGGAGTTCGTCGAGATGGGCGCCTACATAACGCGGGGAAGCGTCAGGGAAGCGCTCGAGAGGGTCGGCCTCTGGGAGAGGAGAAAGGAAAGAGTAACGAGCCTCAGCGGTGGGGAATTCCAGCTCGCGCTCATAGCGAGGGCTTTGGCACAGGGGAGTAAATCAATCCTCCTCGACGAGCCCACGAGCCACCTCGACGTGAACCACGCACTCATGGTGATGGAGTTGCTTAACAAGCTCAAAGGGGAGAAGATTATCGTTGCGGTCCTCCACGACCTCAACCTCGCGTTAAGCTACGCAGACAGGGTTCTCGTCCTGAAGGACGGCGAAAAGGTCTGGGAAGGGCCTTCGAGGAAGCTGGAGCCAGCGGTGATAGAGACCACCTACGGGATAAAGGCGAAGATAATCGAGGCCGAGGGGAAGCGCCTTCTCGTGCCGGGGCTGAAGGGCTAAGGTTTAAAACTTCGGCGCGTTTCTTACTTCAGGTGAGAGAAGGTGGAGAAGAAGACCGGAACAACAACGGTGGGAATAAAGGCCAAGGACGGGGTGGTTCTCGCGGCTGACACTCAGGCCTCGCTCGACCACATGGTTGAGACCCTGAACATCAGGAAGATAATCCCGATAACCGAGAGGATAGCCATAACCACCGCGGGAAGCGTCGGCGACGTCCAGGCTCTGGCGAGAATGCTGGAGGCAGAGGCGCGCTACTACCAGTTCACTTGGGGAAGGCCGATGACGGCCAAGGCGATGGCCCATCTGCTCAGCAACATCCTCAACGAGAACAAGTGGTTTCCGTATATGGTGCAGATTATCATAGGTGGCTACGTCAAGGAGCCCACCTTAGCCAACCTCGACCCGCTCGGAGGTCTCATCTTCGACGACTACACGGCCACCGGCTCGGGAAGTCCGTTCGCGATAGCCGTCCTCGAAGAGGGCTTCCGGAAGGACATGAGCGTCGAAGAAGCCAAGGAGCTCGCGGTTAGGGCCGTCAGAACCGCCGGAAAGCGCGACGTATACACCGGGGACAGGAAGGTTCAGGTCGTCGTCATCACGAAGGACGGCATGAAGGAGGAGTTCGTCGAGTTTTAGATTTGCACCAAATCCCTTTTTAACTCCCCTTCCAACCTTCTCCGATGGGAATGAAGGAGAAAGCGCTCGCGGTTCTTCTCGTCGCGACGGTCGTTCTGTCGCTCTACTCGGCGGTTGACCTAGCATACTCCACCGACGCGATTCTCAACCAGATTAACGATATCATCGAGCAGGTTCAGGAAATCAGGGGATTACACTTCAAGGAGAAGCCGAAGGTAATCGTCATCAGCAGGGCCGAGGCGATAAGGCTCTTCGGGCCCGAAAGCCAGAACGAGGAGGAGCTGAAGGTTCAGGAGCTCACATACAAGATGACCCTCCTTCTGCCGGGGAACTACTCTTTCATCAAGGCGAAGGAGGAGCAAAGCGCCGGCTGGATTGCCCTCACGGTTGGAAACACAATCTACGTCATCGAGGAGAACTTCGAGGGAAACCCAGCGATGGCGAAGAGGGCTTTGGCGCATGAGCTTACGCACGTGTTGCAAAAGCAGTGGTTCGACGCAAAGTACGGTGCCAGCACCTTCGACGGGACTCTCGCGGTGAGGGCACTGGTTGAAGGCGATGCAGATTTGGTTGCGGACCTTTACTGCGAGCGGAACGGGATTCCCATATACAAGATACGCTCCCTCAGCGGGAACCCGCTAACGGACATCGGCATCTTCCCCTACGTCTTCGGCGACCCATTCGTCCGCTACCTCTACGAAAAAGGTGGCTGGGAACTTGTAAACGAGGCCTACAGGCACTATCCCGTCTCAACGGCCCAGATAATGCACCCCGAGCTCTATCTGGAGAACGTGACTCCGGTAAACGTTTCGCTGAGCGTTCCGGCCAACTGGAGCGTCATGAGGGACGACAGGATGGGTGAGTTCTACGTCTATGTCCTCCTCAGGGACGTTGCCAAGCTCGACAACGGGACCGCGTGGAACGTTTCGAGCGCGTGGCTCGGCGACCACCTAATCCTCGCGACCAACGGAACCGACTACGTCCTCCTCTGGAAGGTTGAGTTCTCCAGCGCAAAATCCGCGAAAACCTTCGCCGAAACCCTCAAGAGCCTCGCCGAAAAGGACACCTACGCGAAGGTCACAATCACCCTCGACGGAAAGACCGTCACCCTAAAAGCCGTGAGGAGGGTCAGAGTTGAAGCTTAGGTGTCCAATCTGCGGTAAGACCTATGAGAAGCCCGTCCAGAGGTGCGAGTGCGGTGAACCTGTCGAGTTCGAGCTCTTTGAGGGAGAACCCTACATCGGAAAGAGCGTCTGGGAACGCTTTTGGGACTTCTGGCCGGTTGAGCCGGTCCTTGAGCTTTCGCTCGGCGAGGGCGACACCCCGCTTGTGAAGTCGAAGCTCGGCGAGGAGTTCGGCGTTAAGCTATACCTCAAGAACGAGACCGTCAACCCGACCTGGAGCTTCAAGGACAGGGGCACCTTCCTCGCGATGAGCTACGCCCTCAAAGCAGGCTACGAGACCGTTGGGACTGTCTCGACCGGAAACATGGCGGCGAGCGTCTCGGCTTACGCTTCACGCTTCGGGTTGAAAGCTAAAATTCTCGTCTCCGAGAGCGCAAGCGACGAGAAACTAAAGGCCGTCTCGGTCTACGGCGGGGAAGTGATAAGGGTCCTCGGGGACTACGGGAGGCTCTACTTTGAAAGCCTAGAACTCGGCGAACGGCTCGGGGTCTACTTCATGAACTCCGACAACCCCTTCAGAATCGAGGGTTACAAGAGTATCGCGTTTGAGATAGCCGAGGAGCTGACCCCTGACTACGTGCTAATTCCAACCAGCTCGGGCGGTCTTTTCAGGGGAATAGCCAAAGGCTTCATCGAGCTTTACGAGAATGGGCTTATTGAAAAACTCCCAAAGCTGATAGCGGTTCAGGCCGAGGGCTGTTCTCCGATATGCCGGGCCTTCCGCGAGGGGAAGGAAAAGGTGGAGCGCTTCGAGAACCCGAGAACGATAGCGAAGGCAATAGCGAACCCCTACCCGCCGAGCGGGAATGCGGTTCTGAAACTCCTGAGGGAGTTCGGCTGGGGTTGCGTTTCAGTTTCGGACGATGAAATCAGAAAAGCCCAGGAAAGGCTCGCCCTCGAAGGCCTCTTCGTCCAGCCGGCGAGCGCGACGGGAATAGCAACTCTGGAAAAGCTCGACCTTCCAGAAGGAGCCAAGGTCGTCTCGATTCTCACCGGTTCTGGATTGAGAACGCTGAAAGATGCCCCGGCAGGGGAGATAACGGAGTGCCCGCTCGAGGGGCTTGAAAACTGTCTGAGGTGATTGAGATGCTCGTCGGAATAGGCCTGATGCCCCACGGAAACCCCGTTCTTGAGCCCCCAGACGAGAAAACCGAGAGGCTCGCGGAAGTCCTGAGGAGAATCGGAGAGGAGTTCAGGGGTGTGGACTCCTACGTCCTGATAAGCCCGCACAACGTCAGAATGAGCGACCATCTCGGCGTCATTCTCGCTGAAAACCTCGTCTCGTGGCTCGGCTTTGAGGGGAAGGAACTGCCCGGCGAGTGGAAAACCGATAGGGAGCTGGCGGAGAAGATTTACAGAGCCGAGAAGGAGGCGGGAATGCCAGTCGTTGACCTGAACTTTGCATCGCTACGCGGTGAATACTCGCGCTGGCCCCTGAGCTGGGGTGAGCTGATTCCGCTCCAGTTCCTCGAAAGGAAACCGCTCGTCCTGATGGCGCCATCGAGGGGAGTTGGCAGGGAAACGCTCGTCCGCTTTGGCGAAATCCTCGGCGAGGTCCTTGAGCGGGAGGGGAAGAGGGTTGCGCTGATAATCAGCGCGGACCACGGGCACGGGCACGATGAAAACGGCCCCTACGGGAAGGTGAAGGAGAGCGAAATCTATGATAGGCTGATAATGGAGCTGATTAACGAGAACCGCCTTGAAGAGCTTCTCAGCATCCCCGAGGAACTCGTTAGGAAGGCCCTCGTGGACAGCTACTGGCAGATGCTGATAATGCTTGGAGCCATGAGAAAGGCAGAGTTCGAGCTGAAGGCGAGCGCATACGCCTGTCCAACTTACTTCGGAATGGCCGGGGCGCTGTGGGTGCGGAAGTGAAGGTTTAAATGCTCCACTTCTCTTCATGTTTATGGTGATTCCATGTCATCTACAAAACATGTGCAGACCGAGATTGATGAGAGCCTGTACTCAATGCTCAAGGCTCTCTCACTCAGGGAGGGGAAGCCCATAAAGGAGATACTCCGGGAGGCCATAGAGGAGTACCTCAAGAGAAACGCGGGAATAACAGAGGAGGAAGTGGAAAAAGACCCAATCTGGAAGGCATTCGGCGCGGTGGAGCTTAAGGGCAGGAAGACGAGCCACGATGAGGACTGGGGAGTGGTCGAATGGCGAAGCCACTGAGGCCAGAGCTGTTCTACATGGACACGAGCGCCATGATAGCTCTCCTCGTCAGGGACGACCCGGAGCACGAGCGGGCCTTGAGCTTCTTTAGGGACGCCGTTAGGGAGGGGTCGGTTTTCGTAATCGGTAGGCCCACGCTGATGGAGTTCCTGAACGGCGTTGCAAAGCACGTTGGAAAGGACGTTGCCGAGGAGCAGTACCGCCTCTACACCGCGAGCAGGTTCATCTTCATCGAGAAGGAAACCGAAGCGGACTGGGAACGGGCCTGGGAGCTTTTCTTCAAGTACCGCGACCAGCAGGGAATAGACTTATTCGACAGCTTAGCTTTCGCAATAATGGAGAGGCTTGGAATCAGGAAGGCGTTCACCTTCGACAGCGACTTCGCGGTTCACGGCTTCGTCATGGCCCCATAGATTAAAGCACCTCAAAACTAATCTCCAAAAGCTCCCTGCTCCTCCTGAAGCGGACCTTCCTGATTCTTATTTTCCCAATTTCGCCCGTCGTCTTCGTGTGCTCCTTATTGCACGCGTTGACGTTCCAGCCCTCGATGACGACCACCTTGAGGGTTCTAACTTCCTCGGGAACCGGAAACAGGTCGTACATGTCCTCTCCAAAGCGCTTCTCCGCTTCCTCACGCGGAAGCTCGTAAACTTTAACCGGAACGTTCTCCTTAACTTTCTCGTTGGCGAGGCGTTCTATTTCAGCGATTTCCTCGGGCGTTGGCTTCCGGTCGAACTTAACTGCCAGAACCCCGCGGTTGCCTTTAACGTAGGTCGAGGCCGTCCACTTGGCCTTTTCGCCGAGAACCTTCACAACCGCACCCTTGACCACGTGGAGTGCCGTGTGAGTTCTAACCTCAATATTCCCTTCCATGACAATCCCCGAAAGCGTCTTCGGCAATCGTTTATTAACCAATCGGGTAATCTGGAAACGGCGGAGATTCAGCGTTTTTTGAAGGTTTTTCAGGAAACGTCAGATGATTTCGAAGGAGTTACGTAAAAGTCTTTCATCACTAAACGAAAACCGTTATAAGTGTAAAGGGCAATACACCAGCGGACAAAGTTTTAGAGGTGAACGAAAATGGCCGAGAAGAAAAAGAAGAGAGTTCTTATTCTTGGAGCGGCCGGAAGGGACTTCCACAACTTCAACGTGTTCTTCAGGGACAACCCCGACTACGAGGTCGTGGCCTTCACCGCAACCCAGATTCCGGACATCGAGGGCAGGATTTACCCGCCCGAGCTCGCCGGTGAGCTCTACCCGAACGGCATTCCGATATGGAGCGAGGACGACATGGAGAAGATAATCAAGGAGCACGACATCGACATCGTCGTCTTCGCCTACTCAGACGTTCCGCACGAGCACGTCATGCACCTCGCGAGCAGGGCCCACTCGGCCGGCGCCGACTTCTGGCTCCTTGGACCCAAGAGTACCATGCTCAAGAGCACCAAGCCCGTCGTTGCCGTTACTGCCATAAGAACCGGCTGTGGAAAGAGCCAGACCAGCAGAAAGGTCGCCCAGCTCCTCCAGGAGATGGGCTACAAGGTCGTTGCCATAAGGCACCCGATGCCATACGGTGACCTGAGGAAGCAGGTCGTTCAGAGGTTCGCCACCTTCGAGGACCTCGACAAGTACGAGTGCACCATCGAGGAGCGCGAGGAGTACGAGCCCTACATCGAGCGCGGTATGGTTGTCTACGCGGGCGTTGACTACGAGAAGATTCTCCGCGAGGCCGAGAAGGAGGCCGACATAATCCTCTGGGACGGCGGAAACAACGACTTCCCGTTCTACGAGCCCGACCTCTGGATTACGGTCGTTGACCCGCACAGGCCCGGCCACGAGCTCAAGTACCACCCCGGTGAGACCAACTTCAGGGCCGCTGACGTCATAATCATCAACAAGATTGACACCGCCAACAGGGACGACATCCAGACCGTCCGCGAGAACATCGAGAAGATTAACCCGAACGCCACCGTCATCGAGGCTGCCTCGCCGATATTCGTTGACAACCCCGAGCTCATCAAGGGCAAGCGCGTTCTCGTCGTCGAGGACGGTCCGACCCTCACCCACGGCGGTATGAAGTACGGAGCCGGCTACGTTGCAGCGAAGAAGTTCGGAGCGAAGGAAATCATCGACCCGAGGCCCTACGCCGTCGGCTCAATCGTCGAGACCTACAAGAAGTACCCGCACCTCGACCTCATTCTGCCGGCCATGGGCTACGGCAAGAAGCAGATTAAGGAGCTCGAGGAGACCATCAACAGGGCAGATGCGGACGTGGTCATCATGGGTACCCCCGTTGACCTGCGCAGGTTCATGAACCTCAACAAGCCGGCCGTCCGCGTCAAGTACGAGCTCGAGGAAATCGGCCAGCCCAAGCTCAAGGACGTCCTCGAGAACTGGGTCAAGAACTGCGAGAAGCTCAAGAAGGAGTGAAGTTTTTAACCTCCACTCCTAATTTTTCTTCATGTTCGACGTGGTCATCGGAATCTGGGGTGTGATTTGGGCTCTCAACATCGCGGGCTTCGCGTGGGTTACCTACGACGTCGTTAAGAATCAGAAACTTATGCCAGAATCAGAGAGGCTCGTCTGGATTTTCATGGCGTTTCTGTTCGGTTCGCTCATCGCCCTCGTCTACGCCATCTCAATTAAGCTGAGCGGGAAGTACGAGGAGGTCGAGCTCGAGGAGAACGAAAACGAAGAGGTCAAAGTGTGGTAGAAAGCCTTTTATGGTGAAAGGCCCAACCTAAATCGCCCGGGGAGCACCGCCGAAGGCGGAGTCAATGAACTCGGGCGGGTTATTACCCCCTTTTCACGGTGTTTGAGGTTTCAATGCATGGCAGAAAAGGCACCTTTGTAATGATGTTATAATTCCTGAGAAGCGCAAATTTTCAAGATTTATAAAGGTGTGAGAACCAGAAGTCCTCACTCTCCAACGACCTGCACTATAACGCGCCTGTGCCTTGGCCTCACATCAAGCTCGACGAAGAAAATCTGTTGCCAGGTTCCGCGAACGAGCCGGCCGTCTATGACGGAAAAGCACTCGCTCGCACCGAGAAGGGTCGCGCGCAGGTGACTGTGGGCGTTGTCGTCTATCCGGTCATGGAGGTAGCCGGCGCCTTTTGGTATCAGCTCCATCAACGCCCTCTTAAAGTCCTCCAGAAGGCCCGACTCGTGCTCTATCGTAACTATCGCGCCCGTTGCCCCAGGCACGAAGACCAGAACGTGCCCGTTCTGGATTCCGGACTCTTCGACAACCCTCTCAACCTCGGCAGTTATGTCCACGAGGTCAATCTCGCCCCTCGTTGAAAACCAGAGCTCCTTGCTGTAAATCATTTCATCACCTCCAACAGGGCTTTAACCTTCCCGACGACGTCGAGGGGATTCCTACCGAAGACGTAGGCGAGTGGTTCAACGCCCTCCCCACCCCAGTCGAGGACGAAATCGGGGGAATCGTTCTCGAAGAGACCGGCTATTCGTTTTATTGCCTCCTCGTCGCTCAGACCACCGGTTCTAACCTCTGCATAACGGAACGGCAGTTTCCTAATGGCTTTGGCCACGTTTTCATCAAGCCTGACGTTCATGACGCTCCGCACTTCCGGGGCCTTCCCTGAGACCGAAAGGATTAGGGAAGCGGTAAACTTACTCGCTCCGGGTTCAGGGGGGAGGGCATAAGGCCGGCCCTTGACGAGGGTTATCCTCCCGGGAATCGCGATTACGTCGGCTGGACTCTTCGCTCCGGGGGGCGCGTAGGCCAAGTTGCTCCTGACCTCCGGGATAAGCTTCGAAAGTCCCGGCAGGGAGATAAGCTCGCGGAGGGCCAGCCTCATCTCCTCGAGGGCCATCGACTCCCGGGGAGCGAACAGGGACCTGCAGGTTTCTTCGCTCACTCCCGAGTACAGGGCGTAGTGCCTGCACAGGTCGCCGGAGGAGAAGAGCTCAAAGAGCCTCCTTGAGGTGAAAGTTATTATTTCATCCTTCGATGCGCCTGAAAGGATTAAACTCGCGATTTCCTCGGCGATACCGTCGAGAAGCGATGCGACCTCCTCTGGAGGACGCTTGTACGTGCCCCCAAGGTACTTGCTCACCATCGCCTGCGTTATGCCAAGGTAACTCGCTATCCTCGACTGTCTGAACCCCTCACGGTAGAGGATTCCCGCTATCCGCGCGCGCAGATACGGCATAAGCTCTTCGGCAATGTAAACGCTCGGCGTCTTCATACCATCACCCTAAAACCAGGTTATTGGATGTTCTAACCAGGGTTTAAATCATTGACTCAACACATAGATGTCAAAAAAGACTTAAAAACCCATCGTTTTTTACACCGGAAGGGCTCTTATGGACTGGAAAGGAAGGGACGTTGTGAGCATTAGGGATTTCTCGAAGGAGGACATCGAGTTCGTTTTGAAGGTTGCAGAGAGGCTTGAGGGAGAACTTAAGGAGAAGGGCTCGCTCGACTACGCGCGCGGGAAAATTCTGGCGACTCTGTTCTTCGAGCCTTCGACGAGAACCCGCTTGAGTTTCGAGAGCGCGATGCACAGGCTCGGCGGTTCGGTTATAGGCTTCTCCTCGGCCTCGAGCACGAGCGTCAAGAAGGGGGAAAGCCTTGCCGACACGATAAGAACCGTCGAGCAGTACAGCGACGTTATAGTTATCAGGCACCCGATGGAAGGTGCCGCCCGGCTGGCGGCGGAGGTTGCAGAGGTTCCGGTCATCAACGCCGGCGACGGGAGCAACCAGCACCCAACTCAAACCCTCCTCGACCTCTACACGATAAAGCGCGCCTTCGGAAGGATTGACGACCTCAAGATTGGCCTGCTCGGCGACCTCAAGTACGGGAGAACCGTTCACAGCCTCGCGGAGGCC
This sequence comes from Thermococcus sp. 21S9, assembly GCF_012027635.1. Taxonomy (NCBI): domain Archaea; kingdom Methanobacteriati; phylum Methanobacteriota; class Thermococci; order Thermococcales; family Thermococcaceae; genus Thermococcus; species Thermococcus sp. 21S9. The sequence goes on from NZ_SNUS01000001.1 coordinate 504,026, forward strand.
TTAGCGTTCTACGACGTCGAGCTCTATTTGATTTCACCCGAGCTCTTGAGGATGCCGAGGCACATCGTCGAGGAGCTGAAGGAGAGGGGGGTTAGGGTTTACGAGACGACCGACCTTGAGGGCGCGATTCCAGAGCTTGATGTGCTCTACGTAACGAGAATCCAGCGCGAGCGCTTCCCGGACGAGGAGGAGTACCTGAAGGTCAAGGGTAGCTACCAGGTGAACTGTAAGCTTTTGAAGAACGCCAAGGAAACGCTGAAGGTCATGCACCCGCTCCCGAGGGTTGACGAAATTCACCCAGAGGTTGACAAGAGCGAGCACGCGCTCTACTTCCGTCAGGTCTTCTCCGGCGTGCCGGTTAGAATGGCGCTCCTTGGTCTGACATTGGGCGTTCTGGAGGGATTTTAAATGCCCGAGCTGAAGGTTGAGGTAATTCCCGAGGGAACGGTAATAGACCACATTCCGGCAGGAAAGTGGCTCAAGGTCATCGAAATCCTCGGCCTGACGAAGCCGAACGGGGGGACCCTCCTCATAGCCTCGAACGTTCCGAGCAGGAAGCTCGGCAGGAAGGACATCGTGAAGGTCGAGGGACGCTACCTCAGCGAGGAAGAGGTGAACAAGATTGCACTCATCGCGCCGGACGCTACCGTCAACATCGTCAGGGACTACAAGATAGTGGAGAAGTTCAAGGTCTCGATTCCGGACGAGATAGTCGGAATTCTCACCTGCCCGAATCCAAACTGCGTCAGCAACCACGAGTACGTTAAACCGCGCTTCAAGGTCGAGAGCAGGGACCCGCTCAAGCTCCGTTGCCACTACTGCGAGAGAACGATTGAGGGAGATGAAATCCTGGGGAACCTTTGATTGCAAATTTTTTCCACAACTTTTAATAACTTTCACTTCAATCCACCACTATGAAGCGCTGGCAGGCCTGGATAGTTCCGTTAATCATCATTCTCCTCATCACCACCTACGGCGTTCACCACTTCGAAAACTCCAACGTTGAAAACCAGACCAACCCCGGAGAAAGCGCCGTTCCGGGAAGTCTCAATCACACGGCCGAGAACCATTACACAAACACCTCAGAGGAAGGAAAGGGCATAAACAATACCAACACAATGGCCAACAATTACTCCGGCTATGAACTCCTCATTGAGCGCTATCCTTCCCTCAGGAACGTCCTTGAGAGGGCCCGTAACGTCTCCGAGAAGTTTCCTGACGTGAACTATCCGGTAAGGGTATTCGCGAGCATCGCGGAGAGGAGAAACCTGACCGGGGCGGAGCTTTCCATTCTCAACCTCACCCTCCATGCCGACCTCTGCTACTTCTCCCTGAACGGAACGCCACGGGAGAGCTACTACGTCGTTTCATTCTCAGACCTCCACCCTCGTGGCGTCCCCCACCTCGACTGCCCCAATTTCACGAGCCCGCTCCCCTTCGTCTACTACCGGGGCAGGGGCTTCCAGTACTACCCTGTCACCGCCTCAAATTGGGCCTACCACTACCTCAAAGGGGAAAAGGTGAGGGAAGCCGAGGCGATACTGAACGCCATGCTCCCGCTGAGGGAAACGCGGAGGTTCAACGGAAGGCCCGTCGCGCTCTTCAACGTCTACTTCGCCCCGCCGGATACCAACGTAACGCCACCCTGGGTTTCGTCCTTCTCGCAGGGAATGCTCGCGGGCCTCTACGCGTGGCTCTACAACGAAACCGGCAACGAGACGTACCTCACCGTCGCGCGGGAGCTCTTCAACTCCTTCTACCTACCGCTCGGGGAAGGTGGCTTCGTCGAGAACACGAGCTACGGCCTCTGGTTCCTGGAGTATCCATTCAGGCCGGATTTCCTCGTCCTGAACGGCCACATCATCACGATGAAGGGACTCTGGCTGTATTACCGCTTCACTGGAGACGGGAGGGCGGTGGAGCTCTTCCAGAGGGGTGTCGAAAGCGTCAAGCGGGCTCTTCCCCACTGCGAGGCAAATAACTGGAGCCTCTACGCGGTGAACGGACCGCCGGCGAGGGAGGACTACCACAGGCTTCACGTGAGGCTCCTTGTCTGGCTATACGTCAGAACGGGCGACGGGATTTTCTTGGGGTACGCCGAGAGGTGGAACGGCTACCTTGAGCAGAGGGGACTCGAGCCGGAGAACATTACAGAGCTGTTAAGGGCGGACGGTTGAAAGGCTAATAAAGAGAAGAGAGCTTAGAAGGCTTCCCCCTCCTCCACAACCGCGCCCTCAACGCCGAGGTGGGGGAGCCTTTTGAGAACCGGAACCGCAACCGCAAGGCTTAGGAAGACGTCTATGGCACTCTGAACCGCGTTTGGCAGGCCTATAGCCACCCAGAAGGGAACGTGAGTCCAGTTCTCGACGGCCTGAACGACCTGCTCCTTCGGAAGACCGAGCCATATAGGAAGGGCCACGTAGTAGTTCAACAGGAGCATAAGCGGAACCCGTATGGCAACGCCGACGATGTACGCGACGGCACCGAAGAGGAGCAACCTGCGCGGGTTCCGGAAGTCCAGACCGACCGTTCTCCTCGCGAACTCAAGGCCGAGTATGACGGCGAAGGTTGCCGTTACCTTCATCATCGCCCCGAGCCAGCTCGCAGATGAAACCACGCTGAGGCCTATGAAGAGCAGGCCGAGGGCGAAGAGGCTTCCCCAGAAGCCAAGGATGAAGTAAACGATTACTATCGGCACGGCGACGATGTCAATCTTCATGCCCCAGACCGTCGGGAAGTCTATCGGGGCGACATCGAGAAGGAGCGCGAGGCCGAGCATCACACCTGAAATCGCTATCTCCTTGGGCCCGATTTTCATCCCCACCACCGACCCAAGTTTGTTCCACAATTTTAAAATCTTTGTTCCAAAAAAGGAACAATCTTCTTAAAAGCTCCCAGGATAAGGGAGCCCGATGTTCACACCGGAAGCAATATCTAAGCTCGTTCGAGAGATAAGGCTTGAGCACGGCCTTCCGGAGAGCCCCTTCAGGATAGACGAGGTCCGCTACGACCCGAAGGGGGACAAGCTCTTCATAATAGCCCACGACAGAACCGATAAAAGCGTCGTCATCGGCAACAGCCTCGTTATCGGGAAGCTCCGCGAGAGGCTCGGGGTCAGGCAGGTTACCGTCTATTCAAACCTCGACCTTGAGATAAAGCGGAGAAAGCTGGACGAGGCTGAAAGGCTCCTTCCCAAAGAGCTTGAGTTCCTAACGCCGATAATCGAGGCGGAGCGGAAGTTCCCGCCCAGGGCGTGGCCTGAAGTTAGGGGAAACCTGAAAACGCTCGTCTTCCTGAGCTTCTCCGCTAAACCGCTCCTCGGCTTTGTCAAAGCCCTCTATCTTCCGTATGGGGCAATCGGGCTGAAGTATAGTTTTCCAAGGCTCGAGTACGAGGCCGTTGAGGGGGACCTCAGGGAGCTGTTCTTTCCCGACGAGGACAAACTCGCGAGAATTGCCAGGGAAAGGGGCGCAAGGCTTGTCTTAGCGGATTTTCCATTCCCGCTGAGCGAGAAGGGTGGAGTTTACCTCCTCAACCCCTTCAGGCTTCTCCACATCGGCTTCTTCGAGCTGAAATACCTTTTTGGATTCGAGTTCCCCACGATGGTCGATGAGGAGACCCTCCTTGAGTTCGTCGCTAAACTCACCTACGACGGCCTCATGGAGTCGACAGATGGGGCCAAGGTTGTATGGCGCTACTGGAGGCGGAGGAGATGATAATCGGGGTCGTTGGAAAGATTGCCGCCGGAAAAACGACAATCGCTAAATTCTTCGAAGAGAAGGGCTTCTGCAGGGTTTCCTGCAGTGAACCTCTGATTGACCTGCTGACCCACAAAGTTTCCGACTACTCCTGGATTCCGGAACTGCCAGAGAAGGCCGAGCCAACGCGTGAGAAACTCATAGAGTTCGGGAAGTACCTGAAGGACAAATACGGTGGGGACATACTGATTCGCCTCGCCGTTGACAAGAAGAGGAACTGCCAGAATATCGTCATAGATGGCGTCCGCTCGCGGGAGGAAATCGAGGCAATAAAGAGGCTCGGCGGAAGGGTCATCTACGTCGAGGCAAGGCCGGAGATAAGGTTCGAGCGCCTGATGAAACGCAAAGCCAGCAAAGACAGGGGAATCAAGACATTCGAGGACTTCAAGGAGATGGACGACGCCGAGGAGAGGCTCTACCACACGAGCGAACTGAAGGGCCTGGCTGACTGCGTCATAGTCAACGAGGGAACCCTTGAGGAGCTGAGGGAGAATGTGGAGCGGATTATTGAGGAGCTGAGCAAGGCTTAAAGGGAGTTGGGAGTAAGGGGAACCGGTTGGAAAGTAGGTGAGGTAGTTTTAGATGAAGGCCGTTCTTAGCTTTAAAGTCCTCATGTCCAAATACCTCCCAAAAAAATCGTGCTGGGTGAGTAAGATGAACCTCCTAATAGTAGCCCCCTGCTTGTTGAGTCCCTTCTACGTCTACCGCGGGCCGAAGGAGAAGGAATACCTCACGGCAAGAGAGCTGAGAAAGCTGATTGGAGAGCTCGGCGAGGAATGGCAGGTTCTTGCCTACCCCTGCCCCGAGTTCGAGCTGATTGGCTGGCCGAGGCCTCCGATGGGAAGGGAGAGCTTTGAGAGACTCGGCATGCGCGAGAGGGTTCAGGTCGTAGCGGACTTCATAGGAAGAATTCTGACTGAAGAGAAGCCGGAGCGGGTAATTTTTATCGGCGTTAAAGGCTCCCCAACCTGCGGTGTCTTCCACACAACTTCGAACGACCCTGATTCCTTCGACTACGGCTTGATTCCGGCGTTCTTCTACATGGACAAGGAGAAGAGGCTTGAGGAGAGCAGGAAAATCATCGAGCGCTTTTCCTTCGAGGTTAAGGAAGGGCCGGGACTGCTCTTCGAGGAGCTCATGGAGCGCTTCCCGGAGGCGGAGTTTTTAGAGTTCGACAAGGACGACGTTGAGGAGAGCGTTGAAAGGCTCAGAAAGGCCCTGAAGTCCTAAAGGGCCACCAGAATCGCGCCGAGAACTATGAGGAGCGCGCCGACCGCTGTTTTCACGTCCATCCTGCTCCCGAGGATGAGCCACGAAAGGAAGATTGCCAGCGCGACGCTCGTCTTGTCTATTGCAACAACCGCCGGAACACGGCCGGCTTTAACGGCCATGAAGTAGAAGAGCCACGATAGCGCGCCTGCTATCCCTGAAAGCGCTATGAATAATAGCGCCCTTCCCCCCAACGGTTCCCGCGTTACACCGCTCACGAGGGCAACGCCGACGAGGAAGACAGCCATTATGACGGCCCTCACGGCGGTCGCGAGCGTTGGGTTGACATCCCTGAGGCCTATTTTTCCGAAGATTGGAACGAGGGAGGCGAAGAAGGCAGAGAGGAGGGCGTAGATGAGGTAGGTTTTCATCTCAAGCCCGCTCCACCGCGCTCCTGACGAGCCTCTCCGCCTTCTCCATCAGCTCCTTCGCCTTCTCCTCCGTGTGGGCCTCGAGGGTTATGCGCATTATCGGCTCGGTTCCGCTCGGCCTGAACAGAATCCACCAGTCGGAGTTCTCAATCCTTACCCCGTCAATATCAATCAGCCTCTCGTAGTCGAAGCTCTTCAAAGCTTCCTTCGCTATGATTTCCATCGCCTTAGCTTTCTTCTCGTTGGGGCAGGGTATCTTCGCCCTTAGAGTTACGTAGCGCGGGACCTCCTTTGCGAGCTCGCTTATCGGCCCGAGCCTGTCAATCATCTCGAGGACGAGCGCCCCCGCGAATATCCCGTCCGGCGTCAGGTTCCACTGGGGGATTATCCACGTCCCACTCGGCTCGCCACCAAAGACTCCCCCGTGTTTAGCCAGTTCATCGGCCACCGCTACATCGCCAACGCGCGTCCTTATCACTTCCCCGCCCAGGGGCCTGACGTAGTCGTCCAGAGCGAAGCCTGCATCGACGGTGGTGACTATTTTGCCCCTCCCGAACTTCCTGAGCATGTAGCCCGCTATAAGCGAGAGCATGACCTCGTACTCAACGAAGTCACCCTCGTCGTCCACCACGCCGATTCTGTCGGCATCGCCGTCGTGCGCTATCCCAACGTCCGCTTTCATGACCCTAACGGTTTTCGCCAGCCCTGAGAGGCTCTTCGCGTTCGGCTCAAGTTCACGAACGAAGAAACCGCTCGGGTGGGAGTTGAGCGAAATAACCCTGTTTCCAAGCTCGCGCTGGAGGTATGGGCTGAGGATTGAGCCGGCGCCGTTGCCGGAATCGACAACAACGGTATAGGAATCGTTGAGCTTTACCATTTCGAGGGCCTTCATTATGTACTCCTTTCTGGGGTCGGCCCTCCTGAGCGTCCCAATCTCGTTCCAGGGAACCTTTCTAAAGTTCCCGGATTCGAGGATTCTCTCGAGTTCAGCCTCCATGTCCGGAGTGTAGGCCATTCCGTTGGACTGCCACACCTTTATCCCGTTGTATTCCGGAGGATTGTGTGAGGCGGTTATCGTAACGCCCGCATCGGCTTCGTAGAGCTTTATTGCAAAGCCAGTGAGCGGTGTTGGGGACAGACCTATGTCTATCACCTCGACGCCCGTGCTTAGAAGCCCGCTGATTAGAGCCGACTTGAGGGTCTCACTGCTCGTTCTCGTGTCCATTCCGACGACGACTTTTCCCCCCTCGAGGTACGTTCCAAGGGCCTTTCCGACCTTCAGGGCCAGCTCGGGGGTAACGCACTCATTGAAGAGTCCCCTGATTCCGCTCGTGCCGAAGTACCTGCCCATGAGCATCACCCGACCAAAGGCGTATATACGATGGCCCGATATAACCCTTTTGGGTGGTAGTATGGAGGACTCTGCCTACGCTCGGGGCGTGCTCGCGTTTTCTATCTCTGCCGTAGCGGTGCTTATGTTCGTCGGCCTCTACTTTGACGTCAGGATAACGCTCATCGCCCTGCCCCTCTTGGTCTTCCTCACCGTCGTCTACCTCGGCTGGAGCGCCAACAAACAGCTGAACAGGGGCGAGATGAGGCGGGCGATAGCGGGAACTCTCGTGGCCACTTTCATAGTCCTCGTCCTCGGGAGCGGATACGTCAGCTTATCCCCGGAGCTGAGGAACTACTTTCTGGGCGTCATCTCAACGATAATAGGCTTCTACTTCGGCTACCGCGGACGGGAAACTGAAGAGGAGAGAATGGAGCGCCTTGTAAGGGCTTTGGCGCAGGATGAGGGGATAGAAAATGAAGGCCGGAAAAAGGAAAACTCCGGCTAATCACTTCTTCACGAGCCGGTATATGCCGACCGAGACCGTGTAGCCCTCCACGTTAACGGGCGCCTTGTAGTCAACCCGCACCTGAAACGGCACGCTGGAGCCGTATATCAGGCTGTCCGTCTCAGATTCGGTCAGGACGTTGCCGTTCTCGTCGAGTATCGTTATCTTCTCGACAGTCCCCTCGCTCTCGGCCGTTATCTTGTACTTTCCCGGCTCGAGAACGTGGCTGAGGTAAAAGACGTCTCCGCTTACCGTCTCGGTCTTGACCTCGACCGGGACCTTGTCGTAAGCGGTTTCGTAGTAGTACTGCATTCCGAAGATTACCGCGACGCCGAGGAAGATGAGCAGGAAAAATCCAACCACCAGTTTCTTCAGGATTCCCATTTTTCTCACCCCCTTTCGGTCGGTTCCTCGCTCACCGCGCCGGCGAGTTCATCTGAGGTAAGATTTCCCTCCCACGCGAGGAGCAGGTTCTCGCTCGATATTGAGAAGGTGGCATTCCTCTCGCCGACGTAGGTGATGCTGACTCTCTCGACCCAGGGCGCGTCCTCGAGAACGGCGAAGGCCATCTTGAAGTAGTCCTTCCAGAAGGAATCCGCGTCCGCGAGGTATTCGAGCGAAACGCTGGCGGTCTCGTTGGTTACCGTTACGTCAATCACGTTCACGTCGAAGACGCCGAGGTCTGTCCGTATCCTGAACTCCGGCGTCCTGATGTCCTCGAAGGCGTAGCTTCCGTTGGTCCTTTCGAGCCTCAAAACCGGCTCCCCGAGGTAGTAAGCGTCCACCCTCGTCGCGTTCCTCTCGACCGCAACCCTGTAAAGCAGACCCGTGAGGTTTTCGTTGACGGCCGGAACGTCCAGCCTGACGTAGGTGCCCCCATTTAATGTCGAAACGCTGACGTTGCCCGGTATCTCTGGGGCGGGCGTTGAGGTTGAAGTCCTGTTGCTCTTCTCCCCGGTGAGGTCATTCACGGCCGAGCGGACGTCGTCCGGGGAGATGTAGCCGTTGACGTAGGCGTAGGCCCCAAGGAGGAGCAGGATTAAGAGGAGGGCCTTTCCCTTCATATCCTCCCCTCCTCGAAGAGCTGGTTGATGTAGAACCTTATCCTCGCCTCCTGGTCGGAGTACTTCCCACCGGAGTTCCTGTTGAGCATATGAACTCTGTTCATGCCCTGCGTCGTGTCCATGACCTCGTCAACGGTGTTCCGTATGACCTCGCTGTACTTCAATCCCATCTTCCGGTAGCGGAGTGCCGTTTCCGCGGTCTTCCTGAACTCCCACTCGTAATCCTGCGCGAGGGTCTTCTTTATCGCCAGACCCATCGACGATAGAACCGTCTCGATTGGTTTGGTGGCCACAGAAGTCGGAACCGCGTTTTTGTAGGGTGAGAGGGCCTTTTCCCTCGCCTCAATCGAGTTCATCTTGTTGTAGAGCGACGCGCTCTTCCCGTCCACGTGGAGGTCTTTGGCCGTCTTCCTGACCGATTCGCTTTCGTTGAAGACGAGCGAGTCCTTGTAGCCCTTAACGTAGTCCTTGAAGAGGCCGAGCGGGCTGGGCAGGAGCGATGAGGCGCCGTCGATTAGGGAATCCAGGGCTTTGTTGCCGTAGTACTTGGCCTTCCAGCCGAGGGCGGTGCTGGCCTTTCCGGAGCCGAGCTTCACCAGTTTTCCGCTGGGGGTTTGGACCTCTATCGAATCCCCGAGCGAAGCTATCCTCGCGGTAGTCTTGTCCATTCTCTCCCGCGCCTCCGGGCTGAGACCGCCAACCGGATTCCCAACCGAGTGACCGCTCCCCTCTGAAACGTTTCCCTGGCCACTCGAAACGTTCTCGGGAACGCGGACGGTGTTTCCCTCGAACTTGCTCAGGTAGAGATTGAAGAGCCTTGGAAGCAGTGAGCTTATATCGCACGGGGGCGAGTAGCTTGTCTGGTAGTATCTGGTCGAGTAGTGGGTGTTCAGCGTGACGATGTAGTCTCCAACAAGGGCATAATAGGAGTACCAGTAAACCGTCTGGTCTTGATTGGAGTCCTCGTAGTCGTACTCCTCGACCTGGAGGACGACGAAGTAGTCATCATCACCCGAAACCTCGTAGTGAAGGCGGTAGGTTTCCACGTCCTTATCCTTGCGCCCCATAAAGTCTTGGTAATACGCCTTAAACTCCTCCCCCGCACGGCCGTCCGGATAATACGTCGCCATCAGCGTTATCACGGTGTACGGCTCGTGGTCGTTGAGGCATATAAAGTCCTGGTACGAGTTGGAGCCCCCGTCGGTAGTGCTACCACCCCCTGCGTAGCTTATTCTGAGCCCCAGGGAGGAAGCTTCCTCCGGCGTTACACTGGGAAACTCCGGGGTGGCCAGGACAAGGCCAGTGCTGATTAGGAGAACGAACAACGCGAAAAGCCTTCTCATTTTTCCACTTCCCAAACAACCCATCTCGCGGAAGAGAAAAGCGGGACAGGGCCGTTTCTAAGAGTTACGCGCCCAATCGTAATAAGACTTTCGGAGAAGAAAATTCGAAGAATTCCAAAGGAAAGCTACGAACCGGCCCTCAACTTCTCCGCCAGCTCGACGAGCTTTCTGGCCCTCTCAAGGGAAACCTCGTTCTCAACCTTTCCGTCGCGCTTGAGCCATGTGCCGACGATGAAGGCATCCGCGTGCTTCCACAGCTCGGGCAGGTTGTCGTAGGTCGTTCCCGAGCCGACGACGACCGGAATGGGCGAGATTCTCTTCGCGAGGGCGAGCTTTTCCAAATCCACGGGCTTTCCGGTTGCCTTTCCGCTCACCACTACCGCATCGGCCAGACCGCGCTCGACGGTGTCCCTTATCGCGTCTTCAAAGTCGAAGAAGTGGACCGCGTGCTTGACGTGGACGTCTGCGAAAACCTTGATTCCGCTTGGAAGGAGTTTCCTCAGCCTCGCAAGCTCGTGGGCAATGCCCTCGATGATTCCCTGGTCGGTGTAGGCGACGCCACTCAGCACGTTAACCCTTATGAAGTCCGCTTTAATGGCGTAGGCTATTGAATAGGCCGATATCCCGTCGTTCCTGAGGACGTTAATCCCGACCGGAACGCTCACCTCGTCGCGAATGGCCTTGGCCACAGCTGTGAATGAAGCAACCGTCACCTTGTCAACGGTCTTTGGGAACGGAACGTCGCCGAAGTTCTCAATCATTATCGCGTCGAAGCCAGCCTCTTCAAGGGTCCTGGCGTCCCTCAGGGCGAGTTCGATGACGGTCTCAAGGTTACCGTCGTAGAGGTACGAGCCGGGAAGGGGCTTGAGGTGAACCATGCCGATGAGCGGTTTCCTCTCGAAGTCCATACCAACACCTCCCAAACCGTAGGGGGCTTCTCCTTAAACGGTTTCCGGCAGGTTAATATATTCAACCGCCAAATTAGGTTAGGTGTTATCCATGGGAGAGCCCGAACTTCCAAAGGCCCTCGGGAAGGTTATTGACCCCGGGGAGCGAGTTCTTTACTCGGTCAAGAAGAAGGTAAGCCTCGAAAAGCCCAAGTGGCTTCTCGTTACGGACAGGAGGATTATCTACCTCGATGAGAAGATTCTCGGGAGGTACGACGTCAGGGCGTTGCCCTATCAGAAGCTCGAGAGGGTCACGGTCAAGCTCGGCATAATGAGCTCAGAGTTCATAATAGAGGGCGAGGAGAGCATAACGCTGAAGCTCGGCTGGATGGACAAGGAGGAGGCCAGAAAGACAATAAACGCCATCAAGGAGGCCCTCAACGCGATAGCGGTCGAGCCCGTGAGTATATCGGTCAAGAAGGGCCTCACCAGCGAGGAATGGGTTCTCAACAAGCCTAAGGAGCTCGTCACGAGAACGGCCCCAATCTCTCACACTGCACCGGTTCAGGAGAAGAAGGAAGACCCGATGGACAGGCTGAAGAAGCTGAAGGAACTCTACGACATGGGCGTCATAAGCCAGGAAGAGTACGAGGAAAAGCGGAAGAAACTGCTGGAAGAGATTTAGAGGATTACGACCTCCTTCCCGAGGAGCTCTCTTCTCGATGTTTTTACAACGCCGAGAACATAGCCCCTTTCCGTGGGGTAAAGTGCCAAGACTGTCGTTGCGATTTCCCTGAACAGCGCCCCAAAGCCACCGGACTTAGATGCCATGACGTCGGAGTTGACGAGGTACAGGGCTATCCTGTCCTTCTTCCCAACGAAGCCCGCGACGTTGCGGATTAACCTGAGGAGCTCCTTGTCGGTCAGAACGAGAAAGAGCTTGTGGAAGCCAAGAACCGGGTTCAGCATAAGGTCGTTGGAAACCTTGGAGTATATCCTCTCGTAGTAGCGGAAGTCGATTGAGTGCCTGTCAACGTCGATGGTGCCTATGACCCTACCGGCACTTCTGGAACCGCCTATTTTCACCACTGGAATGTCCTCGAAGCCAGATAGGTCAAAGCCAAGAACGTCGAGCCTCGCCAGAACCTCTGGGAAAGTGTCGAGAACGTCATCAACCAGAACTGCCCGTCCCCTGTCCAGTGCCCACCTGACGAGCAACCACAGGAGGAGCTCGTAGGGAGAATCCTGCGTGTATTCAATGAGCACGGTTTCACCGGGCTTGAGAAGGGATAGAATCTCATCGAGTTCATTGTTGGTCATGGGGCATCCCCTAAGGATAAGGTTAGCCCGAAAATATAAAAACATTATCAAACGAGCCTTCCCTCGACGAGGCCCCTTGGCGAGACGAAGCTCGAAATCCTCTCAACTTTTCTACCCGGTTTCAGCGTTCTGAGAAGCTCGAAGACGTTGCCGACGAGCATGTTGTCCTTGAAGGGCTTCAACTCGCCGTTCTCAATCACGTAGCCAAGCTCGACCGTCAGCGAGAAGTCACCGCTTACAGGATTGGCCGTGTGCTCGCCGAAGACCTTCCTGACGATGACCCCCTCGTAGTCCTCGAGGCTCTCATCGCCGGGCTCGAGAATCAGGTTGCTAGTACCGATGTAAGGAACGCTCCTGAAGGTCCTCAGCGCGTTTCCCGTGCTCTCCATGCCGAGGAAAGAGGCGTAGGTGTGGTCGAGGAGGAAGTTCCTAACTATTCCGTCCCCGACGAGAACCGTCCTCTGGCCCGGAACGCCTTCCCCGTCGAAGGAGTAGCTCCCAGGGAGAGCCGGTAGGGTCGAGTCGTCCACGAGCGTGAAGGAACCTATCTCGTCGCCGGGCTTCGAGAACCTGCTCCTGCCGTGGTAAACCTCGTCGCCGTAGAGGTTGCTCAGGAAGACCTCTATGAGCGAAGCCAGAGCGTTGGGCTCCAGAACGAGCTCTCCCGAGTAGGATTCGAGCTTTTTTGCTCTGGCGCTCAGCCTCGCCTCGTCAACCGCTTTCTCAACTGCGCGCTCGAGCTCCTCAACCGGCTGGAGTGAGGTGAAACTCTGCCTGTAGGAACCGGTTCCGGGCGGTTCGCTGATGACCGCGTAGGCAGAAACGCCCATGTAAGTCGAACGCTCCTCAAGCTCGATTCCGTTGGAGTTGACGACCCCGCTCGTCCCGACAGCGAGGGAGAGCGAACCCGAGAGCGTCTCCTCCCCCTTCTTCTCCTGCATCAGCTCAGCGTATTCGAGGGCGAGCCTATGAGCCTCCTCAAAGGGAATCTCGTCTATTGTTCTGTCGTAGATTCCCCTGACGCGGTTCACCCTTCCACTGGCCGGAAAGCCCCTGAAGGGAACCTCGCTTATCTTCGCCAGCTTTACCGCCCTCTCAACCAGCTTCTTAAGCTCCTCCTCGCTTGGATGAAGCCCAGTGATATAGGAAAAGCCGAGCCTGCCCTTTAACCCGACCCTGAGGCCTATTCCAGAGTAGAACTTCCGCTGGGAGCGCTCAAGGGTTTCCCTCTCGATTCTGAACGAGCCCGAGCGCCCGAACTGGTAAAATACCTCCCACTCGACGTTTTCGCTTTCAAGGAGCTTCACGAGCCTCTCAACGGCCTCAATCATCTCAATCCCCCCACGAGGGCCCTCGTGAGTATATGTGGCCCGCCGTCGTCAACCGGAACCCACTGGCCCTTTCCGCAGTAGCCCGGAAACTCAACGCGCGTGTCGTTTCCGATGGCCCTTATGTTCTTCAAAACGTCGAGGATTTTGCCCGAGAGCGCGACGTCGCGGACAGGTTCCTTAATCTCACCGTTCTCCACGATGTAGCCGAGCTTCGCCCCGAAGGTGAACGTCCCGTTGGCGGTGTCAACTTCACCACCCTTGTCGCCGAGCATGTAGAGGCCGTTCTTAACCTCCTCAAGGATTTCCTCGAAGGACCAGTCGCCGGGCTCAACATAGGTGTTGCCCATCCTCACGAGGGGCTGATGGGAGTAGCTTTCGGCCCTCGCGTGGCCATTGGGTTCGAGGCCGAAATACTCAGCCGTCTCCCTGTCGTTGAGGTAGCTGACGAGAACGCCGTCCTTGATAATCTCAACGCGTTTGGCTTTAATCCCCTCGTCGTCGTAGGGGTAGCTCCCGAACTTGCCAGGTAAAGTGGGGTCGTCAACGACGTTCAAACCCTCGACCGCTATCCTCTCTCCCAGCCTTCCAGCCAAGATGCTGTCGCCGTTCTTGACGGAGTCCGCCTCGACGGCGTGGCCGAGGGCTTCGTGGATGAAAACCCCCGTCAGCTCCGGGTCGGCTATGACGTCCATCTCTCCGGAGGGTGGTGAAGATGCCCTCAGAAGCTCAAGGGCCTTCTCCTTTACGTGGGCCGTCCAGTGGTCAAGATTAATCCCCTCGATTAACTCCCAGCCAAGGGTTCCTCCGAAGCTCTTCCAGAAGTCCTGCATCTCGCCGTTTTCCCTGGCCGTTACCGAGAAGCCGAGCCTTATCCTGGGCACGACGGTTCTTATCTCGCTCCCGAGGGAGTTGAAGTAGAAGGTCTCGACGATTGAGTCGCCGTAGTTAACGCTCCTGCTGACGATTTTCTCGCCCCTGAGGAGGCCGTCGATTTCCTTGACGAGCGAGAGCTTCTCCTCGATGTCGATTTCCGTGAAGGGCTTCTTGACCTTAAGTTCGACCTTGTCTCTCACGGGCTCGCCGAGGTAAATCTTCGCGTCCCCCCGGGAGAGCTTGGCTATCTTCATCGCCGTTTCTATTGCCTTCTCAAAGCGCTCGCGGTCGTTGGCGCTCGAAAAGCCCCACGTCCCGTTGAAGGCCCTCGCGCCGATGCCGAGCTCGGAATTGCTCGAGAGCTCCCTCAGCTGGCCGTTGCTCATGACGAGCCTCCTTGATGTGACCTTAACGAGCCTGATTTCATAGTAATCGAGGCCGTGTTTTCTCGCGAGCTCCTCAGCCTTTTTAATCAGCCACTCCATACTCTCACCGCAGGGCATAAAAGGGGAAGGCCTTATATCACTTGCCATAGAGGGATGAACCACAGGGTTTAAGGGTTGAAAGATGGAGCGGAGAAACGAGATACTGAACTACATCCGAAACAGGCCCGGCGTGACGTTCAGAGAGCTGGCAAGGGAGCTGGGACTGGGCATCGGCGACCTTCAGTACCACCTCGGAAAGCTCGAAAAAGATGGTAAGGTGTTTTCACGGAAGGTTGGCAGGAGGCGCTACATCTTTCCGGCCGGCTTCGAGGAAGAGGCTCAGAGACTGCTGATGGCGATATCAACGGAGACGAGGAGGAAGATACTGCTCCTGCTGATGGAGGGCCCAATGAGTCAGGGCGAGCTGGCAGAAAAGATTGGGGTCAGCCAGCCAACGGTGAGCTACCATATGCGTGAACTCGAGAAGCTCGGCGTCGTGAAGGCCGAAAGGACCGGAAAGAGCGTGATATACACGATTAACTACGACCCGGAAACCCTGGTGAGACTGATTAGGGACTACAGGCCGGGACTGTGGGAGAGGCTGGCAGATAGCCTTATAGACCTCCTCGCTGGAATGGGTGAGGGTGAATGATGGAGATGCTACTGGACATAGCGACAATCATGCTGGCACTGGCGCTGGTCGTGGTGAGCTATTTAGCGTACCGCAAGAGCCACCTAAGGGCCACCCTGTACCTGACGCTGGCCTTCCTGCTCTTTGCATTCAAGAAGGTCGTCGAGATTTCAGCGGAGAGCAAGGCGCTGGGAAGGGATATCGGCTTAATCGTCGATTCCCTTGAGGTGCTCGTCCTCCTGCTGTTCTTCCTGGCCCTGTGGAGGCGTTAAACCCTTGAACCAAAAACGCTTTATTTGGCTTCTCTAATTCTCCAAACGGGTGAAAGGATGAAGAGAGCGGTCGTTTTAGTTCTGGCAGTGCTCCTTCTGCTCCCGTTAGCAACGCCAGTGATGGCCCAGTGTCCGAGCGAGGGACACACTGTGATAATGCACGCTCCCGCGGTTGCCAAGACCTCAACCGGCGAGCTGACAGGAGTTGTCACCGAGTTCGTGATTACAGTGACGCCGGGACACGGACACGTGTACATAGAGACGTGGCCACTGGCACAGGTTGACATGCAGGCCAGCGCGAGACTCGCGGCTCAAGTCGCGGGAAGGGTTCTAGGGGTCAACATGAGCCACTACGACGTTTTTATTCAGGTTCGCGCGAACACATCAATCATCGGCGGTCCCTCAGCAGGAGGAACTATGACCGTCGGCATCATCGCCGCCCTTATGGGATGGAAGATTAACCCCAATGTCATGATGACGGGAATGATTAACCCGGACGGCAGTATCGGTCCAGTTGGTGGAATCCTTGAGAAAGCCGCTGCAGCTCACGAAGCGGGCGTCAAGCTCTTCCTGATTCCAGAGGGCCAGAGGATTCAGTACGTCCAGGAGACCCAGAAGAAGGAGGTCGGCGGTGTCATTGAGATAAACACCGAGACCAAGCCGGTTGACGTCGTCAAGTACGCGGAGGAGCGCTGGGGTCTCAAGGTCGTTGAGGTCAAGGACATATACCAGGCCGTCTACTACTTCACCGGCCACAAACTGCCGAGGCCCAAGGCTCCCGAGAACGTTAAGATTGACACCTCGTTCCTCAAGAACGACGCCCTGAGCGACTACAAGAACACAACCGAGTACTACCAGAGGGTTATGAAGGAACTGAAGGAGAGCAACGTCGGCTATGACACATACATGACGCTCCTGACGGCCCTCACCAACGCGGGTCAGCTACTGAACCAGTCAAAGGAATACATAAACGAGGGCATGTACTACACCGCCCTGAGCAAGGACTTCCAGGCGAGGATAGTGATAAGGCACGTTGACTGGTACCTCAAGACGAACACGCCCCAGCAGGTTGAAGAGCTCCTGAAGAACACGAGCAAGACAATTAAGAGTGCCGAAGCCTACGTCGAGAACCAGAGCATACGGGGAATCACCATGCTCCAGGCAGTGGCGGCAGCCGAGCAGAGGGTTGAGGACGCGAAGAGCAGTCTCGACCAAGCGTGGAAGTCCTACTACTCAGGCGACTACTGGGACGCGATAGGAAAGGCGGCCTACGCCTACGAAAGGGCAAAAACCGCAATCCTGTGGACGGACCTTGGAAAGCGCTTCGCCAAAGGCGAACCAATCAAAAAGGACCTCATCCGGACAACGGCAAGGGACTACATAGACGAGTCCGACCTGATAGTTGCCTACATCGAGTCCATGTACGGCGACGTCCTCGGCAACAGCCTCACCGATACAATAGAGAAGGCCCAGCAGTACTACGACGACGGCAAGTACTCGGCGGCGCTGTTCACGGCCATGCAGGCGCGCGTTCAGGGCGAGGTCTTCCTTGACACACTCGCGATAACCAACTGGACCGTGCTCATGGACAAGCTCAACATGGTCAAGGGCGATGCCAAGACCGCGATAGGAATCGCAGAGGAGAAGGGAGTAACTCCGATACTTGCCATAGCCTACTACGAGTTCGCCCAGAGCTTTGAGGAGCTCGCGAAAAAGAACCAGAGCATCGACGACCTCCAGACGGCGATGACCTTCTACATGTACGCCAAGGAAACCGCGAACCTGTTCCTCTCAACGCCTCTCAATCCGGTTCCAAAGGTGCCAGCCGGGAACTCAACGATTCCTGAGGTAAGCGTCCCGACTGCAACCAGCTCCCCAGCCCAGAGTTCCACCGGCTCTGCAACGGGCGAGGCAGACTACGGGCTCATCGGCCTCTTCGCGATAGTTGCCTTCGTCGTCGGTCTGGCGGTTGGAAGGAAGCTTTAGCCCGGAAGGGCCTTCACTCCCCTCTTCTTTAACAGCTCGACCTCCCACTCGGCAAGGCTCGGGCAGACGGTACAGCCGAGACGGTAGAAACCCTCGTAGTAGAGCGGATGAAGCTTAAAGCCCCTCATGAGTATGAAGAGCTGAACCATGAACCCGCTCCAGAACTTTATCGGCATGGCCTCAAGGATTCTTCCGAAGTCCGTCTTCCTTTCAACAACCGGTGGTTTAAGCCGTCTCCTCGCGCTCTCCCCGTCCCTGTCCCCAACGAGGAGAACCGGGTTTTCAAACTCCGAAACGACCGAATAGAGGGCCTCAACCTTCTTTTTGGTGCACCAGCGGTTCCGATGGGTCGGCATGCCGTATTTTTCGATGGGCATCGGGACGTCGACGCGAATAAGGTTTATCCCGAGCCTTTTCGCGAGCTCCTCGACATATTCGTCCGTCCCGGGCATCTCGTACTCCATTCTGACGTAGACCGCCGTAACCTCGTCGAAAACTTCCTTCGCTAAAATAAGTGTGGCCGTCGAGTCCTTCCCCCCGCTCCACGGAACGACGATGTCGTAGTCCTCAAAAGCCCTGAGGAAAGCCTTCGATGCGCTGGCAAAGGCCTCTATGTATTCCCTGTTGGCAGAGATGAGCGAGTCAAGGGAAACGTCCTCGGTGCAGGGACACCTCCAGAGGACCTCCGTCGGAAAGCCGAGCTTCTTGCTCACCTCGGCAACCTTGTTCGGGCCGGAGTAATAGACCTCCTGGTTCATAGTCTTCCTCAGAACGAGCGAGTTCTCGCCGAGCTCGACGTCGAGGAGAGAGCGCATGGCCTTTCTGAAGCCGTCGCCAATGGCTAAGTAAATGTCGTAGTCCGGGTTAATTTCGATGCCGAAGGGGTTCTCGGGGTTGAGGGCGTAAGTGCCATTCCACTCGATGCCGAGGCGAAAGCGGGCCTTTATCTCCTCGATGTGAGAGTAAAGCTCGTCAACGCGCATGTTCCTAACGCGCTTCGTCCTCAGAACCCTCGCGTAGAAGGGCTTTCCGGACTCCCTTAGAACCGGCAAAAGCTCCTCCATGAGGTCTTTCTCCTTCTCGCCGAGGAGGAGAACCGGGATGTAAGGCCCTTCAAGAACCCTCTCAAGGTTCTCAATGACGTCCTCCTTGGTTCTGCCCCCGCCGAGGCTCTCAACCCTCAGAAAGCCCCCGTAGTTTCTCTCGTTTATGTAGCTTAGAGCCTTCGCGTCCTTTCTGGCCCGGGCTATGAGCGCGAACATGGAAGGGGTTAAAAGGGGGAAGCTTAAAAGTCTTCGCGCCGATGAGGAAAACTCCCTGCCCTGAGCCGTGATGAGACCGGCTTTACCGAGGCTACACCAGCGACGCGAGGAACGCTCTGTAAACCTCCTTCACCCTTCTCATCGACGAAACGCTCACCCACTCGTCGCTTGCGTGCCAGTTGCCCCCTTCCGGCCCGAAGACGAAAGTGGGCTTGCCGAGGTAGGTCGCGAAGTAGTTGAAGTCGCCGACGCTCCTGCCGTAGGTCACCTCCGGGTCGAGGCCCGTTACAGAGAAATACGCCCTCTTGAACAGTCGAACCTCGTGGAGGTTCTCCCTAATCACGTAGGGGAGCATGTCCGGCGTTGGCCTCGGGAACTTCTCGATTTCGAGCTCAGCTTTAACGCCAACCCTGTCCGCAAGCTTTCTCAGCTCGGCCTCAACGCGCTCCCAGTCCTCGCCCACGACGGTGTGCCTGTCGATTATCGCCTCCGCATAGTCAGGAACGCTCAGTCCGTCGGCTTCGCCGTTCATGTAGAGCGTGCAGTACGAGCCCCTGCCGAGCTTTATGTGGCTCTTCGTTTTTATCCGCCCAAGGTTCGAAACGAGCTTCGCCAGCTCCTCGATGGCGTTTACTCCCAGCCCGGGCCTTGCGGCGTGGGCCTTCTTTCCCTTGGCCCTAACTGTGATTACGAAGCGCCCCCTCGCGCCGAGCATCAGCCTCTCACGTGTCGGCTCCGCCACGAGAACCAAATCGGCGTTCTCAAGCTTTCCGCTCTTTATCAGCCCCCACGTTCCGCGCGAGTAACCTTCCTCGTCGCTGACGGCGGTGAAGATTAGGTTCGGCCTCTCCCGCTTTGAAAGCTCGCCCATCTCAATGAAGAGGCTCAGCAGAACAGCCAATCCGGCTTTCATGTCCGCGCTTCCAAGGCCGTAGAAGCGGTCACCGTCAAGCTCGCCCTTCGGGTTCCTCGTCCAGCCCGGCGAGAGGTTCACTGTGTCCATGTGGCCGTTGAGCACTACCGTTAGGCCCCTGCCGGGGAGATATGCCAGCACGTCGTCGCCAAAGCCCTCAACAGGAAGTGTTTCAACATCGAAGCCATGCTCCTCCAGCAGGGACGCTATGAAACGCGAGATTTCCCCTTCCCTGCCGAAGGGAGACTCGATGGCAACGAGCTTTTTGAGGAGTTCAAACTCGTCCATCCCTATCACCAACCAGTTCCTTAACAAACTCTGAAAACCTTGCCTTTCGCTCAAAACGCTTGGCTTTTTCCAGCTCACTGCGTAGAACAGATAGGTTGCCTTCGATTTCAGCTGACAGGTCCTCCAGAAGGGCCCGCATATCGGAGTCTTCAACCTTCTGGGCGAGGTACCTTGAGGCCCTTAGCTGAAGCTCCTCCAGTTTTATAGCCTCTGTGAGCGCTGTAATATAATCCTCAACCGTCTCGAGAGGCATGTCAACGGGCTCCCCGGAGGTTTCAGAGGATATGGCCTCAGGATACAGCTTGAGGGCAATCCTGCAGAGTTCTTCAACCTGACGGCCCTTGGTCTCAACGAACCGGGAGAACTTTATACGCCCGTATCCCTTTGGAAGGGACTCACGCATCGTTGCGTACACCGCCAGAACCCGCCTTGATGTGGAGATTAGGTAACCCATGACATCTTCCGGGGGAAGACGGGACACAATCCTCAGCAACTCCATCGGGTCGTCGGACTCAAAAAACTCCTCACGGGAGCCCATGGCATCACCATAGAGAGTTGGAGAAGGTGCGTAAAAACGTTTTGTTGGTGGACCGGGCGGGATTTGAACCCGCGGCCTCCGCCTTGCGAGGGCGGCGCTCGTACCAGGCTGAGCTACCGGCCCACTCCCGGTTATAGTGGAGTGCCCGGGGTTTTAAAAAGTTTTGGTATGTCCATCGCTCAGGGGTGACCGCTCTCATCACCCCCTCAGGAGGGCTTGGGCGTCATCATCGCTGGGCTTAAAAACTCGCCGGACCTTTTAACCCTGGTGGTTGAGATGCGCTTCATCCCGCTCATCGTCGCAAGGCCGGAGGTTCAGATGGCGATAGACGAGGCGATAATGATTGCCAGAATCGAGGGAAGGGTTCCCGACACGGTAAGGCTCTACGCCTTCTCGCCGAGCTCCGTAACGATAGGTCGCTTCCAGAGTGTAAGGCATGATGTCAACCTTGAAGAAGCCAGAAAGCTCGGCATTCCCGTCGTGCGCAGGATAACCGGCGGAGGAAGCGTCTTCCACGATGAGTTCGGCGAGATAACCTATTCGGTCGTCGTTGGTGAAGACCTTCACCCGGCTTTGAGGAACGTCGAGACGAGCTACCGCTATCTGGCTGGCCCGCTTGTGGACGCTTTAGAGAACCTTGGCCTTAAAGCGGGCTTCTCCGGGCTGAACGACATCGTCGCCAACGGGAAGAAGATAAGCGGTTCGGCGCAGACGAGGAGGAAGGGGGTAATCCTTCAGCACGGGACGTTCATGTATGCAACGAGGCTTGAAATCCTTGGGAAGGTGTTAAGGGTTTCTAAGGCGAAACTCGCTGACAAGGGCGTTTCGAGTATCTGGGAGCGCGTTACAACCCTGGAGCGCGAGGGAATAAAGCTGAACCGCTGGGAGGCCTACGAGCTGTTGAGGGAGAGCTTTTTCAACGCCTTCGAGCTTGAGGAGGGCGAGCTGACCGATTACGAGCTTGAGCTGGCGGAAGAACTCATCGAGAAGCGCTACGGAAATCCAGAGTGGAACGAGATGCGTTAAGGGAGCTCCCATTTCTCACTTATTCCAAACTCCCTCGCCAGCTCGTAGAAGAGTTCGTCCTCGCCGAGCTCCTCTCTGAGCTTCTCAAAGTTCTTCATAAGCCTCGGAAGCCTGCCCTTCGAGCGTCTCAACATCGAGTTGCCGATTTCGAGGGCGAAGCGCAGGTAGTCGTCGCTGGCCATTACCCTCCCGTCCCTGCCGAGTGGGGCGGTTAGATACTCGGTGGCGTTTATCTCGACGAGGTAGCGGTTGGAGATTACCTTGAAGGTCGTGTACTTGAAACCGCTGGCAAGGCCCAGCTCGTGGAGCCTCTTTGCTTTTTCAAGGTCCTCAGCGACAACGTGGAAAATCGGGGGCTGGCTCTTGAGGAATATCAGTCCCTCCTTGGCATTCTCCAGGGCCTTCTTGGCCTCGGGAAACGTCATCTCGCGATGAACCTTAATCAGCCACCTGCTCAGGGGTTTTGCTCCTAAAGCGGGCTCCTCGATGATTCCTATTCTGCCGGAGCAAGAGCTCGTCGTGTAGATTCCCCTGATGGAGTTGATGAGCAGGAGGAGGTCTATTATGTCCTCGTCAACCTTACCCTCTCTCATCGCCGTGAAGAGGCTGACCAGCGCTTCCCGCTTTGCCTTCATTCCCCGGCCCCCGGTGAGGTTTTCAATCGGTGTTTAACTGCACGCGCGCCCTAATCTCGGGTGAAGGCGGGATTTGCCACCTCTGCTCCCGCCATCTGACGAAAACTTTATAAAGCTAACCCAAAAGCTTAAGCTGGACGTGGCCGGGGTGGTGTAGCCTGGTCAGCACAGGGGACTGTGGATCCCCTAGCCCGGGTTCAAATCCCGGCCCCGGCCCCATAACAGCCCTTTCTGACGAAAGCGCTGGCGGAAAATTGGGTGCTTTTTTGAAATTCAACAGGTTGCAAGGAGTTTCTTTTTGACTTGCTTTTTCAAGAGTGTTTCATTTCCCAAACGGCGTCCTTCGGACGCCAAAAATGAGTTGAAACTGTTTCACTGGGTCCCTTTAATGTTAAACTTGCGTTGAACTCTCCAATTCGAGAGTGCACGACTGGTTTTTTGCTCGTTGGTGAAAAGGGCACTCTTTGGTCAAACTTTGCGCAGGCGAACAAACTTTACTTAGCAAAGTTTGACCAAGGTTTGTAGCTCCTTTTTAGAGGCTACGTTTTGGGAGATTTTCTTATCTAATGGCTGTTTGGAGCATGAGAACTTTATCAACTTGCTCTTCTGTTGTTGGTTTAACTTTAAACCGACGCCCGGAGGGCGTCAGGGAAGGTAAACCCCTTTGAGAGGGTTGTTTTGGTTGGTTCTCTATTGTAAAGCTCGATTTTACAGGCAAAATCTGCTCTACTTGGGCCGTTGGGTAAAGAGCTACTAACTTTTGGTGAAGCTTTTTCCAAAAGCTTCAGCGCTGGCGGAGAAACTTTTCTTGTGAAAAGTTTCATCAAAATTAGGCATGCTTTCTGAGAGGGTTCGTCTCCGTAAAGGGGTTTGCTTCTAATTTTCGAGCTGACGGATAATGTTTCACTCATCCCTTGCTGAGCATCTTCTCAAGCTCTTCGATGGGTTTTAGCTCGGAGACCAGCATGTTGAACGTCTTCTCATCGAGGGCTTCCCTCTCTATTGAGACGAGCAGGATTCCCCTGTTGAGAGTCGCAAGGTCCCGCAGGCTGGCTATAAACTTCAAAACGCTCTCGGGCTTGTTCTCAAGGAGAAGGTACTCCACACAGTCAATGAGTATGACCTTATCCAGGTTCGTTGATTCGAGGAACGTCTTGAGGTTCTCAAGGAGGTAGGGAAGCCTCGTCGGGTCGACAGCCTCGTCGTGTTTGACCTTTGAGACCCATAGAACAGGGACTATTTTCAAGCCGAGCCTCGAGCGGAAGACCTCCGGAGGGTCACGGGTGACCGCTATTCCAGGGAGGTGCCTGTGCTTGGTCAGCTCTACGAAGAGTTGCTCCGCTTTCTCACTGCTTCCCCAGTAGGCCCCGTATGCTATCTCCTGGCTCGGCTCCGTTGCTATTGGCACGATGATGTACTGACCCCTTGCAAATGGCAGGTACAGCATCACGGAGGAGAGGAACAGCAGGAGGGCCCCGATGGTCAGGAGAATCGACCTGACGATTACGTACGTCTCGTTGCCGTAGAGAACCGAAGTCCGAAGGAGCACCCCTATAAACTCGGCAACGACGACGAGAACGAAGGCACCGATGAGGAGGTTGAAGACACGGGTGAAGTACTTAACCCGAAGGTTCTGTTTGACGCTCTTCTCGACGGTGAGCAACATTATGACTATGGCAAGGGAGAGCAGTAAGACAGTGAGGTCCCTGAGGAAGTAACCCAGCGAGAGCACGTGAAGCATGTATGTACGTTGATGCACAGGTTTTTAACGGTTTCGTGGGATTTTTAAAGGGTTGGAGGATTTATCCATGGTGGTTCCGATGTCATGGAAGGAGAAGCTTGGTTTAGTCCATATTTACACCGGAAACGGAAAGGGTAAGACAACCGCCGCGTTCGGTCTGGCCGTTAGAATGCTCGGCTCCGGCGGAAAGGTCGCGATAGTTCAGTTCATGAAGGCCCCGAAGGTCTACGGTGAGCAGAAGAAGATTGAGGAGTGTGGGGCCTTGATAGAGTCCTTCGGCCTGCCAAAGTTCGTTCACGGGAAGCCGGAGCCAGAGGACATAGAGGCCGTTAAGAGAGCCCTCGCGAGGGCGAAGGAGCTCGTTTCAAGCGGTGAATGGGATTTGGTGATACTCGACGAAATCTGCGTTGCCCTCGGCTTCAACATGCTGGACGTGGAGGAAGTCAAGGGACTCATAAAGAGCAAAGCCCCGAAAACCGAGCTCGTCCTAACTGGTCGCTACTGTCCGGAGGAGCTGTTCGAGCTGGCCGACTACGTCACGGAGATGAGGGATGTAAAGCACCCGTACCAGAAGGGAATCGTCGCGAGGAGAGGCGTTGAATACTGAAGTCCACTTCAAGAACCGAAAAGCTTTTTAGTTAGGAAAGCTTAAGATAAGCCGGGGAGATTTTAGTAACAATTTTTTAGGATAATCGAAAGGGGGTGATAGAATGAGCGAGCTGATTCAGCAGATTGTTCAGGTTCTCAAGGAGCAGGTCGTTCAGGACACCGTCGTTCCCAGGAACATAAGGCGCGCCGCCGAGCAGGCAATAGAGGTTCTCCTCGACGAGAGCAAGGAGCCCGCGGTTAGGGCGGCCGATGCCATAGCCATTCTCGAGGAGATTAGTGAGGACCCAAACATGCCCATGCACACCAGGACCATAATCTGGGAGGTTCTTGGAGCACTTGAGCAGGTTAAGTGAGCCTTTGATTTTTCCGCTCATTTCCTGCTCAGGTACCAGAGCTTGGCGCTCTCCTCGACCAGCTCCGCCTTGTAAAAAGCTTCCCTCAGGCTTTTTCCGACGGTCACGATTCCGTGCTTCGCCATTAACACCGCGTCCGCTTTCTTCAACGCCTCTGCCGTGACTTCTGCCAGCTCCTCAGTTCCAGCGGGTCTGAAGGGCGCTATCGGAATTCTCCTGAGGTAGATTTCCGCCTCGGGCGTTATTATCGGCAGTTCGCCTTCGAGGAGGGTCGAGGCAACTATCGAGTAAGGCGGGTGAAGGTGGGCTATTGCCCTAACGTCCGGCCTGATTCTGTAAATCGCAAGGTGGAGCCTGTACTCGGAGGAGGGCCTAACGCCAGAGCGCTGGTTCCCGCCGAGGTCTATCACGGCCACCTGCTCCTCCGTCATCTCGTCCATCACCGCCCCGGTCGCCTTGATGAACACCAAATTCCCGACGCGGACGCTCAGGTTCCCGCCGAAAGCGGCGGTTAAACCGCGCTCGTGGGCCTTCCTCGAGTAGAGGACGAGCTGGCGTTTTGCTATTCGGCTCATGGGAATCACCTCATATCTCTTTCAGCATATCAATGAGTTCCTCCTTGGGTATTCCATTCCAAAGGGCAACCTTGTTTAAAATGTCGTTCAATGTACCCTTTGCGATTTCTCGGTGATACGGGACCGTTATCTTATGGGTCCCCACTGGGGTTTGCTTTTCGAGCCTAACGTGACTACCCCGCTGTCTCACAACGCGATATCCAAGCTTTTCGAGGAGCTTTATCAGCTTTTCCCCACTAACTACTGGCAGTCTGCTCAACGCGGGACACCTCGAATTGGGATAGCGTTAGAACAACGATTTCCTCTCCCCTTTCGATTTCGTCTTCGAAGTGTACCTCAACGGCCTCCCTTATGTTTTCCATGAGTTCATCGAGAGTCTTTCCCTGGGTGAAGATGTCATCGTCTATGCCCTTGGCGCACCAGTACTCACCGTCGAAATATACCTCGAACTTGACTATCATGCTCTCACCGTCTGTTTTTCGTTGGCACGGTACTTAATCTTTGACCTTAACCCCGTAACCGCAGTCCAGACAGAGAGCCTTCTTACCGCGCCACGCGAGCTCACCGCCACAGAGGGGGCACGTGTCAAGGTTTCCGGCATCTTTCCAGCGCTCGAAGGTTTCGCTATCAATGACGAGGTAAACCCCGTCCTTTTCCTCCTCGAAGTCACCCAGAACTGGATTGCTTTCGAGCTCTTCCGTCTCAAGGTTCACTATCACCGGCTCAAGGCCGATGTTGCCCTCGTACTCCAAATCGTTCGCGGGCAGTATCTCAAGGATTAGCGAGTTGAGCTTTCTGTCGTGGTACGCTATGACCTCAAGCGCGTCGCTAACCTCTCCGCTCGCTGGGATTACGTCAACGACCAAACTTTCCCTCGGGAAGAGCAGTACTACGACGTCCCTGCTCCTGAAGAGTGCCAGGCCCTTTCCAGTGTAGAGCTCTTCAAGGCCGAGCTCCTTCAGAAATTCCCTGACCTCGTCTCCGCTTGGAAGGCGCTTTTCCGTGACCATGACGTCCATCATCTTCTTCGCGAGTGGAACCGCGACGGTTATCGGCTCCATTATCTCCCCCACCGCTGAAGTTCGGGGGAAAAATTTATAAACCTGCCCCGGGGATAATGGTTCGGGCCAAGCAGTAGGGTCCCGCGGTAGCCTAGCCTGGGAGTGGCGGCGGACTGTAGATCCGCAGGTCCCCGGTTCAAATCCGGGCCGCGGGACCACCAGAATTCTAAGCGCTTCTTGAAGTCTTAACAACAAAAATCGCTGAATGGCGTTTTAATTCGTCGTTCTCTGAGAAACATATAAAAGGGCGTTTAAAAACTGCCTAACGGTCCAAAAGTGGAAAGAAAAATCCCCTCGGTTCACTTCATCCTCTCAAGGATTATCGCGGGGCAGACCTTGGTGACGCCCTCAATCCTGCCGATTTTGTTGGAGATTATGTCGGAGAGGTCCTCGCCGTCCTTGGCCCAGACCTCGGCCATTATCATGTGGTCACCGCTCGTGAGGTAGACGTGCCTCACGAAGTCGAACTCCTTGAGCTTGCTCGCGACCTCAAAAATCTTCTCCGGCTTGGTGTCTATCCCGGTTATGCTCACGAGGTTGTAGCCAAGCTTGGAGGGGTCAACCACTATCGTGTACTGCTTGATTACCCCTGCTTCTTCAAGTGCCTTGACTCGTTTCCTAACAGCGGTCTCGCTTATACCGAGCACCTTCGCTATCTCGGTGAAGGGCGTCCTTGCGTCCTTGGTGAGCATATCAAGTATAATCCTATCCCTCTCGTCCAGCATAATCCACCACCTAAGTTCTAATTACGCACCCATCCCTTATTAAGGTATCGGTCTTTTTGGTTCAACTATCGAACTTCTTTAATTCAACGACGGCCTCGACGTGGGGCGTGTGCGGGAACATGTCGAGACCGACGGCGCTTTCGACGCGGTATTTCTCCTCCAGCGCGGAAAGGTTTTCGGATAGCGTTTTCGGGTTGCAGGATACGTAGATTAGCCTCTCAGGTTCGTCTTTTAAGATTTTCCGGATTAGCTTCGGATGGAGGCCCGCCCTCGGCGGGTCGACTATCACGGTGTCGTAGTTTGAGAGGTCCTCCACGTCCCTATCGCTCCCCACCCTGAACTGGGCGTTTACCCCGTTCAGCTCGGCGTTTTTGTTGGCCATCTCAACCGCGAAGGGGTTAACTTCAATTCCCTCAACGGCAAAGCCCCTTCTGGCGAGGTAAACGCCGAATGTGCCGACGCCCGAGTAGAGGTCAAGGACTTTCTCACCGTCTGCAAGCTCCGCCACTTTCCGGACGAGGTTGACGGCCTGATAGCTGTTGGTCTGGAAGAAGCTGTTGGGATGTATGAGGTAAACCACGTCGTCGAGTTTTTCCCGCATGAATGGCTCGCCCCAGAAGCGCTCGACGTCGCCGTAGGAAACGTCGCTCTCGCTCCTGTTGACGCTCCAGTAGAGCGATGTGGCGAAGGGGAAGTAGTCAGGAAAGGACTCCGGGAGGGTTCCCTCCTTCGTCACGAGGTTCACCATGAGCTCGCCGGTAAATTTCCCCTCGCGAATGACGACGTAGCGCAGAAAGCCCTCGTTCTTCCGTATGTCATAGAGCGAAAGCTTCTCGTCTTCGATGAACTCCCGCAGGGCTTTCAAAACTTTTCCGCTCGCCTCGCCGAAGACGGGGCACTCGTCTATATCAACCGCCTCCCACCACGTCCCGTATCGCCTGAACCCTATCCCAGTTGTCGAAATGACAACATCAATTCTGTTTCTATGGCTGTATATCTTTGGTGAGGGAATAACCTCGACGTCAAGACCGAGATACTTTGAGAGTTTTGATGCCTTAAAGCGGAGCTGTTCATCATAGGGCAGGTGCTGGAGCAGACAGCCACCGCATCTCCCGAAGTAGGGACATTTCGGTTTGATTCTGATTTCAGATGGCTCGACTAGCTCAAATTCAGTCGCTATGAGCTTTCTCTTTTTTCTCCTCCACTTCCTGACTTCCACGAGGTCCCCGGGTGCCGTGTGCGGGACGAGGATTTCCCGCTTTCCCGCCCGAAGAACGCCAAGCCCATCGTCGCTAAGCCTTTCGATAACTCCCCTCATGGCCGGCGATGCTCGAGATTGCTTATAAACCTGCCCATTTATGGCCGTTTGTACGTTCGCCAAAACTGTCCACGGAAGGTTTATTTAGTTCGAGAGCGTACTATTATCGGTGCCGGGTTCATGTTCGGGCGCCGTAAGGATATAGTCTATAAGGTTTTGGCAACCAAGAAGAGGGCCGTTGCCCTGCAGAACCTCAGCGCGGAGCTTGAAACGCCCGCTCCGGCCCTGCTCAAGACCGTTCGGGAGCTGGAGTCCGAGGGCCTCGTTGAGGTCTTCTACGGCCGTGATAAGGCGGCCATCATGGTGAAAGCCAAGACGCTTGAGGACTATATTTGACCTTCAATCATTTTCTTTGAATCAACGGGACTGGAGAAATGCTTTATGGTTGCGATAGTTGTTACTGGGCGAGGCGGGGCCGGGAAGACGACGATGACGGCGAACTTATCGACGTACTTCTCCGGCATGGGGCTTCAAACCCTCGCGATAGACGGCGACCTTTACCTTCCGAAGCTCGCCTTTCACTTCGGGATATACAACCCGATAACGAACCTCCACACCCTTCTGAAGAATGAGGACTCAAAACTTGAGGAGTCCATATACCGGGATGTAAGAACGGGCGTTGACGTTCTCCCGGGGAGCTCAAAGCTCTACGACATCCTCGACATAGACCAGCGACGGCTCAGACAGATAGTCATGGACGTGCAGGCGAGGTATGACGTCACCCTCATTGACTCCCCGGTAGGAATTCCCTTCGACACAATCTCCACCTTTAGGCTGGCCCAGTATCAGCTAATCATAATCGAGGTGGAGAGGGGGCCAATCCACTCCTTTCACAGGATGGTGGAGAACGAGGTCGAGAAGCTCAAGGCCCTCGGCGAGGCCTACGGCCTAAAGGTCGGCGTGCTGATAAACAAGGTTCGCGAGGCCGAGCCCGTGATAGACGGCATAGTGAACTTCCTGGAGGGTAGCTTTGACGTCCCTGTGGTGGGTATAGTTGCACACGACCCGGCGGTTCCCGCGAGCCAGAACGAGGGAATCCCCGTTATAGCGTTTTCACCGCACGCAAGGGCGTCAAAGGATATAACGACCGCGGGGAAAGTCCTGAACGAGTGGGTCTTCGGAAGAAGGGAAAAGAAGGGCTTCTGGGAGAGGATAAAGGAGGCGTTCTTCTCAATCTTTCATGGAATTCCTTCTGGCAAAAAGTTCTGAGACGTTAACGAGGGGCTCAAAAAGGTAACCGCTGAGGTTTTCCTTAGCACCTTCCTCCCTGTCCACGACAACGAGGATAGCCGATACTTTCGCCCCCTGGCTCTCAAGAACCTTCGCCGAGCGGAGGACGCTTCCTCCCGTCGTTGTCACGTCCTCGACGAGGAGAACTCTCTCTCCAGGCTTCACCTCACCCTCAATCTGACTGCCCGTGCCGTGTCCCTTCGGCTTTTTCCTGACTATCACGAGGGGTTTTCCAGTTTCGAGCGAGAGGGCAGTTGCTATTGGAACCGCGCCGAGCTCCGGACCGGCAACGCGGTCGAATTCAACTCCAAGTTCCTCGGCTTTCTCCTTCATGAGTTCGGCGATGAGTTTCAGAGCTTGGGGATTCGTGATGAGCTTCTTGACGTTGATGTAGTAGTCGCTCTCCTTTCCGGAGGTCAGAACGAAGCGACCGAAGAGAATCGCCCCCTCCCTGAAGAAGGCCTCGATGAGCTCGTCTTTCTTTCCCATTGAAACCACCGGTGGGTTTTGGCAGAGTCTCTTAAAAATGTGATGGAATTAAAGGCCAAATTGACACGAAACAATCAACCGAAAACCTTAAGTTACCACTATCAAAAGTTAGCCGGTGGTCGAATGATTGGTGAACTGCTCGTTGTCGGCTACGTACTCATCGCGCTCGCGGTTGGGGTTAGCGTGTTTCTCAAAACACTGTCCTGGCTCTCGGAGACGGACAGGGCAATATTCCCCTTACCACTCCGCTCGGTCGTGGGATGGGGAATTCTGGCGTTCTTGGTTGCCCTCACCCTTGAGGGCCTCGCATTATACCCGTTTTGGGGTACTCCCACGGCCCTCCTAATCCTCGCCCTCGTGGTGGGTCCCATCGAGGAAGGGGCAAAGCTAATTCCATTCATCGCCAAAAAGGACGAGAGCGTACTGACCAGGTGGCACCTCACCATAAAGACGGCCCTGGCCTTCGGCTTCATAGAGGCGGTCATGTACTTCATACTCCTCGTCTCGATGGGGAACCTAATCGGCGCCCTCTTCAGGACGATAGTCATCATGTTCCACGTTGCCTGGACAGCGATAGCACTGGAAGAGGCTCTCAGGGGGTCCCTCGCGAGGGGCTACCTCAAGGCGTCCATCATCCACAGCCTCTATGATGCACCCCTCCTGCTGTTGTACACCAGCGGAGCCCTTGCGGGCGTCGTTGCCCTCGTAAGCGTTGTTGTTCTCGTGTACCTCCACAACTCCGTTGATGGTGCCTTCGAATTCGCGGTGAGCTACGCGAGGAAAGCCGTTGCTCGGAGGTCTGACGTTGATAACGCCGAGGAGTACTCGGAAGAAACGCCGATGGAAAACGGTGAGAGGGCGGAAAATAAAGAAGAGGAGGACTCTTGGGAACTCACCTCTTCGCCTTGAACCTCTCCTGGAGCTCGTAGAGCTGGGCAACCCTCTCTATGGTATCGGCCTCCTCCGGGCTTTTATCTTCCCTCAAAGCAACGTAGCGTGGGAAGCGAAGCGCGAAACCGCTCTTGTACTTGGGGCTCTTCTGTATCTCCTGATACGTTACTTCGATGACGACCTTGGGCTCAATCTCGACGAACTTGCCCTCTTCACGGACAATCAGGGGCTTGAGCATCTTGGTGAACTCGACCAAATCTTCATCGGTGAAACCGCTTCCAACCTTGCCCACAGGGACGAACTCACCGCTCTCGGGGTCGTACGCCCCCACGAGGAACGAGCCGAGCAGGTGCGCGCGCCTTCCCTCGCCCCACTCCGCTCCGATAATGACGAGGTCGAGGTTCTCCATCGTGGGCTTAATCTTCAGCCACTTCTTACCACGGTTTCCTGGCTCGTAGACTGAATCTAGCCTCTTCGCCATCAGACCTTCGTGACCGAGCTCGAGGGCCCTCTTGTAGAACTCCTCGGCCTCGTCGACCTTCTTCGTAACGAGCTGTTCGGCGAGCTTTATCTTATCGCCCTCCTCGACGTTCTCCTCGAGCTTCCTCCTCCTCTCGGCGAACTTCGTGTCGATGAGGCTCTCCCCATCAACGTAGAGGATGTCGAAGAGGTTGAGCTCGAGCGGAATCTTCTCAATCATCTCCTCGATGTTGTACTTCCGCCTAAAGCGTCTCAGGACGTACTGGAATGGCCTCGGTCTACCGTTCTCTCCGACCGCAACAAGCTCGCCCTCGACTATGACCTTAGAAGGCTTCAGCGAGGCCTTTACAGCTTCAACTATCTCGGGAATCGAGCGTGTGACGTTCTCAAGCCTCCTCGAGTAGATTATCACCTTATCCCCGTCGCGATGGATCTGAACTCTCGCCCCGTCGTACTTAATCTCGAAGGCCGCTTCACCGCCCATCTCTATCAGGGCTTCCTTGACGCTGGTGGCGTTTTGGGCGAGCATCGGCCTTATCGGCTTCCCAATCTGTATGCTGACCTTTGAGAGCCCCTCGTTCCCCTCGAGCTTCGCTATTTTAGTCACGTAGCCGAAGTCGCTCGTGAGCATGTAGGCCCTCTCGACGAGCTCTGGCTTCACCTTGAAAGCTTCTGCTATGGCATCGCGCAGGATTCCCTCGGCGACGCCGGTTCTCATCGTCCCGAGGACGGTTCTTGCCAGGTACTTCCCCTCCTCGGGCGTCGCGTCCATGAAGAGGTTGGCCAGGTACTTCATCTTCCTGTCCTGGCTTCCCTCTCCGCTCGCCTCGGCGACCTTGACAAAGGTGCTGTAGACGCGCTTTATCGTGAGGGGCTGGCTGAAGAAGCTCTTCTGCTTCCTCTTCTTGAGGGCCAAGGCCACGCTCTCGCCTAAATCTCCGGTGTCCTTAATCGAGTTCTCGATTTCCTTCTCGGGGACGCCGGTTGCCATCGAAACGGCCCTTATGAGAAGTTTTTCCCCGACGCCAAGCTCGCGTTCGTCCCAATCGGGGAAGACCTTGCCGAGAATCAGGTAGGGAACTATCTCGAGCAAATCATCGGGCGTTTTCTTGAGGAAGTCCGCGACGAATTTGGTCTTGAGCGTTTTGAGCGTGGTCTTCTCCAGCCTCCGGTAGAGTTCGGCCAGCTCGGAGTACCTCATGTCACCCACTCTCACCACCGAAACCAATACGGCGAGGGGGATAAAAGGTTAGCCCACCCACCTCCCGACCTTCGGCTTCCCCTCGTGGATTTCGGCAACGTCGTACGGAACATCAAGGTCAGCCAGAAGGGCCTTCGCGTTTTCAAGCTCCTTCTCCTGAACGAGCGCAAAGAGGCCCTTCCCGAGCATTATCATTGAGCTCGGGTTCTTCAGGACCCTGTCGAGCTCCCCCGCCAGTTCAAGGAGCTCGCCGGTGAGCAGACCCGTCCTCTCGGCGAAAGCCCTCGCCAAGACCATGAGCCTCTCGGGCGTTGGCTCCTTCAGGAGTTCCTCCAGAGCCTTCCTTCCCTCGATTTCTATCGCCCTCACCATGTCGCCGTCGAGAACCTCTTTAGTCGAGAGCTTCCCGAGGGGAACTACAAGAACGCGGTAGTCCTCGAAGAAGAGGTTGTCAACGACGCCGATTCCCGGCCCGCCGGCTCTAAGGCGGACTTCAATTCCCCCGGCGAGCTGGGCAATGACGTCGCCGAGACCTCCCCTGTGGGTCACCTCGGCT
The DNA here is from genome assembly GCF_012027635.1 of Thermococcus sp. 21S9. Classification (NCBI taxonomy): domain Archaea; kingdom Methanobacteriati; phylum Methanobacteriota; class Thermococci; order Thermococcales; family Thermococcaceae; genus Thermococcus; species Thermococcus sp. 21S9. The sequence continues at coordinate 537,285 of NZ_SNUS01000001.1, forward strand.
TCATGCGCTATCTGAGATGCCTTAAGCCACGTTCCCCCGAAGGCGTAGCTCAGCGCTAAAGCCGTGCCGAGGGCACCGCCGGCGCTGTTGCCGAAGCCGTGGCCGTTGGGGAAGTCGAAGTACTGCCATATCTCGACCTCGCCGAGGAAATCGGAAGGAACGAGCCTTTCGGCGACGGAGTAGCTGATTACCGCATCTTCCCTCTTCACGGGCTCGCCGTTAAAGGCGATGTGGATATGTCTCTCCAGCGTTCCGGTCTCTATGCTCGCGAGGACGTTTGTTCCCTTGTCAAGGTTGATTCCAGCGCCGAGGGAGCCAGCCTTGAGCGGGTCCTCGTGAAAGACGGGGACGAAGAAAGCCGTTATGTGGGCGGGAACGAATGCCCTGATGAGCATCACGACACCTCCAGAAGGAGTTGAGCCGGGCTTTTAAAAGGGTTTAGAAGGGGCAAAGAAAGAAAGAGTCACTCTTCGACCACGTATATTGGGACTTTGCCGTGCGGAACGCCGTACTTCTTGCCGTACCACTCGCTGAGGACGTACCAGGCTATTATGAGCAGTACGAAGCCTATGCCAAGCAGGATGAGGGCGTTCCTGAGGCCAAGGCCGAAGAGCACGTAGAGCACGAGGCCGACGCTGGAAGCGGTTACGGCGTAGGGTATCTGGGTCGTAACGTGGTCTATGTGGTCGGAACCGCTGAACATCGAACTCATGATTGTTGTATCGCTTATCGGGGAGCAGTGGTCGCCGAAGATACCACCGGCAAAGACGGCACCGATGCTGGCGAAGACCTCCGGACCGACGTTTCCGGTGACTCCATAGGCGAGGGGTATCGCTATCGGGAGCATTATGCTGAAGGTTCCCCAGCTGGTTCCCGTTGTGAAGGAAATGAACATCGAGATGAGGAACACTATCAGCGGAACCCAGCCTCCGCTGACTCCGGCGCTCTTGGCCAGGTCAACGATGTACGGCGCGGTTCCGACGGCGTCGGTGGCGCTCTTGATACTCCAGGCGAGGAGCAGTATCGTGTTGGCTATGACCATCTGCTTCATACCGCGGATTATGGCGTCCTCAGCTTCTTCAATCGTCATCTGCCTAGTCGCGAGGACGAGGGCGAACGCGACGACGACCATTGAGAAACTGCCCCAGAGCAGTGCGAGGGCTGAATCGGAGTTTCCAAGGACGTTCATGAGCCCGCCTTCGGTGTAGGCCTCGCTTCCTCCTCCGGTGTACCACATTCCGTACAGGGTAACGAATATCAGCGTGAGTATCGGCCATATGAAAATGTGTACGCTTCCGCCCTCCTTGGGCTGTCCAAGGTCAACCTCGGTTGTCATCAACGGCTTTGCACCGTCGCGGAGAACCTTCCCGGTGGTCCTGGCGCGCATTTCGGCCTTGAGCATGGCACCGTAGTGCCTGTGGAAGAAGGCCACGAGGAACACGAGGATTATCGCCAGAATCGAGTAGAACCTGAAGGGAACGCTGTGCATCCATGCGCCGTAAGCTCCTCCGACCGAGGTCAAATCAACGTTGAGCTTGTTGAAAGAGTCCCCTATGAGGCCGACCTCGTAACCAATCCACGTTGAGACGACCGCTATTCCCGCGACCGGCGCGGCTGTTGAGTCGTCTATGTACGCCAGCATCTCCCTGGAAACGCGCGTCCTGTCGGTTATGGGCCTCATGGTGTTTCCGACGATGATGGTGTTGGTGTAGTCGTCGAAGAATATCAGCACGCCAAGGAGCCAGCCCATGACCGAAGCTCCCCTGCTCGTCCTTACCTTACTCGCCAGGGCGCGTCCAACGGCAAAAGCACCGCCGGACTTGTATATCAGCCCAACGCCCGCACCAATCAGGAAGTCGAATAGCAGTATCTTAACGTTCCAATCGTCGGTGGCGTTTCCAACAATCCAGTCCAGGGTCTGAGTTGTTCCCGCTATTGGGTTCCATCCCGAGGCCATGACTCCTCCAATCCATACACCTGCGAACAGTGCGAGAATAACCCTCTTCGTCCATATTGCCAGAACAATCGCAACCAGCGGTGGAAGCAGGGACAACACTCCAAAGTCCGTCACGATTTTTCACCTCCGGAAATTCAACCCCGAAGTTTCTTCGATATATATAAGTCTTTCTCGAACTTTTTTGTCAATTGTTGGAATTCCACCGAAGTACCCTCAAAAATCCGCGAACGTTGGTAGCCAGTCCAAAGCTCTAACGTGCATGTAGGGATACCTAAGTATATTATAGAGCATTGAACCAATAAAAACCTTTCCCAAAAGTGTTCCAGCACGGGACGTGCAATATGGATAAAACCAAAAATCGTAACATTTGCAACCGTAAAATTTGCAGAAACGTGAAGGGGACCTCAGACAATTTCCTCGAGTATTTTCGCCAGTTTGACGAAGTCCTTCTCAAGCTCCTCCCGGATTGGAGGCCGGTACAGTGCCGCGGCCGGATGATACATGGGCATTATGATTATCTTCCCGAAGATGGTCCTCGCTTCGAAGGTTTTTCCGTGAATTTTGCTTATCGGCTCGGGTTTGAACCCGAACTTCTCCAGTATGTAGCGCATCGAGTGCCTGCCGAGGGGGACTATGACCTTCGGCATTATTATGTCAATCTGCCTGTCGAGGTAAGGGGCACAGGCTTTAATCTCCTCCTCCGTCGGGTCGCGGTTTTCCGGTGGGCGACATTTGACAATGTTGGTGATGTAAACCTCGTCCCTGCTCAGGCCTATCCCTGCGAGGAGTTCGTCAAGGACCTTTCCTGCCCTGCCCACGAAAGGTAGCCCTTTCTGGTCTTCCCAGTAGCCCGGCGCCTCACCGACGAACATAACTTTGGCGTCGTAGCTTCCAGAGCCGGGAACGGCGTTCGTCCTGAGCTGGCCAAGGGGGCACTTCTGACAGTTCCTGATTTTCTCTTCGAGCTTTCTCATGAGCTCTTCCTTTCCCATAGGCATCACGTCAGCGTTTTCTGACTGAGGAATGCCTTCAGGAACTCGCTCCAGGCCGTGTAAAAGCCTCTCTCATAGTCGTCACGGAAGTCCTGGTTTGCAAGCTTCGAGTAGTTCTCAAGCAACTCCTCGGCCCTCTCCCTGTCGTTGGCCGATATCAGCTGAACAACGAGCGAATCTGCGTCGTTGTCCTTGAGGGCGTTCATTATCCCCTCAACGGCCTTTGAATAGCCCCTGCCCCACTCATCGTTGCCCGCTATCTTCATTAACTTCTCCATGTGACCCTTGGCCCTGCTGAAGTCCCTTCTGAGGAGGGCCCTCACGAACATTTCCATCCTCATCTCTCGAGCCGGCATTCTACCACCCCACTGGCTTCATCGGAAGGGCTTTTAACCTTAGCCCGATTTCCCACATCTGGGTCATACCTATGAAGGAAAATCTTCATATTTACGCAAAAGCTTTTATACCTCCCCGTTGGATTAGGGGTAGCGGTGATGAAAGATGGCCGAGAACATCGGTGAGGTACCGAGCGGTGAAAAAGAGTTTGAACAGCTCACCAGAAGGCTCAGGGATATAGTCGAGTTCCCTGAAATAAGCGAGGAAGAGTTTGAGGAGATGCTCAAAACCGCGAGCAGGGTTTATGGTGGCCCGTTGCCCCATAGGACGTATTCTCTCTGCCCTGAGACGAGACGTGTGGTTCCAGCCCTTGTGTGGGAGAAGGACGGCAGGGTGTGGATAACCAAGCGCTGTCCCGAGGGAATGATAACCGACCTCTACTACGAGAGCGTTGAGCAGTACTACCGCTTCCAGCGCTGGAAGTACGACTTCAAGCTCAAGAGCGTCAACGTTGAGAACTCCGGTGTTAACTGTCCCTTTGATTGTGGTATGTGCGCCAGGCATCGCTCCCATACGAACCTGCTCAACATCGTTCTAACAAACCGGTGCAACCTGTCGTGCTGGTACTGCTTCTTCTACGCCAAGGAGGGCCAGCCGATTTACGAGCCGACTCTCGAGCAGATTAGAATGATGCTCCGCAACGCCAAGAAGCAGTATCCTGTTGGAGCGAACGCCGTCCAGTTCACCGGCGGTGAGCCGACCCTCCGCGACGACCTCATCGAGATTATCAAGATTGCGAAGGAAGAAGGTTACGACCACGTCCAGCTCAACACCGACGGAATAAAGCTCGCCTTCGAGCCCGAACTCGTGAAGAAAATACGCCAGGCGGGAACCAACACCCTCTACCTGAGCTACGATGGAATGACGCCCCAGACCAACTGGAAGAACCATTGGGAGATTCCGCTCATCTTCGAGAACGTGAGGAAGGCTGGAGGGCCGGGAATAGTCCTCGTGCCGACAACGATTAGGAACGTCAACGACCACGAGCTTGGGGCCATAATCAACTTCGGTCTCAACCACCTCGACATAGTGAGGGGTGTTAACTTCCAGCCGATTTCCCTCGTCGGAAGGGTTCCCAAGAAGGAGCGCCAGAGGTTCAGGATAACGATTCCGGGAGCGATAAAGCGCATAGAGGAACAGACCAACGGCGTAATCGAGATGGACGACTGGTACCCGATTCCGATAGCAGGGCACATAGCGAGGTTCTTCGAGGCGTTCTCCGGTTCGCGCTACTACATGACGAGCCACTACTGCTGTGGTGCCGCGACGTACATCTTCCTCGACCGCGAGAACAAGCGCGTCGTTCCGATAAGCAAGTTCCTCGACGTTGAGGGCTTCGTCGAGTACCTCGAGGAGAAGGCGGAGGAGATAGAGAAGTGGAAGAAGCTCGGCAAGCTCCAGAAGCTCAAGCTTGGAACCGAGATATTCCTCAAGTTCCGCTCGTTCTACGACGACAAGTACGCCCCGAAGGGTCTCAAGGTGCTCGACCTCATAAAGAACGCTTTCGTCCACGGCAACTACGACGCCCTCGGAAAGTTCCACGAAAACGCCCTGTTCCTCGGTATGATGCACTTCATGGACGAGTACAACTACGACGTGGAGAGGGTTGAACGCTGTGTCATCCACTACGCCCTGCCCGACGGAAGGGTCGTGCCCTTCTGTACCTTCAACGTGATTCCAGAGCTCTACCGCGACAAGGTGCAGGCCCAGTTCAGCTACACCTGGGACGAGTGGAAAGCCCTTCACCCCGACTGGGACTACTGGAGCGACAAGTATAGGAGAACCAAGGAGTTCGTCGAGAAGATGAAGAAGAGCGAGGTTTACAGGAAGACGTACATCGACATAGAGGACTACTTCGGGCTGAGGAACTGAGGGGGTGATTAAATGGTCGTCAATCCCGATAAGAAGCTCACCAGGCTTGAGCTTGAGTTCGATAAGGGGAACTGGGAACTCGCAACGGCCAAGCAGTACGAGCTCCTGACGAAGGCTGAGGTATGGCGGGCCTTCCTCAACAGCTACACCGGCAGGGGCTTCGTGGTCTTCGATGAGGAGGCCCTTTCACGGGACGAAATCCTCGAGTCACTTAAGGACCTCAACGCCAGGGTCCGCGGGGAAAGGAAGCTGACCGTCGAAGAGCTCATAGAGTCCAGCTACTCCTGGAACAACATACTCGGAAGGGTCTAACTGCCTTTTCCATTCGTTCTCTTTTACTCCATGATAATCGTCGCGTAACATTTTCTCCCAGGAACCAAACGGCCGATTTTTCCATTCTTAATTTTCTCCGAAACGTAATAGCCTACATAACCTCCTACACAAAACCGATTTAACTTTTAACGCCGTAACTTTCCCAGCTGTAGCTGAGGTTAGGGGGTGGGCGAGATGCAATTCCGCAAAAAGATACTCCTAACTATGGTAGCAGCGGTTCTTGTCACGCTCCTCCTTGGGGCAACGATTGTTGGGTACTCAACGATGAAGATGAAGGGGCAGATTCACACGGTCCTGAACGACCAGCTCAACGACCAATTGCCCAAGATGATGGACCAGGGCATTCAAAAGCCCATCGAGGAAGAGGCGGGCACCATCTCAGTTGGCGCCGCAAAGCTCGGAGCGAAACTCTTCGATGACTACTTCGAGAAGATGAAGATAATGGGAACCGTTGCCACCCAGGCGGTTCAGGTGGCCTACTCCGAGTACCCTTACGGCAGTCCCGAGTTCAGGGAGTTCCTGCTGAACAGGTTCAAAGCTATCAAAGAGCTTGACCCCAACGTCGCCAACGTCTACTTCGGCTCGGCCACTGGAGACATGTTCATATATCCAGTCGTCCAGCTCCCAGAGGGATACGACCCGAGGAAGAGGCCCTGGTACCAGGAAGCGGTGGCGAAGAACGGTCCCGTCTGGACTGAACCCTACAAGGACGCCTCAACGGGGAAGTGGATTGTCACGTATTCCGAGCCCGTTTACGTTAACGGAAAGCTCGTAGGAGTCATAGGCGTTGACGTTTTTGTATCCACGCTCATCGAGCAGGCCAAGGAGATAAAGATTGGCCAGAGCGGTTACATAGCGATAATCAACCAGCAGGGAACCGTCATAGTCCATCCTAACGAGAGCCTTGTCCAGAAGTTGAACATCAACGACGTTGATTCCCTGAAGCCCCTGGCAAACATCCTCAAGTCCGGAAACGACTCCGGGTGGGTTGTCTACGAGTTCCAGGGAGTTATCAAGGTCGCAGGCTACCAGAGGATGAAAACGACCGGATGGATAGTGCTGGCCATTGTTCCCCTCCACGAGCTAACGGACCCGCTCACCAACTCCATCGAGGCCGTTCTCAAGCAGAGCACCGAGAAGATAACGGCACAGATTACCACGACCCTTGACAACGCCATCAGGGATTCAATGCTCGGCTCACTGCTCGCCGCCGCGGTGGGATTGGTCATGATACTCGTGGCCTACAAGATTCTCAACGACACCCTCAAACCGCTCGAGAAGCTCAGGGACGTTGCCCAGGCCCTTGCCGAAGGCCGGCTGAGTGAGGTAAACAGGAAGCTCAAGCAGATTCGCTATCTGGAGGACGACGAGATTGGCGCGCTTATCAAGGCCTTTGAGGCGGTAGGAAAAGACCTCGTGGGAACGCTGAACGCAATAGCAACAAAACTCGAACGTCTCGCAGAGGGTGATTTAAGCAACGGCCTTAGCATGGAGGCCAAGGGTGAACTCAAGGAAATCCTTGAGGACCTCCGCGATACCACCCACAAGCTCAAGGGCTTGATAGGGGAAATAGTGGCGGTCACCGACGAACTCGAAAAGAAGGCAAACATTCTGGCACAGATATCGAGTGATGTTACCGATGCGATTAATCAGGTTAACGAAGCCGTCCAGCAGGTCAGCATCGAGGCGCAGAGACAGCAGGAGAGCATCAACGAGATAACCGAGGGAATGCGCTTCGTTGCAGAAACCAGCGCCGAAAGCGTCAGGGCCATAGAAGAGTTTGAGGGGGCGGTTAACGAAGTCGTCAACATCGCCACGGAGGGCAGGGAGAAGGGTGAAATCTCAGCCCAGCAGATAGAGAGCATACAGGAGATGATGAACGACATTGAAGGCGCCGTCAGCAAGATAGCGGAGATGAGCAGGAGTATTGAGGAGATTACGGATGTGATTACGAACATTGCTGAGCAGACTAACTTACTTGCCCTCAACGCGGCTATTGAGGCGGCAAGGGCTGGAGAGGCAGGCAGGGGCTTTGCGGTAGTTGCCCAGGAGATTAGGAAGCTTGCTGAAGAGAGCAAGCAGGCCGCTGACAACATCAAGAACATCATCGACCAGATTACGAGTGAAATTCGGGACGCTGCGGAGAGAACCGAGAAAGGTGTCAGAGTTGTAGGTGAGAGTGCCGAGACCCTCAGGGAGACCGTTACTTACCTCACAAACATTGCAGACCTCCTCCAGGAGGCCAGTGGCAGAATGGGCGAAGTGAAAGAACAGGTCCTCAGGACGCAGGAGGAGGTTGATAAGGCGTTGCGTGCTTTGGAGAATTTGGCTGCGAGTGCTGAGGAAACGACCGCCAGTGCGGAGGAGGTTAGTTCTGCCGTGGAGGAGCAGACTGCGGCAACGGAAGAACTCGAAAGGGCTGCGAAAGACCTCAAAAACATCGTTGAACAGCTCAGAAACATCATCAGCAAATTTAAACTCTGACGGCTTCTCCATATTTTCCCTTTCTCCAGACCCCTTCCGAAAGGTCTTTTTGGGGAAGTGCGCACCCTTAAACCATGAAGCCATATCGAGGACTGGCGATAATATTCGGTTTCTACGCGCTCGGCGAGATGGTCAGTTCTGGCCTTAACCTTCCTGTCCCGGGTAGCGTTCTCGGGATGCTGTTCCTGCTCTCGGCGCTTCTGAGCGGTGCCGTGAAGCTCGAATGGGTTGAAAACGAGGCCGAGCTCTTCGTGAAGAACATGAGCGTCCTCTTCATCCCGCCGGGAGTCGGGATAGTCACCTACCTCGGCCTGATAAAGGCCCAGCTCGTTCCGATATCGGTCGCTCTGGTTCTCAGCTTCATCGTTACGCTCTTCGTGACCGCAAAAACCGTGGAGGTCGTTCGGAGATGAACCCCTACGGAATAGCCCTGACGCTCGCGGTGTTCTACGTCTTCTCGGAGCTCCACGCGAGGAGAAAGGCGTTCTACACGAACCCGGTCCTGCTCTCGATAATCACAATCGCAGTAATCCTCAAGCTTGGAAACGTTTCCTACGAATCGTACATGGAAAGCGCGGTCTTCCTCAAGTTCCTGCTCGGGCCTGCCGTCGTGAGCCTGGCAATCCCGGTCTACAAGAACAGGGCGCTTATAGCCAGGTACGCAAAAGAAATCTCGCTGGGAATTCTAATTGGTGGCACCACCGCAATACTGAGCGCCTACTGGACGGCCCAGGTACTCGGCGCGAGCGAAACCGTCCTTCGGAGCATAGCCCCCAAAAGCGTGACGACTGCCATAGCCATAGGCGTGAGCGCGAAGATAGGTGGAATCCCATCGCTGACGGCGGTTCTGGTGATAACGACCGGACTGCTCGGCAACGCTTTCGCGCCAGAGTTATTGGACCTCTTCGGAATTAGGGACAGAATAGCGAGGGGTCTGGCAACGGGGGTTTCCTCACACGGCCTTGGAACGGCGAGGATAATAACCGAGGATGAACTGGCCGGAGCCGTGAGCGGGTTAGCCATGGCCCTGAACGGGGTCTTTACCGCCATCCTTCTTCCGTATCTCATCAAAGTCATCTAAGATGCACTCGCTGACGCGAAGCCTGTCGTTGGCGTCGAGGAAGAGAGTGAAGTCCCTCTTCGCCAGCCTGTCCTCAACGGGGGCGTGCTCGACGAGAAATGCTATTATCTCCGCCGTGCTGTATGGCACCTTAACCCCGAGCTCGTCGGCCTTCCTGAAGAGCCTGTCCGGAACCTCGAATATGTCGTCGCCCCGCTTCACCTCAACGCTGACCTTTGAGTTAATCTGCTCCCAGAGAAGAAGGGTGTTCCTAGCCTTTTCAACCTTTTCCAGGGCCCTTCTCTCCAGTATACTAACGTTGGCCCTGCTCGTGCCGAGGAGCTCGGCAATCTCGCTCTGTTTAAGGCCTCTCGCGCGGAGACGGAGAATCTTAATCTGCTGTTCGGTCAAAAAGCTCTTCATTGTAAACACCAAAGCTTAACAGAACATAGAAGGTTAAAAGTTTTTTTGCTCGGCCTCTGACAAGGTCGGCAAACAAGCTTTGAGAAAGCTTGGCCAACAGCCTTTAAGAAAGGCTGGCAAAAAGAGCGCCCTTTCTCCCCAGAGAAGCAAAAAGTCAGTCGTGCACTCTCTAATTGAAGAACTCAGTGCGAGTTTGACACTAGCGTCCAAAAGGCGCCTCCTTAGAGCGAAACACTCATCAAGCAAGCTTTTGGAAAAAGCTTGACCAAAAGTTTGTGGTTCTTTTAACAAGTGCTCTATTATGAGTGTTTGCGCTTTTAATGGGCTCTTGTAGAATGCGAATTCCTCGATTTTGGAAGCTTTCTCACGCGGGTTACATTTTCCCGCGCTCCGGAGGAGTGCTTTTTAGAGAACCTCCCATTATGAGGGCCTTCTTAAAGGGAATTCTCTCAAGAAAATGGCCGTTTGAAAGCGCAAACTCCTTAGAATTGCATTCTTAGAGGAGAATCACGAACCTTGGTCAAACTTCGCGCAGGCGAAGTTTGTGTGGTGCGGTGGCCGGGATTTGAACCCGGGTTACCGGCTTGGGAGGCCGGTGTCCTGGACCAGGCTAGACTACCACCGCACGCCCGTTATTCTTAAGGGGAGGGAGCTTTAAAAGTTTTACTCTCAGCAGGCTTCCGCGCGACGATTAAACGGACGATTCCGCGGTAATAGCGCTCCTCGCGCTCGATTTCAAAGTGCTTCGAGACCAGTTTATGCGTCTCCCTGAGAGGGTCGTCATCGAGGAGTAACCTCAACGGCAACTTCAGGGGAAGGAGAAACAGGTAGTTGAGCAGAACCGAGTCGCTCTTCGTGTGCTCGAGGAAAACCGCCCTTCCACCTGGCTTTAAAACGCGGAGGATTTCCTTCATTCCCTTCTCCGGGCTCGGAACGGTGCAGAAGACGAAGGAGCTCAGAACGGTGTCAAAACTGTTGTCCGGGAAGGGAAGTTTCTCAACGTCGGCAACCTCAAAACAGGCATTCAGGTTAAGCTTTCTGGCTTTCTCCCGGGCAATTTCAAGGGCCTCGGGAACGGCATCTATTCCACAGAGCTCAACGTCTTTTGGATAATAGCGCAACGTTTTCCCGACGCCAACGCCGACCTCAAGGGTTCTCCCCGCCACAAAGGAAACCGCCCTCTTCCTTAGCGGACAGAAAAACCTGTCGAGGGGTTTCTCAAGGGTCTCGTAGTGTCTCGCTATGCGGGAATACTTCTCCCTGAACGACATGGTCTAACTTGGGAAGAGCTTTTAAAAAGTTGAACTCAAAGCCGGGCGGTGAGAGAGCATGCCGTACCTCGTCATAGAGCACCTCGAGGAGATAAGCGACTGGCTCTGGCTTGAATACAGGCACGTGGCCAAGTGGTGGAAGGATAAGCTGATTTTCACCAACGTTCTGCCCGAGGAGAGGGAGAAACTCGCGAAGCTCGGGAGCGTCATAGGTGAAAGTGTCACGAAGTTCCCCTTTGACCGCTCAAAAATCATAGTCCTCGACCTTCAGGCGGAGGAAGAGCTGAAGCCAGAAGACATCGAGGAGGACACAATAATAGTCGTCGGCGGAATCCTCGGCGATGCCGTTCCAAGGGGAAGAACCAGGGAGTTCATAACGTCGAAGATGGAAGGCGTTAAGGTCAGGCACATCGGAAAGCCCCAGTTCTCGATTGACGGGGCAAGCATAGTGGCCAGGCTAATCGCGGACGGCAAAAGGCTTGAGGAGATTGAGTACGAGGAGAACCCGACGATAAGGCTCGACGAGTTCAGCGAGATAACGCTCCACTACGCTGTTCCGAAGCTGGACGGGAGGCTTTTGCTCACGCCGGGCCTCATTGAGTTGCAGAAGAGGGAGCTCGGCTACATCGAGGCGGACGGGGAAATAAGCGACGAGGAACTAATCAAGTTCTTCGAGGGGAAGAGGGAGCTTTAAACCCGCCATCTCATAAACCTCAATTCCATTCTTTGAGTAAACGAGCACGTACCTCCCACCGACCATCTCCCTCAGTCTCTTCAGGTAGAGCCTTCCGTGATACGTCCTCACGTCCACGAACACCAAATCCGGCTTAATCCCCGCGGGATAGACGTAGACGTTTTCCTTAACCGCCAGGGCCGGATAAAAAGCCGGCTGGGTGTAAACCGAGAGATTGGTCTTCAAGAGTGCATCAACAACTGTCCAGGCGGTTTTATAACCCGGCATGGGTTCAAGAACGGAATAGTGGACGATTGAAAGCGGTTCCTCAGGGATTTCCCTTGCAATGGGCATCGTAGCCCAGGAAGCTAGAAGACCAACGGCGAGCAGAACGGGAAGGACCTTTCTCAGTTCGAGCTCCTTCAGGGCGAATACCGCGCCAACGAACGAGAGTGGAAGGAGCATGTACGGGTAATGGAAGCCGAAGGTGTACTGGCTCGGTCTTGAAGCTAAGAGGTTCTCAAGCCACGGAAGAGTCAGGAGAACCCAGTTCCGGGGAAGGAAGAGCGGGAGAAGGCCAAAACTCAGGTTGAAGAGGAGGAAGTAGGCGAGCTTCTTTCCGGTCAGGTGAAAGTGCCTGTACAGGTGACCGTATAGGTAGCCGTTTCCGAAGTGAGGGATAACGAGTTTGATGACGATGAGGCCGTAGATGACCGCCAGCCCCGCAAGGAATACAAAGCGGAGGTTTTTCCGGAGGTTTTCGACGGAAAAGCCGTGGCGGAGGGCCCACCACAGCGAGAGCGATAAAACACCGATGAACGCGTCCTCCTTGGTCAATAGTATCAGAGCCGTCGTGGCGTAGAAGCCGATGACGTTCCCGTCGATGAGGAAGTAAACGGCGAGGAGAAAGAGCGGAACGGCCAGAGATACGGGGTGGAACTCGAAGAGATTTATTCCAATGAGAGACGAGTTGAAGGCGTAGAGCGCCGTCAGCGCAATCGCCGTTCTCTTATTCAGGACCTTTTTGGCAAGCAGGTAGGCGATTAGGACTGAAAAACCAAGGGCAAGGCTCTGAATTGCCAGGAGGGTCTTCGTGGACGGAAAGAGTTTGAAAACGGGAACGAGGAGCAGGAGAATCGGCTGGAAGTGAACGCCAAAGTGATTGGTGACACCGTAGAGTTGCCACTCGACGGTGTTGAAAAGGGGTCTCCCGGTGAGGAAACTCGATAGGGACTGGGTGAAGATTCCGAGGTCAAGGCTCGTGTATTTGAAGTACTCGAACTTCAGGAAACTTAAACGAACCATAACGAGCGAATAAACTGATGCAATGAGAACCGCGGTGATATCGTAAGGGGATAACTGAATTTTAAATTCAAGTTTCACCATCAGACATAGTTAAAGTGTGGGTTTAAAATTATTTCGTCCAATCCTCTGAGAGAAGGATTATTTCTTCGCGGACCCTGGCCCGGTCGGCCTTGTCAACGACGAGAAACACCTCCTGAACACTTCCATCGCTCTTGGCGACGAGCTTAAGGCCGGTCTGCGTTTCCCGCGTCACCTTAATCTCAAATCCCCGGGAATCGCTTGCGTAAATCCTGCCCGGGATTACCTTCTTGACGCCGGGAATCGAGGCTATCTCCTCGAGCGGTTTCTCAAGGCCCTTGAGGAAGTGGTGCTCCCTCTTGACGCCTTTGCGGAAGTACTTGGGCATGGACGTAGATTCAACCCGGGACTTTTAGCTCTTGCGCAAGGCTTAAGTTATCCTCGATGTCAAACTACATCGGTGGGAGAATGGAGGACCTGTGGATTGTTAAAGAGTTTGAAAAAGTGGCGGAGTTAATGCCAGAGAAAGCCCTCCGCCTTATAAAGAAGGACCCCGACCTCTTAAAGGAAATAGTAATCTCAGCGTATCTTGATGAAATCATAAGCCTCGGAAAAGCCGCAGAGGTCCTCGGGGTAACGAGGGAGGAGCTTATGGAGGAGTTTAAAAAACGGGGAATCCCCATCAGAACTCCCGACAGAGAAGACGTTCTCTCAGAGGTGGAGGTTATAACGTGTTTGTAGTGGACACAACGGTGTTGTCCAATTTTGCAAAGACGAATTCGATGGACGTTCTTGGGAAAATTCTCAGTGAAACAGCGCTAACAACTCCCCACGTTGTTGAGGAATTTATGGTGGGAGTTAAGCGAGGCAGGTATCCTCCAGTTGAAATCACCCTACATATCGCAGAGCTCACTCCTGAGGAAGAAAGATTATACCAGCTCCTTCGCGCGAAGCTGGGAAAGGGAGAATCATCTTGCATAGCTGTCGCAAAACACAGGGGGTTAATTTTGCTCAGCGATGACTACGACGCGCGAAAGAAGGCGAGACTGCTTGGGGTCAAAGTGTCGGGGACGATAGGAGTTCTCGTGCTTGGAGTCAAGAAAGGCATTCTGACGTTGGAAGAAGGCAATGAGTTGCTGGAGAAAATGATTGAAACAGGCTTCTACTCTCCCGTGAAAAGACTTGAAGAAGTTATGCCCGCTTCCTCACCTTGACGGCAACGCCCTTCTTTGCCCTAATCATCTCCTCTCCAGCGAGAACGGCCTTGCCGACGCCGACGACCTTCTCGTCCCTCACGACGCCGACTATGTCGTCGGGGCGAATCCTCTCGTCGGCCTCGTTCACGCCGACCGCGAAGACGTCACCGCGCAGGTCGAAGTCAATCTTCACCCAATAGGCTTTGAGGGAGTCGTAAATCCTCTGCATTCCAAAGGGCGTGACGCTTATGACACCTTCTCTAAAGGTTCCCGTCTGCTGGTTCTCAACGAAGAGGCGGAGCATTTTAGAGCCTTTAACGTGGCCGTTATCGGGAAGGACGGCCTCTCCTGCTCCAGCGCCAAAGTAGAAGTCGAAGACCTTCCTTATGTTCTCGAAATAGCGGTAGGTCCTGTCCTCCTTCGTCCCCTCAAGGTGGAACTCCCTCAGGGTCTCGGTGAGGGACTTCAGGCTTTCCCTGCTCGTCGTTCCACCCTCGACACGGGTGAATATTATCTCCCTACCCGAGAGCTCTCCCGCGAGCCTCGCTATCTCGACGTAGGCCTCGTCGAGGTGCGCTACTATCGGAACGTCCTTCGGGTACTTCTCGAGGGTCTTCGCGAGGAGTTCGGCGGCCGGCTTAATCTCCTCCTCGCTCCAGTGGCCGGTGACGACTATGTCGTACTTTGCCAGCCACTCCCACTCCCTCGGAACGACGCCGAAGGGTGAAGTGAGGATTAGCTCGTGAACCCTGGCCGTTCCTGAGCCTAAAGCTTCCTTCACGGCGCGCCTGTAGAGGGTGTGCGAGCGGGAGAAGGAGTAGGGCTTCTTGGCCGAGCATGGGAAGAGAAGAACCAGCTCGGTGTTCTTCGGAGGAGTGAAGCGCTCGAGGACGCGGGAGTGCCAGCGCTTGACCTCGGGCCTCCTAATCGAGGCGTCGCTGATGAAATAGACCGTCTCCTTCTGAATCGGCGTGTACTTCTCAAGGTAATCGGCGTGCTCCAAATCCGCTATGCGGAGAATTCCCGCGTGGTACTGGGTGTAGAACAGGTTCTCCACGAGGTAGCGGAGCTTACCGTTCTCAAGGGCCTTTCTCACAAGGAGTATCGTCTCTCTCGCGAAGTCGAGGGAGTTGGGTTCCTTGCCCCAGAGGAACGGGCTGTACTGGGTGAAGCCCTTGCCCTCGAAGTCGTAGAGCTTGAGCGAGCGCGTGTCAAAGGCGTCAACACCCAGGTAAACTGCTAACGGATAGAAGAACGGCTCCAAATCCGCTATAATCATCAGGTTGGGGAACCTCTCGCGGAGCGCGCGGAGGATTTTAACGAAGTAGCGGTACTCCTTGACGAGGATTTTGGAGTTGCCGAGGTAGACGGCATCGAAGTTGTGGCGCTCGATTATTTTGAAGAACTCCTCGAGGTACTCGGTTCTCCTCAGGGCTGGCAAATAGAAGGCGTTGAAGCCTTCATAATTAACGCTCCAGAGCCTTCCAAGGGCCTTCTCGATAACTTCAGCGGGAGTGTAGAAGCCAAGCGGAATTGAGGGGGCAAGGTTGAAGTCGTAGTCGCCGGGCTCGTCAGGGTGGAAGAAGGAGTTGAAGGGGGAGAGCGTGAAGTCTACCTCTGCCAAGGCGGGGGTCCTGAAGGAGTAATCCCCTAAGCGAACTAACCCAAGCCTGCCGGGACCTTCGTGTTTGATGACTTCCATGGGCATCACACGAGGTTGTAGCGCTGGAGGAGCAACAGTTCGTCGAGGGTGAGCTTCTCACCGCGCTTGAACTTCTCAAGGGCCTCAACTGCCCTCTCGAAGCTTGCGTCCTTCTTGGAGCGCATCCTTGCGACGAGCCTGTAAGCTATGAGCTCCTTGTGCTTCTCGTCGTACTCGCGAATCTTCTTCTCGATGGCGCGGAGCTCCCTCCTGACCTCCCTAACCTTCTCGCGGAGCTCGACGACCTTGGCGTGGTACTCGTCGGCCTCCTTCTTGACCTCGTCGGCCTTGTTGAAGGCCTGAATCATCTGCTCGTGGTACTGCTGGCTCTGGTTGGCGAGCTTCTGTATCTCAAGGCTTATGGCCTTCCTGGCCTTCTTGAGCTGGTCAACCTTCTTCCTCGTCTCGACGAGCTTCTTGTGGAACCTGTCGGCCTGCTGGATTATCTCAAGCTCGGTCGCGAGAACCTGTATCTGGTCGACTATCTGCTTCTCCCTCTCGGGGGTGATGTTCGGGTTGGTCTGGAGCTCCCACTCGAGCTTCTCTATCCTCTCCTGTATCTTCTCCGGAGGCATGCGGAGCCTTCTGAGCTGGTTGTACTCGTCCCTCTTCGTCCTGTACTCAAGGATTTCCTGGTAGAGGAGGTCGAGCTTGGCGTTGATTTCCTCCCTGTTCTTCTTGAGCTCCTTTATCTTCTGGTTTATCTCGTCCCTCTTCGCCTTGTACTCCCTGCCCTTCTGCCTCAACTGCTGGACTTCCTTGTTCTTCTCGTCCCTCTTCTGAATCCAGGTCTGGAGCTCCTTCTCGAGCTCATCAAGTTTGGCCCTTATCTCGTTTCTCTCCTTTTCAAGGGCCTCCAATTCTCTCTTGATTCTCTTAATCTCCTCTGGGTCCACTTTAACCGTTGGCATCTCTCTTACCCCTCTCCCATTTTTAGAACAGCTCTGTTCACTCCAAACATCTGGACTGAAAAATGCAAGACCCAATAAAAACTTTTTGGCCGAAATCGAAAAGGAGTAAAAGGAAAGTAACTCACTTCGAGTTCTCGGCCTTCTGGGGGTAGGGCATGAACTCCACCGTTCCCCTCTGTCTCATCGGTTGCTTGTAGAGCTCCATGAGGGCGTAAACTTCCTCGGGAACGTCGGTGCTCACGTGGAGGCCGAGCTCTTTGGCGTGCTCGTAGGTAATCGGGTAGTCGTGCGTCCACCTGCCCTCGGTGAGTATCTGTGCCAGCTCTCTCGCTTTCTCCTCGCCGTACCTGTCCTTGAGGAGGTGGTAGACGAAGTCGCGAACCTGCTTTATGGCCTTCTCAGCCACGTCGGCAAGGATTAGCGTCTGGTCGTCCACCTTTTCAACGCCCTTCTTCTCGACGGCCCTGACTATGCTCGGTCCCGGGTACTGGCCGAGCTGTGGGTCGACCGGGCCGAGAACCGCGTGCGGGTCCATTATTATCTTGTCCGCCGCGAGGGCTATAAGCGTTCCACCGCTCATGGCGTAGTGCGGGACTATCACGCGGGTCTCAGCAGGGTGGTCCTTAAGGGCCTTGGCTATCTGGGTCGCCGCGAGGACGAGTCCCCCTGGCGTGTGGATTATCAGGTCAATGGGCTTGTCCTTGGGGGCCATTCTGATAGCCCTGAGGATTTCCTCGCTGTCTTCCATGCTGATGAAGCGGTAGAAGGGTATGCCAAAGAGTCCTATGCTCTCCTGCCTGTGAATCATCGTTATTACCGTCGAGCCCCTGTTGCGGGAAAGCCGTTGGAGGATTCTTGCCCTAGCTATCTGAAGGCTCCTGTACTGCATCTGAGGCCATAGGAGCAGGTACAGGAAGAAAAGCCACCATATAAGCGAGCCAAAGAACCCGCTTGCCGCGTCGCTCATGTTATCACCTAATAGAAAAAGATGGAGGAGTATTTATAGGCTTTGGTTCAGTCCTTTACAACCTGGGTTCCCGTCTTCCCATCGAGGGCCTCCACTGCTTTATCGAGCGAGGCTATTATTCCCCTCTCACCTCCCCACTCGACGAACCTTATCACCGCCAGAACCTTCGGCCCCATGCTTCCCTTCTTGAAGTGGCCTTCCTCGTAGTACTTCCTCAGCTCCCCGACGGTAACCCTCTCAAGCCACCTCTCGTCCGGCTTACCGAAGTTTATTGCCGCGCCGTTGACGTCGGTGAGAATCATGAAGATATCGGCCTTGACTTCCTCCGCCAGCTTCTCCCCGGCCAAATCCTTGTCTATGACAGCCTCGACGCCCTTCAGCCTTCCGTCCTCCTCCACAACGGGAACGCCACCGCCACCGCTCGCGATGACTATGAAGCCCTTCTCCACCAGGTCCTGAATTACGGGGGCCTCGACGTGCCCCTTGGGGTCAGGGCTCGGCACCACCCTTCTCCAGCCCCTTCCGGAGTCCTCAACGACAACCCAGCCCTTCTCCTTCGCGAGCTTTTTGGCGGTCTCCTCGTCGTAGAAGGGCCCGACGGGCTTGCTCGGGTTCTGGAAGGCAGGGTCGTTCTTATCCACCAGCGTCTGGGTCACTATCGTTGCGACTGGCCTCTCAATCCCGCGCGCGCGGAGCTCGTTGATTAGGGCCTGCTGTATCATGTAGCCAATCTGCCCCTGCGTCATTGCTCCGGCCACGTCCATCGGTTGAGCTGGAATGCCGTAGACCTGCTGGCCCGCGTCCATGTGGAGGAGCAGAGCACCGACCTGCGGGCCGTTTCCGTGTGTTATAACGACCTCGTAGCCCTTCTCGATTATATCCGCTATCTGTCTGGCCGTCTTTCTCACGTTCTCCATCTGCTCCTCGTAAGTGCCTTTTTGACCTCGCTGGAGGATTGCATTACCGCCAAGGGCTATGACGACTCTCTTCATGAGCATCACCTCCTGGGATGAAGGATTCTGTGCCCGAGCATAAAAACGTTCGTTAGGCCCCAACGGTGTTCATTTGAAAAAGGTTCGGTGAGTGGTGAACTTAATTGGCAAACGTAAAGAAAAATAGCGGAAGGGCTTTCCTTCACAAATACCATTCCGAAAAGCTTCCGAGACCGAGTCTCTCAAGCGTCCTCATCACGCCCAGCGCTATCCCCTCAACCTCTATCCCGCCGGGGGGCTTGTAGGCATCGCCGACGACGTAAACATCCTTTACCGGAAAGTCCTCGACAACCTGACCGCTGGCGACCCTGTTCACGGGGTTTCCGTCGAGGTAGGTCTGAACGAGAAGGATTTCGCCCTCGCTATCGAGGTTCGGGAAGATTCTGTAGATGTCCTCAATGCCCTTCCTCCGCTCGGCCTTGACGTTTTTACTCTGCAAGGCGTGGTGGAGCATTATCAGGGTGTAACCTTCCCTGGCAAGCTCGGGACTGAGCGAGGAGGGCTCGTTGTAGCCGTTTATCCTCTCTGTGTCGAGGGTAAACACGACGGTGTTACCTATCCTCGGCTTCCCTTTCAGGGCGACGTTGTATTTAATGCCCTCGCTCGGCTTCAGCGAGTCAACGCGCTTCAGGTAATCGCTGTCGAAGTTGTCCCTCCCAATCAGCTCGACGGTCTCATTTATCCCAATGTTGGAAACGAGAACGTCATAGGGGAACTCCTCGCCTTCGGCGGTGATTGCCTTCTTCTCCTCAACATCGACTTCAACAACTCTCTTCCGCGTTAGAACCCTGCCCCCGTTCCGCTCGACGATTCTCGCGAGTTCGTTAGTTACGGCGCTACAACCGCCCCTGATAAGTCCCGGTCCGCCCCATTTAAGCGCGGCCTTGATTTCCCTCGCCAGCTCTCCGGCCGGGACGTCGAGGACGCTGTCGGCCCAGCCAAGGAAGCTCCTGATGAAGAGGTCAACGAACTCGTTGTCGCCTATCTTCTCCCGAATCCACTCGCGCCCGCTCATCTCGGCCTCTTCTCCCTCTGGGAGTTTGTTCCTCTTCACGTCGAGGAGCAACTTCGTCGCTTTGGCCTTCTCGGTGAAGCTCAAGTACTTCCAGCCCTCGCGGTAGTGGAACGTTCTGCCCCCATAGAAAATCATGCCCTTCGGGTTGGAGTTGACGATTTGAACGTTTGCGTTGAGGAGCTTGAGGAGATAAGCTAATGGCCCGTCCTCGCCGTGGGGGAGCATGTGGAAGGCACCGGTGGAGAGACCAAAGCCCATGTACGGAAGGTTCGCGAAGCGTCCGCCGATTTTTGGTGACTTTTCGAGAACGGTAACATCATAGCCGTTCTTGGCGAGAAATGAAGCGGTTAAGAGCCCGCCGATGCCCGACCCTATGACCACAGCCCTCATTCTACCACCGGGAAGAGAAGAGAGGGGAAATATAAAAGGGTGTCGTCAGAGCCTCCACTCAACTCCAAGAATCTCGCTGTAGGTCTCTAAAACCCTGCTCAAATACTCCTTTGCCGTGCCAACCTTGTCAAGCCTGAACTTCTCGGCCCACTTCTCGTTTCCGAACTCCTCACTGCCGGCCGAAACGAGGTCTATGACACGCATGCTGTCCCAGAAGACCGGGGTGTAGCCGGCCTTCCTCGCGTACTCGATGAGCCTCTTGAGCTGTCTCTTCGCGTGCTCCTCCATGTCGATGTTCTGGCCGTAGGCGTCCATGAAGAGCGCCTTCAAGACCGGCTTCATCCAGCCCCTGTGGAAGCGACACCAGCCGACGTTGTCGTACCAGAACTCCCATAGGGCTGAAGCGATTATTCTCTGCGCCAGCTCCTCCGGCTCGAGGAAGACGCCGAACTGGTAGAAGGTCCAGTAGCGACCCTGAATCGGGAGCGGTATGTAGTTGCCTATCGCCCAGTACATCGTGGGCGTCATCTCGCCGTCCTCGCCGAGCGGAGTGAAGACCGCGTAGTCCTTGAAGCTCTCGCCGTACTTGAGCCTGTCCTTGAAGCGCTCGTCGAAGATTACGCTCGCCTTCCTCTTGCCGAGACCGATTATCCTCGCTATCTCGTTCTCGCCGAAGGCTACGCGGTGTGCCAGTTCAGCCACGAGCCTGGCGTTGACCTCGCTCGCCTCGACAGGACGCTCGATTAGGGCTTCCTTCGTGAACTCCGGATTTCCGCTTAGGCCGACCTCCTCTGGCTTGAGGAGCCCGCGGTGGATAAGCTCAAGAACCCACGCGGCGGTTCCTCCGAACTCTATCGCGTCGAAACCCATAGCATCGACGGCGTGGACGCTTATGTCGCTGGCGCGGAGGCTTATGCTTCCGCTGAGCGGTCCGTTGGCCTCGTAGGGCTCGTACTCGACGTGGTGGCCGTTGCGGTACTTCTTGCAGACCACAGGACAAGGTTCGCCACAGGTCGTCCAGTTCTTGGGCTTTATTGCTTCCTCGTTGAAGGGCTCCCAGTAGTGCTTCATTATGTTCTCGTGGATTTTTATGCGCTCCTCCTTCGGAATGTAGGGCATCTGCCAGTTGAGTATCGGAACGAAGTCCCCTTCGGCCGGATAGTTTCCGCCGAAGGTTCCGCCGGTGTTGAGCTTTGGATTGAAGCGATACTTGGTGGTCTTCTCGCTTACGACCTCGTTGTAGGGCTTCTTGTGGACGCCCTCGACTATGCCTTTCGCCGTCCTGAAGTTAGAGATGTCCTCGCCCGGGAATTCCCTCTTCCTCGGCTTTCCGCCGAAGATTATGCCCACAACGTTGTGAGCCCTCAGCAGAACGCTTCCAGAGCCACCCCTTGCGGCCCAGTCCTCGCTACCGACGAGGCGCTGGCCCTTCCTGAGGGCCTGAGAGAATATCGCACCGTAGTTGGTGTTGAGGGAAGCTGGACCAACGACCGCTATCCGGTACTCGAAGTCAAAGCGCCCTCCAAAGGCCTCTATGAGGTACTGGGTGAGAGCATAGACACCCTCCTCGCCCTTGTAGTCTCTCCAGACCTCGATGACCTTCTCGAGCTCAATCTCGTGGAGCTCAACTTTAATGTTCTCGCCGTCGTTGTAGAGGAGAACAACAACTGGCTTCTCGGCCCTGCCCTCGAAGGTCACGAAGTCAACGCCAACGTTCTTGAAGGCGTAGGCGGCACCGCCCATTGCCGAGGGGAACAGCGTGCCGTAGAGGGGTGAGCGGAAGAAGAACATGAGCCTGTGTGCTCCAGGAAGGGCCGAACCCGAGAACGGCCCCATTCCCATCACGACGACGTTCTTCGGGTCATAGGGGTCAATGGAATGAGTCCCGAGTGCCTCGTGAAGCTCAAGACCGTAATCTATGACGCCGTAAACGTTATCCTTCTCGTATTCCTCGCTTTCAACCCTTCTCTCGTCCAGCTTGAGCCGGAGAACCGTGAACTTCATGGTCCCACCCCTTTGTATCACTCTAAGTGTTAGCTAAGGTTCGAACGTATTTAAGTTTTTCCTGTTGCGCTGAGGGCACGGAGAAGATGAACAGAACTGAGCATTGAATGAGATTGAAAGGAAATCGAAGAAGGAAGAGAATCGGGGGAATCACTCGATGTCCTCAAAGCGCTCCTCAAGCCTCTTCAGCACGCCCGGCAGGGTGGTGTACTCCATGTCCTCGAGCGGGAGCCTGTGGGGCTCGAACGGGCCGTGCCTGCGCATGTACTCGGTAATCTCGAGGGCCTTCTGCCTGGCGTAGTCGTAGGCCGGGTCGTCGAAGAGGTCAACCGGGCCGACGAGCTTTCCTTCGGGGCTTATCTGCCAGCCGAGCGCGACGACGCGCGGGGGTCCGTCGAACCTGGTCGGGTTGGCGTAGTTCATCGGAACGGGCATTATCGGGCCGTTGTGGGAGCCCCTCATCCATCCGCTGACGAGGTGCGGGAACGCGAAGGGCTCGAGGACCTCACCAAGGGCCGGAAGTCCGCTCTGGGCCCTGACTATGGCGACCGGGTCGTCCTTGCCAACGTACTCGCCGGCAATCTCGTAGAGCTTCTCGGTGCTGACAACAGCTACCGGCTCGTCCTTCGGGAGCGGGTGGCCCTCCTTCGGGTAAACGCGCTTGATGACGTACCTGCTCTTAGCTCCAATGAGTGCGAGAAGGTCGTAGACTTCCTCAGGGGTGTTGAGTATGACGCGCTTGTGCTTGAGGATGTCCCAGACCTCGAAGCGGAAGCCGGCGTGCATCTTGGGGTCAATGACCAGACCGGCAGTGTTGAACGGGTCGGCGAACATCCTGAATATCGGCAGGTTAAACGCGCCGGGCTCGGTCTTGTCCATGTGGAAGGTCACTATCGGCTCGCTCTTCCTGAGGGTAATCTCCATCTCTGCCACACCGGGCCCCATTCCGCGGACGTTTCCGCTGAAGGCGTCCTTGAGGAGGTCCTGTCCGGCGCCGTAGAGGCCGAGCTCCTTGGCGACCTTGGTTGCCTCCTCGAAGGCCTTCCAGGCGAGTCCGTGAACGTCGGGGCTGTCAACGCCCTTCTTGTGGGTCATGATGAGCTGGAGGTCGTCGCCCGCGTAGGCCACGTAGAAGTCGATTATCGTGCCTTCCTCCTTGGCCTTGGCAAGGACTTCCTCCGCGGTTTCTATCAGCTGTGGGTGCACCCTGGAGTGCCCCGGCCAGCCACCTATGTCGGCCTTGATTACGCTAATCGTTATCTTTTCTCCAACGGCCATGGCAAACCACCCGACGAGAATAGGGAGTTTTATACTTATAAAACGTTAATATCACCATAAATGATACGGCGGGCCTAAAAGGGGAAAGGTCACTCGCAGATGTCGGTCCAGCCGAACTGCTCCTTGACGACCTTGATGAGGTTCTTGAGCTCGTCCTTCTTGAGGTTGACGCTCGAACTCGCACCGACGAGGGCTATGATACCGTGGACTTCCTCCTGGAGCTGTATGACGTCGTCATGGACCTTGACAACCCTGAGCTCCCTCCTCGCGGTCTCGTCCTCCCCAATCTTGAACTTGTCCTTTCCGATAACGATTGGCTCCTCCATCACCACCACCTCATAGTATTTTTGTGTGTCAAAGTTAATAAAACTTCCGGGAGCAAAGTTTATAAACCCGGGGCGGTTAAGGTTGAGACGGATGGGGGCGTGGTGTAGCCTGGTCCATCATCGCGGGCTCCAGAGGTATGAGGACTTGCGGGTTTGCTGATTGGGGATGAGCCTTTGGAGCTCTGACCCGGAGAAACCCGCGGACCGGGGTTCAAATCCCCGCGCCCCCACCACAGAAACTTTGCCGGGCAAAGTTTCTTTAGAAAAACCTTTATTGTCTCAGCCATTATCCCAATCATGTCGCGGAAGCACGCCGTCGGGGCGGTTCTGCTATGGTCAACGGTGGCCTCTGCCTTCAAGCTCTCCCTCCGCTACATGAGTCCGTTTCAGCTCCTCTTCTGGGCGTTTCTAACGTCTTTCCTGTTCTACGGTTTTTTGTACCGCAAAAATTTCCGGATTTCAAGGGAAAACCTCCGCTCGGCATACCTCGGCTTCGTCCTCCTGCTCTACTACTCCGTGCTGTTCTCGGCTTACGACCTTCTGCCGGCCCAGGAGGCGCAGGCCCTCAACTACACCTGGCCCCTCGTTCTGGTTCTCCTCTCGGTCCCCCTGCTCGATGAAAGGCTCACCGCAAGGACCCTCACGGGCCTTCTTCTCGGATTTTCCGGTGCGCTGATAGTTGCAACGAGGGGCAACGTCCTCTCGCTGGACTTCTCGAATCCCATAGGGGACGCCCTCGGCCTCGGGAGCGCCTTCATCTGGGCCACCTACTGGCTCCTCAACGTTAGAGACAACAGGAGGCTTGAGGAGAAGATGTTCTGGAACTTCGCCTTTGCACTCATCTACGCATTTCCGCTGGCATTCTCTTCGGGGTTCTCAGTTCTCCCAGTCGGTATCGCCGGGGCGGTCTACGTCGGACTGTTCGAGATGGGAGTTACCTACCTGCTCTGGTACAGGGCTATTGAGGGAGACGTTGCCTTCGCCTCGAACTTAGCCTACCTCGTTCCCTTCCTCAGCCTGCTGTTCATCTCAACGGTTCTCGGGGAGAGAATAGAGGTCTCGACACTCATCGGACTGGCACTCATAGTTGCGGGCATAATACTCGGAAAACGATAAGAGAAAAGGGAAAATCACTCCTCCCTGAAGGCGCCGTACTTCTTGGGGTCGTAGAACGGTGGGGTGACCGTTACGGCCTTCTTGGGCTTGCCCCTTATCTCTACCTCCAGCTCGACGCCCGGCTTGGCGTACTCCTCCTTGACGAAGGCTATTCCGATTCCTATGCCAAGGAGCGGTGAGAGAGTTCCGCTGGTCACCTCGCCGATGACCTCTCCGTTGGCCAGAACCCTGTAACCTTCCCTCGGGATTCCCTTGTCGACCATCTTGAAGTGGACGAGCTTCCTTCCCAAACCGCGCTCCTTCTGCTTGAGGAGGGCGTCTTTGCCTATGAACTCCTTGTCCCAGAATATCGCGAAGTCGAGGTTGGCCTGGAGCGGGGTGACCTCGTCTATATCGGTGCTGAGGAGCTGTAACTCCTTCGTCTCGTTACCGTAGAGCGTGTAGCCGGCCTCGAGACGGAGAGTGTCGCGAGCACCGAGACCAGCGGGCCTTATGCCGTACTTCTCGCCGGCCTCGAGGATTCTCTCCCAGACGTGCAAAGCTTTTTCGGGCTTGCCCCTCTTCTCCGGGTTCGGGTGGTAGGGATTGGCGTCCTCGAAGTAGACCTCCCAGCCGTTCTCGCCAGTGTAACCGCTCCTCGAGAGGAGCATCTTGATTCCGTCGAGTTCAACCTCCTTGGCCTGGAACCACCAGAGGTCGTTGATGTCTATTCCGAAGAGGTCTTTAGCTAAGTCCCTTGCCTTCGGCCCCTGAACGGAGAACATGACCATGTCATAGGTCTTGTTCTCAATCTCGAGGTCAAGCTCACCGAACTTCTCTATTCCACGCTTTATGGCGTTGAACCAGGCTTCAAGCTTCTCGAAGGCATCTGAATCGCAGACCATCATGTAGGTGTCGTTTCCCATATTGAAGACGAGGGTCTCGTCCTTAACCGCTCCACGCTCGTTGAGAACCAACGTGTAGGTTCCACTTATGGCTGGAGGCTTGCTTATGTCGTTCGTTGTTACGTACTGGAGGAACTCCAGCGCGTCTTTTCCGCGGAAGATGAACTCGCCCATGTGCGATACGTCGAAGATGCCCACACCGTTTCTAACAGCCAGATGCTCCTCCTTTATGCTGGAGTACCAGATGGGCATCTCCCAGCCTGCAAATTCTTCAACCTTCTTGGCGTGCTCCTTATGCCAGTCGAAAAGGTGAACCCTCTTGACCATAGCCATCACCGTTCAAACTATGGTCATAGCGTTATAACACTTTCTCACTCGACGTGCCTTATCGCCTCCGCCGGGTTCAGCTCGGCCGCCTTCTTGGCCGGATAGACGCTCGCAACGATGCCGATGAGGAAGGTTATGCCGAAGGCCACCGCGACGACCCTAAGGTCAACGACGGGGTTCGGAAGACCAGGAGTTTTGGCGCGGAGAATCTGGACAACCACGTTCGCCATGACTATACCGGAGCCAAAGCCGATGACACCGCCGATTATCGTCAGCATTATGCCCTCGATGAGAATCATCTCGAGTATGAAGCGCTTCTTGGCGCCAAGGGCCCTGTAGGTCCCTATCTCCCTCGTCCTCTCCATAACGGAGGTAAGGAGAGTGTTCACAACCCCCAGTGCACCAACGATAAGCGCGATGCTTCCGATTCCAAGGAGGAGGTTGTTGAGCATGTTCTCAATCTGAACGACCACCTCTATACCCTGCCTCTCGGTTATGACCGTTGCACTCGGGAGCAGTTTCTGAATCCTCGCCTTCACGTAGTCCACAAAGTTCACATCATCAACCCAGACCTCGATGAAGCTTATCTTTCCCGGCTCGTTGTACATCTCCTGGAGCGTTCCGAGGGGAACGAAGACGCTCGTGTCTATGAAGCCCCCTATAAAGCTCTGACCGCTCTCCTGGAAGTTTCCGGAAACCTTAAACTCCCAAGCCCTACCGCTGGAGTCGTAGAGCTTTATCGTCTGGCCGGGCAGTATCTCCCAGTTGAGCGTTCCACCACCCTGCTTCTGAATCTTCCCGTTGGCTATGGAGTAGCCGAGCAGAGCTTTGAAGCGCGAGCCCTGGGGGATGAACTGACCCCTCTGGAGCTGGGGGCCGGTCAGGGCGTAGAACTTCTGGGCGTCCCTGGGGATTACACCCATGACCGTCACGGGAACCTCCCAGCC
Source organism: Thermococcus sp. 21S9 (assembly GCF_012027635.1). Classification (NCBI taxonomy): domain Archaea; kingdom Methanobacteriati; phylum Methanobacteriota; class Thermococci; order Thermococcales; family Thermococcaceae; genus Thermococcus; species Thermococcus sp. 21S9. The sequence goes on from NZ_SNUS01000001.1 coordinate 564,124, forward strand.
CCGGTACTCCATCACCGTGAACTTGACAAGGACAGGGTTGACGGCCTCGACGTGGTTTATCCGAGAGATGTCGTCAACGACGCTCTGGTTGAGGGTGTTGGTTCCTATCGTCCATATCGAGGCACCCATGCCAGGAAGGACTATTATGACGTTGCTCGTGCTCTGGAGGGTCTCGCTTATCGATAGCTGAAAGCCCTCCGCGATGGACACAAGGGCGGTTATCGAGGCTATGGCGATTATTATGCCGAGCATCGTGAAGAAAGTTCTCAGCTTTCTCCTGTGAAGGTTCCTGAAGGCTATCTTCAGTATCTCCCTATCCACGGCCCCTCCTCCAGAGCAGTATTGCCACCAGAACGAGAACGGCACCGCCGAGATAATAGTAGCGCCTGTCCCTCGACGGGGCTATGTTGGCCGGTATCTGAACCTCAAGGGTCTCGTTGAAGCTCGTGAAGTCTCCGCTGGGGAGCATGTAAGTCACCCTGACGGTAATTGGATACCTTCCCGCCTTCAGCGTGCCGTTCAGAACCACGAAGTTCACGCTGTCGTAGTCCATGGGCTCGATGCTTCCAACGTAACGCTCGCCGAGGGGGAAGAGGCTCAGAGCAGGCGAGCTAATCGAGACCGTGACCCCCCTTGCAGGGGCGTTTCCGTCGTTGGCTATGTCAACCTCGAAGTTGTACTTACCGTCGCTCACCCAGACGTTGCCCACGTAGGCCTTAAGCTTGGGACGCCCCTCCACCCGAACTCCAAAGGTCCCCTGGGACTTGTACTCAACTCCGTTCTTGTCGTAGTATGTTATGACGACGTAGAGGGGATAGATGCCGTTGGAGACATCCTTAACGGCAAAATAGAGCTTTCCTCTTGCCGTCCCATTGGCAGGTATCTCGCCGAAGTAAAGGACGCTCTGTCTCCCAATAGGGTACAGACTGCTCTCCTGAGGCTGTTCCTGAGCAGTTGGAAAGAGGCTGTACGTCTGAGTTCCCTCCTGCGGTTTGGTCGTCAGGACCTCGACCCTGACGTTGTAGGCTTCTTCGTTTCCAGTGTTCCTTAGGGTTACGGTCACGGTGAAGTTTGAAGCCGGCTGAACGGGGTTCGGCTGAACCTTAAAGCTCTCAACGCTCACCTTCGGCCGGGTGACATCGTTCACCGGCACCCCAACCTGAACCTCCTCCCTCTTGAGGACCCCGTTCTGGTCGCCGTACTGGAGCTGGATGTAGAGGGGATAGACGTCCGGTTTGAGGGCCTTGGAAGAGATTAACCTGAAATGGAGCGTTTTCACCTGGCCGGGCGCGAGTTCGTCGGTGTACTTTATCGGCCCCTCCATATATGCAGCGAAGGGAATCTCCTGCTGAAAAGTCGGAACGGTTACCGTTGGGAGTAGCGTTTTCTGACTCTCCTCGCTCCCCTGAACAACCGGCTGGGAGTAGAGGTAGACCCTCACGAACCTCGCAACCTGGTCTCCAACGTTCTTTATGGTAACGCTCAGGTTGAATACGCCACCGACTTCAACGGGCGTGAAGCTGACGTTTTGGATTACAACAACTGCTCCTTGAACGATGGAATAGCGAATGTACTTCGGGGCCAGAATCTTCATGGTGACGCTCCCGTTCGTTATGTTGTAAATCACGATGTCAACGCCGTGCCAGTAGTGGCCCCCAATACCGAAGTAGGCGTAGTCCGTGAAGCCATCGCGGTAGTAGCGCATGAAGACTGTTTTGTTGCTCACGTTTATGAGGGACAGCTGAACCGGGCCGTAGGAAAAGGTTGAATTGGCCTTCGTCGTCCCGTAGAAGACAGTTGTTGGCTTCGAGAAAACGGCGACGAGCGCCGAGGGATTGTCCGTTGGGTTCTTCACGTAGTTTAGGTAAACTTTGACGTCCCCGTAGGTGTAGCTCTGGCCCTCGCCGAGGGCAAACTCAACAGACGTAAAGTTCCGGTTGTCCCGGAGCTTGAACAGTACCAGGGGCGTTGAACCAGTCTGGGTGCCGTAGAGGAAGTTAACGACCGTCAGCGTGTAGTTTCCGAAGGTAAGGGACTCACCGAGTCCGAGGTAACCCGAAAAGACCTGCATATACGCGGGCTCCTGGAAGGTCGCGGAGGAAACGGGCCCAACCTGTCCAAAGGCAACCGCGATGAGCATGATGGCCAGAAATCCCGTGAGGGCTTTCTTCATAGGTTCTCCACCTCGTAGAGTTTTCCATCCCTAATCCTCAAAATCCTGTCGGCCTTTCTGGCCACGTCGAGGTCGTGGGTGACGACGACGAAGGTCGTTCCCTTCTCGCGGTTGAGGGTTTTCATGAGAGAAACTATCTCCTCCGAGGACTTCGTGTCAAGATTTCCCGTTGGCTCGTCGGCAAGGATTATGCTCGGCTCGTTGGCGAGGGCCCTCGCTATGGCGACGCGCTGTTGCTGGCCACCGCTCATCTCGGTCGGCTTGTGCTCCGCCATGTGGGGAATTCCAACGAGTTCAAGGAGACGTTTTGCGCGCTCAATCCGCTTTTTCGGCGGAACTCCCGCAAGAATCATCGGGACCTCGACGTTCTCGAGGGCGGTGAGGATTGGTATCAGGTTGTAGTGCTGGAAGACGAAGCCTATTTTCCAGAGCCTCATCTCGGAGAGCTCGTCATCGTCGAGCCCGATAACGGACCTGCCGTCTATGTAGAGCTCGCCCGAGTCGGGCGTGTCCAGAAGGCCGAGAATGTTGAGGAGCGTCGTCTTACCGCTACCGCTCGGCCCGATGATTGCCACGAACTCACCAGCAGTAATCTCAAGGCTCGCCCCCCTGAGGGCCGGAACCGTTACCTTGCCGAGCCGGTAGCTCTTGTAGAGCTCAACCGCTTTTAAAACGATTTTTTCACCCATGGTGGAAACTCAGCCGGGAGGATATTAACTTTATCCTCGAAGCCTCGGAAGTTCTAAATACGATGACGCCCAATACAATATAAGGTGATGTCATGTTTGAGAGAATCCTCTACCCGACAGACTTCTCCGACGTATCGCTCCACGCCCTCAAACACTGTATCCCCAGGCTCTTCGAGCTCGGTGCCAAGGAACTCTACCTCCTCCACGTCATCGACATAACCGTTGCGGAGCTTGAGGCGTTCGAGCTTGAAGAAATCTACCGCGAGAAGCTTGAGAAGCTCGCCGAGGAGCTGAGAAAGGAGGGAATCAACGCCAAGGCCGATGTGAGGGTGGGAATACCGTCGCTTGAGATAGCGGAGGCGAGCGAAGAGGCAAAGGTTGACCTCGTCGTGACGCCGAGCGTCGGCGAGAACATATGGAGACAGATGTTCATGGGGAGCACCGCCTCGAACCTCGCGAGGGCCACCAAGAGGCCGGTCCTCCTGCTCAAGTACGTCAAAAAAGACGACTCCTACGAACTGGCCGTTGACTGCTCCGAACTCTTCAAAAGGCCTCTGGTAGCGGTGGACTTCTCGAAGTGCTCAATCAGGATAGTCAAGACCGTCCGGAAGTTCGAGGAGCTCATAGAGCGGGGAATACTTCTGCACTCGGTCGACTACGGCAAAGTTGACGAGCTGGAGCACAACATCGAGATAGCCAAGAAGAACCTCGAGAAGACGGCGAAGGGTGTCAAAGCCGACTTCGAGCTCGAAGTCATGGTCGGAACCGCGAGCCAGGCGATAATAGGAACGGCACTTGCAAAGGGCGCAACGCTCATAGTCATCGGCAAGAAGGGCAGGAGCGTTCTCAAGGATTTGATACTCGGTAGCACGGCGGAGAGGGTCATGCGGGACTCGAAGCTCCCAGTCCTCCTCGTCCCGTGCGAATAGCCTCAGACTGGAACGGCTTCCTCATCAACTCGGTAGCTACCCTGTTGCCATCATCGGCTGTCCTTCCCTATTTTTCCGGCCTTATAAAGCTACTCCTTCGTGCTTTCTCCGGTCATGAAGGCGCTCGCCATTATGTGCGCCAGGCGGAGTGGTTCAGGAATCAGTCCGGTCTTCGTGGTTACCCTGACGACCTCGAAGGCCACATCAGGAGAAACGCCGAGTGCCTGGACGTAGAGCTTCCCAGGAATCATCTCGAGGAGCGGGGGAGCCTTCCTCAGGAGTTCAACCCTCTCCTCCCAGTCCGGGAAGTGCTTCCTCAGCGCGAGCTCCATGGCGTTTAAATCGGGTCTCTTCCTCACAACGACGATTACCGGGAGGCCGGTCTCGCGGTGAAGCCTCTCAAGGTCAACGACGTTGAAGCCCCCGTAGGTTATTCCCTTGAGGAGGATTACCCTTAAATCCCTGAAGCGGGAGTTATTTACGGCGTCAATCAGCTTCTCGGTTGCATCGGTTCCGTCAACGGTTATCCACCTCGAAACGGCCCCGACGACCTCCTTCGAGCCCTTCATGACGACACCGAAGAGAACCGTCTTTCTCCTTTCGAGCTTGGAAGAAAAGGAGAACGTCCCGTCGTCAAAGCCGACAACCCTTATCTCGGGCTTCACCTTGCGAATCATCCGAACAGCACCCTTGCCATCCACTCCGAGTACTCCCTGTTGAGCTTGTCGAGGTCAACCCTCGCTATCAGCGGGACCTCGTAGGGGTGGAGCTCCCTCAGCGCATCCCTCAAGGCCTTCCACCTGCTCACCTCGGTCTTGAGGAGAACGCCGATTTCTTTGCCCTCCTCTATCTTTCCCTCCCACCAGTACATCGCCTCGTGCTCCCTCATGTTGGCGCAGACTATGAGCTTCCTCTCGAGGAGCTCCCTGACGACCTTTCTGGCGCTCTCCCAGTCCGGGAAGGTCGTGTAAACGAATATCGCCTCCATTGGACACCCCTGAGAGAGTAGGCAAGTAAAGCTTAAATCCCTTGTGGAGAAATCGAAACGGGATGGTGTATGAGAAAGGTTAGGGCGCACCTTAGGATATACGGGCGCGTTCAAGGGGTCGGCTTCCGCTGGAGCATGCAGAGGGAAGCCAGAAAACTCGGATTAGCGGGCTGGGTCAGGAACCTGCCGGATGGTAGCGTTGAGGCCGTCGTTGAGGGAGACGAGGAGAGGGTCGAGGCGTTGATAGGCTGGGCCCACCAGGGGCCACCGCTGGCGAGGGTAACGCGCGTCGAGGTGAAATGGGAAGAACCGGAGGGGCTCGAAGGCTTCAAAGTCGTTGGGTGATTGCCTCCAGGAGAACCCTCTTGGGGCAGTACTTGACCTCACAGTAGTTGCAGACGAGCTTTTCCTTCTCCTTCTCCGGCGTGTGGAGTATGAGCCTCTGGAAGCCGTGGATGTCCTTTATCTTCGCGAAGGTCTCAACCGGGAGCGTTCCGTCTATGACGATGAATATCTTGCTCGTCTCTTCCCTGAGGTTCCTGCCAAAGACCTCCATGACCGGAACCTCGTTCTCCGCGAGAATCCGCATGACCTCTGCAAAGGCCCTCTGGTAGTTCTCCTTTTCAACGTCAATCTCGAGCACTTCCCAGCCCATCAGCGGGGCGACGTCTATCAAGCTCGGCAGGGGGTTGAGACGCTCGAAAATGAGCTTCAGTGGGTAGGTCTTCTCGATGTACTCGATTGTGTGGTAGATTATCTTCCTGTTGACGCCTATGGCTCGAGCGAGCTCGCTTATCGGCACCTCAACGTTCTTGAGGTAGATTTTACCGTTCCGCACGCTCAGGCCGTTCTCAAAGAGGAACTCGGCGACCTTCCTCCTGGCCGGATAGTTCTTGAAGTAGGCCTCAAGTATGAGCATCATCTTTGTTCACCTCTTACTCATACATGGGTAGAAATGGATATTTAAATCTTTCCCCGGACAAAGGTTATAACTCCAAACGCCGTATTCGGGATTCCGGAGGTGGTGGAATGCTCGACGTGATAGGCATGGGAAACCTCAACTACGACATAATCTTCCTGCTCGACCGCTTTCCCGAGTTCCACGAGAAGGTAGTTTCCAGGGAGGCCCACTTCGGCCTCGGCGGTGCGGCTGGAAACACGATAAGCTGGCTCGCAACCTTTGGACTGAAGGCAGGCTTCATCGGAGCGGTTGGAAGGGACGAGATGGGCGAGGCTCATCTGAGATACTTCGAGAGGCTCGGCGTCGACACATCGGGAATAGACGTCGTTGATTTGCCTTCAGGAGTGGCCGTCTCGATGGTTCACGGGGACGACAAGAGGATAGTCAAGCACCTTGGAGCCAACTCCCTCAGAAAGTTTAAGCCGGACTACGCGAGGAAAGCCAGGTTCCTGCACCTCTCGTCCAACCCACCGGAGCTCATCGAGGAAGCCGTTCGCTTCGCCAACGCCAGTGGGATTCCGATTTCAGTCGATATCGGAGAGGCAACGCTACCCAGGGAAGTGGAGGGCATGATTGACTACCTCCTCATGAACGAGGACGAGTACAGGAGGAAGTACGGCTCGCTCGACACCTCCCTCAGCAACGCCAAGAACCTGATAATAACGCTCAACGGAGGCGGTGCAATCGTCCGCGAGGGGGATGAAACATTCGAGGTTCGCGGGCTGAGCGCGAAAGTTGTTGACAGCACCGGTGCCGGCGATTCCTTCGATGCAGGCGTAATCTACGGGATTCTCAACGGCTGGTCGCTCAGGGATTCGGCGAAACTCGGCATGCTCCTAGCGTATCTCACCGTCCAGAAGGTGGGCGCGAGGAGTGCGATAGTTCCGCTCGATGAGGTGGTCAAACTGTCAAAGGAGCTGAACCTCGATTTGCCGTGGTAACGAAAGTTTTCGAGTTGGAAAACCTTAAAAATTCGGGTTTCAAAAAAGGTTAGGGAGCCGGAAGAGCGGAGGTGAGCCCTTTGGAAATAGTGATTGACAACTTTAAGCCAAAGATAACAAGGCCCTTCAAGAGGAAGAACGAGTACTGGGTCAAGCTCATCCTCCCCGAGGGAGAGGAGTACATAATGAAGTTCAAGAGCCCCCTCGAGGCGGAAGACGCGATTTACGGCATGCTCGACGACCTTCAGGTTTACGGGGGCAAGGTGAAGCTCAAGCTCCGTGAGGGAAACGTCATCGAGGATATCGAGGTTCTCGAGCTCTACAAGCCGTCCGCGAAGGAACTCCTCAACGAGTACTTCAACGACTGACGTCCTTTTCTGTTCATTATGGTTGTCATTTTGACAGGAAACTTATATATATCCCCGCGCCCAATATTTCTATTGGGGTCTATCCGTTTAGGTGACCGTTAATCAAATCGTGTGGAGGTCGTCCCAGTGGCAAGACGGAAGAACAAGGAGCTCATCGAAATCGCAATGGACATAGGCGGTGAGGAGGCCGTTGAGGTAGTCAAAGCCCTCGAAAAGATGAAAGAGGCGACCGATGAAGAGCTTGCTGAGAAGACTGGAATCAGGGTTAATACCGTCAGGAGGATTCTCTACCAGCTCAACGACCAGGGTCTGGCGGACTTCAAGAGAATCCGCGACCCCGAGACCGGGTGGTATTACTACTACTGGCGCCTTGAGACCAAGAGACTGCCCGAGATAATAAAGGCCCGAAAGATGGCCGAGCTGAAGAGGCTCAAGGAGATGCTCGAGGAGGAAACCAGCGAGATTTACTACTGGTGTGGCGAGGAAGGTCATCCGAGGCTCACCTTCGACGAGGCGATGGAGTACGAGTTCCAGTGCCCGATATGCGGTAAGATGCTCATGCAGTACGACAACAGTCGAATTGTCGAGGAGCTCAAGAAGCGCATAGAGGAACTCGAAATCGAGCTCGGCCTGAGGAAGAAGCCAAGGAAGAAAAAGAGCGGTTAAATAAGCGGAATGGACTCTTAATGAACTTCGGGGATGGTGAAGATGGAAGAAGTGGTTATTCTTGAGAAGGTTTACGGGGACAGGAGCGGTTTTGACAAGCTCCACAGGAAGCTCCGCTCCCTTCTGGGGGATTTGGAAGTCGAGTGGAAGCTATCGGCAACGACCAAGAACTGGGTCAAGGTCAGCCTCAGCGGTGAGGACGAAGAGATAAGCGCGAACCTCGTTAGGGACGAGTTCGGCGAGGTTCCCTACAGCCTCAAGAACGTCGAAACCGGAAAGACCTACAGGGGACGCTTTATAGACCTCGGCAAAGTCGGCTACGGCGCCTACGTTGACATTGGAATCTTCAAGCCAAAGCCCAAGGACGCGCTGATTCCGCTATACTACCTCAAGAAAACCTTCGGGGACATGCCGGTAAGGCAGATGATTCGCGAGTTCGGATGGGTGGACAACCTGCCCGTCGAGGTCGAGGTGACGAACGTCGAGTTCGGCGCCAGGGAAGTCGAGCTGGCCTTCAGCGACGCCCAGCTGAAGAGGATTAAGGAATGGCTGAGCGACGGTTACGACAAGCTCTTCATAACGGGGACGATAAGCGAGAAGGTTGAGGAGGCGCTCATCAAAACCGGCCACGGCAGGGACGTCAGGAGAATGGAGGAGCTCGGTTTAATGGAAACTCTACTCGTCCTCAAGAAGGGAACCCAGGCCCCGGGAATCATCAAGGCAATCGGCCCGCACCTTAAGGGGGCCGTCTTCGGCGCAATCAAGTTTGAATGACAGAGTGAACGAGCCTGACGGCGAGTATCGAAACGAGTGTCAGCGCGTAGGGGAAGAAACCGCCCACGAAAGGAGCAATCAGAAGGAACGCCAGCGTTGACAGGGTTATGAAGGCCGTCGGGCCCCTCCACCTTATTCTTCTCAGCCCTGTTAACAGGGCATAGACCACTATGACGAGTCCCAGGAGAGACTGGAGGATGAGGTTCTCGACGAAGCCAGGATGGGGCTGAAAGCTCGTCCACTTCGACAGCCAGTCGAAGCCGTAAACCCTGCACAGGGCCCAGAAGCCGGCCCACACGAGGACGAGGTAGGAGGAGTTCCTGAGCTTCCTTCCAGGGTACGTTAGGGCAAAGAACAGTGGAAAGAGCAGAAGGTACGGGTTGAAAATGGACGCAAGGAGCGTGGCACCTGCCAGGGCCAGTATCTCCAGGGTTCTCCTCGAACCTGGAACAAAGGAAGAGTTCGTTGCCACGGCTATCGCGAGGAGCATAAGCACGAGACCGGGAAGGGCGATGCCAACGGTGGCAACCTGTGAGCGGAAGAGCGGTGCCGAGAAAACGAGCCCGAAGGCTATAAAGCCGAGCGCCCTCTCACGCTTGGGGGCGACGTAGAAGAAGAGCCCGGTGAGGGTTAAAAGGAAAAGCCAGTGGGCCAACCAGAGGGTCTCGTCAGTTGGGGGAACAGCGGAGAGTATGTGACCGATGAGGGCCAGTAGCGGGGAGGATGGAACTGCACCCGCGGAAACGGACAGGGCCCGTGAGAAGAACTCAAGGAAGTTGCTCGGCAGAACGGGCGTTTCCGAGAGGGTGAACCAGACGAAAATGAGGGACGCACCGAGAAGGAAGAACCTCGCGGAGTAGCTCCTGTCCGCCCGGAGGCTAAGGCCAAAGAGCAGGACGATAGCAAACGCAAGAAGGGCAAACAGGGCCAGGGAAGTCTTTGGCGGAACCCAAATCTCCGAGAAGGCGTCGTGGGTGAGGTAAATGTTGTCCTCGCTTCCGGTGACGAAAAGGGTGTTATTGACGACGATTACCATGGGGGAAAGCGAGGCGCTCTCAGGAAGGCCCGTCAGGTTCCAGAGCCTCTTCATCTCGGGGTTCTCGTAGACGTTTCCGACGAGAACGAGCGTGCCGTTCCCGTGCTCAAGGACTTCACCGAGTTTGGCGTCAACGTAGCGTGCCCAGCCCTTTGCCCAGTAATCCCTGCCCGGAACGACACGGTAGGTTGCGTTGGAGTGTATGAAGCGTGTAAAACTGGCCTTATCGGGATAATAGCTAACCCCACCGGCCGAAACGAGCGGTGAAACGAGCAGGAGGAGCAAAAGCACAGCCAAAGCCCTTCTCATCCTCTCCCCGGGATAGGTAGGGGCAGGGGTTAAAAAGCTTAACGTAGCCTGGTCCAGCGCGACCCCATCGCAACGGCTCCCGCCGGCCTGAGTCGCGCCCGGAGAAGAATTGGCAAAAAGAAGTTAAAAATCACTCGGTCTTCTCCTGCTTCCCTTCTTCACCCTCGCCCTTCAGCTCTTCAAGCTTCTTCACGAGCCTGTCGGCGAGCTCCATGAAGGCTCTCGCGGCGGGGGTGTCGTCGTAGAGGACTATCGGGATTCCGGCGTCACTTGCCTCCCTCGCCTTGAGGTCTATCGGAACCTCACCGAGGAAGTCAACGCCCTCCTTCTCGGCCAGCTTCTTGCCTCCGCCCTTTCCGAAGAGGTCAATCTCGTTGCCACAGTGCGGGCAGATGAGGTAGCTCATGTTCTCGACGACGGCTATGTAGGGAACCTCCATCTTCTTCATCATGTTCACTGCCTTGCCGGTGTCAAGTAAAGCAACCTCCTGGGGGGTCGTGACGATGACAGCGGCGTCGAGCTGGACGTTCTGGACGACGGTGAGGATTTCGTCACCGGTTCCGGGCGGGAAGTCGATTATCATGAAGTCAAGCTCGCCCCACTTGACGTCGCCGAGGAGCTGTTTGATGGCCTTGGTGACGAGGGCACCGCGCCAGATTATCGGCTGGTCCTCCGGAACGAGGAAGCCCATGCTCATGACCTTGATGGGCGTTATCTGGCCCATGAAGTCGGCCATCGGCGGGAGCATCTCAAAGCGACCGTCTTCCAGCCTCTCCGCCAGAACGTCGGCCTTGTCCACGCCGAGCATCTTTGCAACGTTCGGCCCATGTATGTCCGCGTCGAGCAGGCCGACGTAGTAGCCCTTCTTAGCAAGCGCGGTCGCGAGGTTCACCGCGACGGTGCTCTTTCCAACGCCACCCTTACCGCTGAGAACCGCTATCTTGTACTTCCACTTCTTCTGCTTCTCCTTTATCCTCTCCGTGAGCGGGTCAGCGCCCAGACCGCCTATGTTGAGGGTCGGAGCCTTAATCGTCATCGTACACCACCGACGAGAATAGTTCGGTGAACTTAAAAACCTTTGTCCCAAAAAGGGTAAGATTGGTCAGAATTGTGCAATATTCACTCGGCGTACTTCAACAGTATATCCTTCAGTTCCAGGACCTTTCTGTAAGTGGGTGATTCCGGATTTCCCAAGATGGCCTCGATTTCGGGGTCGTACTCCTCCACGAGTTCGTCATAAGGGATTACCGTCTTGGTCGTGAAATCGTTAAAGCCAAGTTCATTGAGTATCCTCTCGACTTTCTCAACCTGGCTTTCCCTCTTCACTTTGTTTATCACGAGGTGGACGTGCTTAATGCCAAGCTGTCTTGCGAGCCGGGTGGCACTGACAGCGACCTGAACGGAGTTGTATGTCGGCTCAGTAAGCACAACTGCCTGCTTGAAACCCCTGGCGAGTGCCCGTCCAAAGTGCTCCAGACCGGCCTGGGTGTCCATTAAGATTACCTCACCTTTCCGAACGGTTATGTACCTCACAACAGCACTTAGAAGCGCGTTTTCCGGACAGAGGCATCCAGCAGCGGCTTGAACGACACTCCCCATCACTATGAGCATGACCCCATCAGGGCCAATAACCCCGAAGCGCTCGACGACATCCCTAACGTCTGGAGTTAGCGAGAAGTAGAGGCCCCATCCGGTTCCGGGCCGTGCTCCCGTCTTCTCTTCGATGTAGTCAAGGTTCCTGTTGAGGGGCACTATCTTGGCCCTGACCTCCTTTGGAATCCCGAGAGCGTGGGCCAGGTTCATCTGGGGGTCTTCGTCAACCGCCAAAACCCGATAACCGTCCCGTGCAAGAAGCCTGGCGAGCAGAGCTGTTATCGTTGTTTTTCCAACCCCGCCCTTCCCTGTCACGACAACTCGAAAGCCGTCCTCACCGGTTCTCCTGGAAGCGCGTCTGTTCAGCTCCTCCGCCACCGTGAACAACCTTTTTCTCCGCTCTTGTGTTTTCACACCGGGGTTGTAGTCCACATTCATAACAGTACCCACATCAATAGCCAGATATAAGTTTTTGGGAGGGAGCATTGAGCCCCCGCATTACGGCAAATCTTAAATTATCCCCCGGAGGGAAAGGCTAAAAGAATCACAAAGCGAAACCCAAATACCCAACGGGGGATATGCCTTGTCAGAGGGTTCAAGGTTAACTATCTTCATCAACCCGTCACGCTGTATCGGTTGCCATCACTGCGAGATAGCCTGCGCAGTGGAGCATTCCAAAAGCGGTAGCATACTGTCCGCAATAACGGAGGACCCAATCCCACTGCCAAGGATAAGAATAATCTCAGTGGGCACACAAAACCTCCCCGTTCACTGTTACCACTGTGAGGAAGCCCTCTGTATGGAGGCCTGCTTAGCGGGGGCCCTCTTCCGGGACCGGGACGGAGCGGTTCTCGTTGATTCCAATGAGTGCACAGGGTGTATGGCCTGCGCCACGGCATGCCCCTTCGGCATACCCGAGTTCGATGTTCTCAGGGGGGTAATGGTTAAATGCGACTTGTGTCCCGATAGGAGGGCAGAGGGAAAACTTCCCGCATGTGTTGAGGCGTGTAAAACAGGTGCACTGCAGTTTGGCAGTATCGAGGAGTTGCTAACAAGCACCGGCTGGAGTAGGGCACGTGATGGTGTGGGCGATGAGCGGGCGTGAGAAGATTTCAATGGACAAAGCCACTGAAGAGATGTTTCGCAGGGCGAGGGAACTCCGCATCGAGACGGTGTGGGATAGACTTGAAAAGCAACAACCCCAGTGCGGGTATGGTCTTCTCGGACTCTGCTGTCAGAATTGTATGATGGGGCCGTGCAGGATTAATCCCTTTGGTGGAGAACCGAAAAAAGGTGTCTGCGGTGCGACCGCTGATACAATAGTCGCGAGAAACTTCCTCAGGATGGTAGCGGCGGGTGCCGCAGCGCACAGTGACCACGGCAGGCACGTTGCGCTTACCCTTCTACTCGCAGTTAAAGAAAACGGAGGCACGGACTCCCCCGAGGGCAGGAAAATGTTCCTGGGAGCGGATGGCCTGGTCGTCCAAAGTTCACCGTATCAAATCAGAGACACCAAAAAGCTTAAAGCAATTGCCCAACGCCTCGGGATTCCCACAGAAGGCAAATCTGAGGCAGAAATAGCCCGGGCAGTGGCCAAAATTGCCCTGGAAGACTTCGGGAAACAGGACAGTAACCCACTAAGGTTTCTCCGGGCCTACCTCAACACCAAGACACTTGAACATCTTGAAAAGGCCGGACTCCTTGCCAAAGTCCCGGGCTGGGAGGCTGGTGTTCTGCCCAGGGGAATAGACCGGGAAATCACGGAGGCCCTCCATAGAACCCACGTTGGAACAGACCATGACCCTATGAGCCTAATCCTCCACTCGATAAGGACGTCACTTGCGGATGCGTGGGGAGGTTCGCTAATAGCCACAGAACTTCAGGACGTACTGTTTGGAACACCCGAAATCACAAGAACGGAGGCGAACTTGGGAACACTCAGGGAAGAATACGTCAACATAATAGTTCACGGCCATGAACCGGTTTTATCCGAGAAAATCGTCGAGGCCGCGGGCGACCCAGAACTGATAGAACTCGCGGAGAAGTACGGGGCAAAGGGCATAAACATAGTCGGGATGTGCTGTACCGGTCTGGAAGTCCTCATGAGAAGGGGCATCCCAATCGCAGGCAACTTCCTTCAGCAGGAGGCGGCCATCATAACCGGAGCAGTTGAGGCAATGGTAGTTGACGTTCAGTGCATAATGCCCGGAACCGTGGACGTCGCCAGGTGCTTCCATACTCTTGTGATAGACACGAGTCCAATCGCGACTTTCCCAGGCGCCATTCATGTGAAGTTCAACCCCGAAAAAGCCGACGAGATAGCCCGGAAGATAGTCAGGATGGCCGTGGAGAACTTCCGGAACCGCTCCGCCCACAGGGTCAGGATACCCAAGGTCAAACAAGCCGGAATAGTTGGATTCAGTGTTGAGACACTGATTGAACGCTTCGGAGGCTCGCTTGAACCCCTGAAGGAAGCAATCGTGGAGGGAAAATTAAGGGGCATAACGGCGATGGTGGGATGCAACAACCCCAAGGTTGCACATGATATGAACCACATCACCCTCGCCAACGAGCTGATGAAAAGGGACATTCTCCTACTTGGAACCGGTTGCTGGGCAACGGCGGCAATTAAACACGGCATATTCTTACCGGAGTACGCTGACACGGACAACGTTGGCCCCGGCCTGAGGAAGTTCGTAAAAGAATGGAATATTCCCCCGGCACTCCTTATGGGCTCCTGCGTTGACAGTACAAGAATACTCGTCACTGCAAGCCGTTTAGCTGAGGATTTCGACGTTCCCATAGCCTCGCTCCCCATAGTGGCATCAGCACCGGAGCCGATGGCTGAAAAGTCGCTCTCGATAGGTATGTACTTCGTTTCCAGTGGAATAACAACTCACCTTGGACTAACCCCTCCCGTTCTTGGAGGACGGGAAGTCGTGAAAATCCTCACGCAGAAGCTCCAGGAAATAGTGAGGGCGTCTTTCATAATCGAGAGTGACATGAGGAAAGCTGCAAGGGCAATAACGGACCATATAGACCGGAAGAGAAACGAGTTGGGAATCTAAAGGCCAAATGCAAATGTGAGAAAAGAAAGAGGCCAATCACTCCTCCGGCTTCGGGAGGGTGACCTCGACGCCGAGGACCTTCCACATGGCCTTTATCTGCTCGCGGAGCTGGTCGATTGCCTCTGGCTGCTTGAAGAGGTGCTTGAACCTGCCCTGGAGCTTGAGGTACTCCTCGATGGGCTTCTTGAACTCGATGGCAACGATTTTGCCTCCCTCGCGCTTGACCTTCGCGCCTCCTCCGGGGCTCTGTATCTTGATGTTGTGGAAGTCGCCGTTCTCAATCTCGAAGAGTGGCCAGACACCGGTCTCGATGGCGAGACGAGCTATCTCAACTCCCTTCTCGAGCGGGCTCTTCCAGCCGGTCGGGCAGGTACAGTGAACCTGGACGAAGGCCGGGCCGTCGACCTTTGCTGCCTTCTTCATCTTCCTGACGAAGTCGAAGGGGTTGCCTATGCTCGCGGTGGCGACGTAGGGTATCTGGTGGGCTGCAGCTATAAGGGCGACCCACTTCTTGGGCTTGTCCTCACCGATGGAGTACTTGCCGGGCGGTGAGGTGGTGGTCCAGGCTCCGTAGGGGGTTGAGGAACTCCTCTGGATTCCGGTGTTCATGTAAGCCTCGTTATCGTACATCAGGTAAACGACGTTGTGCCAGCGCTCGAGCATACCGCTCAAAGCTTGCATACCGATGTCAGCGGTTCCACCGTCACCGCCTATGGCAAGTATCTTGCCCTTGAGTCCCTTCTTCTTCCAAGCTGCTTCAACACCGCTCGCCACTGCCGCGGCGTTCTCGAAGGCGACGTGAACCCACGGGGCCTTCCAGGCGGTGTACGGGAAGACGGCGCTAACAACTTCCATACATCCGGTGGCCTGGGCTATGGCGAAGGCATCGGGGTCGCCGTACTTCTCCTCCATAGCCTCGCTAAAGGCCTTGGTGGCAAGCCTGAGAGCGGTGGCACAGCCACAGCCGGCACAGGCGGCGTGGCCCGGTGCCCAGTACTCGCGAGTGGTAACGGGGGGCTTCCTAACGGCCATCTTCATCACCTCACAGAATCTCCTTCCTAAGGCCTATCCAGTTGACCTCGTCAAACTCCTCTCCGTTGAGGGCCTTCTGCGCAATCGCGAGGGCCTCGTCAAGGTCCTTGAAGGTGACGTCCCTGCCACCGAGTCCAAGGATGAAGTCCACTATGACCGGCTTCTCCTTCTCGTTCACGAGGGTCCTGCTGAAGTCCTGGAAGAGGGCTCCACCGACGCTGAAGGTGACGTTCTTCTCGAGGAGAGCGAGAACCTTAGCCTTCTTGGCCAGCTCGCGAACCTCTTCAATCGGGAACGGCCTGTAAACGGTCATCTTCGCGGCTCCGGCCTTTACCCCCTTCTCGCGGAGGTGGTCGACGTACTCCTTGACGGTTCCGGCGAGTGAGCCCATGGTGACGAAGATTATCTCGGCGTCGTCAGTCCTGTACTCCTCAATCTTCTGGTACTTCCTGCCGAACTTCTTCTCGAACTCGGCAAAGACCTCGTCGATGACCTTCCTCGCGTTCTCGTTGGCCTCCCAGACCTTGTAGCGGGCCTCCATGTAGTGGGCCGGGAAGGCAAGGGTACCCTGAGTTATCGGCCTCTTCGGGTCAAGGTAAGCGTGCTTCGGCTCGTACTCACCGAGGAACTCGTCAACGAGCTCCTGGTCCGGAATCTCGACGGGCTCGACGGTGTGGGTGAGGATGAACGCGTCGAAGCCGACCATCGCCGGGAGAAGGACCCTCTCGTCCTCGGCGACCTTGTAGGCTATCAGGATGAGGTCCAAAGCTTCCTGGTTGTTCTCGGCGTAGAACTGGAGCCATCCGGTGTCGCGCTCGCTGATGGTGTCCTGCCAGTCGTTCCAGATGTTAATCGGAGCTGAGAGAGCCCTGTTTCCAACGGCTATGACTATCGGAAGGCGCATTCCTGCTGCTATGAAGAGTATCTCGTGCATCAAGGCAAGACCCTGGGAAGCTGTCGCGGTGAATGTCCTAACACCGGCCGCTGAGGCACCGACACAGGCCGAGATGGCCGAGTGCTCGCTCTCGACCTTGATGAACTCCGCATCGAGCTCGCCGTTGGCGACGAACTCGCTGATTTTCTCGGGGACGAGCGTCGAGGGAGTAATCGGGAAGGCCGCTATGACCTTCGGCTTGGCAAGCTTCGCGGCCCAGGCGGCCGCCTCGTTGGCTTTCATAACCGTCCTAATCGGCATCTTTCACCACCTCACTTGGTCTCCCTAACCATTATTATCGCGTCGGTCGGGCACTCGTTCGCGCAGATTCCACAACCCTTACAGTAGTCGTAGTCGAAGACCGGGTAGTTCTCCTCGTCGAGGTAGATGGCCGGCTCCGGGCAGTAGATGTAGCAGAGGTAGCACCTAACGCACTTGTCCCTGTTGAACTCCGGCATGAAGACACGCCAGGAACCGGTCTTGTTGATTACGCTACTCCCCGGGATGTAGGCAATCGCTCCCGGCGTCATCTTTTCGCTATACTCCTTCTGAACCCTCTCTATGTCGGCCTTAAACGGGCTCTCAGCCATTTATATCACCCCTGGTGAGTTATCAGAGGGAAACTTAAACCTTGTGGAAAAGGAAAGGTCAGCCGAAGACCTCGGCGAGCTTCTTGAGCTTCTCCCACTCGCGAAGCACCCAGCTCTGGAGGTTCTCGATGTCCTCCTTGGTCATGTACTTGAACCTGCCCTGGAGCTTGAGGAACTCCTCAATCGGCTTCGGCTCCTTCTTGGGCGATGGCATGTTTATCTTGTACTTGCCGTTCTCGTACTCGAAGAGCGGGAAGTATGCGGTCTGAACTGCCAGGCGGGCTATCTCGATGCTCTTGTCGGTCGGTGAGCGCCAGCCGGTCGGACAGGGAGCGAAGAGCTGTATGAAGGCCGGACCCTCAACCTTCCTGGCCTTCTTGAGCTTCCTTATGAAGTCCTCCGGGAAGGCGACGCTCGCGGTCGCGGCGTAGGGAACCTCGTGGGCGATGACGATGTCGATGACCTTCTTCTTGTGCCTCTTCTCAAGGAAGTGCCTCTTTCCTCCTGGAGTGTTAGTGGTCCAAGCTCCGTAGGGAGTTGAGCTCGACCTCTGAATTCCGGTGTTCATGTAAGCCTCGTTGTCGTACATTATGTAGACCGCGTCGTGGCCCCTCTCGAGGAAGCCACTCAAAGCCTGAAGGCCTATGTCCGCTGTACCACCGTCGCCGGCCCAGCCGACGACCATAACCCCGTCGTCGCCCTTGACCTTTATTCCCCTCGCCTTTAAGGCAGCTTCAATACCGCTTATGACAGCACCTGTGGTCTCGAAAGCTGTGTGGAAGAGGTTAGCGTCAAGCGCGGTGTAGGGCCAGGGACCGGCTATGATGGTCGAACAGCACGCCGGGATGACGAAGATGGTCTTCCTGCCGTAGGCCTTGAGGACGTACCTTATTCCGAGCGAGGCGCCACAGCCCTGACAGGCCGTGTGACCGGCAAAGAAGTGCTCCTCGGCGGGAATGCTCAGCCTTTTCCTAACGTTCTCGGGAATCTCCATCGTTCTCACCTCTTGAGGTGGTACCACTCAACCTCTCTATCGAGCTTTCCTGCCTCGATAACCTTCTTCATGTTCTCCGCTATGGCCTTTACATCGGGAACGGTGAAGTCCCTGCCACCGAGTCCGACGATGTAGTTCTTGATTATCGGCCTGGCATCGGTGTTGTAGAGAACGCCCTTGGACTCGTTGAAGAGTATGCCCTCCTGGCCGAAGGAGTAGTTCCTGTCGAGGACAGCTATGCCCTTGACGCTCTCGGCTATCTCCCTCAGTTCTTCCTTCGGGAACGGGCGGAACCATCTAACTTTCGCGTAGCCGACCTTGTAGCCCTCCTTCCTGAGGAGCTCGACGGCCTCCTTAACGGTTCCCATGAGAGAACCCATGCCCATGAAGACGAAGTCGGCATCGTCAACGTAGCCCTTCTCAATCATCTCGCTGTAGTCCCTGCCAAACCTCTCGCCGAACTCCTTGCCAACGTCCTTGATGACCTTGACTGCGTCCTCCATGGCCTTGGCTATCTTGTACCTGAACTCGTAGTAGTCGTTCGGCCCACCGAGGGCACCAACCGAGAACGGCTGGCTGAAATCGGCGAGGTCATAGAGGGGCTTCCTCGGCGGAAGGAACTCGTCAACGAGCTCCTGCGGAATCATTTCGACGACGTCGTAGGTGTGGCTCAGTATGAAGGCGCTCTCGATGACCATTGCCGGAAGGTTGACGGTCTCGGCTATCTTGAAGGCCATCAGAACGCCGTCGTAAACCTCCTGGTTGTTCTCGGCGTAGAACTGCATCCAGCCGGTGTCCCTCTGGGACAGGCTGTCGGTCTGGTCGTCCCAGACGCTCCACGGGGGAGCCATGGCCCTGTTAACGTCGACCATCACAACCGGAAGCCTCGCACCGCTCGCCCAGTGGAGCATCTCGTGCATCAAAGCCAGACCCTGGGCAGAGGTTGCGGTGAAAGCTCTCGCCCCAGCGGCGGAAGCGCCAATGCTCGCGGCCATGGCGGAGTGCTCGCTCTCGACGGGGACGTACTGGATGTCGGCCTCTCCGTTGGCTATGAACTCGGCTATCTTCTCGATGATGCTCGTCTGGGGGGTGATTGGGTAAGCGGCAACGACCTGGACGCGGGCGTGCTTAACGGCGTAAGCGGCCGCGTAGTTACCGCTCACAACCTTCCTAATCGGCTTGTACTCCGCCATATCACTTCTCCTCCTTCTCCATCGTTATCGCGTTCGTCGGGCACTCGTTCGCACAAATACCGCATCCCTTACAGTAGTCGTAGTCTATCCCGACGTAGCCGTCCTCGCGGATGTAGATTGCAGGCTCGGGGCAGAACTTCCAGCAGATGTAGCACTTGACGCACTTGTTGTCATCCACAACGGGAATGAAGGTTCTCCAGTCGCCGGTGAAGTTGCTGAGCGTTGTGCCAAGGCTCACCGGGGCCTCGGGGTACTGCTCCACTGAGGTGAAGGTGAGCTTCTCAGCCTGGGCTTTCTTTTCTCCAAACAAGGTGTTCAACTTTACCACCACCCGCCTCGGTTAAGGAAGGGAAGAGAAGATTAGAGCTCGTAGACAACGGTCTTGTTGAAGGCCTCTTCGGCGGCCTTGGCGTTCTTCTCACCGAGGGTTCCTGAGAAGGTCTCCTTAATGGCCTCCTGGACGTACTTGAGCTCGACGACGCCGGTGGCTTTGGCGACGGCACCGAGTATGGCCGTGTTGGTAATCGGGAGACCGAGTATGTCAAGAGCTATCGTGGTGGCGTCGACGAGGGCAAGCTTGGCCGGCTTCTTCTTGAGCTTGGCGAGAACCTCGTCCTTGCTCTTCTCGGTGTTGACGATGACGGTTCCACCGTCCTTGAGACCGGCGGTAACGTCAACGGTGTCGAGAAGGCTCGGGTCAAGGACGACGACTATATCAGGTTCGTAAATCTGGGTCTTAATCCTTATCGGCTTGTCGTCAATTCTGGTGAAGGCCGTAACAGGGGCTCCACGCCTCTCAACACCGAAGAAGGGGAACGCCTGGACGTATTTGCCCTGCTTGAACGCTGCAGAGGCTAAGATGTTGGCGGCCGTAACGGCACCCTGTCCACCCCTACCGTGAAAACGTATCTCAATCATCTTCCCTGCCTCCTGTGGGTTTTTCACCGGTAGTTAGTCCGAAACATTTATTTAGGTTTCGGTATCGTGTTAAGGAACCCTAAACGGGATTTTCTGGGTAAGGGTGAACTTTGAATTCCTCCGATGGTTTTTTCCGCTCATCGTTTCTCGAAAACTTTTTTAATTCACTATATAGACTATATAGCCAGTGATGGGTATGGAGGGGCTCGCGGTAGCTATAATCGCAGTGGCTTTCTATATAGCCTGGAACATAGGCTCAAATGATTCGGCGAACGCTATGGGAACCGCCGTCGGTTCGGGAATACTGAGCTTTCGCCAGGCGACGCTCACGATAGCGATATTCGTGGTCCTCGGGGCATACCTGAAGGGCTACAAGGTCATGAAGACGGTCGGAGAGGGCATAGTTCCCGAGGGTTTTCTCACGATGGAGATGGCATTGATAGCGCTCCTCGCCGCCGGAATCTGGGTCACGATAGCAACCGTGAGGGGCCTTCCGGTCTCCACGACCCAGTCGATAGTCGGTGGCGTTATAGGCGTCGGTCTCGCGATGAAGGCCCCGGTGAACTGGTTCACCCTCGGGAAGATAGCGGCCGCTTGGGTTATCTCACCGATACTCTCGGGAATCCTTGCGATGGTTCTCTACAAGTTCTATTCGAAGGTGATTTCGGAAATCAAGAGCGTCTCGACAATTGAAGCCCTCTACAAGGCCCTCGCGATTTTAGGCGGTTCTTACATGGCCTTCAACTTCGGAACCAACGAAGTTGCCAACGCCTCGGGTCCGATAGTCGGGGCAGGCTTCATGGAGCCCAAGACGGCGGGCGTTCTCGTCGCTATAAGCCTGGCCATCGGTTCCCTGACCTTCAGCTACGCGGTGATGCACACCGTTGGAAAGAAGATAACGGCCCTCGGTCCGATTTCAGCCTTCGCGGCCCAGTTCGGCTCGGCGATATCAGTTAGCCTCGCCAACTTCCTCGGACTGCCGGTCAGCTCAAGTCAGTCAATAGTCGGTGGCGTTGTCGGAGTCGGCCTCGTCGTCGGTCAGGGCGTTGACAGAAGGGTAATCAGGGACATACTCTTCGGCTGGGTCGCGACGCCTTTAACGGCCATCGTGATTTCCTTCGTCCTCGTCAAGCTCTTCAGCTTCGCCGGGATGCTTTAACCGCTCTATTTTTACCCCCATTCTCGTGAGCTCCTTCAGCATGCCGGTCTGGACGTAGGCCCTAATCCTCGTTACGTCGCCGTACTCAACCGACAGGACCTCACCAACCGAGCTCAGGAAGGCCATCACCGCCGGAACCCTTGAGGGGTCTTCAACCACTAACTCAAAGGCCCCGTACTTGGGGAGCTTGAGGAGAACCCGTTCGAGGAGAGAGTAAAGCTCGTCAAGTTGCCTCTCCTTGGCCGAAACTTTCGCCACTCCCTCAATCGAGACCCCGAGGTTCTCGCTCAGCTCAGTCAGGAGCCTCGCCTTCTCCTCGGCATCTTCCCGCTCAATCAGGTCAACCTTGTTGAGGACAACGACCAGGGGCTTGTCAAGGGCCTTGAGCTCGCGGAGAACGTTTATCGACGCCCGGAACTTCCTCGCTATCTCGCGCCAGGGCTCGCTCGAATCGAGGACGAGGAGAACTATGTCAGCCTTGACAATCTCCTCCAGCGTCGAGTGGAAGGCTTCGACTATGAAAGGTGGCAGTCCGTCTATGAAGCCGACCGTGTCAGTGACGAGAACCCTCTTGCTCCCGAGCTTGAAGCGCCTCGTCGTCGTGTCGAGGGTCGTGAACATCTGGTTCCTCGCTTCCACGCTCTCCCCGGCCAAGGCGTTGAGGAGCGTTGACTTGCCGGCGTTCGTGTATCCAGCAAGGGAGACGAGGATAAATCCGACCTCCTCGCGCTTCTTCCTCCTGATTTCCCGCTCGGCCTTGACCCGCTCAAGTTCCTTCCTTATCTTGCCCATTCTGTATCTGATGTGCTTGAGGTACTGCTGGGTTTGATACTCACCCATTCCCTTGAAACCGGCCCTGTCGCCGAGCTTTATCCGCCTTATCGCTTCCTTCACGAGCGGAACCTCGTACTGGAGGCTCGCGAGTTCCACCTGAAGTTTGGCCTCCTTTGAGTGGGCCCGCTTTTCAAAAATCTCAAGGACGAGTTGCCAGCGGTCGATGACCTCAACTTTAAGTTCTTTCCAGAGGTTGTAGGCCTGAGAAGGCGTTAAGCGGTTCGCAAAAACCACCTTGTCCGGTTTGAGCTCTCTGACGAGCTCCTTAAGCTCCTCCAGCTTCCCCTTTCCGATGTTGTAGCGCGGGTGCTCCTCCCTGTTCTGCTCGAGAACCGCCAGAACCTCGTAACCGGCGCTTCTCAAGAGCTCCTCGAACTCCTCCCTGCTGAGCCTCTCCTTTCGCGAGTACCTTATGACGCCTACTGCCCTCATCGTCCACCCATCGGATGGGCCCTTAATAACCTTTGGGCTAAGCTTAAATCCTAACGCACCGTAATAGAGAGGGGGGAGACTATGCTGGGTTTGGCGCTTCTTGCCGTGCTAAAAGGTGGCGATATCATAGTTGACAAGGAGGGCATGAGAAAGGATTTACTCGCATGGCGCCTGAAGGAGGTTCGAACGCTGGCCGAGGAATACGACAAGGTCTTCAAGGTTCTGCTCGAGCTGTTGAACGACGAGAACCCCCACGTGCGTGCCAACGTGGTTCAGGTGCTCATAGATATGCTCGCCGAAGGAAAGCTCGAAGGTGAGAGGAAGAGACTCGCCCTGGACGCGGTTCTTGAGCTCGTGAAGAACGATGATGAGCGGGTGGCGTTGAAGGCGCTGGAGTTCATAAACGCACTCCTCGAAACCGGCGAGCTCAGCGAAGAGGAGTACGAGAAGGTCACCGAGGCCCTAAAGGACGTGGTGAAGTCCGGAATGCCTGTCCTCGGCGAGTACGCGGCGGAGGGACTTGGAAAACTCGGCGCAAAGGTGGCGAAGATAGCCTACAAGATTATCCGCTGGCTGTTCTCGCTCATAGGGTCAAGTAAGAAGAGGGAAGTTCAGAGCGCGGCTATAACGGCCCTTACAGAGATGGCGATGAAGACCGACGATAGAAAGGTCCTGAACGAAGTTTTCGACGGGATAGCCGATTTACTTGCCCATCCCGACCCATACGTCGTTGAGAGGGCACTGTACTCCATTGAGAGGATGCTCTCCCGCGAGAAAGATATAAGCACGAGGAACAAGCTGAAGGCAATAACGAGGATAAAAGAGCTCAAGGGCGACGTCAAACTTGGGATTAAAGCGTCGCAGGTTCTCGAGAAGCTCGAAAAAATCAGCGTGACGAGCGAAGACCTGATAAGCGAGACCGAAGCCAAGAAGAGGCTCGAAATAAGTCAGTACAGCATAGACGACATAGAGAGGCTCTTGGATGCCGGGAAAACCGAGATAGTGGCCGAGATGGCGAAGCTCGACCCCGATGTGATGGACAGGATTCTCAGCATGCTGGAGAGCGACGACTACAGCAGGAGAATGGACGCGCTCTGGATTGTGGCGAGGCTGACGAGTCATCTAACCCCGAGCGACGCCTACAGGATTCTCCCGGTCCTCGGGGACTTCCTTAAGAGCAAGAACCCCTGGGCGAGGGAAACCGCGTCGAGGGTTCTCGCAGACATATACGCCCTCTACCCTGGAACGGCCAAGTTCTTCAGCAGTTTACTTGACACGCTCCTCAAATCGGGCAAGGAGAGGGACGTCGAGGGGGCACTCGAGCTCATGGCCCGGCTCTCGGACAGGCTTCCCTCAAGGGAGATGCTCTCGGGTATGCTCAAACTCGTTCTGAAACTGCTCGACGACGACAGAACCAGGGGAGTCACGCTCCGCGTGATTGCAAGGGAAGCCCAGAAACTCCTTGACCTCGACACGGAAGACCTCTTCGCAATGAAGGACAAGCTGAAGGAAATCTACGGAAAGGACAACGGAAAGTACGACCACATAATCGCAGGGCTCATAGACGTTATAGACGACATCCTGAAGATGCGCAGGCAGGGAATCATGGTCAACGAGTAGTTGGGAACGTTTCGTTCAGGAAAGCCTTTAAGATTCTTCCTTCCAACAAATATCGGTGGTTCCCATGGAGAACGGGGAAGTTGAAGTCAAACTTAAGGAGATTGAGGAGCTCCTCGACAGGCTCGGGAAGGAGCACCCGAAGGAGATTTCGGCCTTCTCAAGGTTCCTCCGCGAGACCCTCGACAACAAGGCCCTTACAACCAGGGAGAAGGAGCTCATAGCGCTCGCCCTCGGCATCGCCCAGGGCTGTGAGTGGTGCATCTACCTCCACACCCAGAAGGCTTTGGATGCCGGAGCGAAGCCGGAGGAGCTCATAGAGGCCGGTTTGGTCGCGGTTCTTATGGCCGGAGGCCCGGCTCTGATGCACCTCATACCGCTCATGAAGGCAATAGAGAAGTTCAAGAAGGAGTGATTACTCCCCGCTCAGCTTGAGGATTGCCTCCGCTATGTCCCCTTTCGTTTCTTTCAGCGCTTTGAGCGCGGTTTCCCTGTCAACGCCGGCCTGCTCCATGACGAGCTCGATGTCCTCCTCTGGAATCTCAATGACCTCCCTTACCTCCTCGCTCCCGGGGACAATCTGGTAGGTCTTCTCGCCCTGAACGACCATGACCGTGACGACGGGGTCCTTAAGGACGATTTCCTTGCCCTCAAGCTTAAGAACGACCTCCTTAACGCCCTCCATCTCCTCCATCTTTATTCCGAACTGGCGCATGAGCTTCTTCATCTGCCTGGGGTTCATTCCCATCATCTCAACCACCGGCTAAGGTTCGTTGCGACTCTTAAAAAGGTTGGCAGGGCAACGTTTAATTAGGGTTCCACCAAGGAAACGCCGGCGAGTTAAAGTGGCTCCCGCCCCACTTCCCGATGGTTCCTCACCACAGTCAGACCTGAGCTGGACAAAGGTCGTTCTGATGTTCGTGGTCGCGGTGATTTCGGGGGTTCTGATATACTTCGCGGGCGACCTGATGGAGCGCTACGCCCAGCGGAAAGAAAAGGAAATTGAAGAGGAACTGAAGGAGCTCGAAGACTCCGGAGACGTTTACTGACCCCTGAAGGCAAGCTTGAGGAGCGGTGGTGTAACGAGGGTGCTCAGGAATATCATCAGGACTATCACGAGGTAGGCATCGCTCCCGACTATGCCGGCCTTCATCGCTATCGCCAGCATCGCGAGCTCGACGCCCATTCTCGGAATCATTCCAACGCCGACGCGCAGGGCTTCCCTCGGGCTCATACCGCCGATTAGCGCCCCGATTCCACAGCCGATTACCTTGCTCACTATCGCCACGAGGCTGAAGAGAATGGCAAAGAGCCCGGCGCTCTTGAGGTCTTTAACAGGTATGTTCATTCCCACGTCGACGAAGAACAGCGGGACGAAGACGGAGTGGGCTATTATCCTCGAGTGCTCGAAAATCGGCTTCCTGAACTCGGTTTCGCTCAGCGCGAGGCCGAGCAGATAGGCACCCAGGATAGATGCAAGGTTCATGTGCTCCGCAAGGTAGGCGAAGGCGAAGAGGGCGGCCATCGAGAGGGTAACCGTCGAATCCGCGAAGCCTATCCTCACGACCTTCCTGAGGGCGTAGTCGAGAACCCTCGGCATCGCGAAGACCATCAGGGCTATGAAAACGCCAACCTTGGCGAGGATTTCAACGAGACTGACGACGCTGACGCCCCCGGAGACGAGGGAGGAAATAACGACCGTCAGAACGATTATGCCGAGTATGTCGTCGACTATCGCCGCGGTGAGGATTGTGGTTCCCTCACGGCTCTTCAGCCGGTCCATCTCCATCAGAACCCTGACGGTAAGGCTAACGCTCGTTGGAGTGGTCAGAGCGCCGTAGAGGAGGGCCTGGTCAAAGCCCTTGAAGGGATAAGCGATACCAAAGCCCATTGCGAAGGCCACAACAACCCCGACGAAAGCGACGGAAAAACCGCTCTTGCCGGCGCTCTTGAGCTCTTCGACGCTACTCTCAAGGCCGGCCAAGAAGAGGAGCATCAGGACGCCTATTATGGAGATGTCCTTCACTTCCTCCGTCGGCGGGAACGCCAACCCGAGGAGGATTCCACCCACTATCTGGCCGAGAACCACGGGCTGTCCAATCCTTGAGAACAGCCAGCCAAAGGTTTCCGCCGTTAAAAGCATGAGCGCGAGGTAGAGGATTAGCTCAATCAACTTCCCTCACCGCGCGAAGACCCTGAGCAAGCGTATAACGCTCTGAGCCGAGAAGGTTCCGACGACTTTCTTCTTCTCGACAACCGGGAACTGCCTCACGCCGGTTTCCATCATCATACTCAGGGCGTAGCCGAGCGTATCGTTCGGGGAGAGCGTTATGGGCCGGGTATTCATTATCTCCTTCACGGGCCTGTCCCAGTCGAAGTGGGCCTCCCTGAGGGCGTCGAGGCCAACGAGAACGTAATCGGACGGCGGAAGGAGGAGGTTTATTATCTCGTCAACTGAGATGAAGCCGAGCAGTTTTCCGGATTCGTCGGTCACTACAGCACAGGTTCTGTGCTCGAGCCCCTTGATTAGGTCCTCGACCCTGTCGTCCGGGCTCAGGCGAAGGAACTTCTCCTCCATCGCGAGCCTTATCGGCATCTTGGAGAGCTTCGCTATGTTCAGCTTCGGCTTTTCCTCGTCCAAGGCAATCCCCGAAGAAAAGGTAGGGAGGGAGAGCTTAAAAGGTTAATTCCCGGGGAAGTGAGAGGTTTCTTCGTTGGCCTTGAGGATTCTCTGCCGGTACTCCTCGTACTTCTTCCTGGCTTCTTCGGCATTCTCCGCCTCGCCGAGGTACTCATAGGCTTCTGCAACGTGCTTCCACCACATCGGGTCCTTTTCAGCTTCCTTGAGGCAGTACTCGAGGAACTTCTGGTAGGCCTCACGGGCCAGCTCCTCCTTGCCGAGCTTCCTCGCTATGTTGCCGACGTCCTCCCAGAAGACGCCCTCCTCCTGAGCCTCCTTGGTGTAATACTCAAGGGCCTTCTCCCAGGCTTCCCTGGCTTTCTCCTCGTTTCCGAGTTCCTCGTAGAGCTTGGCAACGTCCTCCCAGAACCAGGGTTCCTCCTCGGCGTACTTCTCCAGCGCCTTAACGGCCCTCTCCATGTTTCCAGCTTTCTTCCAGTACTCGTGGGCCTCCTTCAGGTAGTAGGTGTCCTTCTCCTTCTCGTAGAGCTTCTCGTAGAGCTCGGCGGCCTTCTCGTACTTCCCGGCCTTCTCGTAGGCCCACGCCGCGCTCTCAAGCCAGCCGAGCTTGAGGTACATCTCAGCCGCCTTCTCGTAGTTTCCGGCCTTCTCGTACTTCCTCGCGGCCTGCTTGTAGCGTCCCATCCTCTCGAGCTTTTCAGCAGAGCGGAAGCGGTCCGCTATGCTCAAATCGGGCTCGCTTATGTACCATATTCCGAAGGCGAAGAGCAGGATGAAGAACGCTATGATTCCCCCGACGATTTCGAGCTTCTGCCAGGTGAGCACGAGGTAGGAGCCGTAGCCCGCTATTGCCGTCAAAACGGCCAGAACTGCCCCGTACTTCCAGCTCTCGGCGTAGAGGGTCAGCGCCGTGAAGAACAGCAGTGCGAGCGTGAACCCGACGAAGCCTATCGCGAGGATTACCTGGACCAGCTTCCAGAAGCCCCAGTTGTAAACTATGAAACCGGCCACCGCAAGGACAGCAACGAGGAAGCCGATTATATAGGCCTTCAGCTTGTCCATTCCTTCACCCCCTCAAGTTCAAGCAGGAACCTCTTCTCTTCAATCCCAGAGCTGTAGTAGCCGATGCCGTCGCTCGCCACCACCCGATGACAGGGAACGATTATCGGATACGGGTTCCTCTTCATCGCCCCGCCGATGGCTCTCGGCGACGTTTCGAGGGCCTTCGCAAGGCTACCGTAGGTTATAACGGTGCCTCTTTTAACGTTTTTCGTGAGCCATTCGTAAACGCGCCTCTCAAAGGGCGTTACGCCCTCTAAGGAGAGCTCGGAAAGGGCTTTCTCGTTGTCGAGCTCCCCGACCATGACGCGATAAACGAGCTCTGTGTAATTGCTCGGCTGAACGTCGAGGGAAACTCCAACACCTCGTTTCCGGAGGAACTCGGCGAGGTTTCTGATTCTCTCCAAGAGCTCGCCCCTCGTGAAGGCGAAGCTTATTCCCTGAATCCTACCGTGAAAGATTACCCCAATCCAGACGTCCCGGCCGTTGACCCTGAACCTCTCCACCGCGAGCATTCAGCATTCCTCCAGCCTCTTAACGGCCCTTCTCAGCGGGCCTATGAGGGTGTGCACCTCTCTCCCGTAGAGGAAAGCCTTGCCAATAGCTTTCCTAAAGACCTTAACGAAGACAGCTCGCCTCTCCCCATCCTTCGGATAGTTGAGAACATTTAAAAGCTCAGCCCACACCCTAACGAGCGCCTCCTTCTCCTCTCTCGTCGCAGGTTTCAAGGCTTCGACCGAAGGTTCCGGTTTAGCCTTCGAGAGCTCGTAGAGGATAACCGCGACCGCCTGAGCTAAGTTCATAACGGGATAATCCTCGCTCGTCGGAATCGTGACAATTATGTCGAGCCTCTCAAGCTCCTCGTTCTTCAAACCGATGCTCTCCCTGCCAAAGAAGAGACCGACCTCGCCGGTGTAGCCCTTCAAGGTTTCCCTCAGCTCCCAGGGGTAGAGCGGTGCGCGGTAGGGTATGAACTTCTTTCCTGGCTTTCCAGTGGTTCCGACGGTCAAATCGAATAGCTCCAGGGCCTCCTCAAAGGTATCCGCTATGACCGCGTTTTCAAGGACGTCGGTAGCGTGGACCGCGTAGCTGTAGCTCTCCTCCGTCAGGTTCGGGTTCACGAGGACTAACCGCGAGAAGCCGAAGTTCTTCATCGTCCGCGCTACCATGCCTATGTTCGCCGGCCCCTCAGGTTCGACGAGAACGACCGAGAGCATCGGTATGCATTTAAGGGGGACTCTTTAAACGCTTGCGGTGGGAGCATGGAGTGGATTCCTTACCTGTACCTTCCGCTCATCGGTCCGGCGGTGAAGAAAAAGGCCAGACCCTTCTCGGCCGGCGCACTTCTCGCCTTCGCGCTGACCTACCCGCTCGGGGAAGAGGAGAGGTACGCGCTAATAGCTCTCTCGGTCATCCTTCTGGCCCTTGGCTATCCCTACGAGAAACAGCCGGTGAAGTTCTGGGAGCGCTTCGTCAACGCGGTAATCGGGGGAACTGGTCTCGCCATAGCGCTCGGCCTCTACAACCTCGGGAGCACAGGGGCGGTTCTCGGGGTTGCCGTTCCGTTCCTCCTCCTGAGGAACAGGGTTCTATCTTCCTTCGGACTCCTCCCGGCGTCGGCGCTCTACCTAATCGGGGATTACCAGGTTCCTGAGAGGGTTAAGCTGGCCCTCTTCGCGCTGGTTTACGTTTACTCGCTCAACCACCTGAGAAAGCTCCTGAGGTGAGAGGATGAGGATTTACGTGCTCGGAGCTGGAAGCATAGGTTCACTTCTCGGCGCGCTCCTGGCGAGGGCCGGAAACGACGTCCTGCTCATAGGGCGAGAGGAGCAGGTTAAAGCCGTAAACGAGAACGGACTGAAGGTTACCGGGATAGAAGAGTTCGAGGTTAAGGTTAACGCCTCGCTGTACGCACCTAAAGAACCGCCAGACCTGCTCCTCCTCACTACCAAGTCCTACTCAACGAAGACCGCCTTGGAGTGCGCGAGAAACTGCATAGGGCCGGAAACGTGGGTTCTGAGCGTCCAGAACGGTCTCGGAAACGAGGAGTTAGCCTTAAAGCTGACGCCCAACGTCATCGGGGGAATAACGACCAACGGCGCGATGCTCGTTGACTGGGGCGTCGTCAGGTGGACGGGGAAAGGGATAACCGTCATCGGGAAGTATCCGACTGGGAAGGCGGAGTTCGTCGAGGAGGTCGCGAAGGTCTTCAACGAGGCAGGGATAGAGACGAGCGTAACCGAGAACGCAATCGGCTGGAAGTGGGCGAAGGCGATAGTAAATTCCGTCATAAACGGACTCGGGACGGTTCTGGAGGTTAAGAACGGGGCCCTGCGCGACGTCCCAGAGCTGGAGGGAATCTCGATAGAGATAGCGCGGGAAGGGTGTATGGTTGCACAGCAACTCGGAATTGAGTTCGAAATTCACCCCCTCGAACTGCTCTGGGACACGATAGAGAGAACGCGGGAGAACTACAACTCAACGCTCCAGGACATAATGCGCGGAAGAAGGACGGAGGTGGACTACATTCACGGCAAAATCGTGGAATATGCTCATTCCGTTGGCCTCGAAGCCCCGAGGAACGAACTCCTGTGGGCACTCATCAAGGGGAAGGAAAACCTAAATAGGGGTAGTGGCAAAGTTTGAAGCGGAGGTGTAAAGATGGCCATCTTCGGCGGTAAGGAAAGCAACGTTTTTGACGCCATAGACAGGCACCTAAACATCGTTTACGAAACCGTCAAGGCCTTTGAGAATCTCATCGAGGCGTACCTGAACGGTGATTTTGAGGGCGCGAAGGAACTCGAGGAGAGGGTAACCCTGCTCGAGAGTGAGGCCGACAAGCTCAGGAGAAGCATCGAACTCATGCTCTACGAGGGGGCCTTTCTGCCGGCGAGCAGGGGTGACTACGTGAGGCTGAGCGAGTTAATAGACCAGGTGGCAGACGCGGCCGAGAGCGCGGCCCACACGTTGATTCTCGCCAAGCCAAGGGTCCCTGAGGAGCTCAAAGACGAGATAATGGCCCTCGTGAGGGAGGCGGTAAAAACCTACGAGAAGCTCATGGAGGCGGTAAAGGCTCTCAACGAGGACGTTGACAGGGCTTTAGAGCTCGCAAAGGAGACGGAAGACCTTGAGGAGAACGCTGACAAGGTTGAGTACAAGCTCAAGGCGATGGTGTTTGACAGCGAGACGATAACAACATACGCAAAACTAATATGGAACCAGGCAATCACGAAGGTTGGCGACATAGCCGACCGCGCGGAAGACGCTTCCGACCAGGTAATGCTGATGGCAATAAAACGGAGGGGGTGAAAGCATGAAGGTTCTCGTTGCGGCGCCACTGCACGAGAAAGCCTTGGATGTTTTGAAGAACGCCGGTTTTGAGGTTCTTTACGAGGAGTATCCGGACGAGGAGAGGCTGGTAGAGCTCGTCCGCGATGTTGACGCGATTATCGTTAGGAGCAAGCCGAAGGTGACGAGAAAGGTCATCGAAAACGCTCCCAAGCTCAAGGTCATCGGAAGGGCCGGCGTCGGCCTGGACAACATAGACCTTGAGGCCGCGAAGGAGAGGGGCATTAAGGTCGTCAACAGCCCCGGAGCGAGCTCAAGGAGCGTCGCCGAGCTCGTCTTCGGACTTCTCTTCGCCGTCGCGAGGAAGATAGCCTTCGCTGACAGGAAGATGAGGGAAGGCGTCTGGGCCAAGAAGCAGTGCCTTGGAATCGAGCTCGAGGGCAAGACGATGGGTATAATCGGCTTCGGAAGGATAGGCTACGAGGTGGCCAAGATAGCGAAGGCCTTCGGAATGAACGTTCTCCTCTACGACCCGAGACCGAACGAGGAGCGCGCAAAGGAGGTCGGAGGAAAGTTCGTCGACCTTGAGACCCTTCTGAAGGAGAGCGACGTGGTAACGCTCCACGTCCCGCTCATCGACGCCACCTACCACCTCATAAACGAGGAGCGCCTTAAGCTCATGAAGCCGACCGCGATACTCATCAACGCGGCAAGGGGTGCTGTCGTTGACAACAGCGCCCTCGCAAAGGCCCTTCAGGAGGGCTGGATTTACGGAGCCGGTCTGGACGTCTTCGAAGAGGAGCCCCTTCCGAAGGACCATCCGCTCACCAAGCTCGACAACGTCGTTCTAACCCCACACATCGGTGCCTCCACCGAGGAGGCCCAGATGCGCGCTGGAGTCCAGGTCGCGGAGCAGATAGTCGAGATTCTGAAGGGCTGAGGCTCCCTTTCCCTTCTTACTCCTAACGCCCGCTGAAGCAGGTTCTTGGGAGCGGAAACTACCGGTATGGTGTGTGCGTTCGAGTGAAATGTTTACCAGTATGGTGGTAGAGTTTTGGGAAAAGTTTACCGGTATGGTGGTAAACATTGGGAGTTCGCAGGTCATTCTCGCGTCAATCTTTTTAACTCTCACACCCAGTCTTAGACAGGTGAGTGCCTATTGATAGAGGCAATCGTCGAGGCGATAAGGCTCGCTGTGACGAGAATTCCAGATGACGTCGTTTCCGCTCTGAAGAAAGCCTACGAGCGCGAGGAAAACGGGGTGGCGCGCTTCAACCTTGAGAACATCCTGAGGGCGATAGAGATTGGAAAGGCAGAAGCAATACCAGTCTGTCAGGACACGGGAACGCTCACCTTCTTCGTGAAAGCCGGCCTGAACAGCCCGTTTCTGGGAGAAATCGAGGGTGCAATAGTGGAAGCCACGAGGCTCGCGACGAAGGAGGTCCCGCTCAGGCCCAACGCGGTGAACGTTCTCACGGGAAAGAACTCGGGCGACAACACGGGCAGGGGCGTCCCTGTAATCCACTGGGAGCTTGTTGAGGGCGATGAAATCGAGATGGCGGTTCTTCCAAAGGGCGGAGGAAGCGAGAACTGCTCCGCCCTGGCGATGCTCACCCCGGGCGAGGGCTGGGAGGGCGTTAAGCGCTTCGTGGTCGAGAGGGTCAAGGCCTGCGGTGGAAAGCCCTGTCCGCCCGTAATTCTTGGCATAGGCGTCGGCGGTGGCGCCGATTACTCCCTCCTGCTGGCGAAGAAAGCACTCCTCATGAGGGTCGGCGAGAGGAACCCCGATGAAAGGATTGCGGAAATCGAGGGGGAGCTTTTGGAGGAAGTTAACGCCCTCGGAATCGGCCCGATGGGAATGGGCGGGAGAACGACCGCTCTGGACGTAAAGATAGAGGTCGCTCACAGGCACCCGGCGAGCTTTCCCGTCGGTTTAGTCGTCCAGTGCTGGGCGGACAGGCGGGCCTTCGTGAGGATAAAGCCCGACGGGAGGGTCGAGGTGTGGCAGTGAAGCTGAGGACCCCGCTGAGCATGGAGGACGTCCTTAGACTAAAGGCCGGAGACGTCGTTTACCTGTCAGGGGAAATCATAACCGCGAGGGACTCGGCCCACAGGCGGATTCTGAGCCTGCAGAGGGAGGAACTGCCCTTCGAGCCCGAGGGGGCCGTAATCTACCACTGCGGGCCCGTTGTGAGAAAAACCGGGGAGGGCTACGAGGTAGTCTCGGCCGGGCCGACGACAAGCGCGAGAATGAACCCCTACCTCGACGGGGTTCTTGACCTGGGCATCAGGGGGATAATCGGGAAGGGAGGAATGAAAGCTGAACCGTTCAGGGGCAGAGGGGTTTACTTCGCCTTCACAGGGGGAGCTGGCTCGCTCGGGGCAAAGAGCGTAAAGCACGTTAAGGCCGTCCACTGGCTCGACCTTGGAACGCCAGAGGCCCTCTGGGTCCTTGAGGTGGAGGATTTCCCTTTGATTGTTGCCATAGATGCGCACGGGAACTCGCTCTACCGGTAGGCCCTCCGTTCCTCGTTCATTGGGACTACGAACCGGGAGTAGAACTCCCGCCACTTCCTTAGCCTCTCCGCGACCTCCTCCGGATTAACGTGAACCCTCGCAACGCCCTCTTTCATCGCTTCTTCCGCCACAGCCTTAGCCACAGCGGGGTGAACGTCAGGGTGGAAGGGTGACGGGATTATCTCCTCCTCGCTCGGCTCTATAACCGAGGCCATGGCCTTTGAGGCCTCTATTATCATGCCGTCCGTTATCGTCCTGGCCCTGACGTCCAAAGCACCCCTGAAAATCGCCGGAAAGCCGAGGAGGTTGTTTATCTGGTTGGGATAGTCGCTCCTCCCCGTTGCCACAATCCTCGCGCCGGCCTTTTTAGCATCTTCCGGCAGTATCTCCGGAACGGGATTGGCGAGGGGAAAGACTATCGCGTCGTCGGCCATCAGCCTTATCCACTCGGGCTTTATGACGCCCGGCCCCGGCCTCGTGAATGAGATTAAAACGTCAGCTCCCCTGAGCGCCTCTGCCGGGCCTCCCTCAATCCCATCGCCGTTGGTCTTCGCGAGGAGTTCGCCCCTGTACGGGAACAGCTCCTCAAGGGGCAAATCCTGTGTTAGAATCCTCGGCTCCCCGTCAATCAGCTCGACGACGCGGACGTTTTCAGGCTTGACGCCGGCTTTGACGATTAATCTGAGCGTCGCGAAGCCGGCAGAACCGGCCCCAAAGAGCGCAACGCTTATCTCGTCAAGCTTCTTGCCGACTACCTTGAGGGCGTTGATTAAGCCCGCCAGAACGACGCTCGCGGTTCCCTGCTGGTCGTCGTGGAAGACCGGGATATCGAGTTCCTTCCTCAGCCTGTCGAGGATGTAGAAGCACTTCGGCGAGGCTATGTCCTCAAGGTTTATCCCACCGAAGGACGGGGAGACGGCTTTAACGACATCGATGAACCTTTCAGGGTCCTTCTCTGCTAAAACGAGCGGAAAGGCGTCAACGCCACCGAAGGCCTTGAAGAGCAGGGCCTTGCCCTCCATCACAGGAAGCGCACTAAGGGGCCCGATGTCTCCGAGACCTAAAACCCTCGTTCCGTCGCTTACGACCGCTATCGTGTTGCCCCTGTTGGTGTATTCAAAGACTTTCCCGGGCTTCTCAGATATCTCGCGCGAGACCTCGGCGACGCCAGGGGTGTAGGCTAAGGGAAGGGTTTCCCTCGTGAGCGGAACCTTCGGGATTACCTCTATTTTGCCATTGCCGATGAAGTTGCCCCTGTGAAAATCATTCGCGTCCATTCGACCACCAGAGAGATTAGCAGGAGGAAGTTAAAAGTCCTTTCGTCAGAAAAGAAAATTTACAAAAAGAGGTCAGGGGCCGATTAGCTCATCACGGCTCAGCCACCTACCCTCACATCATCCCCCCAGACCGATTGCGTCGCGAATCCAGAGAGGGATTAGGCCAATCTTGGGGATGACGAGCTCGGCTTTGGCCTCGACAGCATAAGCCGGAGCACAGCCGGCCACGTAACCGTCAGGAAGCTGAACCTCGAGCAGGCCGTCGGGGGTTGGGTAAGGTGGGTCCGGAACGGGATTGTTGTCCCCCCAGGTCACGAAGCATTTCTCCTGCTTCCCATCGATTTTAACGGTGTATATGTAGCGGACGCGGTGAATTATCGGGTACTCGTAGCCGGGACGCTTGTAGACTATCACGTCGCCGACCTTTATCTGGTCGGGGTTGGTAACCCCCTTGAGGAGAACTACGTCTCCCCTGTAAAAGACGGGCTCCATCGAACCGCTGACGACGATGACGAGCGGGGAACTCGTGTGAAGGGCCACTTTGAGACCTGCCTGTATTCCAAAGACGACGACGATTGCCACCAAAAACCACGCTACTTCCTTCTTCCACTCCTCCATTTCAAGGCCTCCATGTAGGTGGCAACTCTAACGGCTATCGCACCTATAGCGGTACAGGTTTCGAGGCTGACCCTCTTTCCCGTGACGTCCATATGATGTCGGGCCAACTTAAAGGTTTCCTTCGGCAGTCCGTGCCGGCCGAGTCCTATAAGGAGAAGAAAACGTTCGCCGTTGAGGGCCCGTTCAGCAAGTTCAAGGGGCGTGATTTCTTTTTCCTCCGAGGGCTTTCTCGTCGTGGCAACTGGAACACCGAACTGCGGGGGAAAGCCTTTCTTCGGAAAGTCAAGGAGGTGGAAGCGGTTCCCCCTGGCGAGTTCGATGAGGTACCTGCCCCCCTCCCCTATCGTCGTGTGCTCGCTGACCTCCCCGGCAACGTCGAGGGGCTTTCCATCGAGAGGGAATCCGATTAGGGCCAGATGAAAGCCGTAGGCGTACGCTATCGGAGCTGAACGGGCTATTGCGCGCAGGTGAGCTTCGTGGAGCTTTCTAACGTCATAGGTGTTGTAAAGGGCCAGAGTCAGCATCGGCATGGTTGTATGAGGCCCGAGAAGGTTTATAAGGATTTGGACGTTAATTAAAAGTTGCCATGACCGACATCGACGAGATTAGGGCTCTGGCTGAGAGGGGGCAGTTTGAGGACGCGCTCGAGCGGGTTTGGGACCTGAAGGATGGGCTCGACCAGATAGAGGCTCTCGTCAACGTTGCCCTCGCCATAAGGCGAAAGGGTGGGCCCGAGGACTGGATTCCGGGAATCCTCGAGGATGCAGAGTACATAGCCGAGCACTCCAAGGACCCCTACGTGAGGGCGATAGGATACGGCATGATAGCCTTTGCCTTCCACGCCCTCGGCTACTACCGGGAGGCATCCGAGACCTTTGAGACCGCCATTGAAGAGGCGGGCAAGATTAAGGACCCCCTCCTGAAGGGCGTTGCCATAGCGACCATAGCCTACTACGTTGCCACAACCGGCGACGCCGAGACCGCCATGAGGCTCTTCGACGTTGCTTTCGACGTGATAGCACGGGCAGAGGTGGAGTACCGGTCGAAGGTGGACGGTCTCCTCAAGATAGCCGAACTCATGGAGAACGCAGGCGACGAGCTGTTCTCCAAGAGCGCCGTAGAGTTCTACCGGACTGCCTTCGATATATTTGACAAGCTCCACGTGAACCAGAGGGCGGGCGTAACCGAGAAGAAGCTCCAGCTCGCGGAGATAATGAGCGAAACCGGCCTGCCGGAGATAAGGCGCGCCCTCCTCGAGGGACGCTACCACTACGCGTTAGCCTTGATAAGGCGGAAGTTCAAGGGCGCGTCAAGGCTCATAGGTGAACTGGAGTCGGCCCTCTGGATGAAGCGTGTAAACGAACCGACGTACGTGGATGTCATAGACGAGGCCCTGAGAGAGGCCGGAAGCGTCGAGCTCTCCCCAGCGAGCGCCCAGCGCGTTGCAATGCTCCTGACCCAGCTCGGAAGCCTCAGGGATGCACTGACCTTTGCGGAGATGATAGACGACCCCGGACGGAGGAGTAGTGCCCTCAGGGGAATAGCGATTGCCCTCGCGGAAAGGGAGGAGTACGACGAGGCGAGAAAGGTTGCCGAGTCAATACCCCTGCCCGATGTCAGGGCGGAAACCTTAAGGGACGTCGAGACGATGTCCCTTGGGTGAGCCCATGATTTTCGATGCACACTCGGATTTGCCAACCTACGTTTACGACGAGAGAAAGGCCGGGAAAACGCGCGTCCTCGAGGAGAACTGGCACTTCTTCAACGGATGGATTAGTTCCAGGGTTATGGCCATATGGACGAGGCCCGACAGGCGAAAGGACGCGACCACTTACGGTTTCGAGGTCCTGAACGCTTTTCTCAAGGATGTCGAGGAGAGCGAGCGCTTCGAGCTCGTGAGGAACGTTGAGGAGATGAGAAAAACCATAGAGGACGGAAGGGTCGCCCTCTGGCTCGGCCTCGAAGGGGGAGAGCCGATAGGCGAGAGCCTCGACCTGCTGGAGGTCTTCCACCGCCTAGGGCTCCGCGTTCTGACGCTTACCTGGAGCCTCAGAAACGCGATAGGCGACGGCGTCTTTGAGAGAACGAACGGAGGCCTCACCAACTTCGGTGTTGAAGTCGTCGGCAAGGCCGAGGAGCTTGGAATAGTCATAGACCTCAGCCACATAAACGAGGCCGGATTCTGGGACGCGCTGAGCGTTACCTCGTTCCCGGTCATAGCGTCGCACTCCAACGCGAAAAAGCTCTGCGACCACCCGAGGAACCTAACCGATGAGCAGTTGAAGGCGATAGCCGAGAGGGACGGCGTTGTTGGTGCCGTCGCCATACCGGGCTTCGTGGATAGGGAGAAGCCGACGCTGGAAAAGTACGTCGAGCACATAGCTTACATGGCCGACCTCATCGGATACAAACACGTGGGACTCGGCTTTGACTTCGTCTACTACCTTAGCGGATGGAGCGGAAAGAGCGTTGAGGGATTTGAGAACGAGTCGAAGATTCCCGCGCTCATTGAAAAGCTGAGGGAGAACTTCAGCGAGAAAGAGGTGGAAGCGATAGCTTTCAGGAACTTTGAGAGGGTGTTTGAGAGGGTAACCTAAGGCCTCCTGAGAAAAGACGGTATGCCTAGGTGCTCTCTGGTGCTGGAAAAGCGCACGAACCCGAGGAACCTGGCTTCCCCAGTCACCTTCAATGAGAGCATGCCAAGAATCCGCGACCGCTCCACAGCGGAGCGAACGGACTCCTTGCCGAGCTCGGTCTCAAAGACGGGCGGGCGATACATGCCAAAGGCCGTGTCAAGTTCCCTGTCCGAGATACCCTCCCTCCTTCCCCTTTTGAAGGCGTTCACCGCAGAGCCCAGGGCGTCCCTCGCCTCGGCCTCCCTGAAAGTCCTTTCTTTGAGGTCACGCGCCCATCCACTCCAGGCGAGGTGGCCGGAGTAGCCAAGGTAGTAACCGAGGAGGTAAGCCCTTCTAACGGGGTTCTCCTCAGCGAGTATCTCCGCCATGGTCACCGGCTTTCCACGAAAACGCTTCATATGAGTGGCCCCCTCACCGAGAGCCCGCGAGGACCGAACTCGACGCGGTACATCCTCGTCTCGTGGTTCGTCCTGCGCATCTTGAGAACCTGAATGGCGCGGACCATCTTAACCCCGTCAAGGTAGTAGTGAAGCATTATGACACCATCGACGAGGTAGTGCTCCTCGGTGTAGCGGTCGAGCTCAGTCAGTTCGGCAACGAGAACGCTCGTTATGCCGAGGTCCTCAATGGTTCGGAGGAACGTCGCCAGCTCGGCCCTCTTCTCGGCGGGGTCTGTTGTTGGGAAGTCTATGGCGGTCAGTGGGTCTATGGCAAGGCGTGAAATCTTCGCTTCCCTCGCGAGGTCTTTGATACGGAACATAACGCTACTCCACTGGGGCGGTTTGGCGGTGGAACCCCAGAGTTCCCGCCCCAAATCGTAGAGGATTAGGTTTCCGTGGGCGATGTGGTCCCTGACGTCGGGGTCAAAGCGCTCGAAGTCCTTCAAAACTTCCTCGGGGTTGTGGACGAGAGAAATGTACGCGACCCTCTCACCGTTCTTGGCCCCTTCAACGAGGAACTGCATGGCGAATGTGGTCTTCCCGCTCCCGGGAGGACCTGTGACGAGGTAAGCCTTTCCAGGAACGAAGCCACCCTCGATAAGTTCATCAAAGCCAGGGATTCCGGTGCGAACCCGCTCGCCGGCCCTCATCATATCAGCCTCCAGGTTATTAATAAATGAGGTAAAACTATATAAAAAGGTGTCCCATCCTGGAAGAGGGAAAGGCCATGAACGCTTACTTTTTAACGGCTCGGGACGCGAGGAGAATGCTCCTTTCAAGGGAAACCGTCAGGCTCAACCTCGACCTAAGGAGGACCAACAGAACTTGGGAGATAACGCGAGAGGGCGATGAGTTCATCTTCCCCGATGGAACGCGCGTCTCGAAGGACGTCATCGAGAGGATAGCGAGGGACGAGGGTAGCGTTTACTTCGTTAAGGACGGAGGAGTTTATAAGGCAGCTATAGCCGGAGAGGGCTTCTACAAGCTCGTCCCGACGATTCCGCCGACGATTGAGATAAACGGCATCAGGATGCACAGGACGAAGGAGATAAACCCGCTTCAGGACACGAGGAACAAGGTGAACACGGTTAGGCCAAAGGAAGGCGAGACGGTCTTAGATACCTGCATGGGGCTCGGCTACACCGCCATAGAGGCCTCAAAGCGCGGAGCCTACGTCATAACAATCGAGAAGGATAAGAACGTCATCGAGCTCGCGAAGATAAACCCCTGGAGCAGGGAGCTCTTCACGGGCGGTAAAATCCAGGTGATTCACGGCGACGCCTTTGAAGTCGTGAAGAAGTTCAAGGACGAGAGCTTCGATGTAGTCATCCACGACCCACCGCGCTTTTCCTTAGCCGGCCAGCTCTACTCGGAGGAGTTCTACCGCGAGCTTTTCAGGGTTTTGAAGCCCGGCGGAAGGCTCTTCCACTACGTTGGAAATCCGGGGAAGAGATACCGCAGAAAGGACCTCCAGAAGGGCGTGATGGAACGGTTGAGGAGGGCGGGCTTCGTCGGCGTTAAGCGCGTTGAAGAGGCACTTGGAGTCGTGGCGAGAAAACCGGAAAAGAAGGAGAAGTCATAGCCTTTGGAAAACGCGGTACATTACGGGGTCGGGAATCCTGTACTTCCCATGCCCAACAGACTCAAGGAAACCGTAGTCAATCAGCCGGTTGATGTAGTTCCTTAGGGATTTGTCGTCAACGCCAACTTTTCTTTTAATCTCTTCGAACCTTGCATAGCCAAACCCCTCGCTAAGCTCCGCGACTGCTTTCATTACGAGCTCGTACCTCGGGGACAGCTTGGTGAGTTCTCTAAACTCAGAGGTCACGTATGCCATCGCCTTCTCAAGAACCCTCTCAACGGCCTCATCGTGTGTCAGGCCATCAACCCTTGAAGCCCCGTAGTGAACGAGCCAACCGGGAACCCCGTCGAGGGTTTGAATAGCGGAGAGCAATTCCTCGTCATCAACGGGCTTACTAACCTCCTCAAAGCCCCGTTCAAGGAACTCAAGGCTTTCCGAGGGGTTAAAACGGGGAAGACGAATCCTGACCTCATACCTTCCGAACAACGGTGAAGAGCCGTCGTAGAGCTTCAAAAAGTTCTCAAGAACGCCAACCTGCGAGCCCGTGAAGACGAGGACAATGTTCTGAAGGGCATCGAGAACCCATGCAAAGAACCGAGTCATGTCTTCGTTTGAAAACCTGAGGTACTGGGCCTCGTCGAAGGCGACTATAACAGGATTTCCCACCCTGTTCAGGAGGGAGAAAACCTCAACGAGGTCCGGCTTATCGCCAATGTCGAACTCAACGGGACCGAGCTTAACGCCCCTTACCTTTGAGAGCACGCTACCTATGACGTTGCGTCCGAGGAGGGCCCTGTAGACCTGCTCGGCTATGACCTTCTGAGGGTACCTTGAGTTCAGAGAAGTTGCCGCACGGGTATCTATTACTATGTGTGGAATTCCATCATCGGCGAATTCGTTGAGGGAAGCGTAGAGGAAGCTGGTCTTGCCTA
The DNA here is from genome assembly GCF_012027635.1 of Thermococcus sp. 21S9. NCBI lineage: Archaea > Methanobacteriati > Methanobacteriota > Thermococci > Thermococcales > Thermococcaceae > Thermococcus > Thermococcus sp. 21S9. The sequence goes on from NZ_SNUS01000001.1 coordinate 605,312, forward strand.
TCCTCCTCGGTCCGGTAATTAGAATGAAGTTCCTACCCTTTCTCACGGCGTCTCTAAAAATCAAATACTCCGCCTTCCTGCCGAAGAGCTCGCGGATTGATGTCTTGGGACGAACATCAAACAACATTTAAGGACACCCCCCGAAAAGGGGGATGTCCAGAGGTGTATATTAAGGTTTCTCCTTCAGTATCTTCTCAACGTCGAAGCCCTCCTCGTACTTCCTAAGCTTCCTCTCGAAGAACTCCACGAAGAGCTTGTAGCGCTTCGAGCGGTGCTTCGGGCTTCCGCGGATGCTGTGGCCGTGCGGGCCCCTCTTGAAGACGGCTATGTAGGCCTCCTTACCGAGGTCCTTCAGAACGTTGTAGAACATCAGGCTCTGGTCGAGCGGACAGCGGTAGTCCTCGAGCGAGTGTATGAGCAGTATCGGGGCCTTCACGTTCTTCGCGTAGAACAGCGGGCTTAATTTCCTGTAGTTCTCGTTTTCGAGCGGATTCGGGCCGATGACCTCGACGTCGAACCAGAGGCCTATGTCCGAGAAAGCGTAACTCGTCAGCCAGTAGCTTATGCCGTTCTCGCTGATTCCGGCCTTGAAGAGGTCGCTCTGCGTTAACGCCCAGTTGGTCATGAAGCCACCGTAGCTTATGCCCGTTATGCCAACCCTCTCCCTGTCGGCCTGGGGCTCGAGCTTGAAGAACTCCTCTATTCCGGTCATTATGTCCTCGAAGTCCTCCAGGCCGGTCCTCTCAAGAACGCGGAGCGCGAAGTCCTCGTCGTAACCGTCGCTACCGCGCGGGTTGACGTAGACAACATAGTAGCCCTTGTTCGCCATCAACTGCATCTCGTAGACGAAGCGGTGGCCGTACATTCCCTTCGGCCCGCCGTGAACGAAGACTATCACCGGGGCCTTCTCGTCCTCCTTGAGCTCCGGTTTGAGGTACCAGCCGTCTATCTCCAAATCCTTGCTCTTGAAGCGGAAGTGCCTCGGCTCGAAGGTTTTCAATTTCTTGAAGATTGGCCCGTTGTAGTCGGTTACCTGCTTGAGCTCGCCGTCGTAGAGGTAGAGCTCGCCTATCCTCGTTGCCGTCATTATGAGGAGCAGGGCCTTTCCGTTGCTGGCATCCAAGCCGTAAATCCAGTGGTTTCCAACGACGACCCTCTCGGCTTTACCGTCCCAGAGCCAGAGGTGAACACTGCCCGCATCTGGCGTTAGGAAGTAGACCTTGCCCTCGGTGAGCTTCGCACCCCAGACGTCGAGCGGACCCTCATAGATAGGCTTAAGCTCGCCGTCGTAGAGGTAGAGCCAGTCGTGCTCGCTGATGAACCGCTTTTCCTTCTTGCCCCTAAGGAGAATCGCCTTCCCGTCGGAGTCAACCGCCTCGAAGGAAACGCGCTCGAAGAGCTTCTCCTCGTTTCCGTCCTTCCAGAGGATTACGTCGTAGAACTTGAAGAGGGCCGGCTTGCCGTCCTCGCGGTGCGGGACGTTGATGAGTATTCCATCCCCGTGCCATAGGCCTGAACTGAAGCGGGGCTTCTCGAACTCCTCTATGATTTCCTCCGCCTCGGTGTCGAGGACCCAGAAGGTTGTCTTCTCCCCATCAAGGAAGCCCATACTGTCGAACCAGAAGGGAACGTCGTCGTCAAAGACGAAGTCGTCATCGTCGTGCCTCTTGAAGCCGACCACCAAAAGCCTCCTTGAGTCGTCGTTCCACTGGAGGGAGCGAATGTTCTTGGCCGAGAGAACCTTCTTGGCGCTCATCGTCTCAAGCTCGGCAACCCAGACCTCGGTTTCCTTCTTCTCCTCGTTGGGCCTCGCGAAGGCAAGTTTACTCCCGTCCGGCGAGAGTCTCGGCATGGAGGCGTTTTCAATGAAGCGCCTTGAACCGGTCTCGAGGTCCTCAACGACTATCGTGCTCTCGTACCTGTTGTCCTTCATGTTGACCTTGGTCAGGGTGTACGCTATTCTGCTCCCTTCAATCCGCGGGTCGTTCACGTAGGCGAACCGAGAAAAGGTCTTCTCGTTCCATTCGATACCGCTCATAACGCTATCACCGAGTTATGATAAGCGTCGAGGTATATAAGCTTAACTCCGATGGCCAGTAATGAACACGGGAACCTTTAAAAGGAGCCCGCCGATAGTGCCGGGACAGGTGGGAGAATGAAGGAAACGAGCGCCATAGCGATAATCCTCGCCGTGGGAATAGGCGTTTCATTGCTCCTGAAGAACTACATCGGGATAGCCATAGCGGCCTTCGGAATACCGGCGTACCTCGCCTACACCGCCCGCGAACAGAACATACTCGCGAAGTCGAGGCTCTACGACAGGGACCTGTTCCTCATGATTGGGGTCGCGGTAGTGGTAATCCTCGTCTTCAACTACTTCCTTGACCCGAGGATTGGACTCATAGCCCTCGCAATCGTCGTTCCGCTCCTGGCCCTCTACGCCGACAGGCTAAAGGCCGGAAAGAAGGCCCAGAAGGCGTGAAAGCTTTCCGGTTCTCTTGTACTCCCTCAGCGCTTCTTTTACCTCCTCCCTGAAACCCTCGTCGAGACCGAACTTCAGGTAAAGTCTTTCGGAAATCGCGTTTCTGCCGACGAAGAGCATCGAAAAGGCCGAGGTTAGGTTGTTCGGCTTCCTCCAGCCGGCTTTCTCGAAGTCTATGATGTAAACGTCCTCGCCGACGATGATGTGCTTGCCACCCTGAATCTGGCCGTGGTCGAGGTAGAGCCTGTCGAGCAGGGCCGTTTTCTCGGCTATCCCGAAGAGGTGGCGCTTTTCAATATCGGCGTAGAGAACGGGCTCACCCTCGGCGAACTCCCTGACGAGATACGGAAGACCCTCAAAGACCCCAGTGAAGAGGAGCGGAGGAGTTATTCCAAAGGGCTCTATAGTTTTTAGTATCCTAGCCTCCCTTTCAAAGTTGTTCCTCGGCGAATCCGGCCTCTGAAGCTTCACGACGACCTTTTTTCCGTTCAACTCGCCGAGGAAGACGAGGCTCGTGGTTCCTTTGGAGAACGGCCTGACCTCAGCTAAACCAAGACCTTCAAGATGGTTCAGAAACCGCCCCAGTTTCTTACGACCGATGATGTTTTCAAACGTCATCTCGATAAGCTTAAATAGGTCGCGGGTTAAATATTTTTGGTGATAGCCCATGGTGACGGCTTTTATTTTGATGGTTACGGCCGCTGGAAAGGAAAGGGAAGTTATGGAGAAGCTTCTCGCCATGCCAGAAGTTAAGGAGGCCTACGTCGTTTACGGCGAGTACGACCTTGTCGTTAAGGTTGAGACAGACACGCTCAAGGACCTCGACCAGTTCATAACGGAGAAGATAAGGCGCATGCCGGAAATCCAGATGACCTCGACGATGATAGCCATCTGATTTTCTCGTTCTTCTCTCGCATTATTCTCCGCAAAGCATTCTTAGAATGAAAAGAGGAAACAGTGGGAATTTTACTTGTTCATCATCAGCCTTATCCTCTCGGCGGCGTCCTTGGCCTTGTCCGAGATGTTGCTGATTGTCCTCGCTATGTTCAGGATGCAGAAGCCTGTTCCCCAGTCGAGCTTATCGGCGTTCTCGAAGACGAGCTTCATCAGCCTGGTGTCGAGGCCGTCAATCTTGCTCTCCACTTCCTCTATGGTCCGAATCAGTTCGTATTCCCTTGCTATCTCGTTCTCAGCGAAGCCACTCTCTATAACCCTGTCCATTTGCACTATCGCCTCGTAAACGAGCTTTGCAGCTTTTATGCTCTCGGTTCCCATCTGGAGGATTACGTCCTTTATCTCCTCGGGAATGTCGCAGGGACTCTTCACAAGCAACCACTTGGCGGTGTCCTCGGCGGAGTCGGCGACCTTGTCCTGCATGTGGAGGTATATGAGTACGTCCTCGCGCGAGACCGCCATCATGAGCTTAGAGCTGAGCGAATCGCGGATTTCTTCCTTTATCCTGTCGGCAACGTCCTCAAGCCTGTCAACCTCGATGGCGAGCCTCTCCATCTCCTCAACGTTTCCCTCGTGCCAGGCCTGGAGGGCCTTCTCAAGGGTTTCAACCGTCTGGATGACCACTTCCGCGTGCTTTATCAGGGGTTTGAAGGGGCTCTTCGCGAAGAGCTTGGTCCAAACCTGCATGGTATCACCCCACGAGCATTAAGACCTTGAATATGACGGCGCTTATCGCGGCCGCAACCGGAACCGTCACGAACCATGAAATCACTATGTCCTTCAGGATTGAAGTGTTTATCGCCTTGATTCCCCTGGCGAGGCCAACGCCGACGACGGCCCCAACGACCGTGTGAGTCGTCGAGATTGGCATTCCCAGCCAGCTGGCCACGAGTATGACGGTGGCGGCGGAGAAGTCGATGGAGAAGCCCCTTGTGTTCGTGAGCTCGGTAATCTTCTTCCCGACGGTCTCCATGACCTTGTAGCCGTACATGAATATGCCGACAGCTATTCCCAGACCGCCCATCGCAAGAATCCATCTGGGAACGGGAACCTTCATACCCGCGAGACCCATCGTTATGACAGCATAAGCGGCCGCTATTGGGCCGACGGCGTTGGCAACATCGTTTGAGCCATGAGCAAGGGCCACGTAAGCTGAAGTAACCACCTGAACCTTTCGGAATATGCTCTCGACTCCTATGTAGGGGTCGCTGGGCTTGAAGTGGACTCTAATAAGAAGGTAACTGAGGACAAACACGACGATGCCCGCGGGGATTCCGTAGAACAGGACACCGTGGACGAGGTTTTTCCCGTGGATGACCTTTATGTAGAACATCGTCCCGATGACCACGAAGGCGAGGCCAATCCAGAAAGGAGCCCAGTGGCGTGCACTTTTGACAGGGTCGGCCCTCACAAGGATGCTCCTCCTAACGGCCTTGAACACGAAGAACGCAACTATCGCGCCGAATATCGGCGAGAGAATCCAGCTCAGGACGACCTGGGCAAGCTTGCCCCAGTCCACTATTCCGGTTCCCGCGTATACGAGTCCGTAGCCAACGACACCGCCGATGATTGAGTGGGTTGTCGAGACGGGCAGGCCGTTGTACGTGGCGAAGATGAGCCAGATGCTCGCCGCGAGAAGGGCCGCAAGGGAGCCGTAAACGATTACCCACGGGTCTGTAATCTTGCTGGGGTCAAGGATTCCCTTCCTTATCGTCTCGGTCACGCTCTTACCGAAGAAATAAGCGCCCGTGAAGTTCATAACTCCGGCTATGACCGCGGCCTGCTTCGGCGTTATGGCCTTCGCACCGACTGCAGTTCCCATCGAGTTGGCCACGTCGTTTGCACCGATGTTCCACGCCATCCAGAAACCAAGGAGTATCGTAGCTATTAGCCACGGGTCCATCCACACCACCGGGCGGAACTAAATGGACCCAAATAAATATCTTGTCGCAATAAAATATAGCTCGCTAAAGGTCTCTATATAGACACAAATAGAATAAAGAGAAAAGCTCAGGTGGAGACCTTGACCACCTTTATGTCAACCTTTCCATCGGGTTCCATCGTCAAGATGGTGTAGTGATAGAAGCCACCCTCGTCGGGCTTCGCGTAGAGGGGCGCACCTCCTCCGCCGGTTATGATGAAGTGAACGCCGTCGTAGGTTCCGTTCCAGTATATGTGAATGTGGCTGAAGATTCCGAAGGCGTTGTACTCCTTCATGAGCTTTAGGAGTTCCTTCGCGCTCTCCTCGCTCATAGCGTGGTCGTCTCCGCCGGGCCTCGGGTCGTAGGGCGGTGCGTGCATAACGACGACAGGCCTCTCACCGCGCTCCTTGGCTATTTCAAACTGCTTCTTGAGCCAGGCGAACTGCTCGTCGGTCAGACTGTAGTCGTTGCTTATGTCGTTGGCGAAGATGTAGCGGTAGTTTCCGAGGCTGAAGGCGTAATCAGTCGGGCCGAAGTAGTAGTGGAAGATGCTCACTCCCTCGCCCTGGTACTCGTGGTTTCCGACCGCTATGAAGACCGGCTTGTTCCAGTGCCAGACCTTCATGAGGTTGGCCCACTGGTAGATTGTGCCGGAGTAAACGAGGTCGCCACCGTCTATGACGAAGGCCCCGCTCTCGTTGTTGACGTCCGCCATTATCTTGAGGAAGACCTCTGGGGGCTTGTCACCGCTTGCCGGCCTGTGGTCGCCGAAAGCGAGGACGCGGTATTCGCTAACGTTCTTGGCAACTATTGAAAAGCTCGGCTCACTCGTGGTGAACTCTATCGTGGTGTTGTCGAGGATTTTGGTTCCCTCCGGAAGAACCATGAGTTCTGGGTTGACGTTCTCGATGACGTAGGTCAGCTGGACGTTCTTCGGGTTCTCAACCTTCACGGTGACGTTGAAGCCGAGGGCCCGTATGTAGACCGTCGTGCCGTTGACGAGCCTTATGAAGCCACCGCTGACGGTGACGTTTTCGCCTTTCACAACCCTCCAGTAGTAGTTGAAGGGCTCGTCGTAGAGGAGCTGGTAGAGCTCGTAGTGCTCATCGCTATCTGGGATTCCGTTGAAGTTAACGTCACCGAACTCCTTGAGGAGGATTCCCTCAAAGGAACCGGAGCGAACGACAGCGTTGGGGTCGACCGAAATCTTCCTGTCCTTGAGCTCCTTGAGGAAGTAGAGCGAAGCACCGACGCCGGCCTTGCTCGTTCCAGTGACGACCATGAGGGGACCCTTATCGGAGTTGAGAATCGCTATGGCGCCAAGCCAGGGGCCCGGAAGGTGGGTTCCATACTTGTAGGCGATGTAACCGAAGGGTTCAAGTTTCTGAACCTGAACCGGTTTTCCGAAGAGTATCCTTGAACTGACCTCGTCTCCCGGCGAGAGAACGACTATACCGCTTCCCTTGAACTGGGAGAAGGGCTCGACCTTTGCGTTCGGGAAGTAGTGCTTAACCAGACCCTCGTAGCCGTCGCTGACGTAGAACGTCTCGTTGAAGAGCTCCCACCAGCTTCCGATGACCTTTCCTGTGGGATACTTGGCGAAGTTAATTCCAGTGGGCTGGGGGGTTGATGTTGTTGAGCTCTGCGTCTGGGTTGAACCTATGCATCCACCGGCCAGAACGACCAGAACCAAAACAAGTGCAATCAAACGCCTCATGCAACCACCCGTGGAAAGTCTGTGTTAACCTTAAAAGCGTGAAGGTTTAAATATGAATCCCTCTAAGGGTATCCGGTGATACCATGTTCGTCGGGCACTACCAAGATGTCCCGGAGAAGGACACCGGTTTTGAGGGCGTGACCATAAGGTGGCTCGTTTCTCCGAAGCTTGGCGCCAAGAATTTCGCCATGCGCTACTTCGTCATGAAGAAGGGCGCCGAGATTCCGATACACCAGCACGACTGGGAGCACGAGATTTTCATCATGAAGGGAGAAGGGATAATAACCAACGGAAAGGAGGAGCACCACGTTAAAGCTGGAAACTTCCTCTACGTCCCGCCCAACGAGCCCCACGGCTACAAGGCCCTGAGCGACACCTTCGAGTTCCTCTGCCTCATTCCAGCGAAGAAAGAGGCCATTCCCAAGGAGGAGTGGGCTTAACGGCGGTAGTACCTCTTCAGCTTTTTCCTTTTGATTGCGAGCAGTGAAGGTTTGGCCCACTTGGGCCTCGGTGGTTCTTCTTCGAGGAGTATGAGGGCAATCTCATAGGCCAGACTACCGATTATGAACAGGAAAATCAGGAGGACTATCAGAGGAGTGTAGTACCAGACCAGGCCAACCTTTGGAATCACGAGGATTACCTTCCCGATAACCTGGTCCGGATAAACGCGCCAGGGGTCGGTGTACTTTCGGTTGTCGCCCTTCGTCACGAAGTAGATTCGACCAGAATCGTCCCGTTTGATTGCCACTATCCTGTGGGTTATCCGGTAAGTGGCGTTTCCAAGGTGAATCTCATAGAGTATTACGTCGCCGACGTGAAGCTCGGAGGGAGGAACCGGCTTGGTGACGACGAGGTCGCCGGGGTTTATGTGGGGCTTCATTGAGTCCGTCAAGATAACGACGTACTGGAAGCCGAAGACGAAGTGGAGGACTAACACGACCGCGACGAATATCACGACCGCATACGAGAGCACTGAAAACCAGTCAACGCGCCTCCCCATTTTACCACCCTATTTAATCCCCGGCGGGTAACGGTGTATAATTTGACCGCAACGCCCTATAACTCTTCCGCTCAAAACCGTCCCCGAACGCAGTTCGAATTCCGAAACCTGGAAAAAAGAAGGGGGTTGGGGCTGGTAAATCAGCTGGTTATCTCCTGACCCTGGTAGATGACCTTAACCGAGCTGAGCTGGTCAATCGGAATCGAACTGTAGCCGTTCTCGTAGGTGAATGTAGTCACAGAGACGTAAAGGGCTCCAGTGGTGGTGTCCTGCTGGACGGTTCCGCTACCGTAGGCAATGACCTGGTCATTGTAGTCAAGGAGCTGGACATAAACGGTGTCGCCAGCCTGGACCTGGAACGCGTTGTTGGTGTCGTCAAGGTAGACCTTAACCCCGGTCACGACGGAACCGTTACTGCTGAGCTGGAAGTTAACGGCAGCGGTGATGTTGTACTGGCTGGGATACGAGGCCTGACCCTGGCCGAGGGGCTGGAGCTTGACGGTAATCTGCGGAACGGCCAGAGCCGCACCTACGACGGTAAGCACGAGCGCGAAAACAAGCGGAAGCAACCTCTTCCTGGCGTTCCTCCTCATTCAAGCCACCTCCGTTTAAACTCTCAACAAAGCTGGAAGCGGTGGTATAAATAGTTTTCTAAAATGAACCCTAATGGTTCGATTTCTGCATTAGATTGAACACAATTAAAACCGGAAGTACTTGAGGAATCTCCAAAGAGAAGGCCCGTAAACTCAATCCTCCACAGGGACACCCCGCAGGTAGGTAGACCCGACCCAGGTAACCCTTGCCTTGAGGAGTTCACCGGCCTCGCCAGAGTCAAGGATTATATCCTTGTAGTTGAAGGTTCTCCCCTCGACTCCACCCTTCTTACCCGGCCCGTGGACGAGAACCTCGACGGTTCTTCCGAGATAAACCCTGTTTATCTCGTAGGCTATCTGAAGCCTCAGGCGGTGCAAAAGCCTCGAGCGCTCCTTGACGAGCCAGCCAGGTAACTGCTTCCAGCGGGAAGCTATCGTTCCCGGCCGGGCGGAGTAACGGGAGACGTTAATCTTGTCCGGCTTAATCCGCTTAACAAGCTCGACCGTGTTCCTGAAGGCCTCATCAGTTTCCCCGGGAAAGCCAACTATGATGTCGGTGTTGAGGTTCAGGTCCGGAATCTTCCTCCGGAAGGCATAAACTATCTCCTCGAACTCCTCAACGGTGTAGGTTCTCCCCATTCTCCTGAGAACCTCGTTGTCACCACTCTGAACCGGCAGATGGAGGAAGCGGTAAACCTTCTCGTCCAGATAGGCCTCAATCAGCTCGTCGAGGAACTTGAGGACGTGGTTGGGGTTCATCATGCCGACCCTTATCCTGAACTCCCCTTCAATGGCCGTTATCTCATCGAGAAGCTCAGCCAAGTTCGTCCCGATATCAAAACCGTAGCAACCGGTGTCCTCGCTCGACAGGATAATCTCCTTGTATCCTCTCGCCAGGGCTTCCTTCACCCATTTGACGACGAGTTCCGGCTTGTAACTCTTGAGAACTCCTCGAGCAAAGCGCGTCGCGCAGTAGGTGCAGGCGTTGAGGCAACCCTCGCTTATGGGAACCACGAAGGCGACGCCGGGCTTCCAGAGGCGCGGGAGTTCGAGCTTGTCAGGGTTCCTCTCGCGCCAGCCTTCCACGCTGACGAGCTTTCCACCGCGCTCGGCAACGTCAATCGCCTCGGCGATTCTGTCTATGCTCTTAACTCCCAGAATCCCCGAGACGCGCGGGTCTATCACATCGGGGTTGACGTGGACGAGACAGCCGGTAACGATTACCCTCTTCCCGGAATCGAGGAGCTCCCTAATCCTTTTCGCCATCTTGAACTCAGTGGGGTCCTTAACCGCGCAGGTGTTGACGACGACGTAGTCGGCCCGCTCCGGAGTCTCAACTAACTCGTGGCCCGCTTTCAGAAGAAGGGCCTCCATTATCTCGCCGTCTGCCTTGTTCCTTGAGCAACCGTAGCTCTCGACGTGAACTTTAACCATCGGTGGGCGCTCTAAGAACGGCCTTAAAAAATGTATGGTTCAGAATTGGGAATAAGAGTAGGAAAGGGAAAAGAATCACTCGATGACCGAGGCGAAGGCGAACTTCCTCTTGACGGAGTTAATCACAATCTCAACCTCGTCTCCAACCTGGGTGTTCGGGACGAATATCACGAAGCCCTGAATCTTGGCGATTCCATCGCCACCCTTTCCAAGGCTCTCAATCTTGACCTTGTAGCGCTCTCCAACCTTAACGGGGGCCTCGCTTCCGTAGTCCCTTCCATATCCACCATATCTGTCTCCGTACATACACAACACAACCTACACATTTCTGGAACCTTCCCGAAAGACTCCGAGAAGAGTCCCGTTGGGGAGTAGCCCGGAGGGTATATAAAGCTTTGGGTGCGCTCGTTTGCCGTTCCTGAAAAGGAAAACAAAACTGTTTTTCAAAACGGGGCCATATGGTGGTGTTTTAGGGGAAATCCACGGTTCCAAACCTTCGGTTCAGGAAACCCTTTTATCAAAAGCCGATTACCAGATAATGGGTGAGATAAAATTCAAATTTGGGGGTGGTACTTTGGGCGAGATTAAGCTCGATAGGGTCTGTCGCGTCGCTGGCGAGGCGAAGCTCGTACTCTACGAGGAGGACGGAACCGTTCAGGATGCACTCTTCATCGCAACCGCACCGGTCAGGGGCTTCGAGAAGATGGTTATCGGAAAGAACCCGCTCTTCGCAGTCGAGGCTGTCATGAGGATATGTGGCCTCTGCCACGCGTCCCACGGCATAGCGGCGGTGGAGGCCGTCGAGCACGCGATAGGAATAGCACCGCCGAGGAACGGCCTTCTCATGAGGGAAGCGTTGGGGCTGATAAACAGGGCCCAGAGCCACACACTCCAGTTCCTCATGATGGCGGGAGACCTGATAAAGGAGGAAAAGAGAAACGAGGTGCTCTTCAGGCTCATGGACTTCCACGCAAAGGTAAGCGACTACCTGCTCAAGCTCGGTGGCGCGGCAACGCACCCGCCGAACCTGACAATCGGCGGAATGCTCCGCGTCCCAAAGTGGAGCGTTTTCAACAACCTGAAGGCGAGGTTTCCGGACCTCATGAAGAGCTGGGAGGAGCTGAAAGAGGTTCTCCTCGACGAGGACGTCCAGACAGAGATAGCGGGGGAGCTTAGGGAAGCGAGGAGGGAGATGCCATACCTCGCGAGCAGTTTCTTCTACGGCGACCGCTACAACATAAGGACCGACAAAGTGGAGACGATGCCCTACTATGAGTTCAGGAAGGAGGAACCCGCGAGGGAATCAACGACGCTCGTCGCTTTCTACGACGGGAAGAAGGTCGAGGCCGGTCCGAGGGCGAGGATGAAGACCTATCGCGAGTTCAGGGATGACTCCCTCTACGGAATCCACCTCGCGAGGGTTCTGGACGTTGAACTCGCAATACTCCGTCTGGGAGAGATTCTCGACGAGATTAACATGAACGAGGCATTCAGGGTCAAGAACATGAACTTCGGGCCGGGAAGGGGCGTTGGCGTTTACGAGGCGCCGAGGGGGACGCTGATACACTACCTCGAACTCGGCGAGGAGGGGCGCGTGGTCAGCTCGAAAATAGTCGTCCCGACGATGTTCAACATCCCGGTCATGGAGGAGATGGCGAAGGGCCTGAACGTTAAGACGGCGGAGGCCGTTATGAGGCTCTACGACCCGTGCATCCCCTGCACGACCCACGTCGTGAGGATGAGGTGATGGTTATGGAGAAACTGAAGGTCCTTCACGTTGACATAGGCGGTTGTGAGGGCTGTAACGTGAGCATCATCAGGGCCTACCCAAAGCTCATGGATAGCGTAGAGCTCGATATCTCCTACCTCCGCGACGGGGAATGCAAGTACGACGAGTACGATGTGGCCCTGATAACCGGTGGCGTCTGTATGAACGAGCCGAGAATCGGAGAGGAGCTGAAGGAGATAAGGGAGAAGGCCAAGGTCGTCGTTGCATTCGGCTCGTGCGCCTCGCTGGGCGGAATACTGCGCTTCTGTCGTGGCGGTCAGGCGCCGAGGCCGGACCACAGGAACTTCCAGCCGATAAACAGCGTCATAGAGGTGGACTACTCGATACCAGGCTGTCCACCGACGCCCCAGATGCTCCAGTCCTTCTTCAAGTACTTCATGGCCGGAAACGAGACGAGGCTCAAGCTGTTTAAGGTCACCGCGGGAGTGAAGAAGCTCAGCGGGTTCGACCTCATCGACGACGTCGTCCTAACGGGCCTCTGCATAGGCTGTGGAGCCTGCGAGCTCTCCTGCCCGACCGGGGCCATCAAGCTCATAGACAAGAGGCCGACCCTGGCCCAGGAGAGGTGCATACGCTGTGGAACCTGCTACATCCGCTGTCCGCGCGCGAGCCAGATTATATGCCTCGGGGGTGTTAAGACATGATGCCCGTTGGAGAAACCCTTCTCGGCCAGATTAGGGCCGTTTACCTCGGAAGGGCAACCGACGAGGAGATACTGAAGCGGAAGGTCGCGAGCGGCGGCGCTGTTACTGCCATGCTCACCTACGCCCTCGAAAAGGACATAATAGACGGCGTCGTTACCGCGAAGAGGACGAAGGGCCTTGAAGGTGAGGCCGTCGTTGCAAGGACGAAGGAGGAGCTCCTCGAGACGGCAGGAAACCGCTGGAGCATAGTTCCCTTCGCGGCGAGGATTAAGGCGAAGATAGAGGAGGAAGACCTGAAAAGGGTCGCGGTTGTCTGTCTCCCCTGCCAGGCGCAGTTCTTCGGCCAGATGAGGGACTTTCCAATACTTGAAACGGACTTCGGCAACAGGATTAAGTACATCGTCAGCCTTTTCTGCATGGGAACGTTCGCCTTCGAGGCGTTCCTGAACTACCTGCGCGTCAAGTACGGCGTCAGGGCAGAGGAGATAGAGGACATAAAGCTCTCCGGTGATTTCCTCGAAATCCACAGGGAGACAGGCGTTCTCGCGATACCGCTGAAGGAGGCGTTTTCATACCTCCAGACCGGCTGTCTGGTGTGCTCTGACTACACCGGAGTGTGGAGCGACGTTTCGGCGGGCTTCGTCGAGAGCGAGCCCGGGTGGACTGTGCTGATAACGAGGAACCAGCGCGGTGAAGAGCTCGTCAGGGGAGCCGAGAGGGAGGGCTACCTTGAACTCCGCGACGGCTCCCACGTGCTCGGCGACGTGCTCAAGGGTGCCCGCGAAAAGCTCGCGAGGGCTCAGAAGAACATGGCCCAGCTTCTCTGAACCTTTTGAGCCTTTATTTTTTGGCAGGATAGTTAAACACTTTTGTTTTCCATCCCGGAAAGGGAATACAAAAAAGCTTTTTACGGGCTTTTTTCGGCGAAAGAAGGCCGTATAACACCTTTTGTTTGGAACCGGGAATTTGGAAAAGCGTTTTAAATTCTTCAGTGAACTTCGGAATGAGGGAACAAAAATGTGCACGTGGACATATATGTTCATGGAGGTGGGAGCTTGAAGGTCCCCGTCGTGTGCCCATACTGTGGCGTCGGCTGTCGGCTCTACATCGAGCGGACGCCGAGCGGTTACAGGCTGGATTACGCTGACGACGTACCGGGCATCCCCAACGAGAACGGAAGCCTCTGTCCAAAGGGCAACGCCGTCCTCGATTTGCTCTCGAAGGACAGGCTCAGGAAGCCCCTCAAGGCGAAGGAAGAAGGTAAGTTCGTCGAGGTGAGCTGGGATGAAGCCATCCGGGAGGTCACCGAGAGGCTGAGGGAGATAGCTAAAGACGACCCCAACGGGCTTATGTTCTTCGGCTCGGCAAAGACCTACAACGAGCCGAACTACCTCGTTCAAAAGCTGGCCAGAATGCTCGGGACCAACAACATCGACCACTGCGCGAGGCTCTGCCACTCCTCAACGGTCGCAGGCCTGAAGGCCGTCTTCGGAGCGGGGGCGATGACGAACACCTACCGCGACATCGAGAGGGCGGACGTGATAATGATTTGGGGCCACAACTACGCCGAAACCCACCCCGTCGGCTTCCGCTACGTCATCAAGGCGAAGGAGAGGGGCGCAAAGGTCATCGTCGTTGACCCGCGCTACACGAGGACCGCGTGGTTCTCGGACATCTTCCTCCAGCCCTACCCCGGAACGGACATAGCGCTCGCCAACGGCCTTATGCACGTCATCATAAAGCACGGCCTCTACGATGAGGAGTTCGTGGAGAGAAGAACCGTCGGATTCCAGGAGCTCAAGAAGACCGTCGAGAAGTACACGCCCGAGAGGGTGGAGGAGATAACCGGTGTCCCCGCGGAGCTGATAGAGGAGGCGGCGGTTACCTTTGCGAAAGCCGAGAACGCGGTGGTTACCTGGGCGATGGGGCTGACGCAGTCGGTTCACGGCTACGACAACGTCAGGGCAGTTGCAACTCTCATAGCAATCACCGGCCACATAGGGAAGCCCGGAAACGGAGCCTCTCCAATGCGCGGGCAGAACAACGTCCAGGGAGCCTGCGACCTCGGCGTTCTCCCGAACGTCTTCCCCGGCTATCAGGCAGTTACGGACGAGGAAAAGAGGAGGTTCTTCGAGGAGTTCTGGGGCGTTGAGCTGAGCGGTGAGGTCGGCCTTACGACGGTCGAGGCGACGCACGAGGCCCTGAAGGGCAGGCTGAAGGCCTACTACATCGTCGGCGAGAACCCAGTGATAAGCGAGGCCAACTCGCGCAACGTCGTAAAGGCCCTTAGAAAGCTCGAGTTCCTCGTCGTTCAGGACATATTCCCGACCGAGACGGTGAGGTTGGCGGACATCTTTCTGCCGGCAACTTCAATGCTCGAAAACGATGGTTCGCTCACCAACACAGAGAGGCGCGTGCAGTGGAGCTTCAAGGCACTCAAACCGCCCGGGGAGGCGAGGCCCGACTGGTGGATAGTGAGCGAGGTCGGAAAAGCCCTCGGTTTCACCGGGAATGGACCAAAGGGCTTCGGCTACCGCTCGGCGGAGGACGTTCTGAGGGAGATAAACGCCTGCACGCCCCAGTACAGGGGCATAACGCCCGAGAGACTAAAGAGCAACCTTGCCGGAATCCACTGGCCGTGCCCGAGCGAAGAACACCCGGGAACGTCCCTGCTCTACACCGAGAGCTTCCTAACGCCGGACGGAAGGGCCCACCTGGCGAGCGTCGAGCACAGACCCCCGGCCGAAACGCCCGACGATGAATACCCGCTCATCTTAACGACGACGCGCTACGTGGGTCACTTCCACACGCTGACGATGACGGGGAGGAGCGAGCTCCTGAGGAAGCGCTGGAGGGAGCCGTTCCTTGAGGTCAACCCGAGCGATGCAAGACGTTTCGGGCTTGAAGACAACGGCTGGGTGCTCATAGAGACGAGGCGCGGGAGATACGTCGCGAGGGTGAAGGTTACTAAAGCTGTGAAGCCCGGAGTTGTTGCGATTCCCTGGCACTGGGGGGCCAACGTCCTGACCAACGACGCCCTCGACCCGGTCTCGAAGATTCCAGATACGAAAGCCTGCGCCTGCCGCGTTAAGCCCGTTGGGGAGGCCGAGGCGAGGCGGATTCTGGAGGAGCTGAGGGCCGAGGGGGTGGTAGCTTGAGCGGGATTCTAATCGACCCCGGCAAGTGCATAGCCTGCCGGGCCTGTGAGGTTGCCTGCGAGAGGGAGCACGGGAGGAGCTTCATAACGGTCTTCGAGTTTGAAAGCTCGGCCGTTCCGCTGAACTGTCGCCACTGCGAGAAGGCGCCGTGCATAGACGCCTGTCCGACCGGGGCGCTCTTCAGGGACAAGGATGGGGCCGTTATGGTGGACGTTAAGAAGTGCATAGGTTGCGATATGTGCCTCTTAGCCTGTCCCTTCGGTATTCCGGAGATTGCCGGGAAGGTCATGGTGAAGTGCGACCTCTGTCCCGAAAGAAGGGCCGAGGGGAAGCTCCCGCTCTGTGTCCAGACCTGTCCGACGGGGGCTTTGAGCTACGTCGAGCCCAACGAATTCTCCGCGGGAAGAAGGAAGGCCTACGCCGAGAGGCTCGCCCTCAGGAGGGCTGAGAATGCGCCCGGTCTTTGACTGGGAGAGGTGCATAGGCTGTCTCGCCTGCGTGAGGGCCTGCAAAACCGGCGCCCTGAGCTACAGCGACGAAAATGGAGTGAGGAGGATAACCTTTGAGCCAAGGCTCTGCGACGGTGACCTGCTCTGCGTTGAGGTGTGCCCGGTAAACGCGGTGAAGGGCTTCCCCAACCACGAGAGCGGGGAGAGCTCGGCCACCTTCGAGCTGGCGCGCTGTGAGAACTGCGGGAGGCTGACGGATTTCACTGTTAAGGAGGTTGAATGGGCCCGGAAGATGGACCATTTCACCGTTTTCCTCTGTTCAACCTGCAGGAGGATTGAATCGGCAAGAAAAATCGGGGAGGGATTGGAATGAGCGAAATCCTGTACGGGGTTGACTCCACCTTTGAGGGGATTGCGAAGAAGGCAACCCCGAAGTTCAAAACAACTCCTGGAAGGTTGCTCTTCGCGGGCTTCATGGCCGGAGCTTACATAGCCTTTGGTTTCGTTTTAGCTGTTATAGCCGCCACGGGCTTCCACGACAACCCATCAGCCTTCAAACTCCTCCTCGGAGCGGTCTTCCCGGTCGGCTTAATCGCGGTAATCCTGGCTGGGGCCGACCTGTGGACCGGCAACGTGCAGTTCCTCAGCTCTGCAAAGGCCAAAGGCTACGCGGACTTCAGGTGCGTCCTCTACAACTGGTTCGGGAGCTATGGTGGCAACTTCATAGGCTCGGTCTTTATAGCGCTCTTAGCCGTCCAGCTCACGGGACTCTTCGGCCACGTCGGAGACCCCAACGCCTTCGGAAAGACGATAGTTGCCATAGCGCACGGCAAGGTCTCCAAGGACTTCATTGCCCTGCTCTTCCTCGGAATCGGCTGTAACTGGCTCGTGAACGTCGCGATATGGCAGTCGGCGAGGGTTCAGGACGGGGCAGGCAAGATACTCGCGATATGGTTCCCGATATTCGCCTTCGTTGCCATAGGCTTCGAGCACGCCATAGCCAACATGTGGGCCATACCGATGGGAGTCTTCCTCAGCAACGGGGCTATAAACTGGGCCAACTTCTTCCACAACCTGATTCCCGTTACGCTTGGAAACGCCATCGGAGGCTTCCTGTTCGTCAGCTTCTACTACTGGTACCTCAGCCACCCCGAGCTGACCGCCAGGAGGCTTGCGAAGGAGATAGTGGACTTCACCGTGGTCTTCGTGGCCTTCTGGGTCCTCGCAACCCTGATTCCGGCAGGAATAGCGCTCGCCCTTAAGAACGACCTCTACGCCTCCCCGCTCGTGCTGAGCATCTACTACATAGCCGGAACCTTCGCCCTGGCGAGAATCGCGAAGCCGGGGGTGGAAAAATGAACGGCATGAACTTCGCCTTCCACTGCCTCAAAAGGCCCGAGCCGACCGGAAAGAGGGTGGCGATAATAGGCGCCGGCCCCGCAGGTTTGGCGGCGGCCGGCTACCTCTCCTGTAAGGGCCACGAGGTTCACGTCTACGACAAACTGCCCGAGCCGGGTGGCTTGATGCTCTTCGGGATTCCCGAGTTCAGGATTCCCGTGGACAGGGTCAGGCTCGGATACAGGGACCTTGCAGAGCGCATGGGCGTCGTTTTCCACACGGGAGTCAAGGTCGTCTCCGGTGGGAGGAAGGACGAGGGCGACGAGTTCGTCGAGAAGACCGTTGACTTTGAGGAGCTTGTGAGGAACTTCGACGCCGTTTTGATAGCAACGGGAACGTGGCGCTCCTGGCTCGCAGACATTCCGGGGATAGAGCTTGAAGGCGTCTTCAAGGCCCTCGAGTACCTCTTCAGGATAAAGAGCGCCAAGCTCGGCCACATGGACTGGAGCGAGGTGCCGGAGATAGAGGGGAAGAGAGTGATGGTCGTCGGAGCCGGCCATACTGCCTGCGACGCCGCTTTGGAGAGCCTCCTGATGGGGGCAGAGAAGGTCTACATGAGCTACCGCAGGACAATAAGGGAAGCCCCGGCGGGAAGCTACGAGATAAACCTCCTCCGCGAGAAGGGCGTTGAGTGGCTTGAACTAACGATGCCGAAGAGAATCATCGGCGAGAACGGAAAGGTCAAAGCCGTGGAGCTCATTAGAACAAAGCTCAGCGAGCCGGACGAGAGCGGAAGGAGAAGACCCGTCCCAATAGAGGGAAGCGAGTTCACGGTCGACGTGGAGTACGTGGTCTTCGCGATAGGGCAGACGCCGACGCCACCCTTCGGCGAGAACTGCGGAATAGCGACCGATAGAAAGGGCAGAATCGTCGTGGATTCGAGGCACATGACGAGCAGGGAGGGAATCTTCGCGGCCGGGGACGTTGTTTTAGGTCCCTCACTCGTCGGCAGGGCAACGAAAGACGGCCTCTACGCCGGAAGAGACATGCACCTCTGGCTGATGGAGGTGAGAGCATGAAGCTCCTCGTGGACTTTAACGCCTGCATAGGTTGCGAGACCTGTGAAGGAGTGTGCGACTTCATTCACGACGGAAGACCCAACATAAGGGTGGTTTTCGCGAGCAACGGCGTCGGCGTCCCGATTAATTGCCGGCACTGCGACGACGCGCCCTGTATGGCGGTATGTCCCGTAAACGCCATCACCCGCGATAAAGACGGGGCCGTGATAATCAACGAGGAGAAATGCATAGGTTGCCTGATGTGCCTCTCGGTCTGCCCGTTCGGAGCTATAAGCTACGAGCCGGTCGTTAAAGTTGTTTACAAGTGCGACATGTGCGCCGAGAGAAGGGCCGAGGGCTTGAAGCCGGCCTGCCACGAGATGTGTCCCGCCAATGCCATCTACTACGGCCCCGACGGCGGGGAGGGGAAGAGGGCAAAGGTGGCGGAGGTAATTTCCCGCAACCTCTAATTCTCAATTTTTATTCACCGAAAACCGTTAAAGTTCTTCGTTGCATAGGTTAGAACATGAAGGCTCCTAAACCTTTGGTTTACAACAAGGCGTTTCCTACCTTTTTTTGCCAAACTGAGCTTTGGAAAACCGTTTTAAGCCGGAAAGAGAAGTCCCAATCGAGAGTAAACAAAAGCGTTAATGCGGAGGTGGTAGCTTGCCCTTCATAGTCGCGTTCGTCTTCGCCTACATCACCTGGCTGGTTTTAACGGCGGGAACGAACGGGCTCCTCTGGAGCACGCAGGAACTGATAGCCGGTTTAATATTCGCGGGAATAGTAGCGTACGCGACGAAGGACATCGTTGGGGAGGAATCAACCCGCTTCCTGAACCCGATAAGGTGGCTCGAGTGGATTGCCTACGTCCCGGTCCTGTTCTGGGGAATGGTCAAGGCCAACTTCCACGTAGCTTATCTCGTCATAACCGGAAAGATAAGGCCCGGAATCGTCAAGGTCCCGGTTGAGCTCGAAAAGGACGCCCAGTACACCATTCTGGCCAACTCGATAACCCTCACCCCGGGAACCCTTACCATAGACGCCTGCCCGAAGGAGAAGGCCCTCTACGTCCACTGGATTGACATCCCCGAGGGGCTCGAGAGGCCCGAGAGCTCTGAACCCGTCGCGGGGCCCTTTGAGAAGTGGGCCAGGAGGTTAGGGAAATGATTGAGCCCGTGTTCTTCTACTCGGCGCTGATAATCTCGATTGGAGCGTTCCTGGCGATACTCAGGGTTCTCCTCGGTCCCAGCGTTCCAGACCGGGTCGTCGGAGTTGATACACTGAACACGCTCGTGGTTGCCGGTATGGTTCTCCTCGGAGCGGCCTACGACAGGACGATTTACATCGACATCGCGATAGTATACGCGCTCCTCAGCTACATCGGAACGCTCATAATCGCGAGATACCTGCAGGGGGGATTGGAATGAGCCCGGTTGAATACCTGATTTACGCCTTCCTCGCGATAAACGTCACCTTCAACATGCTCGGGAGCATAGCCCTCCACCGCTTCCCGGACGTTTATACCAGACTTCATGGAGCTACCAAGTGCACGACCTTCGGAACGATATTTGCCGTTCTGGCCGTTGTAACCCACGCCCTCTACAGGCTCCACGTCACAGGCGACCCCAAGTACCTCCAGATGGCCCTCCACAGCCTCGTTGCCCTCGTGGCGCTCCTTCTCACGAACCCCGTCGGAGCGCATGCAATAGCGAAAGCCGCGCACCTGAGCGGTTACAAGCCGGCCAAAGCGGTCGTTGACGCCTACGAGGAGAAGCTCGGGGGTGAGGAGGAATGAAGCCCATCACCATTGACATGACGATTCAGGCGATAATACTCATCGGCGTCCTCATCACGGCTTACCTTACGATTCGCTTCAGAGACTTGCTCGCCGCTGCACTCATGTCCGCGGCGATGAGCCTGCTCCTCAGCCTTGAGTTCTACATGCTTCACGCCCCTGACGTTGCCATAGCCGAGGCAGCGGTTGGAGCGGGAGTTGTTACGGCGGTTGTGGTTTACGGCATAGCCAAGACAGAGAGATGGGAGGTGGAACCGTGAAGAGAACCATCGCTTACCTGTCACTGCTCTTCATCCTCGGGGTTCTGCTCTACATAGCCAACCCCAACTACGGCCTCGTCTTCGGGCCGGGGGGAAAGGAGTGGCTGACCCTGAGGTACACGGACAACTACTACATCCAGCACGGTGTTCAGGAAGTCGGCGGTATGAACATAGTCACCGACATAGTGTTCGACTACCGTGGTTACGATACTATTGGAGAGGCCACCGTCCTGTTCACGGCCATAGCCGGCGCGATTGCTCTTCTGAGGCCCTGGAGGAGGGATGAGAAATGAGGCCGAGGTGCGGTAGCGATATGGGGCTCATCGTCAAGACCTCGGCGAGGGCCATAATCCCTCTCATAGGAATCTTCGGAGCCTACATCGTCATGCACGGTCACCTGACACCGGGAGGTGGCTTCCAGGGAGGAGCGACGATAGCCGGAGCGGGAATACTGTTCCTCGTCTCCTTCGGCCTCGACGAGATGAAGAAGCACTACAACAAGAGCCTGTACTCAGCCCTTGAAGGCATCGGCGGTCTCGTCTTCCTCGGCGTCGCGATGCTCGGCATGAGCGTGGCGTTCTTCTACAACACGCTCTGGCACAACGGCCCCTTCTTCAACGGAAAGCCCGGAACGCTTCTCTCCGCCGGATTCCTGCCGATAATGAACCTGGCGGTTGGCCTTAAGGTCTTCACCGGCCTCGTCAGCGCGCTTACGGCCATAGCCATGTACAGGAGGTGGAAGTCATGATTCAGTTCCAGTTCATCACGGCATTCCTGCTCATAGTCCTCGGAATTTATGCCTTCCTCGCGAAGAGGAACCTCATCAAGCTGATTCTTGCCTTGGACATCATAGACTCCGGAATACACCTGCTCCTCATAAGCCTCGGCTACCGCATAGAGCTCAACGAAATCCCGACCGCGCCGATTTACACAGGCTACGAGACTCTGAAGAGCCCGATGGTCGGCCCGCTTCCACAGGCCTTAGTGCTTACGAGCATAGTCATCGGCGTCTGTGTCCTCTCACTCGCGGTCGCACTCACGATAAACGCCTACCGCCACTACGGAACCCTTGATGTGAGAGCTCTAAGGAGGTTGAGGGGATGAACGGGGAAGCAATCTTACCCTACCTCATAATCATCCCGCTCTTCGGAGCGTTCTCGATGCCGATAGTGAACCTCCTCGGCAGGAAGGCGAGGGAGGCGTGGGCAGTCATAATCACCGGCGCCACCTTAGCGGTGGGCTCGGCGCTCTTCTACTCCGTCTGGGAGAACAAGAGCATAATAGTCTACACACTAGGAGCCAAGAGCCCGCTCGGCCAGGGCGTCAACTTCCCGATAAGGATAGTCTGGGAGGTCGACCTCTTCGGCGCGATAATGGTGCTCATGGTAACGCTCGTGGGCTTCCTCGCGGTTGTCTACTCCATCGGCTACATGAAGCACGACACCGGCCTCGACAAATACTACACCCTCATCATAATCCTCGAGCTCGGAATGCTGGGCATAGCGATAACCGGCGACCTCTTCAACTTCTACGTCTTCCTCGAAATCATGAGCATCGCCAGCTACGCGCTGGTGGCCTTTAGAAACGACACCTGGGAGGGCATCGAGGCCGGCATAAAGTACATGTTCGTCGGCTCGATAGCGAGTTCGTTAATCTTACTCGGCATAGCACTCCTCTACGGCCAGTACGGAACGCTGACGATGAGCTATCTGGCAGTTAAGCTCGCCCAGAACCCAACTGTTACAGCGAAGGTCGCGTTAGCTCTCTTCATCGCGGGACTCCTCTTCAAGAGCGGTGCCTCTCCGGTCCACATGTGGCTGGCAGACGCGCACCCGGCCGCGCCGAGTTCAATAAGCGCGATGCTCTCGGGTCTCGTCATAAAGGTAGGCGGAATCTACGCTTTAACCAGGATACTCTTCAGCATCTACGGACACAGCGTCAGCATGAAAACCGTTGGCTGGGTCATCATAATCTTCGCCTGCATAACCCTCATAGTCGGCAACGCGATGGCGGTAGTCCAGAACGACATGAAGCGTCTCTTAGCCTACTCCTCGGTCGGCCAGATAGGCTACATTCTGCTGGGCCTCGGAATAGGCTTAGCCGCTTATGGAAGCCAGACCGGCGAGATAGCGATGGCGGGAGCGATTTACCACACCTTCAACCACGCACTCATGAAGGCCCTCCTCTTCCTGATTGCAGGTGTGGTGATTCACCAGCTCGGCACGAGGGACCTCAACGAGCTGAGCGGCTTAGCTAAGACCATGCCGAAAACAACCTTCGCCTTCCTCATTGGGGCGGCCGCGATAATAGGAATGCCTCCCCTCAACGGCTTCGCGAGCAAGTGGCTCATCTACGAGAGTTCAGCCATATTCAACCCGATACTCGGTGCGATAGCGATAATCGGAACGGCATTCTGTACGGCAGCATACGTCAAGGTGCTCTACACCTTCTTCGGCAGGCCGAACGAGAGGGTCATGAAGGCCAGAGACCCCGAGGGAAGCATGCTCTGGCCGATAATAATCCTCGCGGTCGCGATAGTCGTCATGGGACTCTTCCCCTGGCAGATAAGCGACAAGGTCATGATTCCGGCAGTTAAATCCCTTGAGAACCAGCTGGCGTACATAAGCGCGGTTCTGGGAGGTGCGTGAAGATGTTCGGCTACTGGGATGCCCTCTACTTCGTCCTCGTCTTCATCGTCGGGCTCATCTTGGCTTACCTCCTCGACCAGTGGGCGAAGAGGAGCGGAATGGGAACGAAGGAAGTCGGCGACGGGACGAAGATATTCATCAGCGGTGAGGACCCAGAGAAGGTTATTCCGGGCTTCGAGCACCTGGAGGGCCACTACACGGGAAGAAACGTTATGTGGGGGCTGACCTATGCCCTCAAGCGCTTCTTCACCGTCCTCAAGGCCGACCACACTGGACTGCTGACGGATTACGTGGGCTACCTCGTCATCGTTACGGCCTTCGTGATGGGCGTGATACTGATTTGGGGTTGAGGAGGTGAGAAAGTGAGCATTAAAGTTCCCGCTAACGGCGGTTCAAACTCATCGGAGCGCGAGAGGCTCGAGAAAAGAATCGCCCAGCTGTGCCGTTACATCGGAAAATCCCCCTGGGTCTTCCACGTGAACACGGGCTCGTGCAACGGCTGCGACATCGAAATCATAGCCGCTCTAACGCCACGCTACGACGCGGAGCGCTTCGGAGTCAAGCTCGTCGGCAGTCCGAGACATGCGGACATACTCCTTGTAACCGGGCCCGTAACCAATCAAAGCCTTGAGAGGGTCAAGCTCGTCTACGAGCAGACCCCAGAGCCGAAGATAGTAATAGCCGTCGGCTCGTGCCCAACGGGCGGAAGCGTGTTCTACGAGAGCCCCTTCACCAACGCACCGCTGAGCAACGTGATTCCGGTGGATGTTTACGTTCCGGGCTGTCCGCCGAGGCCAGAAGCCATACTTCACGGCGTCGTTCTCGCGCTTGAGAAGCTGGCCAAGATGCTGAAGGGTGAGGTTCCGGAGGTGAAAGAATGAGCGAGGTTAACGATAATGCTAACGTTGAGAAAGCTCAGGAGGAGGTTAAAGAACCAACCAAAGCCGAGAAGGTCGCCAAAGCGATAGCGGAGCGCTTTCCAAACGCCCAGGTTGAGGTCAAGACCAACAAGTGGGGGCGCGAGAGGGTCTGGGTGAGAATCGACCGGGAAAGCTACCGCGAGCTGATGAAGTTCATAAAGGAACTCGACGGCGAGGCCCACTACTCGATAGGCATCGAGCAGGACTGGGGAGACGACCTGGGCTTCCTCAGTCACCTCGTGATTTACTACAGAGATTCGCCGGCCGTTTCACTGCTCATAGACGTCCACTGCCCCAAGGACGACCCAACGCTTCCGGATATAAGCGATATCTTCCCGATAGCGCTCCAGTTCGAGAGGGAAGGAATGGAGATGGTCGGAATAGACTTTGAAAATGCACCGGACAAGAGGAGGCTCTTCCTGCCGGAGGACTTCCCCGAGGGCATCTATCCGCTCCGCCTCGACGACAAGGGCGTTCCCGAGGAGATGGTGCACAACGCGGGCCACCCCTATTACCTCAAGGGAGGTGCTAAGAAATGACAAAGGTTGAATACTGGGTCAAGATACCCTTCGGTCCGATTCACCCCGGTCTGGAGGAGCCCGAGAAGTTCATACTCACCCTCGACGGCGAGAGGATAGTTGACGTTGACGTCAAGCTCGGTTACAACCTGCGCGGAATCCAGTGGATAGCCCTCAGGAGAAACTACGTCCAGATAATGTACTTAGCCGAGAGAATGTGCGGGATATGCAGTTTCTCCCACAACCACACCTACACGAGGGCCGTTGAAGAGGCGGCCGGAATAGAGGTGCCCGAGAGAGCTGAATACATCCGCGTAATCGTCGGCGAGCTCGAGAGGATTCACAGCCACCTGCTCAACCTCGGCGTTTTAGCTCACGACATAGGCTACGATACAGTGCTCCACCTCACCTGGCTCGCCCGTGAGAAAGTCATGGACACACTTGAGGCGGTTGCCGGAAACCGCGTCAACTACTCGATGGTAACCATCGGAGGCGTCAGGAGGGACATCGACGAGAAGAGGAGGCGGATAATTCTCGATATGATAAAGTACTACAAAGAGGTCTTCCCGCAGATTGAGGACATCTTCCTCCACGACCCGACGATAGAGGCCCGTTTCAGGGACACGGCAATAATAAGCAAGCGCGTGGCGCTGGAGCAGGGAGCGGTTGGTCCGACGGGAAGGGGAAGCGGAATCCGCGACGACGCGCGCTGGAGCGAGAGGCTCGGCGTTTATCCGGATTTGGGAATAAAGCCCGTCATGCCCCAGGATGTAACTGGAGAGAGGCCCAGGGGCGATGTATTCGACAGGATGGCGGTGAGAATAGGAGAGCTGTGGCAGAGTTTGGAGCTCATCGAGCACGCCCTTGACCAGATGCCGGACGGAAAAATCAAGACCTTCCCGAAGGACAACGTTCTCGTCGCCAAGCTCAGGATAATGGTGGACGGAGAGGGAATCGGAAGGTACGAGGCCCCGAGGGGTGAGCTGATTCACTACGTCCGCGGAAAGAAGGGAAGCGACAAGCCCCTCCGCTGGAAGCCGAGGGAACCGACGTTCCCGAACCTGTTCGCGGTCGCCGAGGGCGTCAAGGGAGACCAGGTGGCGGACTTCGTCGTTGCCGTTGCCTCGATAGACCCGTGCCTGAGCTGTACGGACAGGGTTGCGGTCGTTGAAGACGGAAAGAAGAGAATCCTGACCGAAAAGGACCTCCTGAAGGCCTCGATAAAGAAGACGCGCGAGATTAATCCGGAAATAAAGGGAGACCCGACCCCGGTGGGGTTCGGCTGTTCGAGGTGATGCTCATGGACGTGATGGGAAACATCGTTTACCCGATTGCGGGCCTGCTCGGGCTCTACGGCTTCGTCTCACTGGCCTCTCTCCTCTGGGAGGGAATAGACAGGAAGCTGGTTGCTAGAATGCAGAGGCGCGTTGGGCCACCGCTGATACAGCCGTTCTACGACTTCCTCAAGCTGATGAGCAAGGAAACGATAGTCCCGAACACGGCAAACTACATGTTCAGAGCGGCCCCGGTCTTAGCTCTGGCAACGGCGATAGCGCTCCTGGCTTACACGCCGATGGGCTTCACTCCAGTGCTGGCTTCAAAGGGTGACGTCATCGTCTTCATCTACCTATTGGCACTCATCAGCTTCTTCAAGATAGT
The DNA here is from genome assembly GCF_012027635.1 of Thermococcus sp. 21S9. Lineage (NCBI taxonomy): Archaea > Methanobacteriati > Methanobacteriota > Thermococci > Thermococcales > Thermococcaceae > Thermococcus > Thermococcus sp. 21S9. The sequence continues at coordinate 631,653 of NZ_SNUS01000001.1, forward strand.
TGGAGCGATAAGCTCCGGCAGTCCCTACGCGAAAATCGGAGCGGCGAGGGAAGCGACGATAATGGTGTCCAGGGAGCCGGCAATGATGCTGGCGATATTCGCCATAATGTGGCGCCTCGGAAAGCTCGGCGTTGACAAGCCCTTCAGCATGGGAATCTTCTACCAGCACAACATCTGGGAGATAGGGACGCCGATGAGCTTCGTGGGAGCGATAATACTCCTCTACGTCTTCTGCGTCTGGCTGGCGAGCGAGATAGAGGTCGGGTTCTTCAACATACCCGACGCCGAGGAGGAGATAGCCGAGGGACTGCTCGTCGAGTACAGCGGAAGGTATCTGGCACTGCTCAAGCTGACGAAAGCGCTCAAAGCCTACATAGCGGCTTCCCTGGTGGTCGCAATATTCTTCCCCTGGGGAATAGCGGGCTACTTCGGACTGACGGGCCTTTCAGCGGACGTCGTTAACCTGCTCTTCCACACGCTGAAGGTCTTCATCCTGCTCTTCGTCGTCGGAAGCGTCTTCAGGGCCGTAACCGGAAGGCTGAAGATAACCCAGGCGGTGGACTTCCTCTGGAGGAACGTCTTCCTGGCTTCGCTCGTCGGCTCCCTCCTCCTCGCGATGGAGGTGATAATGTGAGGGCGCCTATCTTAGTTCCAACGGTGCTCAGGAACCTTGTCAGGAAGCCAGCGACCAACCTCTTTCCGAAGACCGAACCCGTGCCCGTGCCCGAGAACTTCAGGGGCCAGCTTAAGTACAACGTCGACAAGTGCGTTGGCTGTAGGATGTGCGTCACCGTCTGTCCGGCGGGGGTCTTCGTCTACTTGGCGGACATCAGAAAGGTGGCGCTGTGGACTGGAAGGTGCGTTTACTGCGCCCAGTGCGTCGACGTCTGCCCGACCGGAGCGCTCCAGATGAGCGACGAGTTCCTCCTGGCGAGCTACGACAACTACGACGAGAAATTCATCCCGCTAAAGGAGGAGAAAATCGAGGAGATACGGAAGAAACTTGAGGAGCAGAAGAAGGCCAAGGAAAAGGCCAAAGCCGAGAAAGCCAAGACCGAGAAAAAGGGGTCAAAGTAACCCCTTCTTTTTTCTCCACTCGTAGAGGGCCTTTAATGCCGAGTAATGGCCCTTCTCAACGTCCGCAAGGTAGAGGTAGACCTTTTTGAGCTCCTCGTTATCGGTTTCCTCAGCAAGCTTCCGGTAGACGGTTTCAGCGAGCTTCTCAGCTTCCATTGCACTCTGGAGGACGTCTTCGAGGTCCTCTATCTTGTAGAACTTGCCGAGGAGGTGCGTTCCCTCAATGCTCGCAACGTTGACCTCGGCGAGCTCCTCCCCGTACTTCTGGCGGTAAATCTTGTAGAGCTCGTCGCCATGGCCCTTGGACTCCTTGCCGAGCCTTTCAAAGGTCTCGTAGACTTCCTTCGGAAGACCGAGTTCCTTCGCCCTCTCGGCCAGCTTTAGGTAGGTCTCGGCCTCCTCGTATTCGCCCCTAATCCAGTAGCTGAGCAGTTCGCGCTCGTTGAGCTTCTTAATCTCCTCCAGAACCTCAATCATGTCCACCACCCAACCGTTCGTATTCCCTTTTCAGGGCCTCGTAGTGGCCCCTCTCAACATCGGCGAGCCTGAGGTAGAGTTCCCTCAAACGCTCGTCTTCAACCTTCTCCGCGAGAGCCTTGTAGGCGTTCATCGCTATGAGCTCGCTCTCCATCGCGGTCTCAAGGACCTCCTTAACCTGGTCGGCCCTCTCGAAGCGGTCGAGAACGGGAAGAACCTCAAGAGGAGGGATTTCCGTTGACGGTTCCCTGCCAAAGGATGCCTTAAACTCCTTCCTGAGCTCAAGGGCGTGTCTCTCGGAGTCCCTGCTCAGCTTGAGAAAAGTCTCCACGAGACTCTCCGGAAGCCCAAGGTTCTTAACTCTCTCGGCCAGCTTGCGATAAAACTCGGCCTCCTCCAGCTCGCTGGCTATCCAGTAGGCCAAGGCCTCCTCATAGCTCAGCTTCTGGAGTCTCTCGATGACATCATCGACGTCCAGCATTCCAACCCCCGGAATAATTTGTCGGCGGGCCTAATAAGCTTTTGTTCCTCAGCGAACGAGCCATATCGCCAGGAACATCGCGATGTAGGCGAGAAGGCCCAGGATAACGTGAACGTAGAGGAAGACCCGCTTCCACCTCGGCGAGAGAAAGTAGAGGGCGCCGGTGACGAGGGTCAGAGTCATGAGGGCGAAGCTGAGGTAGCCGAGAGTGTTGTGGTCAACCATGCCTCCCCACCGGAAAGACGTAGAGCGGAGCGCCATCGGTTCCGAGGAGCGAGGCTACTTCCCCGTCGTTGAAAGCCCCAACCGCAACGGTTCCGAGGCCTAAAGCAGTTGCCTGAAGGTAGATGTTCTGGCCGATGTGGCCGGCCTCCATGTGAACATATCTGATTCCCCTCTCGCCGTAGACGTCCGTTGTTCTTTCGTAGAAGGCGACGAGAACGATGTCAACGGGGGCGCTACCGACCCATTCCTGGTCGAGGCAAGCCCTCTGGAGCTCCATTCTGTAGTCGCCGGGCTTCACCAGCTCAAGGGCGTGTTTCCCGGGGATGTAGCGGTAAATTCCTGGTTTAAGGCCCTCAACCTTACCAACGACGACGTAGACCTCAAAGGGGTAAGTAGCGCCCGCACTGGGAGCCGAGCGGTAGCCCTTTGAACTCGTTATTCCCTGAGCCGACCAGAGGAGCTGGGAGAGCTCTTCAAGGGTTAGGGGCTCGTCACGGTAGGAGCGGACGCTCCGCCTCTTCGCTATCGCCTCCTCAACGCTCATCTCGCCCCTTAAACAGGGCTCTGGAAGGAGCACAACCTCGCCCGAGGCCGTCTCAATGGTCTCAAACCTCGGGCCCGGCTTGAAGATTAGCAGTAAAGGGAGAACGAGGGCCAGCGCCAGGGTCAGGTAGGCAACCTTCCGGAGCATGTGAATAGTTGGCGCCCAAACTATTTATTCCTTCACCTCGAAGCGGAGAACCTCGCCCTTCCGGACGAGGCCGATTCCGGCCCTTTTGCCAAGGACTTCGACGAGAACCGTGTAATCGGGCTCGCTCAGGTTGACCTTTAGATTATAGCGCTCGACGAGGAGAGAGCCAAGTTTGACTTCGAGCTCCCTCTGGGAGAGCCGTTTGTTCCCGCGAACCCTGGCGCGGACGGCGAAGGTTCCGTCTATCGCTTTCCCCAGCTCGAGGACGGCCGTCTCTATCTCCTCCCACCTGGCCGGAACGAGCCTTTCGAGTGGAACCACCCTCTGTATCGCCTGCGTCTCGAAGTTTTTGAGCCTCTCAAGGGCCTCTTCCTTTGGTAGGGGAGTTTCAGCGAGGAGGACGCCCCACCAGTCAGTTCCTTTAACCTTCACCTTTCCGAGTGCCCACTCCAGTTCGAGTATCGCATCGCCTTCCCTGCCGGGCGGTGCCGTTACGAGGAGAATCATTTCCGCTCACCGATGAACAGGTTTTTATATTGAAAGGCCTTAAACACTTCGGTGGGTGAAATGGAGGGTCTTAAGCTTTACCAGTCATACGAGGTTTACGGCCTCTCGGCCAACCCCTTTGAACAGCTCGCCAGCGAGGGAATAGCCGACGTCGAGAGCATTCACGTTTATCAGGAGATAGACATGCGCCTCCAGATGATTGTTTCGGAGGTAATCGGCAACAAAAGCTCGATAGCGCTCAGCATCGTTGGGCCTCTTGGAATGGGTAAAACGCAGAGGCTCAAAACGCTCGCGAAGGCCATAGAGGAGAACAAAGGCAAGGCGATATACGTCAAAGTCGATACCAACGACATCCTCAAGCTCACGCGCGACATCTTCTACGCGCTAAAGCCACCTAAGAGCAGGACTAACATATTCCTTGAGAACCTTTCGAGAAAGCTCGGCTTCATCGACAGGCTTGAGAAGATGCTCAGCGACTCTAAGGAGTACAAGAGCAGGGACATCGCCGAGCTCCTCGTCGAGCAGATGAGCAAGTATCCCTACTGCGCGCTCCTCCTGGACGAGCTGGAGAACATGCAGAGCGCGAGGGAGCACGAGAAGATTCAGTTCTTCGAGATGCTGAGGCACTTCATAAGCACGATGCCGAAGGGCTGTATCGTTGCCTTCGCCTGCGTCCCAGAGGCCTACGAGGAGTACACGAAGATATTCCCGGCCTTCTTCATGCGCCTCCACTACGAGTTCAAGCTCCGCCCGATGAGCCTCGACGAGACGTTTGAGCTCGTGAAGAAGAGGCTCAACCGCGTTCGCATAAGGGACACCGACGACCCGCTGTATCCCTTTACGGAGGAGGCGATAAGGCTAATCCACCAGCTCGGGAAGGGCAACCCGAGGCAGATTTTAAGGCTCCTCCACTACGTCCTCAGCGAGTCCGCAAAGCACAAATTCGACCCGATTGACGATTACGTGGTCACAACGATTCTTGAGGAGCCCAAGAGCCTTGAGGAGTACCTGACGAGGATTCCGAAGGAGTACAAGGACCTGGTTGAGGCGATAGTGTTTGAGTTCAACGGCGGGCCGGTGAGCTACATACAGGTCGCCAAGGTCGTCAAAAGGCCGGGAATGCAGGTCTACGACAAGCTGAACGAGCTCATACGGCTGGGCTTCCTCGTCGGCGACCCGAAGGGCAACTACAAGGTTCCAGACTACGTCAGAAAGTTTTTAGAGGAGGGGCAGGCGGAGAAGCTGAAGGGTGAGTGAGTTGCCGAACTACGATACCCACGTGCTCAGCGGAATAGTGACCTACCCAATAGCGGTGCTCATCGGCGAGCTCCTGAAGGTTTACGCCAAGCTACCGATTGAGTTAACCTCAACGGCGCTAATCCTTGGATACGCGTTCTACGTCCTGGGAAGCGATTTACCCGACATGGACCACCCGGACGCGCTGATACACCGGGGGACAAAGCCCATAGTGGGGGTCGCGGTTGGTAGCGCGGTTTTCCTCTGGGCCAGGGGTTTTGTGCACATGAACCCGGCGTGGATTAATCCAGTTGTCTCATGGGTCGCGGGTGCCATAGGGGGGCTCGTCGCGTGGTACGCCTTCACGTGGCTCATGCCCAAGCACAGGGGAATCGTCCACTCGCTACTCTTCGCGGGAATCTACGGACTTCTCGCGTTCCTTTTGGTCGATTACGGCCTGAACATGTCAACCGGCGAGGGAATCTTCGTCGGTTTAAGTGCTTTCCTCGGCTACACGCTCCACCTGCTCCTTGACCGCTCGGTCAAGCTGGTTTAATTTTACCCATTTTTGGGCAACAATCCTTTTAAATAACCCACGTTAGGAAAGCGCGGAGGTGAGAGAGATGTTCAGCCTTGGGGGATTCTCACGCGGTAGTGATTATGAGAAGAAGCTCTGGGACGTCCTCATCATCGGAGCGGGGCCAGCGGGCTTTACGGCGGCGATATACGCCAAGCGCTTCGGCCTCGACACGCTGATTATCAGCAAGGACCTGGGCGGAAACATGGCGTTGACCGACCTCATCGAGAACTACCCGGGCTTCCCTGAGGGAATCAGCGGTTCGGAGCTGACCAACAGAATGCACGAGCACGTCAAGAGGCTCGGCGTCGATATAGTCTTCGATGAGGTCGAGAGGATTGACCCCGCTGAATGCGCCTACTACGAGGGCCCGTGCAAGTTCACCGTGAAGACCAAGAACGGCAAGGAGTACCGCGGGAAGACGATAATCATAGCGGTCGGAGCCTCGCCAAGGAAGCTCAAGGTTCCGGGCGAGGAGGAACTAACCGGAAGGGGAGTTTCCTACTGTGCCACCTGCGACGGCCCGCTCTTCAAGGGCAAGAAGGTCATCGTCGTCGGCGGTGGAAACACGGCCCTTCAGGAGGCCCTCTACCTCAAGAGCATCGGCGTTGACGTAACGCTCGTCCACAGGCGCGACAAGTTCAGGGCCGACAAGATACTGCAGGACCGCTTCAAGGAGAGTGGGATTCCGGCGATACTCGACACCGTCGTCACCGAGATAATCGGAAAGGACAAGGTCGAGGCCGTGAAACTCAAAAACGTCAAGACCGGCGAGGAGAAGGAGATGAAGGTCGATGGAGTCTTCATCTTCATCGGCTACGAGCCTAAAACGGATTTCGTCAAGCACCTTGGCATAACCGACGACTACGGCTACATTCCGGTTGACATGCACATGCGCACCAAGGTTCCCGGCATCTTCGCGGCCGGCGACATAACCAACGTCTTCAAGCAGATAGCGGTCGCGGTCGGCCAAGGAGCCATTGCGGCGAACTCCGCCAAGGAGTTCCTCGAGAAGTGGGGGGAGAAGAACGGGGAGTGATTAGCTCTCCAGTTTCTTCTTTAGCTCTTCCTTCGTCAGGTAAACGATTTCGTTGGAATCGCCGATGATGTAGGGCTCGCGAACCTTGTTTTGAACCGAATCGCTCACTCCACATGCGTACCCCAGAAAAGCCAGCAGGATTAAATCCAGGATAGAGACGTCCCCAACCATGATTGTGATTGCCAGAACCAGAATTAAAAGGAGAAGGCACTTCCTCATTCCCACACCTCCATTTCAGAGTTTTCCGCATCGTCCTCGAAGAGGAGGCTCTTATCCAGTGTCAGGGCAACGAGGAAGACCATCAAAATTCCCCAGGGTAGAACCTTCAAAAACAGCCAGAGACCCTCAACCAGACCCTCTCCCTTAAGGAGGGACTCAACGACGGTGAACATGAAAAGGTTCACGAACAGTAGGACCAGAAACATCCTGCCAAACTCCCTGCCATCGAAGCGTTTCTGCCCTTCCAAACTCACTACGCAGTCACCGAAATGACACACTTCTCCGAGTTTATTAAGTTTGCCGTTTTCTGCCATCCAGGACTTCCGGAGTTCAGCCTTCCCATGAAGTTCCCGAAAAACTTTCGGTCAAAGATGTTCATCATTGAGCATAGAGTTATATAGCCGAACGTTGAGCTTCGGCCGGTGATTAACATGGTGGTTAGACCGAACGTTAAGGAACTCCCCGGGCCGAAGGCCAAGGAGATAATCGAGAGGAACTTCAAGTACCTCGCCACTACAACCCAGGACCCCGAAAACCTTCCGATAGTCATCGAGCGCGGTGAGGGCATAAGGGTTTACGACGTTGACGGAAACGTCTTCTACGACTTCGCGAGCGGTGTTGGAGTCATAAACGTCGGCCACGCCCACCCGCGCGTCGTCGAGGCGATAAAGAAGCAGGCCGAGAAGTTCACCCACTACTCGCTCACCGACTTCTTCTACGAAAACGCCGTTGTTTTGGCCGAGAAGCTCACGAGCCTCGCCCCGGGCGACTTTGAGAAGAAAGTTGTCTACAGCAACAGCGGTGCCGAGGCCAACGAGGCCGCTATGAAGCTCGTCAAGTACGGAACCGGAAGGAAGCAGTTCCTGGCGTTTTACCACGCCTTCCACGGGAGGACCCAGGCCGTTCTGAGCCTTACCGCCAGCAAGTGGGTCCAGCAGGACGGCTTCTTCCCGACCATGCCGGGCGTTACCCACATACCCTACCCGAACCCCTACAGGAACACCTGGGGAATCGACGGTTACGACGAGCCTGACGAGCTCATAAACCGCGTTCTCGACTTCATCGAGGAGTACGTCTTCAGGCACGTCCCGCCCCACGAGGTTGGCGCGATATTCTTCGAGCCGATACAGGGTGAAGGTGGCTACGTCGTCCCGCCGAAGAACTTCTTCAAGGAGCTCAAGAAGTTCGCCGACGAGTACGGAATCCTCCTCGCCGACGACGAGGTTCAGATGGGCATAGGCAGGACCGGAAAGTTCTGGGCCATCGAGCACTTCGGAGTCGAGCCCGACCTCATTCAGTTCGGTAAGGCCATCGGCGGTGGACTTCCGCTCGCCGGTGTCGTCCACAGGAAGGATATAAGCTTTGACAAGCCCGGAAGGCACGCAACTACCTTCGGTGGCAACCCCGTTGCCATTGCCGCCGGAATAGAGGTCGTCGAGATTGTCAAGGAGCTCCTACCGCACGTCCAGGAGGTCGGCGACTACCTCCACAAGATACTCGAGGAGCTCAAGGAGAACTACGAGGTCATCGGAGACGCTCGCGGTCTCGGTCTGGCCCAGGCCGTTGAGATTGTCAAGAGCAAGGACACCAAGGAGAAGTACCCCGAGCTCAGGGACAGAATCGTCGGAGAAGCCGCGAAGCGCGGTCTCGTTCTCCTCGGCTGTGGCGACAACAGCATCCGCTTCATCCCGCCACTCATCGTCACCAAGGAGGAAATCGACGTCGCGATGGAGATATTCGAGGACGCCCTCAAGGCCGCCCTCAAGTGAAGTTTTTAACCCCTTTCCCCTTTTCTATTCCGGTGGTTGAATGGACGAGGCACTCGTTGAACTCTCAAGGTACGCGCCCTACGCCTTCGCGGTGGCGATAGCCCTGTTTGGACTGTACATCTGGCTCAATCGTGAGAAGTTCAGGAGCGTCAACGTCGTTGCCGTTGCGGGGATTTCAACGGCCCTTGTCGCCGTCGCCACGAAGGTGGTAAACATACCCGTGCCGGCAACTAACGGCTACATAAACTTTGGCGATACTATGGTCATGTTCGTGGCAATGCTCTTCGGGCCAGTTATAGGGGCATTTGCCGGAGGCGTCGGCTCGGCGCTTGGGGACGTCATATCCGGCTACCCCGGATGGGCACCGATAACACTGATTATCAAGGGCATTGAGGGTCTTGCAGTCGGCTACATCGCCCAGAAGCTTGAAGGAACGGCCGGTCTCGTCGTTGCAGGAACGATAGGCGGAATCCTTATGGTCTCGGGATACTTCCTGTTCGAGTACTACGCCTTCGGTTTCACAGCGGCGTATTCGGAGCTCCCGGGCAACCTGGTACAGGCGGTTACGGGAATAATCGTCGGCACGGGGTTGGCCAACGCAATAAAGAAAAGGTATCCAGAGGTCATGGACCTGCTCTAAACGTCGAGCTTCTCTATTTCTTCCCAAACCCTCGTCTCCTCAAGGAACGGCTCAACAGAAATCCTGCGGGAGGCCTTCTTTATCTGGCCGAGATAGGCCGAGTCGGCTATGACCGCATCGTAGCCAAGCTCTTCTATGCGGTAAATCTTGAGCCCGAGGCCGGTGAGAAAATCCCGGGAATGCTCTATGAACCCGGGACCCGCGAGCATCAGGTCGGGGTTCATTCCCTCGTTTTTGAGCTCTTCAATCGCCCTTAAAACGACTTCCCGAACCTCTTCAGCCCGCCTCATTTCGGGGCACCCTCGACGATTTTTACACCGCTCGACGTGCCAATCCTGTTGGCCCCAGCCTCAATCATCTCAACGGCCTTCTCGTAGGTCCTGATTCCGCCGGCCGCTTTAACGCCCATGTCTGGGCCGACGACCTTCCTCATCAGCCTGACGTCCTCAACCGTCGCTCCCCCGGTTCCGAAGCCCGTGGAAGTTTTCACGAAGTCGGCCCCGGCCTCCTTGGCCAGCTCGCAGGCCTTCACCTTCTCCTCCTCGGTGAGGTAGCAGGTCTCGATTATGACCTTGACTTTGGCACCTTTCTCGTGGGCGACCTTGACGACCTCCTCTATGTCCCGCTTCACGTAGTCGTAGTCCCCATCCTTGAGCGCGCCTATGTTGATGACCATGTCCAGCTCATCGGCACCGTCCTCAAGGGCTCTCTTAGCTTCAAAGACCTTAACCTCGGTCGGCGTCGCGCCGAGGGGGAAGCCTATGACGCTCGCGACCTTGACGTCTGCCTGCTTCTCGCGCAGGTAGTCCTTGGCGAGCTTGACGCGGTAAGGGTTCACACAGACGGCGTAGAAGCCGTACTGAATCGCCTCATCGCAGAGCTTGATGATGTCCTCCCTTGTCGCGTAGGGCTTGAGGTTGGTGTGGTCTATGTAGCGTGCAATCTCACGTGCGTTCATAACAACCACCTAAAGCGGGTAGATTTAAAGGACTATTTAGCGTTTTCTCTTGTCCCAAAAGAAAACCCGGAGGAAAACTCCCATTAACGGCTTTCCAGGGCTTTTAAAAGCCGAACGAGAAGTTCTTCAACTGCGGGCTCCCCAAGGTCAGGTTTGAGCTCTCCCTTGGCAATGGCATCAAGAACCTTAACCGCGTTATCCCAGCCCTCCTCCAGCGTTCTACCCTTAGGGATGGGGTTCCTGAGGACGTGCCAGCGCCCGGTTTTCTCGGAGTAGACGAGAACCCTTGGAATGTAGTCAATGTCCATGAAGGTGTTGTCGAGGCTCAGCTCGATTCTGAGGCCGTCAAACTCGATGTAACCATCCTCTCGGAGCTTCCTCTTCCAGTCCATGCCCCCGTCTCGGCTGGACAGTTTAAAAGCCCATCGCCAACTTTATATTTGGGAAGGAAAAATATCACCCGAGGTGATTAGCATGGAGAACCCGTTCGAGATTACGGCGGTTATAGCGAGGGAAATCCTCGACAGCAGGGGAAACCCGACGGTTGAGGTCGAGGTCTACACCCCGGTGAGCGTTGGGCGTGCCGCGGTGCCCAGCGGTGCCTCAACCGGAACCCACGAGGCGGTCGAGCTCCGCGACGGTGGAAAGCGCTTCCATGGAAAGGGCGTCAGGAGGGCTGTTGAGAACGTCAACAAGATAATTGCTCCCGAAATCATCGGAATGGACGTCACCTGGCAGAGGGACATCGACATGCTTATGATTGAGCTCGACGGTACCGAGAACAAGAGCAACCTCGGCGCCAACGCCATTTTGGGCGTTTCTCTGGCCGTTGCCAAGGCCGCCGCCAACGCGCTCGGCCTTCCGCTCTACCAGTACATCGGCGGAACCAACGCCTACGTCATGCCGGTTCCGATGAGCAACGTCATCAACGGAGGTGTACATGCCGGCAACGAGCTGGACTTTCAGGAGTTCATGATAATGCCCGTTGGGGCCGACTCCTTCAGGGAAGGCATAAGGTGGGTTTCCGAGACCTACCACACCCTCAAGAAGGTCATAGCCGAGAAGTACGGCAAGAACGCTGTCAACGTCGGCGACGAGGGTGGATTCGCCCCGCCCCTCAAGGAGCCAAGCGAAGCCCTCGACCTCCTCACCGAGGCCATCGAGGAGACCGGCTACAAGGTCGGCGACGAGATAGCCTTCGCCCTTGACCCCGCATCGAGCGAGTTCTACGACGAGAAGCTCGGCAAGTACGTCGTTGGTGGAAAGGAGTACGACCGCGGAGAGCTCCTTGAGCTCTACAAGGAACTCGTGAGCAAGTACCCGATAGTCTCAATAGAGGACCCGTTCCACGAGGAGGACTGGGAGGGCTTCGTCGAGATAACGAAGGAGCTCGGAAGAAAGATACAGATAGTCGGCGACGACATCTTCGTCACCAATCCCAAGAGAATTAGGAAGGCCATCGAGCTTGGCGCGGCAAACGCGCTCCTCCTCAAGGTCAACCAGATTGGAACGCTCAGCGAAGCTATCGACGCCGCCTACACCGCCTACCGCGCCGGCTACGGCGTTGTGGTGTCACACCGCTCCGGAGAAACGGAGGACTCAACGATAGCGGACATAGCCGTTGCCATCAACGCCGGCCAGATAAAGACCGGCGCCCCGGCGAGGAGCGATAGAAACGCCAAGTACAACCAGCTCATCCGCATAGAGGAGGAGCTCGAGGGAATCGCCTACTACCCGGGCAAGAAGTTCCACAACCCGTTCCTCTGAAGTGCCCAGTTAGAGTTTTAACCCTTCTCTTCTCATTTCGTTTGGGTGCTTTGATGAAGAGAGAAAGGAAGCTCAAAATCTACATCCCGGGCATCAAATTCCCCTCGCAGGACCGGGAGGTTTCACCCCCCACGTCCTTGCTAACCCCCTCCCCCCGAAGGTGGGGCTTCGCCCCACATAAATCGGGAAACTACGTTTCCCAAACCCTTCCTTCTATCTTAAACACCGGAGGGGGCTCCGCCCCCTACAACCCCCAGGGGTGGGTTAAATGAAGAAACTAAAAATCTACATTCCCGGAATCAAATTCCCCTCAATCTCGCTCACCGGAAACTACTGCGCCCTCAACTGCGCCCACTGCGGGAGGCACTACCTTGAGGGCATGAAAAAGCCGACGCGAAGGGATTTACTGAACTTCTGCCTCGACCTCGAGCGCTCCGGCGGTCTGGGCTGTTTGCTCAGCGGTGGAATGGATTCACACCTGAAGGTGCCGATTGATAAATATGCGGACGAGCTGAGGGAGATTAAGAGGAAAACCAGCCTGAAGCTCAACGCCCACGTCGGCTTCATAGACGAGAGCGATTTGGAGTGGCTCAAGTTTGTGGACGTGGTTTCCCTCGACTTCGTCGGCGATGACGATGTCATAAAGCGCGTTTACAGGATAGACAAAACCGTCGAGGATTACCTCCGCATAGTTGAACTTCTCACCGAAAACGGAATTCGCGTGGCGCCACACATAACGATAGGCCTCGACTTCGGAAGAATCCACTGGGAGTATCGCGCTATTGACCTCCTCGCCCAGTACCCGATAGACGTCCTCGTGCTGGATGTTCTCATCCCGACGAAGGGGACGGAGATGGAGAACGTCCCGAAACCGGGCGTTAAGGAGAGCCTGAAGGTGGTTAAATACGCGCGCGACCGCTTTGATGGAGAGCTGAGCATAGGTTGCATGCGCCCAATGGGAAGATGGCGCGTGGAATTCGACAGAGGGGCCGTTTTGGCTGGTGTCGACAGGCTGACAAATCCACCGAGGAAGGTCATCGAGTGGGCAAAAACTGTTAGAGAAGTCGAGATAATCTACGAGTGCTGTGTTATGTAGGGCTCATCAAACCTCGCATCATCACAAAATCAGAAAGGAGAACGCCAATCATCGCCCCAAATCCTCAGAAGCCTCAGAGTTCCTCCTTAACCGTAACGAATGACACCATCGTAACGGTCTGCTCGATTCCCTTAATCTCTCTGAGCTTGTCAACGACTATTTTACCGACTTCCTCCGAGCTGGGGGCGCGGACCTTTATGAGAAGGTCCCACTCACCGGCTATGATGTGCACCTCGTAGACCCCTTCAAGGGAAGCTATCCTCTCGGCCACCTGCCTCTGGGTCAGGCCGGAGTCGGGGTCGTATCTGGCGAGTATGAAGGCAGTGGTTCCGAGGTTGAGCTTCTTGTAGTTGGGCTTCACCGTGAACTTCTCTATTATCCCCTCGTCGAGGAGGCGCTTAATCCTGTAGTGGACCGTCGTCCTCGGGATTCCGAGCTTCTTGCTGAGGCTCGCTATGTTCTCCCTCGCGTTCTCGCGCAGTTCCTTCAAAAGCCTAAGGTCGATGGCATCAAGGTTGCCCGTCATCGCGACCCCCTTCGTCACCTATTCAACTCCAATCGCATGAGGTTGATGAGAAGGCTTATTTAAAGATTTTCCCTTAGCCATTGGGCAAAGGCCTTCAGCGCCCGTCCCCTGTGGGAGATTTCGTTCTTCTCCTCGGTTGTCATTTCGGCAAAGGTCTTATCGAATCCATCGGGTTTGAACACCGGGTCGAAACCGAAACCGCCACTGCCCCTCGGCTCGGTCGTTATCTCGCCGTCAACCCTACCTGTGAAGATGTGAAGCTCGCCGTCCCAGTAGGCTATGACGCTCTTGAAGTAAGCTTTTCTGTTGGTTTCCCCCTCAAGGAGCTTGAGGATTCCGTTGTAGCCAAGGGTCTTGTAAACGTAGGCCGAGTAGACCCCGGGGAAGCCCTTGAGCGCCTCTACGAAGAGGCCCGAATCGTCAAGGAAGAAGGGTCCCTCAATTCTCTCAGCCAGCCATTTCGCGCCGTATTCTGCAACCTCCTCAAGGGTGTCGGCCTGTATCTCCGGATACTCAAAGTGGAGCTGGTAGACCGCAACTCCAAGGGGCTCGAAGTACTTTCTGGCTTCCTCAACCTTGCTGGGGTTGGAGGTTATGAACGCCAGCCTCATAAGACCACCGGAGAAGAGAAGAAAAGAGGGGTTAAAAGGTTTAGTCGATGGTGTAGCCGATTTTCTGAACGAGCTCCCTGCGCTCCTTCCTCTGCTCCTCGGTCTCTATTTTGTTCGCGGCCTTGCCGTCAACCACTCCAAGGACGCTCCGTCCGAGGTCGGTCTCGGCAACGATAACCTGGAAGGGGTTCTCGCTGGCACCGTAAACCATCGCCACCGCCGGGTGGTTCTTGACGGTGTTGAGGACGTTTATCGGGAAGGCGTTCCTCATGAGGATTACGAAGACGTGGCCCGCACCGATTTTCACGGCGTTCTTCGCCGCTAACTCCTCAAGCTCCTTGTCGTTTCCGGTGTATCTGGTAAGCTGTGGTTTCGCCTCGTTCATGGCTATGCCGAACTTTATTCCCGGGACGGCCGTGAGAAGGGCCCTCGCGAGGTCGTCAACGGTGAATATCGAGAAGTTACCCTGCCCGATTATGACCTCAACCCCCTCGGGTTTTTCGATGTCAACCACTTCAATCTTCACCATGGGCACCACCGGAAGAATTTAATACTCCAATGATATAACTTTTTCCGCCCCGGTGGTGCCGATAATGGGCGGTGTAAAGGAGGATGAAATAGAGTTCCTCGTTGAGCTTCTGAGCAAGTATCCCCTCGAAAGCCTCAGGAAGATAGCGTCGGCTGAGGGGTTGGATTATTACAAGTTGAAAAGGATTTACGACAGGTACTACGGCAAATATTTGGTTGTGAGCGCAACCTACAACATAAGGCTCCTCGGCCTGAAGAGCTTCGTGGGATTTCTGAGCGTTCCAGCGGATAGGCTGGTTGAAGTCGCCCTCAGAATGACCCAGAACCCCTTCATCGGTTACGTTAATCCCGCCTTCGGCTTCAAGAACGGGCTCTCCGTAATATTCTACGTCCCGAAGGACCAGGTGAAGGACATAGACGAGATGCTCGCCAAGTACTCTGACGACTTCGAGTACTACGAGGTCTGGGCCTACCCTCCACCAGAGAAGCCCAAGGCGTGGGGCGACTGGGAGTTAAGCTACGACTACGCAATCCTGATGGATATCCTGAAGTGGGATGCGCGAACGCCAATGAAGAAGATAGCCGAACGCCTCGGAAAGACGAGACCGACCATAAGGTACATGATAAACAGACTCCTTGAGAAAAAGCTCCTGATAGGGTTCTTTCCAATGGTGGACATGAACGTCCACGACAGGGGCGTGATTGGAATAACCAGCGAGTTCAAGGAGGAAGTCCTCGAAAAGTTCAAGGACTACGAGATTTCGGTCGGCTACCTTCCGGGCAGGGGCTACCTTCTCGAGTGGTTCTTCTCCTCGAAGGAGGACATGGGCGGAAAGGTGCTCGAGTTCAGCGCCTACGTTGAACAGCTCCTGATAGAGTACTTTGAACAGTCATTCAAGGAGCTTAACGACAACAATAAGAAAACCGCGTTCCAGAGGATGGTAAAGAAGGACGGAAGCGGGTACCGCTCAATCCTCGAGTTTTAGAGGAGCATCGGGCAATACTCCATGCCGTCTATTTCACCTGTTGCCTGGTACTCGAGTGCCCTGCAGTCGTGGCAGAGGTACTTGAAGGGACAGGTGGAGCAGGCGCCTATCTTATCCTTGGTCATCTTCCAGAACGCCCTCAGCCTCTTTTTCCTGACGGCCTCTTTGAGGGTCATCCTGGTAAGGTCACCCACCACGTAGTTCCTAAGGAGCGGGCAGGGCAGAACGTAGCCCTCGGCAGTGACGGCGACGGTTCCGGCAAGGCAGTCGTGGTAGCGCTCTGCACTGGGGTTGTAGATTCTGCGAAGCTCGATGACGTTGAAGTTGAGCCCCCTGGCCGAACCCGGGAAGAGAACGTCCAGGTAGACCTCACCGTTGAAGTTACCGAGGAACGAACCAGCGCGGAGCTCTTCAGGAGGAACGATGACAAGGGCACCGTGAAGCCAGGGGTACGCAGAGAGCTCGTCGAGGGTGTGCTCCGGATAGCTGAGTTCCGCAATGAAGTTGACGCCTTCAACCGGAGTAACCTTGTCGAGGTCGTCTATGAGGACGACGGCGTAGACCTCCGGGAACTCAAGCTCACTCGCAAACACCGCAAGGGCCAGAAGTGTCTCGACGTTGTCGTAGTTGGTCAGCCAGAGTTCCTTTCCACCGAGTTTTCTGAACTCAAGGATTAGCTCCTTCATTCTCTCAAGGCTCATCGGCTCCCTGCGGAGGATGAACCTGTTGTTACCAATGCAACCGATGGACCTGGGGATTCCTCCAACCTCTGAGAACTTCCCCTTACCGGCGCCAATCTGGAGGATGAGCCTCTCAAGCTTACCGTTGTGGTTCTTACTTGACCACGGAGGCTTGGCGACACTAACCACCGACTGAGCCGGAACGGTCTGAAACACCGAACCTGCATGAACAGCCCTCTCCATTACCGCTCACCATATAACGGTAGGAAAAACCATATTTATACTTTTTCTATTCGGATTTTGCTAACCATTCAAGAGAGTATGCAAAAAACGGAGAGGTCATTCGGGAACCTGCTTATCCCCCTCAATCCAGAACGTTCCCTCGTCAGTAACTTCCCTTTTCCACACGGGGACGCGTTTCTTGACCTCGTCTATCGCCCACGAACAGGCCTCAAAGGCCTCTTTCCGGTGCTTCGCGCTGGCCACTATGAGAATCGTGTCCTCACCAACGGGTAACTCGCCGTAGCGGTGCCAGATGAGCATGTCAAGAATCGGAAAGCGCGACAGTGCCTCCTCCCTTATCCTGGCCATCTCTGCCTCGGCCATCTCGGGGTAGGCTTCGTAAATGAGCTTGTGAACCTTCTTCTCGTGACTCTCGTTCCTGACCTGGCCAAGGAAGACAACGTAGGCCCCGCTCTCCGGGACGCGGAGAAGCTTTATCGCCTCATCAACACTGAAGGGTTCCTTCGTCAGCCTAACCTTCACGACGACCACCTTAGGGAGTACCTCCGGAAGGTTTAAAGTTTTCATCTCTGAGCGGGGAGGGGTGAGAGCATGAGGAAACTCACCGTGCTACTGCTGGTACTCATCGTAATCTCCGCGGGATGTATTGGAGGAAACACTTCCCAAACCCAGTCCCCAACCGCATCCCAGACCGGCGCAACCCAAAGCACCTCAAGCGTTACGTCGACGGCCACAACGGCCACACCTGCCGAGAAAACATCGATTAACCCGCTCAAGGAACTTCAGGCAATAAAACAGTACACGTACACCGAGAACGCGAGCGTTGAGCTCAGGATAAACATGACGGCGGGCAACATAACCCAGCAGACCAACGTCAGTCTCGTCATAGTGGAGAGCGGTTACGTTGACCTCGACGGGATGAAGGCAAGAATTCAGACGAGAACGACCACGTTGCCTGACAACGTGACCATTAACACGACCTGGATTGTAATCGGAAGGAAGGTTTACGTTGAGAACTTCGGAAACGTGACGGTTGAGAACAACACCGCCTTCTGGAGGATTAATCCGGTTTCCCTGGCGAGGGAACTGCTGAAGCTCAAGCCGGTGGGCAACTACACGGAAAACGGCACCCTCGTCCTGGTGTATTCCGTTCCGGAGGAGCTCGTGCTCCCGCTGGCGGAGCTCTACTTCACAACGCCTGAGATGAACACCACGGTGACCGATGCAACGGCCGAGCTGTACTTCACGGAGGATGGCTTCACAGGAATGAAGCTGACCTACGGAATCCTCGCGACGACGACCACGAACGGCATCGGTGGGGAAATCAAGGTTACGGAGAGGGGCCTCTGGAAGGGAACCATAAGAATAACCTCGGTCAACAAAAAGGAGGAAGTGAAAGCCCCGTCTACCTGAGCTCGACGACGTCAAAGGTGTTGTAGGCCAGATCCACGAGGAGGAGCTTGTTCAGTAAGGGCTCGCCGAGACCCGTGAGGAGCTTTATGGCCTCCATCGCCTGGATTGAGCCGATAACGCCTGCCGTTGCCCCGATTATGGGGAACTTTCCCTTCTTTTCCCTGACATTCGGAAAAATCTCGCGCAGGCTCTTCGTCTTTCCGGGAACTATCGTCGTCACCTGGCCGAACGTTCCCTCGACGGCGCCGTGGACGAGAGGAACCCCCTTTTTCTGCGAGTAGTCGTCGAGTAAAAACCTCGTCTCGAAGTTGTCGAGGCAGTCAACTATAACGTCAACGCCTTGGAGAACTTCCTCGATGTTCTCCGCCGTGAGCTTCCCGACGAAGGTCTCTATCCTTATGTCGGAGTTAAACCTCTCCAGCTTCCACTTTGCCGAGAGGGGTTTGGGGTTCTTGTTTAAATCCTCCTCCCAGTGAAGTATCTGCCTGTTGAGGTTGCTTAACTCGGGCTTCTGCTCGTCTATGAGGAGGAGCGTCCCGATTCCGGCCGAGGCGAGGTAATAAGCTACCGGACTTCCAAGACCGCCGACGCCTACAACCGCCACCTTGGCTCTCTTCAGCTTCTCCTGTCCTTCCTTTCCAAAAATCATTATCTGCCTGTCGTACCTTTCCAGTTCCCTCTCGCTCAGCATCTCAACCACCGCTCACCGGAGGGAATATCGCAACTATATCCCCGTCCCTCAGGACCTCATCAAAGCGAACGTACCTTCCGTTCCGCGAGACGTTGACGTCGGCCAAGTCGTCGTCCTCTGCGAAGACCTCGTTCTTCAAAACAGGGTGCCTCTCCTTGAGGATTTCTATAAGCTCCCGCACCGTTATCCCGTCGGGGACCTCGAGTTCCTCCTCGCTCTTGCCGACGAGGGAGCGGTAGCGGGCGAAGTAACGAACGGTAACCCTCATCTCGACCACCGGGGAAAGTTGGAGGGGGAGTTAAAAAGGGTTGCTGGAAGCCGTATAATATTACCCGCACCCATGCTACGCGTAGTTATCCATCTGGATACAGCTTTGATAGCAGTTGGAAGTAAAACACCAGAGCCCCAGATACAACAAAAATAATAACGAAAAACCGGAGATTACGCGCAGAGTAGGGTACTAAAAACCTAATCCAGGCCCAGTAAGCTAAGAGCATTGGAAGAATCAGGGCAGAGCGTCTTGCTAAATTGATATTACCCCTCTTCAAGTGCAGATACATAGTTACCACTCCCAACATAACAATTCCAGGTATTACGGTAAAGGTCAAGATAGTAGAGGAAACTCCCCAACATTAACCCACCTCCAAACCTGAAGGAGTCAGCTCTACTAATCCTTCTCATACGTATAGCTTTAAATCATGCCTTACAACCAGACAAGCCCACAATGCAAGCGGAACAAACATCGATGGTATCAGCATACTGTATGTCAATGCAAAGATTACGATAGAAAGGCTAATCGACAGCATCAAACAGCCCTGCCAGTTTAATCTTGCGTATTCCAGTGAAATCAGTTCAAACACACCAACGGATAAAATCAAGTAAATCAAAATATTCCTGACAAGAGTTGCTCTTGTTGAATATGTAAAAATAGTTGGCAACAGGAAACCCAGTACAACCAATTCAGAAACCACGAGGGTTTTGACGAACTTTGGGTCTCTATGATAACCCCATCTGTTGGAATAGTGATGGATTTCAAGCCTAATCGCTAAATACGTTACTAAATACCCTGAAAGGTAAATGAATGCCCTAGAGTCCTTATTAAGAAACGCATAGCTAAGACAAACCAAAATCAAAGGTGGAAGATAAAACGTCAGGAAATTATGAACTCGGAATTCATTCATGATACCACCTCACAAAGCCACGGAGTTATATTACACAGGTTCATTTTCGCCAGTCCCACAGTCTATTTCCTTAGAGTTTCTCATTCAGTCCTTTGGCGGGGCTAAATATACCCAATCACCAGTTTCAAAAATAGCATCAAAAAATAGAGGGATAAGACATAACCAATTCTCACACGCCTCATTCCTTAACCTCCAGAGAGTTTGTCCCCGGCTCAAACCTTTTCTCAAGCTCCTCTAGGGACAGATATTCAACCTTGGTGGAGTCCCCGATTATGTACGGCTCTTTTGGGAACTTTTTACAGTTTTCAAAGTGTTTAATGTCGCATAGAATCCACACTAAGAGTAAGGGCCACGAGGGCAGGAGGGCTAAAACTGCGCTCCATGCTATAGACTCAGTCACAAAAAGGAGAGGAATAAACACAATAATATACGCGAAAAGAAACCTCTTAAGGTGTTTGCTCATGAAATACCACCTCCATGTTTAGCCATCGAAGTGTTCTCATCAGATTCTTTCAATGACCTCAGGTAACCATTCCTGATTGTGTAGGCATAGAGAAAGGCCCACAGGGCATTTTTTCCGTAAACACTGAGTTTAAGGGGCTCATCGACCACAAATGAGATGTATATAACAGAGAAGGCGCTCACTAACAACACAGGAAGGGGCATGGCCTTACTTCCGTTCTTAAATATCCACCAGACTTCAACGCTCCAGAGCAGGAGCATCAAGAGTATGACAACAAACGAAAAATCAAAGCTTTGGGCATAGATGTGAATAAGGGCCTCCATCGATAATAGGTAAAGGGGAAGCACGAGGAGTACCTTGAACGTGATGTTGCCCATTCAACGCCACCCCGCGAGTTTAACACATGGCAATTAATAAATTATTCCCCTAAATTGTGTGGATTACTATATTCCAACTTCATAAACTCAACGGTAAAAGACTTGTAAGTAAGCAGAGCTATGCTCCAACATATAGCACAACTAAAAAATAGCCCCAGTTAAGCCCAATCCCGGCAAACGACGACAATCTTCTCTAACCTTACGAATTCCTCTATTCGAAGATTTGTGCTTCCGTTTTTATCGTCAACAGGAGGTAACTAATTCAACCTCATCACGGCTTATGATTCTTACATCTTTTTTCTGCTCTGTAGTTTTCTCTCTAAGTCTTCTGGAGTCAGGTATTCGATTTCGGTTGAGTTTCCGATGATGTATGGTTCCCTCCGATGATTATTACCTTGTTTTATTTTTCTCAGCCAGTTAAAAAAACCCCAAAGTATTACTATGGGTGATGTAGCAATAGTTGCCAGAATGCTGGCCCAGATTATAGACTCCGTTATATAAAACAGTGGGAAAAAGTAAACAAAAAATACGGCTATGATAAGTTTGAAAATTTTCCCTTTAGACATTATCATTGGACATCACCTCAAACGAAAATACTAAAGTCTATTTTATCCGCTTGGGTAAGACATTATGTGAGTCATCTCCAGCATCCAGCTCTTTAATCATCTTCCAAAGGTCGGACTTCAACCACAGCGCAGTTATAAGGTAGTGGAGCGTTACAATCGGGATAACCCACAGACTAAGTCCAAAGGATTCCAGTAATGCAAGGGGCACTACAACCGTAATCAGAGCTTTCCAGAGAGGAATTGCCCTCTCCACAAATCCCGGCGGGAGGAAAGGCAACGCGTAGTAGCCGACCGCGAGGCCGTAGACCAGAGAAAGGCCGTATCCAATGCCGAGAAGAGGCGGGCCCGCAAAAGTTATCAGGACCGCCAGTGCCAAGATTCCAAGAACGTAAAGGTGATTTTTGAGCGCGCTTTCGTAAACTTCAGGGTTCACTTTTACGTCGCTTAAAAACTGATACGCAACCATAACCACCGCCAGAACCAGAGCGGGAGCCTCTGTTAAGGTGACCGCGAGTAGCTCACCCCCAATCAAGAAAGCCAGGGCAAGGTGGCGGGATTTTGGGAGGCACTGGAGAAAGATAATGGAAAAGATTGCGGAGACATAAACTATGGCGAGCGACCAGGTTACACCAAGCATCTTAACACCTCTCAATCAGTCATTCCTTTTCCAGCCCCAGGCATCCTGAGGGAAATTACCCAGAGCCCCCGTGAACGGAATCCTCATCATCTGAAGGCCGTCTCATGTTCTCTCCGGTGATGGCCTCAATCTCGCCCTGAAGCCAGTGCGTGATTATGGCGTAGCTTAACGCCAGAGGTGTCCTGTACACCACGGCGAGAATCACGGTGGGAACGTACAGAAGCATTACGCACCTCTGATTTAGATTCCGGCATTTGTTCTTGAGATAATACCAGAGGAACAACCAGGGGAGAAGCAACGAATAGCAAACGGCACACTGGAAAAATGAAACTGTGACTATCACAACAAGGTAAGGAAGGGAGATAAGGGCTCCCCTGCTCTTGAGGTCCCTCTCAGACAGCCCAAAAACATTCCTGTGAACGTTGAGCAGAGAGGCCGCGAGGAACAAATTAGCGTCCGCTATCCAAACGAAAAGCACGTTCCTTAAGTCCAGTTTTAATCCCGCATACATCACAACAACCACAGTTATGAGGGAGACCAGCGGTCTCAGCCCTCTGGATTTTACCGAGGCCACCGCGAGCAGGATTAACAACACCAGGGAGAGGAGATAAACCCCGTTCATCTTCAACGCCTCCTAAGTTAACCTCGGCTCCTTTGTCAGCTCAGGCAGGTCAAACTTCAACCACAGGACAAAAAGAACCAGATAGGCCATAACGAACGGAATAAGTCCCCTTTGAAGCCCGAACTCCTTAACCAGCGCCCCAGTGGAAAGAAGCACGAACGGAACTTTGGCGTAATAAAACACTCTTCTGCTGTCTCTGTAGCTTATAATAATGAGGACGTATAGCACCCAGTAGCCCATCAGGAGCGAGAGGAACCAGCCAGCGCCGGCCCTTTTGAAGAGGAACACGATAAACAAAACCAAGAGATAACCAATAATCACATCGCCGACGCTTCTGTCATCGTCGGAAGATTTTCTGGGCGAACGTTCGTACTGCATGTAGAACAGGTAAGCGGGAAGAAACGCCAAAGGCGAACCGTACACAAGAGTGCCGAAAAGGCCACCGGCATAGCGGAGGAACACGGCAAAAATCGAGGAGAACACCAACAGTGAAAGGGCTGTTTGGTAAAATCTCGTTTTCCAAGCTGTTACAATACCAGCTAAGAGGGAAGAATAAAGGATGAGATATGAGATTGTATCGATTCCCATGCTCGCACCCACCTCATGTTATTCTTGGAGGTTTTATCATCTGAGGCAACTCAATTTTCAACCAGAGGATAGTTATAAGGTAATGCAACACGATGAGGGGCACCAGATACACCACGAGACCAAACTGCTCCATCAGGGCGAGAGGAGCAAGCAACGGATATGGAGTTTAAGTAGGTAATAGTATCTCCGGTATTGACTTGGTCATCACCAGATTGACCAGCGAGATGAAAAGGAAAATGTAAAGCAGGAGGTACGCCCAGACCATGTCCATCAACGCCCCTTGATTACATCATAAACTCGTAACTTTTGCATCTTTTAAACGTTTTGGAAAGGAGGGCTATTTCAGGCTTTTCCAGAGGATTGCGAGCAGGAGTATCAGGCCTACCATGAAGAGTCCCGGGAGTACACTATGGAGGAAAGAGTCAAGGCCTCCCTGCAGGAGGGAACATCTAAAGCTAAGCAAAAATATAGCCAATACGAGTTTCTTCACCTTCGGGTGTCCTTTCACGACACTATTCTTAAGAGCGAGGTATACACCAAAGAATCCCCCAATTAAGAGGACACCAGCAATCACTCCAAGAAACGTACCGCTAAACGTAAAACAACGGTCGGCATTGCAACGATTAGGAGGGCAACAAAATCGATATCGCCAGGCAGGCCTTCCTTCCCCATGATGACCAGTAGAAACATTGAGAGCATCATTGATTCATAAATCAATAAAAACAAAACTCCTTCACTACCCACAGAGGATTCATAAACCAAGATAAAGCCAAGAAGTATCAAGGAAAGAGAAATGAAAGGAGATTTTAAGTGGTTCACAAGGTTTTTGAGAGCCATTTTATCACCTTTATAGCAGTTTATAGATAATACACTCCCTTATAGGGTTTCATTTTAAGTTGTTAAAGTTGTTCTCTCTCCAAATTATTTAACTCTGTTTTTATCGCGGACCAAACTCCAACCATAAACAACAGATAGTTAAAGCCCAAAGACAGCCCAAGCAACACCAACACGAGAGCGCCCAACCCAAAACCAATCAAATATTCCAGCAACTGGTTTTGCGAGAAGATAGTGTATACCCGCGAAACCGGTTTGTAGACGAGAAACGAAGAAACAAGGATAGATAAGGCTAAAATGAATTCTCTCCACGTTGAAACAACTAGCAGAGCGTATCCCACCGAGAACAGCAACAGGACAAACCACACGTGCAAGCTCACGATGTCCTCTTCCCGGAACCCTTTTGTGAGAGCCTTATTCATAAACTCCCTCCGGAATATCCAATAGTAGGCAATCCAAAAGTATGCTGGAAAGATGTACAGGGGCGTTTGAAGACTCCTCTGGCCACGTTTAATCCCGTAAACGAAAAAATAAAGAGAGACCAGGAAGGAAACCAAGGAAATTAGCCTGTATGTTACTCCCATGCTTTCACCCGCTCCGTATCGTTAGAGTGTACCACCACCAGAGCACCAGGGCGTAGGGGAGCACGTATAGAGACCGAGCTACAACACCAACAATCACAATTTGAAGTCCCATCGCCAACATAAAGGCCTTATTCCAGTCGTTCAGGGGAAATCTCCGGGAAATCCTCCCGTAAGGAAGAGCTAAAATCACCAAAATGTATAGAAGGCCAAGGTACTGGGCGGGCTTACTGACACTCATTAAAAGGAACACGCCCACAGGAGGAAGATACGAAAGCAGGAGTGCGCTTAAAGCGTTAATCCTTTTCTCGGGGAACAGTCTGTACCACAGGGCCAGTCCCAACGCCATCAACCAGAGGATAATCGACATATATGCAACTCCGAACATCTGAATAGGTTCCATACTTTAGAGACACCATGAAAGAGAGCCATGCGACTAAACCGGAGATGCCCCCAAGGAAACCACTGGCCATGAAACCAACCCCCAAAGATAAAGGCCAGTAAGATGAAGGCGAGAGCACCAAGCATATCACCTATCACTCCCGGCAGGGTTCTGCTGTGACGCCGAAGTTCTCTCCAAAGCCTTTCTAAGGGAATAGTGAAAAATCACAAACACGGCGAGGCCAAATATGATGCCCATGCCGAAAACAAAGGGGTCGATTTTATGAGTCGAGCTTACAAGCACCCAGAGAATCCCATACGAGACTATATACTGAAGTTCCAGCCGTTTTCTAGAGGCATAAAACACCAACGATACTAAGATTATGCCAACTGCCGATAAGTCCCTATCCGGCATACCCAAACACGCCAGCACCGAAAGGGCAAAGACGATGAACTCGGTACGGTCGCCTCCAAATCCTGTGTATCTCATTGAGAGCACTGGAATCAAAATGACCAGACCGGCCAAAATCCATGAAAAGGGGCTCTTAATGGCATAGATAAAAGGGTAGAACCCTAAAACGGGCAACACACTACGCACCAATTTAATTTCTTCCGCATCCCTTGCCAAGTAATAGCCAGCAAATAGGAAGGGTAGGATTACCACCGAAAACAGTGCTCCCGCGGCTATTCCATCTTCGCTACCAGAGACCTCAATTATTATCTGAAACGTTGAGATAACCAAAAGCGCAGGGAAAACGAGGGGAAGGGAAACGCGCATGCTGACTCTCATACTATCACCTTAACAACATCTGTTGTTTAATTCTCAAGTTAAGCTGTCTTTAATATTGTTACCCCCCTTGTCACCGAACTAGTCCCAGTCTTTTTGCTCTGAACACTCAAACTCAAAGAGCAATGCTGTAGAAGCCAAGAATCCCAGCAATACTGCCATTCCTCCAAGGTTTCGGAAAATTAGAAAGGCTACACTTCCAGCCAGCGCAGGCAATACAATCAATGTACGCCGTTTCTCATTTGGCCCACTCCTCACTTGTTGAACAAGTTTATCATGAAAACGGCCAATTGTTGTTATGAGAAAGACAAGGACAACAAGTCCACCTAAGAATGCTTTTTCTGAAGAACTGAAAAAGAAAGTATACAAAATAACAACAACCAGTAAAGCCGTCGCTGAGATATCAACAAAAACCTCTTCAAAGGTGTTTGAAACGTTCCCTGTTTTTTCAGAGATATCTCTAGTTATTGGATCAAACCAAGATACCCAAAATGAAAGAGCAAACAATCCCAGACCAGCTAAGGTTTTATCGTTGTTTGTAAATCCCTCGTAAATGGAGATAAAGGAGAAGAACATAGATAGGAATATAAAACAGTTTCTTATAGCTCTTACATTGTTACATCGTGTCATTGCTCTTACTCTCCAACAATGTTATTTCCATCATCTGTGTCAGGTCTTGAACCAAAAACTGGTCATGAAAATCTGTAATGCCTAAAATGAGATTTATTGGACCCCATATCGCTTTCCCAACGGTTTTTGCACCTGTCTTAGTTGTAATCTTTGCTGGAGTTTTAAGGAGAGTGAGTACTTCTCGTATATCCTTAGGAGCTTTTTTAGTCCTTATTAACTCGGAGACTACAGCCTTGGCACTTTCCGCAGTTTTAGCTAGCTCTTTCAATACTCTCACCATCGTTCCCGTTAGTTAACTGTAGAAGATTCATAGCACAGTAGACAGCAAAAAGAGAGTAGGATAATGCAATAAGGGGGTATTTGTACAGGAGTACCCATGCAAGTATCATCAGTATTGAGTAATACACTAAGGCAATTTCTTTGCTGAGTTTCTTCTGGAGTGCATACACCAGCAACTCCCCCAATACAAACAATACTATGGCCTTGAGAAGGAAGTCAAACAGGCCTGAAGTATAGAAGATAACTACAAAGACTATCAACGAGAGAAGCGGGTAGCTCAGTAGTTTCTCAGTGGTGTACCATTTTATGGGCCTGTCTGGAGGTGTTACCATGATAATTCCTACAGTCCACAGAAAGACACCAACAAAAGTGTATCCACACCACTCGTAATCAAATACCCGAGCACAATATGCGGTGTATATCAGGATCACAGCATTGATAAAAATTAAAACGAGGAAGAATTTCTTTCTCACATTCATCTTTCATCCCCCAATAACATTGTTGCCCTGCATGTTGGTTGGGCTTAGCGTAATTCTCTGAGCTTCAACCCTAACACTATTAGGTCCATTGGGCCACACTTTCTTACCCCCGAAATCAACTTCTTATAAAGTTGAGGGTAACTGTTTCCGGGTCTTCCAATTTAAGACGCACAGTACAAGTAGTCGACCATCCAAGGGAACAACTGCAGGGGTACAATTCATGCTTGCAATTATGTTGCCCACGGGTTTCATCCTCACCGCCTTTTCATCCCATTGCTTTTCTTCGTTGTTTCGACAACTATAAAAAAGAAAAATTATTTGTCTTCTGGATATATCTTAAATAAAGACATGAGATATAACATAAAAGCTCCAGTAACGAGAAAGAGGACAACAACATAGGTAGTGTCATAATAGAGAGCATGAGGTACCAAAAGCCTGAACCATGCCCAGTAAGCCAAGAACATTGGGAGGGACAGGGTTATTCTCTTCGCCAAGTTTACCCTACCCTCCGGAGATGGAAATACATCATGAACACCCCCAACACGAAAACCGCTGGGGCTATATAGAGGTCAAGATAATAAAGGAGACTTCCTGACATATCTATCACCTCCTTAATTCTATATAAACTACTCCAACAAAAACAAATCCACCTACAATAGCCGTTCCAAGGGGACCCAACCCCAAGGAAAGCGCTACTAAAGCACTTACAGTCTGTGCTCCAAATCCCTCTACAAAAGCACGGGCAACTTCCTAGATTCCTCTTGCATCAACTGACTTCCGAAATAATAAAGTTTTATTGGAATTGACAATGTAGTATCGTTTTGAGGATAAGGCATGTCAAGTTGAATTTCTAGTGTGTAATTTGTCTCTGTCCAATCAAATCCCCAATCCCCTATAGCAGGATCGTATATGTATCTGTAATCAAGAATGCTCTTGTTTTCTGGAATGCGGATGGGAGCCACGAGTAAAACCTCCGTCTGGTTAGGGTCGATGTTAATCGAATTCTGAATTGGGTACTCAATTTTTATGGTCTTTGACTGCTTGAGGTACTCATTGTATGGATGGCCGTATAGGAGTACAATCTTTGTGTTAACATTAACTCTCTCTGCAAGATTGTTCTTGAGATATATTTTACAAGTGGCAGTTCCCCCAAGCCCTATCCTCTCTGGACACTCTGTCTTTGTAATTTCAACTCCAGTATGTAAATCAGTTGTTGAGTTAACATTTATACTCCCGCCCCGTGAGTCTTCGAACAGCTCCCGCTCATTCACGAGCCTGTAAATATTGACGGTGTAGGAATGCTCCCACCTGAGCAAACCAGTGCAACATGAACACTTCCAAATAATTCTCACATTAATCGCCTTTCCCACTCTCAAGAGTGTTTCTCATTTAGACAGTTTCTAACTGCATGCTGGGTAAAATAGGCGGAAACACTCCACAAAATTAGAACCATCCAAAATAAAGGCCTCTTATATGCTATAAACACGCCAAAAAACGTGTAAAATAAAATCAACACGTAGAAATTTTTCGGAGTAACAGCCCAATCAATAGCATCAAGGATTTTCTGAACCTCTTGGTCAGACAACTTGTATCCCAGCATGCAACTTTTGATACTTGCTTCGATAGAGTACGGATTATAAATTGCCAAAAGGAGGAAATAAGCAAAAGAAAATTTAACGGCAGTCAAAATTGCCTCCGAGGGATCAGCAAGAGTATAAAGGGAAAAGAGAAAAGTAGAAAGTAACGTCACAGCCCATAAGACTACCAAATGGTTCAGGCTTATCCGCTGAACGAGAGCTTGTAACACTTGTTTCAGTACTCCCATGTCACCTCACCTCCCCCATTTGTCTATAATAGAGACTATAAAGTTCTTAACGGGTTTAAGAGTTAAGAAGCCGAATATGGTCTTGGCCTTAGGATTGTTTGAGAGTTCAGTAAGCACTGGAAACTTTTCAGCAAGCTTTGCCCCAATTTTTTCTTCGAGCTTTGGTCCGAATAAGAACAATATCATATCTCCTGTCATATCTGCATACACGGTTCCCTGATAAACACTCACTTTCACATCTACATTACCAACTCCCCTCCCCACTATCTCAAAGGTATTACCGCTCATTCCTTCTACAGTGTAATCAATGTACAGTGTCGCCGTTGATCCATCAACTCTAAGGAGCATTATTCCATCCGTCGTAACGACCTTGTCCTGAATTTGAATCGTGATAGTCTCACCCGGCTGTACGTTCTCGTTCACTGAAATAGTTGTATGGTTGGGAATTGCCTCGTCTAAATCCCTGGGAATAACCGAAATGTCAGCATTCAACTCTTTAATGTATATCTGGGTATTATCAACATTTCTGAACGTTAGGGCACATTTAAGTGATGACGCATAGTACTCTTGGCTGTACATGTCCATAGTCTCAAAGTTAAAGTTTAGATTGTCACATGATATTTCGGTGAGTTTTAGAGGATATTCCAAGGGCAGGATCTTAACAATAACGCTGTCAGTTTTAGTTTTGATATAACCTAGAAGACCACTGCCATTCTTGACTTTGAGTGTAATATTATGCAGTCCAACATCAAGGGGCCAGTCAAACTCAGTTACAACTTCGGTTTTTCCGACCGATATAGTTTTTCCATTAGAATACTCAAAATGGTTTATTTCTTTTCTATCTAAATACACACTTCCATCAAGTTCTAATAGATATATCTCCCCTCCTGCAACATCCGGAAGAGCCTTACAATAAGATGCAATGACTTTAACATGTACCTTTCCTTCCCCGACCATTTCCGTGGGAGTAACCTCCAGCCATGAAGTCCAGTATTCCCCATCTGAGCATCTATTCATCAAATCGGTAGAATCAACACTAATCTTCCCGCTCCACGAGTCCTCCCACAGCTCCTGACCATCAATGAGCCTGTAAACCTTGACGGTGTAGGAATGCTCCCCAGTTTGAGCAGTGCACATTAAGTAACCACTTTAGATTTAGAGTCTCCGCTACGGCTTATGGTTTTTGTTCCATTTTCTGTTCTGTAGTCTCCTTCCCAATTCTTCCGAGGTCAGATATTCGATTTCAGTTGAGTTCCCAATGATGTAGGGTTCCTTAAACCGCAATAATGGACGTTTAATCTTCCCCTTGGAATCAAGGAAGTAAATAACAAGAATACTTAAAAACGCCGGGATTAAACCATCAACTACGTTTCTCCAGAGAATACCCTCAATAAAGAATACTGAAAGGAAAATTAAAAAATAGACGCTCTTCCTAATTTTAATCACCCCTGCCTAAAGTTGTATGTTTTTATTCTCATCGCCTTTATGCCCAGTATTGAGAGCATTCACTGTGATATATTGGGTGTAACTTACCAAGTTGTGTTTCAGTAGCAACCATGTCCACAAGCTGAGAAGCATAAAGATTAATGGCACTAAAACTGTCCGTGCAGTCAAGAAGATTATAAGCGAAAATCCACCAGAGAATATTAACAGTCCCATTCCCATTAATTTATCAATCATTTTGGAAATCGGAACATAAATTAGGAACACAACGACAACATAAATCAAAATATTCTTGACAAGAGTTGCTCTTGTTGAATATACAAGAATAGTTGGCAATAGAAACCCCATCGCAAACAAGTCATAGACTACAAGGATTTTGACAAATTTTTTATTTCTGTGAAAACCCCATTTGTGAGTATAATGGTGGAGTTCAAGCCTAATTGCCAAATAAGCTATCAAGTTTCCTATAACATAAATCAGTGCCTTGGAATTTTGGCTGAAAAATTCATAAACAAAAACAATTAAAATCAAAAAGGGAAGATAAAACGTCAGTAGGTTATGGATCCGGAATTCATTCATGATATCACCCGAGAGACATCATTATTGTTTTTCTATGCGGATCTACTACGGCGTGACGTTTCATATCAACTCCCCAATATATAATTGGGCAACGTATAACGCTACAGCTATTACACCCAAAAGTACAATTATGTAATCTTTGACTATCCAGATTAATGCCCAAAGTGCCAACAATGTTAGCGCCACATAAGTTTTTCCAAGCTTTTGACTCAATGAGAGTATTCCAATCCCATCTAGCAGGCTTATCGAGGCCATTTTAAGGAAGGTGACGGAGTTCTGGATACCTTTGTTGACTACCAAATAAGCCACTACAGCAACCCATATGACAAGAACAATACTGTTCCCACTTGAAAACTCTTTATCCTTTTTGGCCCGGTTTGTGATTAGAGAGTATGGTATCCCAAACGAAAGAAATCCAAATCCCAGGCCGATGACAGGATTCTCAAAGGCCTTGCTAAGTGTCAGCAATTCCAAAGATAGCAGTGAAAAGGCAAAAGAAAGCTGGAGCACCCTCTTCCAGTTAGGATACGCTACAAGCCCCAAAAGAGGAAGGAGAGAGACTATACACACCGGCTCCATTTTTCACTCCTCCTTGAAATAGTCAAGGTAACCAAATACCTTCCGCGAGTATTCAATTGCATTTCTTGTCCATACTATCACCTTGTTTGATCCCTTCAGGAATATCAACGTAACGGCAATGTCTGGCTTGGTGAATACAGATCACCGCACTCAAAGCTCACCTGTTTTAGCGTTCCGTTTGAAGGCGTCACTTTAACCTTCATGTTGAAGCCCATCGTTATTTTTTCCTAAACTCCCTTAACCATTCACATAGGTATATGAACGCTGTCGGCCAGAGAATTGGAGAAAGAAACAGGGCCAATGGAGATAGAAGGTTTCTCATGTTGATATGATATATACTCAAAGATAGAACAACATAAAAAAGAAACAAGCTAGTGGCTATTTTACTACATTTATTATCATCATACACAAAATTTCGCCCCCATAGGGCATTACCTGCAAGGAGCCCTATCGGAATTGGGACGAACATTGCAAGAGAATACATTATCGCGTCTGCTATGTCGGAATGAAATACTAGAAAGTTCATAGCAACAAGAAAAACAACAATCGAAATAAAACCTATCAGTTGGTTTTTCCTGGCTTTAATTTCAAATTTTCCAAGATAATACTCAAGGCAACTGCATAGGTATTTATAAGCAAACAACCACAGTGGAGGCGCTATCAAAAAGGTAACGACAGTAAGATAAAACGAAGAACTATGAAATCTTAATATAGGAACTCCCAACAAAACATAATAGAAGAACAAAACCAATCTCAAATTCTTTTTTCTAAAGATAAAGAAAAACAATATAGCCAATAGGACGGGAATAAAGAACATAGTGGTAACCCAGCTCAAAGGCTTAGTTGTATTTACCAACAGTAGCGTATAAGGAACGAAGGAGGCTAAAAATAAGAAAAAAGAACGCAAACATGGTTTTTCACGGACTTTACTCATGGCCTATCACCCCGAGACAGTAGTTATAATCTGTTCTTTAATATCATTCAGGCTTATTTGGCCTAAAAATCCAAGAGCGTATCTATATTTAGGAGGCACTTTCGTTATGAATTTCTTGAACAAACTAACATCTGCCACAGCATTTACTCCCCTAAATGCCCCATAAGTTAATCCAACATCTGCAAGAATATCAGCCACAACCGCTACCTGATCAACTTTTACATGGATAATCGAGGTTACACGATACCTTTTTATCTTAAGCTCTCCCTGAATATCCAGGGTCAGGTTATATGTCATGTTGACAGTTGCAGTGGTTGTATGAATAACAATGTTCTCAACTTTCACATCTGCTCCTGCATCTGCCAACTGAGGAAATATTTTGGATAATAATAGAGGCAAATCTGGTTTAGGTACAAAGAAATATGCGGTAGATGTTATAGTTAGGTATCTTTTAGGGAGGATAGTTCTGTTAGAGACTGTATCTATTAAAATTCTAGATCTCAGATACTTCGCTAAAGTTTTAGGGGATATGCTAATAGTAGATACAACAGAGTTATTTATGAAAACAGGATAAGGATATCCGTTAAATATAGATAACCTGCAGGTCAAGGCTGCTTTGTAATTACCCATGTCATATTTAAAGTATAAATCACTGCACTCAAAGCCCACCTGTTTTAGCGTCCCGTTTGAGGGAGTCACTTTAATCGTTACGCTGTCGTTCTCTTCTTCTCCAGAGATTTTAGCTACTACAGTGTAAGTGTGGTCTCCAATCCCAAAGACATCCCTGTCAAAAGATGCGAGAGTGTAATTCTCGGCATCTTTGGGGATATACTTGGACACCCACCCCCATCCTTTGGATAGACAACCTTTCCACTCTCATTGACAACATGGAACTGAACGTTCAGAGCATCACTTGCAAAGTTCCACGCCTTCACTGTGAAGAACACCGTTCCACCACCCTCCAGCTCCGTCGGGAAAGCCTCCAGCTTAATGGCAAAACTACAAACTATTAATCAATTACATCAATAAAAATAAAAAATTCTACAAATCATTTGGATATAATTTAAATAGAAGTTGGAAGTAAAAAATAAGTGCTCCAGTAACAATGAAAATAACAAAGAAATGCCAGGGATTCTGCAAAGAGTAAGGTATTAAAAACTTAATCCAAGCCCAGTAAGATAGAAGCATTGGAAGGACTAATGTTGATCTTCTTGCTAAATTAACATTGCCCCTCTTTAAGTGTAAGTATATCATCACTACCCCTAAGACAACAATCCCAGGCATTATATAAAAATCAAAATAATACAAAAGACCATTAAACATCAATTTTCACCCCCTTGCTTCTATTTGTGCATAGGCTACCATGAATACAACAATCCCGGTAACAATAGCTCCCCCCACAGGACCTAAGCCCAAGAGTAATGCAACTCCAGCCCCTATGCCCGAAGCTACCACTGACCCAAGGAGTTCATTTGCAAGAGTGCTTGAGTTTTCTTGCATTAGCTTACTACCAAAATAATACAGTTTTATTGGTATTAATAGTTTCGTGTCATTTTGGGGATATGGCATATCAAGTTGGATTTCTAGTGTATAATTTGTCTCTATCCAAGCAAACTCCCAACCTCCCAGGGCAGAATCGTATATGTATCTATAATCGAGCATGCTCTTCTTTTCTGGAATGTGAATGGGAGCCACGAGTAAAACCTCCGTTTGATTAGGGTCAATATTAATTGAATTCTGGATTGGATACTCAATTTTCACTGTTTTTGACTGCTGGAGATATTCATCATAAGGATGGCCATACAGGAATACATCCTTCGTGTTAATATTAACCCTCTCTGCAAGGTTGTTCTTAAGGTATATTTTACAAGTAACAGTTTCCCCAAGTCCTGCCCTCTCCGGGCATTCTGTCTTTACAATCTCAATCCCATCTTGGATAACATTTATGTTCCTCCCTTTTGAGTCCTCCCACAGCTCCTGCTCATCAACGAGCCTGTAAACCTTGACAGTGTAATCATGCTCCCCCGCCTGTGCAGTCCAGTGAAGAGTCACTGAAGCGCCAGAGGTACTAACGTTAACCTTCTTCGAGTCCTTAAGCTCATCATCAATGTACAGCTTAACCAGAGCTCTCTGGGTGCTCAGATAAGTACTATCTATCTTAACGTTAAACTTAATTGTATCACCCTCCTTAGGATAATCAGGGTCAAAAGTTACACTCTGAATTCTCAGAGCCGGGCCGGAGGTTGAACCCGATATAACCACTACATCCCCGCCATCGTCCCCTGAATACATCTGATTGGGCCCAAACTTAAAGCTTCCTGAATAGCCGTAGGTTCCGGGGACAGGATACGGCACGGGACCAACTGAGATAAGCATTGTGTCGTGGGGCTGAACTGTAACGGAGTCACTCCTGTCAAAGGAGTGGGTGTTGTAACCGCTGTCCTTGTAGACGGCGTGGAAGCTCCACTGGCCCGAAACAGGTGCATCGTTCTCGTTCCTGATTTTGATTGTGAAGGACACTGAGGAACCCTCGGTTGTCCTTGTTTTGGACGGGACTATCGCAAAGAACACCTTAGAGGGGTCAATTTCAAGGTTTGCGGTTATGGTTTTTGAGTAACTTTCCACGGCAACCTGAACATCGGAATTCGAGCTTGACGAAACGGTCGGCTGTGAGGGATTTGACATCGGAGTCGGTGTGGGAGTTGAAAGGTAGCTGATTTTGACGGTTCCGCTTACGGTAACCTGTGTTTTTCCGTTGAAGTTGACCGTGAACTCCTTACTCTTCCACACTTTAATGCCATCATAGGGGTGAACCATCGAGTAGTGGCCGGAGTCGCTTCCGCTGGAATCCGTGAGCGTTACGTTCACATCGGAAACGGCGTTGTGCTCGGCCCTGAAAGAGACCTCGATATGGTACGTGGCCTTTGTTGAGGTAACGTCATCAACGACGACGCTCACGTTCTCTATGTAGATATAGCCGTAGTTGCTGTTAACATCAAGCGCTAAGTCGGTTGGCTGTGAGGTGCTGGTTTTAGTAGACGTCAGAGGGGACGAGAGAAGGGGCTCCCCGGAAGTTAATGGGGTAATTGTATCACACTTCCCGGGCAGGCAGATAATCGGCGTTGGAGATGGACTCGGGGAAGGAGTCGGTGAAGTGCTCTGCCTGACGTAAGCAACCAGAGAATCCTTAAGCTCGGCAACTTCCCTGTTGAGCATCGCCTTAACCTCTGGGTTGCCGTTTCCGAGTTTCATGACGTTGACGAGTACATAAACCCTGCGAAGTTGCTTGTATGCCTCAACGGCGGTGGGCCAGTAGTAGTTTGTACCATAGAGGGTAATGTGGTTGTTCACAATCCCGTCTTCAGCAACATTCTGGATGATAATGCCACCGTCACCAACGGTCGTCCAGCGGGAGTTGAGGAGGAGTGAGTCCATAGTCTTCTCCATAGAACTAAGGGCCGAAGACATTCCGTTCACATCGTCCGAGAGGTAGGCGTGGTAAAACTTAGACCACTGGTCTGCAAGGTCAGGAACGATTTTCTTTGGAGCATTTCCGTAGGTTTTCATAGCATCAGCTTTGGACTTTGCAGGAGTAGACCACTTCCATTTCTCCAATGCCCAGGTTTCGTAGTCGGCGTACTTGAAGCCGACCATCACGAAGGCCTGTGAAAAGTTGGTGAGGAAACTTCCCATGTCAAAGCCCGAGGTTATGTTATCTGCGTTCTTGGCAATGTACTCCTCAAGCGCCTTGATTTCATCATCTGTCCAGCCCTGGGCTTTCAGTTCGTTTACCGTCTCGGCTGGAAGACCGTTGCTCTTTATTTGCTGGGCCATCTGTTTAAGCTCGTCGGCCGAATAGTAGAGCTTAACTCCCGATTTCTTAAGTTCCTCAAGGGCAAGCCAGATTTGGGCGGAGATGTTGGCTGAGTTAAGCTCGCCCTGGCGGGAGTTGTCTATTAGCTTTTGGGCAAGGGTTGCGTTGGGATTACCGCTGGAGAGGCTCTCGTTGAAGGCGACGACAAGGTAAGCCTCATCGTTGAGGATTCTCCAGAAGTCCTCGTACGCTTTGTCTTCGTTGACTTCACTCGCCAGAACCATCGATGTCGATACCATTGCCCCATAAACCAGAGCACCCAACATTATTCCGATAATCAACACTCCAAGCCCTCGTTTCATATGACCACCAAGCATCGGAAAAAAGTAT
Source organism: Thermococcus sp. 21S9 (assembly GCF_012027635.1). Taxonomy (NCBI): domain Archaea; kingdom Methanobacteriati; phylum Methanobacteriota; class Thermococci; order Thermococcales; family Thermococcaceae; genus Thermococcus; species Thermococcus sp. 21S9. The sequence goes on from NZ_SNUS01000001.1 coordinate 668,059, forward strand.
CTCTAAAAAAGTTTTCTCCCAAAATTTTGATTACTCGTATCATAACAGCAAACATACTTGAAAAACTGACAAAAAGTAAGTCACCAGGGGACGCTCTTCCAGCCCATCTTGTAGGCGAAATAGTTTGCCCCCCAGTGAATAAAGGGCGAGACGACGAGGAGGAATATAATCTGCCCGCTGGAGAGAGTTTTAACAGGGTAAGCAAAGGCCAGGGCGCTTATCAGGAAGCCGAGCTGGTCGAGGCCTATCGCCGGGGCACCGCGCGGGAGGTTTGCGCGCCTCTTGAAGAAGCTACCCACGAGGTCTCCGACGAGTGCGCCGAAGGAGAGAAGGAATGCCAGCTTGACCGCGGTTCCGAGTGAGCCGTAGAAGTCCGGCGTTAGGAAGTACTGGATTACCCCAACGAGCGTTCCTATAGCGACGCCACCGATGAAGCCCCTCCAGGTCTTTCCGTCACCGAGAAGCCGTTTTCCATCCCGCCATTTCCGTCCACCGTCTATCGGCCTTCCCCCTCCAACGAGTACCGGGGAAGCGTTGGCCACGTAAGCGGGAAGGATGTACCAGAACGCCCAAAAGATGGACTCCAGCCCCATTCTACCACCAAGGGAATAAGCTGGGAACCTTTTATAAGGATTGAGGGATAAGAGTGGAAAAAGGTGGTCGGCATGATAAAGAAACTTGTTGCAATCGTGCTCCTGGCACTGCTCCTGTGGGGGGCCTACATCGCCTACGCGCTCCTTAGCTCACCTCCAAAGTTCACGGCCCGCTGGGGCAACGTAACCGAGGCGACCACAGAGGTCATCATCCAGGGCGAGTGGAGCAAGCCCATCATCCTCCCGGTTTCAATGAACAACGTCACGATGAACTTCATGGGGCTTACTGTTGCATGGACCGACAGGGTGAAACTGTCAGAGAAAAACGCGCTCATCGTCCTTGGCATAGACAACCGCAACCTCGTGAGGGCGCTCTTCGACTACCTCAACAACGGACAGAACGGAACGGCGAAGATTTCCTTCAACGGCAGGCTCCTGAAGGTGATTCCACTGAAGTTCAGCGTGAAGCGCAACGTCCACATGGACCTGCTTGGGAAGCTCAACTTCACTGCGGAGAGCAAGCCAATCCTTGGAGGCCTCGCGTACACTCCAGCCCTGCTGAGCACCAAAGTCCGCTGGGGTGGGGAGAAGGGAAACAGGGGAATACTCATCGCCGATATGGAGTTCTACAACCCCAACTCGTTCCCGATTCCGGTGGCAAACCTGACGTTTGACCTCTACGCGAACGGAATCAAGATTGGAACCGGCTACCTGCCGAAGTCCACGGTCATTCCCGCAAAGGGATACGCGACCGTCACGGCCGTCATAGAGCTCGACGAGAACGTCCTGCCAAAGGTCTGGGCCCTCCACGTGAAGAACGGCGAGGAGAGCACCGTTGAAGTCCAGATAACGCTTTCGACGACAATCCTCGGCAACACGGTCCAGATACCGCTCAAAACCGAGAAGAAGGTCGTAAGGACCAACATAATGGAGGGTATCAACGAAGCGCTCTCCCAGCTCACGCGGGGATGAGCTTTTAAAGGCTCGCTTCTCCTTTCTCTTTACGGTGAGGGGGATGAACGTTAAGGAAATCCACGAGTTTCTCAACAGGCTGTGGGACGACATATTCACGCTCAACGAAGAACTCAAGGCCGAACTTCCGGAGAAGGGCTTCAAGGTGGAGGATGTGGAGGAGGTCTTCGGGGCCTACATATTCCTCGACGGCGAGTGGGTCAGAATGGACTATCCGCACCCGGCCTTCGAAATAAAGCCCCAGATTGAGGTAGGCGTGACGCCCGAGAGCTACTACTTCGTCGTTGCCGTTCCAAAGGAGAGGATAAGCGAGGGCTTTTTGAGCCTGTTCCTTGAACTCTTCCCGAGGAGCTTCATCTACGGGAGCGAGAACTTCCTGAGCGACGTCTACAACTGGAGGCGCGACGGAAGGGTCTCGCCAAGGGATGTCCTTGAGAGGATTGAGGGGAGTGATGAGAAGGTCTTCCAGTTCGAGGCGAACTTCGGGAGCGTTGAGGCGCTCAAAAAAGGCCTTGAGAGGCTGATTGACGTTGGAAGGGAGTGGGAAATCTTCGACCTTTGAGGCATTTCCGGCGGAGCTTCAAGAGTACTACCGTAAGCTCTTCGGTAGAGAGGCAGAGGAGATAATGGCATCGCTCAGAACGCCGGTCGAGAAGTACTACATCCGCGTGAACACCCTAAAAACGAGCAGGGACAAGCTCATGAGAATCCTCAGGCGGGAGGGACTGAAGCCGAAAAGAAGCCCCTACCTCAGGGAGGGCATCTACTTCGAGAGGGAAGGCCCCAACTTTCCGGACGACTACGAGCCCGGGCTGAAGGTCGTCAGGGCCAACAAGTTCGCGAGCGAGAGCGTCTACCAGGGGGCAAACCTCTACGCTCCCGGCGTTCTTCAGGCGGACAAGAGCATAAAGCCCGGCGACGAGGTCGAGATTAGGGACCCTAAGGGACTTCTCGTCGGGATTGGAATTGCCAAAATGAGCGCCAAGGAGATGATAGTTTCGACGAGGGGTTTGGCCGTTGAGGTTACGACTCCAAAGTTCAAACTTCCCAGTTTGAGCGAGCTGGAGAGCTTTAAGGAGGGCCTCTTCTACGCCCAGAGCTTGCCGTCCATGGTGGTCGCCCACGTCCTCGAGCCGAGCGAGGAAGAATTAATAATCGACATGGCGGCCGCTCCCGGCGGAAAGACGAGCCATATAGCCCAGCTCCTCCAGAACAGGGGCGAAATCATCGCGATTGACAAATCCAGAAACAGACTTAGGAAAATGGAGGAGGAACTCCAAAGGCTCGGCGTCAAGAACGTCAAGCTCATCAGAATGGACGCGAGGAAACTGCCGGAGCTCGGGCTTCAGGCCGATAAGATACTTTTGGATGCCCCGTGCACGGCTTTGGGAATAAGGCCGAAGCTCTGGGAGAGCAGAACGCCGAAGGACATAATCGCGACGGCTCGATACCAGCGGGCCTTCATCTGGGCCGCGATAAAGTCCCTCCGCCCGGGTGGAGTTCTGGTTTACTCGACCTGCACGCTGAGCTACGAGGAGAACGAGGCAAACGTCAAGTTCATGCTGGAGAAGGGCTTAAAGCTGGAGGAGCAGGCCGTCTTCATAGGCTCCGAAGGAATCGGACTTGATAGAGTTCAGCGCTTCTATCCAAACAGGCACTTAACCCAGGGCTTCTTCATAGCAAAGCTCAGGAAGGTGTGAGCATGAAGAAGTACTCCCTCCTGGCCGTGGGAATAGCGATAATTGCGCTCCTCCTCTGGTGGGCCGGGATAAGGGACGTAGTGGAAATTCTAAGGGGGGCAAGGCTTGACTACTTCCTGCTCGCGGTTCTCATGTACGTCCTCGGGCTCCTGTCGTGGGGTCTGCGCTGGCGCGTTCTCCTCAACGCCCTTGGAGTGCGGGCGAGCTTCACGAAGATACTCCTGGCTTTGCTCGCGGGGATATTCGTCAACAACGTCACCCCTGGAGCGAGGGGCGGTGGGGAACCTGTCAGGATGTACTTCCTGGCGAAGGAAACGGAGAAGCCCTACGGCCAAGTGTTCGCGACGGTTATGATGGACAGAATCCTCGACCTGATTCCGGTCGTGGTTATGCTGGCCTTTTCCACCGCCTACGTTTACAGGCTCGGTTCGCTTTCGCTCACGGCAGTCCTTGTACTGCTCGACTTGGTCTTCGCGGGACTCATCCTGTTCACCCTTGGAATCCTGCTGAGCGAGAGGAAAACAAAGGGGGCCCTCTACTGGTTTTTCAGGCTCTTCGAAAGGCTCGCGCCTGGAAAGGCCGAGAAGTACCGCGACAGGTTTGAAAAGGCGGTTGAAGTTGACGTTCCAAGGTTCCAGAGCGACTTCAGGTTTCTGATTAGACACAAGGGAGTTTTCCTGCTCGCGCTGGTTTACTCGACAGCCTCGTGGCTCTTCACGGTTTTACGGACTTACTACGCTTTCAGGGCCATCAACTACCCGGTTTCCCTCGTGGACGTTATGGTCGTTCAGATGGTCGGAATAGTGGTTGGAATGCTGAGCGTCATCCCCGGTGGGGCGGGCATAATCGAGACCGTGAACTCTGGAATCTACGTCCTCCTGGGTATAAACAAGGAGATAGCCGTCACCGCGACGCTCCTCGACAGGCTCATCTCATACTGGATTCCAACGGCCCTGGGAGCCCTCGTGACGACACACTTCGGGGCAAAGCTGAGGAGAAAAGGTTTAATTGGTAGGGGCCGTAGGTAAGGGGGATTACCATGAGGTTCGGCGTCGTGGCTCGAAGGGACCGGCCAGAGGCCCTGAAGCTGGCCTACCGCGTCTACGATTTTCTCAAGGTCAGCGGTTACGATGTTGTGGTTGACGAGGACACATACAGGCACCTGAAGGAGTTTGAGGAGGCGGACGTTCTCCCGCTTGAAGATTTTGACGTGGACTTCATAATCGTCATAGGCGGTGACGGAACAATTCTCAGGGTCGAGCACAAGACGAAGAGGGACATACCAATCCTTGGCGTCAACATGGGCACCCTCGGCTTCCTCACGGAGGTCGAGCCCCACGAGACGTTCTTCGCGATAAGCAAGCTGATTGAGGGCGAGTACTACATAGACGAGCGCATAAAGCTGAGAACTTACCTTGACGGCAAGGCCAGCGTCCCCGATGCCCTCAACGAGGTGGCAATACTCACGGGAATCCCGGGCAAGATAATCCACCTCCGCTACTATATCGACGGTGGACTCGCCGACGAGATTCGGGCAGATGGCCTCATAATCTCGACGCCCACGGGCTCAACCGGCTACGCGATGAGCGCTGGAGGGCCCTTTGTAGACCCGAGGCTCAGCGTTACGGTTATAGCCCCCCTCGCGCCGATAGCACTGAGCTCGAGGCCAATGGTAGTGCCGGCTGAGAGCAGGATAGACGTTCGCAACATGGCCCTGAAGAGGGAGATAGTGCTCGCCGTAGACGGCCAGTTCTACACCTACCTGCCCCCCGAAACCGAAATAACCATAAAGCTCTCGCCGAGGAAGGCAAAGTTCGTGCGCTTTACGAAGGAAATCTACCCGAAGTACACGCTGAGGCTGAAGAAGAGGTTTTAAAGGGGCTCGAACTCCTTCAGGAGGAGGGCTTTCTCCTGCTCGCTCAGAACGGAGTCGTCAACGAAGATTACGAGACCCGAGCCGTGCTGGAGAACGACGTGGTCCTTGAGGTTCGTGAGGAACTTGAAAACCGTTCTGAAGTCATTGTAGAGGAGCAGGTACTCCACGCAGTCTATTAGAACCGCCGAACCGGGATTTTCCTGAACGAAGCGCAGGATGACGTCGTGAAGGACGTGGAGGGCCGTTGGGTTCACGCCACCGGAAACCTGCGTCACCCAGACGGTTGAGACGTTGTCGAAGCCCTCGTACATCCCAGGGGACCTGGTGACGGCCAGAACCGGGAAGTCCGCGTTCTTCAGGAGTTCAATAACATCCAGAAGACGGTTCTTAGAGAAGACAATATGCGCCCCGAGGGAGGACTTCCTGTCGGCCTTCGGGGGCGTTGGGATGTAACGGTTTTCAACAAGCTTGATGTAGTAAACAACCGTGTAAATGACTCCAAGTATTGAGATGAGGTAAGCAACTATCTCAAAATAGCGGGCAGAAGGCCGACAGCAAAAGTCATCGATTATGTCCACGATTCTACCGATTTCAGCAATCCCAAGGAAAATAACGGAGTATTTCACCATCGCGTTAAGCTCGGGGTCGTAGCGGTTGAGGCGCCTAAGCATAAAGAGAAACGCATAACCGATAGCAACGGCAAGCAGGATGTCTATGACCAAGATATAGACGGGAACTATCAGTCCCATGTCACCTCAACCTCGTCCGTTCTGAACTTCTGCTTGACGACGGTTTCATCGAGCGAGAATCTTATTCCGGCTTTAAACATCCTCAGGCCGGTGTAAGCTATCATCGCCCCGTTGTCCCTGCAGAGGTCGTAGGGCGGAACGAAGAACTCAACGCCCCTGTCCTCGGCCATGATTTTAAGCATCTCGCGGAGACGGTTGTTGGCGGCGACTCCACCGACGAGAACGACCTCATCTTTTCCAGTGTGGGCAACTGCCCTCTCGGTGACTTCAACGAGGGCAGAGAAGGCCGTCTCCTGGAAGGAGTAAGCCAAATCCTCGACGCGGTACTTGCCGGTGCGGTACTTCCTCACCGCCTCGGTCAGAACCCCGGAGAAGCTCAAATCCATTCCCTTAACCGCGTAGGGGAGCTCGATGTAGCGCTCACCTTTAAGTGCGAGCTTCTCAATCTTCGGACCGCCTGGAAAGCCGATGCCGAGCTCCCTGGCGAATGTGTCTATCGCGTTACCTATTCCGATGTCGAGGGTCTCGCCGAAGACGCGGTAGCGACCCCCTTCCAAAGCTAAAACCTGGGTGTTTCCACCGCTCACGTATAAACCAACGGGGTCCTTAACCCCAAACATCTTGGTTATCTCGACGTGGGCTATGCAGTGGTTCACTCCAACGATTGGCTTGCCGTACCTTATCGCCAAGGCCCTCGCCGCGGTAGCCACGACCCTCAGAGCCGGCCCGAGGCCGGGCCCCTGGGAGAAGGCTATGACGTCAACGTCTTCCATCGTTATTCCAGCCGTCTGAAGGGCCTTTCTAAGAAGGGGCTTGAGAAGGCGCGCGTGATGCTCGGCGGCCTCCTTCGGGTGGATTCCGCCCTTTTCGGTTGTGAGCGTGTCGAATACGTTGGCGAGGACTTTATTCTCGGTTACGATGCCTACACCCAGGGTGTGTGCGGTTCCCTCTATACCGAGAGCTATCATGACGGTCAAAGATGAAAGTGTGGGATATAAAAGGCTACCGGCTCCTTGAGGGACGATAAATTTTACTACTAAAAGTTACAAAATCGGTCCACGACAAATGGGCGAGGAACCCAGCCTTGACGTTGGGCTTCCCTGCGGGGAAAGCCTCCTTTGAATACGAGAACCCGACGACCTTTCCCACAAAAAACGTGTGGTCGCCGTAGTCCCTCTCGTCAACGACCCTGCACTCGAGGTTGGCCAGCGCGTTCCCGATGCTCGGGGTCTCAACGCTCTTCGATGGCACCAGCTCAAAGGAAGTCTCGCGCAACTTCCCAGGCCCGTGCTTTGTGCCAGCCACCCAGACGTCGTCGAGCATCTCAACGCTCGGAACGCTGACCACGAACTCACGGTACTTCTTGATGAGTTTCCATGTAAACCGCTTGGGCGAGATTGCGACCCCTATCATGGTGGGCTCGTGGGAGAGAACCGTAACCCAGTCGGCAGTCATCACGTTGGTCTCGTCCCCTCTGCCCGCGACAACGAGGTACGTCCTCATCGGGTATAGGAGCCTGTAGACGTCCATAGAACCACCAAAAATTGAAGAGAACTTCAAATTTAAAAGGTTAGCGAAGCGAGAGCCAGTGCAAAGCCCTCGCAGCGCGCTCAGGCGTCGGAAAGTTCTTGATTCCGTTCTCTTCCAAGAGCCTAACACCACCGCGAACCAGCTCGCCGGCCATGAAGTTAACCACAACCGGCTTGTCGCAGTCGGCATCGATTACGGCTTTGGCTATCTCCTCGCTCGGAATGAAAATCGGCGGGACGCAGATTACCAAGAGGGCATCAACGTTCTCGTCCTTACAAACGGTCTCAATCGTCCTCCTATAGCGCTCGTAGTCCGCATCCGCTATCAGGTCAATCGGGTTTCTGGTGGAGCACTGGGGCGGAAGGAAGGAGCGGAGCTCCCCAACGGTCTCATCGCTCAGTTTGGCTATCTCAAGGCCGAGCTTTTCCAGTTTGTCGGTGGCCAAAACACCCGGTCCTCCGGAGTTGGTGATTACGGCAATTCTCTTTCCAGCTCTGGGATACATCTCGAAGGCCTTCGCGGCGTCAAAGAGCTCCTCCATCTCCTCAACCTCTATTGCCCCGGCCTGCTTGAAAGCGGCGCGGTAGATTTCATAGCTTCCGGCCAGCGAGCCCGTGTGGGAAGCGGCGGCTTTAGCTCCACTCGCGCTCTTTCCGGCCTTGAGGACTATAACCGGCTTCCTCTCGCTCGCGTAGCGGAGGGCCTTCAGGAAGCGCCTGCCGTCCTTAACGCCCTCGATGTAGAGCGCTATCGCCTTGGTGTTCTCGTCGTCCGCAAAATACTCCAAAAAGTCGCTCTCGTTTAAATCTGAGGCGTTTCCGTAGGAGACGAAAGCCGAAAATCCTATTCCCTCGTCGTTGCCCATAGCCAACGCCGCACCGCCGAAGGCCCCGCTCTGACTGATTAAGGCCAGTCCACCGGGCTTTACGCGAACCTCGAAGGAGCCGAAGAACTTCCCGTGGACGCCGAAGATTCCGGCGCAGTTGGGGCCGATGATTCTAACGCCGTGCTTCTTGGCTTTCTCAATGAGTTCGCGCTCGAGTTCATCGTTCCCGACCTCAGAGAAGCCCGCGCTTATAACGACGGCACCCTTGACCAGCGAACCGATTTCGTCGATTAGAGCAGGAACGAACCTGGCGGGAATCGCTATTATAGCAGTATCCACTGGCTCCTCAAGCCTCTCGTGGATTCGGAAGGTCCTTCCAGCGACCTCGACGGTTCCGCCCTTGGGATTGACCGGAACTATTTTTCCCTCAAAGCCACCCTCGACGATGTTCCTGAGGATTTCGTAGGCTATCGCGCCTTTCTTGAAGGAGCCGAAGACGGCTACACTCTTGGGATAGAAAAAGAAGTCAAGACTCATCGCCCTCACCCTCCCCCGGGTTTTCCTCCTCTGGAGCCCCGTCGTTCTGAGTTTCTCCTGCAGACTCTGTTCTGTTTTCCCCATTCTCACTTTCCAGCCCTTCAGAGGCCCGGGAGCGTCTCCTCAGGAACAGGACAATACCGGCGATGAGTATAACCCCCGCGCCCGCGATTGCGTAAAGGTACGTGTTCCTCTCCTGCTTGAACTCCATTATCAGGGTGTTGTCCGGGCCAAGCTGGTACTTCCCACCGATTACCGTTATGTTATCGAAGCGTCCGGGCAGTTTCACGACGACGAGCCACTGAACAGAGCGCCAGTTCTTCTTGACGGAAACCTGAGGCTTAACGACGCCTATCACCTTGAGGCCGTTTGGTATCTTCTTCGCAGAGATGCTGAGCGGATGCATCGTCTCACGGAAGGAAGCCAGGAGGGTGCTCTCAACGGAGGGCGTAGCGTTTGCGCCCACGAAAGTCGCGTTGAAGTACACCAGGCCCTCCGTGGGGTCGAACGAAACGCTGAGGTATCTCTTTGTTGAGTTGAGGAACTGAACCAGACGATAGACGGGGTTGTAAAGCTTAATCATCGGGAAGTAATCCCCGTCCTCCCAGACTGCGACGTTGTCAACGAGCTCCTTTGGAACAGGAACGAGCGTGTATATGTCGTAGTTCTTGGGAAGGACGAGCGTGAACCTGCGCCACTTGAACGGATACGAGACGCCCAGGAACTTCATCCTCATAGAGCCGTAGTACGGACAGGTCAGGTACTTGCCGTCCTCGTTCACGAAGAACGGTGTGAGGGTAAACCGTATCACTGCCCTCCACTTGCCGGTAACTTGCACGGGCCCGCCGGGGGGCACGTATATAACGGCGCTCAGGTTGGACCCCTCGAGGCGACTGTTTATGAAGTCCTTGAAGCTCTGGTAGACGACGCCGTAGACGAGGTTCGCGAACTCCCTGGTGGCGTTGGTCTCGTTAACCTTTGCAAGGGAGTTGAGGTAGTCAACGAACGTCTGGTTCACGAGGGTCGCCTCAATCGTGAAGGAGCCAGCCCAGACGAGGGAGCCGTTGATGTTCATCTGGGAAACCCTGAGGAAGATGCTAACGTCGAAGAGGTTGATGGATTTATCCTCACCCGCTGAAGCTCCCAGGGGAATCGTCGAGAGAAGAATCATGACCGCCAGCAGAACGGAGAGCTTTCCCTTCATGTCACCACCTAAGGGGACTCCGGAAGCTGATAAAAAAGCTTATTGGTTCCCAAGCCTAATGGAAACCATGAGCAAGTTCAGGAAAGTCGTCGTCGGTGGGACCTTCGACAGGCTACACCTCGGCCACAAGGCCCTGCTGAGGAAGGCCTTCGAGGTCGGGAAGGTGGTTTACGTCGGCCTAACTTCAGACGAGATGATTAGGGACAAGCCCTACGCCGAAAAAATACTGCCCTACGAGCTCCGCTTAAGAGATTTGCTCAAGTTCTTCGACGTCAACGGCTACACGAACTACCGCGTCATCAAAATCCACAACGCGATAGGCTTCGCAGGAGAGATGAAGAGCTTGGAGGCAATCGTCGTAAGCGAGGAGACCTACAAAGGAGCTTTAATAGTGAACAGAGCCCGGGAGGAGCGCGGGCTTAAACCGCTCGAGATAGTCGTGATTCCGATAATAAGGAGCTCCCTCGGGCCGAAGATAAGCTCCTCTCTGATAAGGGCCGGTTTGATAGACCCCTTCGGGAGACCGCTCCAGTGGAAACAAAACTCCCCGAAAGACGTTTAAGGGGAAAGAACTTAACACCAACGGTGATACCCATGGCGAAGCTGAAGGAGCCGATTATAGCGATTAACTTCAAGACCTACATAGAGGCGACCGGAAAGAGGGCTTTAGCAATAGCGAAGGCCGCTGAGAAGGTTTACAAGGAGACCGGGATAACCATAGTCGTCGCGCCCCAGCTTGCGGACCTGAGAATGGTAGCGGAGAGCGTTGAGATTCCAGTTTTTGCCCAGCACATCGACCCGATTAAGCCCGGAAGCCACACCGGCCACGTCCTTCCCGAGGCAGTGAAGGAGGCTGGCGCGGTGGGAACGCTCCTCAACCACTCCGAGAATAGGATGATTCTGGCCGACCTTGAGGCGAGCATTAGAAGGGCGGAAGAAGTTGGACTCATGACGATGGTCTGTTCCAACAACCCGGCCGTTTCCGCGGCGGTGGCAGCTTTAGGCCCGGACTACGTTGCAGTCGAGCCACCGGAGCTCATAGGAACGGGAATCCCAGTCAGCAAGGCCAAGCCCGAGGTCATAACCAACACCGTTGAGCTGGTCAAGAAGGTCAACCCGGATGTTAAGGTTCTCACAGGGGCAGGAATCAGCACGGGCGAGGACGTGAAGAAGGCTCTGGAGCTTGGAAGCGTTGGAGTCCTCCTCGCGAGCGGCGTTACCAAAGCCAAGGACCCGGAGAAGGCGATAAGGGACCTGGTGTCGCTGATTCTCTGAGCCTTTCTAACTTTTGTCAGACTTAAGATTTATAAGCCCAGACTCTGCTTTTTTATCGGGCAGCCCCGTGGTGTAGCGGCCAAGCATGCGGGACTTTGGATCCCGCGACCCGGGTTCGAATCCCGGCGGGGCTACCATACAGCCCTGCAATTTCCTAAAACACTCTCCTATCTACCATAATTAGGGGTCTTTCGGCCGAATACATATTTCAAAGCATGTCCAACCATTATCTGGTTTGTTATCATTATCTGGCTTGCGTTGGTTATTATTGTTGGGCTTGCTACCTCTAGCAGAGTTGTTGGAAGAATCGTCAGAATTAGACGACTTGGGTGGTTTTAATTTTTTAAATATTTTTTTAATTTCTTCAAAATTATCAACAATAAACTTTATAACAAATACTAGGATATAAAGTTCTGATAGGTTCAAACTGACAAATTTAGGTAGATTTCTAGGGCCAGTAACGATGATCTTATTAGCAATGCATAGAGATATTAAACTGAATATTATTAACGATAATTTGACATTTTGTTTGTAAATAACAATACCCAATATAATAATACAAATAATATAAAGCAAAGAGTGAGGTCTCAAATATGGGAATAGTTCTATAATAAACAGCCCGATAACCAGTCCTATAATAACCATTTTATTAGAAGACATTTGATCAAACTTTCCCATAGCCCAATATATTAACGTAATAAAGATAACAAACCATATAGTGACTGTAATAGTAATAGTTGTAATAGTACCCATTATGTTGCTTATATTGTTTTTTGAAACTTGAGACAAACTGATAACAACAGATATTGATAAAATTATAAACGAGTCCAAAAATTCTCCGGCAGTATTTCTAAAGAATTCTCTATTTATTTTAATTCCATTTTCATTATTTGATTTATTTTCATTTGAATTTGAATACACATATGCCCACATAAAAGATACCATCATAAAGAAGGAGAATACTGCAATAAGCACATATTCTGATAAGAATTTATGTACAACCATATTATATTCTTGAATTATAGTAACACTTAGAGATTCACACATGGTTATATCCACACATATTTGTAGTTTAGCTGTCAAAACATCTTTTGAATATTGATAAACCAAAGTTGCTATTAACGTGACTGCTGTCGCAAAAAGGCCGAAAAGGGTTATGTCTCTATTTTCCTCTTGGGGAGTTCTATTGATATTCTCTTTTGCATTTTCTTGACCCACACCATCACCGAATAAAAATAAGGAATTTAATTTAAATTTTTTGCGGTATCTTACGCCGATTTATAGATAGTATTCATAGAATCACGAGACCACATCAAAACGCAAACTCCTCGACGCTGAACTGCTCGACGACCCTCTCAAAGTCGCTCTCCGGCGCGTAGACGAAGCCACAGCGGGTGCACTTCAAAACGCCGTTCTCCTCCGCGAGCGGGGAGAAGCAAACTGGACAGCGATACTCCTCTCGCTTCAAAGAGTCATAAACCTCGTCCCTCATGACGAGCAGGTTGAGCTCGCTCTCCCAGTCCTCGTGGAGCATTCCCCAATAGGGAGTCTCGATGGGGTAGAAGTCCTCGAGGATTAGGGCCTTAATCCCTATCCCCCTCACGCCCGGTGGAAGCCTCTCGGCCGGCTCGATGGAAACGACGAACTGGTCGTAGAACTCTATGTTCTCGGTCCTAACGGTTAAACCCCTCGACAGCCTTGAACGAAGCGGAATTATCTGGAGAAACAGGCTTTCCCGCTCGACGTCCCAGCTCGCGCTTATTGAAACGCTCCCCTTCACGAAGAACTGGGTTATTGAGCGCCCGTCCCGCTCCTCTCCAGCGAAAGAAAAGCCCAGCTTCCTCATGGCCCTTCCAAGGAAGTTCGGTCGGGGGAGCTTCTGGTAGTTAATCAGATACTCTCCTATCCATCCGGCTAAGGGCATGGAGTAGCCGATGAAAGCCTGCCTCTCGACGCGCAGGTAGGCAACGCTGGGAAGGAGCTTGAACTGGTCGAGCATCGGAAGAAATAGGCGGAGGGAGTATAAATAGCTAACTCCCAAAGAACTCGTCGAGGCTTATGCGCTTCTTCCGCTTTGCCTTCGCCTTCTCCCTCTTGACTTCCTTCTTGAGGTCCTTGGCCTTCTCGGTCTTGGGCTTCTTCTCCCTCCTGACCTCGTTCTCTACCTTCGCTTTCTTCGCCTTCCCGTTCTTCCCGTTGAAACCGTCGAGGTAGCCGTTCTTTCCGTTCGAAGAGCCGGTGCGCTCCTTAATCATCTTCTCGCACACGTCTGCCGAGAAGCCGAGCAAGGTCCTCTGCTTTTCGGGCAAAACGGTCTCGAAGAGCGTCTTTATGTCCTTCTCCGTCAGGCAAATCCTCTGCCTCGTGTAGTCCTTGACTTTATAGCGGGTAACCAGCATCTTCGCCGTCGGCAGGTATTTCTCAACCGCGCCTTTGCTCACTGTCAGGACGATTTTTCCACCGCACTTGGGACAGCGTCCGATGAGCGGGGGCCTCCGATATTTCGTGTTGCACTTCACACAGCGGAACTCCTGCCTCGTGAAGCTTCTCAAATTACCTCTCAAATCGGGAATCAGGTGGGAGTTGAGTATTGTCTCAGCAACGTGATGCTCATCGACCGCGCGAATGCGCTCCGCCAAAGCGAGCTGTCTCTCGACCTTCTCGACCATGTCGCCGAGCTGTTTGTACAGGCTCATCTTCGGGCCGAGGCCGATGTCGTCGGTGTCATGGGTGAACTTTATGCCCTCGTACATCTCAGGTTTTCCAAGTCTATCTTCAACGCGCTCGATGAACTTGATTTCCTTCGGCGATTTCATCTCGTAGGTGGCCTTGTAGAACTCAAGGGGATAATAGCGGACGACGTCCATGTTGTGGACCTCGCTGTCCACCTCACGCGGGTCGAGCCTCGTCGTAACGACCAGCGGTGCGTCCATCTTGCCACCGCGCTTCTCTGGGAGATAGTACTTGCTGAAGTTCAAGAGAGCGTCGAGGAGAAGCATAACAGCGTCCTCGTCGCCGTCGCAGTTGCGTCTTTTGGCCGCGTGATAATACGGGTGCGCGTAGCCGACCAGAACGTCGGAGAAGCCGATTATCCTGCCGATGATTCCGGCCGAGGTGTGGGGGGCAAGACCGATGACAAGGTGGCCTATCAAATCCTCCATCTTCTCGGCGTTGTAGAACCTCGGCAGGCCGTAGAACTTCTCAAGCAGGTCGTCAACGAAGCGCGCGACCTTGAGGAGGTATTTTCCTGCCTCGTAGGAGAGGATTATGTCTTGGACCTTCAGCTCGACTATCTGGTCGTCCCGCTCAAGGGACTTGCCCTCGAAGTCGTGCGTATAGCCGAGCTCGCGAAGCTTCTCGACACTTACACCGATTTCCTTCGGCTTGAAGTGGGTTATTGGAGCATCTGTCGCGTCGAAACGGATTGTACCGTCCTTGAAAACGTAGACGTCGTTCTTAACCCGCAGGAGGCCCTTTTCGAGGGGTTCGGCCATTTTGTAGCCGGAGGTCATACCCTTAACGCCCTTGAGCCTGTCGATGCCGTAGACCTTGACGTTGTCCATGGCCCGCCTCAGCAGTTCGGAGGGCTTTATCTCCCGCTGGGCGTATGGTTTCAGCTCTACATCACAGCGCGGACAGCGGAAGCCGAACTCCTTCGCCTCGCTCTCGGGATAGTCAACATTGCACTTGGGGCAGTGCCAGAGGAGTTCCTTCCTCGTCCCGCAGACAGGACAGAGGTGCTCCGGGCCGGTATGACCGCACTTCGGGCACTTGAAGAAAGCTATCTCGACTCTGGCGGTTTTTCCTTCCTCCGCGGCCTTCTTAATGTCCCTGCTCTGGCCTCCAGCCAGGCCAATCGGAAAGAGCACCTGGACAGGGGGCTTCATCTTCCTCTCCTTGGCCTTCTCGGGCCTGCCCATTCTCGCGCCAATCCAGCTTATT
Source organism: Thermococcus sp. 21S9 (assembly GCF_012027635.1). Lineage (NCBI taxonomy): Archaea > Methanobacteriati > Methanobacteriota > Thermococci > Thermococcales > Thermococcaceae > Thermococcus > Thermococcus sp. 21S9. Next base: position 683,263 of record NZ_SNUS01000001.1, read on the forward strand.
CCCCTGTCACGAAGCTTTATCGGGTTGTTCTCGTTGATTATGTCGATGACCGTGAAGAAGGGCTTGGCCTTGAACTCCCACTCAAGGTTGCCGAGGGGCGTTAGCAGGGCCGAGCTCCAGGGGTAGTCCACGACGATGACCTTTCTTCTGTCCTCAGTTCTTTCGAGCCTGTGGGGCAGGCCAAGGAGCTCAAGGTAGCGCTTAATCTTTGGGCCGTTTTCGAGGATTATCCTCCTCGCGAACTTCAGCTTCCTGAACTCGCCCCACTCGATTTGGGCGTTGAGAAGGGCCCTCTGGAGTTCTTCAACTTCCTCGGGGTTGAGAGTGTTCCAGTAGAGGGTGTAGTAGGGGTGGAAGGGTATGTCCAGAACCTTTGAAAGGTGTATCGCCAGCTCAACGCTCGGCCTAACCCTGAGCGGGTCCATCAAAAGGCCCTCAAGGAAATCGGGGTCTATCTCAAGGTATTCGGCGACCTCCTCAACGGCCTCGCGCGGGTTGTCGGAGAACGGCTTGAGCTCGACCTCGTAGAGCTCCTCGATTGCCTTAGCAAGCTCCTGAATCCACCATTCCTCGGCGTAGTTGGCCGGCAAAAGCGTCTGGTTGTTCTCAACGAAGTCTCCGAAGTTGATGAGCGCGTCGCCAACGTAGAGAATCTCATCGAGGTCGTTTCTGACCTTTAGAGCCGTCTCGTAGTCATCAACCCGTATAACACTTCCGTCCTTGAGCTTGACTATCGGCCCCTCAACGGTGGTCGCGGGGGTAACGATACAACCCTTTCCGGGCCTCTCGGTTTTCATCTGCGTGCCGATAGCTATGAACTCGTCGAGGATTAGCATCGTCGCTGGATTGACGCTCCACGTCGCGAAGCCACTGACGCGACTCCTCCCATAGCGCAGGCGGAAGCCACCGTTCTCTGAAGGCTCGGCAAAGAGGGGCCTGCCACCTATTATCTCCTTCGTGTACTTCTTGTTCGGGGCGATGTTGGCCCTAAACCTCTCGTAGAGCTCGTAGTAGAAGCCCTTCTCGACTTTTTCTGCCACTTCCTCCCTCGCCCCGGAATCCTCGGCCTTGGATTCGTCGGCCTTGGACTCCTCGGAGCTCTTGCCCTTCTCCTTGGCCTCAACGAACTCCTTTATCCAGTCCCAACCTTCCACGCCCATCTTGTCTATGTACTTGACGAGCTTCTTGGCCTTCTGGAGGACACCTTCAGCCAAAACGAGAATCGCTCCACCGCGCAGGTGGTTGGTCTCAACGCCGGGAACGTTCCTGTGGGAGACCTCGACTTTATCTGTCTCTTCGCCGGTTATCTCGATGGGGATGTTCCTCATCGCGAGCCTCACCTCATCGGCTTCCGGATGATACTGCAGTCTCGTAACGGCCCTGTGGTAGAGGTCTATCTCCTCGACCATCCTCTCAATGTGCTCCTCGCTCGGCTTGAAGCGGTCGAGGCCGAGCTTTTTCCTCACGTAGTCTCCAACGAGGACGCTCAACGCCTGCGCCGTTCCGCCGGAGCTCCTTATCGGGCCGGCGTAGTAGAGGGCCAGGTATTCAGAATTGTCGGCCCAGGTGTTGCGCTTGATTTTGACGTCAGCGATTCCCTCAAGCGGGGCGGAAACGATACCCTCCGTGAGTATCGCGAGGGCGGTTCTGACGGCCTGCTCCGCGTACTTTTCTTTACTTCCCAAATCACCAAACTTGCCCTCGATGATTTCGTCAACGACCTTCAGCGCGGCGAGCTCCTTTCCGTATTCCTTGACGAGAACCCTAATCCTCTCGGCAACGCCCGGCGGGCCTACGAGGCTCTCAACACGGCCGGCCATGTCGGTTGCCTGGGGAACCTCAACGTCGAGACTGGGGTCCTTCCCCTGAGAGCGGGCTTTCCTTGCTATCTCATAGGCCCTGTCAATTTCTCGCTGAAGTGATTCGAAGTAAGCCTTCATCTCGGGTGAGTAGAGCTCCTCTCCCATTCAAACCCCCTCGCAGAACTGGTCAAAGCTCACAACGGCCCTCAAGCGGGCCGTCTCAACGTCTATTATCGGCACACGCGCTGGAGTGGGAATGATGTTCACCATCTTCTGGAACTCAGTCTGGGCCTGCCAGGTTCCGCTGTTGATGACGAAGACTCCGTTGTAAACCCTGTGCTCCATAACGTGGACGTGGCCGGCCTGGAAGAGGTCCGGAACGCTCTCGATGACGAGCGTGTCCTCAGGGTCGGGAGCTATGGGAACCTTGTTTCCAAAGGTCGGCGCGAGGTGGCGGAGCTTGAGGAGGTCAACCATCGCCTCAGCGGGTTTGTGGTGCGTTCTCCCGGGGATGAAGTCAACGACGTCCTCTATGCCCCTTCCGTGGGCGATGAGGAACTCTCTGCCGTGAAGGTTTATCACCGCGGGATTGCTGATGATGACGACGTTCTTGAGCTTGTATATCGGCTTGGCGTACTCCTCGTAGAAGCCCGGCTGTGGCAGAGCGGTCCTCGCGGCGTCGTGGTTGCCCGGGCCGATGAACATGGTGATATGGTCAGGAACGTTGCGGAGGAGATTGGCCAACGCCTCGTACTGGTCGAAGATGTCTGGAATGGCCAGCTCGTTGTACTGGCCTGGGTAGATACCGACGCCGTCAACGACGTCACCGCCGATTATCATGTATTTAATCCTGCTCACGAGCTCCTCCTCGGCCCTGCTGTTGACCTCACCGTTGAGCCACTCGAGGAACTTCTCGAAGGCCTTCTCGCAGAACTTGTTCGAGCCGACGTGAATGTCGCTCAGCAGAATCGCGTAGACCTTCTCTTCCAGTGGAGGCTTCTGCTTCCTGAACTTTGGCACATCCGGGAGGAAAACGCGGTTGGCGAAGAAGATTCCCCTACCCGGCTGACCGCGGAAGGCAACGACCGAATCGGGCATTATCGCGTTGTAGGCCTGTGAAGCGTTCTCCCTGTCTCTGCCAAGGAAGACCTTAACCCGCCCGGTTGCATCTTCCACCTCGAACATGTAGCCCTTCGCCGTTTCGCGCTTGTCGTTGACGAGGCCGATTATCGTGACCTCGTCGTCCCGGACGTAGCTCAGCTTCGCGATGTCTATGACCGTCCCGATTTCGGGGTTCTCGCGGAAGATTCTCCGCATCTTCCTGAGCCTCGACTTGAAGTAGCTCGAATAGGCCTGGATTATTATCTCGCCCTCTTTACTTGAAGCATTCTTGACCTTCGGGGCCTCGAACTTCACGTTCTTGACGTCGAAGGTAAGCTCCCACTCATCCGGAATCTCCTTCGCGCGGTAGTGGAAGCCCTCCCTGGGCTTTATCACGACGTCTTTGTAGGTGGAGTAGCTCTTCTCACCCTCAACGTCTTCTCCGACGTACGCTATTGGAATCCCGTAGTCGCCGTAAACGATTTTGGGCTTCACCCCGTTTCCATTCTCGCCGTTCTCGTAATACTCCTCGCTATCGGCGTAGTTTCCGTAGCCGTTGCCGTTCAGGGGCTCGGTTTCCAGTGGAAGTGAGTCCTCGACGACCCCGGTTAGCGACTCATCTGGAGAGCCGATGGCACCATCCTCGGGTTCCGCAGGTTCAGATGTTCCAGTGGAAACAAAACTCTCTTCCTCTGAAAGCTCGCCGGAAACTGATTCTTCGACAGAATTGGGGGTAGGAGATTGCTCCAATTCGAGGGCAGTTCCAGTGGAAATCGATGTCTCGCCAACAATTTCGGCAGGTTTAACACTCTCTTCCTCAGAAGGAGTCGTAGAAACTTCGCTTTCCACAACATCTCCAGTGGAAATAGAACCCGATGCGTCCTCTGATTCAACGTCTTCAGAAGAAGGAATTTCTTCAGGCTGAGAGGCCATAAAAGTTTCAGAAACTTTGGTTTTAGCAGATTCGGCGATTTCTTCCAATATTTCCTCACGAGAAGCCTCAAGAGACTCTTCCTCAGAGACCTCAAGGGGGGTCTGCTCAGTGAGCTCTCCAGTGGAAAAGAGACCCTTCTCAGCGAGAAAGGCCTCGGCTATGGAGGAGTCTATGACGAAGGTCCCCCGAGCTTTGGCGAACTTTATCAGCTCCGCCAGAGTGAAGTCCCTCTTGTAGTGGGGTTCGAGGAGGTAGTAGGCAGAAGGAGTTATCAGGTAGTTGTTCTTGATTAAATCCTCAATCAGCATCAGAACAACCTCCTCTGCTTGGAGAGGGTGAGGGTGAGCAGGCTCCTAACCTGCTCGTCGTGGCGGTAAATGTTCTTCACCATGTAGGGGGTGACGTTTAGCCTTATCTCCTTGGTCCTGCCGTAGCGCCCCTTGCTCACGACCTTGGCGTTGATTATGCCGAGCATGTCGAGCTCGTTGATTAAATCGCTCACGCGCCTCTGGGTTAACGGCTCGACGTCGAGATGGTCGCAGAGGGACTTGTAAACGGAGTAAACGTCGCCGGTGTTGGCCGGTAGCTCACCGTTCTCGTCGAGCATGACTATCGCGTAGAGGAGGACCTTCGAGTGGAGCGGGAGGGTCTTTATGACTTCCTCCATCGTGTCCTGCTCAATCTTCTCCTGTGCCTTCCAGACGTGCCTTTCGGTTACTTTGCTCGCCCCCTCGCGCTCCGCTATTTCACCAGCGACGCGGAGCAAATCCAGGGCCCTCCTCGCGTCGCCGTGCTCGCGAGCGGCCAAAGCGGCACAGAGTGGCACTACCGCATCGTCGAGAACGCCCTCGTAGAAGGCCTCCTTTGCGCGTTGCATGAGAATGTCCCGAAGCTGGTTGGCGTCGTAGGGCGGGAAAACGACTTCCTCCTCACTCAAACTTGACAGAACGCGGGCGTCGAGATACTCTTTGAACTTGAGGTCGTTTGAGATGCCGATTATGCTGACCTTCGCTTTTGAGAGTTCCGTGTTTATCCTCGTGAGGGAGTAGAGTATGTCATCCCCGCTCTTCTTGATGAGCTTGTCTATCTCGTCCAGAACGATGATTACAAAGCGCTCCTTCGCGTCTATAACCTCTTTCAGCTTGGCGTAGACCTCATCGGTCGGCCAGCCGACGAGGGGAACCTCCACACCACTTTCAGCCTTGAAGTGGTTGACTATCCTCGCGAGAACGCGGTAGTGGGTGTCGACTATCTCGCAGTTGATGTAGATGACCTCGACGGGAATGTTGTACTTCTCGGATATCTTCTTGAGTTCCTCGGTTACAAACTTCACCGTCACGGTTTTACCCGTTCCAGTCTTGCCGTAGACGAAGACGTTCGAGGGCGTTTCACCCCTTAAAACCGGAACGAGAATATGTGCCAGCTCGTCAATCTGCTCATGCCTGTGAGGGAGTTCCTTTGGCGTGTAGCTGTGCCTCAGGACTTCCTTGTTCTTGAAAATCTTCTTGGCGTGGAGGTACTTCTCGAATATCGACGTCAGGTAGTCGTCCTTGTCCCCCATGGCTCCCATCTCCACCGGAAATCATACTCTCACGCCGTATTACCGCCACAAACATGCGGATAGGATACACCATTTTGGCAAGATGTGTGATAGGAATTCGCATTTTGTTCAAACATCTCAATCAATCTTTGCACATATTCCCAAATCTCCACTGGAAGCACCGGATACAGTGGAAAGCATAGCAAGTGTGGGGTCTGGGTTTATATGCCTTGTTGAACAGGTGGATGTAAAAGGGATACAGAATAAAGAAGGGAGTTACCCTTAGAGGTAACCCCTATCCGGCTCTTCGGGGAGAACCTCGGCGAGAAGGGCCAAAGCCTCGTTCTTGGGCATTCCCACCCGGGAGATGAGAAAGTTGAGAAGCTCTTCCCTGCTCGCACCCTTGCGGAGCCTCTCATAGACCATCGCGAGCACACGCTCCTTGAGCAGGGCCTCGAACTCTTCCTCAAGGTGGAGCGCCGAAACGGCTGAGAGCAGACCAACGAGAAGGGCCGAGAGCGCGTCGTTGAACTCGGCCTTGCCGAGATTTGAAGTGTCGAGGTCAACAGCCAGGTAAACGTCGTCGTTCATGCCCATAAGGATGAACTTCATAAGGTTAACATCTGCGTTCAGCTTGAGGAGTGCATGGTAGACTTTAAGTTTCTCGTCCTTGGTCATGGAAAACGTTTCAAGGCCCATCGGGGCCAACAGCCGTATGAAGCCGTCCCCGAACGAGAGAAGCAGGGTGAAGGGCATCTTGGGGTGCTCCGCAACGTAGAGGTCCGGTTCAAGTTGCTTAACTTCCCAGGGCAGGTCCACGATGTCGTTGGCATCGTCCTTGCCTGAGCGCAACCAGTCGAGAACAACATCCCTAATCTCCACTGGAACCACCAACTGAAATACGGCGTTGGTGAATTAATGGTTTGCCCTTCCAAAGGAAACGGGAAAGCTAAATGCACAGGAATGTACATAAAATTTTGCATTTGGAAAGACTAAATTAATTAGGTCTTACGATTTCCACTGAAAGAGAAATGACCAAAAGTGCACACCAAAACAGGGACATTGATGAACATAGTAGTCCACGATAGTTAAACGGACATATTTTCAAAACCCGCTAAATTAAATAGAACGTATCCCCCCCAGAGTTTTGTTTCCAGTGGAGCGGGCTTTTGGAGCTTCCCATAGAAGACCGGTTTAGTGTTGACAAAAAGCTCCCATTTCTCTTATCGGTGCCGGTTTTTATATCTTTCTATGAACGAATGACCAAATCAATGGGAATGAAACATGGAGATTTTAGACCATCTAATAAAAATCTTCGGCAATTCATTGAACGATTTAACAGCTACGTACTTAAACAATTTCGCTGACTCCCTTTTACCTTCAACCACACTGTCAAAACCGTCCGTTTTCCGAAAGTGGGTTCCAGTGGAAATGAAACTCTGGGGGGTCTTTTCGATGAGCATCGAAAAAGACCTTTGTTTCCACTGGAAAAACTGTACCTCGTGGTATCTTGATGACCATTGTTGAATTGTTCTGATTATGGGGCATGTTTTTAAGGTTCGAGTGGAAACGACGCCCATGCTACCGGTAACCGTTGTGAGGCGACTGCTCCGCGTGAGGGTCAAGGTGAGCAGAAACCGGTTAGTCCAGATAGCCCTCGCGGTTCTTCTACTGGCAATCGCGTTTGCAACTGCTTTTGCTTACTTTGAGGGCGTTGACTTCTTTACAGCCTTCTACTGGGCCGTCATAACGATGGCGACCATAGGCTACGGCGACGTTACGCCGAAGACCGAGGCGGGGAGAATCGTTGCGATGATTGCTTCTGTTGCCGGAATCTCGACTTTCACGGCCCTCGTTTCCCTTCTGGCCGAGAACTTTATCTCTTCGTCTCTGAGGAGGATGATGGGCATGCACCGGGTTAACTACTCCAACCACTACCTTGTAATCGGGCAGGGGAGTAGCGTTTCAACCTGCGTTAACGAACTTATCGGGGCAATCGAGCGCGGTGAGCTACGGCTGGCCCCGATTGTCGTGGTCTTTCCCAGCGAGGAGGAGCGCAAGAAGGTTGAGCTTCCAGAGGAAATAGAGGTCCTCATAGGTGACCCCACCAACAGGGAGACACTCGAACGGGCCCGTGTTGAAAAGGCTTCCCACGTAATCTTGGCCCTTGAGGACGACTCGAAGGCCGTTTTTGTGACCCTCATGGTGAAGAGAATGTCCAGTGCAAAGGTTCTCGTCGAGGTTCTGAGCGAGGAGAGTGTTGAGCTCCTTAGGGGTGCCGGTGCGGATAGGGTCATCGTGAGCAGAAGCCTGGCGGGAAGGCTTCTCGCGAGTTCCGTCTTCGAGCCTGAGGTGGTTGATGTTATAGACGACATAACGAGTTCGGTCAAGGGCTACGACGTCACCGTGATGGACGGGCGGGACTTCTGGGGCAGGCCGTACATAGAAGCCCTCCGCGAGCTCAAGGAGACAAAGGACCTGTTTCTCCTGGGTTACTACAAGGATGGCCCTGTTCTCAATCCTCCGCTCGACGAGCCGATTCCTGAGGGTGCCAGACTGATAGTTCTGAGGGGCTCCATTTCCACTGGAAAATCTTGAGCAGGGGGCCCATCTTCGGTAGTTCTCTTTTTTCTGGGCTTTTCAGTAAAATTTGGGCGTTTTTAAGGTTCGTTTTTCGAAACTGGCGAAAGTCTTAAAAGATTGCCCTTCCGATTTTCCCAGGAAAAGTTATTTAACCCCTGAACTTTACCTCTACTAAGGGTATTTCCCGGGTGAGTCTCATGGCGAAGAAGAAGGTTGAAGAGGTTAAAGAGCTTGAGGAATTCGAGGAGCTTGAAATAGCCGAAAGCTCACCGTCATCGCCCTCAAAGAAGAAAAAGGAAAAAGAAATCAGAACCCTTGAGGATTTGCCGGGTGTTGGTCCGGCTACTGCTGAGAAGCTTCGCGAGGCCGGCTACGACAGTATTGAGGCCATAGCAGTTGCTTCACCGCTCGAGCTCAAAGAGATAGCGGGCATAAGCGAAGGCGCCGCGCTCAAGATAATCCAGGCCGCGAGGGAAGCGGCAAACATCGGAACCTTCATGCGCGCCGACGAGTATATGGAAAAGAGACAGACCATCGGCAAAATTTCCACTGGAAGCAAGAGCCTCGACAAGCTCCTCGGGGGCGGAATAGAGACGCAGGCCATAACCGAGGTCTTCGGTGAGTTCGGAAGCGGAAAGACCCAGCTCGCGCACACCCTCGCCGTCATGGTCCAGAAGCCACCTGAGGAAGGTGGCCTCGGCGGTTCGGTGATATGGATTGACACCGAGAACACCTTCAGGCCCGAGAGGATAAGGCAGATAGCCGAGGCTCGCGGTTTGGACCCCGACGAGACGCTCAAGAACATCTACGTTGCGCGCGCCTTCAACAGCAACCACCAGATGCTTCTCGTCGAGAAAGCCGAGGAAATAATCAAGGAGAAGGCCTCAACCGATAGGCCAGTTAAGTTGCTCGTCGTTGATTCCCTCATGGCCCACTTCAGGAGCGAGTACGTCGGCAGGGGAACTCTAGCCGAGAGACAGCAGAAGCTGGCGAAGCACCTCTCCGACTTACACCGTCTTGCCGACCTCTACGACATAGCGGTCTTCGTGACGAACCAGGTGCAGGCGAAACCGGATGCCTTCTTCGGCGACCCCACGAGGCCCGTCGGCGGTCACATCTTGGCCCACAGCGCGACGCTCAGAATCTACCTCAGGAAGGGCAAGGCCGGAAAGCGCGTCGCAAGGCTCATAGACAGCCCGCACCTGCCCGAGGGCGAGGCCGTCTTCAGGATTACCGAGAAGGGAGTTGAGGACTGAGGTTTTCTGACTTCCAATCTTTTGGGGAGTCTTATGCGCCGGGGCTTTCGCTACCTGCTGAACAGTCTTTTGATTTCTCTCCTCCCCTGGCCCATCCTGTGGTTGATTTCGTTCTCTTATTTCGGTGGGGATAATACTGAGATTTCCAGAAGCTTTAACTTCACGTGGCTGTTGTCAGCTCTGGCCTCTTTCCTAATAGTCTCGGCCATTCTGGCTTTCAACCTCGCAAGGCTCCTTGAGCGGTGGGGCTACTCGAAGAAGGACATTGTGCATCTCCCCGAAATCCTTGACGAGAACTCTGAAAATGTAAACTTCCTGAAGGCAGTTCGAGAGAGTGTCCATTACCATTTTACCTTCTGGGGTGTCTACGTTACCGTTTCGCCGGTTTACGGTCCGGTTAAATCAGCACTTTTTGTTATCTCAATTGTCGCTAAGGTTATTCTTTTATCTCCGCTCATGCTTCCTTTCTTCGTTTTAGTTGTTGGTATTCCTGCATTCCTTTATTTTGCCTCTAAGGGCGAACTGAACAAAGTTATGGGTCTTTTCGCGTGGATATTCTGGGTTTCTCTTGCTTCTCTTGTTCTACTTGGAATCCTGCGGTTCGTTGCTCTCCACGCCTCGGTTCCTCGGGGATACTCTGATTTTGGTACTTTTCGCGGTCCGCTCCTGCTCGTAGAGGATTACCCTATTTTCAGGGGCTTGTTCCTCCTTTCCACTCTCGGTGTTCTATCCGGAATCTCGGGTTACCTCGGTACACGGTATGGTAATCTGTCGCTCCTCGCGTTGCTTGTCATTGGAATCGTGAGTGTTTTCGTTGACGTTCGTCTTCTTGGAGTCTTGGTGGTAATCGAGTGGTAAAACTCAGAGGCGCATCTGAAGAAATGAACTTCTGTGTTCTCTTGTTCGCTCTTTTACTCTGGCTTCTTTCGTTTCATTCTCGTCGTTTTGATACTGTTAAAAATTGAAAATCCTACGAAAAAAACGTTATTGAATCTAACTTGTAAAAAGAAAAATTTATATATGGCGATTGTCGGCTCTCCTTGACTAACTGGTCGGTTGGTGGCCATGAACTGGAGGAAGACGACGTTTGGAGTCGTTCTGGTCTTCATGGTATTGAGCCTGCAGTTGATTGCGGCTCCGCAGGCCATGGCCATGAGCACTAACAATGCCAGCGTGACCTTCAGGAGGGCTGTGGTTGCTTGGTACGATGACAAGGGCAAGCTTCAGATGAACGTCACGTGGGTGAATGCAACATTAAACCTCACTAATTTGACTCATTCTCCCTGTGCTTGCCAGAACGCCAGTTCCTGCGGTGCTTTCAACGTGAGCGCTCACCTCAATGTTTCAATAACTGCCCTGTACAACATGACAAGGAAGCATGAACAGTTGTTGTTCATCAAGGTTACTGTTTACAATGCCACCTTTAACTACACCATATATAACCTTGTTTATAGGGCCGAGAGGAGTCAGTATAATTTTACGTTGATAACTAAAATCCTAACTGACCCGAAAACTGGAAAGTACACGGCTTTTGTTACTGGAATGAACATTGCTCCTGATGATAAGAACAGGGCAGTTCCTGTTGGGGATACCGTACTGGTGCTCGGTAACCTTACGCTTTCTGATTACTATTGGACTCTGAACAAAGTTCTTATGAAGCTTCGCAGGGGTGACGAGACGAGCTGGATTTGGGACAGGAGTGCTTACGAGTTAAGACACCTCTCACACTTGGTGAAGCTTAAACTACCGGAGTACAATGAAAAAGCAAACTTGGGATATGCTATGGTTATTGATGACTATTCAGCGTGTGTTCATCTCTGCGACTTGTCATGTACTGGGCTTTTTACCCTTGCCTGTATAGCCGCGGCAGGAAGTAGTGGGGGAGTGCTCTCATGGATTTGCTTTGCAGGGGGAATTGTATGCTCGGCTTTTTGTGGCCATATGTGTGGACAAGGCATTAGTAGCATAATTGGAGGGGCATCTTGCTCTATTGCATGTTCAAAAGGACTAGTACTGGCCTGTAAGAGCCCCTGTGGAATACTGGGAAGCGTTTGTGCAGACGCTTGTGGGGCGGTTTTGGCCCCTATATTTTGTCCCCAATTCTGTGATGCTTTACCCTACATCATTAAGGCTTTATTTTCGTGATATTTCTTAACTTTTTAAATTTCAATTTTTGAATCTATAAGTAAAGGGGGATTTAAAATGAAATTAAAATCGGGAAAAGACTTGTGCTGGAGGCTGTAACGGCTCCTTTGGTAATATGGGCCTTCATATGGGCGTGGTTTTACATTAATCCTCCTCACGATATTAGTCGGGAGAATTTCAACACCTCCTGGTTGCTGATTACTGTGGTTTCCTATTTTATAACTCTGGTTATTGTTGCTCTCTTTGTTGGAAGACTGCTGAAAAAAGCTGGATACCGGTTTGAGTTCAGAGAGCTACCAAGGGTTTTAAATGAAGTCGACCCTAAAATCATCGGTGATTCAACGAGGGACATCTTTAACATCGTTGCAATGTGGGGCGTTTTCAGCACTGCAGTCCTTGCATTCGGGGTTAAGAAAGGGACTATTTTTACCGTTGCTGTTTATCTTGTACTTTCCTCTATTGGACTTTTGCTAATGATTTCCATGCTGATATCTGTTTTGGGGACGGCTTTGATACTCTACGAGCTCCTTACCGGAAGACGGCTTTCCCATTCCTTTGAGAAGGCCCTACTGCTCTCGCTACTCTCCGGCGCTTTTCTTGTCCTTGTTCGTTTAATGTCAGGGTATCCCTGGGCCTTTAACATCACAGTAGTACGGCCACTTTTGAAGGTTTGTACGGATAATTATCTGTGCAAGAACCTCCTGTTGCTCTCTGCTTTAAACTCTCTGTACGGCCTTGTCGGAATTCTAATCCTACCCAGGAGGAGAAAACTTGGCCTCTTACTGCTCCTGATTATTGCTCTTGCCATCGCCCCCCTGCTTGTAAAGGTTTTTATCCAACTGCACTCGCTATAGTTCTGTCGTTTCTGCACTCCGTCCGTCTTTGGTTCTCCATTTTGGGGACGTTCCTCTGCGGACTTATCTTCTGATGCTGAAAGATGGTGCTATCTCTTGTAAGCTTTATAAATAACCTCCATCCACCTTTCTCCATGCCCAAGGTCGAGCTCAGGGAGAATCCGTCTCCAGAGGAAATAAAACTCCTCGTCGATTCGGCCGTTTCCTCCGAAGGAGTGCTTACCATATTCGCCCGCTGTCGGGTCCACTACGATGGCAGGGCCAAAAGCGAACTCGGCCCCGGAGACAGGGTGATAATCGTCAAGCCCGACGGCTCTTTCCTGATACACCAGAAGGAGAAGCGCGAACCCGTTAACTGGCAGCCGCCGGGGAGTGTGGTTAGGCTGGAGCTCCGCGAAAAGCCGGTTCTCGTCTCGGTCAGGAGGAAGCCGAGGGAAACGCTGGAGGTCGAGCTTGAGGAGGTCTACTTAATCACGGTCTTCCACGCTGAAGACTACGAGGAGCTCGCTTTGACGGGTAGCGAGGCGGAAATGGCCGAGCTCATCTTCGAGAAGCCGGAGGTCATAGAGCCCGGCTTTAGGCCCCTCTACCGCGAAAAGCCCATCAAGCACGGCATCGTTGACGTGCTCGGCGTTGACAAAGACGGAAACCTCGTCGTTCTCGAGTTGAAGCGCAGGAGGGCGGATTTGCACGCGGTCAGCCAGCTCAAGCGCTACGTCGAAACCCTCCGCGAGGAGCACGAGAACGTCCGGGGTATTTTAGTTGCCCCTTCGCTCACCTCCGGTGCCAAAAAACTTCTCGAAAAGGAGGGCCTTGAGTTCAGGAAGCTCGAACCGCCAAAGAGGGGCAGGAAATCGAAGGGAAGACAGCTCAAGCTGTTTTAACCCATGCTCATCTCGTGCGGGAAGAGCTCCCTAACCCTCGCCACGAGGATTCCGTCCCTTCTCTCGACCTCCACAACCCGCCCGAGGCCGACCAGCTTAACCTTTGCCCTGCAGACCGTTATTTCCCTCTCGTCGCTCTCCTCCCAGGGGACCCTCGTCTCAAGCTCTTTGGCCTCTATCAGCTCCGCGAGGAGACCTTCGGTTCCAGTGGAGACGTCGTCAAAGGGGTCGTAGGTGAGGAACAGCCTGAGGGCCTCGTCTATCGCCTCCTCGATGGCCAAAACGTTCCTCGCGCTCCTGAGCTCTATCGTTCGGTATGGGTTCCTCAAGAGCTCGTCCAAAACCCGTCTCGCGATTCCGGCTAGAATTACCGCCTCCATGCTACCACCTCACAGGTAAATGCTCTCGTACTGCTTCATCTCCTTCTTCCTCGCCTGCTCCATCTGCTCGTGCATCTTCCTGAGCTGTTCCTCAATCATTTCGGCCTCCTTGATGAGCGGTTCCGTCGAGACGTCAATCGGCGTGAGCTTCTTGAGGACCTCGATGACGTTGGCAGCGGCCCTCGGGTCGGGTCTGTCTCCAAACGTCTCGCCGAGGAGCACGTAGGCGTTCAACCCTCTCTTCCCGGCCTCCCAGAGGAGCTTTCCGCTCATCCCCATAATCGAGCCGTACTGGAGTATCTTCGCCCCTGCCTCTTCGAGCTCCCTGTTGAGTTCCTCCCTAGCTCCAACGCCCCACACTTCCATCTTCTCCTTGAAGAAGCCTATGCCGATTCCGCCGATGGAGATTACCTTCTCGGCCTTCATCTCGCTGAGGTAGCTTGCCAGTTCCCGCGCTATCTCGTTAACGAGCGTCGGGGGGACGTAGACGTCTGCGATGGCCACTATCAGGTTGTCCTTGCCGTAGAAGCGGAGCGGTGGGTTGGGCTTCCCCTCGAGGACTATGCTCATCGGCGGAATGAACGGACTCTCGACGTAGCCTATCATCTCCATTCCGAGTTCTTTGGCCAAAAAGTTGCCCGCTATGTGGCCTACTAATCCTATCCCGGGGTAACCCTCGATGAATATCGGGTTCTTTACCTCCGGCAGGACGAGCTTGACGGGTTTCTCCTCCATCTCACCACCCCCCGGAATATTTAGTTCCCAAAGGTTATTAAAGTTTCCGCCCTTCGTTTCCACTGGAAAGGCAACCCTTATATGAGTGGAGCGAGCATTTAACACGGTGATGACCATGCCGAGGATAGGCATCATAGGTGGTTCCGGGGTTTACGGCGTTTTCGAGCCGAAGGAAACTCTCAAGGTTCACACGCCCTACGGCAGGCCCTCTGCTCCGGTGGAAATCGGCGAAATCGAGGGCGTTGAGGTGGCCTTCATACCCAGGCACGGCAAGCACCACGAGTTCCCGCCCCACGAAGTTCCCTACCGTGCGAACATCTGGGCGCTCAAGGAGCTCGGTGTCGAGCGCGTAATCGGCGTTACGGCAGTTGGCTCGCTCCGCGAGGAGTATAAGCCCGGCGACATAGTGATAACCGACCAGTTCATTGACTTCACGAAGAAGCGCGACTACACCTTCTACAACGGCCCGCGCGTGGCCCACGTCTCGATGGCCGACCCCTTCTGCCCCGAGATGAGGAGAATCTTCTACGAGACAGCAAAAGAGCTCGGCTTTCCGGTCCACGAGAAGGGCACCTACGTCTGCATTGAAGGGCCGAGGTTCTCAACGCGCGCTGAGAGCTTCATGTTCAGGCAGTACGCCCACATCATCGGAATGACGCTCGTTCCCGAGATAAACCTGGCCAGGGAGCTCGGAATGTGCTACGCCAACATCGCAACGGTCACCGACTACGACGTCTGGGCCGACAAGCCTGTGGATGCCCAGGAGGTCCTCAAGGTCATGGCCGAGAACAACTACAAGGTTCAGGAGCTTCTCAAGAGGGCCATCCCGAGGATTCCGGAAGAGAGGAAGTGCGGTTGCGCCGATGTGCTGAAGACGATGTTCGTGTGAAGCCGGTTATCCTTTCTCTTTCCTCTCGCCTTGTCCAAGAACGGGGTTCTAATGGGTGAAACCTTTTTAACTTCCAGCGGAAACACACCCCTTTAAAAGGGGGTGGTTGGTGTGAGCATTCTCATCAGGAACGGTTACGTTGTTTACGGTGAAAACCCTGAAATTGTGAAGGCTGACGTTCTAATCGAGGGCAACAGAATCGTCGAGGTTAAGAAGGGAATCAACGAGAGCGCGGATACAGTCATAGACGCGACCGGAAAGGTCGTTTCGCCCGGTTTCGTTAACCTCCACACCCACTCGCCGATGGGTCTCCTTCGCGGTCTTGCAGATGATTTACCGCTGATGGAGTGGCTGGAGAAGCACATCTGGCCGAGGGAAGCCAAACTGACGCGCGAGCACATCAAGGTGGGAGCTTACCTTGGAGCACTCGAGATGATTAAGACCGGCACGACAACTTTCCTTGACATGTACTTCCAGATGGACGCGGTGGCCGAGGCAACCCTTGAGGCGGGCCTTCGCGGGTATCTCTCCTATGGCATGATAGACCTCGGTGACCCCGAGAGGACAGAGAAGGAGATTAAAGAGGCCCTCCGCGAGATGAATGCCATCGAGAGCCTCAACTCGGAGAGGGTCCACTTCGTCTTCGGGCCCCACGCGCCCTACACCTGCTCCCTGGCACTGCTGAAAGAAGTTAGGAAGCTCGCGGACGAGCACGGGAAGCTCATAACCATTCACGTGGCAGAGACGATGGCAGAGCTCGGAAAGATTCAGGAGCGCTATGGAAAGAGCCCCGTTGTGCTCCTCGACGAAATCGGCTTCTTCGGGAGTGATGTTATAATAGCTCACGGCGTCTGGCTCGACAGCAGGGACGTTTCAATCCTCGCGAGGAACGGCGTCACGGTTGCCCACAACCCCGGCTCCAACATGAAGCTCGCCAGCGGTGTGATGCCCCTCCAGAGACTCCTCAATGCTGGTGTCAACGTCGGCCTCGGAACCGATGGAAGTGCCAGCAACAACAACCTCGACATGGTCGAGGAGATGAAGCTTGCCGCTTTACTCCACAAGGTCCACAACCTCGACCCGACGGTTGCCGATGCAAGGACGGTTTTCAAGATGGCAACGGTGAACGGCGCAAAAGCTCTGCGCCTCAACGCCGGCGTCATAAAGCCCGGCTACTTGGCCGATGTGGTTATCTTCGACTTCAACAGGCCCCACCTGAGGCCGGTTCACGACATAGTGAGCCACATCGTTTACTCCGCCAACGGCAACGACGTTGAGACGACGATAGTTGACGGAAAGGTTTTAATGCTCGACCGCGAAGTTCTTACGCTGGATGAGGAGAAAATACTGAACAGGGCGGAGGAGGTGGCGCGTGAACTATCTTGACCTGTTCCTCGGCATTGCACTGCTCGTCTCCTACGTTCTCCTGTTTTACAACTACCACCTTACTGGCCGGAAGGCGCTCCTCTACTACTCTCTGGCCTGGC
Organism: Thermococcus sp. 21S9; assembly: GCF_012027635.1. Lineage (NCBI taxonomy): Archaea > Methanobacteriati > Methanobacteriota > Thermococci > Thermococcales > Thermococcaceae > Thermococcus > Thermococcus sp. 21S9. Next base: position 699,853 of record NZ_SNUS01000001.1, read on the forward strand.
TGAGCCTGGCCGTTCCCGTTTTCTCCGCCGATAGGGGGGTTTACATCGTCGGCTTGGCCTTTTTCTCGGCATTCTTGTGGGCAGGTAACGTTGAGGCGATAGACGAGCTGACCCTGAACGATGAAACCGCGAGGAGCCTTCTCTACCTTTCGATACTCCCGGTGCTCATGGTTTTCCTCTTCTATCCGGAGCATGAGACGTCAACCTCTGTTCTACTCGGTCTTTGGATTGTGCTCTCGGCGGTTCTCCTGGCCATGTATGGGGGAAGGGTATTGACTCCGATGGCCGTCCTTCAGGGGTTCCTCGGTGTCGTCGTGGCTCTTTCGGGTCTGATTCCGTTCTTCCGGCTCCGCCTGGTTCCAGCTTTCATCGGTGTTGTCCTGGCCTTTGAGTCAATTAGAACCTTCCTGAGAACGTCTTTTGTGGGGGACTTCTCCATATGCTCCATCAAGGACGTGAGCCTCGATGAAAAGCCCGGTTTGTTCATGGTTCAGTCTCTCCCCGAGGACGTGCTCTCGTCGGCCCTCGTTTTCTCGCGGGTTCCGCGGGACGTCCCCAACTGGTTCTGGATAACGACCGTTCACGATGAGCGGGCAATTTCTCCTACGAACCTTCCCAAAATCCTTGATATGGCTGTCAAGTTCATGAAGGAAGCGGAGGAAGCCGGTAAAAAGCCAATCATCGTTATTGACGGCCTTGACTATCTCGTTCTTGAGAACGGCTTTTCCAGCGTGCTAAAGTTCCTCTCCGCGCTCAGAGACTATGCCCTCATCCACGGCGCGACGGTTTTCATAGTTGGAAGCGATAACTTCCTCTCTGAAAGGGAGAGAAAGCTCCTGAGAAACATACTGGGTGAGGGCAATGCTTGAGGTCGTCAAGGGCGACATTACCCGCTTTCCGGCCGAGGCCATCGTGAACGCCGCGAACCGCTACCTCGAGCACGGTGGTGGCGTTGCTTACGCCATAGCCAAAGCCGCCGCTGGAGACGTCCGCGAGTACATCAGGGTAAGCAAAGAAGCTATGCTGGAACAGCTTGGGAAGGGCTCAATAGAGCACGGTGAGGTCGTTGTAACGCCCCCGATGAGGCTTGAGCGTCACGGGGTTAAGTACGTCATTCACACTGTTGGCCCGTACTGCGGGGGAGTGTGGGATGCGGATAAGCGGGAGAAGCTCAGGAGGGCAATCCTCGGGGCCTTAAGAAAGGCCGACGAGCTGGGCGTTAAGAGCGTGGCATTCCCCGCCATAAGCGCCGGAATCTACGGCTGTCCGCTTGAAGAAGTTGTGAGGGCCTTCAAGGAAACCGTTGAGGAGTTCTTGAGGGAAGCTAAGAGCGTGGAGAAGGTTTATCTCGTTCTGTACTCTGACGATGCCTACCGGACGGCGCTCGAGGTTCTTCACCAAAAACGTTATTAAGTCCTCGGCCTTTTTCTATTCATTGGTGGTAACAATGGCATCATCGTGTAGGGAAACCGTCCTTAGGGTGGGTGTTGCCCTCGTCGTTCTCTACCTGACGGGCTTTTTAATCCTCTACGATGCCATACGGAAGATGATATGCCTCTCCGTCGATTGCAGTCAGTACTGGGGTCCCTACGCATCTGAGAGCCCGGTCTACGGTCTCGACTTTTTTGTGATGGTCTTCATCGTTGGAACACTGTTCCTGACTGCCGTGCTCTACTACAACGCCCTTCCCACGGCGAGCGAAAAGGGGAAGGAGGAATCTTAAACGACTCGTTAACTCTCATAATCCCATTTTCCCATTCTGTTGTGAGGTTACTCTTTTTCTTGGGCGTTTCCTTGGCGGTATTTTGACCTTCCCGACGACTGAAAACGATTTAATACGTTGAACCCAACAATCAACGGTGATACCATGAGAATCGAGGACGTTTACGTCTGGGACATCAACGCCAAGTGGCTCGGCATAACCCCTCACCAGCTCATGGAGAACGCGGGAGCGGGAGTAGCGAGGACGATAGAGGAGCGCTTTGGAAAGGGCCTCAGGATTGCGGTCTTCTCGGGAACCGGGAATAACGGCGGGGACGGCTTCGTCGTTGCGAGGCATTTGAGCTTCGAGAACGACGTCACGGTTTTTCTGGTTGGAGACGAGGCGAAGATAAGGAGCGAGGAAGCCAGGCACAACTGGGAAATCCTGAAGGGTCTTGACTTCGTGAAAATCAAAGTTCTCAAGGATTCCACCTACATAAGGTCCCTCGACCTGAGCGGTTACGACGTCATCGTCGATGCCCTCCTCGGAGCGGGCACGAGGGGCGAGCCGAGAGAGCCGGTACGCTCGGCAATCGAGAAAATCAACGAATATAGTGGGAAGGCAAAAATCGTCAGCGTCGACCTGCCGAGCGGTTACCCGAGCGACGTCCGCGTTAAAGCTGACTTCGCAGTGACTTTCCAGTGGGACAAGGAGGAGTACGAGGGCTTTGAGAGGGTCGTAGTTAAGATAGGCTATCCCAGGGAGCTCTACCACCTCGTCGGGCCGGGGGATGCAAAGTTCGCGCTCAGGAAGAGGGGCCAGCACAAGGGGCAGAACGGCAGGCTTCTGGTCATCGGTGGCAGTTCAAGCTATTACGGCGCACCGTACCTTGCCTCCAGGGGGGCGAGCTACCTCGTCGACCTCGTTTACCTCGCGATGCCGGCCGAACCTGCGAAGAGGATAAGCGACCCGGACCTGATTCTGAGGCCCTTCCCGGGCGGGGACTTCTCGAAAGAGCGCCTTGATGACCTTCTCAAGCTGACCGAGAAAGTAGATGCGGTTGTTCTCGGTCCAGGGCTCGGTCTCGCTGACGAAACAAAGGAGTTCGTTAGAGAGTTCGTGAGGCGCTGTGAGAAGCCTATTGTAATCGATGCTGACGGACTGAAGGCGATAGCCGAGGATTTGAGCGTTCTCAAGGGTAAGACCTTCGTCCTCACGCCCCACGCAGGTGAGTTCAAAGCCCTCTTCGGCGTCAAGCCCCCAGAGGAGCTGATTGAGCGCGCCAGGCTTGTCAAGGAGAAGGCCCGGGAAATCGGTGGAGTAATCCTCCTCAAGGGGGCATACGATATCATAAGCGACGGAGAAACCTGGAAGTACAACAGAACAGGCAACCGGGGAATGACGACCGGTGGAACGGGTGACGTTTTGGCCGGCCTCGTCGGGGCCCTGCTCGCTCTCGGAAACTCTCCTCTGCGGTCGGCCTCGGTTGGTGCCTTCCTCAACGGCCTCGCCGGCGACGTGGTGAAAGAAGAGCTTGGAGAAAACTTCACTGCCCTTGAGCTCGCGAAACGGATTCCAAAGGCCGTAAAATGGGTGGAGGAGTTTTGACTTTGTCCTCCTCTGTCCTGTTTTTAGCTTTTGAGTCCGGACTATATCTCTATCAGCTTCTTGACCTTCTTGGCCATTTCGCAGAGTTCGCAACTCTGGAGGAAGACGAGCATGTTGAGAAAGTGGAAGAGCTCTATCTCGCTCATCTCCACGTTGGCCTCGGATATCCTCCGGATTATATGCTGTGAGTTGAGCTCAATCTCATCCAGAATTTCCTTTACGAGCATCCTGAGCTTTTCCCTGTCCTTCACGTGAATCCCGGCTTTCTCGAGTATGTTCACGAGCCTGTCCGCCTCTACCTGAAGGTAGGCCTGACGGAAGTTCTCGATGCTCTCGTGCGGTTCGGCTTTTATGAGGAAGAGCCTCGCGGTTCTGCCGTAGAGCTTCTCGTTGCCCTCAGTCCCGAGTTCCTCAACGAAGCCGGCCTTCTCAAGGGCCTTTATGTGGCGGTAAATGGTTGTTCTGTCCCTGCCTATCGCCATGCTGAGCTCCCATATCGTCATCGGCCTCTGCCTGAGGAGCTGGAGTATCTTGAACCTAGTCTCCTCCGACAGGACCTTAACCTTCTCGGGCTGGGTTATGATTAGAACTTCCCTCACTCAGTACTCCTCCAGCTTGTCCTGCGGGGTTTCCTCCTCCTCGACGATTCTCCTCCCCGCGGCAACCATATCGATGCTGTGCACCACACCGCCGAACTCCTCTATCGTCCTGACTATCTCGTCGTAGTCGAGGTCGTCGCCCATTATCGTTATCTTGACGTTCTCCGTCTCCTTGTCAATCTCGACGAGCGTGATGTTGACTCCCTCGACTCCCTCGAGCTCGCTCAGTCCGAGGGCCAGCTCCGTGACTATCGGCTGGTGGGGCTTGAGCACGTCCAGCACGAGAAGCCTTATTCCCCTCGCCATATCAATCACTTCTTGAGCAGTTCACCGAGCTTCTTGAGGAGTTCGAGGCTCTCCTCGTCGCGTCCCATCCTGGCCATCGCGAGCCAGTCTATGGCGTGGATTATGTCCTCGTTGGAGAACTCCTTGAGCCTCTCCTCGTTGGCCTCAATCTCCTCTGAAATCTCGGTCTTGAACTCGTGCTCCTTCTTGAGGAGCTCGTCCATAACGTTGAGGAGCTCGCCCTCGTCAAACTCGTAGCCGAGGGCCCTGAAGATGTCAAGCTTCGTCTTGAGCTTCGAGCGGGCGAAGTACCTTAACTCCTCGTCGCCGAGATAGAGGTTGATGTAGAACGCGTCGGCGGTCCTTCCGTAGTACTTTTCAACCAAGTTGCCCTTCATCTCGGTCCTCTTGACCTCGACGAGGCCCGCTTCCTTGAGCTTCTCGATGTGGTGGTAAACCGTCTGTGGAGTTTTTCCGAGAATTTCGCTGAGCTGTGAAATAGTCATCTCCCTGTTCCGCAGTAGGGCTAATATTTTTCTCCTCGTGTCCTCAAGCATCAGCTTTATGACTTCTGGATCTGTTATCACCTTCACCTTAGACATTATGACCACCCAATCTTAACGCTCCAACGTTTCTTTAAACGCTCAGGTGTTTTAACCTTTTCCCCGCCGGTAGCTTTATATATGTAAAGGGGAACCGCCTTTAAAAAGTCTCCTGGATAAAACGTCCACCCTCGGAAGCCTTAAATAACATCGACCGAAAAAACTTCGGAGGTGGTTGCATGGGGAGCCTCGACTTCCTGTTTTACCCCAAGAGCGTCGCTGTCATAGGTGCCTCCCACGTGCCCGGGAAGGTTGGAAACGCCATAATGCGCTCGATGACACTTCGCTTCAGCGGCAAGGTTTATGCCGTCAACGTCAAGGGCGGTGAAATCGAAGTCAACGGGAAGAAGTTCAAGGTCTACAGAAGCATCAAGGAGATTCCCGATGAGATTGACGTCGCGGTCATCGCGGTTCCTGCCAAGTTTGTGCCCGACGTTATAGACGAGTGCGGTGAGAAGGGCGTCAAGGGCGCGATAGTTATCTCCGCCGGCTTCAAAGAGGCCGGAAGGGCCGACCTTGAGGAAGAACTCGTTAAGCGCGCCAGGAAGTGGGGAATAAGGCTCGTCGGTCCGAACTGTCTCGGCGTCACGAACCTCGAGAACGGCTTCGACTGTAACTTCAACCCGCCAGAGAGGCAGGCCAGACCGCCCTTCGGAAAGGTCGCCTTCATGAGTCAGAGCGGAGCCTTCGGAGCGGCAATCCTCGACTGGGCCGCGAGGGAGAAAATCGGAATGAGCAAGTTCATCAGCCTCGGCAACATGGCGGACCTCGACGAGAGCGACTTCATGGACTACCTCGGCGACGACGAGAAGACGGGCGTTATAACCGGCTACCTTGAGGGTGTTAAGGACGGAAGGAAGTTCCTCGAGACGGCAAAGCGCGTTACGCTCAAGAAGCCCGTCGTGATTCTCAAGAGCGGAAGGACCGAGGCCGGTGCCAAAGCGGCCGCAAGCCACACAGGCTCACTCGCGGGTTCCTACGCGATTTACAGGGCCGCCTTTGAGCAGAGCGGTGTTCTGGAAGCGACCACGATGAGACAGCTCTTCAACTACGCGAAGGTCCTGGCAATGCAGAAGCCGGCCAAAGGCGACCGCGTCGCGATAGTCACCAACGGCGGTGGAGCAGGAGTTATGATGAGCGACGGCCTGCTCGAGCGCGGTTTGAAGATGGCGGAGCTTAGCGAGGAGACGCTTAAGAAGTTCGAGGAGGACGTCAAGGCCGGAAAGCTCCCGGCTCACATGTCATACAAGAACCCGATTGACGTTATAGGCGACGCCCCGTCGAGCAGGTACGAGATAGCCATGCGCTACGCCCTCGAAGACCCGAACGTTGACGTTCTCGTCGTCATCGCGCTCTTCCAGAGCCCGGCCCTCGACGAGGGAATCATTGACGCGGTCGAGAGAATGAAGGCCTACGGCAAGCCGATTGTCTTCGTCGCCCCCGGTGGAGACTTCCCGCACAAGATGGCGAGGAACATCGAGCAGAAGGGCATTCCGGTCTACGAGACCACCGAGGACGCGGTCGATGCCGTCTATGCCCTCGTCAAGTACGGCGAGTGGCTCAGGGAGAACGGAAAGCTCTGAGCCCTTTTTCTTTCTCTCTCACTTTCAGGTTTCTGTATTCCTTGGAAAATGGCTTTTTGTAGGGGATTTTGCTTGGAACGGCGTTCTTATGTCGTTGGAAATTGATTTTCGCTTTTTCAAAATCGTGACGTTTTGTTTTATTTTTGATAACTAATGTAACGGATTTATCTTGCGATTCTGGACAGGGACTTCCTTAATCCCGAATTTCTCTACAACCTGTTAAAAACACTTTGTTTTTTCGTTAAAGCTTTTTCAACATTAGATTTTTGAAACACTCGTCTAATTAACTCCTGGAAATCTCACGTGCATTGTTGTCTATTCTGTTCTTCGGAAGGTTTTTGATTTGTACTGCCCTGTTTGGGGTGGCTCCCTTCTCCAATTCCAAGGCATTACAGACGTTCTTTTCAGGGGATTTCCAGAAAGGCTTAAATATTGGGGGCCATTCTTCCTTTGTTGGGCGGAAGAATGAATTTCGCGCCCTGTTGCAATAAGACTCTAGGAGAATTGAAAGGTCTCATCTGGGGTTGGCTCGTGGCATTCTTCCTCTAGTTGCAATAAGACTCTAGGAGAATTGAAAGTGTTCACGAGGGTCCTTGTTGTCGTCTCTGTGAATCTCGGTTGCAATAAGACTCTAGGAGAATTGAAAGGGAAACTACCTCGCTTTCTACATAACTGCAGAGGACTTCAGTTGCAATAAGACTCTAGGAGAATTGAAAGCTTCTAAATCGGACGGCCTATACACGATAGTTTTCACGTTGCAATAAGACTCTAGGAGAATTGAAAGACATCTGGGGTCTCTCGGAAGAGCGCGCGACGGAAATGTTGCAATAAGACTCTAGGAGAATTGAAAGTTGAAGCCCCTCTCTACCCATCTGAGCGAGTAGCCACCGGTTGCAATAAGACTCTAGGAGAATTGAAAGAACGAAAAAAAATACAAGCTCGCAATCCGCGACCTGGGTTGCAATAAGACTCTAGGAGAATTGAAAGTTTGAGGCCCTCGACGAACTGCTCAAGGTCTCCCGCGTTGCAATAAGACTCTAGGAGAATTGAAAGAGGTAAATCATGCCCAGGCCTCCCAGGACCAAAATGGGTTGCAATAAGACTCTAGGAGAATTGAAAGAGAAGCTTAGCGATAGCTTTTGAAGAGCGGAAACCAGTTGCAATAAGACTCTAGGAGAATTGAAAGAGAGCTGACGCCTCTTCGACATCGCGAAAGGCTCTGGGTTGCAATAAGACTCTAGGAGAATTGAAAGCAAGAAACGCGCGAGAAAACCCGAGGAGGCGGGCTCAGGTTGCAATAAGACTCTAGGAGAATTGAAAGACCGCTACAGTGTACTGCTGTAGCTTAGTGATAAGTGTTGCAATAAGACTCTAGGAGAATTGAAAGTCGCGTCAAACCAGCTCATCAGCCCCTTTAGATAGTGTTGCAATAAGACTCTAGGAGAATTGAAAGGTGAAGGGGGGAACAGCGATGAGAAGGGCAGGATTGGGTTGCAATAAGACTCTAGGAGAATTGAAAGTTCTATCTCCTGAGCCCAGAGACCGGCTCAAGCGAGCTGTTGCAATAAGACTCTAGGAGAATTGAAAGTGAGGACAATCTGAAGAAGGTTTTGGAGGGATGATTTGTTGCAATAAGACTCTAGGAGAATTGAAAGTGGGGTTTTCGGGGGGGTGTGGCCTCTTTGGCTACACGGTTGCAATAAGCCTCCAGGAGAATTGAAAGAAGAGCAGGCCACGGACAGGACAACCTGAAACCTAAAACTCAAATCTCAACCCACGTGAAGTCCCTCGCGACCTCGCCCGGAATCCCTGCTTCCCTGACCTTCTTCTCCAGAACTTCATGGGGGTAGTTGCTGTGACTTATGTGCGCGAAGACGGTGTAGCCTGCCCCGACCCTCTTCGCCAGTTCTATCGCCTCCCGGACTCCAAGATGCGAGCAGGGAATGGCTTCCCTGTGGGTCATCTCGGCTATAAGCAGGTCGGCCCCTTCCATGAGCTTTATTGCTCTTTCATCCTTCAGAATCTCCGGCCCGGTGTCACCGGTTATCGCTATCCTCTTCCCCTTCACCTCGATGACGAAGCCACCGGCAGTTACCGTGTGGGTTACGGGGAAATGAACTACCCTCATCTTTCCGATTCTCGTCTCCTCCCAGAACTCAAGCTCGTCGTAGCTCCACTCGTGTCCCTCTGGACTTTCTGAGCCGAATGCAAGCTTCGCCAAGCTTTTCGCGACTTCCAGTGCTTTCCTGTGGGAGTAGAACTCAACGCGTCTGAAGACCTGAAGGTCCGGTAAGCCGAAGACGTGGTCGAAGTGGCCGTGGGTGATGAGAATCCGCTCCACCTCCCTGTTCAGCCTCTCCAGGTGGTAGTGCAGGTCTGGACTCGGGTCAACGAGCGTCTCCTCGAAATAGAGCGAAAACCGCGTTCTCCTTAAGGCCGGATTAATCCTCGCCCGCGAGCAGTTCTCGCATGTGCAGAGGGGCTTCGGCGTCCCGCTGTATGAACCCGAGCCGAGAATCACGACCTTCATTCCCTCACCCCGCTCTCCTCTCTGCTCACCGTTAGGGTTCCGAGGGTTATTAAGGCTAAGCCCGCGAGGTGGTAGGGTGTTACACTCTCGCCGAGGAGCGCAATCGAGACGAGCACCGTCAGAGCGGGCGCGGGCGTTAAAATGGCCGTCGCCTTCGAGAGGTTAATCCGCGCTATCGCCAAATACCAGAGGCTCTGTGTGAGCGCTATTATCAGCCCCTCAGCAAGAGCCAGCTTCGTGAAGGCGAAGCCGGTAATAAAGGCAGGAACGAGGAGGAGAAGCCCGCCGAAGGTGTTCCTCAGCGTTGCTATCGTCACCGGGCTGTAATCGGTTCTCTTGGCTATTGCGTGCCCGAGCTGCCAGAAGAGGGGAGTTAGGAGTAGTAGAACGTCGCCCTTCAAAAGTTCAGGTCTCTTTCCCTGCGCGACCACGAGGAAGACGCCCGCGATTAGAGCTAGGGCCGAAACTACCGCCCTTCCGGTTATCCTCTCCCTCAGGAGGAGCCACGAGATGAGGAAGGAGTAGAAGACTTCGAAGCGCGTGAGTATCGCCGAGTTTACAGCAGTGCTCAGCCTCGTCCCGTAGGAGAAGAGAGAATAAGCTATTGCCGTCGCGAAAAGGCCCGTTAGAAAGGCCTTCCTCAGCTCGGCCGGTCTATCCCGGATTTCTCTCGCCCGACCGCCGAGCAGTAGGAGGGACCAGAGGATTAGCGAAGCTATTAGAGCCGACAGCGAGGCGAATGCGAAGGGATTAACTGGATTGGCCTTGATTACGGCCGGCTCGAGGCCGAGCAGGACCAGCACAACAAACGCTAACAGCGTCCCCTCGGTTTCGCGGTCCATGGGTGGAGTTAGAGGGTGGGGTTTTTATGGGCTTCTCTACCCACCGCGCTCAATCTCCTCGATTATCTCGTCGATTTCCCTCTTGCTCATCTTCGCTATCCCAAAGGTCCTCTCGGAAACTCTTGTCGGGACTATCTTAATTCTGACCTCACTCCCCTCGGGGAGGTTGAGCTTTTTCTTGGGCTTCAGGACGCCGTTCTCATAGACGGCTTCAACAACTTCCATTCTCTCACCATACAGAGTTCAATCATTTTGACTTTAACCTTTTCTTTTCCAAAAACTTTAAATTCTCCTCTCCCCTTTCTCTTCCCATGCTCGGTGGTCGCTTTTGGCTTTGGTGAGGTCCTTCTCTTCTGCACCGCCTTAGCCACGAGCTTCGTTTCCACTGGAAATGGAGGTGCTTTAAATGGACGAGTTTAAGGTTACCCCCTGGGACGTTGAAGGTCTCGTCGACTACGACAAGCTGATAGAGCAGTTCGGAACCAGCCCGCTGACGGACGAGTTGCTTGAGAAGACGGCAAGGCTTACGAAGAGCGAACTGCCGATTTACTTCCGCAGGCGCTTCTTCTTCTCCCACAGGGACTACGACAAAATCCTTGCCGACTACGAGAGCGGAAAGGGCTTCTTCCTGTACACCGGCAGGGGCCCGAGCGGGCCGATGCACATCGGCCACATAATTCCTTTCTACGCCACCAAGTGGCTTCAGGAGAAGTTCGGCGTCAACCTCTACATACAGATAACCGACGACGAGAAGTTCCTCTTCAAGAACCTCACCTTAGAAGAAACCAAGCGCTGGGCCTACGAGAACATTTTGGATATAATCGCGGTCGGCTTCGACCCCGACAAGACCTTCATCTTCCAGGACAGCGAGTTCACGAAGATTTACGAGATGGCCCTTCCGATAGCGAAGAAGATAAACTACTCGATGGCCAAAGCGGTCTTTGGCTTCAACGAGCAGAGCAAGATTGGAATGATTTTCTACCCTGCCATACAGGCCGCACCGACCTTCTTCGAGAAGAAGCGCTGTCTAATTCCAGCGGCAATTGACCAGGACCCCTACTGGAGGCTCCAGAGGGACTTCGCCGAGAGCCTCGGCTACTACAAGACCGCCGCTTTGCACTCGAAGTTCGTTCCACCGCTGACGGGCCTCGAAGGGAAGATGAGCGCCAGCAAGCCTGAAACCGCCGTCTATCTCACCGATGACCCGGAGGAAGCTGGAAAGAAAATCTGGAAGTTCGCCCTGACAGGCGGTCAGCCGACGCTCAAAGAGCAGAGGGAGAAGGGCGGAAACCCTGAGAAGTGCGTCGTCTTCAAGTGGCTGGAGATTTTCTTCGAGGAGGACGACAAGAAGCTCATGGAGCGATACCACGCGTGTAAAGCCGGCGAACTGACCTGTGGAGAGTGCAAGCGCTACCTCATCAAGAAGGTTCAGGAGTTCCTGAAGGAGCACCAGAAGAAGAGGAAAGAAGCCGAGAAGAAGGTGGAGAAGTTCAAGTACACCGGCGAGCTGGCAAGGGAGCAGTGGGAGAAGGCTATCCCTGAGCCACTCCGCTAATCCCAGAACCCCCACTCCTCCTCGAACTCGCTCCTTTCCCTCTTTTCCACTTTCCCCTCCTTCTTCAGTTCAACCCTAAATTCAGCCTTCTCAACGACGTCCCTCGCGAGCGGAACGTCCAGCACCGCCTTGAGCTCAAACGCTCCGTGGCCGAGCACGGTGGTGTTTTTCCAGAGGGTTTTGACGAGCGACATGGGACTTACCGTTTTATAGTTGGCGAAGACTACAGTTTTCTCCCCGGGGAGGGGCGAAAACGTGAAGTCGAAGCTCTGCCCTTCGGCTATCCTCTTCCAGACCTTTCCCGAGCCGACTTCGATTCTCACCTTCTTCGCCTTCGACAGCTCGGCCTGCACGCTCCCCCTCAGCTCCCTTCCCTCTCCCCGGAACGTCACCGTCGCGACGTCGCTCCCCTTACTCAGGGTAAGGCTTCCCGAGCCTGTAACCTCCCCTTCGTCCGTGAAGAAAATCAAGAGGGCGTCCCTGTAGGGCCCGCTGAGGACTCTAACAGCCGGGGCCTCAACTCTACCCGTCCCGTCGCGGAGCACTTGGACTCTGAAAGGTTCGTTTAGGAACTCCACGAACATTCCAGTTTTTCTCTCCCGGGCCTCAAAGCTCCTCCTGACGTGGTAGCTCCTGCTCCGCCCGGTGCTCGTCCAGTAGCCGTCGAGGGTTACTCTACCGGTCTCGTATTCGAGCTCCTCCGGAAACGTAACTCCGCTTTCCGCTATGGAGGAACTCTCAAAGAGTGCCGAGGCCCTTTTGTTGCCGGTGAAGACGCTCGTTCCCTTCGCGAGGGCGAGGAGTATGAACAGAACAGGCATGGCCAGAAAGAGGAGGGCGAACCACGTCGGGGCGAAGCTCAGCATTCCGATGGCAATCCAGATGAAAACGACCGCAAACACCACAACCGCGAAGACCGCGAGCGTTCCGCTCTCCTTCACGAGGACCTTTTGCAACCCCACCACCGCTCAATCCTTGGCGGTTCCCCTTATTACTTTTGTCCCTCGTATGGCAAGGTTTAATTCGCCTCCCGGGAACTCCGAACGGTGATGGTATGGTTCGGTTGCCTTACATGGACGGCTTCTATGAGCTACGCCCGAGCAAAATAGTGGCCCTCGCCAAAAACTACGCCGAGCACGCGAGGGAGATGGAGAGCGACGTTCCGGAGAAGCCGGTCTTCTTCCTCAAGCCTCCGAGTGCACTCATCGGCCCCGGCGAGCCGATAATTCTGCCGAGGATGAGCAGGCGCGTTGACCACGAGGTTGAGCTGGCCGTGATAATCGGGAAGCGCGCGAAGAGAGTTCCCGCTGAGAAAGCCATGGATTATGTCCTTGGCTACACGATATTGCTCGACATTACAGCGAGAGACCTCCAGGCCGAGGCGAGGGAAAAGGGCCTTCCCTGGACGATTGCGAAGGGCTTCGACACGTTCGCCCCCGTCGGCCCGAGGGTCGTGGATAAGCGCGAGCTGAAAATAGACGACCTCGAAATCGGCCTGAAGGTGAACGGCGAACTCAGACAGCTTGGAAGAACCAGTGAGATGGTCTTCAAGGTTCCCGAGCTGATAGAGTACATAAGCTCCGTCATGACGCTCGAGCCCGGGGACATAATAGCGACAGGAACGCCGGCAGGAATAGGCCCGCTGAGGCACGGCGATAGGGTTGATGCCTGGATTGAGGGCATCGGAAGAGTCGAGTTCGACGTCCTGAGCGAGGACTCGATTCTGTGCTGATTTCTCCGTTCATCACTTTTATTCAATCACGTAGGTATGGACCATCAGCCCGCCGTGTCCTATGAGGCGGTGATGCTTGATTTGGAAGCCGTTCTCTTCAATGGCCTTCTCTATCGCCCTCTTCTCCGTCGTTATGAAGACCCCCCTCTTCTCCAGAACCTTCGCAAGCTCCCCGAAAAAGTCCATGTAGAGCTTCGGAATGGCGCTCTTCCTCCCTATCTTTAGCCCGTATGGAAGGTTGCTGACCGCGAAGTCCACGCTCTCGACGTATTCACTTAGCCTCGTCGCATCGCCGAGAACGAACTCTATCATATCCAGCACTCCCGCGGAGAGGGCGTTCATCTCGGCCCCACGCAGGTGCTTCCTGAACTTCTCGAGGCCGATTATCCGTCCTTCGTAACCCCTTAGGGCCAGCTCTATCGGAATCGTTCCGCTACCGCAGAAGGGGTCTATGAATGACCCGCCGTCCGGTTCGGCCAGCTCAATCAGCGCGTTCGCTATGCTGGCCTTTAAGTGGGCCGGGTGGTCGTAGACGCGCCAGGGCCTCTTGTGAAGAGAGCTGTCGCCGGTCGTGTCAATCCCGAGGAAGAAAGCCTCGCCAATCAGCTCGGCCCTGAAGATTACCGCCGGGTGGTCGAGGTTCACCTTCGGACTTCCGAAGCGCTCTAAACGCTCGAATATGGCCTTTCCAACGGTTTTCGCGATATCTACGCTCGTAATCCTGTGCTCGCCCTTGCGGAAACTCCTCACCGCGAAGCTCTCGCTTACCTTAACAAAGCGCTCCACCGGAAGCGAAGCCACGAACTCCTCAATTCTCTTCAAAGCCCTCTCCGGCTCCTCCTCGGTTATCCCCTCGAAGCGCTCGCTCGCTACCTCGACTATGACCCTGTGGAGAAGCCTCGAACGCTCGTTCAGGTATGTCGAAACGCTCAGCTCCCTCTTCCGTCCTTTCTCGTCGGTGTAAAACGCTTTATCAACCTCTACCAAGACCCTTCCCTCGACGCCGAGGGGCTTCTCTTCCACCCGAAACGAAACTCCAAGGTCGGAGAGGAGCTTCTCAACCTCGGCCCTCGCGAAGTCCTCTATTCCCCGCGATGTCGTCAGGATTAGCCTCATACCCATCACTCCAGTATCGCTACAACCCCTTTCCACTTCTTCCCGAAGCACTCGCTCGCGATTGCGCTCTTTCCGGTCAGCTCCTCGAGGAACTTCAAAGCCGAGTCGCACTTCTTGAAGCCCGTCGCTATGCCCACTGTTACCCCCTCTATCTCCCTTACTCCTGCCCTCTTCTGGTTGTCGAGTTTCTCCTTTAGCTGGTCTCCATACTTCCAGAGGATTCTCCTTGGGTCGAGGAGAAGGTCTTTCTCAACGCCCTCGAGGACATCTTTGAAGTCCCAAACGAAGTCCCGGCTCTTTTCCTCCTCGCTCGCGAACAGCGTGAAGCGACCTGTCTGCCACTCTCTCAAAAGCCACCTCGCCGTTTCTTCCAAATCGACCTCTCCGCCGGCCTTTATCAGGCCCCGCTTTTCGCCTATCTGCCTTAGGATTTCCTCCTCGTTTTCGGCTTCGATGCCGAACTTCTCGGTTATGGCTTCCCTCCTCGTCTCAAGGATTCTGGAGATTAGCTTTAAGGCTGGCTTAACTGGCTCTTCAATCTTATCCGCCGGGAAGCCTCCTTTAATGACCAGCTCGTCGAAGTCGTCTATCGGAACGACTCCGGGGCTGTCGAGGAGCCAGAGCTTCTTGCTGAGCCTTATCAGTTGTTTCCCTTTCGTGTAGCCCGGTATTGGGGCGGTTCCAACGGCTCTTTTTCCCTTCAAAGTGTTGATTATCGTGCTCTTGCCGACGTTGGGGTAGCCTATCAGAGCGACCTTAACTTTCTCCTTCTCGTCCAGGAGGGGCTTTGCGAGCTTTTTGAGTTCCCTCCTCAGGATTCCAGTTCCTTTTCTCTCCCTCGCGGATATGAAGACCACCGGTATTTCGCTCTTCCGCTTGTACTCCTCGGCCCACTCCTTCGGCACCAAATCGGCCTTGTTCATGACGATGAGGAGCGGTTTGCCCTCTTCCTGAACGAGTTTCTCGAGCTTTCTGTTGCGCGTCCCTATCGGGTCCCTTGCATCGACTACCTCGACTATCACGTCGGCTTCGTCTATGACCTCCCTAACGACCTTCCAGGCCTTCCTCTGCTTCATCTCTAACCACCGTTATCTCGAATATTACAGTTCCCCCGTCGGTATAAGGCGGTCCTGGGTCGAGGCACTGGACGTAGGCTTTCTCTCCCCTTCCGAGGCCTAGCTCGCTCGGTTTAATACCCTTTCGCAGGGCCACTATGTAGGGTAGAAGCGACGCGAAGGCGTGGGTGCATATCGCGTCGGTCTCGTCCAGTTTTACCGTTGGGCCTTCTACAACGATTCTGTCACCTTCTTTGAATACAGGGCACCTTCCTCTCACTTCTTTGGCAACTATTTCCAACCGTTCCACGTTCTCACCGAAACTTAAATAAGGATTAATGCTCAAAAACTATTCGAGACCTTAATGGCTTAGCGATAACTATGATGGTGGTGCTCAAAGTGGCAGAGGATATTGAAGCGAAAATACGTCGTCTGAGGGAGCTCGGGAAGGTAACGGCCGAGCCCGAGACTCCCCCGGTTAAACCACCGACGGCTTCGGCGAAGAAGCCACCGCGCAGACCGCGCTCCATCAGTAGCATCCGCGAGAGGGAGAGGCGCAAGAGGATTCTTATTGGTGCGTCCATTCTAATCATTATCATCCTGATTATCTCAATCGGCGTTTACTCCTATATGCAGAGTAGAACTACTAATGAGCTCAAGAATTTACGCACACAAAAAGTAAATGAAGTCAACTATTACTTCTCCCACTACAACTTCTCCAACAAGGACTGTGCCCAAAAGGCAATTCAGATAAGGAACTCCGTCCTTGAGAAAATCCAGACGGCCAACAGCGTTGAGGAGTTAAAGGCGATAAACGTTAAGGTGTACTTTGACAAGGCCGTTCAGGCCTATCAGGAGTGTGTCAAAGAGCAGGAGCAGATAGCCTACGAAAAGCAGTTGAACCAGACAAAGCAGGAGAAGATTCAGGAAATCCAGACCGCGTTCCAGCCACTCCTCGCGATGCCCCTGCCAGACAGCCTGAGAACCAAGGTCGTCTCCGCCATGAAGACCCTTGAGAACCAGGTTATGAGTGCCAAGACCATTGAGCAGGTTAAGGCAATAAACCCCGACTCATACCTGCTCTCGCTCTGGAGGGACTACTACTTCTGGAAGATTGACAACATACCCGGCAACGATGTTATCCTTGAGAAGGGTGGCAACAAGGAGCTCCTTTCAAAGGCGGAAGCCAAGTCCATCCTCAGCGCTATAACTGACTACCGGGAGTTGCTCCAGTACAAGGTTTACAAGGTTCAGTACGTTGAGATTGCCCTCGTCCTGCCAAGGGACAGGATTACCGGTGGCTTCCTCAAGCCGGGCGACGCCGTGATGTTCTTTGCCAAGAACGGCACCAAGGGCTCCTACCGCGAGATAGTCAACCAGGGCTACGTTGAACTCGTCCTCCTCCCGACCAACGCCGGCCAGATTTCGGTCAGTGAATCCCAGAGCCAGAGCAGTTCCACCAGCTCCTCTACCTCGACCACCTACAACGAGAACCACGCATCGACCTACAATCCGGGCGACTTCCAGTACTCCAACGGCACCACCGTCTCAGACACCTACTCCAACTCCCAGAGCGCCAGCCAGAGCTCCTCTGCCAGCTACTCATACAACGTTAACCTCGCCGAGATACTGAAGGCAATAGCCGCCGGAAAGATACAGGCCAGCGACCAGGCGAAGGAGGCCCTTCAGAGCTACGGATGGAAGGTCATAGACCTCGAACAGTCCTCGGACATGCTGGTGCTTCCACCCAACACCGAGTTCCTCGTAATCGTTAAGGTTCCGTCAATCTTCGTCCCGGACATACTCCAGAACCAGCAGTACCTCTACGTGGCAAAGGTTTCAACGTGAGGTGGTGCCCATGAGGAGACTCCTTTCAATTCTTTTGCTTTTCACCCTGTTACTCTCGTTTCCAGCCTTCTCTCTGGCCCAGGATTACACCCTTCCCGGCACGCTTCCGGGTGGGATGAGTTACAATAACATAGGCCTCCTTGGTGAAATAATGGTAGATTTCAACGTCACGCTCGTTAATACTGCCCCCTACCCCAAGTACGTTCTCGTGAACCCCAGGTATGACTTCAGGGTCCTCCGTGGGAACGGTAGTGAGTACCTCTACAACTACAGGGCCCCTGACGGAGAAATTAGGGGTGTTGTTTCGAGGGGGCTTCTCTCCAAGTCCGTTAACTACCTCGTCGGTTTCTGGCTCGCACCCTACGAGACCGTCGTGGTCAACTTCAGGATAACCGAAAACGCCTCCTACACTGTTCCACTCCTCGACTACAACTCGCCCTGTGGCGACGTTGGTAGGCTGACCAAGCTCACATACTCCAATGGCACGCTCGTGAGCGCTGTCCTTAACGACAACGGTGGCCTGGACAAGCTCGTCTGTGGTTCGGTGTATCCACAGCTCATAAACAAGCCCACCTTCCTGAGCGTTCGCTCAATGTTCCCGCTCCTCGACAGGAACATAAAGGTGCTTAAGTACGAGGGTTTAGTTGACTTCAGGATTACCAACGTTCCAAACTACGAGAACGATGACAAGCTGTTCCACGTCTTCTTCGCGGTTGCACAGCCCATCATATTCCTCGACGGCAGAACCTACGGTTACACGCCCAACTACACCATGACCTACCAGGAGTACCTTCATAAGTTCGTCCTGGAATATTCGGGCAATAGCGGGCCCGAGAGGAAGGCTGTTAACGTAACGATGCCCGAAAACAGCCTGTTTAAACTAACCAACACCCTCATCTCCGGCGTTAAGGTTGGCTCCCCCGTTAAGGTTGAGAGGAAGCCTTATAACGGCCCGAACTTCCCGGTGTGGGTAGTCTTCATGGGTGACAGAATTGATATAACCTACCGCGTGAGCTGGAATAACAACTCCGGACGGTGAGAGTTCGTGTTCGGCGAGAAAAAGAAGAAGGGGGAGGGGTTCTCCTGGATAGATGAAATACTTTCCGGTAACGAGGACCCGCTTGAGAAGGTCCTCAAGAAGCAGGAGAAGGAAGAGGAACCTCCCCTCCCGTTTTCGTCTTCCGGTGGAAGCCTTGAGGAGATACTCGGTGGCGTTTCAGAGGACACCACCAAACCTCCAAAGAAAACTCCCGAGACTCCGACCGCAACCGGTGCCGACCTGCTTAGCTCAATCCTCGGTGGTCAGTCCGCTGATTCGGCCAAGGTCAAGCCGGAACCTGTTACCGGTGCCGAGACCGGCGCTGACCTGTTGAGTTCCCTCCTTGGGGGCTCCTCGACCCCCCAGCCGAAACCAAAGCCCAAGCCGGTTGAATCAAAGGCCTCACGTTCACCTCCCGTCCCCACAACGAAGGGTAGCGAGACCGGTGCCGATTTCCTGAGCGAGATTCTTTCAAAACCCGAGCCTGCTCCAGTTCCTGCTGAGACGCTCCCAAGGCCCAGGAGAAAACCGTCGGCCAACATACAGGACATCCTGGGCTCGTCAACGCCTGAGGAGCCATCCTTTGCCGGCAGGGGAGAGGTTCTTGACGCCTATGGAAACGTCCGTATCCTCAAGGTCAAGGGCGAGCCGGTTCCCATTTACGAGGTTCGCTTCCCCAAACTCAGCCGGGAGGAGCAACAGCTCTTCAAGCGCATTAAGGAGAGGGCCATCACCGAAATTCAGATAGACCCAACGGCGATACCAAACCCGGAGGAGCGCAGGAAGGTCTTCCTCAACGCGGTAAAGAAGATGATTAAGGAGGAGGCACCTCACTACTCCGAAGGAAGAATTGAGGTCTTGGCCGACATGATAGTCCAGCAGATGATAGGCTACGGCAAGCTCGACCCGCTCGTCAGGGACGACAACCTTGAGGAAATTATGGTCATAGGAACCGGAAGACCGGTTTACGTCTGGCACAGGCGTTTCAACATGTGTAAGACCAACATAACGTTTCCCGAGGAGAAGGAGATACTCAACATCATCGAGAGGATAGCGAGGGAAGTCGGCAGGAGGATTGACCAGCAGAGTCCACTCCTCGACGCCCGTCTCCCGGATGGAAGCCGTGTTAACGCGACGATTCCGCCGATAAGCCTCGACGGCCCGACGATAACCATCCGTAAGTTCAAGAAGGACCCACTCACCATAATCGACCTCATCAAGTATGGAACCATAAATTCGGAGATAGCGGCTTTGTTCTGGGTTTTCGTTGACGGTCTCGGCGTTAAACCGGCCAACGTTCTCGTCGCTGGAGGAACCGGTTCCGGAAAGACCACAATGCTGAACTCCCTTGGAATGTTCATCCCACCGAGCGAGCGTGTTATAAGTATAGAGGATACCGCCGAGCTCCAGCTCCCGGTGGAGCACTGGATAAGGCTTGAGACGAGGCCACCGAACCTCGAGGGCAAGGGAGAGGTCACTATGGACGACCTCGTCAAGAACACCCTCCGTATGCGTCCCGACAGAATCATCGTCGGTGAGGTTCGTGGTCCCGAGGCAAGGACGATGTTCACAGCTATGAACACCGGTCACGATGGCTGTATGGGAACAATCCACGCAAACAGCGCCCGTGAGACGATAGTCAGGCTTGAAAGTCCGCCGATGAACGTCCCGAGGATTATGATTCCTGCCCTTGATATAATCATCATGCAGGTTCGCTTCCACAGCAGGAAGAAGGGAACCATAAGGCGCGTTACGGAGATAGCGGAGGTTTCGGGAATAGAGGGTGAGAGCATACAGCTCAACAAGCTCTACAAGTACGACCCGGCCAAGGATGAACTCGTTCCCACTGGAGTTCCGAGCAGAACCCTTAACACACTTGCCCACCATACCGGAATGAGTATAAAGGAGATAGAGCTTGAGATTGAAAAGCGCAAGATAGTCCTCGAATGGATGATTGAGAACGGTATCAGGAGCATAGACAAGGTTGGATACTACATCAGGCAGTTCTACATCGACGAAGAGGGGCTCATGAAGAAAATAGAGGCCTCGAGCAGTATTGAGACCAGTAAACAGATTCAACGGATGATGTGAGGTGTTATCATGGGGCTCATCGAATTCCTTGAGAAGTTGGGTGGCAAGACGATAGAGATTACCGAAAAGCCCCTTCGTCGCGTTCCACAGGGTAAGTCTATTCAGGAAAGACTCCGCGCCCTCAAGGAACTCCAGAAGGAGGTAGAGCAGGAAAAAGTTCAAACGGAACAGGAAAAGCTCGTCGAAGAGCTGATTGAGTGGCGCAAGGAGGAGATAAGTAAGCCCTTCTCGGAGAGGCTTGCCGAGACTATACTCAAGTACTTCAGGGGTCCAGTTGAGTCACTCACGAACTCCATCAAGGGGCTCGACCAGGACCTGTACCGGGCGAGCATTTTCATGCCCAAGGAGAAGTACGTAGCCTACATGCTCGGCGTTGCAATGATATCCGGGTTCTTTGGCTTCGTGTTCGCGTACCTCCTCTACATGCCCATAGACACTTCAATCCTCATCGGGCTCCTTGGATTCATAGGCGGGTTCTTTTACATGAGGCAGTATCCCAAGATGGTGTGGAAGAAGCGCGTAACCGAAGTTGAGAGGACGATGCCCTACGCTCTGAGGCACATGGCGTCCCTCCTCAGCGCCGGCGTTGGTATAGCCGAGGCAATACTGTCGGTCGCGAAGGCGGATTACGGAGTTCTCTCGGAGGAGTTCGAGCTAATCTTGAGGGACATGAGGACAGGTTCCTCCTTCGAAGACGCCCTCACCAAGTTCGAGGAGAAGATGGCCTCGGAGAACATAAGCAGGGTCGTTAAGCAGATTTTGAGGGCCGTTAAGTTCGGTGGAAACCTTGCGGAGATACTCTACAAGCTCGCAGAGGACTTCTCGTTCGAGTACAGGATGAAGCTCGTTGAGTACGTGCAAAAGGTCAACGGTATAGCGTTCATCTACATGTTCATGACCATAGTTATGCCGACGATGTTCGTCGTGGGTGTTCTGGCCGGTTCGGTGATGGCCCAGCAACTGATATTTGACATCCAGACCCTCGCGATTATCCTAATCTTCGCCTTCCCGGCGATGTCCCTGATTATCATCAACATGATTAAGAAGGCTGAACCGAGGTGAGAGTGTTGGCCAGAAAGGGAATATCATCGCTCCTCGTTGCACTCTTCGAGAGAATAATCCCCGAGAGGTACCTGAAGCGTTACGAACTATATATATACTCAGCCGGTATTAACTTCCTTGCCACTGAGTACCTTGTGGTGTCATTCCTCCTTGGTGTCATAGCGGGACTCGCTGTTTCTCTCCTGACCAACGGACTCTATGGTCTCTTGGCCTTCCTTGTGGGCTTCCTGGGGATGGCCTTTGTATACCCCTACTGGAGAACCTCCAAGAGAATAGAAGACATGGAGAGGAACCTTCCGGATGCGTTCTTCTACCTTGCCAGCTCCCTTAGGGCGGGTATCTCCTTCTCCGAGGCCCTTGAAGAGCTGACGACTGCCAAGTTCGGCGCCCTCACAGAGGAGTTCAAGAAGACCGTGGCCGAGATAAAGAAGGGCCGTTCAACGGTGGACGCCCTCAGGGCCTTCGCAATAAGGAACAGGAAGTCGCAGGTTATCTACCGCTCGATGATGATTATCATTGAAGCCCTCGAAAGGGGAGCACCAATGAGCGACGTCTTGGTCTTCGTCGGAAACGACGTTCGTGAAATCCTTAGGATAAAGCAGGAGAGGAAAGCCTCAACGGGAATGCAGGCGATGTTCTTCATAGTGACGAGTGGTTTCGTGGGCCCGATGATTCTCGGTATAGTCACGAAGGTTATGGAGTCAATGAGCGGTCCGGGAACAGGTGTTAACCTGCCCGTTGCTTCGATGACGAACATACTGTTCATCTTCGTGATAATCCAGGCCCTCGTTTCGGGACTGGGAATAGGAGTAATAAGAGAAGGGAGCTACAACGCCGGACTAAAGTACGCGGCGTTGCTCGTTGCCATGAGTTCAGTTATCTTCAAGGGCGCTACCCTCATCAACATCGGGTTCTGACTTCTTTACCTCTATTACCTCGACCTCAAAAATCAGCGTCTTTCCTGCAAGCGGATGGTTGAAGTCGAGTGAAACCATACCATCCTCGACCTTGAGTATCTTGGCTATCCCTGAGTCGGTCATGACGTAGAGCCCTTCCTGGGGCTCGAGGCCGGCCTTCGTGAACTCTTCAACGGGAACCTTGATGATGAGCTCCGGGTTGGGCATGCCGTACGCCTTCTCCGGCGGAATAGTGACGGTTTTCTTCTCCCCCGGCTCCATACCTATTATGGCCTCGTCAAGTCCAGGGATAATCTCGCCAACGCCAATTCTGGCCCACATGGGACCGTACTCCCTGTCCTCAACGTAAACTCCGTGCTTCTTTGCGAGTTCTTCTATGCTCGTGTCAAAAACTTCACCGTTCTCAAACCTTCCAACGTAGTTGAACAGAACGTAATCGCCAGCTTCAACCTTCATTTCCTTCAACTCCAAAAATTGCCTCAGTTGAGGACTTACTTCGTCCCTTTATAACTCTTTTGGTGAGTGTTTTTCTCGTGCGGTAGGTATATAAGCTCCTTTACCCAATGTTATACTGGTGGATGGTATGGGATATCTTTCTGACATCCTTAAGGATGAATACGGTAACCTGGAGGTTCGTGAAGTATACTCCTCCAGGCTTGGGGACACCGAGGTTGAGATAGTGGAAGTGAGTTCCGGGGCCGAGAAGTTCATAGCCATGTTCCAGAGTATTCCCATGAAGGAGGGAATCTACAAGTGGTCGTTAATCATAACGAGTGCCCACAATACGCGCACGATAAAGGGCATGGATGACCTCGACGGCATAAAACTTGCCCTGAGGTCAAGCGTTGATGCGATGATAAAGGGAATAAAAGGTGAGTGACTACTCCTCTGGGAGGATGTAGTAGATGTAGTGGGGCCTGTTCGTTATCTCGTCTATGAAAACCACCGTGCCGTTTCTCGGCGGTTTGAGGTAGTGGACTTCCCCCTTTCTCGTCGTTACCGCAGCGAAGGCGTCTCCGGTTCTAACCCTGTTTCCAACGTTCGCTATCAGGGTTTTGGTGAAGCCCTCAACGGGGAGAAGCATTAGCTCGTCGCCTTTTTTCAGGTAAATCCTTGTCCTGCCGTCCGTGAGAACGAGGACAGCATCGGCGGTCATCCTGTTGGTCGTCCTGTCCACGTAGAGGTAAAAGCGGTCGTAGACCTCCTTGATTAAGAACTTCGCCTTTTCGCCGATGAATTCTGGAACTGGGTCTTCTTTCCTGAGCCACACCTCAATGTTGCCGTCAATTATCACGCAGTCCCTCGTAACCCGTCCGTTTTCAACGCACTCCTCCTTTCTGCCTTCCACGTAGAGTTTTGGAACCCTCTCCATACTCTCACCTAAATTTTACTGGCCCGTAAACCTTTTAAACTTCTCCCCCGTTACCATTCCCAGTGGCTCAAAATGTCCACTAAAGTCAAGTTCATTGCGTTGCTGACAATAACGGTAATTCTAATGTCGCTGTTAATGGACAGCTATTCTTTTTCGGCACCGCACAAGAAGAACCCCGAAGCGGCCGATTTCCTGACGTTTCTCATTTTCCTTGGAGTTTTCGTCGGGCTTTTGATTCTCGTAGTGTTTGCTCTCTACATAAGGGATTTACCCGGAGCCGGGACGAGATGGACAAATGAGAAGGGAAGTTCACCAATATCGACTGCCATTGCATCCACCGTGGCGAGCATTCTCTCGATGCTGGTGTTCTGGACAATAGCCAAGTGGAGTAGTGAGTCGGGCAAGTCAACTTGGATATGCGTTCCAAACGTTACGAACGTTACGAATGCTAACGTTACGAACGCTACTGTCAGTAATACCACGCTTTTCTTTAACGCTTCTGTCAACAACGCTTCCACCAACGTGACCTCCAACCTCACAAACTGTACCCTCGTCCCCGATGTCAACCCACTCATCAGTGGAAACGGCAACTATACAACGAAGTTCGCCCACAACCCCGTTGCCACACACCTCTGGTTAGTATTCCTTCTTCCGTTCCTTTTCGGGCTCATCTACCTGGCGGGTTACTACGTGGAACTGGCAAGGGAGAGAGTTGAGAAGAAAAGGAAAATCGAGAAGGCCATCGAGTTTGACAGGAACCTTGACGAGCTTGGTCTTGAGAAATTCTCCGACCCCAGGGAGGCAATCGTGGAAATTTACAAGAACGCCGTGCTGTGGCTTGAGGGCCTTGGCATACCCTACAAGGAGAGCTGGACCCACTGGGAGCACGCCGAGCACGTTAAATACATGCACGAGGCCTTCGTCGAGCTCACAAAGCTCTTCGAGAAGGCGAAGTACGCCCCAGAAAGGCTAAGCTGGAACGACGCTGAGAGGGCTCTTGAGGTTTACAACAAGCTAAGGGGGAAGGCCCGTGAGCTTGCGGAAATTGATTGAGAGTTTCAAGGGCAGAATCATCCTCATGGGTCTCCTCGTTTTTCTCTCGGTAGTGCCGGGGGAGTACTACGTCCGCTGGATAGCGGTGCTGGCCCTTGCAGTGCTCCTCGGGATTATTCTCCTCCAATACGACGTCAAGATTCAATATTCCTCCCGGCGGGAGGAGGATTACACCCGTCCGCTCAAGCCCGAGTTTGAGAGGGCACTCACGATTGTGGACAGGGCCAAAGCCGGTAAGGGAAAGCTTGCGGAGGAGGAGCTCCTTGAGATACTGTACATCCTCTACGATGGAAAGTTCAACTACCAGGAGCTCCGCTCCAATCCGCCCCCCGCGTTGAAGGCGTTTTACTCATCCCCTAACCCATATGAGGGCCTTAAAAAGGCCATAAAAATTCTGGAGGCTGAGCTGAATGAAGATTGAAGAGGTTCACGAAAGGTCCAACCTCATCCTGGCTGAGGTGGGCAAGGCCATAGTCGGAAAGAAAAACGTGCTGAAGATGATACTCACGACGATTTTGGCCGATGGCCACATTCTCCTGGAGGACCTCCCGGGACTCGCGAAAACACTGATGGCTAAGAGCTTTGCAAGTGCTCTCGGCCTGCAGTTCAAGCGCGTCCAGTTCACCTCTGACCTCCTTCCGAGCGACATACTCGGAGTTTCGGTCTTCAACCAGAAGACCCTCGAGTTCGAGTTCAGGAAGGGCCCGGTATTCACCAACATTCTGCTCGCGGACGAGATAAACCGTTCCCCACCGAAGACGCAGTCGGCCCTGCTTGAGGCAATGCAGGAGAGGCAGGTGACAATAGAGGGCAACACCTACGAGCTTCCCAGGCCCTTCGTCGTCATAGCCACCCAGAACCCGATTGAACAGGAGGGAACGTATCCTCTCCCGGAAGCCCAGCTCGACCGTTTCCTCGTTCGCCTCCGCGTCGGCTATCCAACGAAGAACGAGGAGAAGGAAATCCTCAAGAGGAGAATAGAGCGCAAGAAGGAGGACGTGGACATAAAGCCGGTTGTTACACCTGAGGAAGTCATTGAAATGCAGAGGGCCATCGAGGACGTCTACGTCAGCGAGCCCATACTCGAGTACATAGTCAACATCGTTGAGATGACGAGGAGAGACAAGAGGAGCATCGAGATTGGAGCCTCCCCGAGGGGAAGCCTTGCCTTAATGAAGCTTTCCAGAGCCTACGCCGCGATTGAGGGCAGGGATTACGTGATTCCCGACGACGTGAAAGCCGTCGCCGTCCCGGCTTTGAGTCACAGGCTCATTCTCAAGCGCGAGCTCTGGTACACGAAGGTGTCGCAGGAGCAGGTAATGGAAAAGCTCCTTGAGAAGGTTCCGGTTCCCAAGTTCGAGTGAGGGGTAGGCATGGTAGGCTTCGGGGGATTTCCGTATTGGCCGTCAGTGGTTCCCGTCGGGGAGGAAGATGAGAAGCCTGAGGTTTCCCCCACTCCAAAGCTCGCCTTTTACCTGATTGCCCTCTGGGTTATCCCAATCGTTTCGTTCCTTCTCCTCCGCTGGAGCCTCGTTTACCTCGTGCTCCCCTACCTCACACTCCTGTCTGTTTCATACCTGTTCTTCAAGCCGACTGGAACCGTGGAACTGTGGCGTGTCGTCCCCCACAACCGCTTTCTTGAGGGCCAGGAAGTTGAGGTAGAGGTTCACGTGAAGACCGACTTCAAGGTGGACTACCTCTACGTTCGTGACCTCGTCCCAGACCTTGAGGTGATTGGAAAGCCAGAAAAGGTGTTCTCCCTGGAGCCGGGTGAGGAGGGGGTTCTGAAGTATCGGGTCAAGATTAAAAGGGGAATCCACAGGTTTGAGGGCTTTCACGTGTCGTACCGCGACCCCTTTGGCTTCTTCTCATCCGACAGGTTCGTTGACCACTTCACGGAGATAGTCGGAGTTCCAATCCTTTACGATGTCCAGACGCCCTACTCTACCAAGGGAACTAAAATAACGATAGGACCGCTCCCGTCTCCCCTCATCGGGGGTGGTCTCGAGTTCCACGCGATTAGAGAATACCAGCCCGGCGACCCGCTCAAGGTCATCAACTGGAAAGCCACCGCGAGAACCGGCAAGATAATGGTGAACGAGTTTGAGAGCGAGAGAAAGGTTGATGTCGTCTTCGTCGTCGATGGCTCAAAGCTCAACAAGCCCGTCTTTGACCATATGGTCCGGGCGGCCGCTTCGCTCATGCTCAACGCCCTGAACGACGGCACGAGTTTCGGCCTTCTCCTCGCCGAGAGGATTCCCCTGTGGGTTCGCGTTGACTACGGCAAGAGGCACTTCTTCAAGTGCATAGATTTTCTCAGCACCGCCCAGCCGGACGAGAACAACTACATCGCCTACCAGGTTGAGCACCTCGTGAAGACCTCCCTCCCGCCGAGGGCCCAGATAGTTTACTTCTCGCCCCTCCTGACCGAGGAGAGCAGGGAAGCCTTGAAAATCCTCGCCCGCTACGGCTACAACGTTGTCGTGATAAGCCCCAATCCCAACACCCTGTACGAGCCAAAAAGTGAAGAGGAGAAGTTTGCGATGGAACTCGTTCAGCTCAAGAGGAAGGCCATTCTCAGGAGCCTCGCGGGATACGGGATTATCATTGACTGGGACCTGAGAAAGCCACTCAAAGCTGCAATCGCGGAGGTGCTCGGCAAATGATTAGGAAACTCCTTTCAGCCGGCGTACTTTCACTGTTCGCGTTCTTCGTCTACTTGGACTTCGGTCCGGGCTTTGAGTTCCTCCTGGTACTCGGCCTTTCCCTGGTGGCACCCCTTTGGGAACCGGCCGGTTACTTTGCGCTCGCCTCTCTGGGCGTTCTCCTGGTTTATCGCTCTCTGGGTGGTTTTATCGGACTGTTGACCATAATCTTTGCCATCCAGTACGTTGAATCCCTCTACCTTGCCAGGAGGAACGCGCCCATAAGTCATTACCTGGTTCTCCTGGGGGGAACGCTCCTCGCGGTGCCGATTTATTACTTCGCCTACCTGCTGTCCATCTACACACCGAGCTTTGTGAACACAACCCTTGCGGCAATCTTTATGGTTCTACTCTACGTTCTCTTCTACATAGTCGTCAGACGCTGATGCTCCAGCTTCCCCTCTTCTTCAAAACCTCCCGCGCCCGCTCAAGGCCCATTCGCGCACACTCGTCCAGGGCCCTCCCCTTTACGAGCCCTGCCAGAAAGCCCCCTGCGAAGGCATCGCCGGCGCCGGTGGGGTCAATTTCCCCCTCAACGGGAAGTGCCGGAAACTCGTGGAAATCTCCGTCGTAAATCAGGACTCCTTTCTCTCCTCTCGTTATCACAACCAGCTCCGCCCCCCAGGAGTACAGCTCCTCGGCGGATTTCCTGACGTCATCGAGTCCTGTGATTAGCTTCGCCTCCTTCTCGTTGGGCGAAACCATGTAGCTCCTCGAGACGAGCTCCCTCACGAGGCCGGGCTTTCTCCGGTAGTCCTCGTAGTAGGTCGGGTTGAAGTCAAGGCTCACCTTCTTTCCTTCCAGCCTCTCAAGGACCTTCAACTGCTCCTCGGGCGGAATCGGGGCCACGTGGAAGATTTTTGCCTTAAGGTAGTCCCCAGGAATTGGCGTCTCACCCATTCTCTCCGCAACGCCCATCTCGACCGGCGACTCGACGCTTCCGTCGGGTTTGTAGATAACCCAGATGTGAATGGTCTTTCCGGGCAGGATTTGAACTCCTCTGATGTCAACGTATTGAGCCAGTTTTTCAAGCCACTCCCGCGGAAAATCCTCGCCGACTTTCGTGACGAGGCCAACTTTAGCGCCGGCGAGAGAGGCTGAGGTAGCAACGGCCGCCGCGGCCCCGCCGGGCATCTCGATTCTCCCTCCGCCCGGGAAGACTATCGTGTCTATCGAAACGTGACCGAGGACAACGAGCTCGACCATTCTACCACCACCTTCATTCGATTGAAAGGGTTATGTCGCCTTGGGTTTTAAGCCAAACGGTGGAGTTTTGGCAGTGGTAAGTGGTTACTACACAATTAAATGGACAAAATATAAAACGTATTGAGTTGTCTGTTGGGATTTAGTGTAACCAAAAGCTTTTTAGGAGCTTTGATTATCTTGTCAATGGTTCGTGTGAAACCCTGGAAGCCATGTGAGATTTGGTGGGAGGCATGTCAAAAGTCATTTCCAACGTGGTCTTGGTAATCCTTGTGTTCTCACTGCTTTTTCTCCCGGCCGTCTCAGCCGATTGCTCGCCGTACAAAATTTATTCCGTGGATTCAATCAGCATTATCGACGGCTGGCTTCTCCTTGGAATCGGAGAGAACACGTACACCTGCGAGATGATAGCGGGGGAGTGGACGCCCGTGATGATAGGGGTGCCGAGTGAATATTACATCCTTACCGATGGGGACAAGGCCGTCTTTCTTGGGGGCATTGACATCGGCCGGGAAACCTTCCCTGGTTTCGTGAACGGGACACTCTACGTTCTAACCGTCAAAAGAACCCACGTCCCGTACAAAAATGTGACAATCACGATTGAAGGCGTGCCCCACAACTTTACGCTCCTCAAGAACGTGACCGTGAAGGCGCTCTACCGGTTCAATGGGGCCTGTTTTGAAAACGTTTCAACGTGTAGAATCGTTTCGTATCCCAACGGGACAAAGATAAACACCTGCAATATGTTCATCTGGAACGTCTCCGACTACAAAATCCCCGGCGGTTCTTTAACCGGCGTTCCCGTGAGGATTGAGAACGGAACGGTTCACTTCAGGTTGGGAGGGAGTTACTCCCTCGTGCTACCGGGTGGGGTCAATGCTTCGGTTCTGAAGCTGGAAGCGTTTAAGGCAGAACATGGACTCGTTCTGGTTAACAGGGGAGCAATCAAAGTTCCCGCGGGGGAAGGTGTTGAGGACATTCCCGTACTTTTTGTTGCAGATAACAAAACCGTCCGCTCACCTAAATTTGTGGATTTGGAAAAGTTCGTCTGCGCTAAAGGTGGTGCGAATACTACCAGCTCAACTGCTAACTCCGTGGTTGAGAATATGAGCAAAAAGAGCATCTGCGGGCCTGGATTTGTAGCCCTCTTGGCAGTTCTTGGTTTGTTAACGGTGAGGATCTTGAGGGGGTGGTAGAGTGTCCCGATGGGGAGTATATATCGCCGTCGTCACTTTGCTGTTACTCGTCGTCCCTGGACTCGTTTCGGGCCAGGAGGTTGATGAGGTTAAGTACGCCGTGATGTCCAATGGAAGTGATGCCCTCATACCCCTACTGTTTCTCTCTTACTGGCCCTACTGTCCTCCACTCTCCGGAATAGACTGTGCCAACGCAACGATGGGAGAGGTCATCGGGGGAAGCGAGTACATCCTCTACTTCGACGGCTCTAAGCTTTACCTTCTCAACTTCACGCCTGCCTTCACTAAGATTTACTGGAGGTACAGCTCACTGCTGGACCTTTCGCTTCACGATGCACGCTTCATAAACGGAAGCTGGTACCTTAACGTAACCTTCTATCCACCCATGGAGGAGGTTTCGGGCGTTTACCGCTTTGACCCCCGCAGGTTCTGCATGGAGCCCGCGAATATCACATGGTCCGAACTTCCTGAGGGCAAGCTCAGCGATGAGATAGACGGCTGGAGGATTGAACTTCAGTCTCCGAGCTTTGAGAAGTGGGGCCTCGCTAACGTGAGCGACGTCTGGGTAACGATGAGCAGGGACGCGCTGAAATGGTCGCCGGGTCCAACAGAGGTCGTCAATTCAAGCCTCTTCCCGATTTACTTTGCCCTTAGGAAGGGGGACGAGGTCAGGAACATCACGCTCCTCTACCTGAACTTGAACACAACTCGGGAGGATTTTACGGGCCCTGCAAAAGCCTACTGGTTCCCAAAGAACGTTGAAATTGCAAACGTGACGGTCTGCAGAAGCGCCAACGTTGAATTTCCCATCACGGCGCTTCGTGTGGACGGTGTTTACCGGGGACGGCGGGGTGTTATCCTCGTTGTTAACTACGAGGTCCTCAGTCCGAAAACGCGCCCGTGGAAGCCCCTTAACAACACCCTCGTCCCGAACTTGGTTTCCTACTACCTCTTCTACGTCTCTAAGGACGGCCCTTACTTCCTCGGTGACTATCCCGAAGAGCCAGTGGTGAAGTTCGAAGACGGCTTCTGGAGGTTTAAGCTCCACCTCTGGAACGGTAGCGTTGAGAACGCGACCTTTAACCCTGCGTCTCTTAACAGGCCGAACGTGAGTCCCGTTGAAGTGCCGAACGTATCCATTAACTGGACTTCTGTGAAAGTCGGAAACCTCACGGTGAGCTATCCAGCGGGATTCCTGGGTTACTCTTGGGGCTGTAACTGCACCCTGGAGATTCAAAATAGAAAGATTCTAAGGGTTCTCCCGTACGTCCCCTTCTCTGTAGGAGTGAACGGAAAGTTCTACCCTCTGTTCAAACCTGCTAAGGTGACTTCCCAGCCGGTTCCTCCAAAGGTTGACTTGAACTTCACCACTGCGACGAGCACAACCCCTGGAAAAACGACGGCCAAAACCATCTGCGGACCCGGGTTTATGGTTATCCTCGCCGTTACCGCGGTTGTCCTCAAACGACTGCGGAAATGGGGTGAGTAAGTCCCTTCCAACCTCCGTTTAGATGTCCATCGAAAAAGGTTAAAAAGTTCGGCTTCCAAAATCCTCAGGTGATGTTTATGGAGAGTGTCTTCCAGAACGAGACGATTAAAGAGATTCTGGCCAAGTACAGGAGAATCTGGGCGATAGGCCACGCGCAGAGCGTGCTCGGCTGGGACATGGAGGTCAACATGCCCAGAGAGGGAATCCTTGAGAGGAGCGTTGCGCAGGGCGAGCTTTCGGTTCTCAGCCAGGAGTTCCTCCTCAAGCCGGACTTCGTCGAGCTCGTCGAGAAGGCCAAGGGCATAGAGGGCCTCAACGAGTATGAGCGCGGTGTCGTCAGGGTTCTCGACCGCTCGATAAGAATCAGCAAGGCCTTCCCGCCAGAGTTCCTCAGGGAGATGAGCGAGGTCACGAGCCAGGCAACGAAGGCCTGGGAGGAGGCTAAGGGGACCAACGACTACTCCAAGTTCGAGCCTTGGCTCGACAGGATAATCGATTTGGCGAAGCGCGCCGCTGACTATCTCGGCTACGAGGACGAGCCCTACGACGCTCTTCTGGACATGTTCGAGGAGGGCCTCACCACCAAGGAAGTCGAGAGGATGTTCGACAAGCTCGAGAAGGAGCTAAAGCCCCTCCTTGAGAAGATAATGGAAGAAGGTAAGGTCCCGAGGGAGCACCCGCTTGAGAAGGAGAAGTATGAGAGGGAGCAGATGGAGAAGGTCAACCTCTGGATTCTCCAGAAGTTCGGCTTCCCGCTCGGCGTCCGCTCCCGCCTGGACGTCTCCGCCCACCCGTTCACGACCGAGTTCGGAATCAGAGACGTGAGGATAACCACCAGATACGAGGGCTACGACTTCAGGAGGACGATACTTAGCACGGTCCACGAGTTCGGTCACGCCCTCTACGAGCTCCAGCAGGACGAGCGCTTCATGTTCAGCCCCATAGCCGGTGGCGTCTCCCTTGGAATCCACGAGAGCCAGAGTAGGTTCTGGGAGAACATCATCGGTAGGAGCAGAGAGTTCGCGGGGCTAATCTACCCCGTCCTGAAGGAGAACCTGCCCTTCATGGCCAGCTACACTCCGGAGGACGTCTACCTCTACTTCAACATCGTTCGCCCGGACTTCATCAGGACTGAAGCAGATGTCGTCACCTACAACTTCCACATACTCCTACGCTTCAAGCTTGAAAGAATGATGCTCAACGAGGGCGTTAAGGCGAAGGATTTACCGGAGCTCTGGAACGAGGAGATGGAGAAGCTCCTTGGAATAAGGCCTAAGAGCTATGCGGAGGGAATCCTCCAGGACATCCACTGGGCGCACGGAACGATAGGCTACTTCCCGACCTACAGCATCGGAACGCTCCTCGCGAGCCAGCTCTACTACCACATGAAGAAGGACATCCCGGACTTCGAAGACAAGGTGGCTAAAGCGGAGTTCGAGCCGATAAAGGCATGGCTGAGGGAGAAGATACACCGCTGGGGAAGCATTTACCCGCCGAAGGAGCTCCTCAGGAAAGCCATCGGCGAGGAGCTGAACCCGGACTACTTCATTCGCTGGGTGAAGGAGAGGTATCTTTGAGTCTTTCCTCAACTTCCTCTTTTTGCCCGTAATTCAAAAATCAAAAACTGTGCTACTATCCCAACGGCTCACCAATCCACGCTACTGGCTCGACCTCTATCGCAACCACACCGTACTTCTTCTCCTTCTCCTCGGAATAAAAGCGCCTGTAGACCTTGACGCCCTCTTCAATGCTCTTCACTCCCGGCAGGACGTTCTCCAATCCTTCTTTCTCCAGCATTTCCCTGAAGGATGAGTAGACTCTCAGGTCCTTCACGACGCAGACGAGCTTGTTCTCGAAGACTATCTCGTCGCCCGGCTTTATGGCCTGCCTCTTCTCGTCGTACAATCTGCCTTCAATCCGCTTCTTCCCCTCGGCTATCGCCTTTAAGTACTCCTCCTGAAGGCCCATCTTCCACCTCATGCTCCCACCTCACAGCAGGGCTTTAATCAGGCTCGGGCTGACCTTTATGAGCTTTGCGAGGAGCTTGGGCCTCTTGAGTATAGCCTTGGCCGTTCTCAGGTGGTCGTCGAAGTCCGCCTGGGTTTCTATTACCTCCCTCGCCTCTTCACTCCCCAGGACCTCGAAGATTCTCTCTATCGCCTCTTGGTCGAGGCCGAGGAAGAGTTTTCTGAACCTGAGGCCGAAGCTTATCTGCCTCCTCACCCACGAGCAGTGGCTCCAGTAGTTCTCGGGCCTGCCCTCGAGTAAGGCCTTCCGCAGGCTCTCGGCGCAGAGCATCCCGTAGACTATCCCTCCAGCGGTGGTCGGTTTTATCTGAAGGGCGGAATCACCGACGAGTGCCACGTTGCCCCTCACCCAGGGCTTCCTCCAGCCGAAGCCAACGGTTCCGGCCTTAAACTCGAGAATCCTCGTGGGTTCTAACCTTCTGAGTCGTAGAAACCTGTTCAGGGCCTCTATGCTCCCGAAGGTTCCAACTCTGGCCGTTTCGCCGTCTATTGGAGCGACCCACGCGAAGAAGTCGGGCGTTATCTCCTTGTTCACCCAGACCTCGACGTTTTTCCTTTCAAACTCGCCAAGAACTTCAACCTCGTAACCGCTGAGGAACTCGGCCTTCGTCTTCGCTCTCATCGCCTTCGCCACCGTGCTGTTCACGCCGTCGGCCCCGACGTAACAGTCAGCCTTTACCTCGAGCGTCTCCCCGAGGTGCTGGAGAACAGCCTTCCCGTTTTTGAAGCCCTTAAAGGTCGTGCTCATCAGGTAATCGGCGCCCCTCTTCATAGCCCTCTTCGCGAGCTCCCGCTCAAGCGTCTTTCTGTCAACGAGATACGCTTGAGGACTCTTCCTCCCAATCGAGAAGCTCTGGATTCGCGAGTAGAAAGTTGCCCCATAGAGCTCGTTCAGGATGGCTTTTTTCGGCAGTCCGAGCTTCTCGTAGTTCTCGGCTCCGATTATGCCGGTGCAGGCCTTTCCCCCGAAGGAGTTCTTTCTCTCGACGACAGCGACGCTGTAGTCCCTCGCGAGAAGGTTAGCGAGATAATTGCCAACGGGCCCGGCACCGATGATTAGGACGTCGTACCTCATCCTCACCCCTCGTCCGGAGTAGCTTTTAAACCCTAAAAACCTACCCTTTCCGGTGGTCCCATGAAGGTTCTGGTTACCGGCTTCGAGCCCTTCGGTGGTGAGGAGATAAACCCATCGTGGGAGGCCGTTAAGGCACTCCCCGAGGAACTCAACGGTGCAACGCTCCTGAAGGTTCAGCTACCGGTTTCCTTTAACCGCGTCAGGGAGATTCTGCCGAGACTAATCACTAAGGAGAGGCCTGACATTGTTCTCCTGACTGGTCAGGCCGGTGGAAGACCGAACGTAACGGTGGAGAGGGTCGCGATAAACGTGATGGACTCGACGATGCCGGACAACGACGGGTTTAAGCCGGAGGACGAGCCGGTCTTCGAGGGCGCTCCCGATGCTTACTTCGCCACTATACCGATAAAAGAGGTCGTGAAAGCCCTGAGAAAGGCCGGAATTCCAGCGGGGGTTTCTAATACCGCTGGCACCTACGTCTGCAACACCGCGATGTTTACCGCTCTACACACGATAGCGGTCGCTGGAATGGAAACGAAAGCAGGCTTCATCCACGTGCCCTTCAGCCACGCACAGGCCCTCGAGAAGCCGAGGCCGTCGATGGCGCAGGAGACGATAAACGAGGCGATAAGGAAAGCGCTGGAGATGCTCGTTACTCCTTGAACAGCTCGTTGAAGTCAATCTCGTAGACGACGGAGCCGTTGAAGCTCTGGGCCTCCTTGAACCTCGCTATGAGTGAGCTGAAGGTCTCGACGAGGGCTCCCCTTATCTCACTCATTATTTTCTCCGCGTCCTCTCTCGTGCCTGCCTTGAAGACCTTCTCGGTCAGCTCGTTGAGGCCGAGCTCCTCGCCCCTAATCCTGACCTTGGGGTCGAAGCCGTCGACTATGGCCTTTA
The DNA here is from genome assembly GCF_012027635.1 of Thermococcus sp. 21S9. NCBI lineage: Archaea > Methanobacteriati > Methanobacteriota > Thermococci > Thermococcales > Thermococcaceae > Thermococcus > Thermococcus sp. 21S9. The sequence continues at coordinate 735,036 of NZ_SNUS01000001.1, forward strand.
GCTCATCGTCCAGGTCGAGTTCCCTGACCCTGACGATGTACTCCCCGCTCACGATGTCGTACTTTTTGTCAAAGACGAGGCGCATCTTCACCCTATCACCCCGGGGTTGAATATAACCCAAGGGCTAAATAACGGTTTTGGTGAAACCTCAAGCTCCGTCGGCCAAACCATTAAAAAGCCCCCCGCGTCACTTCCGGTGGAGGGTGGTGCTCATTCTCATCATCGGCCTTGACGTCATCGGCGAGAACCCGAAGCGCTTCGCGGTCGTGAGCTGGTACAACGGGAAACTTGAGCGAAAGGGTGAGTTCACACTCTACAGGCTAATCCGCTTCATCCAGGCGAAGAGGCCTGATATTGTTGCAATAGACAGCGTCACCGAACTCGGAGAGGACTTGAGGAAGTTTCTCCGCGCCCTCCCGCCGGGCACGAAGCTTGTCCAGGTAACGGGAAGACCCGGCGAGCAGAGGAGCTTACAGAGCCTCGCGAGGGAGCACGGGATAAGAACAACCGACAGGTTCGACCCCTACGAAGAGGCCAAGCTCTCCGCCCTGCTCGCGAGTAAAGGGGTCGGCTACGAGATTCTGGCCTTTGAGGATGAGGTCATAGTCAAGGTAACCAGGGGTAGGAGCCACGGGAAAGGTGGCTGGAGCCAGGACAGGTATAGAAAGCGCGTTCACAACCTCGTCCGCGACAAGGTGAGGGAAATCGAGGACAGGTTGAAGAGAGCGGACATTCCCTTTGACCTCGAGACCGAGGAGAAGGACTACGGTCTGGCGAGGGGCGAGTTCAGAATCTACGCGAGCAGGGAGGAGCTGGCGGGAATCGTGAGGCCTATGCGGGGTGGCGACGTCGAGGTCAGGATTTACCCGGTCGAGAGAGCAGAGCTTGGCTTCGCCCCGCTTAGGGGTGAGGAGGCCGTAAGGGAGAGGCGGAGCGTCATCGTTGGCATAGACCCGGGCATAACGGTTGGAATAGCGGTCATAGACCTCAACGGCAACGTGGTGGCTCTTTACAGCGAGAGGAACATGCCTGTCGGCGAGGTCTTCAGGTTCATAAGCGAGATAGGACACCCCGTCATCGTGGCGACCGACGTTTCCCCGGCCCCGGGCTTCGTCGAAAAGATAGCCCGCTCCTTCAAGGCCCAGCTCTTCGTCCCGAGGGAGAGCTTAAGGGTTGAGGAGAAGAACGAGCTGTTGAGGAGCCTCGGCATCAAGGTTGACGACGACCACCAGCGCGACGCCTTAGCAGCCGCCTACAAGGCATACCTCCGCCTAAAGCCCAAGCTTGAGCACGTCGAGGCAAAGCTCCGCGATGCTGGTCTAAGCAAGAGGGCCGACGAGGTGAAAGCCTTAGTGATTCAGGGCTACAACCTCGGCGAGGCCATGCAGAAGGTTGCGAGGCGCGAGAGGCCGAGGGAAGAGGAAGAACCCGAGGAGCAACCGAGCGTTGACGTCAGGCCCTACGTGAGGAAAATCCGCGAGCTTGAGGAGAGGATAGCGCTCCTTGAGAGGGAGAACGAGGAGCTCAGGGGCATTATCCGCGAGCAGAGGAGAACCATCGAGAGGCTTGAGCGCAGGATAGCGGACTACGACGAGGAGGTCAGGAGAAAAGTTCTCCGCGAAAGGGAGCTTGAGGCGAAGGTTAAGCGCATAGAGGTCCTTGAGAAACAGCTGAGGGAAGCGAAGGTCCTAATCGAGAGGCTGAGCAGGGATTTGGTCAAGGTCAAGAGGATGAACGTGGTCGAAATCCGCGGTAGCGCGGTTCCGCTGAAAGTGCTAAGGGTCCTCAGCTGGCGGGAACTTGAGAGGATTGAGCGCGAGGTCGGACTGAGGAGGGGCGACGTTCTCTTTGTAATCAATCCAGCCGGGGCCGGAAAGGCCATCGCCGAGGAGCTGGTCGAGAAGGGAATTAAAGCTTTGATAACCGAGAAGCCTCTTCCCGGGCCGGTGAGGGAGGTTCTCCGCGAGGCCCACGTGCCATTCTTCACGAGTGAAGAACTTGACGTAAAGCGCGTTGACGAGTTCGCGGTTGTTGAGCGCGAAACCCTTGAGAGGGCTATCGATGAGCTACTGGAGCGCTGGAGGAAGGAAGACGAGGAGAGAGAAACCGAGAAGTTCCTCAAGCTGGTGGAGGAGTACAGGATTGAGCGCATCAGAGAGCTCAAGAGGAAGGCCGAGGAGGAGACTAAACGGAGCTGAGTACCTCCTTAAGGGCCTTTAAGTACTTTCCCGTTTCTTCGGCCCCTTTCTCCGTGAGTTTCACGGCCGTTCTCGGCCTGTCCGCGAAGACCTTGTAGAGCTCTACGTAACCGGCTTTCTCAAGCGCTCTCAGGTGGGAGTCAAGGTTCCCTGGCGTTACCTCAAGTATTTCGAGGAGTTCCTTGAAGAGGACCCTGCGCCGGGGGAGTAGGTAAAGCATTATTCCTAACCTTATCGGATTTCCGAGAACGTGGTTCTTCGTCAGCTCCCTGGGGGATTCCATTCTATCACCGCTCGATGGCTTTGAAGGCGGAGTGGAGGTAAAGGATTATCGTGAGGCTGAACCCGAGGGCCACCACGAAACCGGCCCATAGGGGGGCCGTGTTGCCCATTTTCACCGCCGGGATTGTTCCCAGGGCCGGCACGAGAAACGCGGGTATCTCCTCCCTGTCACCCGTTGCCAGCGTCTGACCCGCGAGGGAGATGGCAAGGAAACTCAGGATTGAGATGGCAACGGTCTCGTTGGTGTTTGTGGTCAGTCCGAGGCGGGGGATTATTCCCCAGCCAATCGTGCTCCCAACGGCCCACGAGAGCAGGATTTTAAGACCAATCCCGCTTTTTTCCCCGGTTTCTGAGACGAGAACTGCAATGTATCTCTCCCACACCCGTTTCGTGACGTAGATGGCTACAATGGCCCCGACGAGCCAGTAGAGCAGGGACTCGACGTAACCTCCCTCCATCGGGACTACGAGAACGTAGTAGCCCGTCATCACAGCGAGCCACACCGCGAAGTTCAGCGCCCCGTAGATTTTTCTGCTCGCGAGGAGCTTGCTTTCCACCCTCTCCAGAACGTTTCTGAGTTCCCTAAACTCTTCCATTTTTCTCACCCATTGTTTCTTGGCGTTCGGTCTATTTATAACGTGAAGTTTCTCTGAAGCGCAGAACAGTAAAGCCCGATAGATTGGCTGGAGCGTGAAGGATAAAGGCGGGGTTAGTCCCTAACTGCCTCCCTCAGGACCCTGAGGGCCTCGCCCAGCTCTTCTACCCCCTCCTCAGTCAGCTCGACGAACTTCCTCGGTCGCCTTCCAAAGCCGTAGTAGGTCCTCACGATTCCGGCCTCTTCAAGCGCCTTCAGGTGGAACTCAAGGTTTCCCGCGGTGAGGTTCAAAGCTTTTCTCAGGCTCGAGAACGTTGCCCTCTCCCTTGACAGCAGGTAGAGGGCTATCGCTAACCTCGTGGGGTTGCCGAGGGGTGACTTCGAGAGCCCCGCGAGCTTTTCGAGCATATCACTCCCTCATAGCCTTCATGAGCACCAGGTAAGCGCCGAGCGCGAAGGCCAGAGACAGTACGAGCGTTGCGTACGCGCCCTTGGCGATGGATACCCTTCCGTAAGGAACGCTGAGGAGCAGAATCGTTGCCCCGATGACGGCCTTATCCCAGCCCCTTCGGAGGAAAACGTAATCTATAACTGCGAGGGCGAGCATTCCGGAGCCTATCGCGAGGAGTGGTGAAAGCCAGGCCTCATTAACCTTCAACCCCACGGCCACGATGACTACGGGCCAGACGATGAGCTGGGCGAGGAGGTACCTCAGGTTGAGTGGCGTTTTTCTCCCGAGAACCTTCTCTATCTCCTGCACCTTGCCTATGGCCCGTCCCTCCTCCACGGCAAAGAGCAGTATCGCGAGGGCCGAGAGGAGAACCGTTGTGGATTCGATTGAAATCCCGGCGTACGCTGAGAGAATCACCGAGGTAATGTAGATGGCCGGGAACGCTACCGCCCAGTAGAGGTAGACTATCGAGTTGTAGGCCTTCTTCGCGAGGTTCAGCTCCCGCTCAACGGCTCTTAGCGCTTCACTTATCCCCTCCATGTTCCCACCCGAGAAAAGTTCTATGAACTCCTTAAATACCCGCCCGGAAGTTTGGGGCCCAAACTAACCGCCGGCCCTCGCCAGGCGGAGCTTCTCCATGAAGCGCTCGATTTCCGTGGGAGGACCTTCCACGAGAACCCGGCTAAGGGTTATTCCGTTCCTCTCGATGGTTTCGAGGAGTGTCAAGCTGACACCCGCCCCGCTCTTTCCCCTTATCTCCTCAAGCTCATCAAAGGGAACGGCCGTCTCGATAATCATAGTACCCCTCTCAACAGAATCTCTTTAGAATCTCATGGTAGAACTCTATCGGCTTGAGAACTTTTATTTTGTGGTCTTGAAGCGTTAATTCCTTGTTCTCGTCCCTCAGGGCCAGAAGGTCGTCGTCCCATGTCAAAATATACTCGGCCTTTCCTTCGTACGCTATCTCAAGCCACTTGTTATCGTCCGGGTCTCTGGAGAGGTTTACCCTCACCGAGGGCGCTACAATTACAGAGCCCTTCAGATACCGGGCGAGAATTCGCTTCCATTCGCTTGATAGCTTTCCCTTCTCGGCCAGAATCCCCATCTTCAGGCTGAGCTCGGTTAGGGCTTCTTCGCTCGTGTAATTCACGAGGAAACGTCCATCGAGTGCCTTTATGAGAAGCGCTGAGAGGCCATCTGACTTTATCATTGCGCCAAGGACGACGTTGGTGTCCATGACGACTTTCATTACTCGGCACCCATTAGCTTCTTGTACTCCCTCTCGACCTCCCTGAGAATCTCTTTCACTTCTTCCTCCTCATCCTTGAATTCTCCCCTTCTCAGTCTCTCCCGTGCCTCCTCACTCTCCTCCCCGATTTCTTCTTCCCTGAGACTCCTTGCCAGTTCTTTCGCTTCTTCGAGCATCATCTGGCCGAGTGTGAACGTGACGGCGAACTTTATGAAGTCAGAACGACTTCGGAATTCCCTTTTCTCGACGAGTTCGTCTATCTTCCGGACAACGTAGCCCGGTAGTCTGACGGAAATCGGGTACTCCACCCTCTCAGCCATGCAATCACCAATACAAACTGACTACAATTGTATTTAACCCTTGCTACTCAACCCTGAACGTCAGCCCCTTTTCCCTCGCCTTCCTCTCGACCTGAAGGCGGAACTGGCAGGCCTTGCATATCTCGCCCGTCGTCGGCTGGCCACATATCTTACAGCGGTTCAGCTCGCTCGTCCTCTTTGTGTAGGTCTTCGCTATCAGCGGGAAGAGCTTGTCGTAGCTCCTGAGTATCTGGTACTTCGTTCCAGGGTGTTTCTCCTCCATCTCGTTGAGCCAGTCGCGTATTTCCGCTCTGAAAGCCTCGACCGCGTAGGGGCACTCGCTCAGGTCGACTTCTATGTTGTTCAGAACGGCGTAGAGGACAATCTCCTTCTCGGGAATCTCACGGAGAGGCTTTATCCTCGGGACGAGCTCTGGATGGATTTCCTCGTAGTAGGGGCCAGTTCTCCCCAGTCTTGCTATATCTCCCCTGAGGATGTTCATTATGAACATCTGAACCTCGTCGTCGAGGTTGTGGCCCACGGCCAGCTTGTCGGCGCCGACGTCTTTGGAAGCGTAGTTGAGGAGCCAGCGCCTCCAGACACCGCAGTAGGAGCAGGCACCTACCCTTTCCTTCTTCTCGAAGCTCCCCATTATCTCAACCGTCTCGTCAAGGGTGAATCCGATGTACTCCTTGAAGGAATAAACGCGGTGCTCTATTCCGAGCTTCTTCGCGTTCCTCTTCGCTATCTCAACGCTTGGGGGCCTGTAACCGGCTATTCCCTCGTCTATGGTTATCGCGACGAGTTCAAACGGAAACTTCTCGCGGAGTTTCGCCAGAAGGTGCATAAGAACGACGCTGTCTTTTCCCCCGCTGACTCCAACCGCTATTCTCTCGCCCTTTTCTATGAGGCGGTACTTCTTGACGGTCTCCTTGAACTTCTTCTCCACCATCTCGTTGAAGTGCTTGTGGCAGTAGTATCTACCAGTGTAGCGCGCGTGGTAGACCGCTGGACGACCGCACTTGGAGCAGACCGCTGGCATGGGTTGCCCTAAGAAAAGGCTTTTAAAAAGGTTGGGTGCCCCTTCAATTGGGAGAAGGTTATGGGATACAAGGTTTTTAGAACGGGTTTCGGTGCCCTTGATGAGATGCTCGGTGGTGGCATAATCGAGGACGGAATCCTTCTCATCGTCTACAACACGGGTTCCTATGGATGGGCGCTCGGAGTCGAGGTGTTCAAGGCGTTTCTCGCACGGGGCTGGTATGGGGTCGTGACAAACTATTCCCTCCCATACAGCCTTTTGAGGAAGTATGCGATGGCGGTTCGCTTCGGTTTCCAGACTCTCGGCAGGGAAGACCGCCTGGCGGTGGTTGATGTCTTCGGCTCCGTCAACGGGATTCAGCTGAGGGAACCCTTCGTGTACTCTGTGGGACAGGTTGACGGTAGCACGTTCCTCCCCAAGATGCTGGCCCTCTACAAGACCCTAATTTCGAACCGGCCCAAGAGAATCGGTCTGACTGTGACTATGGACGGTTTCGTTGAGGTCTTTGGCGAGGACACCGGGATGAGGATTCTAAAGAAGAACATGGCAATAAAGGAGAGCTATCCGCGTGCGGGGGGAGAGGAGGTTCTCAACATATTCCTCATAAACAGGGACCGGGTTTCGCCAAGGTTCCTCTCGTGGCTCTCCCAGTACTCCGAACACATAGTGGAACTTCGGCCAACGGAGAGGCCCGGCGTCGAGAACATCCACGTTGTCAAGTCCCTGCTCCCCGATTTCGAGCCATCAACTGGAATCTTCAGGTTCAAAAAGGGAAGGGTGGAAATCCTGCCTACCTTGCGAGATTGAGTATCGCGGGCAGGACGTTCAGGGCCAGGAGGAACAGTCCGATTCCTATCGTCGCGTATCTTATTGGCCTCGCGACCTTCTCGGGCAGGTACTCCTTTATCACGTCGTCGAGCATCCTTCCACCGTCGAGGGGAACCAGTGGGAAGAGGTTCATGAGGCCTATACCTATGTTGAGCATGTAAATCCAGTAGAGCGAGAAGAACAGTGGCAGGATTATGTTGTCGTGCCCGACCTTCGAGGTCACGTACTGGGTTGGACGTATTCCTATGAATCCCTTACCGGGGTTATCAGGGTTTTCGGCGAGGGTCAGTTTAAGGTTCAACTCCTTCCCGTCTCGCAGAACCGTGAGCGTTATCGTTTCTCCTGGCTTCGTCTTGTTCATAAGGGATATGAACTCGTCCATGGTCTTTACGCTCTGCCCGTTTATCGCGATTATTACGTCTCCCTTGTGGAGAACCCCGTCGGCGGGGGCCCCCTTTATCACATCACTTACTTGGATTCCGTTTGGCACGAGGATGGGGGTTATTGCGTAGCTCAGAATGAGTGCCGTAATGATTGCCGTCACGACGTTGGCCATTGAACCGGCACCGTAGACGCGGAGCCTAGAGCGGAGGGGTGCCTTCGATAGTTTTTCCTCGTCGGGCTCGACGAAGGCACCGGGAATCACAGCGAGGAGAACCAGACCGACGGACTTTAACGGGAGCTTCTCTGCCCTCGCGACGACGCCGTGGCTGAGCTCGTGCACGACCATAACGACCGCGAGGCCGATAAGGCCGTACCAGAGGGGAATTGTAACGCCTGGAATCACGAGCTGAACTCCGGAGGGGCTTGTTTTGGTCTTGAGGGTCTCAACCGCGGTCTTGAGAAGTGCGTAGAAGACGAAGGCCATGCCCATGTAGCCGAGGGCTACCCCTATGTCGCCGTAGACCTTCCAGAACCGGGGGTTTATTCTGGAAATCCTGTCTATGAATCCAAGGAGCCTTTTGGTCCTCCACATCGCCACGAGAAAGTCAACGCTCAGCCCTTCTTCCTTCTCTATCGGTTCCCCTGTTTCGGGGTCTATCTCCTTCTTTCCAAACAGGGAGTACAGAACCAGCCAGAATGCCGTGAGTGCGACTACTACTATGACCGCGGTGCTCACCATGGTTCAACACCCTTTTTCCGCTGGGCTAACTTCATTAGATGGTCTTATAAACGTTAGCGGACAACCATGTGGCGATGGAGAGCCTCAGAATAGCCTTCGTCTATGACGTGGTCTACCCCTGGGTTAAAGGGGGTGTTGAGAAGCGGATTTATGAGCTGGCTAGGCGGTTGGCCAGTTCTCATGAGGTCCACGTCTACGGCTACAAACACTGGGATGGGGCGAATGATATCGAGCGCGAGGGGATTCACTACCACGGTACCGTTCGTGTCGACAACCTGTACTCAGGTGGAAGACGTTCAATTCTCCCTCCACTGCTCCACTCGCTCTCACTCGTCTCCCGGCTCAAGGGCGAGCGCTTTGATGTCGTTGACTGCCAGGCGAGTCCTTATCTCCCCGCGTACTCCCTCGGGCTCCTTGGCATGGAGAACGTCCTCATAACCTGGCACGAGTTCTGGGGTGATTATTGGCTCGACTACCTCGGCCGGGCCGGTCTCCTCGGGAAAACCCTCGAGAGGGGCCTTTTCTCCTTTGAAAGGCACGTTTCCGTCTCCCAGAAGACGAGGCTCGACCTCTTAAACGCCGGTCTCAGGAAGCCGGTTTACCTCGTTCCCAACGGCATAGACCTCAATCTTATTCGTTCGGTAAAGCACTCGAATCTGGAGTCGGATTTCCTCTTCGTTGGCAGATTAATACCCGAGAAGGGCGTTGACTTCCTCCTACGCTCTCTGGCTCTGCTTAAAAATGAGTTCCCAGACTTCAGGGCAATCATAGCCGGTGACGGCCCCGAACGGGGAAAGCTTGAACTCCTCGCCCGGGAACTTGGAATCGATGATAACGTCACCTTCACGGGCTTTTTGAAGGATTACGAAGACGTTATTGCCCTCATGAAGGCCTCAAAGGTCTTCGCGTTTCCCTCGCGGAGGGAGGGCTTCGGCATGGTCGTCCTCGAGGCGATGGCCTCTGGTCTCCCTGTGGTAACCGTTGAGCACCCTATGAACGCCTCGATGCACCTTGTTGAGGACGGCAAAACGGGCTTCGTCGTTCCTCTGGAGGAGGAATCCTTCTCCCGGGCGCTGATGCTCGCTCATGAGAACTCTTCAAGGCTGGGGAGAATCGCGAAGGGGAATGCCGAACACTATGACTGGGACGAGATTGTTAGGGAGCTTCTCACGGTCTACGGGGTGGTTGAATGAAGGTCTGCCTGATAGTCCGGCGCTTGAGCACCAAAGCTGGAGGAATCGCCGTCTACACAAGGAACTTAATCAGGACCCTCGAGCGGGAGGGGCACGAGGTCGAGCTGTCGCCCGGCGAGAGGTTTTCGTACTTCCTCTGGCAGTTCTTCAGGGTTCCCCTCTGGCTCGTCCGTTCGAAATGCGATGCCTACCATGCCGTCGGCGTTATAGAGGGTATAACGCTCCCGTTCTTCAAGCCGAAGGCGGAAAAGCGGGTCACGATACACGATTTAATCCCCCTGAAGCACCCGAGGAAGGGATTCAAAGGCCTCTTCGAGCGCCTCTTCATTCGCCTCGGTCTTATCTCGGCGAGGAAATGCGACGTGGTTTACGCAGTCTCCCACCTGACGAAGGTCGATTTGGTCCGCTTCGCGGGTATTTCAGAGGATAAGATAAAGGTCGTTCACCAGCCGATAGACGAGCGCTTTCTCATTGAACCACCCCATGCCGGGAAGTTCAGGGAGAAGGGGAAGTTCATGGTGGGATACATCTCGAGGATGGACTACCACAAGAGGCACGCCCTTCTAGTTGAACTGTTCAAGCAGTGGGACAATCCGAACGCCAGACTTCTCTTGGCCGGAACCGGGGAAGAGTTCGAGCGCGTTAAAAAGCTGGCCGAAGGCGATGAGCGGATAAAACTCCTCGGTTTCATACCCGATGAGGAGCTGGTTGAGTTCTATGACTCGCTCGATGTCTACGTTCATGCGTCAAAATACGAGGGCTGGGGCCTGCCGATTGTTGAGGCCCTCGCCAGGGAAAAGCCCGTTATCGTTTTTGAGGATGCAGAGATACCGGGGGAAGTTAAGGGGCGGTGCGTGGTAGTGTCACATGCTAATTTCGCGAATATTCTTGATAAAATGTGTCTTGATAAAAAATTCCTTAAGAAACTCTCCATTTCAAAGTTAGAAGCTTTGAAAACTCTTCTTCAGTGATGCGTTTTTGTATTCGCTTTTTTTCTCGGAACATCTCTGGAAGGATGCGGAATAGCATTGTGTATCCCTTCACTACTGCTTTAACTTTTCCTCTTAGAACTACGTTGTATACTGCATAGAGCACGTTACCGAGGATATATAGGGGGGCATACCTCCTGGGAAGATTCAGAAATGCGCAAATAAGATGCCCCTTGAGAGAATGGGAAACGGCAAGGTCGCTTACTTCAAGTCCCCCCGTGCTTTTTCCTCCATAGTGGTAAGCTATTGCAGAGGGTTCGTAGATTAATGGGAATCCCGCCCATCTTATTCTTGATGCAAGGTCTGTGTCTTCGTAGTATAGGAAGAATAACCTATCATTGAACAGCCCTGCTTCAAGTAATGCCTTAGAAGAGTACAAGGCGCAGGCCGCACATAATGTTGGGACTTCTTCTTTTGTTGAAAATTCTGTTTTGGGTCTGAATTTTCCCCTATCAAAGCTGTATCCGTTCTTTGAATATTCTCCCCCTGCACTGTCAATCAACTCGGGATTCCTTGCCCAGAGGATTTTGGGGGCAACTGCACCTGCGTGTGTGCGTTCTGATGTTTGGACCAACTTCGTAATTGTTTCAGGTGTTATGAGTGCGTCATCATTGAGGAGAAGTATGTAGTCTGCATTCAGAACACTTAGAGCAAACTTTATTCCGACATTGTTTCCTCCGCCAAATCCATAATTTTCTCTGTTTTTTATCAGGATAAGTCTTCTGTTGGGGTCTAATTTTTCGTATCTATGCTTGTTGAACTTACCTTTTTTGGCGTCCTCCTCTGAGAGCTTAAAGACGCTAATTGGGGGTTTCCTTTCTTGGGCGTATTTCTCAATCCTATTGACTGAATTATCAGTGGATGCGTTGTCTACTACTATGACGTCATAGCTACGGAAATGGGAGGTATAAACTGACTCAACGGCTTCAATAGTGGTCTTCCAGCTGTTCCAATTGAGGATTATCACAGAGACCCTGTGTCTTCCCATTGTTTTATCTGCCGTATACTCAAGTTAAAAATGTTTGTATTCCGTTATATTTAACATTGCATTTGCATAGGCTAAGTTAGAATTTAAACCGTAGTTTTTATAAGAGACTTTTGTATTAGAATCCCAATGTTAATAAGAAGGATTTTAGGGTGAATCCCATGTCTCGGTTGGATTTATGTAGGATTATAGAGTTTCCCATTGTGCATGATTATAGGGGGAATTTAACATTCATTGAACAAATGAGGCATGTCCCCTTTGAGATAAAAAGAATTTATTACCTCTATGATGTTCCTACCGGCGCTATAAGAGGGGGACATGCTCATATCGCACTTGAGCAGGTAATAATCTCTATGAGTGGGAGCTTTCGCGTCATTATCCATGATGGATACTCCCAAAAGGACTTCTTTTTGAACCGTCCCCACTATGGTTTGTATATTCCCCCTGGGATGTGGAGGGAGCTTGTTGATTTTTCTTCGAATGCTGTTGCTTTGGTTCTCGCGTCTGAGTTTTATAATGAATCTGATTATATCCGGGATTTTGAAGAGTTTCAAAAGAAGGTAAGGGAGGGATTTTGGAATGAGTCAGATAGAAGAGTTGAAGAAAAAATATCAAGATTATACGGAAAAAATAAAGCAGATTCATAGGACTCTTGAATCCCGTGGAGTGTTTATACACCCTAATGCTTTGGTTGAAACTGAAAATATTGGAAGTGGAACTCGAGTTTGGGCATTTGTTCATATTCTCCCTGGCGCAAGAATCGGGAAAAATTGTAATATATGCGATAATGTTTTCATCGAGAATGATGTCGTAGTTGGGGATAATGTTACCATAAAAAATGGCGTTCAGTTATGGGATGGAGTTAGAATTGATAATAATGTTTTCATTGGCCCAAATGCAACGTTTACTAATGACCCCCGCCCAAGGAGTAAACAGTATCCACCAGAATTTACTAAAACGTACATTAAAGAGGGGGCTAGTATCGGGGCTAACGCCACTATAATATGTGGGGTAACTATCGGTAAGTGGGCTATGGTGGGGGCGGGTTCCGTTGTTACAAAAGATGTCCCAGATTATGCACTGGTTTATGGAGTGCCAGCTAGGATTAAAGGATGGGTTTGTGAATGTGGGAAGGACCTTAACTTCGATGAGAACGGCATAGCAAAGTGTAGTTGTGGTAAAGAATACAAAAAGATTAAAGACACTGATGGTAACGAGATTGTGGTGAGACTCAGATGATACCCTTTGTGGACCTCAAGAGGGAATACCAAGAGATTGGTGACGAGATACTACGTGCTATTCAAAGGGTCATTGAAAGTGGATGGTTTATCTTGGGGAATGAACTCAACCAATTTGAAAAAGAATTTGCGGATTATCTTGGGGTTAAATATGCTATCGGTGTTAACTCTGGGTCTGATGCACTTTATCTTGCTGTTAAGGCTCTGGGTATACACTCAGGTGATGAAGTAATTACAGTTTCTCATACTTTCATTTCCACCGTTGATGCCATAGTTCGAAACGGTGCACGGGTAGTTTTTGTTGATATCGACCCTGAGACGTACACGATTGATGTTGACCAACTTGAAAAATCCATAACTCCTAAGACAAAAGCTATAATTCCAGTTCATCTGTATGGTCATCCTGCCGATATGGAACCTATAATGGAACTCGCTGAAGAGTATGGGTTGTATGTTATTGAGGATGCAAGTCAGGCTCATGGGGCTGAATATAAGGGTAAAAAAGTTGGTACCTTTGGGCACTTGGCTTGCTTTAGTTTTTACCCAACAAAAAATCTTGGGGCATATGGTGATGCAGGTGCTATAGTGACGAATGATGCAGAACTTGCTGATAAGTTAAGGATGATGAGAAATTATGGTTCCCCTAAAAAGTATTACCACGATTTCGTTGGTGTTAATAGTAGACTTGATGAAATCCAAGCCGCAGTTCTTCGGATAAAACTGAAGTACCTTGACCAATGGAACGAAAAAAGGAGAAAAATTGCAAAGTTATATAGTGAACTTTTAGACAATTCTGATGTTATCACCCCTTCCGAAAAAGAATGGGCAAAGCATGTTTACCATCTCTACGTCATCCGACATAAGAACAGGGATAAACTTCAGCAATACCTCTCGGAAAAAGGAATAAAAACTCAAATACACTACCCCGTTCCGGTTCACCTCCAAAAAGCGTACTTGGAGTTGGGGTATAGGGTCAGGCTTCCCATTACAGAGCGTATCAGTTCAGAAGTCCTCTCTTTGCCGATGTATCCCTGGCTAAGTAATGGAGAAGTTGAGTCCATTGCCAATACCGTCCTTGAGTTCATTGGTCGGTGAGGAACAATGACTGGAGCTACAGGCAATCTAAAACTTTCTTGTATCATGCTTGCAAGAAATTTGATTTCACAGGGGTACCCATTTGTTGAAGCTATTCTTTCGGTAATAGAGTATTGTGATGAATTCATTGTTTGCGAGGGATATAGCACGGATGGCACGTACCAAATTTTAAAGAGATTGGAAGAGCATTATAATGACAAGCTTATAATAAAACGCACAAGGTGGACGACCAAAAGTAGTATGGGAGAACTATTTGCGAGGCTTCTTAATGAAGCTATCCAGGAAAGTTCGGGGGATTATATCTTAAAACTTGACCCCGATCATGTTTTTGATAAATCGACCATTGAAACTTTACTGTTCCTGGCTAAAGCAAAACCCCAGGTCGATATATTTTTCATTCCCTACTTGTACTTTGTTGGTGATTGGATAGTAAAACCAGAATTGTGGGCACCTACATTTGCGAGAAACACAGGAGATGTTTTCCTTGGAGGTGATAGTTCTGGCTTTAAATTTACATTTAAGGGGATAGCAAAATTGGTTCTTAGGAATTTAAGACACCCCTACGGTGTTTTGAATTCAATACATTACGCCTATGTCCCCGTTCCGGTGTATCATTACTATGCTATATTCCCTGGTAACTATATAACTCGTATTGAGGAGCATAAAAAATTCTACCGGAACTACGATTGGAGCCCATATGACAAGGTCCTTTCAAAGCTTAAGTTCGTTAAAGATTGGAGTGCTTTTTGGGAGATTGTCGCAAAAGAAATTGTTGATACCACCTGGTCTTGGTATGGTAATCGCAAGATTGAAAAATATATAGGACAGCCACCTCTACCAGAGCTGATTAGACCTCTCTGGGGTAAATGGACGTATGTTGTTAGAGAAGAACTTTTTGAATCCACTCATGAGAATTGACAACTTAAAAGGGGGACGTGACTTTGAAGAAACGCCCCAATATTTTCATAATAGTTTTGGATACCCTCCGGAAGGATTACTCGGAAAATATTGAACGGACACTTGAGAAAATGGGTTTTGTGAATTACACTCATGCTATAGCTCCATCCCCTTGGACGATTCCAAGTCATGCCTCTATGCTGACAGGTTTATATCCCTCATTTCATAGGGCTCATGAAACTCGCACCAAGAAGATACCACATGTTAAGTTGGTACAGGGTGATTCCCTTTTAACATTCAAACTGAGAAGAGCTGGGTATACTACAGCCCTTTTAACGGCTAATTTTTTTGTACATCCTGAATTTGGGTTTAAAGGATTTGACTATGTGTATTATTCTCCTCCAATGACGGTCCCATCGATTCTCTCCCAATCTGAACGAAAAGTTATATCCGATTTGTTTAGTGTGTACCAGGATATTCATTCAGTGGCAATGTATCTGTTTTCACGTAGGAAGTACAAATTGCTCCTTAAAAGCGCCCTTCAATATTCCCTAAATCGTAGCTATCCCTATATTATGGCATTGATAAAACATTGGCCCATTGAAAAAGGAATAACCTCTATAACGAAGAACTTGGATAGTTATCTGGACAGGTTGGGGCATTCAAAATACTATAACAACTTCGTCTTTATAAACACAATTGAGATGCACGAACCGTATCTCGTGAACGACAATTTAAGTGTTCTATCAGAGCACCTAAAAACCGGTAACCTCGACCAAGGATTTGCAACTAAATGGCGGATTCGATATGATACTCAAGCCAAATATTTAGTTCACAAGTTATCATCTTTATTGCACGTTCTCGAGAGTCATGACATTTTTGACAACTCACTTATAGTGGTGACCAGTGACCACGGACAACTATTGGGGGAACATGGTAGGATTGGCCATGGTAATTTTCTGTATGATGAGTTGCTAAGGGTTCCTCTACTCATAAAATATCCTTCCTTTATGGATGTCCACACCTCCAACTGTATCGATGATGAATGGAAGTGGATAAGTTTAAATTCTTTAAAATCTCTCACAGTGAATATTGCTATGAACAAGAAGGGAGTATCTGATGAGGTCCTCTTTTCTGATGTAGTATTCTCTGAGTCCTATGGAATAGCTGGGAAAGTAATCCCCAATAACACCACTGAACTCAAAAATATCATGCACCTTGAGAAGTACAGGATTGCGGTATACTATCGGACTTTTAAAGGAATATTCAATGTGACTAATTGGAAATTTGAAGACATAATCTCGTATGACCCCTCAATCTCTATAACTCCCAATATTGTGAGCGAAATGAAAAAAGCTGTTGTTCAATTTTTAAAACGTCAATTGTTAGTGAAACGTTTACGGAAGCTAGGGTAGGCCTATCGTTTTTAGATATCTGATTAATCCCTGCCTCCAGTCCGGCATCCTTAGGCCGAGCTCATGGAGTCTTCTGTTTTCCAGTGCTGAGAACCTTGGTCTCTTCGCGAGTCTATTCAGCTCGCTCGACTTTATCGGCTCTATCTCAACATCCCAGCCGAGAATATCAAATATTGTTTTGGTGAACTCATACCATGAGCAATATCCCTCGTTCACCATGTGATAGATTCCATACGGAGGTTCACGCCCCAAAAGTTTCGCAAGGGTCTCTGCAACATCTCGGGTATGGGTGGGGCTCATAACCTGGTCTACTACTACCCTAAGATTCTCCCCGTGCTTTGCCTTTTCGATGACCCAGTTTACGAAGTTCCCGCCTTTTCCTCTTGCCCCCGCTTTACCATAGAGGCTTGCCACCCTTATGATGTAGTGTCTGTGTGAGTAGTTCCGTGTGAAAACTTCGCCTGCAAGCTTACTCGTTCCGTAGACATTTATGGGGTTTGGGGCATCTTTTTCGATGTAGGGGCTTCCTTTTTTCCCGTCGAAGACATAGTCTGTGCTAATGTAAACATTTACTGCGTTTATCTCATCCGCAATCCTTGCAACGTTCAGCGCGCCTATCGCGTTGACGGCGAAAGCTTTCTCTGGGTAGACCTCGGCATCGTCCACTCGAACATAGGCGGCGGTGTTTACAATTATGTCAGGTTTAACCTCCTTTAAAATTCGCAGGCTCTCAGCAACGGCAACATCAAGGTCTTTATGGGTTAAAGGAATAACATCAAAGCCTTTCTTCTTGAAAACTTCTGCAAGGTCACTTCCAAGCTGGCCGTTTGCCCCTATGATTGCAACCCTCATAGCATCACCTCAGAACACCCAGCCCTTCTTGATGGCCTCTTTCAGCGTCGGCCATTTTTTGTCCTTCTCTGAGACTATTGGTTCATCTACTGGCCAGTCTATGCCAAGTTCGGGGTCGTTCCAGATAATACCTCCCTCGTGGTCGGGAGCGTAAACGTTGTCCACCTTGTAAACAACATCTGCAACATCGCTTAGCACGACAAAACCGTGGGCGAAGCCCCGGGGAATATAGAGTTGCCATTTGTTGAACTCTGATAAGATAACTCCCACCCACTTTCCAAACGTTGGTGAGTTCTTTCGTAAGTCAACGACCACATCGTAGATTACTCCCCTAACGACCCGCACTATTTTCGCTTGAGCGTAGGGTTCGCGCTGGAAGTGGAGACCTCTTAACACGCCGTAACGAGAGTGGGACTGGTTATCTTGAACGAACTCTTCATGAATACCTGCCCGCTCAAAGTCCGGCTTTTTGTATGTCTCCATGAAAAAGCCCCTTTCATCACCAAAGACTTTCGGTTTGATTAGTATAACGTCTTGGATTTCAAGCCTCTCGAACTCGAAGGGCATCCTCACCACCCCAGCTTCCAGGGCGTCGGGTGGAGGACCCTCTCATTGACCAGCGGTCTCCACCATTCCTCGTTTTTCAAGTACCACTCAACCGTCAGATGTATGCCCTCCTCGAAGCTCACTTTTGGACGCCACTTTAAGTCCCTCGTTATTTTCCATGAATCAAGGGAGTACCTCAAATCGTGTCCGGGCCTGTCTTCAACGAACTCTATGAGTGATTCATCCTTGCCGAGAAGCCTGAGAATTGTCTTGACGACTTCAAGGTTCGTTTTCTCCTCTCCGGCAGAAACGTTGTAGATTTCCCTTGGTTCGCCCTTCAGTAGAACTCTCTCGACGGCTCTCACATGGTCCTCCACGTAAATCCAGTCCCTCACATTCTGGCCAGTTCCATAGATTGGAACTTTGAGCCCCATGCTCGCCCTTATTATCGTCTTTGGTATGAGCTTCTCTGGAAACTGGTATGGGCCGTAGTTGTTGGTACAGCGGGTTATTGATGCGTTCAGATTGTAAGTTCTCGCCCACCCAAGGACTAAGGAATCGGCCGCCGCCTTCGTCGCTGAGTATGGGGATGAGGGCTTCAGCGCGTCCTCTTCTCTAAATGAACCCTTCAGTATGTCTCCGTAGACCTCATCTGTGCTTATATGGACGAGTCTCACCTCTGGGTTCTCCTTTCGTATTGCCTCAAGGATTGTATAAACCCCAATCACATTGCTTCTGAGGAAGTGGTCGGGACTTGAGATGCTCCTGTCCACGTGGCTTTCAGCGGCAAAGTTTACGACAGCGTCAACCTGCTTTACGAGCCCTTTCATGAGTTCGAAGTCCGCTATATCACCCTTCACAAAGGTGTAGCGAGGGTCGTCTTCAAGGTCTCTTAGGTTGGCTGGGTTCGAACCATAGCCGAGTTTGTCAAGGTTGATTATCTCCCAGTCAGAATGCTCTTTAAGGACGTAGCGGATGAAGTTGCTTCCTATGAAGCCCATTCCGCCGGTTACAAGGAGTTTCATCCTTCCACCTCACAGTATTATCCTTGAATTGTCACCAACGACGAGTTTCTTTCCAAGGGGGTGTGTGTTGCCCTTTAGAATCTTAACACCCCTGCCGATGACGCTTTCGACGATTCTGCCTGCGTTCCGGATTTCACTGTCCGGGAGGACTATTGAGTCTTCTATCTCTGTGTTCTCGATGATGACGTTGTCACCGATGCTGGTGTACGGCCCTATGTATGAGTTCCTGATTCTGACGTTTCTACCGATTATTACGGGACCCTTTATGACCGTGTTCTCGTCTATCTCGCTTCCCTCCCCGATGACGACCCTTCCATGAATCCTTGCCTTGGTTTGGACTCTCACGTCTGGTTTCAAGTCGTCGAGTATGAGCCGGTTGGCGTCAAGCAAATCCTCTGGCTTCCCCGTGTCCTTCCACCAACCCGTGACCTTGGTCCATCCTACCCTGTAGCCGTGGTCGATGAGCCACTGGATGGCGTCGGTAATCTCAAGCTCGTTTCTCCATGAGGGCTTTATGTTCCTCACCGCCTCGTGGATTACGGGCTTGAAGAAGTATATCCCGACCAGTGCGAGGTTGCTCGGCGGGTTCTTTGGCTTCTCAACGAGCCTCTTAATAGTTTTTCCATCCTCACTCAGCTCGGCGACGCCAAACTGCCTTGGGTCTGGGACCTCAGTTAGGAGTATGCTCGCGTCGTAGTTTCCCTTCTCGAAGTGTTCCCTATGTCTGACTATGCCCTCCCTCAAGATGTTGTCGCCAAGATACATGACAAAGTCATCGTCGCCCAGAAAGTCCCTTGCAACGAGGATTGCGTGGGCCAGACCCTTCGGGTCACCCTGATAGATGAACTCTATCTCCGCGTCCCAATCCCTGCTCATGACGGTCTCTTTTACCTGCTCGGCATTTGGACCGACTATTATTCCAATTTCGTGTATGCCCGCCTCGATAACATCCTCTATTGCGTAGAATAAGACGGGTTTGTTTGCAACTGGGATTAGTTGCTTTTGCTGGGAGTAGGTTAAGGGTCTAAGTCGGGTTCCATGGCCTCCGGATAGGATTAGCGCCTTCATATTTATCCCTCCTATCGTGTCATTACTTCCTCTCTAACTTCTCCATTAAAGTTATTACTCTTTCGAGGTTAAGATTAAATCTCTCGGACGCTATTCTAATTATCTCTATATCCCTCTGCTCGAAAGTCCCGGTAATAAGACATAGAGCATAGAATCCAATTGTAAATACTCCTGTCAAGCCCAAGGCTATGAATATGTTGCTAGTTGATGTTGTTAAAGCCACTGCAGTTATGACCGTGCCCAGAATGAGTGTTTTTGTGTAACTGGCGCTAAATGGGGAGATTCCATACCTTCTCAGCACACTCAGTTTGTAAACGTTCGCAACAACGTATGCAGAGGCAGTTGCTATGGAGGCACCCATCATGCCATACAAAGGAATTAATGTCGTGTTTAAAACAACGTTAATTATAGCTCCAAGTAGATTCCCTGTCATCTCCTTTGAGGGTTTTCCGATGGATATTAACGTTAACCCATTCGGGCCAACTATGGAATGCACTAAGAACCCTGCAGATAGCACCATCAACGGTTTCCAGGCCTCAACGTACTTAACTCCAAACAGTGCTGTTATTACGGCCTTTGGATATGTGAATAAGAGAAGGAAGAGGGGGAAAGTTAGGAGCAATATCCATTTTGTTATGGCACTATAAAATTCACTGATTTCTTGTACCCTGCCTTCAGTATAGAACCGGGTAACGATGGGATTGTATATTACAGTCATTGCCGAGAGAAACACCGGGATGAACCTGGCCAGGGGGGCGGCGGCGTTGTATATTCCAACTATATCACTACTGAGATAATGCCCCAACATCAAGGTGTCCGTCCAGGTCATTACAAGGTTTATTATCCCCGACATCATTAATGGAATCGAAAACAGCACGATTGCCCTTGCCATTCTCCCTGAGAAATATGGCTTTCCAGGGAGTATTCCTGCAACTTTTAGGTCGCGTATCACAAGTGTTAATGTTATGCCCTGAGATATAACGTAGGCACCAACGATATAGTGAATGGGCATGTTGAGAATGACTCCGGTTAGTGCAATAAGTAACGTGTACAGGAGGGGTGCGATGATTTTTCCATAAATAGTGTACTCCCTGACCCTCTTGAACCCCTGACTTATTGAAATCAGCACGCTTAGTGTTGCCGAGATTGGAAGCGAAATGGCGAGGATTTCAAGCAGTTCCTTTAATAATCCATCTCCCCCAATGTACTTGGGTAATGCCCCCCTAAGAACCTCAAGCACAACCATTCCAAGTGTTGATGTTATGAGAATCAGCGTTAAGGCTGTTCCGATTAATTCCTTGACTTTCTCTGGTTTTTTTGACAAGAAATATGAAACCTGCCTCTGCATTCCCATCGGAAAGCCCATCATGACGACAATCAGAGTTATGGTGAACACCGTGAAGGCAAGGTTATAGACTCCGTACTGTTCGGGCCCGTAAACCCTCCCCACTATAGCCCTGGTCAGAAAACCAAATATCGCCGAGGCTATGAGCCCGATGAGGGCTATTGCTCCCCCCCTTGCGGCCCTCCCCAGTTCCCCTGCTACCTCGTCTGGCATATCCTCAGCGCCCCAGTTTGTTTCTAACCTCATCCCTCGCGAGTATTGAGAGAAGTTTTTTGCGCATGCTCTCAGTGATATCTGTGTCTTTTAAAGGATTGCTTTCCTGGGGGTCTTTATTCGTGATAAACACCCACTCGACACTGTCATCTGGAGCATAAAGAAATTTTAATCCTTTTACTATGAAGGCCTTTTTCTCATATCCATATCCTGTGGCTTCGCTTATTATAAATTGTCTGGGTTTTTCATCAAGAGGATGTCCATCGAGTTTGTATGGTACCTCTGTCTTCCATAATTTAAGTATTGTTGGGAACAAGTCGATTAGGGGCCTGTTGTTTAGCTTTAAGCTACCCTTTACTGCCCCATCCACTGCTAGGGGTACCTCAATGATTTCATTGAACACATTATGGCCGTGACCGACACCATACACGCCCCTGGGGTCGTAGAAGTTCTTGGCTTCAAGTTCCGCATGCTCCCAGAACTCTTCGCCATGGTCTGCAGTAAACACTATTATTGTATTGTCGAGGAGACCCCTTCTCTCAAGCTCCCTGTAGATTTTCTCGAAGAGATAGTCGACGTATCTAATTGTGTTGTCATACAGTAGAATTTTATTTTCTTTGAACCTCTCAAATGCTTTTCCACGCTGTTCATGCGGTTTTTGGAATGCCCAGATTTCAATATTTTTCAGGTTTTCAACCTTTCCAAAGTAGTTCCTGAACCTTCTGGGAGGGTTTAATGGTTGATGAGTATCCCCAAGATGAATGTATGCAAAAAAGTTCTTGTTTCCTATTTTATCGAGCCATTTGAAAAAATCGGATACAATGACCTCCCCTATGGTCTCTCCGGGATACAGCCGAACCGGCGCCCGTCCTTTCATTGGGAATGTGGCCACAGCTATCGATGTCGCGAAGTAAACTTCATAGTCGTTCAACCCGGCTATCTCAGTCAGGGTGATGAATCGCTTCCGTATCCCTTTGATAGCACGAGGGTTGTCGAAGTTTCTCACCTTTGAGTGGATGTATGCTCCGTGATTGTGAGGGTACATCCCAGTCATTATCGATGCCACTGAGGGATGTGTCCATGGGGCACCTGCAATGGCTTTTCCGGAGTTCCTTAATGAAGATAAAAACGGTGTTGTGTCTCTTTTGTATCCTTTTAGACTTGTGTTTTTAAATCGAAGACAGTCTGCAGTTACTAGGATAACGTTAAGGGGGTCATTTATCTCCACGTTGATGTTTTGAATCTTTCTAAGTCTCTGCTCGAACTCACGTCGGTGTTGGTGTTCCTTCTTTAGCCGATACAGAGGATATAGCATCCGCTTTAGTGGTTTAATCCTGGAGACCATCTCGGTTATGGGCATGATATCACCCTGAATGTGTCAGTATAACAAGCCCTATTATAAGGATTATGACGTTAATGACCCTCTTAAGCCTCTCCTTATCAACTTTAGCGTTCACGTGAGTGCCGAGGTAAACGCCGGGAATGGTTCCCGCTATGAGCGTCCCGGCTAGGGCGTAATCGACGCTCCCCATCTCGGCGTAGCTCAGGAAGCTCATCGCCGAAAGGACCAGCCCGTAGAGTATCGTCGTTCCTACAACTTCGCGCGGGTTAATCCGGGCAACGTTCATGAGCGTGAAGCTGATTATAACGCCCGCTCCAACCGAGGTGAACTGAACCGTCAGTCCAACAATGAAGCCGAGCAGGTAGACGTAGGCCCACCTCGGCCTTAGGGAAAGCCTAATCTCCCCTTTGAGCAGGCTCAGAACGGCCGTAACGACCAGAATGATGCCGAGAATGAGGGTTAAATACCGGTTCAGGACGTCCTTGGGGATGTGCCTCACGGCGTAACCGCCAATCAAAACCGCTGGAACGCTTCCAGCCAAAAGGCGGAGCGCTATGTCCTTCCTCACGTGGCCCTTCTTTCCGTGGAAGAGAACGCCGAAGACCCTCGTAACAGTTGCGTAGAGCAAATCGGTTCCTACTGCCGTTAAAGGCTCGACACCAAGGAAAATCAGGGAGGGAGTCATGAGCGAGCCCCCGCCCACGCCGGTCAGCCCTATGAGAAACCCCACAACGAATCCGAGGCCGACGAAGGCGGGGTTCATGGAATCACCTCACGGAAGGTAGCCCAGCTCCCTGGCCTTCTCTATTACCACTTCCACCTCTTCCTCCGGCGTCATCTTGGAGCTGTCCACCTTCACCTCGGGATTTTCCGGCTCCTCGTAGACGCCGTCGTAGCCGGTGAGGCCCTTTATCTCGCCCCTCAAGGCTTTGGCGTAGAGACCCTTCGGGTCACGCTGAATCCTGACCTCAAGGGGAGCGTAGACGTAGACCTCGATAAAATTGCCAATCTCCTTCCTCGCGTACTCCCTGACGGCTCTGTACGGCGAGATGAGCGAGACAATTGCAATGACCCCGTTCCTGCTGAGTAGCTTCGCCATGTGGATTACAACCCTGTTGTGCATCTCCCTCGCTTCCTTCGAGAACCCCAGCTCAGGATAGAGCGTTTTCCTTATGGTATCTCCGTCGAGTATCTCAACGCGGTAGCCCATCTCCCTGAGCTTCCTCGCGAGCTTCACCGCTAAAGTCGTCTTCCCGGCACCGCTCGGCCCGGTGAGCCAGATTGTAAAGCCCTTCTCGAGGTTCTTCATTTTTACCCCCAGTGTTAAGCCTCGTTGAGACTTAAAAAATTAAGGGACTCACGGGAGAATGCTCTCTCCCCTGAGCTTCTCGGCTTCCTCCCTCAGGCCGAAGAGTGTAAGCACCGTTGGGGCCACGTCGTAGATTGTCAGCTGGGTCTGCTTTGCCTCGTCGAAGCCCGGAAGGTAGAGCGAGAACACGCCGATTTCCGAGTGATTCGCGTCGTCAGGTCCGGTGTCGTTCTCGGGCAGGTAGTTACTCGGGTGTCCAACTGTTCCGGCGGCGCGCCAGTTGAGGTTGTCGAAGTAGACCATTATGTCCGGATTGTTGCCCCTCGCGACCGGGTAGATGTCCTCGGGGAAGTAGACGCGGTTGTCCCACTTCTCGCCGTTAGGCCCTCTAATGGAGCGTATAAGCTCGGCCACTTCTTCTCTAACCTCGTCGAACCTGCTCTTTGGAACCTTGCCGAAAAGTTCTCTGCCCTTCACGTTGAGGAAAACGCGCGAGTAGTAGCCTCCCCAGCCCCACGCTACCGTTTCCTTCCAGTCAACCTTAATTTGCTCGAAGCGTTTGATTTTCCCGTCGTGGAGGACCTTCGGGTTTCTGACCTTGAGGAGGCCCTCTTCAGCCAGCCACTGGTTGACCGCGAAGTTGCCGTGCATCGCCTTTATGCCGTGGTCGGAAACTATCATTACAGCGGTTTCGTCGAGGTCTATGAGCTCGAGCGTCTTCCCGATTTCCTTATCGAGGAGCTTCCAGTAGTCGGGGATGACGTTCTCGTACTCGTTGCCCTTTCCGGGGTAGAGGTGGTGGTTGGGGTCGAAGTAGCGCCAGAAGGCGTGGTGAACCCTGTCCAGGCCAATCTCGACGAAGTGGAAGTAGTCCCACTCCTTCTCCTGAAGGAGGTAGCGGATTACCTCGAACCTCTTTTCGGTCATCTCCCAGAGGCCTTCCTTGACTTCGTCTTTGGCCTCCTTCCTGAAGGGGACGTCGAAGATGTACTCGCCGACGAGGCGCTCAATCTCGCCCTTGAGCTCCTTCGGGTAGGTGTAGTCCACGCTCGCATCGGGGGTTATGAAACAGCTGACGAGGTGGCCGTTTATCGGCTTCGGTGGGTAAGTTGGCGGGACTCCGACGATTATCGACTTCTTTCCCCTCGCCCCGAGGTGGTCCCAGAGGGTTGGCTCTTTCACCTTCTTGCTGTGGGCAATCCAGTACTCGGTGTAGCTGTGGCCCTTTCTGTGCCTGAAGCCGTAGAGGCCGAGTTCGCCCGGCGTTTTGCCCGTTACCATGACCATCCACATAGGAATCGTTATCGCCGGAATGCCCGTCTTCATCGGCCCGTGAATCGAGCGCTCTATGAGCTTCCTCAGGTTCGGCAGTTCGTCGTAGAACTTCCCGAAGAGTAGCTCAGGCGGAGCCGAGTCGAGACCGATGACGAAGAGCTTCTTGGTCCTTTCCATACCCTCCTTAACCTTCTCCTCGAACATCTCACCACCCCAGTTGCTCCTCTATCAGCTTCAAAACCTCATCAACCTTTCCCCTCTCGCAGACGCAACCGAGAACTTCCCGCTTTCCTCCCGCGTTCGCGCCTGTTTTCTTAACCCTCTCTATCAGGGCCTTCATGTCAATCTTTTCGACCGTTTCGGGCGAGATGCGGAAGTAGAGCTGGGCCTTTCCGTGGAAGTTCCGGTTGATAACAACCGCTCCACTATAGTTCATCTCCCACACGAGTTTTCTGGCGACTTTGGAGATTATGTTGTAGGAGCTCTCAAAGCGGACGAAGGCGAAGCCGTTTCTCTCCTCAACGCCGGAAATGGCTTCCTCGATTGACTCCCTTATCGCCTCCGCCTTTCTAACCCACGGCTCGTAGTCGAGGAGTTCTTTGAGCGGATTGCTCAGGAGAACCTTCACGGCTTCCTCAACGCCCTCCCTGTCCATGGCTATGTAGTTTGAATCCATGAGCTCAACGAGTCTGAGTGATTCTTCCTTTGAGAGTCCTTCCCCCTCCAAAAGCCTCTTGACCCACTCAAGCCCGAACGCCCTCTCGCCGATGTCGCCGATTGCCCCGAGGGCGGTCCACGCGTTGAAGAGGTTGAATCTCTCGGAAACCACGAGGGAGCACGAAGGATAATAGCTCCCTTCGAGCGACGGGTTCACCTGCTCCACGAGCGGGTTTTCGATTCTCGGCTGGCTGTGGTGGTCGATGAAGAGCGTGGGGACTTTAACCCTCTCGACCTCGCCCGGAACGTTGAAGTCCAGAACGTAGAGCCTCTCGGCCCTCTCGATTGCCCCCCAGATTCTCTCGTCGAAGCGGAACTCGCCTATCTCAGAGGTCATGTTGGTAAAGTCATCGAGGTTAAGCGCCTTCACGAGAAGTGCCGTCGAGGTTATCCCGTCCGTGTCCCAGTGGTGGACGATTAGGTTCACCTAACTCACCCCGCAAAAATAATGGAAAGTCATTCCACAAAGGGGTTCTCGAAGCTCCTGACGACCTCGTAAACTTCCGGGCGCATCATGTACTCCGGCGGTTGCTCGCCGGCCATTATCATCTTCCTGAGCTTGGTTCCGCTTATGTGGACGTGGAATTCCTCGCCGTGCGGGCATATCTTCGCGTTGACCATTCCGCCACACTTCCTGCAGTAGAAGGCCTCCCTGATGAACATCGGGGTTATTCCGAGGTCGGGGAACTCATCAAAGAGGTCCCAAGCCTCGTAGGGGCCGTAGTAGTCGCCAACGCCCGCGTGGTCGCGACCGACGATGAAGTGCGTAGCGCCCATGTTCTTCCTCATTATGGCGTGGTGTATGGCTTCCCTTGGGCCTGCATACCTCATCTCGTAGCGAACCGTCGCGAGGGTCGCGCTGTCCTTCGGGTAGTAGTGCTTGAACAGGGCCTCGTAGGCCTTTATTATGACCTCGTCCTTGTAATCACCTTTCTTCTTCCTCCCGAGGACGGGGTTGATGAACAGGCCGTCCACGAAGGTTAACGCCGCTTTCTGCACGTACTCGTGGCCGAGGTGCGGGACGTTCCTCGTCTGGAAGGCCACTATCGTTTTCCAGCCGAGCTCCTTGAAGAGAACCCTTGTTTCAACTGGCCTCAGGGTGTACTTCGCAAACGGATTTGGTAGCTCGTTGAGGAGCTCAATCTCACCGCCGACCAGGTAATCGCCCATGTTCATGACCCTTGCCACGCCGGGATGAGCCGGGTCGTCGGTCTTGAAGACCTTCACGGAGAACTCCTTCTTGTCGTAGGTGTAGATTTCCTCGACGTGCATCCTCGCTACCGGGAGGTCCTCGTAGTAGAGAAGGATTGCATCCCCCTCGTCGAAGTTTGGCTTTTCAACGTCGAGGACAATCGGAATCGTCCAGGGCAAATCGTTGCTCAGGCGCATGTTGTCGAGGACGCTCCCGAAGTCGTCGCTCGTGAGGAAGCCTTTGAGCGGAGAGTAAACGCCGTGGGCGATGTTCTCGATGTCTATAGCGCGACCGTGTTCAATCTGAACGCGGGGGTATTCACTCTGCTCGCTCAAAATCCTCTCGCGGGTTCTCTCGGCGACGATACGCCTGACGAGCTTTCCGCCGTGGGGCTTTGAAACCATTCTACCACCTCATCTGCGGGTTGAAAAATGGTGAGAATCAGTCAAGGTAGCCGAGGGCCCTAAGGCGCTCCTTGACCTTCTCTTCCTCCTCCTCGCTGAAGACTTCCTCCTCTTCCTCCTCGAGGCTTGCCAGGACCTCCCTGAGGACGTAGGTAACGTACTCGTCAACGCTGTCGAATCCAGCTTCCTCGACGCGCTCCTTTATCCTGTCGTAGAGGCTCTTCGGAATCTTGACCTCGACGAACTCCTCCATTTCCATCACCGTTACCACTACGGGCGTTAATTTTAAAGGTTTGTCCCGCACACTGAAACCTTTTTATATTCCTGCTGTTGATTATAAATTCAGCTGTCTTTATAATTCGAGGTGAGTGGAATGTTCGAGGACGTTAACGACTTTGAGACGGCGTTCAAGAGGCTTCTCGACGAGGTCCTCGAGTTCGACCTGAGCAACCCCTTCGATGAGGTGGATAAAATCCTCTGCATTGAGCCTCATCCCGACGACTGCGTAATCGGCCTGGGAGGAACGATAAGGAAGCTGACTGAGGCTGGTAAGGAAGTGGTCTACCTCTGCCTCACGGACGGCTCGATGGGAACGACCGACGAGAACGTCAGCGCCCACGAGCTGGCGTTAATCAGGAAGCGCGAGGAGGAAGAGAGCGCTAAGATGCTCGGCGTGAACAGGATAATCTGGCTTGACTACAAGGACACGGAGCTCCCCTACACCGTCGAGGCGAGGAACCAGATAATCAAGGTTCTCAGGCGGGAGAAACCAGAGGCCGTTCTGGCTCCGGACCCCTGGTTGCCCTACGAGGCCCATCCGGACCACGTGGTCGCTGGAAGGCTCGCCCTCGAGGCTGTATCTTTCTCTCCGTTGCCCAACATAGTTCCGAGCGACGTCCAGCTCGGCATAAAACCACATCAGGTCGAGGTCTTCGGCTTCTACTACACCTCCAAGCCCAACTACTTCGTCGACATCACGGACGTCATGGAGTTGAAGCTGAAAGCAGTTAGGGCTCATAAGAGCCAGTTCACCGACGATGTGTGGGAGCAGTGGGAACCGTTTTTGAGAACGATAGCACTTTATTACGGGAAAAAAGCGGGAACGAAGTACGCGGAAGGTCTGCGCTTCATGCCCGGCCTGTTCCTGCACATAACTCCCTTCGCAGAGCTCATTTGAGCTCCTTCTTCACTATCCTTTCGAGCTCGCCGAGGAACTTCTCAAGGGGCATCGTGTCGAGGCCGAACTGCCTCATCGGCTCGTAGCGCTTCGGGTTGTCCGTTACGAGGAGGCTGTTCGTCACTATCGCCGTCGAGGCCGTCAGCACGTCCTCAAGGTCGAGCATGACGCCCCTCTGGAGGAGCTGGCCCTCAATCTGGGCCCCCTTTGCTATTATCCTGTCGTCGAGGGGGACTATGTTGTAGATATCCTTGAGGATTTCGAGTTCCCTCTCGACGTTCCTCTTGAGGTAGGCCTTGGCCGAGAGGTAGCGGTAGACGGTGATGATTGACAGGGAGACGTTGAACTTGGCGAGGGTTATCTCAAGCTGTCTCTTCCTCCTGGCGGTATGCATCTTGAGGAGCGTTATGCTGTCGAAGGTTATGTCCGGTGGCAGTGGCATGGCTAACTCCCCTTCTTCTTTTCGAGTATGCTAATCAGAGTCTCGGCCTCTTCCTCGTCAACGACAACGTTGTCGACCTTCTTGTCGAGCTCGACCAGGTGCCAGGTTTCTATGAGCTTCTGGAGGACTTCGTCGTAGGACCTCGCTTCCAGCTTGTCCTTGAGCATCTTAATCTTCTTCCAGGTGGTCTCGTCAACGGCTATCGTCTTCATTCCACTCCCTCCCTCACGACCTTACGGTAGGTTTCAACGCTGTTCCTCCTCGGTATGCGCTCCTTGGTTATCATATCGACCTCGTAAAGGCCGAAGCGAATCTTGAAGCCCATCGCCCACTCGTAGTTGTCCGTTAGAGCCCAGTGGAAGTAGCCCCTGACGTCTATACCGTTTTCAAGCAGTCTCTTCACTTCCTCAACGTGCTCGATTATGTACCTCGGGCGGAGTACGTCCTTGGAATCGGCCACGCCGTTCTCGGTTATGTAAACCGGCCTTCCGTATTCCGCCCCCTCGGCGGTGGAGTCGTATAAACCTTTCGGATAGACCTCCCAGCCGAAGTCGCTCGTCGGGTTGTTGTCAGGGGAAACGCTGTTCGGGTTCCCGGAGTAGCCGTAGCCCTCGACGCCGATGAAGGTAACCATCGGAAGCTCCTCGAAGCGTGGCTCGGTCCACTTCACAACTTCCCTCGTGTAGTAGTTGTTGCCGACCCAGTCGTTCCTCTCGAGGTGGGGAATCTTCACAGGATTCCAGTCGAGCTCCAAATCGACCCTTCCCCTGTTGAGGGCCTCTAAGAAGAGCCTGTTGTGGAAGTAGTCGTAGTTCTCGGCAGCTTTAACGTCCCTCGCGTCGTGGGGGTTGAGCGGATAGGCGGGGATTATGTTGAGGATTATTCCCACCGGGGCCTTTGTGTGCTCCTTTATGGCGTCGTAGGCCCTCGCGTGGGCCACCATCTGGTTGATGATAACTTTTTTGGCCGCCTTCGGGTTAAGGATTCCCGGGGGCCAGCCGACGTAGGGAGCCAGATAACCGAGCTCGACCGTAACCATCGGCTCGTCGAAGGTGGCCCAGAAATCAACCAGCTCGCCGAACTTCCAGGCGGAGTAGGCTGAAAACTTGACGAACTCGATTATGTTCCCCTCGTCAACCCAGCCCCTCGCCCTGCTCCCCTCGAAGTCGCTTCTCGTCCAGAGCGGGTCGTGGACCCATACCGGCAACGTCTGATGGTTCAGCGTGACGAAGGTCGTGAAGCCGAGCTTCTTCAGGTTTTTAAGGACGGCCAGGTAGTGGAAAACCTCCCTCCTGTTCGCCAGGCCATCGAGTTCCTCAAGCGCCTCCTTCGGAACCTTCACGCGCTTTATCAGTCCGTAGGAGTCCCTCTCAACCTTCACCTCGACGCCCCAGGTCGGGCAGGGAAAGATTCTGCTCCACTCGATGGTGAGCTGGTAGGCGTTCAGCCCGAGGTCTTTCGCAAGGCGGTGGTCTATCTCGTAGAGCTCGTAGTTGTTTATGCCCTCCTCGGGCAAATCCCCGCTCACGAGGTCGTTCTTGATGTTGAAGGGGTCGCGAACCCAGTGCCACCAGTCGCTCCTCGAGTCAATGTTTCGCCTGAGAGAGTCCCCCATCTCGAACTGAAAGGCGGACTGCACAACTCCCCAGATGAAATTGGACATGCCTGTTCACCGCTCCCCTGCTTTATAACTTTGTATTAATTTGTGGTTTTCATGGTTTTTATAGTTTTTGAGTGGCCCTTGGCGACCATCGGCCCGTTCTTGTAATTTGAGCACAATTTATACATCCGGGAACAACTACGTCCACCAAAAAGCTTATATAGAATCCTCGAATGTTATAAAATTGACATCCTTTATAATGAGGTGACGAAATATGAAACGGTACTTGGCCTTGGCCGTTATGGCCCTGATGCTCGGAAGCGTTTTTGGTTTTGCTTCCGTTAGCGCCACTTCGGAGTACCCGAGGAACGAGACGCTTTACACCGCTAACAGCGCCCCTCCAACCAACGCGAATCCCTTCCAGGGCGGTAACATCATCGGTCTCGACGGTCTTATCTTTGAGCCCCTTGCAATGCTGAACTTCATGACCGGTGAGCTTAAGCCCTGGCTCGCCGAGAGCTGGAAGTGGGTCAAACCAAACGTTTTCGAGGTTAAACTCAGGCCCGGGCTCAAGTGGCAGGACGGCCAGCCCCTCACGGCCGAAGACGTTAAGTTCTCCTACGAGTACTACCAGGAGATTGGTTTGAGAAACTGGACCAAGCTTGGCCTCAAGGAGATAAAGGTCGTTGACGACAGAACCGTTGACTTCATCTTCAACGGCACCCCCAACTACCAGCTCTGGCAACTCCAGCTCTTCTATGGATGGGGACAGGGGGCCTTAATAATCCCGGAGCACATATTCAAAAACATCGACCCCAAGCAGATACCGAAAATGACCTTCCTCGGTGACGAGCAGAAGTACCTCGTTGGTTCTGGCCCCTACAAGCTCAAGGAGGTCGTTCAGCAACAGAAGGCAATCCTTGTCAGAAACGACAACTGGTGGGGCAACAAGGTCTTTGGCGAGCCCGCCCCGAAGTACATAATCCAGCTCTACGTTAAGGACAACTCCCAGGCCGCGAACATGTTCATCAAGGGCGACCTTGACGTCGGAACCTACTACATAGACATCGTCCAGGCCAAGAAGCAGAACCCGAACCTCGTCAGCTGGCTTGAGGAGCCACCCTACTTCCCGCCGGTGGCCCCTGTTCTGCTCTACTTCAACACCAAGAAGCCCCCGATGGACAACCCGCAGTTCAGGCGCGCCATAGCGATGGCAATAAACCCCGAGCAGATAACCAAGAACGGTCCGATAAGCGGAAAGCCTGCCGAGATTCCCTTTGGAACCGGTCTCCTCCAGAAGTGGGCCGGTAAGATAGGACTTGACGACCTCGTCAAGGAGTACGGCTGGCAGTACGGCAACATTGCAGAGGCCAACAAGATACTCGACGAGCTCGGCATGAAGAAGAACGCCGACGGCTGGAGAACCTACAATGGCAAGGTCATAGAGCTCCACCTCGTCACCTGTGCCGGCTGTTCTGACTGGATTTCAACCGCCGAGATAATCCAGAACCAGCTTAGAGCGCTTGGAATCAAGGTCGTCATAGACAAGTACGACTGGGGAGCGATGATGGAGAAGTACAAGAAGGGTGACTTCGACCTTGGCCTCCACTGGGCCGGAACCTTCCAGCCAACGGCCTACGCGGTCTACAACGCCCTCATGAGCAAGGACGGTAGCGCGAACTTCGGTGGCTACTACAACCCGCAGGCCCAGCAGATTCTCGACGAGTTCGCCAAGACCACCGACCCGAACAAGGAAGCCCAGTACATAAAACAGCTCAGTGAGATATGGCTCAAGGACGTCCCGGCAGTTCCGGTTTACATGGCAACGCTCTTCTACGAGGCCAACACCAAGTACTGGACCAACTGGCCCAACGAGAAGAACCCCTACGGCGTGCCGATTTTCTGGGCCAAGTACGGAACCTGGGGAACGGCCTTAGCGTTGCTTGGGGTTAAGCCGGCCAGTGCTACCCAGACGACATCAAGCCAGCCCTCCACCAGCACCAGCCAGCCAACCACGAACACTCCATCGACTTCGAGCACTTCAAGCGGTGGCGGAATCTGCGGTCCGGCCTTCATAGTCGGACTCGCCGTTTTGCCGTTGCTGTTGAGGCGCAGAAGGTGATACCTTTTTCCTTTCCCTTTCAATCCCAATTGAACGCTTGGAGGGTAGGCAATGGGGTTCAAGAAGTACCTCGCGCGCAAGACCTTCGTGTATGGAATTACTTTCATATTTGCCGTGACCCTCAACTGGTTGCTCCCGAGGCTTATGCCCGGGAACCCGATTGAGGCCATGATGTCCAAGAGCGGGGCCGTCAACGACGCCCTTGTTAAGTTCTACGAGGAGCTCTACGGCTTAAACCAGCCCCTCTGGAAGCAGTTCGTCAACTTCTGGGTCAGCCTCTTCCACGGAGATTTGGGCTACAGCATACTCTACAACGCCCCCGTTTCGAGTATAATCAAACACGCCCTGCCCTACGACATAGCGATTCTCCTTCCCGCGATAGTCCTCAGCTGGCTCGTTGGCAACTGGCTCGGTGCACTCGCGGGTAAGAACAAGAAGTATGATAAGTACACGATGCCCCTCTTCTACTTCCTCGCGAGCATGCCCTACTTCTGGTTCGCGATGATTCTCGTCTACGTTGTCGGCGTTAAGCTCGGCTGGCTCCCCTATTCTGGTGCCTACGCCCCGGATTTGGTGCCGAGCCTCTCCTGGACGTTCATCAAGAGCTTCCTCTCCCACTGGATTCTTCCCTTCCTGAGCCTGTTCATCGTTATGATTGGTAGCTGGGCAATTGGAATGCGCAACATGATAATCTACGAGCTTGAGGCAGATTACGTCCGCTACCTTGAGGCCCTCGGCGCGAGCGAGAAGCTCATGACAAAGCACGCCTACAGGAACGCCATACTGCCCCAGGTGACCGGTCTGGCCCTTCAGCTCGGAATGATGGTGGCTGGAGCGATTGCGACGGAGATAGTCTTCAACTACCCTGGAATCGGCGTGCTCATAATGAACGCGGCACTCAACCAGGACTACTTCCTCCTCCAGGGGGCGTTTCTCATCGTCGTAATCTCGGTTCTCGCGGCAAACTTCCTGATTGACATAGTCTACGCATTCATAGACCCGCGCGTCAGGGCGAGCTACACGGAGGGTTGAAGATGGCGAGACGTGGCAGGCTTGAGATGGTTAGAATCGCCTTTAAAAACAGGAAGTTCCAGTTTGGCTTTGGCCTTCTGACATTTTTCGTGATATTCGCCCTAATCGGCCCGCTCTTCACACCCTTCGCGTGGGACGGCCTCTACTACGAGAACGTCGGTGGAATCAAGATAGCCTCCTACGGCGAGAAAAACCTGCCTCCAATGAGCCACGAGGTCATAACCACGTACTCCGGTAAGCAGGTTGAAGTCCTCCACATCCTTGGAACGAACATAAACGGTCAGGACCTCTACGCGAGGCTCGTCTACGGTCTGAGAACGAGCCTTTGGATAGCTTTCCTCGCGGCGCTCATCGGAACTACGCTGGGAATAACGATAGGCCTCGTAGCCGGCTACAAGGGAGGCTGGGTCGACGAGCTTCTCATGATGTTCACCAACATAATGCTCGTCATCCCCTCGATAGTGCTCCTCATCCTGGTCGCCGCTTACCTCTCGGCGAGAACCCCTGGCATTCAGGCGGTCATCATAGGACTCACCGGCTGGCCCTGGGTCGCGAGGGCCGTGAGGAGCCAGACTTTATCGCTCAAGAACAGGGAGTTTGTGCACTTGGCCAAGCTCGCGGGGCTGAGCGACTTCAGGATTATCTTCACCGAGGTAATGCCCAACATGATTTCCTACATCTTCATGGCCGGAATCCTGCAGTTCAGCGGTGCAATCCTCGCGAGCGCGACCCTCGACTTCATCGGCCTTGGACCAACCACAATGGTTTCGCTCGGAAACATCCTCCAGAGGGCCATAGCCTACAACGCCCTCCAGTTCGGTTACTGGTGGTGGTTCATTCCGCCGGGACTCATCATAACCCTCATCATCACGGCGTTGTTCTTCGTGAACATCGGCCTTGAGGAAGTGTTCAACCCGCGCCTCAGGAGGGAGTGAAATGGCAATGCTCACCGTTGAAGACCTTAGAATCTACTACGCAACGCCCCTCGGCCACGTTAAGGCCGTTGATGGGGTTTCCTTTGAGGTTAGGGAAGGGGAAGTCTTTGGAATAGCCGGCGAGAGCGGTTGCGGAAAGTCAACGCTCGTTCACTCCCTAATCCTCAGGAAGCCCCCTATGGTTCATATGGGAGGTAAGGCCATCTTCAAGGGCAAAGACCTCATGACGATGAGCCCAAAGGAGTCCAGAAAAATCCGCTATACGGAGCTCTCGATAATCCCCCAGTACGCGATGAACGCCCTTAATCCAACGAAGAAAATCAAGGACATCGTGTGGGACTTGGCCATGGAACACGGCTACACCGATAAAAACGAGATAGAGAAGCTCCTCCGCGAGAGGCTTGAGATGGTCAAGCTCTCCCCCAAGGTCGCCGAGATGTACCCCGTCGAGCTGAGCGGTGGAATGAGACAGAGGGCGACGATGGTTGTCTCGACCCTTCTCAACCCCGACCTTCTCATCGCGGATGAGGTCACCTCTGCCCTCGACGTCACGACCCAGCGCGTCGTCATTGAGCTCCTCCACCACTTCATGAAAGAGGGAATTGTCAAGTCCATCATCTTCGTCACGCATGATTTGGCACTACTTGACAAGATAGCCGACAGGATAATGATAATGTACGCGGGCAAGGTCGCGGAGATTGGCCCGACCGACGAAGTCATCAACGAGCCGAGCCATCCCTACACCCAGCTTCTCCTCAACTCCCTGCCGAGAATGGGGGTGCAGTACAAGAGGCAGAAGCTCAAGGGAATCCCCGGTTATCCGATAAGCCTTCTCAACCCGCCGAAGGGTTGTCGCTTCTACACGCGCTGTCCCTACGCCCTTGACAAGTGCCCGCACGAGGAGCCGAAGCCCGTGAAGGTTGGTGAGGAGCACTATGTGGCCTGCCACCTCCTCGGGGGTGAAAGCCAATGAGCGAACTTTTGAGGGTCGAGCATCTGACCAAAATCTTCACCTCTGGTTTCATAGGTGGCTTTGAGATTAGGGCCGTTGATGATGTCAGCTTCACTATACGGAAGGGCGAGATAGTTTCCCTCGTCGGCGAGAGCGGGAGCGGGAAGACCACCACCGGAAAGCTCATCCTCCGCCTCATCCAGCCTACCTCCGGAAGGATACTCTTTGAGGGTAAGGACATCCTCCAGATGAGCAAGAACGAGCTCAAGAAGAACTACTACCGCCAGGTTCAGGCGGTTTTTCAGGACCCATTCGCGAGCTTCAACCCGCTCCACCCCGTGGACAGGGCCTTCGACCTGATATTCGACTCCTACCTCTCCGATGTCAGCAAGGGTGAGCGCGACGAAATGATTGACAGGGCCCTCATTCAGGTTGGCCTCAATCCGGACCAGATTCGCGGAAAGTTCCCGCATCAGCTCAGTGGCGGTCAGCTCCAGAGGATTCTCATTGCGAGGGCCTTACTGCTGAAGCCGAAGCTCCTCATAGCGGACGAGGCGGTGTCGATGCTCGACGCCTCGACGAGGATTGACGTCCTAAACCTACTCGGCGACTTCAGGGACAGGTACGGAACGTCCGTTCTCTTCGTCACCCACGACCTGGCGCTCGGCTACTACATCAGCGACACGACCATCATCATGTACCGCGGGACGATTGTGGAGATGGGGGACACCGAGAAGGTCTTCCACAACCCGCTCCACCCATACACCCAGATGCTCCTTGAGAGCGTTCCCGATTTGAACGTCAAGTGGGAGTTCAAGGGAATCGAGCCAGAAAAGGAAGAGGGAACCGTCTATTCTCTTCAGGGCTGTCGCTATGCGCCGAGATGCCCGAAGGCCAAGGAACTCTGCTTCAGAGCCCGTCCCGAGCTCCACGAGGTTGAGAAGAACCACTGGGTTGCCTGCCATCTTTACGGAGGTGAATGAGATGCACTCGACGATTAGGGAGATTAGAAAGACCCCCGAGGGCATAATAAAGGCTCAGAAGGCCTTTGAGGATTTCATAACCTCTCACGACTTCCGGTTACCGAGAGGGATAGTTTACACTGGCTGTGGCAGTTCACACTTCCTTTCAAAGTCGCTGGCCATGGCAACCACCCGCCTCGGGGGCAGGGGAGTGGCCCTCCCCTGCTCCGAACTTCTGTATTCGCGCGAGTGGTACAGCATAGGGAACCCCGAGCTTCTGGTGGCAATCTCGCGCTCCGGGGAAACGACGGAGGCAATCAAAGCCCTGAACTCCCTCAAAACACCAAAGTTCGCCCTCACTGCCTACGAGAGCACACTCTCAAGGGAAGCGGACTACACTCTAATAGTTCCGGCCCACGAGGAGAGCGTCGTAATGACACACTCTTTTCCGGCCTTCTACTTCGCCTACCTTCAGTTGCTCCTCCACTCCTACGGAAGGGAAACCCTCGATGCCGGGCTCGTCTCCTTCCTTGCGGGCGAGGTGCTCAAGAACGAGAACTACGTGAGGGAGATAGTGGAGGGCTTCGACTTCCGGAACGTCATCTTCCTCGGCTCTGGGATACTCTACCCGATAGCCCTCGAGGGAATGCTCAAGATGAAGGAGATGGCCCTCTTCTGGAGCGAGGCTTATCCAACGTTCGAGGTCAGGCACGGCTTCAAGTCCATCGCTGACGAGGGAACGCTCGTCGTCCTGCTGGTGAGCGAGCCCTTCGACTGGCACGAGAAGCTGACGAGGGAGTTCCAGGGCCAGGGGGCGAGGGTTCTCACCGTCGGAAAGCGCGACACCGGGGCCGACTACTTCATCCGGGTTCCCGAGCCGGACGAACTTGCCGTTCCAGTTCTCTACCTCCCGGTAATCCAGCTCCTCGCCTACTACAAGGCCGTCTCGCGCGGTTTGAATCCGGACAACCCGAGGTTCCTCAGCAAGGTCGTCACGTGGTGATTGCGATGAAGGTCGGTCACGACGGTAAGGTCTATTACCTCGACGGGGAGCGCTTTCAGGTATACGGTGGAACGCTCCAGTTCTTCAGGGTCCCAAGGGGGAGCTGGCGCGACAGGCTTGAGAAGATGAAGAGGCACGGCCTCAACACGGTAGACACTTACGTCGCCTGGAACTGGCACGAGCCCGAGAAAGGGAAGTTCGACTTCACCGGCGAGACGCACCCCCAGAGGGACTTGGTGGGCTTCCTCGAGCTGGCGGAGGAAGTCGGCCTGAAGGTCATCGTAAGGCCCGGCCCCTACATCTGCGGTGAGTGGAGGAACGGTGGAATACCCGGATGGCTTATAAGGGAACACCCGGAAATACTGGCGAAAGGCCCCAACGGACCCCTGCCGAGGGACATCTACTACCCGCCGATTACATATCTCCATCCCACTTACCTTGAGGCCGTCTCGGAATGGTATGATGAAGTTCTCCCGATAATCAGGGACTACCTCTACACCAACGGCGGGCCGATAATAAGCGTCTCCATAGACGACGAGCCGTCCTACTGGGAGACCATCTTCCAGCCCTTCCTCACGGACTACAACGAGGTCATCACCCGTCCAGGCGGCCTGTGGGAGGAGTGGCTTCGCTCCAACTACTCCCTCGACGAGCTGGGCAAGCGCTATGGGGCGGGGATAGGCGACTACTCCGAGGTTCGTCCGCCGGCGAGCGAGGACGAGCCGTTGCCGAAGATACTCGACTGGCACCATTTCAAAATCTGGACCATCAACCGCTACGTGGAAATCCTCTACTGGCATCTAAAGCGCTACATCGACGTCCCGATAAGCATCCTCGACCCCTACCTGCTCCTCTCTGCATGGAGGCACTTCTACCGCTACGTTAAGGAGAGAAATCTCGACGTTCACCTCTGGACCGAGTTCTGGTACTCCTTCTACCGCTCCTTCGACCTGAAGGAGGATAAACTCGGCCACATCTACTACAAGACCGGGGTCTACCGCTTCTACCAGGGGAGACTCGGAACTCCCCCGCTCAGCATAGAGACTCAGGTTTCTTTAGCTCATACAATTGAGCCGGACGAGGCCGAGCACCTCTACTCGCTGATAGCCTCTCTCGGAATCCACAACATCAACTACTACCTCTACGTCGGCGGTGAAAATCCGAGGGGATACGAGTCCCACAACGGCGTGACCTGGGACGTCTACTCGCCGATAGGCCTCGACGGGAGCGAGAGGCCCCACGTTGAGCCGATAAAGTGGCTCGGCGAGTTCCTGCTCAACAACCCGGACTTTGCGGAGGCGGAGCTGAGGCCGAGGGTGGCCTTCGGAACCTACGAACCCTACGAGGCTATAGCCACCTTCGGCCTGAGGAAGGGCCTGACCGAGAGCGTAAATATTTACGAGTACCTCCTCGGCGAGAGGGGCCTATTAACGCTTTTAGCGATGAGCAACGTCCCCTTCGACGTCCTCGACCTCGAGGAAGCTTCCCTGGAGGAGATGCTGGGCTATGGCCAGCTCTGGGTTTACAGCCTCGACTTTCTCTCAAGGGAGGTCCAGGACAAGTTAGTTGAGTTCGTTGAGAGGGGTGGAAACCTCGTAATTCTCCCGATGCTTCCATATCTCGACGAGAACCTGAAGCCCTACTCCGCCCTCGCCGAGTTCCTTGGCGTCGAGGTTGAGAGGGCCGAGGCGAGGGACAACCCAAGGCTGATTCAGTTCACGAGCGTCGAGAGCGAGGGAATAGACAGAATGCTCGTCAGGAACACCGTCAGAGAGGTTAAAGGCGGTGAGCCTTTCGTCTTCCACTACGGCAAACCGGTCGGAACG
The DNA here is from genome assembly GCF_012027635.1 of Thermococcus sp. 21S9. Classification (NCBI taxonomy): domain Archaea; kingdom Methanobacteriati; phylum Methanobacteriota; class Thermococci; order Thermococcales; family Thermococcaceae; genus Thermococcus; species Thermococcus sp. 21S9. The sequence continues at coordinate 774,254 of NZ_SNUS01000001.1, forward strand.
CTCGTCAGGAAGGGGAAGGGAAGCGCAATTGTGCTCGGCTTCAGGCTCCAGTACTACAACAGCTACCACGACCTCCACAGGAAGTTCGTTGACAAACTGCTTGAGATGCAGAATGTGAAGAGGAACTTCGAGGTCACGGACAGGGACATGATAGCGATTCCGCGCGGTAACTACCTCGTCCTGCTCAACCCCAGAGGCCACAGGGTCTTCGGAAAAGTGCGGTACAGGGGGATAGAGGTTCCCCAGCTCCTCGAAGGCATTGAGATGGGGAAGCGCGGTGCCCTCTTCCTGCCCTTTGGAGTTAGGGTCGGAGACGTTGAGGTGGTCTACGCAACGGCCACACTCCTCGGCGGGGATGGAAAAACGCTCCGCTTCAGGAACCACCTGAGCGGTTCCAGCGAGGTCGCGTTAAGGGGCGTTGAGGAGGTGAAGGCGATTGAGGGCAGAATCGTGGACGAGAGCTTTGAGAACGGAATCCTGAGGGTCGTCGTTGAGCACGATAAAGAGTTCGAGCTCGGCCTTTAGTCACTGCCTCCTTCACTTTTTGGCTTGAAACCTTTTTAAAGTCCCTTCCCTACTGTTTTCCGCGATGATGAGTGATGGGCGAACCGAAGGGTGAGGAAGGAAAGGTGATCGCTGAGCAACCCTTTTAAGCGCCCGTTCCAACTTTTTTCGGGATGATGAGTTCAGCCTTGTCCGAGCCGTGACGAGGGAGTGACGGACTGACCGTCCCTTTTTTAAATTAAGCTAATCAAATTCGAAAACCTAATAACCTTAGGGAGCTGAAGGGAATTAGAAAGGTTTAAATATTGTGTGCATATGCACAAAAATGGTGGTAGCATGGAGGAGATTTACAAGCCCATATGGGTCAGCATAATCGGCAACGTCCTCCTCGCGGTCATAAAGCTCATCGTCGGTTTTCTCTATTCAAGTATAGCCCTCATCTCCGACGGCGTTCACTCCCTCAGCGACGTCGTTACGAGCGTCGCCGGCTACTTCGGCATAAAGGTGGCGTCAAAACCCCCCGATAAGGACCACCCCTTCGGCCACTCCCGCTTTGAGCCACTCGTGGCCTTTCTAATCGGTGAGGCCCTGCTCGTTGTTGCCTATGAAATCGGCAGGGACTCGGTCGAGAGGCTCCTCCACGGGGAGCACATAACGGTGAACTCGATAATGCTGGGAGTTACGATAGTGTCAATCCTCGCGAAGGAGCTGATGTTCCGCTACTCGGTTTACGTGGGCAGAAAGCTCAACAGTCAAATCCTTATCGCCGACGCCTACCACCACAGGAGCGACGTTTTGAGCAGTGTCGCGGTTTTAATCGGCCTCGGCCTCCAGAAGTTCGGCTTCCAGTACGGAGACGCTTTGGCCGGCCTCGTCGTCGCGGTCTTCCTCGTGAAGGTGTCCTTCGAGATAATCCTCGAGAACGTCGGTTACCTGACCGGACGGGCCCCGTCCTTCGAAATCTGCGAGGAAATCAAGAGGCGCGCTCTGAGCGTCCCCAACGTCCTTGGAATCCACGATTTGAGGGCCCACTACGTCGGAAACAGGCTCCACGTCGAGCTCCACATCGAGGTTCCTCCAAACCTGTCCCTGAAAGAAGCCCACGACGTCAGCGAGGAGGTGAAGAAGAGGATAGAGGAAATCCCCGAGGTCGAGAGGGTCTTCGTTCACGTGGATATAAAGGGGGTTACTGAGTAGCTTTTTCAAAATCTCTTAAATCAAAGGCCAAATATCCCTTTTCTTTGAGTCTCTCTTTTCCCTCGATGCTCTTCGCGATGATGCCGTAGTGATTTTCTCCCCTTAGGCCAAGGTTGGCTGATTTTTTCTCAAGCCGTCTGAGAACATTCTCAGCGTCTCTCGCGTTCATATCCTTCCATTTGACTTCGAAGAAACCTGCATCACTGCTCAGGCTGTTCAATGCTACTAGGTCAATCTCTTCTCCCTTATCCCACCACCTTCCGATTTTCGTGAACCTGAATGGTAGAACTCCCTTTTGATTCAGTCTTATCAGAAACTCCTTCCCAACGCGCTCAAAGACCTCTCCCAGATATCTATTGAAATCCTCCCTAAACTCCTCGAAGCTTATCGCCCCAATCTCAATGTCGTCGCGGTAGGGGTAAACAAACCGGAGCCAGAAGCGGTAGTAGAAGTCCTTGACCCGGTAGACACCGAACCGCTTCCTTTCCCTCACAGTTACCGGGAACTCCTTGTAAACCAAATCGAGGGTTTCAAGGGTCTTCAGATACTTCGGAAGGTTCGTAACGGCAACCTTGGTCTCGTTCGCGATTTCAGTCAGCTTGGTCTTCCCGTCGTTTATCGCCTTGAGAATGTTGAGGTAGACGGTTGGCTCCCTCAGCTCGTCTTTCAGAAGTCTCTCCGCGTCCTCGTAGAGAACGCTGACTCTCCTATAGAAGTTGCGCTCCACGTTCTCCTCGACGCTCAGAGAATCGTCGAAGTAGTGCAGGTATGCGGGGATTCCGTCTATCGTGCCGTAGACCTTGACCATCTCCTCCCATGAGTAGCGGGGAAACGCCTCCCTCAGGTGGAAGAACCCCAGCGTCGAGAGCTTAATCTGGGCGGTTCTCCTTCCGTAGAGCGGGTTTTTGTAGCTCATCAGGCTCTCCATCGTTGAGATTGACGAGCCAAGGAGAATCAGCATTATCCTCGAATCCTTGAGAACCTCATCCCAGATGTACTGAAAGGTTGAGGGTATGGACTTGTCTTCCTCGACCCAGTACGGGAACTCGTCTATAACAAAAACAAGCCTTCCGAAGGTTGTAACCTTCTCAAAAAACTCCTCAAGAGTTTTTGCTTCAATGAAGACGTTAAACTTCCTGTTGAAGTTTCTCACGAGCCTCTCAAGTTCGAGCTCCATCGGTTCTTTCCTTGCGAGGAAGTAGAAGGCTTTCTTATTCTTTATGAACTGTTTGACGAGCTCTGTTTTTCCTATTCTCCTCCTGCCATAGATGAGGACGAAGTGCGCTCTGTCCTGCCGGTAGAGTTCATCCAATGCATTCAGTTCATCCTCGCGGTCGATGAATTTTAATATCATGATATTTAATATCGCGTTATTAATTTAAGCCTTTCGCACAATCTCCCCCAAATCCCTCAAAAACTCCTCCAGATGCTCCCTCCTCACATGGGGCATGAGAACAATTCTAATGTAACCGCGGTGCGCGCTGATTCCCCAGCCCCTCCTCTTCAGCTCCCCTTCCACCGCTTCAAGGTTCTCAGTGCCGAAGGAGACGATGTTGAGAACCGGCTCGCGGATGAGATAAACGCCCGGTATCTTCTTCAGCTCCGAGGCGAACCACCGGCTCAGCTCCATCGCCTTTCTCACGATTTCCTTGTAGCCCTCGAAGCCGAGGTGCTTAATCATCGCCCACACGGCGAGAGCGTTTGCCCCGGGCCTCGTTCCCGTTATCGTCGCCTGCCATATCCTCCCTCCGGCTAAGTAAGGGGCCAGAACGCTTATCGCATCGATGTACTTCTTCTCGCGGAAGATTATTCCCCCGGCGGGAATCGGTACCATGCCCATCTTGTGGGGGTCTATGGTTACGCTCTTCACGCCTTTAAGCCGGAAGTCGAAGTCCGGGATATCGTAGCCTAAAGCCTTGGCAAAGGGAATGACGAAACCGCCAAACGCTGCATCGACGTGGAGCGGAAGCCCGTAGTCGAGGGCCAAATCGCTCAAAGCCGGAATGTCGTCAACCACCCCGAGGCCCGTCGTTCCAGCTATTCCCACGATTCCAATCGTGTTGTCCGTAATCTTCTCCTCAACGTCCCTCACGTTGACCGAATAGTCCTTATTCAGCTCCGCCCAGACGAGCTTAACTCCAAGCATCTCGCCGGCCTTGATGAAGGAGAAGTGGGCGCTTTTCGGAAGAATCAGTTCCGGCTTTTCCACATCCGCCAGGTTGCGGAAGGCCCTCACAGCCAGGATGTTCGCCTCGGTTCCGCCCGAGACTATGTGTCCGTAGCCCCTTTTGAGACCGAGGAGGTTTGAGAGCATCTCGACGGCCTCTTCCTCGACTTTACGGCTCCCCGTGTGCAGGCCGGGGTCGCCAAGGTTCCTGTCTATGAACTCCGTGATGATTCTAACAGCGAAGGGATGTGGATACGTGCACATCGAGCCGAGAATCTTTCCGGAGTCGAAGGTCAGGTCTTCGGCAGTCTTCCGCCGTAGCTCCTCAAGCACTTCATCCTCGTCCGCTCCCCTCTCTGGAAACATGCTCTCACCTGGGGGCGGTAGGGTTCGTTGAATTTAAGCTTTCCTCCTTTCGATGTACTTCTTAAAGAATATCGGCGTCGTCAGCGCCGTCAGCATCGAGACCGTTACAACGCTTGCAAAGAGGGCCTGGTCTATTATCCCACTGCTGAGCCCGAAGGTGAGTATCGCGAGCTCAAGGCTTCCCCTTCCTCCCATTCCTATGCCAACGGTGATGGAATCATCCCAGCTGAGACCCGAGAGCTTCGCGCCGAGACCGCACCCGAGGAGCTTTCCGAGGACTGCCGAGAGGTAGAGGAGGCCTATGAGGGTCGGGTCGAGGGCTTTCACGGGCGGGTTGAAGACAAGACCGACGTAGATGAAGAACAGCGGTATGAAGAACTCGGTGAGGACGACCTGGAGGTCTTCAATCAGCTCGTTGAGCTTAATCCTCGTGACGACGAGCGGGTCTTTTCTCTCGCGAAGCCTGCTTATGGTGAGTCCCGCTAAGTAAGCTCCGATTATCTGGTTGAGGCCGACCCACTCCGCTATTATGGCCAGGGTGAACGTGAGGATGAGCGTGAAGGTGAAGAAGACGTTGAGGTTCCTGACTATGGAGTAAAACCACCTGGCCCGCTTGAAGACGAGCTCCGAGACGAGGAGTGTGAAGGCTATGAAGGCGAATATCTTGACCGTCAAGATTCCAAAGGATACGGCGTCGAGGCCTCCTTTCGTCATGCCGGTTATTATACCGATGAGGTAAACCGCGACGATGTCGTCAACGAAGGCCGCGCCCATGAGAATCGAGGAAACTTCCCTCTTCACCCTCTCCTTGACGAGGACACCGCTCGTGACCTCTATCGCGGTGTTTCCGAGGGTCGCGCCTATGAATATGGCCGCGGCTATTCCCTTTCCGAAGGCGTACACCGTGAGGAAGCCGAAGAGGAAGGAAAACGCAACGCCGAGGATTGCCACCAGAACGGCCTTGCCGGTGTTCTGGGCTATCGCCGAGAAGTTGCTCGTCAGGCCCATGTAAAGCATCATCATTATGAGTCCGAACTCCGCCAGAACCCTGAGCTCTTCCCCCGGCTCAACGATTCCGAGGATGAATGGTCCGAGGAGTATTCCGGTAACCACGTGGGCTATTATGGGGTGTATCTCAATCCTCTCGAAGGCCCACTCGAGGCTCTTTGCAACGACCAGGAGAAGGGCGAGGTAGCCAAGGTACACTTCATCCCCTCCTCGCCAGGAGAACACCTATTATCCAGAGGAGCATGAGGACGAGCGCGATTACTGAGGCAACGGTTACCGCGCTTCTGCTCGTACCGAAGACTATCGGGATTGGGCCAATCATTATCACTCCTCCGCCCTCGACGTTTCCTCCGCCAAGGGCCGAAATCAGCGTCCCCAGAAACACTAACAGAAAGCCGATGAATATCAGCACTATTCCCGCTCCGATGAGAACTTCTCCCTTCATCGGCGTGAAGTTGAGGTTCCGGTTTTTAAACTTTCCCGCCCACCGGAAGGATTTAAAGAGTTCCCTCCAACTCCTAACATGCTCGTGCTCGTTGACCTTGACGATACCCTCTGCAACACGTGGGAAGCCGGAAAGAGGACGATGCTCCACGCGATTCCCTTCCTCCTGCGCAGGGGCAAGCCCAGGGCCCTTCTCTACCTCCTGACAGCCAAGTACAGGGGCTTGGAGGACTCCGAGAGGCTCCACACCCTCGACCTTCACGAGCTCGTTGAGGAGCTCTTTGGGAGGATATACCCGAGCATAACCCGTGACGAGCTCGCGGAGCTTTCATCCTTCGTTGAGAGGCACTTCTTCAGGTATCTCAGGCTTTACGATGATGCCCTACCGTTCCTTCGGGGCCTTAGGGAGCTCGGGGCGAGGGTCGTTCTCGTCACTGACTCCTCCACAAACTGGCAGAGGAAGAAGCTTGATGTGCTTGGGATAGGGGCTTACTTTGACGATGTAATCATAAGCGGTGAAACCGGCCACAGCAAGTTTGAGGACTACAACTTCCGCCTCGCCCTCGAGAGGTTCCCTGACAGGGAGGTCTACGTCGTCGGCGACCGCGACGAGACGGACATGGCCGGTGCGAGGGCCCTCGGTGCCGTCGGGATACTGGTGAGGAGGGGCTACTTCAGCGGAAGGAAGGTCAGAAATGCCGACTACGTAGTTAAAAACCTTGGTGATGCCCTGGAGGTGATTAAACGTGAGCATCAAAAGAGAGCTGAAGCGTAAGGCCCTCCACCTCACCGGCCTGACGGTTCCGGCAGTTTACCTGCTCCTCGGGAAGACCTACACGCTCACCTTTGTTGGAGTTGCGTTTATCCTCTTCGTTGTCCTGGAGCCTTTCAGGGTAATCGAGGAGTGGAGGGACAGGATAAAGGAGAAGCTGAACCTCTACGTTTCTCCGGAGGTCGTGGAGAAGATAGAACTCCTTGAAAATCACATCAATGACATAACGCGCGAGCACGAGAGGAATCGGGTCGCGGCCCACATCTACTTCGCCGCCGCGTCCTTCATTGTGGTGTACTTCTTTCCAGAGGGGGTTGCAATAGGTGCGATAGCACTCGCCACCCTCGGCGACGCGCTCGCGGCAATAATCGGGAAGACCTTCGGCAGGCACAGGTTTTCCAACGGCAAGAGCGTTGAGGGAAGCCTTGCATACTTCCTGACGGGCATGGCGATACTCACTCCTCTTGTGGGCCTAATTCCAGCTTTCGTTGGTTCATTCGCGGGAACGATAGCGGAGTTCTACAACCTCCCGCCCGACGACAACTTCTCCAACCAGCTCGCCGTTGCCGTTGCGGTTTACCTTGTCCTTTCCCTCTGATGGAAAAGATTATATCACTTGAAGTGATATCATTTGTGGTGGGAGTATGAAGTTGATATTCGGAATCCACAACCACCAGCCCCTCGGGAACTTCGGCTGGGTGTTTGAGAGCGCCTACGAGAGGGCCTACGGGCCGTTTCTCGAGACGTTGGAAGAGTACCCAAACATGAAGGTCGCCGTCCACTACTCCGGCCCGCTCCTTGAGTGGATAGCCAGCAACAGGCCGGAGCACCTTGACCTCCTCAAAAGCCTCGTCAGGAGGGGCCAGGTTGAGATTATCGTTGCCGGCTTCTACGAGCCGGTTCTGGCGTCAATTCCGGAGGAAGACCGGGTCGAGCAGATTAACCTCCTGAAGGACTTTGCGAGAAAGCTCGGCTACGATGCTCGGGGTCTCTGGCTGACAGAGAGGGTCTGGGAGCCCGAACTCGTGAGAACCCTGAGGAGGGCGGGAATAGAGTACGTCGTCGTTGACGACTACCACTTCATGAGCGCCGGCCTGCCGAAGGAAAGCCTCTACTGGCCCTACTACACCGAAGACAACGGTGAAGCGGTCGTAGTCTTCCCGATTGACGAGAGACTCCGCTACCTGATTCCCTTCCGCCCCGTTGAGAAAACGCTTTCCTACCTCCACTCCCTCGACGACGGCGACGAGAGCAAGGTTGCTGTCTTCCACGACGACGGCGAGAAGTTCGGCGTCTGGCCCGGAACCTACGAGTGGGTTCATGAGAAGGGCTGGCTCGGGGAGTTCTTTGACAGGATTTCAAGCGATGAGAGGATAGAGGTCCTTCTCTACTCCGAGTACCTTGAGCGGTTCAGGCCGAGGGGCCTCGTCTACCTGCCGATAGCTTCCTACTTCGAGATGAGCGAGTGGAGCCTTCCAGCGGAGCAGGCGAGGCTTTTTGTGGAATTCGTTGAGTGGTTGAAGGAAAAACGGGTCTTTGACCGCTACCGCGTCTTCGTAAGGGGCGGAATCTGGAAGAACTTCTTCTTCAAGTATCCCGAGGGTAACTACACCCACAAGAGGATGCTGATGGTCAGTAAACTCGTGAGGGACAACCCCGAGGCGAGGCGCTTTATTCTCAAGGCCCAGTGCAACGATGCCTACTGGCACGGTGTCTTCGGCGGAATCTACCTTCCCCATCTCCGCAGGGCCGTCTGGGAGAACATCATAAGGGCGAACAGCTACGTTTCCACTGGAACGTTCGTCCGCGACCTCGACTTCGACGGAAGGGATGAGGTCTTCATCGAGGGAGAGAACTTCTACTACTCCTTCAAGCCCGGCCTTGGCGGTTCCCTCGTCGAGCTGAGCTCGAAAGAACGGGCAGTTAACTACGCCGACGTCTTGACAAGGCGCTACGAGCACTATCACTCCACAGGAAGTGCGGTTCCCGAGGAAGAGGGCGACGGTGTCGAGAGCATTCACGAGCTTTCGGGCGAGGTTCCCGAGGAGATTAGGAAAGAGGTTGCCTACGATTCCGTCAGGAGGGCGCTCCTCCAGGACAGGTTTTTAAGGCCAGAAACGACCCTCGACGACTTCAGGCTGAACCGCTACGAACCCCTCGCGGACTTCTCAGGAAAGCCCTACGGGTATTCGCTCAACGGAAACGAGCTGAGGCTCTGGAGGAATGAAGGTGACTTCTCGGTCGTCAAGGTCTTCAGGCCGGATGAGAAGGGCTTCACCGTTGACTACGCCGTCTCGGGAAGGGGAACCTTCGCGGTCGAGCTTAACGTTGCAGTCCACAGCGTGATGGAGACGCCGGGGGAGCTGGAAGGCTCGAGGATTGAGGTGAACGACCGCTACGCCGTTGGGAGGTTCTCCCTTGAACTCGATAGAAAAGCAAGGATATGGAAGTTCCCGGTAAAAACGCTGAGCAAGAGCGAAAGCGGGTGGGACTTCATCCAGCAGGGCGTCAGCTACACCTTTCTGTTCCCGCTCGGCGGGGAGCTGAGGTTCGGACTCCGTTTCGTGGAGCCCTAAACCCGTATCGAGACTCCCTGCATCTCCTTCTTTATTGACTTGACGACGTCGAACCTCGTCATTCTTCCGTCAGACTCCACCCTGATGACGGTGGTCGCAATGTCCTCCAGCAGTCCGAGGAGGAATTTCCTGTTCTCGTCGAGGAGGGACGCCTTGATGAAGTGGACCGCGAGTCTCTTCTCGTTTCCAACGTACTGGGACACGAGACTGAGGATTATGTGGACGTTCTTGGGCATTATCTCGGACGTCACGAAGAGCTTCTCAACGCCGAGTGCTATCGTTAGAACGGGGGCGTGCTCGTCCAGAAACTTCTCATACGCCTCTCTGAACTTCCCCACGAGTATAACCGGCTCGCTGAGGTCGCTTATCCAGGCGATTACCCTGCCTGTCTTTATCTTCCCGCCTATCTTAATGACGTTGACGTTCTCAAACGTCTCGCCGTCGAAGCCGGCCAGCTTGGCCTTGGCCTTGAGGAGGTGGAGGGAATCGACAACATCAACAACGAGGATTGTGTATCCCTTGGAGAGGCCCCACGTTATGAGCTGGTGCATGCCAAAATACTGGTCTTTAACGTCCGTTCTCTCTATCAGAACTATTTCCCCGGGTTTAAGGGAGTTCCAGAGTCCGGTGATGATGTCGCCGAGCATGCGACCACCCCTTTGATAACTTTGGGTTATTTTATACTGCTGGAGGTATATAAACGATTCGAAATACCACCGCAAGGGGCTAAATGAAAAAGAAAGCCCGTTTGCAAGCCGTTACTCCCCTCTAACGGTCCACGCCCCCAACCCTTGCGTGAACCTCGGGTAGGGTGGCCCTCATCACGTCTCAGTGCCCGAAAGTCTCCTCATCGGTTCAGCCTGAAGTCTATCGGCTTCTCAAGCCTCCAGAACCTGCAGAACGAGCAGACCTCACCGCTCGACGGCATTCCGCAAACTTTACACTCTCTCAGCTCGGCCTCCTGGAGCTCTGCCTCGAAGAGGTGCTTCTTCCGCAGGAAGCCCTTGACGAAGTTGATTTTCGTTCCGGGCCTCTTCTCCTCCATCTCGTTGAGTATCTCCTTGTACTCAATCGTCGTCGCCCCGACCGCGTGCGGGCACTCCTCCATCATGTAGTCGATGCCGTTGGCGAGGGCGTATGCAACAACCTCCCTCTCGGTGACCTCGTAGAGCGGTTTGACCTTCTTCACGAGCTTTCCGTTGAACTGACTCGGCGTCACCGGCCCCTGCTTCGCCAGGTACTGCGTGTTCCAGTGCATCATGTTCGAGAAGATGAAGCTCGCCTCGTCGTCGAGGTTGTGGCCGGTAGCGACGGCATCGAAGCCGTTGTCGTAGGCGAACTTGTTGAATATGTACCTCTTCGTCAGACCGCAGTAGGAGCACGTGGGCCGTCTCGTCCTAACCTCGCCGATTCCCTTCCTGAGGAGCTCCTTAACGCGGACGATATGAAGCGGAACTCCGAGCTCTTCGCACTGCTTTTTGGCGTAGCCCTCGCTTTTCTCGCTGTACTCGCCGATGCCGAGGTTTATGTGGAGGCACTCTATGTTGTAGCCGAGCTTCTTGAGGATGTAAGCGGTAACGGCCGAGTCCTTTCCACCGCTGACGACAACTAAAACCCTCTCGTCAGGCTTGAGCATCTTGTAGCGCTCTATCGTCCGCTTGACCTTTCTCTCGAAGTATTCTTTGAAGTGCTCCGGACAGAGGTACATTTTTGGGTAATGGAGCTTGATGAAGGCCGGTTTCTCACAGAACTTGCATCTCATTGGCATTCTTTCCACCGGAAATAGAAGAGAGGGGTGGCTTTTAACGTTTCCCCAACTTCAGTACGGTGCCCTCTTCCTCTGTATTGGGGGACTTGAGAATTCTCAGTTCCTCCGGTCCAGTGAACGTTAGAACGCGAGTAAAGGCCTCCTCCAGAAGCGCCCTGTACCTGTCCTCCGCCATGTCTCTATTGACGAAGTAAAAGGTTACCCTGTTGGGGTTCCCTATGAAGGCTGAGGCCATGTTGGCCAGGGTCAGCATAAACGACCTGTTGCCGTTCTGGAGCGGGATTAGCCTTTCGGGGTTCATTATGACGGTAACGGTGTATTCGTTTTGGGCGTAGACCTCTCTTATCTTTCTGCTGAACTTGCTGAGGAATATTCCAGGGTCCTTGTGGGGGTCAACCTCGAGGAGAACCCTGCCCCAGTTTGAGACGCCACCTGCCTTAATCCTCATGACGTCCGCGGGAACGCTCAGCCCTGATAGCCGGAGCCACCTAATCACGGGTAGGCTTGAATCAATCACGTCCACGAGGAGAACCCTGTTCCAGCCGTACCGCTCGCCTATAGCATAAAATGCCAGGGCGTACGTTGACAGCGAGGTGTGCTCGATGAGGACGCTTTCCCCGGGGGAAACCTTCGAGAGGTACTCATCAAAGTTCATGATTACCCACCCCCGGTGACTTCAGTACGCGCACGTCACTGCCCCTGACCCGCAGAACGTAGTCGGAGTCCTGTTCAAGCCCCTTTGCCAGGTAGTCCGAGGCTATGTCCGTGTTGAGGAATAGAAACGTTGTTTTGCCTTCAACGGGCAGATACCTCCTCGTCACGGTCTCGAAGTACATCTCAAGCTTCCGCGGGTTGTCTATGAAAGTGAAGGAAAACTTCTCCATCCCGAGCACTATCGTGTGGTTCCTCACCTCGCTGGGAACCTTTCTGGCCAGCTGGCTGTACGTGGCCAGGTGGTACTCGAAGTCCTCCACAACCTCGACCGAACCAACGACTTTTCCCACCTTTACCATTCCCCTCTCCTTTATTACGGGAACATCGTCAATGTTCGGGCTGATTCCCGCGAACTTCAGGTTCTGGAGGAAGATGTGGAGCGTGTCGCCGATGTCCACTATGAGGGGAGTGATTCCCTGCCCTCTCCAGCCGTCCAGGATCTTAAAGAACGTCCGCTCTGGATGGTCCGTCGAGGAGTACTCGACGAGGAGTATGCCGTCGGTGACCCTGAGAAGGGACTCAACAACGTTAGTCATGACATTCACCGTTTTAGATGTGTGCGTTATCACATAAATACCTTTTTCACAAGGAGAAAAGATGGAGGTTAGTCAAGGGACTCGATTCTCTCCTTCCAGTTGCCGGGCTTCCTGAAGTCCTTCTCCGTGTATAATCCTTCTTTTTTGAGTATCCCCCTCGCCGCCAGAAGTCCGGTAGCGGCCGCGTTGACGATGTCCCTGCTCAAACCGGCTCCGTCGCCGGCGGCAAAGATTCCCTCGATGCTCGTTTCGAGGTTCTCGTCGACCTCGACCTTCATGGCGTAGTACTTAATTTCGGGAGCATAGAGGAGCGTGTGGTCGCTGGCAACGCCGGGCAGGACCTTATCGAGCTTCTCGAGGCCCTCTATGATGTTCGTCACGACGCGGTGCGGTAAGGCCATCGCTATGTCGCCGGGAGTTACGTTCTTCAGCGTCGGCTCGACGTCGCTCCTCCTTATCCTAGCCCACGTGCTTCTCCTTCCCCTCCTTAAATCCCCGAGGCGCTGAATCAGGGGCTTTCCACCGCCTATCGTGGTAGCTAACTGCGCTATGCTCTTGCCGTAGGCCGTTGTGTCCTCCACCGGCTCGGTGAGCTCTATCCTGCTCAGGAAGGCGAAGTTGGTGTTGTTGCTCTTCTTCTCGTGCATCGAGTGGCCGTTTACGCCGACGTAGCCGTCGTAGCGCTCCTCGACGACGAAGCCGTTCGGGTTGGTGCAGAATGTCCTCACGAAGTCGTCATAGGTGTCGGTGTAGATGTGGAACTTGGGGTCGTGGTTTATGCTCGTTATGGGCTCCATCACTATCGCGGGAACCTCGACGCGGACGCCAACGTCAATCGGGCCGTGACGGGCCTTGAGCCCTATCTTCTGAGCCACCTCGTGGAACCAGTCCGCACCACCCCTGCCCGGGGCGACGATTATGTACTTCGCCTTAATCTCGAAGACGTCCTTTCCTCGTTTTACCCTCACCCAGCCCTTTCCGAACTCCAGAGCTTTAGTCCAGAGGAGGAACTTCACACCTTTGTCCTCAAGGTGTCTCTTGATGTCGTCTATGACGTCGGGCGTCCTGTCCGAACCGATGTGCCTCTGGATTATCGGGATGAACTTGACGCCGGCCTGCGCCGCCCTCTGCTCCCAGTATCTGACCTGCTCGGGGTCGCCCTTGTAGAGGTTCCTCGGTGCCTTGTGCCTCAGGAAAATCTGGTCGACCTCCCAGACGAGTTGCCAGGCGTAGTTCTCATCGTTGGTCAGTTCACTCAGGTCGCCTCCTATGTCCGGGCGGAGGTTTATCGTGCCGTCGCTTAATCCGCCGGCTCCTCCAACACCGCTCATTATGTGGCAGGGCTTGCACTCTATGCAGTAGCCGAGCTCGAACATCGGACAGACCCTCTGCTTGACGTCGCCACCTTCGTCGATGACGAGAACGCTCAGGTCGCTCTTCTCAGCCAGCTCGTAGGCCGAGAAAAGTCCAGCCGGGCCTGCTCCGATAATAACAACGTCGTAGAACCTTCCGCTTCCGTTTTCGGAGACCATATTTCCCTTACCGAGTTCTATGGCTTTTCCCTTAAAAATCTTTTGGCAAGTTTTTGGTTAATTTTTGGATTGTTTTGGGATGATTTTGACATGTTCAAGTCCAACAAGGAACCGAAGCGTTTAATACCCTTGGGGAGAACTAACGGGGATGTGATACTATGGAGCGCCCCCTGAAGGTTAGGGCCAAGAAGGCGAGGGTCCTTCATACGAAGAAGAAGCTCCTGAAGCTCAAGCGCAAGGAGGAGCTGAGCCACAACGTTCGCTACATCGGGAAGGTTCCCGTCGAGATAGTGATGGACCGCGATTTCGTCCGGGTCAGACCGACGGATTCCCTCGCGACCCTCATCGCCCTCTTCCGGGACGATGAAAGCTCCGCCGTCGTCGTGGACGAATACGGAAAGCTCGTCGGCTTCGTGACGATGAAGGACATACTTCACCTCTTCGCCCCGCCGAGGCATCACTCCGTCGTCGGCCTCTCGCTCCTCAAGCGCTACGCGAGGAACCGCGCCACGCTCGTCGAGGACGTGATGGTGACGAGGCCGATAACGGTCAGGGCAAGCGACACGCTCGGCCACGCTATAGGTGTCATGCTTGAGAGCGGAAAGCACCACCTCCCCGTCGTTGACGACGAGAACCGCGTCGTCGGATTACTTGAGGTCAAGGACATCATACGGCTCATAAGGCTCGTCTCCCTGTGAGGTGTTCGGATGGACCCGTTCCTTGAACTGGCCGTGATACTGATAACTGCCAAGCTCTCCGGCTACCTGAGCTCAAAGGTCGGCCTCCCGGCGGCGATGGGCCAGATACTCGGCGGAATAGTGATAGGTGTCAGCTTTCTCGATATCGTGGCCTACGACGAGGGCGTCCGGCTGATATCCGACATAGGTGTCGTTATGTTGCTGTTTCTGGCGGGTCTTGAAACGGACATCGAGGAGTTCAAGCGCGTTGGACTTCCCTCCTTCGTGATAGCGAGCCTTGGCGTTGCCCTGCCCTTCGTTTTCGGTTACGTTCTCGCCCTGAGGTGGGGCTACCCCAACATGGAGGCACTGTTCCTCGGCGGTGTGATGACGGCCACGAGCGTCAGCTTAACCGCCAACGTGCTTCTTGAGATGAAGCGCCTCCGCTCGAAGGTCGGCTCGACGATTTTGGCGGCCGCCGTCGTCGACGACGTCCTCGGCATAATAATCCTGACGATTCTCGTTGCCATGAGCACGAAGGGGAGCGTCTCATTCTTTGATGTCGGAATAATCCTCGCAGAGGTCTCGGCGTTCTTCCTTCTCAGCTACCTCCTCGGTAGGGGCGTTATCAAGCGGGTCCTACGCTCATCCCACAGGATAAACCTCCCCGAGACGGTGACGAGCGTCGCCCTCGTCATAATGCTTCTCTTCGCCTACCTAGCGGAGCGCTTCGAGATAGCGGCCATAACCGGGGCTTACCTGGCCGGCGTTCTCGTCGCCGGAAGCGAGGACGCGAAGAAGATAACCGACAAGATTGTGACCCTTGGCTACTCTCTCTTCATACCCGTGTTCCTCGTCGGCGTTGGGGCCGAGACCGATGTTAGTGTTCTACTCGTCGCCGGCTCCTTCACGCTCATCTACTCCTTCCTTGCGGTAATCGGAAAGGTTCTCGGCTGTGGGGCCGGCGCACTCCTGACAGGCTTTAGAAAGCTCGAGGCACTCCAGATAGGCGTTGGGATGATTCCGAGGATGGAGGTGGGCCTCATAATGGCCAACATAGGCCTTGCCGAGGGCGTTTTAACTCCCGAAAGTTTCTCAATAGCGATAGCGATGGTCCTCGTGACGACCCTTGTGACGCCTCCATTGCTTAAGGTGGTTTTCTCAAAGGGGTAGCTCGGCCAACCGAGTGCTCATCACGACTCAGCCAGTGCCGGTTTCGTCATCGCTCGTTCTTGGTTGGGGTAGCTTTTTAAATCGCTTTCCCCAGCTTTCGCCATGAGCGAGCTATCAACGATACTGAGTTCAGCGTTGCTGATGCTCATCATGATTGACCCGAGCGACAAGATACTCCTTGTCAGCTTCCTGCGCGAGGACTTTCACATAGAGGACATCAAAGCCCTTATCGTGAGGGCCAACCTGATAGGCTTCCTTCTCTTGGCGACTTTCGCGATAGCGGGCCAGATAATCCTCCAGGAGATTTTTCACATCAACATAAACGCTCTGAAGGTTGCAGGTGGCTTCGTTCTCTTCAAAATCGGTCTCGAAGCTCTGGAAGGCGGTGGAATGTTCACCCTCAAGAGGGAGCGCGACATTCTCGCTTTAGCGGCAGTCCCGGTCGCGATGCCTCTTATAGCCGGTCCCGCGGCAATAACCGCTGTAATAACCCTCACGGCGGAATACGGCTACCTCGTCTCCCTTTCAGCGACGGCCATAGCGATAGCAATCGTTGCGCTCTCGATGTTCGTGGCGCTCTACATGATGAAGTCCGTGAACAAAACTTTGCTGAGCGTCACAATCAGGATAATCGGTCTCTTCATAATGGCCATCGGAGCCCAGATGATGGTCGAGGGCGTCGTCGGGATATACCTCCTCATGACCTCGGCTGGATAAACGTCAAAACCTGCCGGGATAACCTTTTAACTTCTCCCTCCTCTCTTCCGAAAAGGTGAGAGGAATGAAGGTTGAGCGCGTTAAGGGAACGAGGGATTTCCTGCCCGAGGAGATGGCGAAGAGGAGATGGGTCTTCGAGAGAATTCGCGAAACCTTTGAGCGCTACAACTTCCACGAGGTTCTAACTCCAACCTTTGAGTACACCGAACTCTTCAAGCTCAGGAGCGGTGAGGAGGTTGTAAAACAGCTCTACGCCTTCCTCGACAAGGGCGGGAGGGACATCTCGCTCCGCCCGGACATGACGTCGAGCGTCGCGAGGCTCTACGTTTCAGCCTTCCAGACGGCCCCGAAGCCAATCAAGTGGTACTACATGGCTAACATGTTCCGCTATGAGGAACCTCAGAGCGGTCGCTACCGCGAGTTCTGGCAGGCCGGCGTTGAGCTCATCGGGAGCGATAAGGTTGAGGCCGATGCCGAAGTCATAGCGCTCTTCACCGAGAGCTACCTCGCGACCGGTTTGGAGGACTTCACCGTCAACATCGGCGACAGGGTTCTGCTCGACGAGTTCGCCAGAATGCTCGGCGTCAAAGACGACATCGGGCTCATGAGGCTCATAGACAAGAAGGACAAGCTTACCAGGGAGGAGTTCGTAAATGCTTTGAAGGACTTCGGGCTGAGCGATGAAGGGGTCGAGAAGGTTCTCTCGCTGGTTGAAATCAAGGGCGAGCCGAACGAGGTTCTCCCGAAGGCGGAGGAGCTGTTCACGAGCGAGGAAGCTAAAGCCGAGATAAAGCGCCTCTACGAGCTCGTTGATTTGCTCGACGCCTACGGTGTCTCGAAATGGATTAGGATTGACCTCGGAATAGCGAGGGGCTTCGACTACTACACGAGCGTCGTCTTTGAGGCGATAGCGCCGAACGACCTCGGAATCGGCTCGATTGGCGGTGGCGGTCGTTACGACAACCTCATCGAGGTCTTTGGCGGAAAGCCGACCCCGGCGACGGGCTTCGCCATCGGTGTCGAGAGGCTCATTCCAATACTTGAGTGGAAAGGCCTGATTCCGGAAATCAAGCTCAGGCCCGACGTTTACGTGATTCCCATTGGCAAGGAAGTCGAGCTCAGGAAGACGGCCGTCGAGGTGGTATCTTCCCTCAGGAGGGCGGGCGTTAGGGCCGACGTCGAGCTGACCGGAAGGAAGCTGAGAAAGGCCCTCGACTACGCGGGCAGGCTCAACGTGCCGTACGTGGTTCTCATCGGGAAGAGGGACCTCGAGAACGGCAACGTCACGATAAGGGACATGGAAACGGGCGAGCAGAGGGTTGTGAAAAAAGAAGGCCTTGTCGAGGAGCTACTCGGGCTCCTCGGCCTCTGATTTTAATCAACCCAGTGGTGGTCCTCGTAGACGGCAACGTCCGGGCCGTAGACCGGGTAGGCAGTCACGACCTCGAAGTAAACGTATCCATCGTACTCCTCTTCCTGGATTACCGCCTTCATCTCGTCTATTCCATAGTAGGACGCCTCGTAACCCGGCAGGTCGTAGGTGAGCACCACCCTGTTCCCGTCGAACTCGGGGTTGCCGTACTCTATCGTCTCCTCGATTAGGTAAACAACGTCATAGCCGTCCATGGTTTCGGGAAGCTTCCTGCCCGCCACGTACTGGCCGAGCGGGTAGAAGGTCGTTTTCTCCTTGTAGTCCCTCTCGTAGCCGAGGACGTGCCTGTCCCAGACGTGCTCCTGCGCCCAGCTCGGGAAGTAGACGGGGTAACCGTAGAAGTCAACGTTGAAGTAATATGTCGCCGCGTAGGTGAATTCCTGGTGGTCGGTGGAGATGCTCGTCGCCTGTGCCGGAAGGGCCATGACGGCCAGAAGAACCGTCGCGATTAAAACCGCCAGCTTCCGCAACGACACCACCGCACGCAAATGCTCATCAAAGTTAAAAGGATTGCGCAGGTGCCCTCACTCGAGCCTGAACTCCCGGGCCTTCCTCTTCATCCTCCACTCCTCAAGCCTTCGGACGAAGGGACAGCGGGCGCGCCACCTCTGGAATGCCCTCCTCAGGAACCCGCACATCTCGACCACCAGAGTTTATAAGAGGCAACCGTTAAAACCCTTTGTGCCGTAGGGATGATGAGTCTGGAGCCCCCTGATTGGTGACGACGTTTCGCGGGGCTGACCGGCATGAAGAGGCGCCTCTGCCGTGAGTACATCGAGGAGATTGAGAGGCTCGAGCGCTCGATTCGCGAGCTTGAGGAGGAGATAATAGAGCTGAGGATGCAGTTGAAGCTCAAGGTTGATGAAGCCAACAGGCTTGCCATCGAGAACGCGAGCCTGAGGCACAAGCTTGAGATGCAGAGGAAGACCTACCAGCGTATGGTCGAACTGCTGAAGAAGATGAAGTTCCCCATAATTTTTCTCCCTGAGGACGAGTGATTCGGACGTGGCAGTGTACCCCCGTGTGTTGTGGCATTCTTGGAACTTTGCCATACTGGTTAGTATCCTTTTGATTTATTCTCAATGTAATCCTCATTAGCTCGGCTTATTGCCTCCGACTTTTGAAGATTATCCAAATTACTATCAAAAATTTTGGAAGTTATATAACCCGCAAAGTTTAAATAGAACCTTTACGTTACCTTGTTGGATATAACCGAGTTGTGCTACAATCTGTTCTTTAAAATAGGACTTTGCAATCTTTCCTGTTGGGGGTTGGGGCATGAGGCGTTCAAGGGTTGAAATTATTGCGGACATCCTTGAGTCAGCCAATGGCACAGGTGCGACGAAAACCCAGATTGTTTACAGGGCGAACCTGAACTTTAAGCTCGCCACGAACTACATAAAGTACCTCCTGAGAAAAGGTTACCTCGTTGAGGCCATTGAGGGGAACAGACGTATATATCGCGTTACCGACAAAGGTAGGACTTTCCTACGAAGCCTTTCAACGATTTATCGTGAGCTCGGTGATTTTGATTCCTTCGATGGTTTTTGATTTTTTCTCTTTCAAACCTCCGGGGCCTGCCCCCGTCGTTTCTTTCCGTAACAAAGTTACGAAGTATATCTCAGAATGTTACGTTCTAAACGCGATTTCTCGGGATATTATAAGCTCAAATGATAACATATAGTACGGGCATATTGCCCGGAGGTGCATGGAATGAAGAGCGGAATCTTGGCTTTGTTGGTTGTTGGTGTTGTACTGTTTGGACTCGGGGCAGGAACCTGGGCCTACTTCAGCGACACAGAGTCCAGCACTGGGAACTACATAACGGCTGACATCCTGAATCTTAAAGTCAGTCCGGATAACAGCACCTGGTATGATGGAACCAACGTTCCCTCGAACATTGATTTTGGAAAGGTTTACCCCGGTTGGAGCGGTAGCGATGACGTTTACGTTATGAACGAAGGCGGTCTTCCGGGTGAGCTCTACCTCTACATGAACTACTCAATGGCCGATAACATACACCCCGAATCCGAGACCGACAACGGGCAGACCCTTGCGGATGTTATCTACGTCAAGATTTACTACAACGATAACCTCGTCTGGGAGGGCTACCTCAAGGACTGGAATTATGACAACTCCGGAAACAAGCTTGACCTTGGCCCACTCGACGGCGGAAAGACTGGAAAGATAACTGTCGAGGCTTCAATTGACTACAACAACGCCGGGAACGACATCCAGGGTGATAAGCTCACCTTCGACGTTCACCTCTACCTCCAGCAGGTGCAGGGGTGATTCCCCCTAACTTTTTATTGGGGTGACAGGGATGCGCAGTGCCTTCTTTGCCCTCTTCCTGGCGGGGCTCGTTGTAGTAGCCGTCGGTTACGGCACCTGGGCCTATTTCAGCGACGTTGAGGTCAGTGCGGGGAACTACGTAACTGCGGATACCCTCGACCTCGTGCTTACAGACCATACCAACAGTGCGAATGCCCAGTGGGGATACTTCTACATTGCCCCTGGAAGGGTTCCCGGTGTTAACGGTGGCTACGTGGAGGGAGATAGGGGAATACACATCTACAATAACGGCACTTATCCAAACACGACGGTTGAGGTATGGTTTACGTTCAAGTGCTACGAGGACGATGATGGTAACTACACCGATGGTCTTCACCCGGGGCCAGAGTCGGATACACTCCAGACTAATGAGAGCGCCTATATGATGCTGAAGGAGATAACCGTGAACACCATGGAGTACACGAACAGCCACACCCTTCGCTTAATCTATGACACAAAGTTGACCGATACAGGATACGAGCATCTCGCACCCGAGCTGAAAAGCCAGTTCAGCCCGGGACAGGAGATTACCCTCGACGACCTGTCTAGGATAAAGTTCGTGGGTCTGCCTGGTCCACAGCCTCTCTACGGTACCCTCGATATACACGATAGCCAGTATCTAAACGAGCCCAATACCCAGCTGTCCATGGACGGATTCGGGGCAAAGATGCTCAACGTTAGCCAGGACTACTGGCAGGGTGACGTCTGTATAATGACCGTCCATGTGAGGTTAGTGCAGTCGGAGCCGTGAGCCCCATGCGGGTCCTCTACGCTATCTTTTTCTTTGTGGCGGTTACCTTCGCCCTCTACCTGTCGGCGATGTACATGGTGGGCAACACAAGTCCCCACGCATCCACGGTACTTGAGAACATGACGCAGAACGTGACAACTTCCCCCAGGGAGATGACGATGGCACTGGGAACGATTTCGTTCCTTGCGAGGGTTGGTCTCGCCGTGGTGTTCCTCAGTATGGCCGTCTACGTAATCTCGGAGCTGGTGATGAAATGATGAGGTCGCTCGTGGTCTGGCTTGCAATCGTTTCAATTTTCGCCTATTCGTATTTCGGCTCACTCGCTTACTTCTCAGATTCCTCTTCAATAAGCATGTCCCTTGAAATCGAGCCGAACCCGGTTCAAATCAGCTGTGGCAACGTCACGCTCCTTCACTGTCACTGCCGTTACTACCTCCTCTCCGGCCTGGTCCTCAACGCCACCGACAACGTCACGTTCGAAGGGATATACTTCAAGAGTGATGGCTGGGTCCTGAGAGGGCTTATCGTTGATAATACTGAAATCTCCGCTGAGAACACCTTCTACATCCCCCTGAACATCAGCCTTACCCCCGGGCTCCACAACGTTTCCTTAATCCTTTACAAAACAGGCCATCACCGTGAGGGAGTTATGTATATCGTGCTCTACATCAACGGAGAGGAGTATCCCTTGTCCATAGTTCCGGGATGGTGTCACAGATGAGAAGGCTTATCTCCTTTGCGGTCATCCTCGTGCTTCTCTTGGCCTTTTCAAGGCTCAGGACGCTGACGCCACTCGTTGTTCTGAGTGGGAGCATGGAGCCTTACTTCAATCCCGGTGACATGGTCTTAATCGAGCCGGTGAACGCCTCCGGTGTTCAAATCGGGGACGTGGTGGCCTTCCACCCGACGTGGGCTAAGGGGAAAGAGGCGGGCAATACACTGTACACCCACCGGGTCGTCGGTGTAATTCGAAACTCGACCGGTCTGTACTTCGTTACGAAGGGAGACAAC
The DNA here is from genome assembly GCF_012027635.1 of Thermococcus sp. 21S9. Taxonomy (NCBI): domain Archaea; kingdom Methanobacteriati; phylum Methanobacteriota; class Thermococci; order Thermococcales; family Thermococcaceae; genus Thermococcus; species Thermococcus sp. 21S9. Next base: position 795,930 of record NZ_SNUS01000001.1, read on the forward strand.
AACAAAGAAGATGACCCCCAGCCGGTCCCCGCCCAGAGCGTCGTCGGGAAGGTCACCATCGTCCTTCCTTATCTCGGTTATATGACAAGGCACAACCCCGACCGGCGGGCGCTGTTTGTGGTTTACGTATTCTTCATTCTGCTTCCGGGAGTTTACCTGCTTGTTTCGCTCGTTAGAGATTTCTTTGAGCGCCCTATTGTCTCCAGGAGAAAGGAGCGCTTTCGGCTGATTTCCTCAAGGTTCACCCGTTCAGTCTCGCTAAAGAAAGCCCTTGGAGTCTTTGCAGTTTCTTTCATCTCCCTTGCGGTTCTCATGGCACCCCAACTTAGCTCAGATGACGGCTGGGTTTCCAACAATGGAAAACTGCCGGTGCTCTTAATCTCCGGTGGGGTTCCCGGATACGTCTACCTTCATCCCGGTGACTCCTGCGCCTGCAACTACACCCACGCAGTAAACGCCGTCCTCCCGGTTCAGTGGCTTGTCCTTCTCTCCGGGATGCCCCTTTTTCCCTGGTCGCTCGTCCTTCTTCTGGCCATGCTCTTAACGCTCACACTGTATCCCCTCTGGACGTCGAAGTTCCCGAACGTGGAGGTGAAAAGGCATGGAACCCGCTTTATTTGAGGCCCTCCTTAAAATTAGGCGGAACTGGCTGGCCGTTCTTCTCGTTTCCCTGCTACTCTCCGGGGCGCTGGCGTACGCCTACACTGTAACCCCTTCCGTCGTCCGTGAAACCTCAAAGGTCTCCAAGCCCCTCTACCGCTGGGGTGGTGTCCTCAACGCGTCCGCCGTCGTTGCAAAAGAGAACCCCATCTGGTCTTTGGGGGAGAGGGTTAGCCTTCCCATTTACCCCCTCGACGTCACCCCCGTCCTTGAGCCGACGCTGACCTGGGAGATTTACGCCAAATCAGCCAACGTCAACGTCACCGCCCATATGAAGGTTCTCTATTACGTCTCCTACAACGGCGAAAGGCTGTTTGAGAGGGTTTACAACGCCTCTTCGGCATCGGGCAGGAACAGAGTCGTTCTCTCAATCCCGGTCAACGTCTCCGATGTCGTTTCGAGGATTGAATCCGATGTGGCCTTTCTGAAGTTGCCCCGCTTTGAGAGCGGTATCGAGGTGAAGGGGGACTTCTCCTACTCTGGAACCGTCGAAGGAAGGCCCGTTTCGGGAAGCGGCTCCCTGAACGGAAACGTTAAGGTGTCCTACGGCTCGGTCTACACCTTCACCGGTGACGCCGTCAACGGCACGGGCACGTACACTGAAACCGTAACCTTCACGAGGCCGGTCAACCGCGTAAAGCGCACACTGCTCCTCGGGGGCTCTGTCTTGGCCCTCGTCCTGGCCATTGTGGCGCTTGTGTTGAGGTTCCGCTTCAACCCCTCCCCCGATGAGGTGGAGAGGATGAAAGCCATGGCGGAGCTTAGACGGTACGGCAAGTGGATAAGCACTGGAAAGCTCCCTGAAAGCTACGTCCACTCACCGCCCAAGGTGGAGTTCCCGAGCCTTGGCGACCTCGTTGAAACTGCCATTGACCACGGGAAGAGGGTAATCCATGACTCCGAAAGGGGACTTTACTTCTTCGTGGACGGGGGAGTTCTCTACATCTTCTCTCCGAAATCCTAACGAAAGCCTTTTTTACATCCCCTTTCAGTTACCCCCAGGTGAGAATTATGAGCATGGACATGACCACGAGAATGTTTAAAGAGGAAGGCTGGATAAGGAAGCGGTGCCCCAAGTGTGGTAAATACTTCTGGACGCTCGACCCTGACAGGGAAACCTGTGGAGACCCGCCGTGTGACGAGTACCAGTTCATAGGAAAGCCCGGCATACCGAAGAAGTACACCCTCGACGAGATGCGCGAGAAGTTCCTGAGCTTCTTCGAAAAGCACGGCCACGGAAGGGTCAAGCGCTACCCGGTTCTTCCGCGCTGGAGGGACGACGTTCTTCTCGTCGGCGCTTCAATCATGGACTTCCAGCCCTGGGTCATCAGCGGTGAGGCCGACCCGCCGGCGAACCCGCTCACGATAAGCCAGCCCTCGATTCGCTTCACTGACATTGACAACGTTGGAATAACCGGCAGGCACTTCACGATTTTCGAGATGATGGCCCACCATGCCTTCAACTACCCGGGCAAGCCGATTTACTGGATGGACGAGACGGTTGAGCTCGCCTTCGAGTTCTTCACCAAGGAGCTGAATATGAAACCGGAAGACATAACCTTCAAGGAGAACCCCTGGGCAGGCGGAGGAAACGCCGGACCGGCGTTCGAGGTGCTCTACCGCGGTCTGGAAGTGGCAACGCTCGTCTTCATGCAGTACAAGAAAGCCCCCGAAAACGCCGACCCGAGCCAGGTCGTCGAGATAAAGGGCGACTACTACGTCCCGATGGAGACGAGGGTCGTTGATACCGGCTACGGCCTTGAGAGGCTCGTCTGGATGAGCCACGGCACTCCAACGGCTTACGACGCCGTTCTCGGCTACGTAATCGAACCGCTCAAGAAGATGGCCGGCGTTGAAAAGATAGACGAGAGAATTCTCATGGAGAACTCCCGCCTCGCCGGAATGTTCGACATCGAGGACATGGGCGACTTAAGGTATCTCCGCGAGCAGGTGGCGAAGCGCGTTGGCATAACCGTCGAGGAGCTGGAGAAGGCCGTTAGGCCCTATGAGCTAATCTACGCGATAGCCGACCACACTAAGGCCTTAACTTTCATGCTCGCCGACGGCGTAATCCCGTCCAACGTCAAGGCCGGCTACCTCGCGAGGCTCCTCATAAGGAAGAGCATAAGGCACCTCCGCGAGCTCGGTCTGGAGATTCCGCTCGCTGAAATCGTCGCCATGCACATAAAGGAACTCTCGCCGACGTTCCCCGAGTTCAAGGAGATGGAGGACGTTATACTCGACATAATCAACGTTGAGGAGAAGCGCTACCACGAGACCCTCAGGCGCGGAAGCGACCTGGTGAAGCGCGAGATAGCCAAGCTCAAGAAGAAGGGCATCAACGAGCTCCCGCTCGAAAAGCTCATTCTCTTCTACGAGAGCCACGGTCTAACGCCAGAGATAGTGGCCGAGATTGCCCAGAGGGAGGGCATAAAGGTCGAGATTCCGGACAACTTCTACACGCTCGTTGCCAAGCAGGCCGAGAAGACCGAGAAGAAGACCGCCGCTGAGTACGTGGTGGACTTCGAGCTCGTTAAAGACCTGCCCGACACGAGGACGCTCTACTACGAGGACCCCTTCATGAAGGAGTTCGATGCGGAAGTCGTTAAGGTCATAGACGACTGGGTCGTGCTCAACCAGACGGCCTTCTATCCGGAGGGTGGCGGTCAGCCCTACGACACCGGAACGCTCGAGGTTAACGGCGAGGAGGTCAAGGTCACCAACGTCCAGAAGGTCGGGAAGGTAATCCTCCACCGCGTTGATAAACCGGAGCTCTTCAAGCCGGGCGTTAAGGTTCACGGAAAGCTTGACTGGGACAGGAGAATCCAGCACATGCGCCACCACACGGGGACACACGTCCTCATGGGCGCGCTCGTCAGGGTCTTAGGAAAGCATGTCTGGCAGGCCGGTTCACAGCTCCACAAGGACTGGGCGAGGCTGGACATCTCCCACTACAAGCGCATAACCGAGGAGGAGCTCAGGGAGATAGAGCGCCTCGCCAACCGCGTCGTCATGGAGAACAGGAAGGTGACCTGGGAGTGGCTCCCGAGGACCGAGGCAGAGATGAAGTATGGGTTCAGGCTCTACCAGGGTGGAGTCGTCCCGGGAAGGGTCATCAGGGTGCTCAAGATAGAGGGTTGGGACGTCCAGGCCTGCGGTGGAACTCACCTGCCGAACACCGGGCTTATAGGTCCGATTAAGATTCTGAGAACCGAGAGAATCCAGGACGGCGTTGAGAGGATAATCTTCGCGGCGGGAGAAGCGGCAATCGACTGGATGCAGGAAACGGAGAGACTGCTTAAGAAGACCGCTGAAATCTTCCGCGTCCCGCCGGAGAAGGTGCCTGAAACTGCTGAGCGCTTCTTCAACGAGTGGAAGGAAGCGAGGAAAGAGGTCGAGAAGCTCAGGAAAGAGCTGGCAAAGCTCCTCGTCTACGAGCTTGAGAACAAAGTCGAGAAAATCGGTGAGGTAGAGTACATCGGCGCGGTCGTTGAGGGCACGATGGAGGACCTCCGTGAAGCGGCGAACAGGCTCAGGAAGGAGAAGCGCGTCGTTGTCCTCATCAGCAGGGAGGGCCACTTCGTCGTTGCGGTCGGAGACGGTCTCGACCTCAAGGCCGGCGAGCTGGCGAAAATAATAACGAGCATCGCCGGCGGTGGCGGTGGCGGAAGGAAAGAACTCGCCCAGGGCAGGATAAAGAACCCGCTGAAGGCTGAGGAGGCGATAGGGGAGGTCAAGAAGAGGCTCGGTTAACGTCCTTCATTGGAGACTTTCATTTTTCTTTTGAAAGCCTCGCAAACTATCGGAACCGAAACGGGTAACGAAAGTGGGTCCACTTGAGGGGGACTTAGAATGAATGGCTGGAAGAGTGCAATTCTCCTCGGCTTTGGTTATGCAGTCGTAATCAGCTGGGGTCTTGAACTAAGCGTCGACAAAATATTCATGGTTCTCTTCGGCTCAGGGATAACGTATGAAGTTACAAGCCTATGGGGGACGACCATTCTTAGATTTTTCCTCATGCTAACCTTCCTTAGATGGTTAAACATTGATTGGGCTGACCTGTGGAGGGGAGAGCTGTCGTTCAGGGACTTGGGGTTAGCCCTTCTTTGTGCATCTCTCCTGTTGCTTCCAATAGATGTTCCAGCGCTTATCATGAAGACCTATCACCCCCAGATACTCGGAGAGTATAGGTACTTTCTCAAACTCGCTGGGGATAGAACCCTGGCCCTGTTCACTCTCTTTTCTCAGTACGTTTACTACTTCATAGAAGCATTATCCGTCAACATGCTATACCTTGGCAGTGTCAAGTTTATAGGTAGAAGGAATGCGATAGTAATTCCCGTAGTCTTTTGGGGCGCGATGCATGTTCTCCAAGCTCTAAACAGGCCTCTTTATGTGGCAATTGCAGTTGCGGTTCTCACATCAATGGAAGCTGGGATAACGTACTATTACGCATATAAAACTGGCAATATGAAAGGACCAATTGTGATATTCCTCACCATAGTCATGTTTGCGATGTGATGTTTAATATCGCAGTAAGAGCGAGTTTAACAAATAATGATTGAGGTGTCCCCAATCAAGGTCAAAACCCTAACGCGCCAGATAATCGCGCTCGCCGATGAGCTCGGCCTTAAGGCCGTTCCAGAATACCGGACGCCTGACGGCACGAGGATAGACGTGGCGATACTCGACGGCGAGAAAAAGCTTTTGGCGATAGAGCTTGAAGCATCTTTCAAGTGGTTTCCGCAGAGGGTCCTCTACGACGTTGTCAAGGCCCACAGAGCCGGCTTCCCGGAGCTCTGGATAATCACGCCCTTCAAAGGAAGCCCCGGCTGGGTTCTCAAATACGCGGAAGAACTCGGCCTTCCGCTCAGGATAATGGGAGAAGAAAAGGTTATTCCGGAGCTCAGGACTTTTCTGTCTTCCTGTACTTGATGTAAATGACGTCCTCGGCATGCCAGAACGGGGCCTTTTCACCGGTAATCTTTATCTGCGGGCTCTCCCCTTCGTAAACCACCTTCTTGGTTAGCTCCGGCGAGAGCTGGAACTGGACGTAGACTTCACTGGGCACGCTGTCCTTCTCCACGGTAATCTTGAAGGTGTCCTTTCCCCGGTATTCCCGGTCGCCGTAGCGGATGAGGTAACTCGTCCCCTCTGGGAACTGTATCGTCAGTTCGAAGGAGCTTATCTTCGGCTTTATTTCCATTGTGAAGAGTCCGTAGCCGTCCTTTGTCACGAATGTGACGCTCTGGTTGTCTATGTAGAATACCTCCTTGTAGTCGATGGTCGCGGGCGGTAGCTGGGCTGTCTTGAATGCGTACGCGACGAGTGCAACGGTGATAATCGCCATGATAGCGAGGGCCTTGTTCATCCCTGTCACCCAAGAAACTTTGTTCCAGCTGGTTATTAACGCTTTTGTGTAGGTGATTACGCGGGGAAAACGAAATTAGAGGTCGGTTGGCTCGTCTATGAAGAAGACGCTCAGCCCGAACCTCTCCCTGATAAGCTCCATCAGTGCTTTAACCCCGAGCGTTTCCGTCTTGTAGTGTCCCGCAACTAAGACACTCTGGGGCAGGTCGAGGGCCGTCAGATAGTCGGCGTGGCCGAATTCGCCGGTGATGAGGAGGTCTATTCCCTTTCTGTAAGCTTCTTCCAGTGCAAAAGCGCCTGCCCCGCTTATCGCGCCGACGGTTTTAACTTCCCTCTTCCCGAACTCGTAGGTCTTAACGGTCGTGTCGAGCTTCTCCGCCACTATTTGGGCTACCTTCTCAATCGGCTGTGGCTCCTCGAACTCGCCGTAGAAGCCTATGCTCAGCCCCCTGTACTCGCCGAAGGGCCCCCTGGGCTCCAGACCGAGAAGTCTGAGCAGGCCGACGTTGTTTCCGACTTCAGGGTGCGCATCGAGGGGTAGATGTGCCACGTAGAGGTTCAGGCCGTTCTCGATTAGCGCCTTCAACCGCTTGTAATGGATACCTGTTATATAGTTAAGACCTCCCCAAATCATCCCGTGATGCACTATCAGCATGTCGGCCTTTCCATTAACGGCCCTCTCGATTGTTCTGAGCGTCGTGTCCACGGCAAACGCTACCCTCTCGACCTCTTCCTTTCCCTCCACCTGGAGGCCGTTGCTCGACTTGTCGGGGTAAGCCGAAACCTGAAGGTATTCGTCGAGGAAAGCGACCAGCTCGTCGCGGTTCATGGTTATCACCTATTCACCTGGTGAATTATTCATTAACTGAATATGCCCCGCAAACCCTTTTAAAACCCCGCCCTACATCGAGCGAGAGGTGTTGCCATGGACGAGTTTGAGAGGGCAGTTAGAGAGCTGGCGAGACTCGTGATGGATGGCGAGATTAAGAGCCGAGACGAGCTCAACCGCTGGAAGATTAAGGTGGCGAGAAAGTACCATCTCTCAAAGATTCCGGGCAATTCCGATATCCTGAAGACCATTCCTGAAGAGAGGCGCGAGGAGTTCCGGGACTTGTTGAAGAGAAAGCCGACGAGGACGATAAGCGGGGTGGCTGTTGTCGCTATGATGACGAAGCCGTTTCCCTGCCCTCATGGCAGGTGTATCTACTGTCCCGGCGGGCCGAGCGTTGGTTCACCCCAGAGCTACACGGGAAGGGAGCCGTCAGCTTTGAGGGCAATCCAGAGCGCTTATCACCCTTACATCATCATGATGCGTCGCCTCAAACAGCTCACCGACATAGGCCACGACGTTGACAAGGTCGAGGTCATAATCCAGGGCGGAACCTTCCCGGCGGTTGACCTGGACTACCAGGAGTGGTTCATAAAAGAGGCCTTTAAGGCTATGAACGACTTCCCGCACTTTAAAGACGTAGAGAACCTCGAGGAGAAGCTGATTAGGCTGATAGTGAAGAAGGACGAGTCCGTTTTTGAGGAAGACCCGAAGTTCCGCGAGGCATGGCTCAAAACTCACTCAAAGCCCTACTACTACCTTGAAGACGAGCAGAGGAAGAACGAGAAAGCTAAGGTCAGGATGGTCGGCCTTACGATAGAGACCCGCCCGGATTGGGCCTTCGAGAGGCAGATTGACAGGATGCTCAAGCTCGGAACGACGCGCGTTGAGCTGGGTGTTCAGACGGTCTTTAACTTCATCCACGAGAGGACCAAGCGCGGTCACGGCGTCGAGGAGATTGTTAAGGCCACACAGCTTCTCCGTGATGCCGGCTTGAAAATCAACTACCACATAATGCCCGGCCTTCCGGGAAGCAACTTCGAACGCGACCTCTACACCTTCAGGACGATTTTCGAGGATTCCCGCTTCAGGCCCGACATGCTAAAGGTTTACCCGACGCTCGTAACCAAGGACGCCCCCCTCTACCGCTGGTGGAGGGAAGGTAAATACCGTCCCTACCGCACGGAAGAAGCGGTAGAGCTCCTCGTCGAGGCCTACAAGCTCTTCCCGAAGTGGGTTCGCGTTATGAGAATCCAGCGCGACATTCCGGTTCAGCTCATCGTTGACGGTGTCAAGCACTCAAACCTCGGCCAGCTCGTCTTCAACGAGCTAATCAAGAGGGGCATAAGGCCGAGGGAGATTCGCTTCAGGGAAGTCGGCCACATGATGGAGAAGTTCGGAATCCAGCCGGAGGTGGAGCATATAAAGCTCCTCCGCGAGGACTACGAGGCAGCTGGCGGAAGGGAAATTTTCCTGAGCTTTGAAGATACCAAGAACGACATACTGATAGGCTTCCTCCGCCTCAGGATTCCGAGCGAAAAAGCCCACAGGAAGGAGATAAACTGCTGTCCCTCGGCGATAGTCCGGGAGCTCCACGTTTACGGCCCGCTCGTGCCGATTGGAGGAAAGCCACGCTATGAGTGGCAACACAGGGGTTACGGAAGGGAGCTTCTGGCCGAGGCTGAAAGAATCGCCCGCGAGGAGTTCGACGTCAAGAAGATGCTCGTTATCAGCGGTGTCGGCGTCAGGAACTACTACCGGAAGTTCGGCTACCGGAAGAACGGGCCCTACGTCGCGAAGAGGCTCGATAGGGGCTATGCGGACTACAAAAAGAGTAAAGAGTTCGACGCGCACCTGAACACTTAGGCCTGGAGTTCCTCTTCAATCTTTCTTAGTTCTGCCTCTTTAACCGCCTTTTCGTGTTCCCTGTCTCCCTTCGCGCCCTTAAGTCTCTTTGAGAGGTTCATGAGGACGTTCTCCGGGCCGTAGCATATCAGAACGTCGCCTGGCTTTATCAGCGTGTCTCCCCTTGGGGCACCGATGTAGATTTCGCCCTTTTCGGTTTTCCTGTAAATTCCAAGGACAAGAATTCCTTCCTTGTCGAGTTCAAGCTCCCTCAACGTCCTGTTGGCCAGCCAGCTGTTCCGTTTTACCTTAATCTGGGATATTGAGTACCCGTGGGTTATGCCGAGGAGCTGGGTGTAGTCGTAAACCCTGAGCTGGGGGAATGCCCTGTTCAGGAAGCGCCGAATCCACTTTTTCATCCACCGCTCCACCCGCCGGGAGGTGAAGATTACGTAGAGGGTCCCGAGGCTGAGCGCGAGGATTATCAGGTAGCTCGTCGCCTCCGCCCTGCTCTTTCCGACGAATGTCAGCACGAGGGTGGCCATCGCGGAGGCTATTCCGGCGCTTCCAAGGAATATGAGGGTCCTTATTATCTTCCTCCGCGCGGGGTGGGACACGACGTACTCGCTCTCGCTCGTGGTAAAACCCGTTCCCGAGAAGGCTGACTGGGCCTGAAACGAGGCTACCTCTTTGGAGAGGCCCGTCATCTCAAGGGCGGTGGCGCCTATCCTGACGATTATGAGCGAGAGCGTTATGACCAAAATGAGGGAAACAAGGGCTATCAGCCCTGTTCACCCCCTTGCAGGAGTCCTTTCGCCCTCTGCCTTCGCCGCCAGCGCTATCGCGATGAAGTTGGCACCGCTCATTATGAGGTCAACTGACACGAACAGTCCAATCGCCCAGAGGCTCGACCAGGGCCACTGGAGCACTATCAGGACGCCAAGGAATATCGTCAGGACTCCCGACAGGGTCATCAGCGCCCACTGGCTCACATCTCTGTTCTGGAAGGCAACTCCAATCCTTATCGCACCTATTGCAATCAGCGAGAACCCGAGGACGAGCGTCAGTACGGTCGTCGCGAGAACGGGGTTCTCAAGGGTCGCTATACCGCCTATGACGTAGATGACACCCATGAGTATGTGCAGGCCCCTGCTCTTCCAGTCCCTGGCCTTCGCTATTCCCTGCGCAATCTGAAGCGCTCCGGCGACGAGCATGAAGGCTCCGAAGATGGCAACGCTCGTTATCGTCACCAGTGGCAGGAGGAGCAACCCAGCGAATCCGAGGGTCACGAAGATTATTCCAAGGCCCAACAACCAGGCCCAGTTCTTCTTGAGCTCACCGTACTCCATTCTACCACCTCCGTATTTTTTCACGAAAAGTAACTTTAACCGCTTAAAAAGTTTTCTGTAATTTAGTTACTAAAATATCGAGAGCTTTATAAAGGGATAACCCAACACCCGCCCATGCGCTTCAAACCGAAACCCTTCACAGAGCCAGTTGGCTTCCGCTGTCTCTACTGCCTCGACTGTTGCAGGGGAAGGCACGTCTACCTGACTCTGAAGGACGTCGAGCGAATAGCCAAAGCCGGAAACGACCCCCAGGACTTCGTGACTTTCTCGGTTGAAGGGGATAAGATACGCTTCGTTCTCGCCGTCCGCGAGTGGGATTTGGGTTGCGTCTTCCACGACCCTGAAACCGGTAAGTGCCGGATTCACGAGGTCAGGCCGATTATCTGCCGTATTTACCCATTCATGGTCTCTAAGAAACCGCTCGGCGTCGAGGGGGAGATGCCCTTCCGGTACAAAGGAGAAACCCTGTGGCTCTACTTCGATGAGAGCTGTCCCGGAATAAACTCCGAAAACCCGGAAACGACGATAACGCCCGAGGAGATAGCGGAGCTCGGGCTTGAGTTCGAGAGGGAGTTCGAGAAGACAGATATGGACGGCTTTGCAAGGCTACTCGACGAGCTCGAAAAGTAAATATACAACTTCTCCCTAACATCTCTTATGAAGGGCCTCCTGCTGACTTGCATTTATCTCGTTCAGGGCGTTCTCAACATCGTCTTCTACGGGATTCCTTCGATAATGTTCTCCGTTCTCCTTCCCCAGCGGGTGTTTCGTGAAGTTGCGTGGCTCATTCCGTTCCTGGTTCTCCTGTATTTCGCCCTCGGGGCGTTCTCCCTCTATTCAATGGGCTTCACCCCAAAGCCGGGCAGGGGGAGGCTCATTGGGGTAGTTTACTTCTCCGTTGGTCTTATTGGCTCTCTGGCCGTTTTCCCTGAGTTTACCGACGAGACTCCCCTCCTACGGGTTCTCTTCGTTGCCTGGGCACTCCTCTCGCTCCTCGGCCTGTTCCTCCTGCTCCGCACGGAAAACCTTGAGGACGTTTCGCCCCTGCTCATCGTTTCGGCGCTCCTGATTCTGCTGTTCTCGGGCGCGGTGAGCTTCCTGACCGCCCAGTGGATTGTTGAGGATTACTACGCACACATTCATATGAACGAAAGCGTTCCCGAGAACGCGACCGTTATTGTTGCCCACCCAGAAAACGTCAGCCCTCCCAACGGAACGGGCTAAGCTTTTAAGTTCCGTGCCAAGGGTAGTGACATGAGCCAGGAACTCCGCTACCGCCGTGCCTCCGCATGGGAGTACGACTTAATCCTTCGCGAGGCCGAGAAGTACGGCGAGTTGAAGCACCATTTCTTCGCCGTCGTCGAGGGTAAGTTCAGGGACGTTTACGCCGTCAACGAGAGGGTCTGGAGGGAGCTTGAAGGCCTGGCCGTCAAACCCTACGCCTACGGAACCTTCGTCGGCACGATTAAGGTTGACAACCTCGTTGAAAAGTTCTACCCCAACGTCGAGTTCTTCTACTTTGTTGAGGTCGAGAAGAACTACGCGGTGCTGAGTCCAAAGGCCGGCTTCCTCTTCACCACGGGCAAGGACGTCCCGAGGAGTGGTGTGAGGAAATACGTCTGGCAGGGGACGAAGAAGCTCGTAATCTACGACGAGAACGGGATTATCCTCGGCATTGGCAGGATAAACCCCGAAAGCAGGAGGAAGTTTATCCTGAACGTCACCGACATCGGGGAGTTCCTGAGACGGAAGCGCTGAATTTTCTAACCGCACGTAACCTTTTTAAGACCTTTTGCGTAGAGCCTAATGGTAACTAAAGGTTACTAAAGGGGGTGACGCTCATGATTAAGAAGGTCAAGACCGGCATTCCCGGCATGGACGAAATCCTTCACGGTGGAATCCCCGAGAGGAACGTCGTCCTGCTCAGCGGTGGGCCGGGAACGGGGAAGACGATATTCAGCCAGCAGTTCATATGGAACGGACTCCAGATGGGTGAGCCTGGCATTTACGTTGCCCTCGAGGAGCACCCGGTTCAGGTGAGGCAGAACATGGCCCAGTTCGGCTGGGACGTCAGAAAGTACGAGGAAGAGGGCCTCTTCGCGATGGTGGACGCCTTCACCGCTGGAATCGGCAAGAGCAAGGAGTACGAGAAGTACATCGTCCACGACCTGACCGACATCAGGGAGTTCATAGACGTCCTCAGGACGGCCGTGAAGGACCTCGGGGCCAAGCGCGTCGTTATCGACTCGGTTACGACGCTCTACATCAACAAGCCGGCGATGGCGAGGAGCATCGTCATGCAGCTCAAGCGCGTTTTAGCGGGTCTCGGGGTTACGAGCATACTCGTTAGCCAGATAAGCGTCGGCGAGCGCGGATTCGGCGGACCCGGCGTTGAGCACGGCGTTGACGGCATAATAAGGCTCGACCTTGACGAGATTGACGGCGAGCTCAAGCGCTCGCTGATAGTCTGGAAGATGCGCGGAACCAGTCACTCCATGAGGAGGCACCCGTTCGAGATAACCGACAAGGGAATCGTGGTCTATCCTGACAAGGTGCTGAAGAGAAAGGCCATCGTTGAGATTGAGTGAAAAACTGAAAGGGGGTGAGAGGTATGGAGGTCCCGTTGAACCCGATTGGAAGGGAGGAGATACACAGGCTCGAGAGCATACTGCTCTTCGCGACGCTCTTCAGGCCCGAGGTCATAGAGCTCATCAAGGACCCGGCCGAGAGGCTCACCTGGGTCGACAGCCTCGCGGTAGCGGCTGGAGCGATAGCGAGGGAGAAGGCTGGCATGACCGTCAGGGAAATCGCTGAAGAGCTCGGCAGGACGGAGGCTACCATAAGGAAGCACCTCAAGGGCGAGACGAAAGCAGGTCAGCTCGTCAGGGAAACCTACGAGCTCATAAAGCAGGGCAAGCTCGACGAGCTCGTCAGGAACGTTGAAGTCCTCGCCAAGGGCGGTCAGCTCGTCGCGCTCGAGGAGTACGAGAAGCTCAAGCGTGAGAAGGAGGAGCTTGAGGCGAAGCTCAACGAACTCAGGGAGAGACTCAAGGAGCTTGAAGCTCAGAACCGCGAGCTCCAGGCGAAGCTTGAGAACGTCAGAAAGGTTCTCAACGACGCACTCGAGAGGATAAGGGAAATAGAGAAGCTACTTTAACTTCCGTTTCCGTTTTTCCTGAGGCTCTCTTCCCAGGTCATTATCATGTGGGTGAACGTTTCATCGTCCTCCTCGATGCCCCTCTTTATCTCGGAGACGTGGGCGTACTTGGCCTTGAGCTTGTCGAGGATGTAGTCAACGGCCTTCTCGGGCTCGGCCTTGGTTCCGCAGGTGTAAACGTCCAAAGCCGCATAACCTTTTTCGGGCCACGTGTGAATCGAGATGTGGCTCTCCGCAACGATGACGACTCCGCTGACCCCAGTTGGTGAGAACTTGAAGAAGTAGCTTGACTTGACCTCCATGTTGCCGACCTTAGCCGCCTCAAGGAATATCTGTCTTATCTTGTCAGCGTTACCGAGTATCTCTGGGTCGCACCCGGCCGCTTCCACAACGTAGTGAAAGCCAATGGTCTCTATCTCGCTCATGGCTTCTCACCTGAGGGGTGGGTAGTGCGCTCCCTTTTTAAAGTTAATCCCGAAAGTGAACGGGAATAAGCGGGCCGTTTCAGTTCTGAACTAACCGGAACGGAGTTTTATGGATTTAAACTGAAAGTTTCTGGTAGTTTTTGGAAAATTCTGTTATTCTCTGCCAAAACTGGTTTTAAGGCGTCCGAAGCCGTTTAAACTTTCATGGTGAGCGGTGCTCAACTTAAACCAGCGAACCACTAATTTTAAAACTCGCCCTTCAAATTAACCACAAGTCGAGATTACAAACTCTCAGGGGTGAACGTATGGCCAGGAAGAAGGCTAAAAAGCCCGGAGAACCCAACGAGTTCCGGGCGAAAAAGCGCGAAAAGCTCAGGTTTTTGGCCGAGATGGAACCAAGGAAGATGATAATCTACCCGCTCGCGGTTTTCATAATCGCACTGCTCCTGCTGGCGGTGCACTTCCCTCCACTCGGCATTGACCTCAAGGGCGGTGTCGTGGTTACCGGTTACGGGATAAACGCAAACCCCGACCAGGTGGAGAAGTGGCTCAGCAGTGAGCTCGGCGTCAACGTCAACGTTGAAAGCTTCACCAGCGTTGAGGGAACGAAGGGAATCCGCGTTTACGCTCCCGCCGGAGTTGACCCGGTTAAGATTATCAACCTCCTCAAGCAGAAGTACCCCAACGCCGAGTACACCCACAGTGAGGTTCTGCCGACGTTTGGAGAGCTCGCCAAAAAGCAGGGAATCAAAGCAATAGCATTCGCATTCCTCGCGATGGCGGTGGTGGTCTTCCTGTTCTTCAGGAACCCTGTCTCATCGCTGGCAATAATATTCTCGGCCCTCTCCGACATGACGATAGCGGTTGCCATGATGGGCGTCTTCGGAATCCAGCTGACGACAGCGACGATAGCCGCGTTGCTGATGCTCATAGGTTACACCGTTGACAGTAACATTCTCCTGACCACCAAGCTCACGCGCAGGAAGGAGGACACCATAGAGGAGGCCTACCTGAGCGCGGTATCGACGGGCTTTACCATGAGCACCACGACGCTTGGAGCCCTCTTCATGCTCTGGCTCATCTCAACGTCGCCGACGATAGACAACATAGCAATAGTCCTCATCTTCGGTCTCCTTGCAGACTTCATGAACACCTGGATTTTCAACGCCGGCGTTCTCAGGTGGTATCTCTCCACAAGGGGGGTTAAGGCATGAACAGGAAGCTTAAGAAGTTGCTCTTCAACTGGAGGATAATCCTTCTCATCATATTCCTCTCGGGTTCCATAGCGACCCTCGCCACCCGGCCCCTTACCTTTGGAATAGACATCTCGGGTGGAGTTGCGCTCATAGCGCAGACCGAGCACCCCGTTGACTCCAAGACGATGGAACTCGTCGTGGATTCCCTCCAGAAGCGTTTGAACACCTACGGTCTCCGCGACGTCCAGGTTCAGGGACAGGGTAACGACATAGTTGTAGTCAAGGTCGCGAACGTGACGAGTGCAGAAGAGGCAAACGCCCTCAAAAAGGTCATTGAGAGCCAGGGTGTCTTCTACATGGAGTTCGACGGCGTGATATTTGGAACGGGTAAGGACATAACCTACGTTGGTGTTTACCAGATTAAGCCCGACAACAGCTGGGCGGTTCCTTTCAGGATTTCCAAGGCCGCCGCAGAGAAGTTCGCCGAGCTGGCCAAGGGCAAAGCCGGCTGGCCCGTTGACATGTTCCTTGACCCTCCTGTCAACTCGCTCCTCGTCGTTCCCAAGAGCCTCTACGACCTCATGAACAGCACTGCCTTCAACGCCCAGGCACCCCAGGCTCCTTACCTGATAGAGAGAATTCACAAGGCCTTTAACATAACCACGATAGCTTACGCCAACCAGAGCGCCGAGGAACTCAAGAAGCTCGCCGATGGTAAGCCGATAGTCCTCGTTGACGTCGGCGAGAACCTCGTTGACCCGCTTAAGTCAATGAACGTGAGCGTCCGCTACATACCGAGGCAGAGTGGAGTTACCGACACCGACTTCATCAAGAGCGTCCTCGGTC
Source organism: Thermococcus sp. 21S9 (assembly GCF_012027635.1). Taxonomy (NCBI): domain Archaea; kingdom Methanobacteriati; phylum Methanobacteriota; class Thermococci; order Thermococcales; family Thermococcaceae; genus Thermococcus; species Thermococcus sp. 21S9. The sequence goes on from NZ_SNUS01000001.1 coordinate 811,607, forward strand.
TCTACGGCCCGTACTCCCTCGGTGAGGGCCTTGCCAACGGCGAACCCCAGACGGATGTCCAGATAACCGGCCACGCGGCAAACAGGCTTCAGGCGGAGCAGGAAGCCAAGACCGTCTACACCGTCCTCAAGAGCGGTTCGCTCCCGGTCAAGCTCAAGGTTATCGGAATGCAGTTCATCTCGCCCAAGCTGGGAGAGAGCTTCAAGACCCAGGCCCTCTACGCGGGAATAGCGGCGTTGATAGCCGTCCTGCTGATAGTCTACTTCCACTACAGGAGGTGGAAGATAGCCATACCCGTTGCCAGCACGAGCCTCTTCGAGGTCACGATAATCCTCGGCATCGCAGCGTTAATCAAGTGGAACCTTGACCTGCCGAGTATTGCAGGTATCATCGCGGCAATAGGTACGGGAGTTGACCAGCAGATAGTCATCACCGATGAGCTCCTCGGAGGCGAGAGGTCAACGAAGATAACGAGGCGTGCCAGCAGTCTCAAGAGGATTGGAAGGGCGTTCTTCATTATATTCGCCTCGGCCGCGACGACGATAGCTGCCATGAGCTTCCTACTGGTCTACTTCGTCGGAACCCTAAAGGGATTCGCAGTGACGACCATCATCGGTGTCCTCATCGGAATCTTCGTCACGAGGCCTGCCTACGCCGAGATAGCCAAGTACCTCGTCGGTGAGGACTGATGTACGTCATAATAATGGGAGCCGGCAGGGTTGGTTACCTCGTCGCCAAGATGCTCGAGGAGGACGGCCACGACGTTACGATAATCGAGATGAACAGGGACAGGGCAAAGGAGCTCTCAATGCAGATAAACGGCCTTGTGATAGAGGGCGACGCAACGGACCCGAAGACGCTGGAAGAAGCAAACATAAAGCAGGCCGACGCCTTCGCGGCTTTAACTGGCAAGGACGACGCGAATTTACTGGCCTGCATCCTGGCGAAGAACCTCAACCCGAACGTCAAGACCTCACTTAGGATAAGCAACCCCAAGAACAGGAGAATCTTCGAGGAGGTCGGCGACCTGAAGAAGTACTTCGACTTCGTGATTTCACCGGAGGAGATAGCGGCGGAGTACATCAGCAGGAACATAGTCACGCCGGGATTCGATAGGGTGCTCTTCCCCAAGGAGGGTGCGGAGATAGTGCGCTTCAACATAGACGAGAACAGCAAGATTGCCGGAAAACTCGTTAAGGAGCTCAAGCTCCCCAAGGACGCGCTTATCATAGCGGTTTACGATGAGAAAGGCAACTTAATCATCCCGTCCGGCGATACAAGGTTGCCAGAGAGGGGTCAGGTCATCGTCTTCGCCAAGAACTCCGTCCTCAAGGAAGTGAAGGAACTTTTGGAGGGCGGGGAGTAGACCTAAAATCCGACGAAAATGAATGCACACCTTTAATCATTTTTTCATTTCTGTCCCATCAAACCATAAACTATTTAAACCAGTTAGGGAAGCCAAAGGTGGCGAAAAGCTCAACTGTTTTCAGGGTCATCGGAGGGACGGCTCATGGAGGACGTCATCAAGCGGATTGTTGATGCAGAAAAAGAAGCAGAGGAACGTATTGAGCGCGCCAAAGAGGACGCAAAGGCCATCGTCCTCAAGGCCAAGGAAGAGGCCAAGGCCATAGAGGAGGAAATCCTTTCCAAAGCCCAGGTTGAGGCCGATTCCCTCGTCCAGAAGGCGAGGGAAGCGGGGGAGGCCGAGGCCAAGAAAATCCTCCAGGAGGGTGAGAAGGAAATCGAGGCCCTCCGCGCGAAGGCCGAGGCCAACTTTGAGAGCGCCATAACCCAGGCAATAGAGCTCGTGAGAGGGGGCTGAGATGTTCAGGCCCGAGGAGATGGTCAAGCTCGACGTCATAACGCTCAACCGCTACAAGGACGAGCTGTTGACGTACCTTCACGAGGCCGGGCTCGTGGAGATTCGCGAGCTCGACGTTAAGGTTGCCCAAAAGGACACTCCAAACGAGTACCATCGAAAGGCCGCTTCCTACAGCATAACTATCTCGAGGCTCGCCGACTTTCTCAAGGCCCACAAAAAGGCTCAGGGTGGAGGAATAAAGGAGTTCTTCTTCCCGAAGGAGAAACCAAAGAGAACCTACCGCTACGAGGGCATTGAGAAGCTCATCAAGGACGTTGAGGAGTTCCTCTCGAAGGTCGAGCCCGAGATAAAGGCCGTTGAGGGTAAGCTTAGCTCGCTCCAGACCGAGATTGAGAGGATTAAAGAGGCCATAGCCACCCTCGAACTCCTGTCGGTCTTCAAGCTCCCCGTTCAGTACCTCAGGCACAGCGGTCTCGTCGAGGTTTCCGTCGGTTCCGTCGATAGGGCCAAGCTCGGGGCCCTCCTTGAGGACCTCAAGAAAATCACCGAGGGCAAGGTCGCCGTCGTGACCAAAGAGCTCGGCGACAAGGTTCTCCTGGCGATAGCCAACCTCTCGAAGGACCACGACAAGGTCAACTCCGTCCTTGCCAAGCACTCCTTCGAGAGGATTGAGGTTCCAGAGGGTGAGGGAACGCCCGACGAGCTCGTCAAGGAGTACAGGAAGAAGCTCGACGCCAAGCTTGAGGAACTCAAGGAGACGAAGAAGGAAGCCGAGAAGCTCGCCGAGAAGTACTACGACGACGTCGTTTTCTATCAGGAGCTGATGGAGAACGAGCGCGACAAGGCCAACGTTCTCCCGATGCTCGCAAGGACGAACATGACGTTCGCTTTAACGGGCTGGCTCCCGAGGGTCGACGTTCCGAAGGTCCTCGAGGGCATAAAGAAGGTCACCCAAGGAAAGGCCTACATAAACGTCCGCGAGCCGAGCAAGGATGAAATCGAGGAGATTCCGATTAAGCTCAAGAACCCCGGCTGGGCGAGACCCTTCGAGATGCTCACCGAGATGTACGGCGTTCCGAGATATGACGAGATAGACCCGACGCCGATAATAGCCTTCACGTACTCGTTCTTCTTCGGCTTCATGCTCACCGACTTCATGTACGGTCTCATCGTCGGCATCGTCGCGGCACTGCTCGTCAAGGGCCACAAGAAGTTCAACGACGGAACCTACAAGTTTGCCTACACCCTGCTCGTCAGCTCGTTCTTCACGATGCTCATGGGAATCCTCTTCGGCAGTTACTTCGGCAACGCCGGCGACATAGTCCTCCAGCACATCACCGGCAACCCGAACGCCCAGTTCCCACGCATAGCGGACGCCTTGAAGGACCCGATGTTCGTCCTAATGCTCGCACTCGCCATAGGTCTCGCGCACCTCTTCACCGGCTACACCATAGGCTTCATCGTCAAGTGGAAGAACGGTGACAAGAAGGGTGCTCTGCTGGAACAGCTCCCCTGGATGCTCATAATACTCAGCATAGTCTTCTTCGCGACCAAGAACGCCTCGCTGATGCTCCCGGCCAAGGCACTCTTCGGAATCGGCATAGTCCTCTTTGCAATCGGCGAGATAGTGTCCAACGGCGGTCTCGCGGCACTGATGATAATATCGGACTTCTTCGGCTTCGTGGGAACTTGGCTCAGCTACGCAAGGCTTATGGCCCTTGCACTGGCAACCAGCGGAATAGCGATGGTCGTCAACGTCCTCGCCGCGATGGTCTGGGGAATCAAGATAAGCGTCGTTCCGCTCGGAATCATCATCGGTTTGATTATCTTCGTCGGCGGTCAGCTGTTTTCGACCGCCATAAACGCCCTCGGAGCGTTCGTTCACTCGCTCCGTCTCCAGTACGTTGAGTTCTTCGGAACCTTTTACTCGGGCGATGGAAAACCCTTCACCCCGTTCAAGTCCAAGAGGGAGGTTTCGAAACTCGAGTTGAAAGCTGATGGAGGTGCATGAAGGATGGACCCGATAGTTTACGTTGCCCTCGGCGCGGCGCTCGCGAGCGGAATAGCGGGTGCCGCCTCGGCCTTCGGTGTTGGTATAGCAGGTGCCGCAGCTGCAGGAGTCGTTGCAGAGGACGAGAAGAACTTCAAGAACGCGCTGATACTCGAAGGTCTGCCCATGACCCAGAGTATCTACGGTCTCATTACCCTGTTCCTCATCCTGCTCAGCGCGGGAATCATAGGCGGCGGCTTCAAGTTCGCCCAGGCCACCACTGACAACATAGTTAAGAGTGCCATACTCTTCGGTGCCGGCCTTACCGTCGGCCTCACCGGCCTCTCCGCCATACCGCAGGGTATCATCGCGAGCGCTGGAATCGGTGCCGTTGCCAAGAACCCGAAGACCTTCACCCAGGGCATCATCTTCGCCGCTATGGCCGAGACCATGGCCATCTTCGGTCTCGTCGGTGCGCTCATCATGATTGCCACCGGCGTCGGTCTCTGAACCCTCTCCTTTTTACAGCTTGAGGAGGATTGAAGATGGAAGGGGCTGAACTGATAATTCAGGAGATAAACAGGGAGGCCGAGCAGAAGATACAGTACATACTCAGCGAGGCCCAGAAGGAAGCGGAGAAGCTCAAGGAAGAGGCCAGGAAGAGGGCGGAGGCCAAGGCCGAGTGGATACTCCGAAAGGCCAAGACCCAGGCCGAGATAGAGAGGCAGAGGATAATAGCCAACGCCAAGCTCGAGGTCAGGAAGAAGAAGCTCGCCGTTCAGGAGGAGCTCATAAGGCAGGTCATCGAGTCCCTCAAGGAGAGGCTCGCGAACCTCCCCGAGGACGAGTACTTCCCGATGCTCGTTGAACTCACCGTCAAGGCCGTTGAGGAGCTCGGAACCGATAAGGTCGTCGTCCGCTCCAACGAGAGGACCCTCAAGCTCATCGTTGAGAGACTGGCCGAGTTCAGGGAGAAGCTCAAGGAAGCCCTTGGGAAGGACGTCGAGGTCACCGTCGGTGAGCCGATTCAGACCATCGGCGGAATCCTCGTGGAGAGCTCCGACGGAACGGTTAGGGTTGACAACACCTTCGAGGCCAGGATAGAGCGCTTTGAGAGCGAGTTGAGGGCTACCATCGCCAAGGCCCTCTTCGGGTGATTGAGATGGAGGCAGTAACGGGAATCCTCAACACCACGATTGCAGTGGTTTTCACCTGGGTGGGCTACAAGACCGCCAAGATAATCTGGAAGTACACGCCTTACTCCTATCCAAACGCCAGAATCAAGGCGATGGACGCGAAGCTCCTCACAGAGCAGAAGTTCAACGAGTTAGCTGAAAGCAGAACCCTCCAGAACTTCGTCGTGAACCTTGAGGATACGGACTACAAGGACTATTTCGGAGACGTTTCAAGCTACACCGTTGAGGAGGTTGAGAAGGCTCTCGAGAAGGCCCTGGCTGGAACCTACGGACTCATGTTCAAGATACTCCCCAAGCGCTCAAGGGGCTTCTTCGAGCTCCTCCTCGAGGGCTGGGACGTCAGGAACATAGCCAACGTCGTCAAGGCCAAGCTCGCCAACGAGCCAGCGAGCGACTATATGGTAGAGCTCGGAACGATGCTCCCTAAGGTCAAGGCCATGGCCGAGGCGAAGACCCTCGAAGAAATCCTCGTAATCCTCGAGGGAACCCCATACGAGGAGGTTTATCAGAAGCTCCTGCTCGGCGAGATAGACGTTACCTGCTTCGAGACCGAGCTCTACAAGATGCACTACGGAAAACTCCTGAGCTATGCCCTCTCGAGGAAGGACGACGAGAGGGTTATCTTAGAGGAGTTCGTGAGGCTCTCAATAGACAAGCTCAACATCCTTACCGCGCTCAGGGCAAAGAAGGCCGGTCTCTCGGCGGAAGAGATAAAGCCGATGCTGATTCCGGGCGGAACCGTCAAGCTCGACCCGCTCCTGCACGTTGACTCCTTCGACATGGCCTTAGCCGAGCTCGACTCGACCAAGTACGGCCCGGTAATCAGGGACGTCAGGGAGGAAATCGAGAACGACCTTAGCGTCCTTGAGAAGGCACTCAACGACCACATAATCGAGAGGATTTCGGAGCTCGAACGCTTCTACCCGCTCAGCATAGCAACGCCACTGAGCTACGTCCTCAGGAAGGAGAGGGAAATCAGGAAGCTGAGGGCAATAGCCAAGCTGATAGAGAACGGCGTTGAGCCCGAGAGGATAAAGGAGCTCGCGGGTGAGGTGGCATGAAGATAGCCGTGCTCGGCGACAGGGACACCGCTCTGGGCTTCAAGTTGGCTGGGGCCCACGAGGTTTACGCCTTTGAGGATAGCCCCCTTGAGATGGAGAGGCTTAGGAACAAGCTTAAGGAGCTCATTGAGAGGGGCGACGTGGGAATCATACTCATAACCGAGAGGTTCGCCCAGAGGATTGAAATTCCGGACGTTACGATTCCAATCATCCTTCAGGTGCCGGACAGGTCCGGCTCTAAGTTCGGTGAAGAGGCCCTCCGCGAGATAGTCAGGAGGGCTATCGGTGTTGAGCTCAAGAGGTGAAGGGAAATGGGAAGGATAATTCGTGTTACGGGACCACTCGTCGTTGCGGACGGCATGAGAGGAAGCAAGATGTACGAGGTCGTTCGCGTCGGTGAGATGGGTCTCATCGGAGAAATCATCCGTCTCGAAGGCGACAAGGCAGTCATTCAGGTCTACGAGGAAACCGCTGGTATAAGGCCCGGTGAGCCGGTCGAGGGAACCGGTTCGTCGCTCAGCGTCGAGCTCGGTCCCGGTCTGCTCACCTCGATGTACGACGGAATTCAGAGACCGCTTGAAAAGCTCCGCGAGCTCAGTGGTGACTTCATAGCGAGGGGTCTTACCGCTCCGGCCCTGCCAAGGGACAAGAAGTGGCACTTCACGCCAACCGTTAAGGTCGGCGACAAGGTGGTTGGTGGAGACGTCCTCGGTACCGTTCCGGAAACCAGCATCATCGAGCACAAAATCCTCGTTCCGCCTTGGGTCGAGGGTGAGATAGTCGAGATAGCCGAGGAAGGCGACTACACCGTTGAGGAAGTTATCGCCAAGGTCAAGAAGCCCGACGGGAGCATAGAGGAGCTCAAGATGTACCACAAGTGGCCTGTCCGTGTCAAGAGGCCCTACAAGAACAAGCTCCCGCCCGAGGTCCCGCTCATCACCGGACAGAGGACCATCGACACTTTCTTCTCGATAGCCAAGGGTGGAACCGCTGCCATTCCGGGTCCGTTCGGTTCAGGAAAGACCGTCACCCAGCACCAGCTTGCCAAGTGGAGTGACGCGCAGGTCGTCGTCTACATCGGTTGCGGTGAGCGCGGAAACGAGATGACCGACGTTCTTGAGGAGTTCCCCAAGCTCAAGGACCCGAAGACCGGTAAACCGCTCATGGAGAGAACGGTTTTGATAGCCAACACCTCAAACATGCCGGTCGCGGCTCGTGAGGCTTCAATCTACACCGGAATCACCATCGCCGAGTACTTCCGCGACCAGGGCTACGACGTCGCTCTTATGGCCGACTCCACCTCAAGATGGGCCGAGGCGCTCCGTGAAATTTCCGGCCGTCTCGAGGAGATGCCCGGTGAGGAAGGTTACCCCGCTTACCTCGCGAGTAAGATAGCGGAGTTCTACGAGCGTGCCGGTCGCGTCGTCACGCTCGGTCAGGAGCCGAGGGTCGGTAGCGTTTCCGTCATCGGTGCCGTTTCACCGCCGGGTGGTGACTTCAGCGAGCCCGTCGTTCAGAACACCCTGCGTGTCGTCAAGGTCTTCTGGGCGCTCGATGCCGACCTCGCGAGAAGGAGGCACTTCCCGGCAATCAACTGGCTGAGGAGCTACTCGCTCTACCTTGACTCGATACAGGACTGGTGGCACAAGAACGTTGACCCAGAGTGGAGGAAGATGCGCGATACAGCTATGGCCCTCCTCCAGAAAGAGGCTGAACTCCAGGAGATTGTCAGAATCGTCGGTCCAGATGCACTGCCGGACAGGGAGAAGGCCATACTCATCGTCACGAGGATGCTCCGTGAGGACTACCTCCAGCAGGACGCTTTCGACGAGGTCGACACCTACTGCCCGCCGAAGAAGCAGGTCACAATGATGCGCGTTATCCTGAACTTCTACAACAAGACCATGGAGGCCGTCAGCAGGGGAGTTCCGGTTGACGAGATAGCCAAGCTCCCGGTCAGGGAGAAGATTGGCCGTATGAAGTTCGAGCCCGACGTTGAGAAGATTAGGGCGCTCATCGATGAGACGAACGAGCAGTTTGAAGAGCTCTTCAAGAAGTACGGGGCGTGATGCTCATGCCGGGAATGGAGTACTCCACCGTTAGCAAGATTTACGGCCCGCTGATGATTGTCGAGGGCGTCAAGGGAGTCGCCTACGGTGAGGTCGTCGAGATAGAGACCGAGAGCGGGGAGAAGAGGAAGGGACAGGTGCTCGAGGCCAGGGAGAACCTCGCGATAGTCCAGGTCTTTGAGGGAACGCGCGACTTGGACGTCAAGACCACCAGCGTCCGCTTCACCGGCGAGACCCTTAAGGTTCCCGTTTCGATGGACATGCTGGGAAGAATCTTCAACGGTATCGGTAAGCCCATCGACGGCGGACCGGAAATCATACCCGAGGACAGGAGAGACGTTCACGGTGCACCCCTCAACCCCGTTGCCCGTGCCTATCCGAGGGACTTCATCCAGACCGGTATCTCGGCCATAGACGGTATGAACACCCTCGTTCGCGGTCAGAAGCTTCCGATATTCAGCGGTTCAGGTCTGCCTCACAACATGCTCGCGGCCCAGATAGCGAGGCAGGCGAAGGTCCTCGGTGAGGAGGAGCAGTTCGCCGTCGTCTTCGCGGCTATGGGTATCACCTACGAAGAAGCTAATTTCTTCAAGAAGAGCTTCGAGGAGACAGGAGCAATAGAGAGGGCCGTGCTCTTCCTCAACCTCGCCGACGACCCGGCAATCGAGCGTATCATCACCCCGCGTATGGCCCTGACCGTTGCAGAGTACCTTGCCTTCGACTACGACATGCAGGTGCTCGTTATCCTCACGGACATGACCAACTACGCCGAGGCTCTGCGTGAGATTTCGGCAGCGAGAGAAGAGGTTCCCGGAAGGCGCGGTTATCCGGGTTACATGTACACTGACCTCGCCACCATCTACGAGAGGGCAGGTCGTGTCAGGGGCAAGAAGGGAAGCATAACCCAGATGCCAATCCTTACGATGCCCGACGATGACATCACCCACCCGATTCCAGATTTGACCGGTTACATCACCGAGGGTCAGATAGTCCTCAGCAGGGAACTCCACAGGAAAGGAATTTACCCGCCAATCGACGTCCTCCCGAGCCTCAGCCGTCTGATGAAGGACGGTATCGGTAAGGGAAGAACCAGGGAGGACCACCCACAGCTGGCCCAGCAGCTCTACGCGGCCTACGCCGAGGGACGCTCCCTTAGAGACCTCGTGGCGGTTGTCGGTGAAGAGGCTTTGAGCGAGACCGACAGGAAGTACCTCAAGTTCGCGGACAGGTTCGAGCGCGAGTTCATCGCCCAGCGCTACGACGAGGACAGGAGCATCTTTGAGACCCTCGACCTTGGCTGGGAGCTCCTTGCAGAGTTGCCAGAGAGCGAGCTCAAGCGTGTCAGGAAGGAGTACATCCTCAAGTACCACCCCAAGTACAGGAAGAGGGGCGAGTGAGCCCCTACCAACTTTTTAGGTGGTCGAGATGGCAGAACTGCTCAACGTGAAGCCGACGCGAATGGAGCTCCTCAACCTGAAGAGGCGCATCCAGCTGGCCAAGAAGGGTCACAAGCTCCTCAAGGACAAGCAAGATGCTTTAGTCATGGAGTTCTTCACAATCTACGACGAGGCGCTCCAGCTGAGGCGCGAGCTCAATCTCAAGATGAAGGAGGCCTTCGAGGCCCTTCAGATGGCCGAGATTGACGTTGGAACGCTCCGCCTCAAGGAGATAAGCCTTTCCGTGAAGCCCAACAGGGAGGTCGAGATTAGGAAAAGGAACGTCATGGGCGTTCCGGTTCCCCTCATCGAGGCCGAGAGCTTCAAGAGGAACGCGGGGGAGAGGGGTTACGCCTTCGTTTCGAGCTCCGCCAAGGTTGACCTCGTGGCCGAGAAGTTCGAGGAGGTCCTCGATTTGGCGGTCCGCCTTGCAGAGGTAGAGGAGACCCTCAAGAGGCTCGCGAGGGAAATCGAGGTCACCAAGAGGCGCGTCAACGCGCTCGAGTACATCATAATCCCGCGCATGGAGGCTACCGTTAAGTTCATCAAGCAGAGGCTCGACGAGATGGAGCGCGAGAACTTCTTCAGGCTCAAGAGGGTTAAGGCGTTAATCGAGGCCAGGAGCGGTTCCTGAGCCCACTGAGCTCTCTTTTTTCTGCCCGGCGTTTATGTAGGTGTTTGTGTAGGCAAATCGCTTAAATATACCCTTCTCGTAATTAAGCTGGGGGTGAGCGATGGGAGAGTACTTTATTGAGCCCGGACTCGACCCGAGAAAAGACCACGTTCTCTACCGCGATGACGAGCACCTTGTTGTCTACCTTGGGACGCAGGAGGGAGGAGAGGACGTTGACGTCAACAGCTACCTCATAGTCAGCAGGGGGAAGGGCATCCTCATAGACCCGGGAGGATACAAAATTTTCTCGAAGGTTCTTGCAAATGCGTCAAAGTACATCGACCCCAGGGATATTGAGTACATCTACATATGCCACCAGGACCCCGACGTTGCAGGTAGCTTGCCCCTGTGGAGAGAGGTGAGCAACGCGAAAATCATAGTCCACTGGCTCTGGACGAGGTTTTTACCGCACTTCGGCTTTGAGGATGCCAAGGCAGTGACCCACGAGTTGCCGGACGAGGGCGAGACGATGCCCTTCGGTGCCACTACGCTCGAGTTCATACCGGCACATTTCCTCCACAGCCCGGGACACTTCAGCATCTACGACCACAGGAGCAAGTTCCTCTTCACCGGAGACATAGGTATAGCCCTACTTGACGAGCCCTACATCGTCGTTGAAAACATTGAGAGGCACATTCAGGCGATGAGACCCGTTCACGAGAGGCTCATGCCGACGAACAGGGCCATAAAGGCCTGGCTCGACAGGGTGAAGTTCCTCGACGTCGAGGCGATACTGCCCCAGCACGGGGCGATAATACCGAAGAAGTTTATACCGAGGTTCTACGACTTCCTCGAGAACCTGAAGTGTGGCATTGACCTCTACCGCTGAGGTGATACCATGAACGTCAGGAGCATCGAGAAGGCATCGAACGCCCTGGCCCAATCGGTTCGTATAAAGACGTCCAGCAAGGAGTCCAGCAAAATCATAGACGAGCTGGCCGAGCAGATTAGCGGACAGTTTCTTGAGAACAACATGGTGATTATTGAGAACATTGAGAAACTCTCCCAGGTCATGAGGGAGCTTGAAAGGTTCCAGCAGGAGTTTCTACCCTTCTTCCAGCGCTTTGAGGTCTTTGCCCAGGAGTTCAACACACTCGTCGAGAACCTTGAGTACGTCTCGAGGATAAGCGACTCGATAGCGAGTGTGGCAAAGCAGACGAACCTCGTTGCCCTGAACGCTTCCATTGAAGCCGCCCGCGCCGGGGAAGCTGGAAGGGGTTTCGCAGTGGTTGCCGATGAGATTCGAAAGATGGCCGTTCAAACGATGAACCTTGCCAAGGAGATAAAGGACTTCAACACCCGCGTCATGGGCCAGCTCGAGACGCTCCGCGACGCTTTGGCCGTCATGGACAGAATTAAGGAGGGCACGGAGATACTCGGCAGGGACATCGAGGCGATGGTTGAGATTAGCTCCGTTCTCGACGAGATTTCGCGCGAGCAGGAGGAGATAGTTAACGATATCAAGAGGCTCAAGGGAATAGCCTTAGCTTTGAGGAAGTTTGCCGAGATGCAGGACAGGTACAACAAGGAGCTGGCTTCCCTCCTCAGGATGATGGTCAGCGAGTACGCGAAGGAGCAGAAAGGTGAGTTGTGAGGTGTTGGGAATGACCGAGAAGCTTTACTACTCGGACCCCTACCTCAAAGAGGCGACCGCGAAGGTCCTTGAGGTTAAAGACCTGGGAAACGGTCTGGTTGAGGTTCTCCTCGACAGGACGGTATTCTATCCCGAAGGCGGTGGTCAGCCCTCCGACAGGGGTCTTATAGAGGGCGACGGGTTCACGATAGAGGTCACCAAGGTGAAGGAGAGGGAGGAAATCTGGCACGAGGGCGTTATTGAGGGCAGGCTTCCTGAGAAGGGCGAGGAAGTTAAGCTGAAGCTTGACTGGGACTGGAGATACGAGAACATGAAGAACCACACCGGCCAGCACATCCTCTCGGCCGTTCTAAAGAAGCTCTACGACCTCGACACGACGGGCTTCCAGATTTTCGAGCACTACAACAAGATTGAGGTCAACGGCCCGCTCGACTGGGAGATGATTACCGAGGCCGAAATCGAGGCCAACAGGATAGTGTCGGAGGGAATTCCGGTAACGGTCGAGGAGTTCAAGTACCTCCCAGACGACATCGTCAAGACTCTCCGGAAGCACGTGAGCAAGGTAACTGACAGGGTCAGGATAGTGAGCATCGGTGACGTTGACAGGACTCCCTGCGGTGGAACCCACGTTAAGAACACCTCCGAGGTAGGGTTCATCAAGGTCCTCCGCTTCTATAAGAAATCCAAGAACCTCTGGAGGATAGAGTTCGTTGCGGGAAACAGGGCTCTAAGGACGCTCAACGAGCTCCTTGAGGACTACTGGAAGACCCTCGATGAGATGCCCAACAAGAACAGGCCCCTCGTTGATAGGGCCAGGGAGCTGAAGGCGGAGATTGACTCCCTTGAGGAAAAGCTCGATGAGCTCAGACACGAGCTCTGGCGCTGGAAGGGTCTGGCCTTGATTGACAAGGCCGAGGAGATAGGGGATTACAACGTTGTCTCCCTCGTCGAGAAGTGGCCCATGAAGGACGCCCAAGCCTTCGCCGTCAACTTCGTCAAGGAGAACCCCGGCTCAATACTCCTCCTGGCGAGCGAGGAATACGTCCTCTTTGCAAGGAACGAGGAAGTTGAGGTCTCGATGAAGGAACTCCTTGCGAAGGTCATCGAGGAACTTGGGGGGAAGGGCGGAGGCACCGACAACCTGGCGAGGGGCAGGATAGAGGCGGAGCCGGAGGACATCCTCGACGTTGCAAAGGAAAAGCTGGGGGAGCTCATAGGTTCTCCCAGGGATTGATGAACTTCTCCTCAATCTCACTTTTTATCAGTAGCAGGCCGACCGCGAGCAGGGTTATGGCGACTCCAACGGGAAGAATCATCCACCATGCGCCGTTGTAGATGGCCCTCTGCGTTACCACCATCGTGAAAAGCTCCCCCCAGTTGAAGCCGAAGCTTACGCCGAAGAAGCCCAGTATAGAGATTAGCGCTATCACCTTGGCGCTCGTCAGGACGAACTGGGAGCTCACGTATGGCAAAACCGCCCTTAACACGTGTTTCCTGAGAACCCATGCGTCGCTCGCTCCGAGCGCCTTTGAGGCCCGTACATGCTCCTTGGAAAGTTCCGTTATGGTTAGCGTCCTGACGTTCTGGCTGACCTTGCCGAAGAGGAGTAATGAGAGTGCGAAGACAACGGGCCAGAGGGATACCTCGAGGGTTCCGTAGTAGCTCACCCCTCCGAGTATCGGGACGAGAAGAATCATCACCGGAACGAGGGGGAGCATGGATGAGATTTTACCGAACCCCTCCACGAGCCGGCCCACCTTTCCCGATAGGGCCCCGAAGAGCCCAGTTACCGTGCCAAGGAAGGCCGTGAGGAGGGCCGTTGCAAAGACTATGGCGAGTGTTTCAGGAAGCCCTCCGAAGAAGACGACGCTGAGGTCTCTCCCGTACGAGTCGGTTCCGAGGAGGCCGTAAACCCTTCCAACGAGGCGAAGCTTGACACGTGCGCTTGAGTTCACGGTAAACGTGTAGACCCCGTGAACGGGAACCCACTCGCCGTTTTCCCACCTTCCGAAGACGAGCTTTAAACTGTCCCCTCTCACTATTAGGTTCATCGCCGTGCCCTCTGAAACGCCAACTTCCCTGGCCACCTGGAGCATCGTGTAGGACGACCTTCCTATTGATGTTGGCCCCGAAACAAGCCCGGAGTAGAGCAGAAGGTTCCTTCCGTCGGGTGTTCTTACCCAAACGCTCACATCACCGCTCCAGTTGGCGGGAGGGACTATTAGGATGTCCCTTGGAGGAAGCGAGTAGTGGAAGTAGTAATGGTAACTGTTGCCATCTCCCGGCATATCTCCAGTGGGGGGCAGGTTCTTTCCAAAGAGGTTAACCCACGCGGGCGGGGCGAACTTCGGGTTTCCGTCCCAGTACGTTGCGTAGTACCAGTTCTCAATGTCTCTCGGGTTTACCAGGAATGGAGAAATCCCTGCCAAGAGCAGGTACGCGACCAGTATTACGCCCCCCGCTTTTAGCTTCCAGCTCATGTTCTCACCCTCGGGTCAAGGTAGACGTAGAGCAGGTCGGCGAGCAGGGAGTTGATGTAGTAGAGCAGTATCATGAAGAAGCCGACCGCGAATATCGCCTGAGGATAGTAGTAATAATCGACGCCATGGGGTGGCTTGTTAATGGCCTTGAAGGAGTTCAGGAGGACGTAGCCGAGGCCGGGGACGTCGAAGACCACCTCGACGACGAGGACGCTCATCAGGATGTCCATGAAGTTGTAGGTGGTGTAGGTCAGGAAGCTCGGAAAGACCACGCGCAGGAGCTTTTTCCGGATTCTGCCTTCTGGAAGGCCCCTCGCCCTGTCGTAAGTTATGTAATCGCTCTTCCTCTCACCAACGACGATGTTCCTGAGGGTGTATGCGTACTCCCATATCGAGGCAAGGACCATCGTTATCGCCGGCAGGAGAAACCCGACGATGTACGCGCTTGCCTTTCCCATGGTGTCCGTTACCGCGAGCTGAACCCTCATCGTGAAATCAGGAACGATTGAGAACCTCCATGCAAGGAGGAAGACGAGAGCCCCAATGAACCACACCGGCACGGCGGAGAAGAGCTGGGCAAGCGTGGAAACGAGTGTATCAAGCTTTCCCCCGTTGTAGCCGGCCTTTAGACCGAGGTAGGTGCCGAGCCCGATGACGGTGAGCTCGACGATGAGAAGGATTACCACGGTGTTCCTGAGGTAGTACCATATCGAGTGGCTGAAACCGCCTCCAAGCAGTCCCCGTCCGCTTTTTCCGAAAATCGAGAAGGCCGTCCTCGCGTAGTACTCAAGGGTCCCCGTGAATGTCGGTTTGATATTGAGTTGCTTGTAGGTCAGATACCAGGCGTACTCCGTCTCGTTCATCCCAAGCTTCTGCATCTCCGCTTCGAACCTCGCCTTCTCCTCTTGGATGAATCTGAGGTTGCTGACGAACCTATCCTTCATCTGGTACTTCGTGACGCTCCACTGGGCGGTGGTGACAAGCGTTAGAAAAATGATTGTTGCAATGACGAACAGACCTGTGTTTCTGAGTATAACTCGCCACGCCTGCCCTTTTCTTCCCATAATTTGCACCGTATCCTCTACCACTAAAAGATTAAAAATTTTCTGTGTTATAAGTTGAACTCGTCTTTCTTAAGTCCGAGTTTCCGCAGTACGAGTTCCCACTGCTCCTTCGGTACAGCTGGCTTTTGGAGTTCCCTCTCGGCTCTCTCCCTGCTCATGAGGCCGTAGCGGACGAGGGCAGATATCCTTCTGTGCTCGAAGCTGTGTCCGTGCTTCTCCCAGTAGAGTTCCAAAGCCGGCCCGAGAACGAGGCAGTTGGTTGTGTAACCGGGCAACTCTGGAAACTCGAAGGGGAGCTTTTTCAGTATCTCAAAGCGCTCCTCCTCGGTCATCATCGAGAGTAGCCTTATCTGAACGACCCCACCGCTCATGAGCCTGTACGGGTGGTGGCCAAAGGGCAGTTCATGGCCCGTGATGATGTATCGATAGCCGTTTTTAATCGCGTATTTCCTCAGCTTCTCCATAGTCCTCTTCGAGCAGGCCCTGCACGGACTCTGGCCCTTCAGCAGGGCGTTTCTGAATATATCGGAGTAATCGTAGCGCAGAACCCTGAAGGGGGCCCCGAGGTGCTCGGCTATTCGCTTCGCGTTCTCTATGGCCTCTTCCGCCATTAGCCCGTGGTCTATCATCACAGCCTCAAGTTCCGGGATTTTGTAGACCTCCTTTGCTAAGTAGAGCGCCACCACGCTGTCCTTTCCGCCGGAGTAGGCAACTATCGCCCTGTCCACGTCCTTCATGAGCTCCTCAAGTTCCTTCCTGACTTTCTCCCTGTCAACTGGATGCCTTAGATAAACCTGGCATTCACGGCATATCGGTTTTCCATCGATTATGTCTATCCTCGACGTTCTCTCATCGTTGACGCATAGTGAGCACTTCAGCATGGCAAAAGAAACGAAGGGCCCTTTAAATCATTTTTTGAAGCGCGATGCCAGCGAGTCCTTCTTGGACTTTACGAGTTCCACCGTTTCTCCGGTCTTCTTGGCGGTCTTCTTGCCAGCGAAGAACAGCACGAGGGCAACCTGGTCCCTGAGGAGGATTCCCCTGTTGTTCCTTGCAATTAACCAGGAGAACGCGAACCCGAAGACAAGGCCGAGGAACCACAGCTTGAGTATGAACGCTCCGGCGGGGCCCTTCGAAGTTGACACCGCTGAAAGTGCCTTGTATGCGAGTGCAAAGGCGAGTATGAACGTCCCCTCGAGGAGCAGACCGAGTCTCGTAACCTTGGCGATGCTTCTCAGCACCCTGCCCTCAGTGTCCTCAAGGAGCTTTCCGTCGTGGTGGCTGTAAACGAGAAGCTTCGCAACTCCGGCTCCGCTCCTGAACGCCAGAAACGCGAAGAGCATTGCCAGATAGTCCCATCTGACCTTCCAAGCGCCGTAGAGTCCAACCGCAATCCAAATCGGCGTGAAGAGCCGTTCGAGTGTTTTCTTTTCGTTTTCGGGAAGGTCAACTCGAAGGGCCCTTCGGAACAGCTTTCCGGTTACCCTTTTCATTAACCTCGTGAAAGAGAGCCATAGGTTTACACCCAGGAACGCCAGCAGGAGAAATAAGGATACTATGCTTTGAGCTTCCACGGTTTCCACCCTGTATATTTTGTCCAGTTCAGGTTTTAGGCCTTTCGAGGAACCTTGCCTCGACGAACCTGCCAAGGTCTATGAAGGCGTAGGCTATTAATCCGAGGGACAGGCCGAGAGGGACTATCTCCCACCAGTAGGGAACGTACTTCGTTATTCCTCCCATCAGGGGCGTGCTCATAATGGTGCCCCAGTTGAACCCGGGAATGACGTTAAAGAACCCGAGGAGGGTGATGAAGGCTATTATCCCTGGCACGGAAATTGCGAACAGGTAAATCACATAGGGAAGCAGAACCGGAAGAACGTGAAGCCTCAGTATTTGGAGGGCGCTTGCCCCCATTGCCCTGCTCGACTCTATGTAGTCTTTCCTCAGCTCTTCCTCGACTATCGAGCGGATTTCCCTTGAGGACGTTCCTATGAATATCAGCGCCACTATCAGGGCCATCAGGTACGGGTTGACCTGTATGATGATGGTCATTGGGTTTGGACCGGATTTAACCCGGCCAAGAATCGCCACAAGGAGAACCGCGAGGGAGAGGGACGGAACTGACGTCAGAACCTTTGAGAAGGCGTTGATAACAGACCCAAAACGGGTGGAGAGGACGCTTAGTGAACCTACAGCAAGGGCCAGAACCGCCAAGATACTCGCCCCGATTATGGAAATCGTTATCGTCTCCCGTGCACCGTAGGCATAGCCAGTCCAGATGTCCCTTCCGTAGAAGTCCGTTCCCATCCTGCCGTAGCTCATCCCGAGAATTCTGACCCTCGGCTCATCGCCGGGTTCGAGCTTTCCAAAGGTTCCTGTTATAACTATCGTGTAGGTGCCCTTCATGGGCTTGAAGTGAAACACGCAGTCGGTTCCGGGTTCTGCAAAAATGGCCCTGAGCGGGTTGTGGAAGAGGAGCTGGGACCAGGTGGGCTTCGGATTGCACTTCTCCTCCGCGATATTCATTATAGATGAGCTGAGGGTGCCGAGGTTGAGTGAATTTGGGATTATCCCGTTCCAGAGCGGGTACTCCTTTCCTCTGGGGTCAATGATGGTTACCCTGAGGTCCCGCGTGAGGTTGGGGATAACGAGGATGCCCTGGGGTACTTCCTTGTAATGGAACTCGTAGCGATACACAAAACTCCCGTTGATGTAAGTCCCGTGGAGCCATTCCGTCCTGGGGAGCCCCGTTAGTTCCCCGTACCACTCCGGCGGGACACCTGTTGGGTTGTATTTCCAATACGTGATGTTGTTCCAGTTCTGGATGCCCTCCCTCACGACCATGTGGGGCCCCACCAGAGCGAAACCCACGAAGAAAACGATTATAGCGATTGAGAGCTTACGCATCCCGCCTCACCCTCGGGTCGAGCTTTAGATACAGGCTCTCGAATATCGAGGCGTTCATGAAGTACATGGCTGACATGACGAGACTCGCGAAGAAGAACATGTCCCCAAATCCACTATGAATCAGCATGCCAACGCCAATCAGAAACGTCATTCCGATTCCCGGGACATTGAAGAGCACCTCAACGGCCATGTCGTTCATGAGCAGATTCAGGAAGCTGTAGCTTGTGAAGGTTAGAAAGCTTGGAAGGACAACCCGAAGGAGCTTGCGTTCTATCCTGTCGTCTGGAAGGCCCTTCAGCACGTCTGTCAGAATGTAGTCCTCGTTCTTTGCCCTCACCACGAGGTTCCTGACGTTCATAGCGTAAACCGGGACGTTTACCAGGGTTAAGGTGATAATCGGCAGGGCGAGACCCTTTAGATGGGTGAGAACCGTTACGTTGCCCTCGACACTTGCCCTGTGGATGTAGTCGATGTAGCTCAGGGGAAAAACGCTGAGTTTCCACCAGAAGACCCAGAGGAGTGCAACTGCCCAGAACCAGCCGGGGATTGCGGAGAACGCGGGTCCGAGGAACTGAAGGATTCTATCGGAGCGCCCTCCCCTGTAACCTGCCCTAAGGCCCCATACGACACCGATGATAAAGATAAGCAGGAGCGAAATCGATAGGATTGTCAGGGTCAGGAGTATGGCCCTACCGGGCGTTGTTCCCACGACCGATACGAATGTTTCGTGGGGAGATGGAATTATTATAGTGCTTGTAGTGTTGCCGTGCTGTATCGTGATTACCCTGTTCCCCTCGTTCTTGAAGATGTCGAGCGAGTACTTCAGCTGACTCTTTAGCAACTCTGGGAACTTGAGGAGGTTCATTTCATTGCTCACGGACGCGTTGCCACAGGATACCTCCGCTGAGGCTGTGAGGATGGAGAGTATCACAATAACAGTTGTGAATATCGCCAACTCTTGAAGGATAACCTTGATTATTTTTGGGCTCATCACCAAAATTACAAATGTAGTTAATAAAAAAGTTGCGGTTTTAATCCTTCCGCTCCCTCTTCACAACCGGTGCTACCTCTCTCGCGACCCTCTTGACGCTGAAGAGCGTGAGCGCGTCCATCCTCTTGAGCTGGGCTAAAAGGCAACCGCTTATTCTGACGTCTATGTACTTCTTCGCCTCCATCGCGGTTTTGAGGAGCTCCCGCATGCTCTCCGCCCTCTCGAAGTCGAGACCCGCTTTCTTTAGTCTTTCCACGTTGAGCTCGTGAACCGTCAACGGCTGTAGGTGCATCTCGTCTATTCCAAGCGAAGATGCCAGCTCGGCTATCCTCGGTATGTCCTCGTCGTTTATCCCGGGCATGAATATTGTTCTCACAACCGAGCGGACGCTCTTATCGCTCCCGACTATCCTCAGCGCGTTGACGACGGCATCGAAGGTGTCGGCGTTCGTAATTTTGAGGTGCTTTTCGCGCGTCGAGGCGTCGAGGCTTATCATCACCATATCGAAGTCCAGCTTGCTCCACAGTTCCTCGGTGAGGAGCGAGCCGTTCGTCTGCAGGTCGAGCCTCGCCTCCGGAAACCTCTCGCGGAGCATTCTGTTGACCTCCACTATCCGTTTGCTCAGCAGTGGTTCCCCGTACTGCGAAACGGTTATCGCCTTCGGGTTCTCCCAGCCATAGTAGCCCGGTTTTGGCGCCTTTCCGAGCTTCACCGCGACGTTCGAGTAGCAGAAGATGCAGTCGTGATTGCACGCTGGAGTAAGCTCGTAGCTCGGGTGGTGAACGGGGTTCGGATTGCTCAAATCGAGGCCCTGGCAGTATTGACAGTGACTCGGGTGGAGCATATCGTCAACGAACTTCTTTAGAAGCCTCGCCTCTTCGTTCTCCAAAACCTGGGGCTCGACGCCCATCTTCCTCGCGAACTCCTCCCAGCTGTACCTCATCCTCTCACCGGCCGGAGCGGAGAAAAGGGGCTTAAAAAGGTGATTGGTCAGAGAAGTCCCCTGAGCTGAACCCCCTCGAAGACCGGGCCGTCCCTGCACACCAGGTATTTTCCGAGGTTGCAGGAACCGCAGACGCCGATTCCGCACTTCATGTAGCGTTCCGCCGAGACCTGGACGTTTTCGTAGTCCATGACCTTGAGCACAGCTTTCAGCATCGGCTCCGGACCGCAGGCGTAAACGCCGTCGAACTCTTCCTTTCTCTCCGCTAAGACGTCCGTTGGGAAGCCCTTTCTACCTGCAGAGCCATCGTCTGTGGTGATTACAACTTCGTCCACGTAGTTTTCAATGTCGAGTAGCGCCAACTCTTCCTTCGAGCGGGCGCCGTAGATTAGGGTTATCCTCTCGAACTCATTTCTCCAGGCCTTTGCAAGTGCGTAGAGCGGTGGAATCCCGATTCCTCCAGCGACGAGCGCTACCCTTCTCCACTTCCTCTCGAAGCCCCTCCCGTAGGGCCCGCGAACCCAGAGCCTTTGGCCTTCCTCCAGCTCGAAGAGCTTTGAGGTGAAGGGCCCGACGCGCTTGACGACGAGCAGGTCCTTCCACGCCAGACTGAAGGGCTTCTCGCCGACTCCGGGAAGCCAGACCATGACGAACTGCCCCGGCGTGAAGTCGAACCCCTTCGAGAGCCTGAAGGCCCTGACGTCCTTCGCAACCTCCCAGGTTTCCCTCAGCTCAACCACGCTGTACATCCAAACGAACCCCCTCCGGCTTTCCTACGATTTCATCTTCCTCCATAACGACCCTTCCGCGGAGAATCGTCATTACAACCTTCCCCTTCAGCTTTTTTCCCTCCCATGGGCTCCATTTAGCTTTGGTGTAGAACTCCCCCGGTTTGACCGTCCACTCCCGCTTAAGGTCAACGACCGTAAAGGTCGCATCATTTCCGACGGCGAGGTCCCTGCCCAGGATTCCGAAGACCTTAACCGGGTTGTTGTGCATCTTCTCCACGATGTCAAAGATGCTAATCATCCCCCTGTTCACCGCATCGAGGAGGAGCGCAACCTCTGTCTCGAGCCCCGGGATTCCTGCCGAGCCGTTTCTCTTGTCCTCGAGCGTGTGGGGTGCGTGGTCGCTCGCTATTATCGGAATCCGCGAGAAGTTCTCCCAGAGCGCTTTAACGTGCTCCTCCGTCCTCAGCGGGGGGTAGACCTTGAGGAGCGGGTTCCTCTCGTAATCCTTTTTCGTTAGGAACAGGTGGTGAGGAGTGACCTCGAAGCTCACCCAGGGGAGGTTTTTCCGGAGTATGGCTTCAATTCCCCCTTTCGTTGAGACGTGGCAGATGTTGAGGGGCTTTTTGAGTCTCTCGGCGCTTTCAAGGGCCCGCTTTACGGCAACTTCTTCGACCTCGGGTGGCCTCTCGGGCTTCTCCTGAATTAGCCCAGCATCTTCCGCGTGGACGCTCAGAATGCCTGGTGAGCAGGAATAATCCCTCTCAAAGTTCTCCGAGTAAATTCCACCCGTCGATGCTCCCATGAAGGCCTTGTAGAAGTCTGCCCGGGCTTTTTCGGCCTCTTCACAGTTGTTCCTTATCAGAAAGCCGAGGGCGTAGTCGGCGTAGGCCTTCCTTCTGAAGAGCTCAAGGCGCTTCTCGAAGGTCTTGGAGTCCATAACGGGTGGCTTCGTGTTGGGCATGTCAAAAACGGCCGTGATTCCCCCGTGTATGGCCGATTTCGTTCCGCTTTCAATTGTTTCTTTGTTCCCCTGCTCGAAGTCCCTGAGATGAACGTGAGTGTCTATTAAACCTGGTAGAATGAGGTACTGGGACAGGTTGATTCGCCTTTCACCGGGGATTTCACCGGTTTTTATGGCGGATATCCGCCCCTCATCGATTCCCACACTGCCGGTGATGACCTTTCCACCCACTACTAACTTGCCGACCAAAACGAGCTCGTGCATTGAAGCCCGCACGGGGTTTTTCTGACCGGGGTTTTAAGATTTTTGATTCTGAAATCGGGTGCAGATACTTTTTCCGGGTTTCTATAGTCCTGATAATTGGCCAAACTTTTATTTGCTCGTAATTAATCCCCTAATCCTGTAAACTTGGGTGTTCTGTATCGCATAGTTTAGTTCGTGCCTGAGATTTCGGTTGATTTTGGATAGCTCCATTGTCCTCTGAGTTGCATTCTCGTTCCTTTTACAATAACGTAACCCTTAAATAGGGCTCGAATGTATAGCTTCATGCCATTATACGCCGTATGTGGCAACGTTGCCAAAAAGTGAAGGAGGCAGTGGAGTATGAATAGGAAAGCCCTAAGCCTGTTCGTTATGGGCTTGATGTTGTTTAGCGTTTTCTTGGTTGCCAAGCCAGCGAGCGCCCAGAGCGTCCAGGGAGACAAGCTTAAAATCGTGTACCTTGCCGCTCAGGGCAGTCTCTTCATGGGTGTCTTCAACCCGTCCCCGAGCGGAATGACCGACGTCTACACCAACCGCATCTGGTACTTCCTCAACGACCCGATGGTTGTAATGGGTCCGGACGCCCAGAGGCACGACTACAGGTGCCAGCTCGTTGACGTCAAGTACAACGTTCAGGTTCCTGAGGACGCAGTTATCTGGAACGGAACCCAGAAGCAGTGGGTTAGCCCCTACGCTGGCGAGACCGCCAAGAGTGCCATAACCTGGAAGTGCGGTCTCGGAACCTGGGTTGACGGCCAGAAGATAACCCTCGCCGACTACCTCTTCGACTACGCCATGACCTGGGAGTGGGCCTATCAGAACGGCAAGGACGACAAGTACTACGACGAGCAGTGGGGCAACAACCTCCAGGGAACCCTTAAGAACATAATGGGTCTCAAGGTTGACAAGGTCACCGACGACTACATCGAGTACACCGTCTACCAGGACTACGTCGTCCCGTACAGCAAGTGGGCCACCGCCCTTAACTTCGGTGTCAAGCCGAGCGTTCCGTGGGAGCTCTACAACGTTATGAGCGAGATGGTTGCCAACGGTGTTGAGGACAAGGCCTTCTCCTGGAGCGAGCAGCCGCAGAACGGTTACCAGATTGATATGATTGACCCGGACCAGATGAAGTACTTCAAGGCCGAGGCTCAGGCCATCCTCAACAGCGGAAAGCTCATCCCCGTCTGGCTCGAGACCGTTAAGCCGGTTCTCCAGAAGTGGGGCATCACCGAGGACCAGGCTGGACTCACCACCGACATGGCCAAGAAGGGTTATGAGGCCGTTATCAGCTGGATTGACAAGTACAACAACGCCATAATCGGCGACGGTCCGTACTACGTTGAGAAGTACGACCCGAAGGCCATGACCGTTGTTCTTAAGGTCGCCGACAACAAGAGGATTGGTTATCCGGGTGAGGTTAACGGTAAGAAGCTTCCGTGGGACCCGTACTGGAAGGAAATCGACATCTACGGAAGCCTTAACGACGACACCGCCATCCTCGCCGTTGCCAAGGGCGAGTACGACCTCTACTGGTACGCCAGGCCGTACAACAAGCTCGCCAAGGCCCTCCAGGAGTACGGTAACAACCTCAACCCGATTAAGACCATAGCCGTTTGGTGGGCCCTTGACCTCAACCTCGTCGGTGACCCGCAGACCGGTCTCGTCAACTCAAGTGGAACCGAGAAGTTCAACCCGTTTGCGCTCCGTGAGGTTAGGTACGCCATGAACTGGCTCATCAACAGGCAGTACATCGTCAGCCAGATACTCCAGGGAAGCGGTGCTCCGATGTTCGGTCCTGAGGTCAGCGGTCAGGTCGACGCCTACGCCAGGATAATGACCGTTGCCAAGGCTCTCGGCTTCACCCCGCAGGGTGACGAGGCCTACGCAATCAAGATGATTGACGACGCCATGAACAAGGCCGCCCAGAACCTCAAGGCCAAGGGATACACCCTTGAGAAGAAGGACGGCATCTGGTACTTCAACGGCGAGCCTGTTACCGTCAAGGTAATCGCCCGTGTTGAGGACGAGAGGCTTGATGAGGGTAAGTACGTTGCTCAGGTTCTTCAGAAGGCTGGTTTCAAGGTTGACCTCCTCCAGTGGCAGAGGAGCCAGGCCAGCAAGACCGTCTACCTCAGCGACCCGGCCACCCTCCAGTGGAGCGTCTACACTGAGGGTTGGGTCAGCAGTGGAATCCAGGACGTTGCCAGCCTCGCTTGGGACTACTGGTTCTTCGACATCTACGTCGACCCGAACTGGGGTACCGACTACCACAACCCGATAACCGTCGGTGACATGGTCAAGGTCATCGCCGGTGGCGACCTCAACAAGTTCATCCAGGAGCTCAACCTCAAGTACTACAACACCCCGGACAAGCTCAAGCCACTCCTTGACTGGACCGGCTACGACCTCGCCAGCCTCCTCGCCTACGCCAAGTGGACCGGACCGAACAACGACACCATCAGGCTCCAGGACCTCAACCAGTTCTGGGACCTCTACACCCTCGCCTACGCTGTCCACGCCTACAACGCTCCGCGTGTCTACACCGCTGAGACCTGGAACTTCTTCCTCACCAGCAAGAAGATAAAGGTCGAGTTCGTTGACCCGATAAGCGGTGTCGGTAGCTTCATCGCCGCCAGGTCAATCGAGCCGGCCCAGACCCAGACCACTACCACCTCAAGCACCCAGCAGACCACCACTACCAGCAGCAGCCAGCAGCAGACCACTACCACCAGCCAGCCGACCACCAGCACCAGCCAGCCCACCTCAAGCACCTCGAGCACTTCAAGCGGTGGCGGAATCTGTGGTCCGGCCTTCATAGTCGGACTCGCCGTCCTGCCACTCCTCCTCAGGAGGAGGAAGTGATTTCCTTCCCCTCTTTTTCTTGTTCCCTTTGATGAACACCCCTGTTCTCGTGTTCAAAATGTGTACATTTGTGCTCGTTTTGGGGAAAACTATTTAAACTTTAACTGGCACGTAAAAGTTGACTTCATGGAGAGCCAGTAGTATCGTTGCTGGAGGGGATAGAATGGGGATGAGCTTTGGAAAGTACGTGGCGTACCGTCTGGTAAACGCTGTGATAATCCTCTTCCTGGCGGTTCTACTGATGTCCGCCCTCTTCACGAAACTCGCGACAATCCAGTTGACTGACCAGGTAAACTCCGAGGTTCAGCAGTGGGTTAGAAGCTACACCCAGACCCACCACGAGAAGCCCACCGAACAGATGATTGAACAGTACAAGCAGTCCAGGATTCACTACTACCACCTTGACCAGCCGTACTGGAAGCGGACGTGGGAATACGCGATAAATACGTTCACGTTCCATTGGGGTCAATCGTTCCAGAAGGTGTTTGGAACGACGGTCATAGTTGACCAGATTAAGACCGCCCTCGCAAGGACAATACTCCTGTTCACGACGGCTGAAATCCTGGTTATCATAATCGGTCTTGCACTCGGTATCAAGAGCGCCCGCAGTCCAGGAAGCCTGCTCGACAGAACGATATCCATCCTGGCAATGGTCACCACGAGCCTTCCGATGTGGTGGCTTGGAATGCTCATGATACTTATCTTCGTCGTCTACCTCGGCTGGCTACCAATAACCCTGTACTCGCAGGTTGAAGTCTCAGGCTGGACCAACATACTCAAGAAGATGAGCCTCCCGGTTCTCACCATAGTCATAAACCTCTTCGGTGGCTGGGCCTGGACCACAAGAAACATCATGATTGGAACCATGCAGGAAGACTTCATCATGGTTGCGAGGGCCAAGGGTGTTCCGGAGAGGAAGATTATCTACGGCCACGCCCTCAAGGCAGCCGCTCCGCCGATTATCACCATGGTCATCTTCGGTCTCATAGGCTCCCTTGGTGGTGCTATAATCACGGAGATAGTCTTCAACTGGCCGGGAATGGGACGTCTCTACTACGAAGCACTCCAGCTCAACGCAGTTAAGACCATGATGGCACTGAACTACATGTTCGCAATGATGACCGTCTTCTCGATGGTGCTTGCGGACATACTGTACGCGTACCTCGACCCGAGGGTCAGGATTGGTGCCGCTGCCCGCTCGTGAGGTGGTGTAAATGAGATGGGTTGATTTCAAGGACAGCGTCAAGAGGTTTTGGAGCGATTTCAAGCACCAGAAGAGTGGAATGTTCGGATTATTTTTCCTCATAGTCCTCATAGTCCTTGCAATCGCCGCTCCTTACATTACAAGTCCAAACATACCCAAGGAGTGGCAGACCGGAACCGCGTGGATTACCAACCCAAAGAACGCGCCTCCCTCCTGGGAGAACTACTTCACAAGCGAGAAGAGGGCCACTCAGGTTGAGTACACCGAGAAGAACCTGCACATAGTGAAGACCGAGAACGGCAGTTACACGGTTTACAAGATGACGTTCACGTACGATATGAACTATGATGTACCGCCCAAGGACATAGTCATTACCGGACTCAACTCCACCGCCACCAAGCCCCAGGACAACCCTGTCGTTACGATGTACGTTGAGAGACCCAAAGAGGACGGCCTCAAGTACAACACCATGATGCTCCTCCACAACACCCAGCTTCCGTCAAGCGGTGTCATCCAGCTCGCCTACACCCAGCAGGTTAAGAGCCTCATATTCTACTGGCTCTACGAGAACGGTGTCTTCAAGATTCCGATGCAACTCCCGGACAGCCTCCCGATGGACATGAAGCTCATGTACCTCACCCAGCAGATTCAGATGAACTCCACCCTCTACGGTTACTTCCAGTCGATGGACCCGATGAGGGTCATCTTCGGTAAGATGACCGACAACGGAAAGCTCCGCCCGCTCGACCAGATAATAAACTCACCCGAGCCCCTCAAGGGAACCTACAAGTTCACCATAGTTATCACCGCCCCGAGTTACGTTAAGGTTGACTTCAGCAACTTCAAGGTTGCAATGGTCGGTAGAACTTATGGTCTCCTTGGAACCGACCAGTATGGAAGGCCCATAGCCATAGGCCTCCTCTGGGGTATCCGCGTTGCCCTTGCGATTGGTATATCGGTTTCAGTCAGTACCGTCCTCATCGGAATCCTCGTTGGAGTTACGAGCGCATACCTTGGAGGATGGGCGGACGAGGCAATACAGAGGTTCACCGAGTTCATGATGACCCTGCCGGTGCTTCCGATGCTCATCCTGCTTTCGCTGTACTTCGGAGGCAGGATTTCGCTCAAACAGCTTGTCTTCATCCTGGTGCTCTTCGGATGGATGGGAACCACCAAGGTCGCGAGGAGTATGGCGCTCCAGATTAAGGAGCAGACCTACGTTGAGGCGGCGAGGGCCCTCGGTGCGAGCACCGGAAGGATAGTCTTCAAGCACATAGTTCCACAGCTCCTCCCGTACGCGTTCGCAAGCATAGCCCTCAGCGTTCCGGGAGCTATCCTCAGTGAGGCCGGTCTGAGTTTCCTTGGCCTTACGAGCAACAACATGATTACCTGGGGTCAGATGCTCAACAACGCCAACGCCAACGGTGCTACACTCAACGGCTACTGGTGGCAGGTCATTCCGCCCGGACTGGCAATAGCCTTCGTCGGACTGATATTCGTCCTGATTGGTGTCTCGCTCGACACCGTGCTCAACCCGAGGCTCAAGCGCGCGTGAGGTGGTTTAGATGACTAAGAACGTCCTTGAAGTTAGGAACCTCAAGATGTATTACTTCACCAGCAAGGGTGTCGTCAAGGCCGTTGACAACATCAGCTTCGACCTCAAGAAGGGAGAAGTGCTTGGACTTGCCGGAGAAAGTGGATGTGGCAAGTCCTCCCTTGGTTTTACCCTTTTGGGTATGCCCACCCCGCCAGGAAAGATAGTCGACGGAAGCATCAAGATTGACGGCAGGGAGATAGTCGGTCTCCCCGAGGACGTCCTCAGAAGGGAAATCCGCTGGCAGAAGATTTCGATGATATTCCAGGGAGCAATGAACGCCCTCAACCCGGTTTACACCATCGGCTTCCAGATGACCGAGCCCCTCATATACCACAAGGGCATGAAGCAGGAGGAGGCCCTTGACAGGGCCCAGAAGTACCTTGAGCTCGTCGGTCTTGACCCGGAGATAGTCTACCGCTACCCCCACGAGCTCTCGGGTGGTATGAAACAGCGTGTCGTCATTGCCATGGCCCTCCTCATGGAACCGAGCGTCGTCATAGCGGACGAGCCGACGACGGCCCTTGACGTTATCGTCCAGGCGCAGATTATCAACCTCATGAAGAGGCTCAAGAAGGAACTCAACCTCTCGATGATATTCATCACCCACGACCTCAGTATCCTTGCAGAGATTAGCGACAAGGTCGCCATCATGTACGCGGGTAAGATAATCGAGATTGGAGACAGCGAGAAGATTTACTACGAGCCGGCCCACCCGTACACCCAGAAGCTCCTCGCGGCAATACCGAGGCTTCACGAGGACGTTGAGAGGCTCGAATTCATCCCAGGACAGCCACCCAACCTCATCAACCCGCCGAAGGGCTGTCGCTTCCACCCGAGGTGCCCCTACGCGATGGACGTTTGTAAGGAGCAGGAGCCCGAGCTGAAGGAGATTGATAAGGACCACTACGCGGCATGCTGGTTGCTGTGAGGTGTTGAGAATGGCCGAGCCGATACTCAAGGTTGAAAACCTCAAGAAGTACTTCCCGCTCAAGAGGGGCTTCCTCGCCGGTCTGCGCGGTGAGCCTCAGCGCTTCGTTCACGCGGTTGACGGAGTCAGCTTTGAAATCTACAAACAGCAGGTCTTTGCACTCGTCGGTGAGAGTGGCTGTGGTAAGTCCACCACAGGAAGGCTCATAGTCAAGCTCCTCGAACCGACCGACGGTAAGATTTACCTGGAGGGCGAGGACGTCACCGAGATTAAGACCAAGGAGGAAATCCTTGCCTACAGAAGGAAGGTTCAGATGATATTCCAGGACCCGTTCGCCTCACTCAACCCGCGTTTCAGGATTTTCGACGTCCTTGAAGAGCCCCTCCTCATTCACGGCATCGGTGAGACCAGGGCCGAGCGTGAGGAGCTCATCTACAAGGCCCTTGAGATGGTCAAAATAACGCCTCCGGAAGAGTACGTCGGCAGGTTCCCGCACATGCTCTCCGGTGGACAGAGACAGCGTGTCGCTATTGCAAGGGCCCTCATCCTGAACCCGACGTTCATCGTTGCGGATGAGCCTGTGTCGATGCTTGACGTGTCGATTCGTGCGGAGATTCTCGAGCTCATGAAGAACCTCAAGGACAAGATGGGCGTTACCTACCTCTACATTACCCACGACATGTCAACGGCAAGGTACTTCGCTGACTGGATGGCGGTCATGTACCTCGGTAGAATCGTCGAAATGGGCCCTGCTGAGAAGGTCATTGACAACCCGCTCCACCCGTACACCAGGGCGTTGCTGGCGGCGGTTCCCGAGCCGAAGCCCGAGAGGAGAAACGTCATCAAGGAGCTCCCGATTAAGGGTGAGGTCCCGAGCGCCGTCAACATTCCGCCGGGATGCAGGTTCCACCCGAGGTGTATCTACGCCAAGAAGGGCCTCTGTGACGTTGAACACCCGAAGCTTATCGAGTACGAGCACAACCACTGGGCAGAGTGCCACCTCGTTGGCAAGTTCTGACCCCTTTCTTTTTTCTCGGTGATGCCCATGAACGAAGCCCTCAAAGTGTTTCTGAACTCAAGGCTTGTTATGGCAGGCTTCATAATGATACTGCTCGCCATGGTTCTGTCTGCAATAGCCGTCTTCCAGACCGGACATCCTTCTTACTCCTCAAGCGGAACCCTCGGTCCAGGTAATCACACGCTCGGCAACGATACCTTTGAAGGCCACTACTTCTACTACAACAGGAGCCTGTCCCTCAGCTCGAAGAACGCAACAGTCCAGGTTTCGTGGGGCAACTTCACGGCCGTGTATAACATAACCGGAAACGCCACCTTCGTCCCGACCGACAGGCCCGAAGTAAGGGTTATTAACGGCACCGTCACCTACACATACAGGGCGAAGGCGATAAGCTACCCCTACTCCGACCTCGCAATACCCGCGGCAATCCTTGCCTTCGCCGGCACCGTTGTCCTGTGGGTTGGATACACCCACGCCCTCAGGGGGAAGAGGAAATGAGGGAGCTTGACTACAACTCCGTCGTCGAGATAATCACGGCCTTTATCCGGGAGAAAGTGGACGAGGCGAGAGCGGAGGGCGTCGTGATAGGGATAAGCGGGGGCATAGACAGCGCAACAACGGCTTACCTCGCGGTTAGGGCCCTCGGGAAGGAAAAAGTTCTCGGTCTAATAATGCCCTACTACCAGAACCGGGACGTTGAAGACGCTAAACTGGTTTGCTCCTCCCTTGGAATCGAGTGCAGGGAGATAAACATAAGGCCCATCGTTGACTCGTTCGTTTCTCAGCTCGGCTTCCAGCCCGACAAGAGGAGCCTCGGCAACATCATGGCGAGAACGAGGATGGTTCTCCTGTACGCCCACGCCAACGAGAGGAACCTCCTCGTCCTCGGAACCAGCAACAGGAGCGAGTTCCTCACCGGCTACTTCACCAAGTGGGGCGACGGGGCGAGCGACTACGCACCCCTCATAAACCTCTACAAGACCGAGGTCTGGGAAATAGCGAAGCTCGTCGGCGTTCCCGAGAGGATAATCGAGAAGAAACCCACCGCCGGCCTCTGGGAGGGCCAGACCGACGAAGACGAGCTTGGCATAAGCTACCGCCTCCTCGACGAAATCCTCTGGCGCCTCGTTGACCTGCTGAAGGACAAGGAAGAAATAGCCGAAGAACTTGGCATACCAATCGAGCGGGTCGAATACGTTGAGAACCTCGTTAAGAGGAGCGAGCACAAGCGCCGTTTGCCACTGGGTCCGAGCTTCTGAGGTGAGCCGATGAGGCGCGGTTACCTTCTCGTTTTTCTTTCCGCTTCAATGTGGGGAACCCTGGGAATCTTCGCCACCTACATCTACCGCTACGGCGTCGATTCCTTCACGATGGTCTTCTGGCGCGTTCTCTTCGCTCTGATAATTCTCGGAACCTACATCTCGCTCTTCCTGCGCGAGAACCCCTTCACGCGCGAGAAGCTGTGGTTCTACGCGGTTTACGGTCTCGTTGGAGTTTTCGCCTTCTACACCCTCTACTTCTACACCGTTAAAATCTCATCAGTTGGCTTCGCGGTTCTGCTCGTCTACACAGCCCCAGCTTTCTCGGTAATCCTCGGCAGGTTAATCTTCAAGGAGCCGGTGATAACCGAGAAGGCGATAGCCCTGGCGATGGTCCTTGCTGGAGTTCTCCTCGTCGCCGGCAACGTTGACTTCAACGTGAGCCACTTGGCCTTGCTGACCGGCATAGCGACCGGCTTCACCTACGCCCTCTACGGAGTCCTCGCCAAGTTCGGCGTCAGGAACGAGAGGCCCGAGAGGGTTCTCTTCATGACCCTGCTCTTCGGCCTGTTCTTCCTCGCCCCCTTCTCTAAGTTCTCCGTTCCGAGGGGGGCGATTCCCTACCTCCTCGGCCTGGCTTTCTTCCCGACGTTCCTCGGCTACACCCTCTACAACCACGCCCTTAAGGAGGTCGAGGTCAGCAGGGCCAGCATAGTTGCGACCGTTGAGCCGGTGGTGGCGATAGTTCTCGCGTACATTCTGTTCGGCGAGGCCCTAACGCCACTCCAGCTCCTCGGTGGGGCGCTCATAATAGGGGCATCAATCCTCGTGCACATGAGGGAGGGAAAGAACTGAGAAGGGCTCAAACGTAGAAGTACCTCTCGAGCTCCCACTCGGTAACCTTCTTGGTTTCAAGCGGGAGTTCCCTGCTTTCGAGGTAGGCAACGTACTCGCTCCACTCCCTTTCCTTGTAGGCGATGAAGTTATCGTAGGCCTCTCCGAGCGCCTCCCTGACAACCCTGTCCTTCTTCAGCTCCTCCAGCGCCTCTCCGAGGCTTCCAGGAAGGGTCTCGATTCCCGCTTTGGTCCTCTCCTCATCGCTCATCTCGTAGACGTTGGTCTCGACATAGGCCTCTGGCTCGAGTTTCCTCTTGATTCCGTCGAGTCCAGCCAGGAGTATCGCCGAGAAAGCCAGGTACGGGTTGGCGCTCGGGTCCGGACAGCGGTACTCTATCCTCGCCCCGTTGCCCCAGAAGGCCGGGACACGGATTAGCGCGCTCCTGTTCCTGTAGCCCCAGCTGATGTAGACCGGAGCCTCATAGCCCGGAACGAGACGCTTGTAGCTGTTCACGGTCGGGTTGGTCAGGGCCGTTAGTGCCTTCGCGTGTTCCAGTATTCCGGCTATGAAGTGCAAAGCGGTCTCGCTCAGCCCGTCCTCGCCGATGAAGGCATTTTCTCCGTCCTTCCAGAGGCTTATGTGGAGGTGCATTCCGTTGCCGGGGTAGCCGTAGAGGGGCTTCGGCATGAAGGTGGCGTATAAACCGCGCATCTCGGCGATGGCCTTGACGACGTACTTGAAGCTCACGATGTTGTCGGCGGTCTTGAGGGCCTCGTCGTAGCGGAAGTCAATCTCGTGCTGGGCCTTTCCGACCTCGTGGTGGAGCACCTCCGGAACGAGGCCAAAGGCCGGCATGTAGAGGGCTATCTCCCTCCTCAGCTCTCTGGCCTTGTCGAGGGTTACGAGGTCGAAGTAGCCCCCGCTGTCGGGTATGTGGAGCTCCCAGGTTCCGTTCTTCTTGAAGAGGTAGAACTCCGGCTCCGGCCCGATGTATGCCTTGAAGCCGGCTTTCTCAAGCTTTTCAAGGGCCCTCCTGAGAACTCCCCTTGGGTCGGCCTTGTAGGGCTTCCCGTCCTTGTATATGTAGCCGTAGACCCTCGCTATGCCCTCCCAGGGAACCTCGGCGTAGGTGCTCGGGTCAGCCTTGAATATGAGGTCGCTGTCCTCTATGCCCTGGAACCCGGGAATCGAGGAGCCGTCGAAGGCTATGCCCTCCTCGACTGCCTCCTCGTACCTCGCTATCGGGACTTCCATTCCCTTTGGAACGCCGTTTATGTCAACGAATATGAGCTGGAGGAACCTCGGGCCCTTTGCGCTGACGCCGAGGAGCTTTGCACTTTCGTTCATTTTTTCCTCACCTCATTGTTTAAACGTTCAATTATTTCCGGCTACTACTGAACGAATACACCTAATTAACCCTTTCTCTTGAATTTTTGAATGCCTGACGAAAACGGGCCGGAGAGTTTCATCGTCTTGACATAATAATGGACATTTTTGGGTTGGTGAATTGAACTTTTGACATTAAAATGCCAAACAACGTTTATCTGCCCCGGCTCGAATTGACACCCGTATGAACCCTGAAAACGCCCTCCTAAGGGAAATCTATCGCATAAACAGCCACCTTCCTGCGAAGAGGCCAACCCTCGCCCAGCTCATATCTGACAGCGAGCCGTCTGTTAAGCTACGGGACGGAAGCGTGCACTCCTTCCGAAAAACAGAGCTCGAGAGGATTAAGGGTCTTCTTGACCCCGGCGACGAGGAGAAACTGCTCCTCCCGATAGTCCTTGAGATAGTGAGCGACTTCAGGGGCTACTTCAGAGTCAGGGGAAAGGTCGCGGTCAAGGTGATAGACAGGCTCCTCGGCTCCTACGACCCCCTTGACGAGCCCGAGGAGAGGCTTTACCCAAGGTACCTGCTCCCCAGGGTGAGGAGAGAGTTGCCGACGACCACAACCTACGCATTCATAGCGGAGTGATGGGTATGGACGACGACAGGAAGGTTTTCCTTAACTATCTCGCCTTTACCGTTCCCCACGTCACGGTTTTCGCCGGGGCGGTCTTTGGAATCCTCGTGCTCCTCGGCATAAAGACGTCGCTCGCCCTCGGAGTCTTCGCCCTCCTCTACGGGGTGATGCTCCTGGCCATAGCCCTCGTCGCTAGGGAGCACTTCTCCGGCCTGGGACTCTATCACCTTTACTTGGCGTTCTCCGTGTTTCTCCTGGTTACGGGCCTATTTCTGTTATATCGCGCCCTCGTGCACAGCTGACGTCTGATGGGTAAGTTTAAATTCGAGGGCGCCTTATTATCTGGGGTGGTGATTGTGAGACGGGCACTCCTGCTCATTGCGCTCATACTCGTTTCGATGTTCCTTCCGTTTACCAGCGCCCAGTTCGGGACAATCTCAGTGACGGGCTCGATAACCGTCGTGAAAGGCGATTACAGCAGTGGTACCCTTCTGCTAACGAACAACGCCGGCGTCGTTTATTCCGTTGTTAGTTATCAAAGCTTCTGGGTCGAGGACTCCAATGGAAACCGCGTCGAGGGATTCAACTTCACGATGTTCCCGAGGGTCTTTCCCAACTGGGGCAGGGGACAGAACAAGACGGTAAAATACAACCTGACGGTGTCAGACGACGTCCTTCCTGGCAACTACACCCTCTACCTTCGATTCATAGCGACCTACTCCGGAGACGTTTACATACTGAAGGCCAAGGTTCCCGTTGAGGTTCTCGCGTCTCCCCTGACCTTTACGAGTGCATACTCCTACGTTCCCGGCCGAGGGGATGTCCCCTACGTCTTCCTCGGGGAGAGCGTTACCGTTTACTCTCACGTGATTAACATTGGCCACTTCAACGTTACTGTTAATGTTTTCTCAGCCCTTCGCAGTGGGGACAGGGACTATTCCGTTGTTTCCAAAAACGTGACCATTTCCCCGGGGGACACCCTGATAAGGCTCTCCCTGCCCGTCGGATGGGACTATCCGGAGGGGAACTATACCCTCATATACCGCGTTTCATACGGCAACCAGGAGTATACCTACACCAAGAAACTCACGGTTTCCCTTGGCGTCAGGCTCGTTGGAGTCTCGGTTGAGAAGGAAAGCGTCCTGCTCAACGATACCCTGAAGGCGTACGTTACCCTCATTTCTGAAAGGAAAATCAACGCCACGATTTCCTGCGTTGCGGTGGTCAACGGCACAAAACCCTTCGCCACAAAAACCAAGGAGGTAGCACTCTCCCCTGGCACAAGTGTGGTTCAGCTATCCCTTCCTACCTCCGAGCCAGGAAATGTATCTGCAGTCATTGGTCTATCTGTTCACGGTCGCTCCGGAGGAAACGATACCGTTCACTACACCGTTTACGCTCCCCCTTCAATAGGCTCCCTGAGTGCAAAGCTACTGAACTCGACGCTTGAGGTTAATGCACTGCTCCTGAACCCGACTCCCGAGACTGTTAGTGGGACGCTTGAATACAGGGTTCTCGCCAACGGGACTTCTCTCTATTCCGACGTACTCGATGTGACGATACCCCCTGGTAAAAAGGAGCTCTCCTTCAAGTTTAACGTTCCAAAGGGCGTAAACGTTACATACTCCTTCAAGCTCAACGCCCTTGGAAGGGTCAGCGTCAAGGAAGGTAGCCTCTGGGTTCCGGCGCCAAAGCCTAAGCCGTCCCCATCCGCTACATCATCCGCAACAACGGTTCCTGAATCGAACACCACATCCACAACAGGCGGAACCGGCAATGGGGGCTTCCCCTGGTGGCCCGTTGTTGTGATACTCATCATAGTGGCCGTTGCGTTGGTGTTCTACTATCAGAACCAGCCCAAGAAGAGGAGAACCCGGAAAGCTCCGAAGCGTCGCTCACCCCTCGGGAGGTTCAAGAGGCCGAAACCGCCGAAGTTCCATGAAAGGGACTCCCTGCCCAAAAAGAAGTGACCAAACCTTTTTATTCTCCCTTTTCTACTTCCTTACGGCGAGGGGGTCGGGGGCTCTCGGGGCACTCCCGAGGAAGTTCCGCCCACCGCACCGGGGCCGCGGTGCCGTAAGGCACCTCCCGAGAGGGAGGGCAACGGCGCAGAAACGACACGGCCCCCGGGAGATGTGAATGACGCGCGCGAAGGGCTCGGCGACGGGCACCGAGCTAACCCGCAGACAATCCCGGGGGATGCGGTGAAACGGCCGTCCCGCGGGGTGCAAGGCCGACGCTGGGGCGATGAGTTCCCGGTGCGAGCCCCGTGGTAGGCCGCTCAGTCGAATGCCCCCCTTGACACAGAAGGCGGGCTACGACCCCCTCGCCAAATCAATAGCTGAAGCGAGCAGAATTAGGGCGCCACCTATAACGGTTCTAACTCCCGGCACCTCTCCAAAGACCAGGAACGCGTAGACTATCGCGCTCAGCGGGTCGAGGTAGCTCAACAAAGAGGCGTCCTTGACTTCAACCTTCTTCAGCCCGTCCATGTAGAGGTAGAGAGCTAAAACCGTGTGGACTAAAACGAGAACCGCTATCGCCCACCAGACCGGGCTCCCAACGTTTTCAACGGCCACAAAAGGGATTAAAACGACGGAAGCTATCGCCAGCTGGAGGAAGGTCAAGCTTTCGCCGTCAACGCCCCTCAGGAACCTGCCGAGGTTTGGAATCAGGGCGTAGAAGAGCGCCCCTAAGAACGCGAATACGATTCCTGTGAAGTCCCTGTCGGAGAGGCTGATTCTCTGGGAAGACGCTATGAGGAGCAGTCCTGTGAAGGCTATCGCAAGGCTCAGAACCTTTCCCGCGTCGAGCCTTTCGTTGAGGAAGCGCCACGAAATCAGCGTCGCCAGAACAGGGGCGGTGTAGTAAACGAGAACCGCGTTCGCTATGGTGGTGTAGTTGAAGGCCGTGAAGAGGAAGACCCAGTTTAAGGCTAACGCAGTCCCGAGCGCGAGCAGGTGATATGGCCTCTCTCTAAGCTCTCTCAAAGCGTTTCCGAGCTTTCCCCTGAAGTTGAGGATTGGGAGGAGGACGAGGGCTCCAAGCGAGACCCTCGCGAAGGCTACCCCTAGACCCGAAAGCCCCGAGAGCCTGCCGAATATTCCGACGCTCCCCCATATAAGCATCGCGAGCGCTATCTGGACCTTTCCCCTGTTCATAGCGAGCTCTCCCACTCCTCGTACGCTTCCTCGACTTCCTCCTTCCTGAACTCCGGGACGGCGTCCCTGAAGGGGTTGAACTTTTCAAGTTTCCCCTCATCGGGGCCGATGTAGGTCGTTATCAGCCCGACCTTGGAGTGCAGGCTCGACGGCAGGCGGAGGATTCTCTTTACATCGACCGTAACGCGCCCGTCGAAGTAGGCCTTGGAGAAGGTGCTCGATATCGAGAAGAGCCTTATCAGCGTTTTGTAACCGACTCCGCTCGGGAAAGAGGCGAGTAAACCCCTCTCGACGAAGCTCCTGACGATTCTCTCCCGGTTTTCATCGCTCAGAATTCTCCTAGCCAGTCCCTTCTTTATCCCGGCGCTTATCAGGTGGTTCTCGTTGGCCCTCTTTATGAAGTAGCCGAAGCGAAGCCTAAACACCCTGAAGTAGCCACTCGACAGCATAATCCTCCTGCTCATCACGTCCTCGTAGGTTACTTCCTCCGAGGCGCTGATGTAGGCTAAAATTTTCTCCCTGGCCTTGGCGTCGAGCCTCAACGCCCATTCGTCGAGAACCCTTATGTGGTAGCCCCTGCCAGAGTAAACCACGTGGACGTTCTCGAAGCCGAAGTCCTCCTTGAGAACCACCAGCGTGTCCCTCGCGAGTTCCTTCGCGTCCTCCAGACAGATTGGACACACCTGCCCGCTCGGGTGCCTGTCCATGCACCTCCTGAGAGGCAAATCTTTCGCGTCTATGTCGAAGACGAGCTCCGCTCCAAGCCATCCCTCCATCTGGGCCGGTTCGTGGTAGAGAGCAACGGAGGTGTAGATTGCGTAGGGGGAGGTGGCCTTAACGTAGTCCTCCAAATCTCTAACGTCGGCGAATACGTTCTTCCTGTCGCTCGGCCCCTCTCCGGTGTGGTCAAAGCCGAACTCGCGCTTTTCGAGGCTATCAATGATGAACTTCGGAATCCTCTCGGCCTTCCACTCGCCTTTATAGTAGAGCTCCCGCTCCTCCCGGCTGACCTCTCTGAGCAGTTCAGCCACTTTCCTCACCCCTTTCACCGGTTTCGCTCCGCTCCTCCCCCGCGAGCCTTCTCAGATAGTACGTCAGCGGGTTCTTGACTCCCCTGCAGTACCTGTCCGGCTTGCATAACTGGGGAGCGTTGGCCCTTATCTTGTCGCAGTTCGGCGGGAAGTACCACGTCGAGTTCCCACTGTCCTCGAGCGCTGGCTTATCGGTTAAGCCGAAGCCAAGGTGGTACCAGATGTTCTTAATCTCGTGGGGCTGGTCTTCGAAGAGCGGTGGCTTACAGCGGTTGCCTGCCTCGATTATAACCGGCAGAATCTCCTCCTCGATGACCCTTAAGTCACTTACGCAGTCCTTAACGCGGACGTCCTTCCTCGGTGGATTTGGACAGATGCGCGCGTAGCTCAGGAAGCTCGTTAGGAGAACTGTAATCGCGTAGTTCCTCATTCCGGCCGGGACACCCTTGAGGGCTTCCTTAACGCACGGTGGGAAGAGGTCGAAGCGGAGTGGCTTCGCGCCAACCTTTCCGAGTTTC
Source organism: Thermococcus sp. 21S9 (assembly GCF_012027635.1). Lineage (NCBI taxonomy): Archaea > Methanobacteriati > Methanobacteriota > Thermococci > Thermococcales > Thermococcaceae > Thermococcus > Thermococcus sp. 21S9. The sequence continues at coordinate 850,168 of NZ_SNUS01000001.1, forward strand.
TCGAGCCTCTCCTTAAAGTACTCGTTCGCCAGCTCCTCGAGCTTCTCCTTAAGCTCCTCGTAGAATTCGGGAAGTTCCTCCCTGACGTCAGCAAGAAGGCTGACGGCTTTATCGAAGCGCCTCTCAAAGGCCATCTCCCAGAGCTTTAACGCCTCGTCCCAGCGGAGGTAGGCGTATCCTTTCCTTACGTAAACCTCTTTCAGCGACCCCTCCCAGAGCTCGAGGAACTCGCTCAGGTGCATTCTGTACTTCAGCTTGAGCTTTTCTCTCTCCTCCTCTGGCAGGCTTTTGTCCATCGCCCTTTCCAGTATCTTTCTGTCCCTGTCGGGTATTCCCTCGGCCGGTTCAATCTTCAGAAGGCTCCCCTCCAGCGAGCCTTTCCTCTCTATTCTCGCGCGGTAGAGCTTCGCAGCTGCTTTCTTCACGAACTCGGCCTCGATGCCATAGGGAGAGAAAGCCAGCGCCCCGAGGAGGGCGTAGAATCTGAAAAGGTCTCTGAGTTCTTCGAGTGTGTCAACGGTTAGGAGTTCCTCGGGGGGTTCCTTTGATTTGAGCATCCACCTGACAAGTGAGAGGGCTTCATCTGGGCCTATGCTTGATGGAATTCTCTCGAGGAGCGTTAAAACATCGCCAAATTCACGCCTTATTAGTTCCTGCGCCTCCCTTCCAAAGGGGTCTGGCATGGTTTCACCTTGTTCCCACTTCACCGTTTTCAATAAAACGTTTCCGCCCCGGGGTGTTCCTTAGAGGTTTAATAAGTAAACCGTTGTAAATCTTCCATCAAAGGGGACTTTAGTTCCGTTATCTTCCAAAAGTTTTATATCCACAAACCATCAATTAGCTATAGCGGGTAAACTAAGGGCTATCCCCAACAGCCATCACGGTGATTCGTATGACCAGAGAGGTGTGGCAAGTTCGCAGGGTCAAGACCGGGATTCCCGGTTTTGACGACCTCGTTGAGGGAGGATTCCCCGAGGGAACCACGGTCCTTGTAACCGGTCCCACCGGAAGCGGTAAGACAACGTTCGCGGTTCAGTTCGTTTACAAGGGTGTTGAGCTCTACGATGAACCCGGAGTAATAGTCACCCTCGAGGAGAGAGCGCAGGACCTCAGGAGGGAGATGAGGACCTTTGGATGGGACATAGAGCAGTACGAGCGTGAGGGCAAGATAGCCATTGTGGACGGCGTCAGTGCCGTCGTGGGGCTTCCCTCGGAGGAGCAGTACGTTCTTGAGGGAAACCTTAACGCCGAGGACTTCTTGAGGTACGTCTACCGCGTTGTTAAGGCAATCAACGCCAAGAGGCTTGTCATAGACTCGATTCCATCCATAGCCTTCCGCCTCAAGAAGGAAGAGGAAATCCGGGAGATGCTCCTCCAGCTCAACACGATACTCCTTGAGATGGGCGTCACGTCAATCCTCACGACCGAGGCCCCCGACCCGAGCAGGGGCAAAATCAGCAGGTACGGCGTCGAGGAGTACATCTCCAGGGGCGTCATTCTGCTCGACTTCATCGAGAGGGAGGTTGAACTCAAGCGCTATCTCTTAATCAGGAAGATGCGTGAGACCAGGCACTCGATGAAAAAGTACCCCTTCGAGATAACCGAAGAGGGCATAGTCGTTTACCCGAGCGGGGAAATCTACTGACACCCAAAATTTTTTAAGGCCCTCCGCTTTTACTATTTTCGATGGTTCAAAAACGATTATTGATAATTGTTTTGTTGTCATCACTCCTGTTCGTTTCCCTTGCGCTTAGCCGTTACTCCCCGGAAAAAGACTCCTTCACGGGCCTTTGCGTTTATTCTTCCGGCTCCCTCTCCGTCCTCTACAACGGCACGGTCACGGTAGCACTCGGAAGGCCCCTCGAACTTGGAAAGGCCTACACCGTCGAGGGCAGGCTCAGGACAACCAACCGCGGTCTCTGGATGGACGTCTCCACGGTAGTCCCTGCAAACGTGACGTTTCCCTTAGAAATTATTGAAGGGGCCTACCGGTACTCCAACGGTCCGATTCTGCTCACTCCTTCGAGGGTCCGCCTCGCCTATCCAATCAACGCCTCCAAGGGAAGCCTCGTGAGGCTTGAGGGCCTGACCTACGGCTCGAAGTTCTATCCCCTCAATGTTGAAGAGCTCGGCTATTTGAAGGAACCCAAAAACGGCATGCCCTACCCCCTCGAGGGCGTTGTCATCTACGGCGGAAACCCCGCAACGGTCTGGAACGGGAGCGAGGAGTTCAGGGTTTACCTCCCCCACGACCTTTCCCTCAGACCGAGCCTTCGCGTCAGAGTCCTCGGCGTTGCGAGACTTTACTCGACGATTACCCTCTACGTCGGTTCCGTCAACGACGTTAAGGTCCTTGGGCCTGCAGAGAAAAAATCCATCAATCTGGCGGAAACTGGGGAGATAGCCACCGGTGAGTGTCTCGTTATCAAAAGTACCTCCCGCTACCTGAAGCTCAACTGCACGGGCTTAAGGCTCTACGGCTTCAGCGCGAGAACCGGCGATACGGTTCGTTTCGAGGCCCTGAGAAGAAAATCCAGCCTGTTCTGCCTGGACTGTTCCGTCACGAAACCCCGGGAAGAGTTGCCCAACGGCATCTGCTCCTTTGAAGATGGCTCCTTCGCGAGAATCTCTGGAAAAGTCACCTGGGTAAAGGTTTACAGGAACGGCTTTGGAATAGCCAACATCACCAACGGCACCTGTTCCGTTCTCCTTAAGCTCCCATCGAGGCTCGGTGTTTCCCTGATGGAAAACGAGAGCGTAACCGCCTACGGCTTCTTCACGACCTACAGGGGAAAGCCGGCGTTTGAAGTTCAATCGGGTGAGGACCTTTGCTCCGGGAAGCACTGTTAGGCCTCCTGCTCGGCACTTTCACGGGAATAACTCCCGGAATCCACGTGAACACTTTGGCTTCAATGCTCCGCGGTTTCGGCCTGAGCGCGGTAGCTCTCTTTGCGATGGGACTAACGCATACGTTCCTCGATGTAATCCCTTCAACCTTTCTCGGCGTTCCAGACGAAGGAACGGCCCTCGGCGTTTTGCCGGCTCACAGGCTCGTGCTCAGAGGTAAGGGCCTTGAAGTCGTCAGGATAGCGCTCATCGCGAGCTTTCTGGCGGTTCTCTTCTTCCTCCCCCTGGTTCCCCTCTACATCCGCCTCGCTCCCCGCTACAGGCCGGCCTTTGGAAAGCTCACCGTCCTGCTCCTAATCCTTCTCCTCGTCTTTACCGAGAGGGGCGTGAAAAAGATTTATGCGCTCTTCATAATTCTCCTCTCCGGGCTTCTTGGCCTTTTTATTCTCTCACTCCCGCTGAATGAGCCTTTCTATGCGCTCTTCACAGGACTCTTCGGCGTTCCTGTCATAGTCTCCTCCCTCCTGGCTGGGACCAGGAGAGTAGAGCCCGGCAGTCCTGAGCTTGAGATTACTCCCAAAAGGCTCGCCCTGTTCTCTTTCATGGGGACGCTCTTCGGTATGCTGGCTTCCCTCCTCCCTGCCTTCACGGCATCGCAGGCGGCTCTGCTTGGCTCGTTTATCTCTCGGGACGAGCGCTCGTTCCTGGCAATCGTCTACTCCGTTAACACCGCCAACTTCCTCTTCGCCTTCATCAACTTCCTCACAACGGGAAGGGAAAGAAACGGAGTGGTGACGCTGATGGAGCCCTTGGGTGTCAAAGCCCTCCCGGCGTTCTTCATCGTTGCGCTCTTTGTGGGCCTTGCAGTTCTCATTTACGGCGAGCCCCTTGCTGAGCTTCTGGCGGGGGCCCTTTCGAGGCTCCCGTACCGGTTTATCAACCTCGCCGTTCTGGCGTTTCTGATTCTCCTGGCCTTCATCTTCGACGGCCTTCCGGGCCTGCTCGCGCTGACGGCTTCATCGATTGTTGGCTATCTGGCCGTTATCCTCGGGGTGAAGAGGACCAACTGCATGGGCTCCCTGATGCTCCCGGTCCTGCTAAGATGAAACGTCAGGCGGACTTCTCCTTCATAATCCTCTGGAACTCGGAGTAATCCGTCACGATTCTCTTGCCGTCGAGGGTCTCGAAGTACACCTTCTTGACCTTAATCTTCTTGACGTCGGTGTACTTCATCTCGGGCGGGTCGTAGGAGCCTGGCTCGACGACCTCGTCCTCAACGACGTAGGTCTTCAGCTCGGGCTGGCCGATGTATTTCCAAACCTCGTAGAAGACCTCGGGCTCGAGGTGGATTTCGCCGTCGAGCTCAATCCAGTCGGCGCCAATCTCTTCCAAGAACTCCTTTACAACGTCGAAGTGCATAGAAACCACCGCTCTAATATAGGGCTCCGGGGGTTAAATACCTATCGCCGGGCAGGTTTTTAAACCCCCTTCTCTAACCCCTCCGGTGGTGAGAATGGCGAGGGTAATCGTTGACGCCCAGGCGGCGAGGGCCATAGGGAAGGGCGCGATGATAGTCTTCAAGAAAGGTGTCGTGAGAACCGAGGGTGACTTCGAGCCCGGAGACATAGTCGAGGTCTACACAAGGGGAGGGAAGTTCCTCGGCAGGGGCTTCGTCAACCCCAACTCGAACATAATGGTTCGCCTGCTCATCAAAGATAAAGACACCCCGATAACGAAGGAGCTCTTCAAGGAGAGGATTAGGAAGGCTAACGAGTACAGGAAGAAGGTTCTCGGCTACGACAAGGCTTACAGAATGGTCTACGGCGAGGCAGACTATCTACCGGGCTTAATAGTCGACCGCTTCAACGAGATAGCCTCGCTTCAGATTTCGAGCGTTGGCATGGAGAAGTTTAAGCTCGATTTGGCCGAGGTGATAATGGAGGTCGAGCCTGAGATAGAGACCGTCTTCGAGAAGAACACTGGGCGCTCGAGGAGAAGGGAAGGACTGCCCGAGATAGAGCGCGTTCTCCTCGGTAAGGAGAAGTACAGGACGATAATAGAGGAGGGAAAGGCCAAGTTCATCGTCGACATGCGCGGTCAGAAGACGGGCTTCTTCCTCGACCAGCGCGAGAACAGGATAGCTCTGGAGAAGTACGTCAAGCCGGGAATGAGGGTTCTCGACGTCTTCACCTACACCGGTGGCTTCGCGATACACGCGGCGGTTGCCGGGGCCGAGGAAGTGGTTGCCGTTGACAAGTCCCCACGGGCAATTGAAACCGCCAAGGAGAACGCCAGGCTCAACGGTGTTGAAGATAAAATGAAGTTCATCGCCGGTTCCGCATTCCCCGTTATGGAGGAGATGCTCAGGAAGGGCGAGAAGTTCGACATAGTTATCCTCGACCCCCCTGCCTTCGTCCAGCACGAAAAGGACCTCCAGCGCGGGCTTAGAGCGTACTTCAACGTGAACTACGCCGGCTTGAAGCTCGTTAAGGAAGGCGGAATCCTCGTCACCTGCTCCTGCTCCCAGCACGTTGACATGCAGACGTTCAAGGACATGGTCATCGCCGCTGGGGCAAAAGCCGGCAAGTTCCTCAAGATGCTCGAGCCCTACAGAACCCAGGCCCCGGACCACCCGATACTCATGGCCTCGAAGGACACCGAATACCTTAAGTGTCTCTTCCTCTACGTTGAGGATATGCGCTGAAACTCGGGGACGATGACGAGAAAGCACCTCCACTGAGACCGGCGTGAGTGCTGAGACGCCCACGGTCCGAGTCCCTTCGCTTTTCTTCTTCACAGCCCGAGTATCAAACTATGCCTCCACCGCGTCCCAGCTTTAAAGCGGACGTCTCTCACCGAGTAGCCCAGCTTTTCTCCCTTCTCGGCTATAACCCTTATCAGCTCCTCCTTGTCGGGCAGGAAAAGGGCCACCCTTCCGCCGGGCCGTAGGTAGTCCCTCGCTTCCTCAATAAGTTTCACCGAGAAGGCCTCGCCGTACTTCCCACCGCCAACGCCTTCCCTCTCCGTTAAAACGCCCCTCGTCGGCCTCTCGTAGTATGGGGGAGCCGAGAAGATGACGTCGAAGCGCTCTCCCTCGGGAATTACTCCCCTGATTATTCCCCCGTCGCTCTTGATTAGCCTGACCTTTGTGCCGTTACGCTCGACGTTCCTCCCCGCGTACTCGAAGAACTCATCGTCCAGCTCTGTGGCCGTTACCTCGCAGTTGAAGAGCCTCTCAGCCATAAGCGCCATCATGGCGGTGTGCCCGGTTCCAATCTCCAGAACCTTTTCTCCGCCCCTCAAAAACGTCTTCAGGAAGAGGTAGCGCGATATCGGGGGCGTTACGAGACCGCGCGGGTGGTATTCTATCTCCAGCCCGAAGAGGGCCTTTGCTATGGCTCTGTTGTAGAGTATTCTGGCTTTTCTGTTCGAGAAGTCGAGCCTCCCGCGCTCGTCCACGTAGTTTTCCAGCTCCGGAAAGAGCTTTACCGCTTCCCTCACAGGCAGTCCGAGTTTTCCGTCCTTCCAGAGGGGCATGGAAAGAGGTGGAAACCGAAAAGAAAAGGCTTTCGCTCAGCGCAGGGCGAGGTAGGCCATGACCTTGGCGTCCTCGACCATGTTGTCAATCTTCGCGTATTCATTCGGCTGGTGGGCAGTTTCGTCGAGCGTCGCCCAGACGACGGCCGGAATTCCCTTTCTCCTGAAGAACGCCGCGAAGGTTCCACCGCCTATGCCACCAACCCTTGCTTCCTTTCCGCGTAGCTCCTTTATCGCCTCCTTCAGGAGCTTCACTATCTCACTGTTTGGGTCCGTCGGCGGTGCCGGGTCGCCCCTCTGGAGGACCTCCACCTCGATTTCGGGGAGAACCTTTCCGTCAAGCTCCTTCCTGTGCCTCTTCTTAACTTCCTCCGCGACATCTTCGACGTCCCTGAGGATATCGTCGAGGCTGTACCTTGGCAGAACCCTGCAGTCGAAAACGACCTCGTGCTCGCCGGGAATTATGTTGGGGCTGTCGACCGGGTTCCCTCCCCTCGTGGGCTCGAAGGTACTCTCCGGCGGGTCAAAGAGTTCGTCCCTCTCGCTGTACTTCTCGTGAAGCCTTTTGTCGAGGTTGTAGGCCAAATCGAGTGCAACGCGGTGCGCGTTTAAACCTTTGTCCGGCATGCTCGCGTGCACCTGCTGACCCTTGACCCTGAGCTTGAACCAGAGGATTCCCTTTTCGGCAACCTCTATGAACGTTCCGTCCTCGTTTCCGCCGTCCGGGACGAGAACGAGGTCGTCTTCTCTGAACAGCTCTGGGTGCTCCTTCATCAGCCACCCGATTCCGTACTTGCTCCCTGTTTCCTCGTCGCTGACGAAGGCCAGAATGACGGTTCTCTTCGGCCTTATTCCGAGGTTCATCATGGCCTTCACCGCGTAGAGCGAAGCAACCAAACTCTGCCCGTTGTCCTCGCTTCCGCGCCCGTAGACCTTGCCGTCCTTGACGACCGGTTTGAAGGGCTCTGTAACGGTCCACTTGCTCAGGTCTCCAGGCGGAACGACGTCGATGTGCGTGAGAATCCAAAGCCTTTCGCTCTCCTCGCCTTTCTCGCCGTAGTAATAGGCCAATATGTTCGGCCTGACCCTGTTCTTGGCCCTCTCGTCCGGGGCGTTGTAGACCTCGACCTTATCGAAGGACCAGTCTTTGATTATCTCAAGTAGCTTCTGCGCCTTGTCGTACTCCCCCTCGTAGCCGTAGTCGGGGCTTATGGCCGGAATCTTAATCAGCTCGACGAGCGTCTCTACCATCTCGTCCCTAAGGTTCTCTACTTCCTTCAGAACCCCTTCGAATTCCATTAGAACCACCGCCACTACTTCTCCCCGGAGCTTAAACCGGTTTCGGAGCGCTTATATACCCCACCGTCCAAACCCTACCGTCCGCAGAGGATACGGAGGTGAGTGAGTGATAGAGATAACCTTCCTCGGGAGCGGGGGCGGGAGGTTCATCACAATAACCCAGTTCCGCTCCACGGGGGGATTCCACATAAGGGCGAGCAGGAACGTTTACGTCGACCCGGGACCGGGAGCGCTCGTCAGGAGCTGGCGCTACAAGCTCGACCCGAGAAGATTAGATGCAATCTTCGTCTCCCACAGGCACGTTGACCACTGCAACGACCTCGAGGTTATGGTCGAGGCCATGACCGGCGGTGCGCTCAAGAAGAGGGGAGTGCTCATAGCTTCGAAGAGCGTCGTCTACGGCGACGAGACTCATACACCCGCGATAAGCAAGTACCACATTGAGGTCCTTGAGAGCGTCCACACGCCAGAGCCGGGCAACAAGATAGCGATAGGCGAGGAGGAGTTCCTCATAACCCCGAGCCAGCACTCGGACCCCACAACCATCGGCTTCCGCATGAAGACCGCCTACGGCGACATCTCCTACATCCCGGACACGGCCTACTTCGACGGCCTGATAGAGTGGCACGACGGGGCGAGGGTTCTCATAGCGGCAATAACGAGACCGAGGGACATGGGAATTCCTTACCACCTCAGCACCGACGATGCCGTTGAGATGCTCAAGAGCATGGAGAAAAAGCCCGAAGTACTGGTAATGAGCCACATCGGCATGAAGATGCACTTCGCCAACCCCTATAAGGAGGCAAAATACATCGAAACGGTAACGGGCGTCAAGACCTACGTCGCCAAGGAGGGCTTCAAGGTCATGATAGACAAAAGGGAAATAGCAGTCAGGACTTTGAGGCCCGCACGCTTTGTTTGAACTTTTCCACTTCTTTTGCAACCGTTCTGTAGGCCAGCTCGAAGAGCTCGTCCCTTCTCTTCTCGCTCGGCCCCTCGACGACGACGCGAATCTTCGGCTCCGTCCCGCTCGGCCTGACAAGAACCCACGAGCCGTCCCTCAGCTGGAAGCGGTAGCCCGAAATCGTAAGGATTTCCTTGATTTCCTCCCCTAAGGCCTTCTCAAGCCCTTCTCTGGCCTTCTCGATGACCTTCCCCTTGAGTTCGTCCGGGCACGGGACGTTTTCCTTCCTCAGGTAATAGACCGGAATCTCCGAGACGAGCTTTGAGAGACTTCCAGCTTCGTCAATCATCTTAATCAGGAGCGCCATCGTCACGAAGCTGTCAATCCAGTTGCCGAACCTCGGGTGCACAAGCTTCCAGGGTTCGCCGGCGAAGATGGCTCCATATTTCTTTATGCCGTCGTGGGGCTGGCCGAGTGGGACTCTAACGACCTTTCCCCCGGCCTTTTCAACCACCTCGTCTATTCTTGACCCGGTGTTTATCGACGTAACAACCGTTCCCCCGCCGTTTTCTTCGACGTAGTGCCTGGCGAAGAGCGCTATTACCGTGTCCTCGTCAACGTAATTACCTTTCTCGTCGAAGACCGCTATCCTGTCGGCGTCGCCGTCCTGTGCTATTGCCAAATCAACGCCGAGTTCTCTAACCAGCTCCCCGAGGTAGGCGATGTTTTCATAGCGAGGCTCCGGTTTTCTTCCGGGGAAGTGGCCGTCGACGTGGGCGTTCACGCTTATCACTCTCGCCCCCATCTCGCGGAGCAGGTAAGGCGCTAAAACGCTCCCAGAGCCGTTGGCCCCGTCGTAGAGGACTTTAAGGCCCGTCTCGTGGTTTACGAAGTCGAGAACAGCTCCAATGTAGTCGTCTATAACGTCAAGGGGTTTAACCGTTTTAATCTCGTTCCACTCCGCTTTTTTGAAGTTCCCTGAGAAGATTATCTCCTCAAGCTCCCTCTCCTGTTCCACGTAGAACTCGGTCCCGTCGCCGTTGAAGACCTTTATCCCGTTGTCGGTCGGAGGATTGTGGCTCGCGGTAATCATAACTCCCGCGTCGCCGTGCTCCCTCGTTGCCCACGCCAGAGCCGGAGTCGGAATCAAATCGGCATCTAAAACCTCCATTCCGCTCGCGAGCAGACCGCTTATCAGAGCGTTCTTGAGCATGATGCTTGAGGTCCTCCCGTCCCTCGCGACGACCGCTTTTCCGCTCCTGTAGGTTCCAACGGCCATTCCGACCTTCAATGCGAGCTCGGGAGTTACCTTCTCCCAGAGCCTTCCCCGAATCCCCGCGGTGCCGAAGAGTCTCATACCACCACCGGCTTTAGTTCGCTCACGGCTTATAAACGTATATCGCCAGTCCTTTGTAGTTCACGAGCCTCATCTGTTTGGGCACGGAGTCACCGCTCAGGGGCAGAATCACGAGGGGAACGCCTGTCTTTTTGCTTAGCTCGACTATTGGCTTCATTATCTCGGGCGTTGGCCTCACGGAGTAGAGAACGACCGCGTCCCTGTAAAGTTCGAGCCTTGGCTCAAAGAGGTCGTCGCGGACCGCTTTTATGCCGGCTCTCCTCGCGTTCTCAACTACCTTTTCGTTCCAGTCTATCGCCAGAACGTCGTAACCGAGCTCGCTCAGCCTCAAGGCTACCTTCGTCTGGAAGCCTATGCCAAGCTCAACCGCCTTTCCCTGCGGGAAGTTCTGTGCTATGAAATCGGCGAGGGTTTCGAGCATGTTTTAGCACCGTTTCCACCTCCTGCACGTTCCTTAAAAAAGGTTTGAAGCCAAAAGTTTTATACACCTACCGTGACCATATACCACTAAAGATGAATAAACTATCGTTAGTGAAAGACAGGGGGAAGTAAAATGAGGGAGGAGGAAATCATTGAGAAGCTCCAGAAGCTCGGACTCACGAAGTACGAGAGCTTAGCGTACATAACCCTTCTCAAGCTCGGCCCGAGCAAGGCCACCGACATAACCAAGGAGAGCGGAATTCCACACACGAGGGTCTACGACGTCCTCAGCTCGCTCCACAGGAAGGGCTTCGTTGACGTTATGCACGGGACTCCGAGGCTCTACCGTCCGGTTAATCCTGAGGTCGTCCTCGAGCGCATAAAGGAGGAGTTCATCGAGGACATCGAGAAGCTCAAGGAGGCGTTCGTCGAGCTCTACAAACAGACCCACGGCCAGGAGTTGCCCGAGATATGGACGATTCTCGGCTTCGACAACACCCTCGAGAGGGTTCAGCACATAATAAGGACCGCCCGCTACGAGGTTCTAATCAACACGCCCTACGAGTTCCTTGAGCTTCTCAGACGGGACATAAAGGCCAGAAAGGACGTAATCTTCGTGATAATCACCAACCTGCCCGATGAAATCCCCAACTGGCTCAAGGCGGACAACATACTCCTTGCGAGAACCGGCGGTGCCCCCTGGCTCATGGCGAGCTGGATAATCGGCGACGCGGACTACTCGATATTCTTCGGCGCGATTCCCAAGGACAAGAGGCGGGAGAAGTTCTACTCCTTCTGGGCCAAGAGCCCGAGGGCCGTCTTCCAGTACATGCACTGGTTCTACACGATTTACTTCGACAACAGCGAGGTTGTTAAGCCCATCAACTACGAGGCCCTCTCAAAGCCCCTGACGCTCGTGAACGTCAGGACCCTCATCACGATACTCAGGCACGTTGGCCTTCCGAGGGAGGCCGAAATCGTTGGAAAGCTCGTCGATACGAGGGAGCCGGTGGAGCTCCACGGGAAGATTGTTGACTACGAGTACACCCCGCTGGTTGCAAACGTCACAATCGAGGCCGGTGGCAACCGCTGGAAGGTCGGCGGAATAAGCAGTTACGTCGAGGACGTCGAGGGCGAGAAGTTCATACTCCTTGAGTGATGCCTATGCGCGTCCTCATACTCTCCTTCGAGTACCTGCCCGTTAAGGTTGGCGGTCTGGCGGAGGCCGTTACGAGCATAGCTGAAGGTCTAGTCGAGCTCGGCAACGAGGTAATCGTCTTCACCCCCGACCACGGACGGACCCTCGGCGAGCCGTTTCTCACATTCAGGCTCTCCTTCGAGGGCAGAACCGTCGAGATAACCGCCAGAAAGCGGGAGCAGAACGGGGTCACGGTTTACACGCTCTCCGGCGACGTTCTCAACACCGACGTCTACCCGGACTGGGAGACCCTCCTTAGGAAGGCAGTCCTCTTCGGAAAAGCTTCGGCAGGTCTGCTTAACCACATCATCGAGGGTTTCAAGCCCGACGTCATCCACGCCCACGACTGGCACACCGTCTTTGCCCTCGGGCTTTTGAAGAAGTACTTCGAGTTTAGGACCGTTTTCACAGTTCACAGGCTCAACAAGGCCAGGATTCCTGCGGGCTACTTCCACGAGGCCAACCTGGGCGAGCTCGCGCCTTACCCCGAGATAGACCCCGAGCACACCGCCTGCTACGTAGCCGACGCGGTAACGACCGTTAGCAAAAGCTACCTCCTCGAGGAATGGGACTTCTTCAGGAACTTCGACGGCAAGGTGACGCACGTCTTCAACGGCATAGACTGCTCCTTCTGGAGCGAGGAACTCCTTGAGAACGCCGATAAACCCCGGGAGGAGCGGAGAAGGCTAATCCTTGAGCGCTTTGGTTTGAGCGACGGAAAGGCCTTCATGTTCATCGGTCGCTTCGACAGGGCCCAGAAGGGCGTTGACACGCTCCTCAGGGCGATAGAGATACTCTCCGGCGACCCCTCCTTTAAGGAGATGCGCTTCATCATCGTCGGCAAGGGCGACCCGGGATTGGAGGCCTGGGCCAGGGCCGTTGAGAACCGCTTCCCGGAGAACGTCAGGGTAATCACCGACGTCCTGCCGAGGGTAACCGTTAGAGAACTCTACGGCTCCGTTGATTTCGTGGTGATTCCCTCTTACTTCGAGCCCTTTGGATTGGTTCAGCTTGAGGCGATGTGCCTTGGGGCGATTCCAATAGCGAGCGCCGTCGGGGGACTCAAGGACACGATAATAGACATCAACACCGACCCTGAGAACGCCACCGGAATCCTCGTCCCGCCGAGAGACGCCTTTGCCCTCGCGAGGGCCATGGTTTCGGCTAAAGAGCTCGACGAGGGAACCCTCGCGAGGCTCCGCGAGAACGCCAAAAGGCGCGCGAGAAGGGACTTCACCTGGGAGAAGGCCTGCAGGCGCTACCTGCTCGTTTACAAAGGAGCAGTGGACAAGGCGATGCCCTTCCTGCTCTAACGCCAGCCGAATTCGGCTAAAAACTTCCTCTTCAACCTTTTTATCGTCCCTGAAACTCCGAGCGTCCGGAAGATTGCCCTTGAGCCGTTTATCTCCGTCACGAGGGTTAGAGCAAAGCGCAATTCCTCAACGTGCTTTCTATCAGCCCGAACGATTCCGGTTTGGCTTTTCTCATCGAAGCGTATGAACCAGGGCTTTGCTTTGGCCGAGCCGAGGACTCCGAGCGTTGAGAGGCTCGCCTCCCATATCGCCCTCTTGACTTCGTCCTTCCGGAAGGGCCTCTCCCCAATCAGCTGGAATGCTATGTAGCGGTGCTTCTCGCGGAGCGTCGGGGGCAGGTACTTCGGCTTCTCCCTCATAGGCATCGGACAACTTTGCCCGCCAACGTTTTTAAGGCCTGCCCTCAGGTTAGGGTTGGCGAGGGCTATGGTATGGGAGACCCCTTACTTCTCGTACGCCGTGAGGGAACTTCCGAAGGGCTGTCAGCTCTGCGTTAGAGGTGAGAAGCTCGTCCTCTTCACCACTGGGAAGTGCCCGAGGGATTGCTTCTACTGCCCGCTGAGCCCCTGGAGGAGGGAAGATGTCGTTTACGCCAACGAGAGACCCGTTAAGAGCGTTGATGACGTCATCGAGGAAGCGATGATTCAGGAGGCAAAAGGCGCGGGCGTCACCGGCGGGGACCCCCTCGCGAGGCTCGACAGAACGGTTCAATACATACGCGCCCTCAAGGAGAACTTTGGCGAGGACTTTCACGTTCACCTCTACACGACAGGTGCTTTAGCGACCAAGAAGAACCTTGAGAAGCTCTACGATGCGGGCTTAGATGAGATACGCTTTCATCCGGACATCTTCAACCCGAACTCGAAGCTCTTCAAAGTAGAAATCGAGAACATAAAGAACGCCTTCGACTTTGACTGGGACGTCGGCGGGGAGATTCCCTCCGTCCCGGGTCAGTTCGAGAGAATGAAGTGGTACGCCGAATTCCTCGACAACCTCGGCGCGAAGTTCCTCAACGTGAACGAGCTGGAGTTCAGCGAGACGAACCTCAGAAACCTCCTCGACAGAGGTTACAGGCCAATAAGCGACGAGAGCTCGGCTATAAAGGGTTCGCTCGAACTTGGACTCAAACTCCTCGAGTGGGGTGAAGAAAATACTTCGCTGAGCTACCACCTCTGCACCGCGAAGCTCAAGGACGCCATCCAGCTCAGGAACCGGTTGCGGAGAATGGCGAGGAACGTTGCAAAGCCATACATGGAAATCACCGAGGACGGAACGCTCCGCTTCGGAATTGCCGAATACGACGACCTCGACGAGCTTTACGAGTTCCTCGTCAGCGAGGCAGAGGTTCCGGAGGAGTGGCTCCACATCAACCGCGAGAGGGGCAGAATTGAGATGCCCGAGGAGGTGGCTTTAGAGCTGGCCGAGGCCATCGAAGGCGACGTGAGGTTCTTCATCGTGGAGGAGTACCCAACCTTCGACCGGATTGAGGTCGAGAGGATTCCGTTGCTCTGAATTTCTCCTTCGTTACTCTTTTGAGTTGTTACTTATGGGGGCGTAAGTGACTTACGGGGGCATAGGTTGTAAGGGCTTCGAAAAGGTTATTTACCCCCGGGAATATTAACGGCCATGCGGGTCTTTGTTAGAGACTACCTCCTCCCATGGGCGTTCATCGTCGTCTTTTGGGTTGCCCTCTGGCTTATCATTCCCCCACTGAGGGAAGGCCTAAACGCCGTGAACCTCTTCGCGGTTTTCCTCCTTCTCATTCCCTTCCTCCTCGTGGCGCTTCACTTCGTCGGTAAGGCACTCGAACGCTACGGCTACTCGCGTGAAGACATCAGAAGATTGCCCGAGATAATCGAGAAAACCCACGGCAGGCTCTACCTTCCGAAGGAGGTTTTCAATATCGTCGGCGACGCCCTTATATTCTGGGGTATCTTTTCCTGGGCCCTTCTGGCGACTGGAGACCCGATAATGGGACTTCTCAGCGGAATAGCGATGTTTGCTGTAATCTTCGCCTTCTTCGTTTTTCTCATCTCGATGTTTATCTGGGTTATTATCTTCCCCTACTCCCTTTACAGGCTCTTTACCGGGAGGGAACCGGACAGGGGATTTTTGATTGAGATTCCCATAAAGCAGAACCTCATCTACACGGCAATCCTCGTCGCTGTCAGGCTCATAGCGCTCCATTCAAACTATCCGGCGGGTGATGATTTCATTGGGAAGATGATTGCCTTTGGAAGAAAAACGGAGCTGGTAAGCTTGCTCCTTGAGCTTTCAGGCCTAAACTTTCTGTTCAGTATAACCGGCCTCTATCTTCCGAGGAAATCTCGGAAACTGACCGCTCTGGCGCTGACAGTCATCGTGGTCCTTCAGCTTTGGATTGCATGGAGAATTGTTTTCGGTTAGACTTGAAAAAAGAGTTTGGAAAAAAAGGTAAACTTTCTCACTCCACCTTCTCAATCCCTATCTTCGCCTGAACCTCTGACCACTCGACGACGTAGCCCTTCGCCTCGCCGAAGACCACCTCGGTCGCCCTGGTTTCCTTCTTTATGTAGTCGAGGTTCTCTTCGAGCAGTTCGCGGTTCTCGTCGGTGGTCTCTATGGTGACGACGATTCTGTCGTTCACGTCGAGGTCAAGGCGCTTGCGCATCTCCTGTATCCTCCTGACGAACTCCCTGGCGAGGCCCTCGGCGAGGAGCTCTCTGGTGAGGGTCTTGTCCACGAAAACCCTTCCTCCCTCGAACTCTTCGCTGACAAAGAAGTCAGGCAGTTTCTCCTCGATGGTCAGGTGCTCCCTCGTGAGGTGGAAGGTCTTGCCATCGATTTCCACGTCCATCTCGCCGGCCTCGTAGAGCTCCCTTCCGTGCTCGTTTATCCAGGCTATCACGAGCTTTGCGTCGCCCTTGAACTCCGGGCCAACTTTCGCGAAGTTGGGCTTGATGACGAGCTCGCGCTCGACCTTCCCGACGACCACTTCTTTGGCGTTGAGCTGGTCGCGCAGGATTCTGTTAAGCCTCTCAACGGCTTTCTTTACCGTCTCGTCCTCGGTCTCGACGATTATCCTCCTGACCGGGTAGCGGAGCTTTATCCTGGCCCTCTGCCTCGCTGAGGAGCCGGCCTCGACTATCTTCCTAACAGCCTCCATCTCGCGCTCGAGCTCCTCGTCTATGGCATTCTCGTCGGGCTTCGGCCAGTCGAGCATGTGGACGCTCTCCACGCCGAGGAACGGCCTGAGCATGTTCTGGTATATCTCCTCGGCTATGTACGGGGTAAACGGGGCCATTAACCTGAGAAGGACGTCGAAGACCTTCCAGACGGTGTAGTACGAGGCCAGCTTGTCCGGGTCGTCGCCTTCAACCCACATGCGCTTCCTGATTAGGCGAACGTACCACCTGCTCAGGTCCTCGACGACGAAGTTGTATATCGCTCTCGTCGCTTTCGTCAGCCTGAAGGTCTCTATTCCCTCCTCCACGTCCTTTATGAGCCCGTTCACCCTGCTGAGTATCCACCTGTCCTCTTCGCGGAACGGAAGCTCCTCGGGCTTGAGCTTCGTCGGGTCGAAGTTGTCAAGGCTCATGTAGGTGGCGCTGAGCACGTAAACGTTCCAGAGTATGTTGAGCATCCTCTTGACCTGAGCCAGGCCCTTCCAGCTGAAGCGGAGGTTCTCCCAGGGGTTGGTGGCCCAGAGCATGTAGAACCTGAAGGGGTCTCTGCCTTCCCTCTGGACGACTTCCTCGGGCCTTATGATGTTGCCGAGGCTCTTGCTCATCTTGTCGCCCTTCTCATCCAAAACGTAGCCGTGCATGGCCACCTTTCTGTAGGGGACGGTGTCGAAGGCTATAACGCTGGCGGCCTGCTGGGAGTAGAACCACTTCGTAACCTGGTCTTCGCCCTCGACTATGAAGTCAGCCGGCCAGAGCTTCTCGAAGAGCTCCTTGTTGCGCGGGTAATCAAGGGAAGCCCAGCTCGCTATTCCGCTGTCAAACCAGACGTCAACGACGTCCTTGACACGGCGCATCTCCTTGCCGTTGACCTTTATGATGAAGGCATCGACGTAGGGCCTGTGCAAATCTTCTGGGCCAAGCTTCTCCTCTATGACTTTGAGCTTCTCCTCGTAGTTTTCCGGAAGCTCTATTCTCTCGCCGTTAACCTCTATCGCAACGGCGAGCTTGACAAGCTCCTCAAAGCTTCCAACGACGTATATCTCGCTGTCCTCGCTCTGCCATATCGGGAGCGGTATTCCCCAGTAGCGCTGTCTGCTTATGACCCAGTCGCCCGAGTTCATAACGCCGTTGTCGTAGCGCACCTTCACCCAGTCTGGATACCAGGTGACCTTCTCGTCGTTCTCCTTGATTATCTTGTCCTTCACCTTGCTGACCTTGAGGAACCACTGGTCTGTGGCGCGGAATATGAGTGGGGTCTTACAGCGCCAGCAGTGCGGATACTTGTGCTCTATTGTTCCGGCCTTCACGAGGTAGCCCTTCTCCTTGAGGTGCTCTATTATCTCTGGGTCAGCGTCCTTTACATAGACGCCCTTCCACCTGCCCTCGGTGTAGCGACCCTGGTCGTCCACCGGGCTGTAAACGGGCAGACCGTACTTCTGCCCGACCTCGAAGTCCTCCTCACCGTGGCCCGGCGCGGTGTGAACCAGTCCGGTACCGTCCTCAAGCGTGACGTGCTCGCCGAGGATTACGCGGTGAGCCCACTCGTACCTCTCGCGGAACTCCTTTTGCCTCGGATACTCGTCCATGAGGACGTGAACGTATCTTACTCCCTCAAGCTCCTCGCCCTTGAACTCCTCGACTACCTCGCCCTTGACCCCGACCTCGCTCAGAACGCGCTCGACGAGGGCCTTCGCGATTATCCAGTACTCCTCGCCGTTCTCTGTCTCGACCCTGACCTTCGCGTAGTCGTACTCGGGGTGAACGGTAACGGCTAAGTTGGCGGGAAGCGTCCAGGGCGTTGTCGTCCAGATGAGGAGGTACTCGTTCTCCTTACCCTCGACCGGGAACTTGACGTAGATGCTCGGGTCCTTCCTGACCTTGTACTCACCGCGAACCTCGTGCTCGGCCAGAGCGGTCTCACAGCGCGGGCACCAGTGGAGAACGCGCTTGTCCTTCTCCAAAAGCCCCTTCTCCCAGGCTTTCTTGAGGGTAAACCAGCCCGATTCGATGTACTCGTTCTTTATCGTCATGTAGGGGTTGTCCCAGTCCATCCAGATTCCGAGCATCTTGAACTGTTCGGTCATGACCTTGAGGTTGTTGAGGGCGAACTCCTTACACTTCTTGATGAAGTTGTCAACGCCTATCTCGGTCTCGATGTCCTTCTTGGTTTTGAGCCCGAGGGCCTGCTCGACCTTGACCTCTATCGGCAGGCCGTGCATGTCGAAGCCCGGCTGTCTGCGAACGTTGTAGCCCTGCATAGTCCTAAAACGGATTATCATGTCCTTGATTATCTTGTTCCAGGCCGTTCCAAGGTGTATCGCACCGCTCACGTACGGCGGTCCGTCGAGGAAGTAGTACTTCGGGCCGTTTGCCCTGCTGGCCTTGACCTTCTCGTAGGTGTCGTTCTCCTTCCAAAAGGCCTCTATCTTCTCCTCCAGCTTGCCTGGGTTGTATTCCCTAAACTCCGGCTCCTTAATCATCCCAGAACCCTCCAGAAGTGATAGTTAATGCTAACCCAGAAGAGGGCTCAAGCCTCGAAACGGGCGGAGCGAAGGATAAAACACTCCCCCCTCATGGGTATCGGGCCAGAATTGGGAAGTTAGCTTATAAGGTTTTCTGCCGAGTTTTTTCGGTGGTGGCATGAGAATCGCGGTTGGCTCTACCAATCCGACGAAGGTTAAGGCCGTTGAGAGGGTTATGAGAAGGATTTACGGCGACGTTGATGTCATAGGGGTTGAGGTTGACAGTGGCGTCCCAGACCAGCCGATTGGAATCGGGGAGATAGCGAGGGGTGCTATAAACAGGGCGAAGAGGGCACTGGAGAAGACCAACGCCGACCTCGGCGTCGGAATAGAAGCGGGAATCTACCCCTTCCCCGGAACGCTGACCGGCTACCTCGACGTCCAGGTCTGCGCGGTGGCGAGTCCCGATGGGCTGGTAACAATCGGCCACAGCCCCGGCTTCGAGTATCCACCAGTCGTCATAGAGAAAATCCTCAAGGAGGGCGTTGAGGCCGGTGTGGCGATGGGCGAGCTCGTCAAAGACCCCGAACTCAAGAGGAAGGTCGGTGCGATAGGCGTTCTGACTGACCTCCTCCCCTGCCAAGGCGAGGGTTCGGCTTAACCCCTCGCCAATGACGGGGAGGTTCGAGGGGTCCTCATCAGAGAACCCATTACAACGGGTTCTTCGAACCCCTCTGGCCGGGCCTTCGGCCAGTTACCCCTCCTCTGAGCGTAAAGACCGCTCAGATTCGGGGTTATGGTTTTGACAACCTTCTTCAAAATGTTAAACGCTCCAACTAAATCCGCGTTAAAGACGAGCCCCGTTGTGGGACACTTAAATAACCCACGAACAAAACGAGCCCCCTCGTGGGGCTTCCCGCAAACGAGGCAAAGCTTAGAAGTAAAAGCCTCATTCACGACTTCGACAGGGATACCATACTCTTCAGCAACTTCCGTTAAGCGTTTGATAACGTAATTAAACCGCCAGACGTGAGAGAGGAGAAAATTCTGCCTCTTGCCTTTATCGGAGTTTCGAGCTATGCCCTTTGGATAACCGACGATAATCTTAGAAACACCAAGCTCGTAGAGTTTCCTCACGGTTTGCCTTACCGCCGTGTTAATATAGTGTTTAGCCTGAAGTTTGGCCTTCTCATGCATTTTCTTGAGCTTCCTACTCGTTTTAGCCCCTGATTTATTGAGTTTGGATTGATACTCGGCAATCTTCTTCCTCCAGTAAAAGTCAATGCTCTTTAACGGTCTCCCATTCACGAGGAAGCTTTCTCCATTCTCCACATAAACGGCTATGAGATTGTTCACTCCCAAGTCAATTCCTGCAAAGAGGTTCCCTCTTGGAGTTCTTGGGAGTTTAATCCACTCCCCGCCCTCAAGTTTTTCCTCGACTGTGAGGCTTACGTGAGCATACCACTTCCGTTTTACGGGGTCGTAGATGATTTCTAAGCGTCCTTGCTTCCCCTTCAAGTGTATTCTACCCTTGAACTGGATTTCAAGGCGTTTAAACTTTCCAAGGCCTTTTAGAATGAGCCTATTCCCTCCAATCCTGTACTGGTCGTTTCTGAGAATGATTAGGGGTTTTCTCCTTCCGTCTTCTTTGAGATAGTTTGGCGGTTTTGGTTTAAGCCAGTTGGGAAGTTCACCATTCCGCTTTTTCCGAAGGAGGGTGAAGAATGAACGCCAAGCTTCAGCGTTCTTCCTCGCTATTTGTTGAACGGTTGAAGAACCGATTTCCCGTTTGAATTCTTCATAAACGGTTTTCTCAGTCTTGTTAAAGTCCACGATTTGTCCTTGGAAGAACTGTTGGCGTCGTAAATAATTTACCCGGTTCCATGCTTTGGCTCCAAGGTCGGCTAACTGGAAGAGTGTTTTTTCTTGCTCTTTTGAGGGCTGGAGTTTAAGAGTCACTGTTCGCTTCATTTCAAAGTATGGTATGAATTTTAGGCTTTAAAAGAGTGTTGTTTTCTCGCTTAAAGACTGTTGGGTTGTTTACTGCATCCCCGTCCTAAAGGGCAAGGCTTTCAAAAGAAAAATGTAAAGGCCTGCTCACGAGGACGGAACTCAACGAGATAGCCGTTTTGATGGCGATGATACCGAGGATGAATCAGGAAATGTTCTTCGGGAGAAAATGAGGCTGTGCCCTCCCCGACCGTCCCCCGGTCACTCCTCCCGGAGGCGTGAGAGGGGAGGGCGGTTAAGGTTAGGTCGGTGAGAATTTTAAGCTTTTGCGGAACTCACGTGTAAACATTGCCAACGGTATGGTTTTATAATTCCCTTCATAAATAGTTGATGGGGAGAGGCATGGCATCTGATGTGAGCGCTATTGAGATGATGTTGAAGACCAATGAGAAAGCCAGACGCTCAGTTAGCGAATGGATTGTTCAGCTCGCGAGAAAGATTCATGAGAGTCCGGAGGATATAGTGTGGTTTTTTGAGATGCGGCAGCGCATGAGGGAACTTGAAGAGAAAGCTAAGAGGATTAGTGATGAAGAGCTGGAGCTTTGGGAGAAGGAAATAGAGAAAGAATTAGAGAACTCTGAACCAGTAGAACAGAGCCTTGAAACGTTGATAGAGATTGGCGAGAGGAGTTTTAGGAAGTTCAAGCGCATCGAGGTGAAGCTGAGGGAATTAGGGGTTGTTTGAGATGGCGGATAAAATCAGGGTTGTTTTGGACACCTCGGTTCTGATTAGCGCATTGAAAACTAAAAATCCGAAACGTTCTCCGGCATGGAGGGTTCTTAAAGCGCTGAGGACGGGTGAGATTACGAATTTCATTTCAAAGGAAATAGCTGAAGAAATGCAGGAGAAATTACTTGTAATTGGCGACGAAGTTGGAAGGCCAAACGTTGCTGACTATATACTCACCCTTGTACTGAACAAGAGCATCATGGTTCGTCCTCGGCGAAAGTTCTCCGATGACCCTGAGTTCCTAAAGAACCTGAGGGACCCGAACGACGCTAAGTTCTTTGACGTGGCCTACGTCAAGAAAGTGGATTATATTATCTCAGAAAACACGAAGCACATCGTCCAGATGAGGGATGAAGCTACCAAAACTTATCGTTTTGATGGAAGAAAAGTTAAAATCCTGAGGGCGGGAGAATTTGTAAGAGAAGCCTTACGATGAAGCTTTCTCCTCGACCTGCCTCTCCTCCTCGGGCTCGCCCTTTCTCCTGCTCTCGTTCTTGATGACCTGTATCACGTAGTCTATGAACTTTCTGACCTCCTCAAGTTCCTCCTCCGGGATGTCCTGAATCTTCTTGTTCTTGCTCTTGTAGGTGAGCAGTTTGAGGAGCGCGAGCCTTCCGAGGGCCGTCCTCGTGCTTATCTCCCCGTTCTTCCAGTCGCGCCAGATGGCGTTCGCTATGCCGTAGAACTCGGGGATGCTGTCGAGTCCCGGGTCGCCGACGTCAATGACCTCCTTTCCAAGGTACTTGTAGCGCTTCTCCTTCTCCTCCTTTGATAACTCCTTGATGCGGTCCTTTATGTACTCGTGCACCATGACAATCACCTCCACTTTAAGAATGGGCGAAAGTTTTTATTAACCTTTCGTTAGTTTTTCCTTATCTCGTTCCAGACGCCTGCCATTATGAGGAACGCGCCCGCTAAGGCCCTCCTCGTGAACCTCTCGCCAAGAAGGATGAAGGCCGACAGGGAACCGAAGATTGGTTCCATCGAATAGATGAGCGCCGCCTTGTATGCCGTCGTGTATTTCTGGTACTTGACCTGAAGGGTGAAAGCCACAACCGTCCCGAAGACGGCCGTGTAGAGCAGTCCGAGCCAGGGGAGCAACTCCCTTGGAAAAACCCTGGGCTCAAAGGCCAGCGCGAAGATTAAGGAAAAGATGAAGTTCCAGAAAATCTGCCAGAAGGCCAGGCTGAGGTAGTCCTTCTCGCCGAAGCGCTGGACGAGGACTATCTGAAAGGCAAAGCTAACCGCGCAGAGGGCCGTGAGGAGGTCGCCGTAGCCGATGCTCGAGCTTGCCCCCGAGATGAGGTACAGTCCTGTGAGGGCGATGGCGAGCGACAGAACATCTCTCGCTTTTACCCTCTCCCCGAGGAGGAAGTATGCTATGAAGGGCGTGAACACGACGTAGAGAGACGTTATGAAGGCCGAGTTCGATGCGGTGGTGTACTTGAGGCCGACAATCTGGAAGCCGTGGCCGAAGAATAGCGTGAGCCCGAGGAGGAAACCCTCGCGCATAGTTTCCTTCCTGAGGACCTTCGAGCGGAAGAGAATGAGCATTAGAAGCGACGCGATGCCGAAGCGGTAAGCCAGGAAGAGAATCGGAGGAAGGTAGTCCAGACTGACCTTCATCGCCGGAAAGGTGAAACCCCACATCGCTGTTATCGTGAGAAGTATGAGCTCGGCCCTCTTCATCGAGCCGAGTTGCTACCGGAATTTAAAAAGCTACTCCCCGGGTCCGTTGATACAGGACATGTTCATTGAAAGGAGCATCTCCACGTAACCGCTTTCGAGGTTCTGGCGGATTTTGCCGGCCAGCTCTCTGAGCTCTTCCTCTTCGAGCGGTTTCTTCGTTTTCAGCCACTTTATCAGCCCGTCCCTCTTGTCAAGGATTACGACGTCCCCTTCCGTGATGAGCGGGACGTAGTTCATCTTTACCCCGTAAAGCTCCTCCGCGAAGGCCAGCTTCGCCCTCAGCAGTTCGAGGTAGTTGGCCAGCTCCTCCCCAAGGAGTTCCCTCAAGAGCCTCTTCATTCTCCCACCATCTGTGCTTTGCTGGACAGGTTTATTAACCTATCGGGCAGATGTGGGTAGGAAAAGGCGATAAGGGTTGGAGACGTATCACTCACGGTGAGACCATGTTCATGAAGTACGCCCACCACTTCCACGCCTATCAGCCGGGTGACATAGTTTACGTTAAAGACGGCGACGGCTCCGAGCCGATAGAGTACGAGGAGAGGAAGAGCCCGGTCGCGATTAGAATCGGCGATGAGGAAGTTAGGGGCGAGAACTGGACGCGGGCGATGCTCTACTCCTATGGGAGGATTTCCGATGTCCTATCACGGCTCAAGGGAGTCAGCGTTGATATCGAACCCTTCACGTTCCTCATGCTCCTTCGGTACGGAAGGAGGGCCTTTGAGAGAACCGTTGAGCTTCTTAAGAACCTTGACGCCGTTCCAACTGTTCCATTCCACCCGATAATGCCCCACCTCGATGAGTTTGAGCAGAGAATTCTTGCAAGGGTTTCCTTTGACTTCTACGCCCCTCTGATTGGCGACAAGAGCGTCATCGGCTACTGGCTCCCCGAGGCTGTGATAACGAGAAAGACCGTTCAACTCATCGAGTCCCTCGCCGATAGGAAGCTCGTCTTTCTGCTCGATGAAAGAGGACTCCTCTACGACTTCCCGCAGGCGAAGTACTCGTGCAACCGCTACTCAAACTCCTTCGTCTTCGGTCGTGAATGGGGTCTGAGCGACGCCTTCGCCTTCAACACCCTCGACGTTCCAGGGCTGGTGAGCGAGACCCTCTCGCGGAGGGACGACTACAAGGAGAACCTTGGCGTTCCCTACCTGGTCTTTACCGCGAGCGACCTTGAGAGTCTGCTCGGAAATCCGGCACAGCTCGAGCGCTTCGTTGCCTGGATGGAGGGCATTGAGAGAAACGGGGTTGAACTGATTTCGGCGCCTTCCTTCGTCTGGAAGAAGCTCTCCGGCGAGTTCAAGCGCCTTAAGGGCGAGTGCTCCTTCGAGATGCCGGTCAAGGAGTTCTCCAGCTGGAGCGACTACTTCGATTTGAGCCCCGACGGCAAGACGAGCGACTCGCGCTGGCTCGGTTACCGAAGGGCCGATGGAAGGGTCTTCGCGAGGGAAATAAACGGAAGAAAAATCTCCCAGCTCTGGAAGGTAGCATTCACGCGTCTTTTCGGCGAGCTCAACAGGACTGTGAGGCTCGGCGTTTTAAAGGGCCTGAAAGAGCTCAACGCCGACCCAGAGGGGTTCCTGGTCAGGTACGCGCGGGTCTTCTTCAGGGACTACTACGACTACTTTGGCCTGAGCACGTCTCTCAACTACGTCCTCGAACCTGTCAACGGCGATAGGGACGCCCTACCGCTCGGCAGGGCCTACTATCTGATGCTCCTCGCCAACCACTCCTGCCCGCGCTTCTGGGAGAACCTCGACACCCGCGTTGCCTTCTCCAACGTCTCGGTCATGGCAAAGGCTCTGATTGAGCTGATGAAGTATTTCGACGGAAGAGAAATCCAGAAACTGTTCATCGAGGCCTACTTAAAGCTCCTCAACTTCAAGCACCTCTACCACGTATGGAACCTTTCGGTAATGCCATCAATCGAGGGCTGGGAGACGAGTGAGGAAGCCTGGAGTGGTGCTTTAAAGCCGGAGGTTCCGACGAGCGGTTATAACATCGTGACGAGGTCTGCTCTCTACGTGGGGAAGCGCGACCTGAAGGGTGACTTGAGAAGCCTCATTGAAGGTTACACCCTCGAGTGGGCAGTTGCCGACGCCGGCCACATCCCCGGCGAGCGTCATGGCCTCTGGGAGAACCCCGAGTACTGCGAGCACCGTAACGGGTAGGTTTATATTTTGTTTTTCCTAATACTGTAACTGGTGGTTTCAATGAAACCCCGGAAGGGTTTCGAGCTGAAGGAATCACGGCTTGTTGAACTGATTGAGAGGGGCTTTGACGGCAAAAGTGCCCTCGAGCTCCGCTCCACAATCGATAAAATTCGCAGAAAGCTGGGGAAGCGCGGACTCCTGTTACTCCTTCAGAT
Source organism: Thermococcus sp. 21S9 (assembly GCF_012027635.1). Taxonomy (NCBI): domain Archaea; kingdom Methanobacteriati; phylum Methanobacteriota; class Thermococci; order Thermococcales; family Thermococcaceae; genus Thermococcus; species Thermococcus sp. 21S9. The sequence continues at coordinate 875,468 of NZ_SNUS01000001.1, forward strand.
TCCACTTCTTTCTGCTCAGGAAGAGATAGGCTTCGCGCTCCAGCTCCTTGGGAACGTAGTTTAACAGGATGTCCGCTTCCCTTACCGCGTCCCTTATTCCTTTTCCAAGCGACACCTGGTTCTTCTCGAGGAGTTCGATTATGACGTCCACAACGCTCTCCGTGACCATCTTTTCGGAGTAGAGCCTCCTTCCGATTATCCAAACCTTCTCGTTCTTCCGGTAAAAGTTCCGTCCCCTCTCGGTGAAGAACTCCGGGCCGGGCTTAATCTTCACCCTCTCGCGCCTTTTCCGGTCGAGTTCGAGCATTATAAAGGCTCTCCCTTTTCTCCCGACGTCCCAGCCGAGGATGCGGAAGCCCTCCCTCCCAAGGGCCTTCTCGAAGCCCCTCGCGCTCCTCTCCAGCTGGGGCAAAAGGATGTCGTCCACTATATCGGGGACATCGATTAGAAGCGTTACAAGGGCGGTTCCCCTCTTCCTCAGCTCGTCGAGGTAGTTCCCCTTAGGCTTCTCCTGTGGGAAGAAGAACCGGACCGATGGGTTCTCAAGGAACTCCATGCTCTTGAAGTAGAAGCGCCCGTACTTCTCCCAGCTCAAGTTGGCCGAAACGTTCCGCCTCGGGTCGACGGGGTCTATCACTATCAGAGGTCTGTCCTCCTCGGTCTCCCTCTTCACGGTCTTGAGCGCGATTTCCGGCTCTTTCCTGAGCCAGTTCGCCGGGTCTATTATCTTCTGTCTCAGTATGAAGTCCGCCTTCCTGACCACGTCGAGGAAAGAACCGTACTTGATGACGAGGATTTCGGCCAGGTAGCCGGAAAATCCCCTCACGTAAATCTCGCTCCCGTAGGCGTTGATGCCCTTCAGGAAGCGCTTGAGGAGCCTTACTTCGTCGTTCCGTCCCTTGAGATTCTCGTTCACCCAGCGTGTGTGGAGTATCGAGCGGTCAACGGCAGTTCTAACGTCTTTCCAGTTTCTAACGTCGTAGCAGGGAACCAAATCAACGCTCACTCCCCTGTATCTCGCCCGGACGTATGGGTGCTCCGCGTAGGCTATCTCGTGGGAGTCGAGCTTCTCTGCTATGGCTTTTCCGAGTTCCAGGCCTTTTTCCCTCAGCTCCTCAAGGGAAGTTTCGAGAGGGAAGGCCAGGAATAGGTCAACGTCGTGGTCTCCAGCTAAATAGGTGTCCTTCGCGAGCGAGCCGACGAAGTAGGGCCTGATGTCGAGGCCGAGTTCGTTTATCTTTTCCTCAGTTATAGTTCTTAGCTCTTTCATGAGGGCCTTGACGAAGGCCCTCTCCTCATCGCTTGGCCTTATCCTTCGGAGGACCTCGCTGAGGACTTCTTCCATCTCCATTGCGCTCACTCCGCAAGCTCGAACCTTGCCACAGTCTCATAGATTGGTCCCTTCGGCGTCAGCGTGCTCTTCTTCAGCTCTATCGCCTCAACCTCGAACTCGCCGAAGTCCTCGTTAGCCAAATCCTTCAGCGCCATCGCCAGTTCAACCTTATCGCGGACGAACTTGACGCGCCCGATTGTTATGTGGGCCACAAAGTCCTTGTCCTTCTTGAAGCCGAGCCTTCTCATCTCGCGCTCGACGTCCTTCGCTATCGCCTTAATGCCTTCGTCGTTCTCGATTCCGGCCCAGATAACCCTCACGTAGTTCGGGTTCGGGAAGACGCCGATTCCTTTAACCCTAACGCGGTGCTTTTTGTGCTTCCTCGCTATCTCCGCCAGGACCTTCTTGACCTCCTCCGCCGTTATTTCGTCAATCTCCCCGAGGAACTTGAGTGTCACGTGAAAGTTCTCCCTCTCGACGAACTTTATCTTCGCCGACTTGTTCCCTATCCTCTCCTGGGCCTTCAGGAGGTTGTCGCGAACCTCGTCGCTCACATCTATCGCTATGAACGCCCTCATACCACCACCGAGAAAAGTTGGGGGGAGGGGTTAAAGGGGTTACTCCCTCACCACAACGGGAAACTCCTCCCAGGGGAAGACTATCCACTTGTCCGTTCTGAAGACGTAGAAGTCGGGAACGACCTTGGTCCAGGGCTTCATGCTGAGGCAGGCAACCTTAACCTCCTTCGCTCCGGCCTTCTTGACCTCTTCGATGACGACCTCGAGGGTCTTTCCGGTGTCGCTGACGTCATCTACGATGACGACCCTCTTATCTTTTAGCGAGCCGTGGAGCGGAATCGTCACGACCGGCTTCTCCATCCTCTCGTCGATGCCCTTGTAGAACTTGACGTCTATGACCTTGAGCTCCACGTCGCCCAAAACGTGGCTCAGCCTCACCGCTGGGATAAGCCCGCCCCTCGCGATTCCAACTATCACGTCAGGCATGAAGTGCTTCTGTATCTCCTCGGCGAGCGCGAAGACGGCCCTATCAATCTGCCACCAGGTTAGGTAAACCTTGTCCATGGGAACACCTCCGAATAGCGTGAGTTCTCAACGCCAAACTTAAGCTTTGGGTGAGTGGTGGAAGTTAAAAGATAGGGATTAAAAAACCTATTTTGGCAGGAAGATGTTAAAACAGAGGGAGACAAATTGGGGGAGCGGGGAAAGTGCCTCAGCTGATGACGCACTTGCTCCATCCACAGCGCGGGCAGGTGGCGCAACCGCTCTCCATTCTGAGCTCCACCAGTTCACCGTCTTTCTCGTAGCAGACCGGGCAGTAAGCCACTCCAAGGAGCTCCTTAATTTTCTCCTCCGGGATTTCTGGCTTCTCCGCGTGGTGCGGGTGCTCTGGCGTCTTTGGTGTGACAGTCTTTGCCGTGCTCAGAGAAAAGCTTAGCGTTTGCGCCTTCTTCTCCTTTCCGTTGGTGCCGTTGAGGATAGCCTCGACGTTGATGAACTTCGCCAGCCAGGGCTCGGCCTCAACAACGGCTTTCAGCTTCTCGACGGCGTAGCCACTCGGCTTGGCCGGGACGCGCTTCCTCTTCTCTCCTTCAACGCTATAAACCTGCACCGAGAGCGAACCGTCGCGGTAGACGGTTATTCCCTTACAGCCGAGCTTGTAAGCTAAAAGGTATGCCGCCTTAACGTCCTCCACGGTCGCGTCGTTCGGCATGTTTATCGTCTTGCTCGCGCTGTCGGTGAGCCAGAGCTGTATGTTCGCCTGGGCCAGGATGTGGTCGAGCCAGTGAACGTCCATCGATGTCACAAAGACCCTCTGCATGTCCTCGGGAATCTCCTCAAGGCCCTGCACACTTCCATAGTTGTCGCTTATCTTCCTGAGTATCTCGTCACTCCAGAGACCGCGCTTCTTGAGCTCGGACTCGAAGACGGGGTCAACGTAGTAAAACTCGCCGACGGTGACGCTCTTCTTGTAGACGAGGGCAAAGATTGGCTCGATTCCGCTGGAGGTGTCGGCTATCATCGAAACGCTTCCTGTCGGCGGGCAGGTGGTTACCATGCCGTTCCTGACGCCGTGCTTCTTGATTTCCTCGACGAGCTCGTCCCACGGGAGCGTCCATATCTCGCGGTGGTAGAAGCCCTCGACCGGTAGCTCACCGTCCTTGTAGGCACTCTTTTCGTAGAGCGGGAACGTCCCGCGCTTCTTCGATGCCTCAACGCTGTACTTGTAGGCGTAGAAGGTGAGGTACTCGGTGGCCTTCCTCATGAAGGCGAAGCCTTCCTCGCTGTTGTACGGAATGCCGAGCTTGAATAGCGCATCTGCCAGTCCCATCATTCCGACGCCTATCCTCCGGGTCAGCTTCGTGTTGTGGTCGATTTCGGGAAGCGGGAAGCGGTTGACGTCGATGGCGTTGTCGAGGTACTTCGCAACTTTCTGAATCACGTAGGCGTACTCGTCCCAGTCGAAGTAGGGCTTCCCTTCGTCGTCATACTTCACGAACTTGGCGAGGTTTATGCTCGCGAGGTTGCACGATTCGTATTCGTAGAGGGGCTCTTCACCGCAGGGATTGGTGGCCCGTATCGGCCCTCCCTTTGCCTCCGCTAAAACGTTCCTCCTGTTGATGACGTCGAAGAATATAACTCCCGGGTCGGCCTTGCTCCAGGCCATGAATGCTAACTCCTCAAACAGGCTCTTGGGGTCTATCTCCTTGACCTTCTCGCCGGTCCTCGGGTTCACGAGCGGATAGCGCTTGCCCTCTTTCAGGGCCTCCCAGAAGTCTTCCCAGATGCCGACGCTGATGTTGAAGTTGCTGAGCACGTTGGTTCCGGTGTTGCGCTCCTTCGCGTGGATGAACTTCTCTATGTCAGGGTGCCATACCTCAAGGATTCCCATGTTCGCCCCGCGCCTTACGCCTCCCTGCTTGATGACGTCGCTGACGGCATCTATGAGGTGCATGAAGGAAACGGGCCCGCTAGCGGCTCCGGCGGTGGAACCGACGAAATCGCCTTCGGGACGGAGCTTTGAGAAATTAAGCCCCGTACCCCCACCCATTTTCTGTATCATGGCCACATCGTGCGCGGCCTTCATTATGCTCTCCATATCGTCTTCTATTGCAACGACGAAGCATGCCGAAAGCATTCCCAACGGCCTGCCAGAGTTGATAAGGGCCGGGGTGTTGGGCATGAAGACCTGGCCGGCCATCAACCTGAAGTACTCTTCTATTTCTGCCTCATAGTCATCGAAGGCCCCGTTTTCGAGCATGCCCAGGAACTCGTCTATTGAGACTTTCATCTTACCCTTCTCCGCCAGCTCGCGGTAGAGGTTCACGAGCCTCTCGAAGTGGTACTTGTTGAGCCTGAAGCGTCCGATTGAATACTTCCCGTCGAACTCCTCGAAGTGCTCAAGGTAGTACTTGACCCGGCTTAAATCCCGCTCGTGCTTTCCTTCCTTGTCGTAAACGCGCTCGTCGTAGAGCAAATCGGGGATGACCGCGAGGGTGGCGACCCTCTCAAAGAGTTCCCTCGGGCTCTCGACTATCTCCCCCTTCTCGTTCCTTATGAGGTATCTGCTCGCCAGAACGCGGAGGGCGTTGAGGGAGAAGCGCTTGTCGATTTCATCGAGCTTGTCCTTGTTGAGGATTTTCTTCTTCTCCTCCCTGATTTCGGCCTTCTTCTTGCGGTAGAGGATGTAGGCCTTGGCAACGTCGAAGAGGCCCGCTCTCATGAGCTCGAGCTCAACGATGTCCTGGATGTTCTCGATGTTGGGAATCTGACCGTCGTAGAGCTCGTTGACACGCCTGACGACCCTTCTGACAACCCTGTTAAGGAGCTTTTCGTCGTGAACTCCAACCTCAAGCATTGCCCTCTGGATGGCCCACCTTATACGCTCCCTATCAAAAGGTACGATTCTACCGTCTCTTTTCATCACTTTTTCAACGGCCATATAAACACCCCTGACACACATCTGTGTATAGATTTGAACATTGGTAAAATCATCAGCACCGCCACTCTCGCCGGGTCCCCTAATATACCTTGCCCCGCCTTGACTTGCCATCCTGACGAATTCTGACTTATCACCTTGGATGGTAGGGAACGGATAGAAAAAGGCGGTGGATGGTTTAAAGGGCCTCGTATATCAGCTTCAACCGGTACGCGTGGGTTAGTTCTTCCCTCGCGAGGTGCAGGAACAGGTCGCTGAAGGGCTCACCTATGAGCTTCGCGAGCTTTGAGTACATCTCGTAGGCGTGCTTTTCCCTCAGGACGGCCTCGACCACAAGCTCCTCAAGACTCTCCGGTTTGGCCCTCTCGTCGCTCAGGACGGGTTCTATTGACAGTTCGTCCATGTAGTCGAGGATTAGGTTCTCAAGGGTCCCCTCTTTCAGGAGTCCCGTCAGGGTTTCGCGATGCCGGAGTTCCTCCTCCGCTATGAGTGCGAAGGTGTCCCTTAACTCCGGCCTCTCGAAGAGGGCGAACGTTTCCCCGAGCTTGTAGAGGTTGTAGAGCTCGTTCTCCTGCCAGATTAGTCTCTCTATCAGCTCCCTCGCCTTCATTCCACAACCCTCAGGTAGTCCAGGAGCTCCTTTATACTCGGCAGAACGAGGTCGGGCTTAACCTCGCTCCTCTCGACGTCCTCCAACGTGCTGACCCCCGTGAGGACCATTATCGCCTTCATGCCGAAGCGCTTGGCGAAGGCTATGTCCGTATCGAGCCTGTCGCCGACCATCCAGATTTCATCAACTGGTCCGAGTTTCTCCCTCACTATCTCGTAGGCCGGTTCGTTGGGCTTTCCGATTATTATGGGCTCCCGACCGGTTGAGGCTTTAAGCGACGCTATTATCGCCCCCGCGCCGGGGTAGAGGCCCTCCTCCGCAGGGTAAGTGGTATCGGGGTTCGTTCCGATGAAGCTCGCCCCGTTCCTTATTGCGAGCGTCCCGTACTTGAGCTTCTCGTAGGTTAGCTCGGGGTCGAGGCCAACCACGACGTGCGCGATTTCCTTCCATTTTCCTTCTCTGCACTCCTCAAGGCTCACCGTTCCCCAGCCGAGCCTTTTCATCTCCTCGTGAAGGCCTTTCCCGCCAATGACGAAAACCTTCCCCGGCTTAACGTGCCTCTCCATGTAGAGCCTCGTGGCAAGGCCCGAGGTAACTATCCTCTCCGCAGGGACGTCTATGCCCATCGAAAGGAGCTTTTGTTGGTATGCTTCAGGGGTCTTCGTTGAGTTGTTGGTGAGGAAGACGAAGGGGATACCCTTTTCCTTCAGGTATTCGATTACCTCCCGCGAACCATCTATCGGCCGGTTTCCGCGGTAGATGACGCCGTCCATGTCGAATATGATTCCAATCATACTTTCACCAACGGGAAAAGGAAGGGTAAGTATAAAAGCTCACTGGCTCGCGTCGAGCCTCAGCGTCACGTCTATTCCATCGGTCTGACACTCGTTGCCCGCCTTGGCCGGGAGTTCAAAGGTCATCCTTACTTCAGCCTTCTCCCCTGGCTTGAGCTTTACCGGCAGGGATACCATCTTCCCGTTGAGGTCGTCGAGCGTTTTGTTCACCGGGACTGTTCGTCCGTTTACACTGATTGTTTTCAAAACCAGCCATTTTCCAAGTTCTCCTCTTTCGGGAGTTGAGTCAACGGCTTTCTCTGCCGGAGACATCTTCACCTCGTAGTTTCGGACGTTTAGCGTCAGTGTCAGCCTGTTCATCGTGACAGTGCCCCGGTTCTTGACGAGGAATGTCACGTTCCTGTTCTCCCCCGGGAGCATGTTACTTAGCTCAAAGAGCTTGAGCTCGTTGTAGAAGCGCTTTCCGTCCTTGCTTATGGCAATGTCGAACTCGGCAGTGGTTACCCTGTTGCTCTTCGAGACTGCCGTGTCCGTGAAGTAGGATTTGGCTACTCCAGAGATTGCTACCATTAGTACCACTACGACAACGATTATCTGAAGTTTTACCTTAACTGTCTTCATTAGTAACACCATATAATGTTGGAAATTTTCTTTATATGCTTTTCGATATTCAGGAGTAACTAATCACTCATGGACATAGATATTCAGCTTGAGACTCTGAATTGTTCCGTTGACAGCCTTCAAAATGAGCTCTCTTGCGGGGGTCTCAGCGTAGTTTCCATCTTGGGGTTCAGGGGGAAGTCTTGGTTGGCTGTCTTTGAACAATAGAAACCACAGTTGCCACCTGCCGGGTCGGTCTATGCTGAATGTGTAGTTGGTCTCGAACTGGGGTGTCCAGTTGCCTTCGATGTTGACGGGGACAGGTGGGAGAGTTACGTTAAACCACCCTGGCATTGGATACATCTCGTGGATTATCGTCGTGTTTGTCTGGTTGTCCCAGGTCAGGTTCACAAGCCAGATTTGGACGTAGTATGTCACGTTTCTGTGTTCATGGTTGACGATGCCAATTATCACTGTTGCATTTTCTCCGACGAAGAGGTCTGTTGGGTAGTCACTCGCCTTTCCGTTTGGGCCGAGGATGTAAAACTCCGTGAAAGCTTCTCCTGGCTTTGGATGGGTCACAACATAGGTCAAGACCCCCACAGAGGTAACAATTGCGATTATCAGAATCACGGTAAGGGCTTTATCGAGCCTACTTGCAGTCTCCCACTCCAGTTCCCGTTTTATATCTTCCAGGGTTACCCAGGGAATCCAGGGTTCAATTGCGTTTTTCCTCCTGTAAATTGCCGCAAGGGTGAATACTATATTAAATGCAGTCATGCTGATTAGGACTGGCTTCAGCCTTATCCCCCATGGGGTGTAGTTCAGGGCCAAGCCGATGAGTGGAACTATCGCTATACTGAGTCCGAAGCTCAGGGCGAGCCTCTCAAGATTATCAAGCTCCTTTCTCTCTGGGAATAGGGCGGTAATAAACGCGTAGCCCGGGAAAAAGAGCACAAACGCTAAACCAAGGGCCTTCCTCGCGAGGCTGTCTGGGAAGATTATTATAAGGATGTCCAGAAGGACTGAGAGGCATATCAGCGTCACAAGGTCCCAGTACCTCCATATGCCTCGAGGCTCTCGCAACTACCTTCCCCCCGAGAGGATTGAGTATACACGTCCCATAACGATGATTGCGAACACCACTATCAAGAGCTCGATGAGAGGTTTTAAACTCTCCTTCTGATCCCTGCTCAGGAAGAGGCTTCCCACTTCAACGGTTATTAAAAGGCCTATGAGGGTTAGGGTTAGGAAAACGCTTACGCTCGATGTAGCCAGAGCAGAAATCAAAATCCAGACTGACAGGAAGAGGAGTATGTAATCCTCTACATCCATTTCTCGACTCCTCCTAGCTTTCTGGCGGTCACTTCAATTCCGTAGTCCTTCTCTTCAACGGATTCAACGGCGAGCACCTGATTTGTTCCCTTTGCAAGTGCGAGTAGGACTGAGGCGCATATTGGACAGGGAGTCTTCTCGCAGTTCCTTGGTCTGCATCTAATTGTTGGTCGAATTACTATCCGAAATCCATCATCATTCTCCTCTATGTACACTCTATCGGCTAACTCAAGGTATCGAAGAACAGACCCCGTGACGCTCTCAACGGTTCCACTGCCTGCTCCATCCAGTGGGCCTTCAAAGTGTTCCTCAAATTTCTCTACTAGAGAACCTCCGAAAGGGCCGAGGAAAAGTCCCATTGCCCTGTCATTGGGAACATCTGTAAGAAAGACTATTCCTTCGTCAAGTCTCGCTAAGTCGAGCTCAAACTTCTCGTGGAGGGGTACGAAGAGGCCACCCTCTGGGAGATTTTCGTAAGGTGGTATAAAGATGGCGTTTCCTTCGAGGTACAGATTGTCTGCAAAGGTTGAGAAAACTCTCCGATACGGTTCCATAATCGCATGAACACTTTCTGCTTTCACATAGTCATTGGATTTGAATGTAAGAACAATGAGACCCAAGAAAACGCCGGCTATGCCGAGGTTTGTAATAGTAGTTTTAACATTCACAAATCCGTAGATTGCGAGTGCAAGTCCAATTATAATTAGAGTTAGTCCAGAGGCTTCTTTTATCTTCATCCCTACCCATGAACGGGGGAGCCACTAACCTTATAAAAGGTTTTCTCGTTTCCGTTCGCGAGGTATTATGAAGAAGGTTTCCATAATCCTGTTACTGTTGCTCCCTCTTGCAATGATTCCTCCATCTTCAGCGAGTTCATCTCTGAGTACTCCTTACTATGTATACTATAGCAATCTTCTTAATAGAACCGCTGTCGTTCTTTCAGGTGTGCTGGTGGGTAACGCATCAGTGCCAGACACTTTGGAGTTGCTTTCTGTTGCAAATTCTACGTATTTTACTCTTCTCTCCTATAATGCTTCAAGTGATGCTCTTACTCTCGCTCGCTCTTTTATTAAGCTTGAGAAGGGTGTCTTTTTAATAGTTAACGGAAGCATTTCACTCAATTTTTTACTTTCAAGTGGAAACTATGAGATGGCGAGGCAGTACTTAGCATCTGTTTTGGATGGTATATCTCTCGTTAGAAACTCTCTTCAGATTATCTCGGCTTTTTCATTTGGAGTTGAAGGTAACAACGTTTCTTTTAATACAACTGCTCTGGATAATCTTGTTGTCGAAATCTCGCGTGAGTTTCGTTCAAAGGAGAACGTCCTCAACGAGGTTACTGGGTGGAGGTTCTCTATATTCGCTTCCAATACACGACCTTTTGTTGGGGAGAACATTACAATTTTTGGATATGCCCCTAACATGAGCCAGGTTGTTCTTTATGTTGGTAATCTTTCGGTTATCCTTCCGCTTATTGGGGGAAAGTTTTCTTATACGTGCTCTTTTCCATCAACTGGAGTCTACGAGGTATATGCAGTGGGTACAAATGCAACGGGTAAGCACCGCTCAAATACACTTGAGGTTGATGTTCTTCGCGTTCCAGTCTTCATTACTTTCAGTACCTGTGCAAACCTCTCCGGTGTGTGTGGCTACGTTAATGATGCTTTGGGCAACCCTTTAAGAAATACCTCTCTCTTAGTTCGGTGGGAAAACTCAGATAGAGGCATCTTTACAAATGAAAAGGGACAATTTTTCGTCCCAATCAACACAACCGACCGAGTATGGGTGGACGTTCTCTACTTTGGAGATCCTATCCATGCACCAGCAAGTGCCTTTACTGAGTTCGTTCCTCAGAGGAGGCCTCTTATAATAAAGCTCTCTGTCTCTAAAGTTTCTCCCCTTTCCGGAAAAGCAACTATTGAGGGACGTCTGTTCCCGTCTCCAAATGGTTTGATTGTCCTTGACGTTTACGTGGATGATTCCTTTTACTCTCATCTCTCCATTTCGAAGGGAGAGTTCACGCTAACAATACCAACTGGAAGCAGATCTCATGAAGTCTACGTTGTTTTCAGTGGGAACCAAGAGTATCTGCCCGCTAGGTCAAACACCGTAATAATAACACCCCCGTTAATTCCAGTAGCGAGGGTTGTCCTTTTCGTGTCCCTACTGGCCATAGCGTTCCTCGCGTATCGGATATTTAGCAGAGAGAGTTCTGGCTCTCATGAACCGGTGGAAAATGCAGACTCGAGTCCTAGAGCGTGGGGCTTGCGGGACAGAACTTTCTCCTCCGTGCGTGAGGTTTACGTCATCGTTTACCGTGCTCTGCTGAGGCTCCGGGGATTGCCCAGGTCTATGACGCCCAGGGAGCTCCTCGGTGAGTTTAGGCGGTTTCCTTTCAGGGAGGATTTACTCACTCTCACAACTCTTCATGAGCTTGAAGTTTACAGGGGAATTAAGGCTAAGGCCTCAACGGTTAGGGATGCAGTCAAAATCGCGTCGAGGGTTCTGCTATCAGCAATAATTGGTGATGAGCTGTGAGAAGGGTAGCGTATGCATTGCTCCTCATAGTTGGGGTTGCCCTCATAGTCATGCCCTTGAGCGTTCCCAAGTTTAAGAGTGATGCCCCATACAGCGTTCTAAACACCGGGCCAGATGGAACTTCGAGGTTTGGAGTGCTCTTGTACCACTCTGGCAAGGTTGTTCCTGTGCTCTTTCCTTACTCCTCGTTCTCAGAGGAGAACGCGACGCTCATAATGATAGAGCCCGATGTTTCACTTGGAGCAAGTGAACTTGAAGTGCTTCGTTCGTTCATTGAAAATGGGGGCACGTTGCTACTCGCCACGGACTCTGACGTGGGAAACTTCATACTTCGGGAGCTGGGTTTAAAGCAGAGGGTCTCTATGGAGAAAGCGCTCACGATAACGTTCCTTAACGGTCTCCCCATTACGCGAGAAGTTTCGGATTCCTTGGCAAGGGGTGTTTCTTTTGTGGCTCTTTACAAACCCTCAGTTATTATTGGGGCTCAGAATCCATTCCTGTTTACTAGCAACGCGACGATGTTCATGGGTTCCTACGGCCGGTTCCCCATCGCCGATGAGGTACCCTATGGCAAAGGGCGGATAATTATAATCTCGGACCCCGAGATTTTCACAAATGCACTCTTTGACGATAACGAGCCATTTCTCAGGAACCTTATTGCAGGGCTTCCTAAGACGTTCTACATAGACGAGGCTCATCATCGTGACCTGAACCCGTACTCCTCAGGGACAATAGTTATACAGAGGGCTGTTAATAAGAAGTTAGTGTTTTACTATGTTCTGTTCGTCGCGCTTGTTGTGTTCTTTGTTGAATCTGGCCTTGCGTTCCGTGTTCTCACATGGGGTCTCTCCTTAGTTTTTTCAATCCTTAAGAACCTCTTCAGGACAGAGGAAGAGGCCCTTGAAAATGTCCTCAGAAAGCTCGAATCTAAGGGATACGACAGGGATAAGTTAAAAAGACTGATTGAGGAAATCGAAACCGGCTCAAAACTGGGTGGTGCTCATGGACGGTAAAACCTTCATCACTAATCTTAAACGGGAGCTCTCAAAGGCAGTGGTTGGCAAGGGGGATGTTATAGAACTCCTTGCAATTGCTTTGTTAACAGAGGGACATGTGCTCCTTGAAGGAATTCCTGGCGTCGCGAAGACGACTGTTGCCAAAGCCTTTGCTTCTGCTACTGGTCTTACATTCTCAAGGATACAGTTTACCCCTGACCTTCTGCCCGCCGATATACTCGGTGTCCGCTACTACGACCAGAAGGTCAAAGATTGGGTTGTTAAAATGGGACCGATATTTGCAAACGTCGTTCTTGCCGATGAGATAAACCGTGCTCAGCCGAAAACCCAGTCGGCTCTGCTTGAGGCAATGCAGGAGAGGCAGGTTACCATAGAGGGAGAAACGCATCTTCTTCCCCGTCCTTTCCTCGTGATAGCGACTATGAATCCTCTTGAGCAGGAGGGTGTTTACCCCCTTCCCGAGGCTCAGATTGACAGGTTCATGCTCAAGGTCGAAATGGGTTACCCGAGCAGGGAGGAGGAACTTGCGCTCTTGAGGAGAAAGAGTACCAACGACTTTGGTAATGTTCAGCCTGTAGTTGATAGGAATGAAATGTTTAAGCTTATGGAAGAAGTACAGGAAGTTACTGTTAGTGATGAGGTTATTGAGTATATCTACGCTCTTATTTCTGCCACTAGGAGTGATGAGCGTCTGCTTTTCGGCGCCTCTCCTAGGGCTGGAGAGCATCTTCTCTATGCTGCCAAAGCGAAGGCCTTTCTCGATGGTAGGGATTATGTTATCCCCGATGATGTGAAGAAAATGACACTCCCTGTTCTTGCCCACAGGCTCGTTCTTAGAGTTGACTACGAACTCGAAGGTATCAAGCCTAAGGATGTCCTCTTAGATATCATTAAGAGAACACCAGTGCCGGTGTAGCGCATGAAGAGGGAAGACTTCCTCGTGATGACGGCATTCCTCCTAATGCTTGAGGGCTATCTCTTGGGCAATGTCCTCCCGGGATTTCTCGGTCTAGTGATGTTACTCTACTTGCTCTTTCTCCGCTCCTCCACGGAGTTCGCCGTTAGTACCTCAGTAACTTTCCCTGAGGGTCCTCTTGAGGTGGGTAGAGAGTATCCTCTGGAACTTAATGTTAAGAACTTTGGTAGTATTGTTAGGCTTTGTCCGGAAGTTCCTGCGAGGGGATTAATCGTTGAGTTTCCTGAGTCTCTTCTCGTTAAGGGTGAGGAAAAAACCCTAATTGGCCGTATGAAGGTCCTTGAAAAGGGTGAGGTTTCTATAGATAGAATTACCCTTAGAATTGAGGAATGGCATGGACTCTACTTTGATGAGCTGACTCTCGAAGGGGCTAAGTTTCAAGCATACCCCTCATTGGAAGAGTTGAAAGAAGAGGCGAAAGTTGACAGAAACCTTCGTTTGGCTGAGCTTTATAGGGCCGGACGTTTTTTTGGCCTTGAGAGTTTGGACTTCAAAGATTTAAGAGAATATCAACACGGTGACGACTTTAGAAGGATAGACTGGAAGGCTAGTCTCCGGCTTGGTGAGCTTATAGTGAGAGAGTTCCTTAGGGAGGATAATGTTGATGTTTATATTTTTCTCGATAACACCCGCGAGATGCGGAAAGGTATAAGACGGGCAAAAATTGACTATGGTTCAACTCTCGTTCTCCAGCTGGCTTCTGTGCTTCTTGATAACTACAACGTTGGACTGGTTATCTATGATGAAAAAAGTGCTAAATTATTGCCCGCAAGAAAGGGCTGGACTCAACTCGAAGCCATCCGGAGAAGTCTTGGCATAAAGCACGAGAGGAAAGTCATGAGCCTTAGGTTCGAGTTCTCCCCCAACGTTGGTTTCAGAGCCAGGGAGTTCCTCAAAAAGGTATTTCCTATGATAAAGGGCAGAAGCGGTTTGTCTGGAATCTTTGAAGCTCTTTCCCTCATTAAAGGTCCGGCATTTATAATACTCATAACCGACCTTAGCAATCCAAGAGATGTTTATCGAGCTGTTTCAGAGGCTAGGAAAAAGCACGGGGTCCTAATACTCTCCCCAAATCCGATTCTGTTCTACTCCGGGACGCTCGACGAGAAAACCCTTGAGAGACTTTACAAAGCTTATGAAGAAAGGGAGAGACTTATAAAACGCTTCAATGCCCTCGTTCCCACAATTGACCTTGGCCCAAGCGATTACCTCAGGGAGATATCAAAGGTGATGTGAATGATTGGTGTTTTACTCTCGATAATCGCCAGTTACTGGGCCGGAACTTACGTGGGAGCGCTTTCGATAGTACCCTGGTTGCTCTCGTTGAAGAAAAGGGACGCTGGACTAGTCGCGTTCTTTCTCTATGCCCTCTATCTTGGCAACTCCGTTCAGGTTTCGACGGTGTACTCTTACTCCTCATTGATTGCGGTCCTTTCCTTTTCCATAGCCTTCATTGTTCTCCTTGACGACGTTCTAACGGAACGGCTCCTGCCGGGAAGAAGGGAGTTAATTGCGGTTCCCTTTATTCTCCTTGGAGCAATCTTTCCGGAGTCACTGATTGTTGGTGGGGTGGTTGTTCTGGTCTCCAGAGTGAGGTTTGGACGGATTGCCAACGCAGTCATGGGGGTTATAATTGTGGCATTTACCCTGCTTAGAGAAACCCTAGATTACGCTGGCTCCTCTCTAGTTCAAGTGGCAGTTATTGCCTCCATTGGTATTTTTACGTTTTCATTACTTCTCTTTTGGAAAAACTTTAAAAAGGTGTTACTGTTTGATGGACAGTGAGGACAAACAATGACAGCGTCACCTTGGAAGGAGGTTACTAACCTCAAGAATGATGTGCTGATAGTAATCCCTGCATATAATGAGGAGTTGACTATAGGCTCAATTGTGCTTTTATCTCGTAAATATGGAGATGTTTTAGTTGTAGATGATGGTTCATCGGATAGAACTTCTGAGATAGCTAAAGAAGCTGGTGCAATCGTTATACGGCATGAGAGGAATATGGGTAAAGGCCAGGCACTTAGAACTGCCTTTGAATATGCTTTGAGTAGGGGTTATTCAATTGTTATAACAATTGATGCAGATGGTCAGCATAATCCGGATGAAATACCTTTACTAGTTGAGCCAATAATCAAAGGCGAGGCAGATATTGTGATTGGGTCTAGGTATTTAAACGGCAGTAAAAAAGAGATTCCTTTATATAGACGAGTCGGTCTTTGGGTTTTGAATAAAACCACCAAAGTTGCATCAAGCGTTGAAGTTGATTCTCAGAGTGGATTTCGGGCATTGAATAAGAGTGCTCTCGAAAAACTAGATCTACGTGGGGACGGTTATTCCATAGAAACTGATATGATAGTTAAAGCTAGCGATAATGGTATTAGATTGAGGGAAGTTCCTATAAGTGTTCGCTATGATGTTCCCAAAAAGCATAAAAAGAATCCAATTTCTCATGGACTCGGTGTTTTAGCTAGTATTGTAGGATTAATCGGGTATAAACGGCCACTACTGCTTTTTGGGACTTTAAGTATAATATCCTTTATTATAGCTGGGATTTTGGGGTACTTGGCGTTAGAACCCTATTACAATGGTGGACGTGTTTATCTAACCCAAGCAATTGGTGCAGGAATTTTTGTAATAATTGGGATACAATTGTTTATTGCAGGATTAACATTGAATGTGTTAGCGAAAATGGTGGGGGAGTGATTTATCTATGAGAATCGCTTTAATTGGTTCTAGGGGGATTCCTGGTAAATATGGGGGCACCGAAACTTTTGTTGAGGAAATTTCAACGAGGTTATCTAGTAGAGGATTTACAATATATGTTACCTGTGAATCCGATAAATTTCACGAAGACGAATACAATGGAGTCATCCGAGTTCATGTTCCATCTATTCAGGGAAAAAGTACAACTATTCCATCTATTAATGATCTACTTGCTACTCTCATCTTGTTAAAATATCATTCGGGTGATATTGATATTATGTATTATGTGGCCCCAGACGGAGCTCTTGCAGCGATTCTTGCTAGACTTGCAAAGAAAAGGCTTGTCATAAACCCTGATGGCATTGAATGGAAACGTTTGATAAAGCGAAGTTTGTTTGTCCCGCCATATTTACTACCTCTGTATTTGTCCACAATGATTTACATGTTCGTAATGGAATACCTATCATGTAAACTTCCTGATATTGTAATTGCAGACTCTGTAGGGATTAAAGAATACCTGAAAAAATATCACAATCCCCGGAGAATCGTATATATATCATATGGGGCAAGGGAACTAATCCCTTCTAAATATTCGTGGAAGGATGAGGTTGATATACTCAAAAGGTTTAGTCTTGAACCGAACGGTTACTATTTAACAGTTGCTCGTATTGTTGCTGAAAACAATATCCATTTAGAAATTGAGGGTTTTAATATGGCGGATTCATACAAAAAGTTGGCTATAATTGGGAATTTTAATATAAATGATGCTTATACTAGATATCTATTTAAGTTAAGAGGAGATAATGATAATATTTTGTTCCTTGATCCTATTTATGATAAAGATATTCTTGGGGTTTTAAGAAAGAACTGTTTTGCTTATATCCACGCATATGAGGTAGGTGGAACAAATCCTTCCCTCCTTGAGCAGATGTTGTTTAAAAGACCTATCCTTGCGTATAATGTTCCATTTAATAAGGAAGTCCTTCGTGATGGAGGAATTTATTTCAAAAACGCCGAGGACTTGGCAAAGAAAATGAACCTGCTTGAAGAGGGTGGTTATAACTTAAAACGCATAAGAAAAAGCCAGATTATCCGAATAAGAAGACAATACAATTGGGAAAAAATTGCAAGAGAGTATGCAAAGGTATTTAATAGCATTGGTAGGTGAAAGCCGTGAGAATTCTTTTAGTAAACTATATGGAAACAACGGCGCCGGGAGGTATAAATAGGGTAGTATTTGAAACTGCTAAATGGCTTTCTAAATGGGGTCATAAAGTGGTTGTGTTTAATCCTTCTTATTCTGAAAAAATAGTTGAGCAGGTATCTTTAACTAATGATTCTATATTAATTAGAGGATATCCCCTTAGGAGCACTCTATATGGTCTTGATGTAAAAAATCTCAAATTAATAAAGAGAATATTATCAACTTTTAGTCCAGATATTGTCCATATTCATGGGTATCATAGTTTGTTTTCTCATGAAGTTATTCATTTTATCAAGTTTTACTCTCCAAAAATTCCAATGATATTTTCACCTCACCTTGATGTTTCTCGAAGTACTTTCATTGGTGAATATCTATGGCGATTTTACAATTCACTTATCGGTGCATCTACTTTTAGAATTGTAGATCATATAATTTCCCATTCTAAATTTGAGGCTGAAAATATTACTCGGTTATTTGGCATAAGTAAGGAAAGGATATCTATAATTCCCCATGGAGTTGACAATGTTAGTATAAAAAAACCGACTCGACAAAAAAAGCGATTGTACCTCGTTTACTCTGGATACTTGATAAAACGAAAAAGAGTTGACCACATTCTTAGAACTTTGCATAGTCTAATTTATGATTTCAACATAAGAGATGTCTATCTTATAATCATTGGGGAGGGCCCTGAAAAGCAAGCCCTCCATAAATTAGCAAAGACCTTAAATATTCAAAATAACATTATATGGTATCCTTTTTTACGTAGAGAATTATTAATTGACATCATTAAAAATGCTGATGTATTGTTACTTCTATCTGAATCAGAGGCTTATGGTATAACAGTGGCCGAGGCTTTAGCGTTAGGCACCCCTGTTATAGTTTCAAAAAAAGCAGCGCTTAAAGAGTTCCTAATTGAACCTGGCTGTTTTGGAGTGGATTACCCCCCGGATCCTGTAGAAGTTGCTAGTATCATATTGAATATTACTACTACTAATATCAGAGTGGGACCCTTTAGTAAGCGAATTAGACCATGGGATCAGGTTGTCAAAGACTATGAGAATGTCTATTTTTCTTTACTTAATAGTCAGTGGACATATCGAGTGAATGATTAATAGAAGATTTACAACTCATATTATAACTGTTGAATAGCTTGCAACATGGTTTTCCTCGTTCATTTTTGATCCCTTTTAATATGCCCAATGTGAAACTAATAGCTGCTATTGGATTTGCATAGTGTAATACATATATCAACCATAAGGTCACTGTTTTTAACGTTAAAATATATAATAAGTTTACAAATTTTGTTATTCCGTTTAAATTTTTTTGTGTAAAATAAATCATATTCCTACCAAATAGATATGATGCTAAGATACTAACACGCTTTTCAGAATCATTATTTGACCCAATTTTATGCCAAATTGTAGCACCTGGAACAATCTTTAGTATATATCCTTGTTTCTTGGTATTAAAACACATATCTGTTTCTTCCCAATACGCAAAAAAGTTCTCATCAAATAATCCAATGTCATACAGGATATTCTCTTTTATTAACATACATGCACCATATACTTCATCAGTATCGATGGGATTTTTGTAGATGCATTGTTTTTTCTTATGGCCTATAATTTGTTTACGGAGGAATAATATCTTAAAAATTGATCCACAGTATTGTACTATATCCTTGTGTCCTAAATAGTTATAATAATTCACCCTAGGCCCAACAATACCAATTCTGTTATCCTGCTCTGCAACTTTGACTAATTTATTTATTAGATCAGGAGCAATAACTGTATCATTATTTAAAATTAAGATATATTTGGGGGATAACACGCTAAGTGCGAACTTAATTCCTGTATTATTGCCTCCTGCGTATCCATAATTCTCATGATTTCTAATTATAATCATTCTTCTGTCGGGATCATATTTCTCATAGATTCTTTTATTGAATCGCCCTACTCTTGCTTCTGTTTCATCAAGTTCAAATACCTTAATTGGTTTATTCCATATGGAATACTTAAAAAAGTCTGAGGTTATCTTGATATTACCTCGAGCATATTCCTTGATTTTTGTTACTGATTCATCATCTGACCCGTTATCCACTATAATGACATCATAATTTGTGTACTTTAACCGGTACACAGATTCTAAACATTCAATAGTGTCTCCCCAATTTTTCCAATTTAAAATGATTATCGAAACTCGTGGCGGCATTATTAATAAGATGTCCAAAAAACTATTAAACATTTCGGATACTTCTTGCCTTGGGTGTGAGTGTGAGGAAGAGATTACTGGTTATGTTCACATTGGCTCTTGTGGTTGGGCTAGATCTTTCCGTTTTACTTGCCTCGTTGTATGATTCTCTTATATCTATGGCATATCCCCTGAGGTTATTCTCAGGCGCTATTCTTCTGTTATTTCTTCAGGGATACCTTTTATTGAAAGTTCTTAATATAAAATTACATAATCTATCTGAAACACTTTTTTTGAGTATTGGGATTAGTATATCAATAACCCTCCTGTGGGGGCTTTTTATTGAGTTTGTGCTCCCTTTGTTAGGGGTTACCTCCCCATTCTCAATTCGCTACGTAATGTTAGTGTTGAATATCACCATTGTAATACTCTTATTGTTCTTTTGTATATTGGATGGACATACAAATCCTGCACATAGAGTAATAAGTATTAAAATTAAATTAACATTTAACTATCTAGATCTTTTTTTTGTTTTGCTTCCTATTTTGTCCCTTTTATCTGCATATTATTTTAATATCTCACACAATAATATTGGTCTTTTAGTAGTTTATATTGTTATTTCAATCACCCCCTTAATTTTCCTTGTGACAGATGCCTTCAATTATACCCTTGCACTTTGGTTAATATCTCTTTCCTTAATCCTGTCTACAACCTTTGGGATTTCTTGGAATTATATATGGGGATACGATATTAATGGGGAGTACCATTGGGCGAAATCTGTACTTATGAATGGATTTTGGAACATTAATGAGTATAATCAATATAATGTGGTTGCTAGTGTTAATATTTTGGCTCCGATTTATTCACTAGTTCTAAACAAAAGTTTGATATGGATATTCAAATTAGTATACCCCTTTTTGTTATCTTTTGTCCCTGTTGTTCTGTATGTATCTTATCTCAAATTGTTACGCGATAAAAGAATGGCAGTATTCTCGGTTTTGTTTTTTATGTTTATTCCTGCATTCTTTGTAAATATGCTTGCATTGGCAAGACAAATGATTGCTGAGTTGTATCTATCACTTATTATATATTCTATTGTAACAAGACTTGATAAAAAACTATTTTTGCTATTCATAGTATCTCTTGCGATTTCTCATTATGGAACTGCGTATCTTTTAATGTTTGCATTGTTAGTGTTGGCAGTGGTTTTTAGTTTTATTAAATTAAAATTTTACAAGAAGTATATAGACTCTAAGTCTGTCGCTCTGTTTTGGATAATAACATTATTATGGTATATGTATACGGGGGGAGGTTTTCAATTTCGAAACCTGACTAACATTGTTTATCAGACTTTTTCGTATATTCAATATCTCTTTAATCCTCAATATTCTCAAGGTCTCTCATTATTAGTTGGTAAATTGACCCCGATACGACAAATAGCAAAATGGATAAATCTTTTGGCTTTGATTTTTATACTACTTGGTATGCTCAGAGTGTTATATCAATTATTTTACGCTGATAAAAAACACAATTTGGAATTTTATGGTCTATCTATAGTTTTTTTGATGTATGATTTAGCGGGAATTGCTGTTCCCTTTTTCTCTAACCGTTTGAATACAGCACGATTATATCAAATCACTTTGTTTTTTTTAGCTCCTTATTTTGTTATTGGAATTTTATGTTTTATATCACTTTTCCGCACGATTATTTTAAGAAAGAGGAAACAATATAAAGCTATTAAATCTAGAGTGAATTCTCTTAAACTTTCAGCTGTCTTTTTAATAATTTATTTTCTTTTTAATTCTGGGATTATGATGGTTGTTGCCAATGATCCAAAGCCTCCTATGTGGCTAACTAAGTCTGTTGGTCCATACTGGACCTCTCCAGAAATTGTGGGAGCTGGCTGGTTGGCCCTTCATAAACAAATAGAATTAAGGGTGTACTCTGATCAATATTCTTCTCTACTTTTTTTAAATCTACTTGGGCAACCTATTGGTAAGGTGTACTTCAAATGCCGTCATGGTGTAATTATTAATCTCCCGGTAGCTAAAGCATATGTATATTTTAATAGTTTCGAAATTAATTATAAAAAAATAGTCTGTGTTCTCCCCAGTACTTCCATATCTTTAACAATATATCTTCCGATGGCACAACTAATGCCTTATCTATTACATGCCCAAAAAATATATTCTTCTACTGCGGTCTATATCTATTATACGCGTTAAGATCTATTGTTTTCATATGTTATTATGTCTTTTATTCTAAATACCCCCCTATCTAAAACTGTTTTTCCTTTAACGTATGTATATTGTATTATTGAAACATTAGAGTATTTTGATACGATCAACTCTCTTTTTTTTGCTACATTAATCCATTTTCCTTCTATCAATGTCCCGTTATCAAGATAACCCCAGATACCTATACCTGTTCCAGTCGCGTTCTCGAACCTCAGCACAATGGAGCCGTTTTCGGCAGTTACGATGACGTTGGGATGCACGAAGCGGAATATCTTGACCATCCCCCCGTCTGTGTAGAGGAGCCGGTAGTCGCTTGAGTACTGGTTGGTGAACATGAGCTTCGCTAAGGGCGTCTCGAAGGCTTTTTCGTTCATCAGCACCGCGTAGCCGTAGTTAAGGTTTATGTAAACGTATGCACCGAGGGTTGGCCGTTCCCTTAGCGGGACTTCCTCAACAGTTTTTCCCTTTTCAACGAAAACGCCCGCCGGGATTCCCCACGCGTTCCCAATCCTGACCCTCACGTCCCATCTCTCTCCGGGGGTTGCCATGACGGTGTATCCCGGCGCCGAGAAGGTGAGAACGCCCGGTGTTGAAACGGGCCTGAGGACGACCATCGCGTACCCGCTCTCGCCGGCAGTCTGGAGTATCGCCTCGAACTTCTCGACGGCGTCGAGGGAGACGATAACATAGTCGACTCCGAGGTTCATAAGGGCCCTTTCCGAGACCTTTCCAAGGTAAT
The DNA here is from genome assembly GCF_012027635.1 of Thermococcus sp. 21S9. NCBI lineage: Archaea > Methanobacteriati > Methanobacteriota > Thermococci > Thermococcales > Thermococcaceae > Thermococcus > Thermococcus sp. 21S9. The sequence continues at coordinate 897,703 of NZ_SNUS01000001.1, forward strand.
AGTCTGCGACGAACTTGCTCGGGCTTCCCTGCGCAACCGGTGCCCTCTCGGCGAAGTAAGTTACCCAGTGCCCCTCATCCCACCAGGTAAGGACGACGTCGTTGAGGTTCGAGTGGTTTCCTAGGTAGTGGAGGGCCGTTGCCCAGTTGTCGTTTACTATGGGTCTGACTGAGAGGGCGTTCTGAAACCCCGTGTACGCCGTCGTGGCCGGGACGATGGCAATGATGAGGGTGAGGGCAAGGGCGCCGAGCCTCTTCGATACGGCGAGGGGTTTCAGCTTCTCGTAGACAGCAACCAGCCCAACGCCGGCCATAACGGCCACCGCGATGGAGCCAATGAAGAGGAACCTCGTCCAAATCAGCAACATCGGGACAGAGACAACCGCCAGTCCGAGTATAACGTAGTCGGCGAGATGTTTCCTCCGAAAGCTGAGTGCAAACACCGGAACTGCGAAGAACGCCAGCCCGTACGCTGTCCACAGGTCCCTCAGTCCTGTTCTCTGGGTCTCCACTATTGGGGCCGTGTGGAATACCTTGTCCACGAGATTTTGGAGGACTCCCCAGTAATGAACGAAAACCGCAATCGCAACCAGTGAGACAACCGCCACGAGGGACAGTCGGGTTTTCCAGTCCCTAACGAACCTCGCAACGATGAGGAGAGTTATCCCCACTGCAACTGCGAGGACGACGGCGTATTTCAGGTAGAGCAGGAGGAATGCGTCTTTTATGAATCCGAAGTTAAGCCCGAACTCCTTCGCGAGTTCTTTACCCAGTATCTTATTGTAGCCAGTCATGCCGTAGCCGAATATCCCGCCGAGGGCGTTGGCTATTACCGCTCCAAGGGCCGTTGAAAGGGTTACACAGATTCCGTCCACAATCCTTCGGTCATTTCCGATGAGGAACGCGCCGATGGATAGCAAGACTCCGTTTGCCAGGACGAAGGCGAATATCGGGTAGTACGCCTGCCAGAATATCGCCGATAGGCCCGTCGCTATTCCCGGAATCAGGTAAAGCGCGAACCGCTCGTATCCCCACCTCCTAGGCGTCCACGTCAGCCCGAGGGCGATTCCGAGGAGGGCCACGCTGTACCAGAAGAGCATGTAGTTGTCTCCCCTGTAATAACCGGCCATAGAGCGGAACACGTGGCCGAAGCTCACTGCCAGAATCAGCGAGGAGAGCAGTGCCTCCTTTCTACCGTAAAGCCTGAGCACCGCCGTGTAAACTAAGGCCACAGTGAGCACGCCGAATATGACGGGAGTAAGCCGGAAGGCATTGAAGAGCGAGACGCCAAACGGGTGGAGGAGCTTGTAGACAAAGGCAGGAACCATCCACAGGCCGAGGGGATGAGAAAGCTTTACCTGGAATCCCCAGGGACCGAGGGCGTAGGGGAAGAAGTTCACCCAGCCATGAGTTATGGCGTAGCGGATGTAGGCGAGGTGAAAGAACGGGTCGTAACCGAGGAGGTACTTGAAGCGCATCGGAAGAAGACGGATTATGAATGCAATGAGTATCACGGCTAGAAACTCAAGTTTTGGTTTTGTGTTGGCTATTGAGGCAATTTTGTTGATTGGTGTTCTCTTTTCTTTCATACTATTCCCTTTGCTTTTTGTGAGTATGGCAATTAAAAGAATTTCGCAAGAGATACATTGCTAATCAGGGTAGTTATAAGACTATAATGAAGCTCCTCCAACCGAAAACTTTTTAAACCCTCCCTCGCCCTTAATCTCGGACACGCCCCGGTGGTGTAGCCCGGTCAATCATGCGGGACTCTCGATCCCGCGACCCGGGTTCAAATCCCGGCCGGGGCACCAGAATTCTTACGGGCCCGTGGCTCAGCCTGGTCAGAGCGCCCGCCTGATAAGCGGGAGGTCCGGGGTTCGAAGCCCCGCGGGCCCACCAGTACAGCCCTTTCTGACGAAAGCGCTGGCGGATGAAAAGTTTCATCAAAGTGGGCATGCTTTTTGGAATGGCCGATTTTCACAAGGGGTTGCTTTTAAGCTTGCTATTCCTCAGTGTGTTTCCTTCATTAGCGCCCTTTGGGCGCCCTTTTAGTTGAACACTTCCTCTCAAAGCTATCCTAGAAGTAACCCCAAAACTATGGGGGTGCTTGATGAAGCATGCAACTTTCCCTTACCTTTTCAGATAGTCAGGCCATTTTGGTCAAGCTTTGCGCAAGCAAAGCTTGCGGAGGAGTAAAATTTATAAATCCTCCCCTTTAGCTATTCAACGGGCACAGCCCCGTGGTGTAGCGGCCAAGCATGCGGGACTCTGGATCCCGCGACCGGGGTTCGAATCCCCGCGGGGCTACCATCGTTTAAGGGCTCCAGAACCCCGAACCCCCTCTCTTAAATTCCCTTCTCGAACCTTATGTTATACTTCAAGACGTATTCTTGCCGTTGGCGTTTATCCTAACTCGTCCAATTTTGTGACTTATTTCTCCGTTTTGTTCTCACTGTTGGGACTTTTGGAGGTCCATTCCTGGCGGTTCCCTGGAAAATGCCCAACGGCATCTGCCGACAGAAAACGTGGTTTCTCGCCCGTTGGGCAGTTGTCGCCCGGGGAACACTCTTTTCTCCAAATAAGCAGTTTTTGAGGGTCTTGTCTGTTCAAAATCCTTTTTCGAACTTTTGGGGCAGGTTTAAATACTCTCCCGCCGTATTTTCCCCCAGGTCGGGTCTTACTCCGGCCAGGAGGTCGTAGTGATGAGTGGGGATTTTGAGAGTGAGATGGTGGATATGCTCCGGGAAAGGGAGTTGACCGTTGCGTTCATCACCCGTTTTCTCACGGAGAGGGGTTTTGACGTCACGAGACAGAAGGTTGAGCGGGCCCTCCGGAGGTTGGCCAAGGCCGGTCTCGTTGAGACGAGGGTCGGCAACAACGGTAGAAAACACTACAGGTTAGCACGGTGATTGCCATGGGGACCTCCTCGGTCATACTCGGAAACAGCAGGAGGATGCTCATGATTGAGTACCTCCAGAAGTCCGACGGGAGGGCCGAGCTGAGGGATATGGTTGAGTACATAGCCGAGAACGAGGGGAACACTGACAGGAAGCACAGGAAGAGCGTTTACGTGAGCCTGGTTCAGACGCATATTCCGAAGCTTGAGCGAGAGGGTGTTATAACCTTCAAGCACGGCGTCATAACCCTCGTTAAGGTGCCCGACGACGTTACGGTTTATATGGAGACCGTCAAGAAGAACGACATAAGCTGGAGTTCCTTCTACATAGGGCTCTCGCTGATGTTCTTCATAACCGCCCTCTACCTGAACAACCTCCAGCTTGCCCTGGCGTCACTGGTTTACGCCGGTGTTGGCGTCATTCACCACAGGAAAATGAAGCGCATTTAGCCCTTCTTTTCTTGGGTAATCTCCCATTACCGGCCGTTAATCCGACATTTCATATATACCCCAACGGGCCAAGGGATTAGTGAGCAACCCTGCGGGGTTGCAGAGGCACTGCGTTGAGTTCACCGTTGCAGTGGTCGTGAGTGTGTCTTGGTTTAGGGATGAACCTTCACTCTCACCGCTGGCTTCTCTGCCACAGTGCCTCCTTAATCTGGAGGCGAAAAAGATGAGAAAGAATCTTGCCCTTGGAATTTTTGGCCTGTTGGTGGCCTTTGGTCTCGTGTTAGGGGCTGGAGCCAACTTCAGGGACTACAACGCTGAGAGGAGCGTTCACTGGAAGATTGTCAGCGATGACAACGAACTCATTGACCTGACCCCCATTCAGCCCTACGCTTACATAAACAGCGGTGGCGTTCTGGTGGTCGACATAAGCCCTGACAACCCGAACTACCCAGGCTACGGCCAGGGCCTCAGCCCGAACTCGGAGTACAACTTCGACGAGGTCTTTGAGGTAAGCAACGACCTCTGGGAGGACAACATGAGCATAGTCGTCAGGATAACCAACGCCAACACCGCGATACAGTTCTACGGAGCGGATGAGAACGTGTACTACCCGGGAACCGGGTCACCAGTTTACGCCAGTGACATGGCGAAGAACGATGTTTGCTTCACCGTTGGTCCTGGAGAGGCCGTTAAGGTAGGTATGGACTTCACAGTCGGAAACGCCGCGCTCAACACCACTGAGAGTAGCACCATACACATACAGGCTTGGAGACTCGGCACCGAGCCAAGCGACCTTGTCGGCAAGTGCGGTCAGCCGGGGCAGTGAAGGGGGTGTGAAAGATGAATAAACTATTTGGATTGGCCTTATTGATGGTTGGAATGCTCCTGGCCGTTGGAGCCGGAGCCAACTTCAGGTATTACTCTGCCGATAGGCAGGCGAGCTTTGATGTCGTCTCAGACGACAACGAGCTTATTGACTTGACCGCCCTTCAGCCCTACGTGACCTACGACGCGGGAAAGCTTTACGTTGACATCAGCGCCAACAACCCGAACTACCCTGAGGGTGCGGGTCAGGGAATGAGTCCGAACACGACTTACGTCTTCGAGGAAATGTTTGAGGTCAGCAATGAGCTCTGGGAGAACGACAACGAGAGCTACCCGATATGTGTGACCATCACCACCCAGCATGACAACGTCCTTATCTTCGCCGGCGACTACGGGAACGAGACCGCCGGACCGGCTCACAACATCCAGTTCACCGTTGAGCACGGAAACCCCGTTAAGGTCGGAATGATATTCAACAACACCAACGCCACCCTTGGCCTCGACCAGTTCCAGATGAGCATCTCGGCGGTTGCCGGAGCCTGCGGACCGTGATTTCTTTTCGGGGCCTTTGCCCCAACCCCTTTAAGGGGGAGTTGCTATGAAGAAAATACTCGAGTTCACGTTTGCTTTCATCGTCATTGCCTTTCTCACAGGTTCATTAGTCGGTTTCTTCCTTGACCGTCCCGTGTTTCTGTCGTACGCTTACTCAAGCAGTATGACGCCTACGATAGACAAGGGAGACCTCTTCTTGATGAACCCATTCGCCCGGAACTTTGACGTCGGCGACATAATAGTCTTTCACAGGAGTGATGGGTGGACGGTTCACAGAATCTTCGCGGTTACCGAGGACGGCTTCATAACCAAGGGCGACAACAACGTCGCGACGGACCAGCAGAACGGTCTGTATCCTCCCGTTAAGGAGTCGGACGTGGCCGGGAAGGTGGTCGTTCTCTTCGGCAAGCCCCTCGTCCTCAGGGGTGGCGGAGACCTGGTTCAATCCTTAAGAACGAGACTCAGCAACGTCTACGCGATAGCGATTCTGCTCCTCGTTGGGGCGTTCCTGACCTTCTCGGGAGGCTCCAAGAGAAAAAAGCGAGTTAAGTACTACCGGGTTAGCGTTAAGACACTCTACGCGGTCGCTTCGGTCTTCATAATCGCCGGCTTCCTCTTCGTGACCGTGGCCTCGTGGGGAACGCTGGCCTTCAGCTACTCCTCCACCCTCGCCGGTGGACAGAGGGACGGCTGGTACCTGCCAGGTTCAACCTTCGAGAAGAACCTCAGCGTCACGAACAACGCCGTTTACCCGTTCTACTACTTTGTGAGCGGTGGTAGCGAGAGGGTTCAGCTCCTCGGCCCGACGTTCTTCCGCATCGACGGCGGTTCGAGCGTTAGTGTTCCGGTTCACGTCACGGTTCCCCAGGACACGAGGATTTACCGCGAGGAGTTCCAGGTGAGGTCTTACCCCGCAATACTTCCCGCTTCCCTCGTGGTCTTCCTGTACTCGTTCAGCCCGTATCTCCCGCTCGTGGCCTACGCCCTGCTTCTCACTGGATTGCTCGTGGTCTTCTACCGTCTCGCGGGGATTTCGGAGGGCGACATCCTTAGAATCAGAAAACGGAGGGGAAGTCTTCTCTCCAAGGTACTCGGAGATGGTTAGCATGAGAAAGTTTGTACTCCTTACAACCTTCCTCCTCGGACTGCTCCTCATCGTGGGCTCGAGCGGGAACTTTCGGGCTTACACCGCCAGCAGGAGCGTTGAGTTTGGGGTTGTGGGAGGGAATGATTCGTATATAGCCTACCGCTGTCTTTCAGACCCGGTTCCGGTTAACGCCAGCTCCGGGGTGGAGTTCACTGCGATAACCGTGGAGAACCTGATGGACCGGCCGATAACGTTTCACGTTGCTGGGAACTACTCAGGTCTACCTGATGGGCTTAGTGGAGACGTTGACAGTTCAACCTACACGCTCGACCCTGGGGAGTCGGTTTCCATAGGGGGTAGCTTCTCCGCTGATGATGACGTCGAAGACGGCACCTACGGGGTGCCCCTAACGGTTTACGCGGAGTGGGACGGCGGAAGCGCCCAGATTAAGGACTGCTCGATGTACGCAAGCGTTGAAAGACCAACTTACGTGCTGAAGAAGGCCATAGTCGGGGACGTATACACCTACAGCCTCTTCGCCTGGAACGACATAACGCTCCAGCTTAACTTCACCAACAACGGGCCCGAAGGGGATTTCGTTATAAAAGACTTCATCCCGAATCCCGGCTGGAAGGCGGTGTACGTCGTAGGACTACCACAGCCGAGTTCGGGTAATGCCGATTTGCTCCTTAGCGTCGGCCACTGCGGTTGCTCCGGCTGGATGATAGTGTGGCACGTCCACGTTGCCCACGGGGAAACGGTTACCCTGAACATACCGATGGGGGCGGTTTTCTTCTGCAAGGGCGACTACGTTCTCAACTGCGGGGCCCACCTGTGCGGTGCCGACGTCGTTTCGAATAAAATCACTGTCCACGTAACTGGAGGTCGTTGATTATGAAGATTGATAAAAAGCGGGCGCTCCTTGGAGGTCTCGCCCTCTCCGTTTCCCTCGCCTTCATCTTTGCCCTCTACTCGGGTGTTGCCTACTCAAGGGAGCCCGTGACAACGAAGGCAACCTACTCAACAGCCTACACGCAGGAAGGGCATTTCGCGAATTACGGTCTGTTCTCTAACGAGACCGTGTACAAGAACGGAACGTCCCTGGCCTATTACCCGTCCAAGATAACCACCGCAATCGTGGGTGAGTACAGGTTCTCGTCCGACGGCGCGAGGGGAAGCTACGAGGCCGTCCTCCACGTCAACTACTACGTCTCCTCGGGCAAGAAGAAGGTCTACCTCGTCAACGACACCCAACTGCTCTCGAAGGGCACGTTCTCGGGTTCATTCGAGGTTCCCCTGGTTATCAACTTCACCGAGCTCAACGAACAACTCAAGAAAGTTCGCGAGGGGACTGGCCTCTACCGCGCTGAGATGGAGGTTTACGTGACGGTTAAGGTGCTTTCCAACGGGCAGGAGCCCTTCGTCCAGGAAATCCGCCTGAACCGCGACGCATCAGGGATGCTGTACTTCAGCGGAACGGACAAGGAGTACCAGAAGGTTGTGAGAACCGTTAGCACGACCACGAACTCGCTCTCCTTTGCCGGTTCTGACGTGGGGGTTTCGACGGCCAGGACGGTCTTTCCAGCGATGGCACTGCTCTTCGCGATTCCTCCGGCGGGGTTCATCTACGCCAAGCGCGAGAAGAAGGAACCAGAGCCCAAGGAGCTGAAGGGCCTGAAGAAGTACACGGTTGAGGGAACGTCCCCCGACGGGAAGCGCGTCGAGCTGTCCTCTCCGAAGGACCTTGAGAGGGTCTTTGAGCTCGTTGACAGGCCGATAGTGCACTACCGCGACGGCGAGACTGACGTCTACGCGATAACCGACGGCGAGACCGTTTACGAGTACCGGGCGAATTAGCCCGGACACCAACAACTTTAAAAGCCCAAGCGGAAAGCCACCTTAGGAATTCTAAAAGGGTTAGAGGTGGTTAGAGATGAACCCGTTCCACGAGCTTGAGCCCGGACCGAACGTTCCGGACGTTGTGTACGCTCTTATAGAGATTCCGAAGGGAAGCAGGAACAAGTACGAGCTCGACAAGAAGACCGGCCTCATAAAGCTTGACAGGGTCCTTTACAGCCCGTTCTTCTACCCGGTGGACTACGGAATAATCCCGCAGACCTGGTACGACGACGGCGACCCGTTCGATATAATGGTCATAATGCGCGAGCCGGTTTACCCGCTCACCCTCATTGAGGCCAGGCCGATAGGCATAATGAAGATGAACGACTCCGGCGACAAGGACTGGAAGGTCTTAGCGGTTCCCGTTGAAGACCCGTACTTCAAGGACTGGAAGGACATAGACGACGTCCCCAAGGCCTTCCTCGACGAGATTGCCCACTTCTTCCAGCGCTACAAGGAGCTCCAGGGCAAGGTTACCGAGATAGAGGGCTGGGGCAACGCCGAGGAGGCCAAGAAGGAAATCCTCAGGGCCATAGAGCTCTACAAGGAGAAGTTCGGAAAGGAGTGATTCCTTTCAACTCTTTTTGGAGGTCAGGCCATGTACAAGCTTTTGACGGTTAAGGACGTTGTCAGGATTCCGCCCAGGATGTTCACGATGGACCCGAAGGAGGCAGCCAAGAAGGTCCTCCGTGAGACCTACGAGGGTATCTACGATAGGGACGAGGGAGTTATTCTGGCAATCCTCGACGTCCACGACGTTGGCCAGGGAATAATCGTCCCCGGCGACGGAGCCACTTACCACGAGGTAACCTTCGACGTCCTCGTCTGGAAGCCCGAGAACCAGGAGGTCGTCGAGGGCGAGGTCGTTGAGATGATGCCCTACGGTGCCTTCATCAGAATCGGCCCGATGGACGGTCTCGTCCACATAAGCCAGCTCATGGACGACTACGTCGTCTTCGACGAGAAGAACAGGCAGTTCATAGGCAAGGAAACCAACCGCGTTCTCAAGCTCGGTGACTTCGTGAGGGCGAGGATAATCGGCATAAGCGTCAAGAGCAGAATCATCAGGGAGAACAAGATTAACATGACCATGCGCCAGCCCGGTCTCGGAAAGTTCGAGTGGATTGAGAAGGAGAAGAGAAAGGCCAAGGAGGAGTGAGCATGGCGAAGGAGAGGGCCTGCAGGCACTGCCACTACATAACGACCGAGGACCGCTGTCCCGTCTGCGGGAGCAGGGATTTGAGCGACGACTGGTTCGACCTCGTCATAATCCTCGACACCGAGAGCAAAATTGCCAGGAAGCTCCGCGAGAGCATACCGGAAGCTGCCAAAGTTCCCGGCAAATACGCCATAAGGGTCAGGTGAAATGCTGTTCCGCCTAACCGAGGAGCTCCGGCGGGAGCTCAAGGAACCGCTGGGGGAGCTGATAAAGGGCCCGATTCCGGAGCCCTACCTTCGGATTAAGGACGAGCTTAGGGGTAAGACCGTAATCACCGTCGGGGACGTCGTTACCGAGAACGTCCTCAAGCTCGGCATTTCTCCTTCCCTTGCCCTCTACGACCTCAGGACGAAGAGGGCCGACTATTCTCCCGACATAAACGCTAAGGCCGTCTTCATGACCGTTTCAAATCCCCCTGGAACCATAACGAAAGCTTTATTAGACGCCATCAGAAAGGCCTTCCGCCTCGTCGAGCGGGGCAGGCCGGTTCACATACTCGTCAGCGGTGAGGAGGATTTGGGGGCGATTCCGGCGGTGCTCTACGCCCCTCTCAACTCGGTCGTCCTCTACGGCCAGCCCGACGAGGGGGTAGTGCTTATAAAGGTAACACCCGAATGCAAGCGCAGGTGTGCGCAAATACTTGCCAAGATGGAGGTGGTTCGTGATGGAGATTAAGGTGACCGAGATAAGGGAGAACAAGCTCCTTGGGAGAAAGGAGATATACTTCGACATCATCCACGAGGGCGAGCCTACCCCGAGCAGGGAAGCGGTGAAGGGTAAGCTCGTCGCCATGCTCGACCTCGACCCGAACACCACCGTTCTCCAGTACATCAGGAGCTACTTCGGAAGCCACGTCAGCAAGGGCTACGCCAAGGCCTACGAGACGAGGGAGAGGATGCTCTACATCGAGCCCGAGTACATCCTCGTTAGGGACGGCCTCATCCAGAAGGAGGAAGAGTGAGGTGGTGTGAATGGCGAAGAAGAAAAAGACCAGCCAGAAGTGGAAGCTCTACGAGGTTAAGGGCGGAAAGGTCGTCAGGAAGAACAAGTTCTGCCCGCGCTGTGGGCCGGGCGTCTTCATGGCCAACCACAAGGACCGCTGGTCCTGCGGAAGGTGTGGCTACACCGAGTGGAAGAAGTGATTTCCCTTTCTTTCCTTTGAACTGGGCTTTTCTGAGAACTTCTTGGAAGGGAATATAAAAGAGAGGAAATCAGCCAAGAGCCGCCTGGACTGCCAGGTCGGCCCTGACTATTCCGTAGCCGTAGTAGATGTCCCATCCTGGGTCTCCAAGGTCGTCGGCGGTAACATGTAGGATTCCCCTGACGGTGTCGGTGCTGGTGTCGTTAAAGGTTCCAACGGGCAGAACCTTGCCGTACTTGTTGTAGTAGGCCGCCTGGATGAGCGCAACGACACCACTGACGTGCGGGGTGGCCATTGAGGTTCCGCTGAGGGTCTCGTAGGTGTCGTCCGGGTAGGTGCTGAGTATGTCAACACCCGGAGCGCTGACCTCTGGCTGGAGGTTGCTGAAGGAGGCAACGGCATCGTTCGAGTCGGTGGCTCCAACCGCTATGACCTCCGGGTAGATGGCCGGGTAGCTCGGCTGGTCGGCGGCCTCGTTACCGCTCGCGGCAACGATGACGACGCCGTAGTTGTAGGCCTTGATTATCATGTCGTGGAGGTACTCGTCGTCGCTCGGTCCTCCGAGGGACATGCTTATGACCTCAGCGGCATCATCGTCGGGATCACCGACGACTATTCCGTCGCCGTCCTTGTCAAGGACCCCGTCGGGACCGAGGAGGGCCTGCTCGATTCCGATTGCGATGTCGGTGTAGGTTCCGCTTCCCCTGTCGTCGAGAACCTTTATGGCATAGATTTCAACGTTCGGGGCGACGCCGACGACGCCGATGTCGTTGTTAAGAGCCGCGATGGTTCCTGCGACGTGAGTTCCGTGGCCGTTGCCGTCGTACCAGTCAGCGGGGTCGGTGCTCACCTGGCCGTCGAGCGTGCTGACGCCCCAGGCGATGTTGTCCTTGAGGTCCGGGTGGTCCCAGTCTATTCCGGTATCGAGTATGGCAACCTCAATGACGCCGTTGCTGGCGCCGGTGGTGATGTTCCAGGTTTCTGGAGCTTTAACGCGCTCTATTCCCCAGGGGACGGTCTGGGCCGGCTGGGTCGGCTCGGTAACGAGCCACGGCGGGCCTCCCCTGTAAAGCTGGGCCTGGGCGTCGAACTCGACCTTCTTGACTCCCTCAAGCTTGGCGAGCTTTCCAACGGCATTCGCGGGAACGTCTATGACGACCGCGTCAATCAGCTTGAACTCGTAGACTATTTTACCGCCAATGCCCCTGACGGCGTCTCCCCTGAAGTCGTCCTTGTCTATAAGGGCAACCACCCTAACCGTGTCGCTACCCTTCGCGGCGGCCGGCACCGCGAAGAGGGACAGAACCAGTGCCAGAACGAGCAATCCACTCAAGACTGCCTTCTTCCACATATCCGTTCACCCCTGTAGGTTTTAGCGCATTCGTATCAAGTTTGGGCTACTTAAGTCTTTTGTAGCTTACATATGTCACATTGTCAACAGGACGGACCTTTCGTCTTCACATTTATCTCCCTGCTTGCTATTCGACGTCATTTTGACAAATACCAATTTTTTAGGTAGAAATTACGAAAATTTTTCGGAAACTCTAAGGGATTAAACCGAAAGCCCAATAAACACGACCTGTAATGTGCCACCATGCCCCATTACTACGGCCTCAGAATCCTGCTCGACGAGAGCGTCTATGAGCCTGCAGAGGACACCTTTCTCCTCGCCGAGACCCTTGAAGTTAACCCCGGTGAAACCGCTTTAGACGTCGGCACCGGAACCGGGCTGATAGCCCTCCTCATGGCGAGGAAAGCCAAACACGTCCTCGGCGTTGACGTGAATCCAAAGGCCGTAGAGCTCGCAAGGAAGAACGCCCTGCTGAACGGAATCGGGAACGTCGAGTTTCGCCTGAGCGACCTCTTCGAGAACGTCTCGGGAAGGTTTGATGTGATAACGTTCAACGCCCCCTATCTACCGGGTGAGCCGGAGGAGCCAATAGACTTGGCCCTCGTCGGTGGGGAAACCGGGAGGGAGGTGATAGACCGGTTCATCCGGGAGGTGCCGGATTACCTGGCCGAAAAGGGCAGGGTTTACCTCGTCCAGAGCTCAATAACCGGGATTGAAGAAACGCTGAACCTTTTCCGGAAAGTCGGCCTTAGGGCTGAGGTCGTCGCCAAAAGGCACCTCTTCTTTGAGGACATCGTGGTCGTTCAGGCAAGGCGGTAGCGCCTTATCTCGTGGAGGAGCTTTACCTTGGGCCTCTCGCTTCCTTCCTCGGGCTCTTCACTGGGGAAAAGAACTATCTCCCTCGGCTTGAGCATGGGTTCGGGTTTTATGCGCATCATGGTTGTGGGCTCGGCTTTAGCTTTTTAAACCTTTCGCAGATTGACGAAGGAATTTTCGACGATGCACAGTCGCGACCAATCAGGTTTTTAAAACCTCGCCCGAGTTTCGGTTAGGTGAGACTAATGGCGATAGTGGTTAAGGCCAACCCGAACATGCCCGAGGAAATCGCGCTCCTCTTTAGGAAACAGCACTACGAGCTCGTTGGGAGGCACAGCGGAGTTAAGCTCTGCCACTGGCTCAAGGAGAGCCTTACCAAGGGGCGCTTCTGCTACAAGCAGAAGTTCTACGGCATAGCGAGCCACCGCTGTTTGCAGATGACGCCCGTCTTGGCCTGGTGCACCCACAACTGCATCTTCTGCTGGCGCCCGATGGAGGGCTTCCTCGGCACTGAACTGCCCCAGCCCTGGGACGACCCGGCTTTCATCGTCGAGGAGAGCATAAAGGCCCAGAGAAAGCTCCTCGTCGGCTACAAGGGCAACCCCAAGGTTCCGAAGGAGAAGTTCGAGGAAGCGTGGAACCCGAAGCACGCCGCGATTAGCCTCTCCGGCGAGCCGATGCTCTATCCGTACATGGGCGACCTCGTTGAGGAGTTCCACAAGAGGGGCTTCACTACCTTCATAGTCACCAACGGAACCGTTCCCGAAAGGCTGGAGGAAATGATTAGGGAGGACAAGCTCCCAACGCAGTTCTACGTCTCGCTGACCGCTCCTGACATCGAGACCTACAATCGCGTCAACGTCCCGATGATTCCCGACGGCTGGGAGAAGATAAAGGAAACCCTCAGGCTCATGCGTGACGCGGAAACGAGGACGGTGATAAGGCTCACCCTCGTCAAGGGCGAGAACATGCACAGCCCGGAAAAGTACGCCGAGCTGATTAAGATAGCCAACCCGATGTTCGTCGAGGCGAAAGCCTACATGTTCGTCGGCTTCTCGCGGAACAGGCTCACCATCAACAACATGCCGAGGCACGAGGAAATCAGAGCTTTTGCCGAGGAGCTCGTGAAGCACCTGCCGGGCTATCACATCGAGGACGAGTACGAGCCGAGCAGGGTCGTTCTCATCATGCGCGACGACGTGGACAGCAGAGGAAGGGGATTGACGGGAAGGTTCATTTCTGATTGATTCCACGCCACGTGGAAAACTTTATTTATCTTCCGCTCCATTTTTGGTTGGGGTGTGAGTATATGAATAGGATAATGGCGGTTTTAATGGTCATCCTCCTGGTAATTCCCGGCGCTTACGCTGGCCAAATCAGTGGCGGTGTTAACTTTCTCTCGGACGCCTCGTCAAACGTTCAAAGCATCCGCGATATGAGCCTCGTTCTCATGGCACTCTCCGGTGCTCAGAAGGCCGTTGGCAACACCTCAGTGGATAAAATCGACTCCCTTGCCATGGAACTGCTCTCACTCCAGAACCCGGATGGCGGGTGGGGTTACCTTCCAAACGAGACAAGCAACGTGGTTGACACCTCTTATGCCCTCATCGCCCTTCTCAAGGCAGAGCCTTACGTTTCTCCTGTTCACCGCTCCTCCCTCGTTGAGGGTGTCTCGGGCGCGGTGTCCTACCTTCTCACGTCCTCGTCCGGTAAGGGCTGGGGCTACGTTCCTGGCAGTGCTCCCGCATTCTACCCGACCGTTATGGCCGTTTGGGCCCTTGGTGAGTACGGCTATTACTACACTGCGAGCCCGGTAAAGGGGGCAATCGACTTCCTCCTCTCCGCTCCTTCGACCCTTCCCGCTCCCCAGGCTCTTGCGCTCAAGGTTATAGCCCTCCACGCCGTTAACTACCCCGTGCCCGACGACATCGTTTCCAACGTTGAGGAACTCCTCAGGAGCGACTCGATAACGACCCTTGACAGGGCCATGCTCACTTATGCCCTTGAGCTCGTCAGGCCCCTTGACTTCACCACGTCCTTCTTCGTGAGCAAACTGCTTGAACTCGCCAACGTTTCCGGGGACTACGCCTACTGGCTCTCGTCGCCAACTTACCCCCTCACAACTCCCGAGGTCGTTAAGACCTCTGCATTCGCGCTTATGGCCGTTGCATACCTTGAGCAGTACACCCCACAGCTCCCGGTTGAGGAGAACCCATACTCCGCCCCATGCTTCGAGCTTAAGGCCCTCCAGAACGACGACGGAGGCTGGCCCCTCGTTAAACCCGGCCCGTCAAACGAGAAGGCAACATACTACGCCCTCCTTGCCCTCAAGTACTGCGTTCCGACCAACGAGTCCATCGAGAAGGCCCTCTCGTGGGCCAGGGATGCCCTTGCCGTCGATGGGGAGAAGATGGTGAGCACCCACAGGTTCTCCTCCGCCTACTTCTACGCCCTTGAGACACTGCTCCACTTCAACGCCCTCTCGGCGGATGAAAAGGAGAAGGCCATCAACGACATAATCTCCTCCCAACTCCCCTATGGAATTGGCCTCTGGGGCAACAACCTCGGCCCCCAGCCCTACCAGACGGCACTCGCAGTTAGGGCCCTCGTTGACCTTGGCGTCCCGGTGAACGACTCCCTCATTCAGCGCGCCGTTAAGTGGGTTCTTGGCACCTCCAACGGGGGATGGGGAATCTACGTTTCAACGCCCTACTTCTCCTACATGCTGAGGCCCGACGTCATGACGACCGTTTCGATAATCGAGGCCCTTCAGGGAATCGTGCCCGAGGACAAGCTCAAGCCTCACGCGGACTGGCTGGTTTCCCAGCGCGTTGACGGTGGCTGGGCCTACTGGAAGCCCTACTACGACCCCGTGAGCGGTCGCGTTATCCAGGAGAAGCCCACCGTTGAGCTGACCGTCCGCGTCACCGACGTGCTGGAGAAGTTCGGCTACAACTTCAGCAAGGACACCCTCAACTTCGTCATCAAGGCCAAGCAGAGCGGTGAAATCAACGGAAAGTCCGTCGAGACGGCCTTTGCAGTTATGTATCTCTCCCGCTACAAGTTCATCCCGAAGGTCACCCTCGATAACGTCAGGCTGGCCCTTGGTTCCGAGCTCTTCACAATCGTGACCTCAGGTCTCTCCAAGAACGAGACCGACGATATAGTGAACTCTCTCGTCAGGCTCTACGGGAACTCCTTTGTGGTGTCCAATACGACTGAAATAGGCGAGGGCTACTACATAGTCGTGGCGCCCTACGGAAGCTACAACGTCTCCGCCTACAACCCCTACCTCGGCTTCCGCGTCGAGAATGGAAACGTAGTGGTGGCCAACTACACTGCACCGGTGAACTCCTCGATAGTGCTGGTTCCGGGCTACACACCGGACGGAAACGTGCTCTTCGTGTTCTACTCACCATCGAGCAGGTGGATGGCCGTAGAGCTCTTCACAACGGGCTTCATACGCTACATAAGGGGCGACGCGATGGTGCTGACGTACGAGAACGACAGGTTCATCCAGAAGGTCGTGGGGTGAAGGCCCTTGAGGGCCCTGATAATCGGAATCGGCCAGTGCGGGACGAAGATAGCCGACCTGTTCGCGCTGGTTGACTTCGAAACCCTTGCAATAAACACCTCCCGTGGTGACCTCGACTACCTAAAGCACGTCCCCCAGGACAGGAGAATCCTGATAGGTGAGAGCATAACCGGGGGCAAGGGCGTCAACGCGAACCCAATACTGGGCAGGGAAGCCATGAAGCGCGACCTACCGCTCGTGATGCGCAAGATAAACTCCATAGTCGGCTACGAGGACGTTGACATCTTCTTTCTAACCTTCGGCTTCGGCGGTGGAACCGGCGCCGGCGGAACGCCCGTCCTTGCTGAGGCCCTCAAGGAGGAGTACCCGGACTCGCTCGTCGTTGCCATCGGCGCGCTCCCGCTCAGGGAAGAGGGGATAAGGCCCACAATCAACGCGGCGATAACGATAGACAAGCTCTCCAAGATTGCGGACTCGATAATCGCTATAGACAACAACAAGCTGAAGGAGGGCAACGACGACATAAGCCGGGCCTACGAGAGGATTAACTACACGATAGTTGAGAGGATAGCCTCGCTTCTTGCCTTAGTCGACGTCCCCGGCGAGCAGACCCTTGACGCGAGCGACCTCAAGTTCGTCCTCAAGGCCTTTGGAAGCTTTGCAACGGTTGGCTACGCCAAGGCTGACGCGAGCAAGGTGAAGAGCCTGTCGAGGCTAATCATCAAGTCCTTCGAGAGCGAGGGACTGTATTTGGATGCCAACATTGAGTCCGCCCTCTACGGTCTCGTTGCCATACACGGCCCGCCGGAGGTTCTCAAGGCTGGAGACATCTTCGAGGCCCTCGATTACCTCACGAGCAAAATCAGGGGCAAGCAGATTTTCCGCGGTTTCTACCCGGACCCGCGCGAGAGGGAAGTTGAGGTTGTGACGCTCCTCAGCGGAATCTACGAGAGCAAAAGCATCGAGGAAATCGTTAAAACCGCCAAGCAGTACGCCAGGTCCTTCATGGAGGCCAAAAAAGAGGCTGAAACGAAGAAGAGCGAGCTCCTCAGCGGTTTGCCGGACTTCGACGACATCTACCCGGTTCCCGAGGGTGAGGAGTGATGGAGAACATCAAGGACTCGGTGGAAGTCGCGCTCGAACTCGACGAGAAGTCGGTTTATTCCCACATCGCCCACGAAAGTGCGGAGGACATAATCAGAATTATCTCATCCCTCGACGCCGAGAGGGCAAAGCTCCACGGCGAGGTTATTTACTACACCGACGACTGGGACGCGCTGATAAGGGAGAGGATGGCCAAAGGAAAGCGTCATACGGCCTTTGACTTTTACAACCCTGCCCTGCTCGACATCTGGGAGGAGAAGGTTAAGCTCGGAAAGAGGCTGAAGAGGCTTGAAAAGATTACCTACGCGGTTCTCGGAGGTATTGTTGGGCTGACTGGCCTTGCGACGGTTCTGACTGGAACCCCTTTCATCCTGCTCGGTCTCGCCCTTCTTCCCCTGGCGGTCGCCGTAAGGGACAGGGTGAAGAGTTCGCTCGACCTTCTCTACTACGAACTCACCCAGTTCTTCATAGACGAACTCCGGGCAATCGTCACAAAACACGGGCTCACTCCCGAGAAGTACAAGTTTAAACTCTTCACGGGGGGTTATTTTGGCGTAGAAACAAAAAGAACGCCTTCAGGCATATTTGCGGTAGTTGAAGGCAAATCTGGGGAGTAACCGTTAAATAGGTTTTTATTCGTATAAACTTTACGGAGGGAGTGAGATGGGGTTAGTCTTTAAAAGGCGCGGTCAGATTTCACTTGAATTCATGCTGGTGTTCTCAATAATGCTGATTATGCTACTCTACTCCGTCAAAAACGTTGGTTTCGACTCGAACTCGCCCTCCTCCGGGACCCTGGCCATCCAGATGGCCCTCGAGGAGAAGAGCGTTGCGAACGTCATAGCCGGGGCAATCGACCAGGTCTACGCCCAGGGTCCCGGCTCAAAGGTTACGGTTTACGCGCACTTCAACCTGCTCCGCAACTCCAAGTACATAACGAGTGCCTTCAACGTAACCTCCCCCCAGGTGCAGTTGCTCTTCCTTGGAACTAACGACCCGCTCTTCCCTGCCGGTGCTGAGAACTCCGTGGTCGCCGTCGCTGTTGCAAACTCAACTGTTGGCCCTGTGCTTACCGGCTCCAACAGAACGGGAGTTTGGGTTCAGACGTACTTCCTCTACAACGCTACCTCGCCGACGGGTTTCGTCGTTGCCCTCAACCCCGCAGACGTTCCGGGTACCATGAAGGTCGTCGTTGAGTGGAACCCCGCGAAGCCGGTTTTGATGGTGTACAACAGCACCTCCGAGACCCTGTACATAAACATAAAGCCGGGTGCCTGAGATGAGGGGACAGATAAGCCTTGACCTGCTCTTTGCAGTCGCCATAATATCAATAACAATGCTGAGCGTGATGAACGTTGCCCTGAGCGAGAAGACCGAGACGGAGGTTCTCGGCACGTCGGCCCAGCTGAAGGCCTTCGCCATAGACCTGAGGGGAACGGTGGCGAGGCTGTACTCATCCCCCGGGATGACCGTTGTCAAGGAGGCTCCTGTGGAACTCGGGCCCGGGGACTGGATTAACGTAACCCTCACGGCCGACGGTTATCTGCGGGTTCGCGCCCAAATCGGCGGTAGGGAGTACGTTGTAGTGGAAAAGCTCCAAGTGCCTCCAGGGACTACCAGCTCGGTACTGTTGACCCAGTCCGCTCCCGTGTTTAAGGTTTCATCAAGGAGGTCGCCCGATGGTGTGGAAGTCGTCGTCGAAACGTAGGGGTCAGACCGCAATCGAGTTGCTGTTCATAACTGCGATAATCCTGACCGGGATAGTCTACATTCTCCCCTCCGTCGTGTACTCGAATCAAGCTGTCTCGCTCTCGGATGCCTTTAGAACCGCCGGTTCGGACGTCTGCTCGTACCTCAACACCGGCGTCGTGGTCAACGACTCCCTTCACGCGCCCCTCAACAACCTCGTTGAGCTGTGGAACTACACCCCGCTCGGCTGTCGCTTCGTTGGCCTGTCCGTGGAAACGAACTCCTCCGTTAACGCAACACTCGTCTTCGAGTATCCCGGGGGAGCCTTTCCCAACGCCTTTGGGGGGAACGTGACGCTTTACCTTAAGCTCAGGCTTTCGCGTATCTCGGGCTTCAAGCTGGTCGGCGAGAACCTGTACTACGGCGAGAAACCGGTTAACATTACGGTGGTGGTGAGATGAGGCGCGGTCAACTCCTGAGTTTTGACGCCCTCCTTGCGGTGGTTATGGTAATCTTCATGCTCGGCGCGGTTAGTGCTACCTCCGACAACCTGAAAGCGGGCATAACGAACCTTCTCGGCTGGTATGATAGGACGAGCATTCCCGATACTATGCTCGATGTCCTCCTTCAGAGCCCTGGAACTCCTCCGAACTGGAACGAGAACGTCTCTGCCCTCGTGGTTCCCGGGCTGAGGGCGTCATCTGGTCAGTACGTTGACTACAACAAGGCCGTTACCTTCTTTGACCTGCTCAAGAACAACGATTCTCGCGTTCAAAGTGCCCTCCTGAACCTCAGCTTGGGTCACCCGTTCCTGCTCGACTTCTACCTCGGCAGGTGGACGTTCAAGGCGAACTTCACGTGGAACCCGAACGCGAGCGGTGGAACCGTCCCCCCTGGTTTCGTGGTTTACAACGGAACCTGCGCAATCAGGGGAAGCGTTACCCTGACGTTTCCAGACCCCACGATACTGCCCTGTGAGCCACTTGACGTCAGGGGTTCCGCCCGTATAGTGGCGGACTCCAACCTCTGTATAGTGGGCTCGATAGGCGTTGACACCAGGGGTTCAATAACCGTTGACGTCGGTGATTATCCACCTTACCAGTCGTACCCGTACCTCGCGATAGGCGGAGACTGGGAGATAATCGGTGCGGGTACCGTTTACGTAGCCGGCAACACCTACGTCCAGGGCGCCCTCATAGTCCGCGGTATCGGTTCGCGCTCAATCAACATCGCGAAGGACCTCATTATCTACGGGGACACTACCAACCCGTACGTTATAGACATGGCCGGTGCATCGGCCACGATAAACGTTGGAATCGCGGGTTATACGCCTGGAAACGTTTACGTTCGCGTTAACGGGGTGTGGTACGCCTCCAACGAGACCGATGTGTGGTACGAGAAGACCTCAACCGGATGGAAGCGCATTCAGGGTGTTCCACCTGGAATCGTCCTTCCTGCGGGAGTCCTCAGGGTCAACGGGTACCCGCTGTCTCCAGATTGGGTCCCACCTGCCCCTCCGGAATGTTTGAGCTTTGGAACCGGCCAGCCACTCGCGGTGTCGTCCCTCCTCGGTAACTACACCTACCCCCAGGAGCTAAACGCGAGCGAGGCGTGGAACAGGGTGGCCTACACGAACGCGTCGTTCCTCGTTAACCCCTCCAACGTCTCAAGCGTTTTGGAGGCCAGAACCAACGCGACGTGGGTCTCTTACTCAGAGAGGAACACTGTGATGAGCCTGTTTAGGTACAACAGCACCATAACGATTGTCGGCAACGACTCGGGCATTGTACTCGCGGGCGTTCTGCGTTACGATGTGCCGGACTACGCCATGCTCCGCGTTGATGTTCCTGCCGAGACGGGTTACGTCCTTCTTATAGCAGTCGATGGGGGAACCCTCAAGGCAATCGGCATATGGAAGACCTCGGTTAACGGGTCGGTCAACGCGGAAGTCTGGGAGGATAGCGGTACCGGCCTCAGTACCGTTGCAACTTTCAGGGGTTCCAACACCTCCGTGACGATTCCCTGGAGCGTAATCTTCAGCGGACCGGCGGGCTTTGGCAGGCCCGTTCTGCTCTACATGTACTCCAATGGGTTCACCGGGCCGGTAACGCTCGTTGACGAGGGTGACATAGGGGTTCTTATGACACCGATGTACGAGCCCCTGCTTGTAAAACTCTGGGTGTGGGATGAGCCATGAGGCGAGGTTTTGTTTTTACCCTTGATGCAGTCCTCGCTCTATTCCTTGTCCTCATTATGATAACCGCCATCACCACAGCCGAGAGCCAGGTCCAGTCCGTTTACAAGACGAAGATGCGGATGGGAGAGCTTGGGGACGCGAACGCCATGCTCAAACTCCTCCGTACCGTCCCGCTGAGTCAGCTCGTTCCTGCGGACGTCGTTCAGAAGTGGGAGAACGGACCGGACCCTGTAATCAACCTGACCCTCGTGTCCCCGGATATGAGCCCCCTTGAGATAGCCGCCACGTACTGGGCGGTCAGCCCGCTTTACCCCTCCCAGAACTACCGGGAGAAGGCTTCAATAATCCTCGGCTACATCCTGAATTCTACACTCAAGGGCTACAACTACGAGCTCCTGATAAACAACTGGACGGACGCTTTCATGAGCAAGGGAACCTACAACTACACCCTTGCGAGGGACGTCTCTGCCGCGACCCTCGTGCTCAGCGGTTACTCCTACAACCAGACTCCGAGGGGTTACGTTGCGAGGGCTTTCCTGAGCAAGCTGAGGGAGAAAGTCACAAGCTACGTTTACCAGGGTGACTACATCGCCACGAAGCACGGAAGCAGGGACATCGAGATAACGTACATCATCCCAACAAGTCAGTTCCCCGTTAACTCGACTGTGCTGAACGTTACATGGTACCTTGAGCCCGCTTACACATACTCCTACTACGACGTTTCCCTCAACGGTTACTCCCTCGACAGCTGTCTCCCGAGGTACGGGCTCGTTGATTACGGATACGAGATAACCTCCTCCTCGTGTCCTGCATTGGCCACCCTCGTTCAGGATGCCGTTGACAACGGGAGTGACTCCAACTTCACTGTGGTTGTTTCCAAGGACTACCAGGTGGCCGGTGAGGACGGTGCCCAGCACATCATAATAACTTACTCTACCTCGCAGGCGTCCACCTTCAAGTATCCCCACTACTATTACTTCGCAGACGTCAAGACGTACGATTCGGTCTACATTGAGAAGTACGTTTTCGTGCCCGGAAACCTAACGGACCTCTCCATAAAGCTGGCCGGTGAGAACATAAAGTCCGTGACTGCAAGTATTCGCGTCTACGGCGTTGACTCGAGGAGCTTCCCGCTGATTGACGAGGGTGGTTACTTCGTCGCCGACAACAGTACCCTGGCATCGGTTGTGGAGGGAATGGGCTTCAACTACTCGGACCTCTCCGGGACTTACTTCACGATACTCTTCAACGTCACCTGGGACGGCACGGGTGAGCTCCACATCGACGGAAGGAACTCCTACGTCTACGCCGACTACATCCCCTTCACCGCAATGAGTCTTTACTCAGTTGACGTTACCCAGCTCATAAACGACTACACCGTTGACCCCACCACCGAGTACTACAACACTGGCTTCTACGGCGACGTTCAGTGGGACTGGAACATCCCCGACTACGCGACCCCGCTGTATACTACCTTCCAGCTCCCCTGGCTCCACATAGTTGGTTCCAACTCGCCCTGTGAGCAGAAGGTCTCAATCCTGATGAACGCGACGACCAACACCTGGGTCAAGCTCTACGATGCTCCGGTTTACAACACCTTCATCAACGCCTTCGCCCGCTGGGGGTACACGACCGTAACAAGGGACTACCTCGGCAATCCCGTCGAGAACGCCCTCCACGGCGGTCACAACGCGCTTCACCTTCAGTTTGGTAGCTGTTACTACGTCTCGCCCGAGCACGCACTTGCCTCAGTGGTGTACCTGCTCAATGCATACGCTCCCTACGGAAACGTTAAGCCCTACCTGATGCAGGGCTATCCCAACGTCAAGGCTTACAACCTGACATACGCCTACAACGTGAGCGGTGTGGTGAGGTACGGCTCCATAATAGTTGGCGATTCAACGGCGATAGAGAGCGGGGAGTACATGAACCTGACTGCCTGTGACCTCAAACCCGATGAATACGCGGTTGACGACGCCATACTGAGGCTGTTCAACAACCTCGGCGGAGACGGCTGTACCAAGCCTGTGCTCGTTGACCTCGGCGACACGATGATAAACTACGTCTCCCTTCCCGGCGTTCCGAGGTCTATCTCTCCGATAACCGTTACCCTTAGGGTGTGGAGGGTTGGTGGATGAAGAGGCGAGGCTTCATAATAAACTCAACCGTTCTCGTTCTTCTCATACCCTTACTCCTGCTTCTCGCCACCTACAGCAACGTTACCTCATACGTTCTTCAGGCTCAATCACAGGCGACCCGTTTGAAAACGACGCAGGACGTTGTATCGTACCTTCAACTCGACCTCCAGAACGTCATGAGGCTCTCGATTAAGAGGGCCCTCGTCCTCAGCATAGCCTTCGTGACCTCCGTGCAACCCCTTGACAACGCCCAGCTCGCCCTCGAGGACCTCGTCAAGTACGGGGCGTATCCCCAGATAACCTCGGCCGGCGCGGACTGGGCGTCCCGGGAGAGGCAGTTCATGGGAAACGCCACTCTACTCGACTGGCTGAACAACATGAGGGACTACCTCGCCACGATGGGGTACAGGATGGTCACTCCCCCATCCCAGGTGCTGGACAGCATAAACCTGACAATCGCCCCCCTTGACTCCTTCCACATAGTTGCGAACGTCACTATTCCCCACATCGTCATCGAGGACTCCTCTGGCAAGATAGTCTACAACTCGAGCATTCCCCCAACTGGCTCGCTCTACGTCGTCGTGCCAATCACTAACCTTGAGGACCCCCTTGTTTCGTACCTCACCAGGGGCAGGCTCTCCAGGGTCATAAACCCCTGCCAGTTCGCGTACCCAAACATAACCCCTCCCTACTACCTCCTCACGGGGTACGGTGACCCGGAGACGATGCCCCTCAAGTTCGCCGCACCCTTCGCGCCCACGATAGCCTCAGATAAAATCTACTACGGCGACACATATCCGGGAGACGGCGCCCTTGCTTATGTTCTCAAGGACCAGCCCACGACCACCCCAAGCTCGGCCTTCGTCTTTGATACCCGCGTAAACGGCTCACTCGTGTCTCCGTCGGATGTTCTTAAGGATGGCAACATGGGTGTTATGGTCTTCTCCGGAACCGTTGGAGCGGGCACTACATGGTGTGACGACAACTATGCCATGAAGACCGATTTCACCCTGTCAGGCGTCTCCGATGGTCAGGTAGTCCTGCTGAAGTTCAACCCTGCTACGGTTCCGTTTTCCCAGATACGGCACAACGGCTCCTACGCCGATTTGAGGATATACACCTCAAGCTGTGTTCCCGCCCGCTACTGGATTGAAAAATGGGACTCGAACGAGGTCTTGATTTGGCTCAACGTCACCGGAACATCTTATTCAATCTACTACTCCTCCGACACCGGCGCTCCCCTGAGCAGGGGATACCTCAACAACGTCTTTGGCAACAACTACGTTGAGAACGTTACCCTTTCCCCCGGCCAGTCTCTCTTCCTCTTCAACACTACTTCCCCTGTCTTCATCCGCTACAACGCCTCAGCATCAGCCAACGCAGACTTCGGGGGAGGTGTCTCCCTGAACGTCTCGGCCCGGATTCCCGCTAACGTCCTCAACGTGTCCCTTGATTACCCATCGAGCGTTTCCGACGTCCAGGTGCCTGTGTACCTCAACTCAACCTGGGCTTCGCTGATTCCCCACTCCGGCAACGAGGCAAGGATTGAGGTTTACTCCGACCCAAGCCTAACGACCGCCCTGCCCTTCTGGATTGAGTACTGGAACAACAATGGCGCCCTCATATGGGTGAGGACGAGCGTCCCAGGTAACGTTTACATCCGCTTCGGCGATGACCTTCCCCTAACCCAGGGCAACGGAAGTCAGGTCTTCGAGTTCTTCGACGACTTCTCATATCTGACGGCTGGACTGCCCGGCTCGACCATAGCGAGCCTGCTGGAGAGCCACGGTTGGAACGTCGGGGGCGACACAGATTATCTGACCTCCGGAAACGGGGTCCTTGATGTCAGCGGGGACTCGAGCTGGTACTATCCTGAGGTGTGGCTGTGGACGCAGAAGAGGTTCCCCTATTACACCTACGTCGTGGGAATGGGTGTTAAGCTAAACGGGGAGCCTTTCCTCGGGTGGTACATCACGAGCACCGACATCGGATTGATTGAGCATATCTATTACTCCAGCTTCTACAACGGCTACTATGGACACCTCTACACCTTTGACTTCGACCAGGGTGACGAGCTGTCCTATTACGGAACCGGTGGTGAGTACCTGTACAACGCCTGGACCCACCTTGAGATTGCCATCGACTGGACATCAACGGGTGGAGTGTACTTCGAGACCTACCAGAACCAGACGGGTCCGTTCACTGGAACCTGGGGTGGCGATACAGTGAGCGTCAGCTACTACTCGACCTTCTACCCCTACAGCAACACCGCCATAGGCCTTGGACAGTTCTACGGTGGCCCCACTGAGTACGACTTCGTCTACGTGAGGAAGTACCTCGACCTCAGTGCCCTTGACGAGAACGTTAGCAGGGTGTACACCGAGAAGTCCACCTCTTTCCAGCTCGTCGACAACTGGACCACCTCCGGAAGGCTCTTCATACTCCAGGACTGGAACACAACCCTCGCGAGTTATCCGGCAGGAACCTGGCCGATTGACGTTCCCAACCGCTACGAGGTCGATGTGGTTCCGTACACCAACCTGTTCCTCAACTACACCCACGAGCCCAACTCCGCAGTGTCCCAGAACTCGAACTCAATAGTCAACGTTTCAGTTGCCGGCAACATTAGCGTTTACCTGACCGTGAACAACAGCGCAGGAAACTCCGCCCACTTTTCCTGGGTCTTCTGGGCACCGTATCCGTACAGTGTGCTCTCTCCTGTGCTTGGGGCTCCCCAGCAGAGGCCACCCGCGGGCAACTACGTGAGTGCAAGGGTCTTCGACATTCAGCCCTTCATAAGTTGCATCCTCGACGACAGGTACTTCGGCGTTGCCGGGGCACCGTCTTTCTTTGAGCGCCTTGAGGGCGGAAGCTCTGTTCACAGGGCCCATTACGTCGCCCTTGCCCAGGCCATGCAGAAGGCCGTTTACGGAAGCGTTAAGTACCCCATCGGCCTGGTGAGTTTCATACTCCCCAAGAACCTCCCTGCAAACCTGAACTTCCTCGTTCGCGAGCAACCTGCCGTGGACTACATCTACCTCGACTACGCCGATTACCCCGGCGACGACCCCAGCGCCATGCAGGTCCTTGGAATATCAGCCACTGGCGGAATATCAACGACTCCCGTCCTGGACCAGAACTTTTACCTTACCCCGACCACAGCAAGCCTCATATTCGGCCCGTACGCCAACGACCTGCTCGTTCCAATAGGCTCAGGGTGATGTAAATGGCAGTGGACGAGTTCCTTTACTCAATCGGTGAGGGGGTAGAGCGCATCGCCTCCGCCTTCAGGTCTTTCATTTTCCCTGAACCTGCTGAGAACCCGCCTCGTTTTGGCTTCACGCGGAGGCTCGTTAAATCCAGGGTCACGCTCCACGAGCTCTTCAGCCTTCACCTCCAGCTCTGCTTCCTGCTCTACCTGGCCCTGAACTTTGTGGTGGTGTTCCTGGTGAGTAGCCCCCTGTGGGTGCTCGTCCTGGCGGTTCCCTACTTCCTGTACCTCCGCTACCTTTTCAACCGCTACGGTCACTTTCTCCTCGAGGAAAAACCCTATCGGGTCTTCTACACAGTAATCTCGGCACTCTCTTTCCTTGCGTTCTTTGGCTACTCCCTCGTCAGGCTATACGCCGGCGGAGTTCTCTACGTTTACGCCTACGTGATGGGGATAGCCGTCCTCGTCCTGCTCTTCCGCTGGTACTTCAAGAGAACCTTCGGCAGAGACTACACGTACGGCGTCGTCGAGGAACTCAAAGGCGACCTCGTCAGGGTCTTCGTACACGATGACCTCTCCGCCAATGTCAAGCCCGGCCTTTACTGGCTTCCGGCGGTTCCCGACGCCGAGCCCGGAAGGGTCGTTAAGGTTCTCGTGGAGGACAGGGCTTTCCGGAGCGCCAAGCCCGTGAGGATAATAGAGGTTTACCTCTCTCAGTCCTCCCAGAGCTCCACCGAGCCGAAGAACGCAACGGAGTGAAGGACGAGCAGATAAATGGAATGGTGGGGTTCCACCAGGTTGGTCTTGGCGAATCCCTCCCCACTTTTCTCCACGACCAGCGGTTCCACAAGGGGGTGCCCGGGGTCGATTGTCAGGGACTCCTTCGTGGTCTGCACGTGGTAACCTATTCCTTCTGCAACCCTCTCAACGAAATCCCGGAACCTTTCCCACTTGTCGACCCTGGTTCGGTAGTAAACCGTGTGCCCCACGCTATCACCAATGGAGGTAATGCTAAAACCTTAAAAAGTTTTTCTTAATGCAACTTTAGCTCGTAACAACCCCTAAGTTTTTAAAGGCAGGTACTCGTGCTCGGGTGGTGGTGCCATGATAGACCTTCTCGAACTCTTCAAGTACCTCCTGATTCTCTACGGTGGCCTGTTTGCGATAACAAACCCGGTTGGAGCTGTCCCAGTGTTTCTTAGCGTTACCCACGACCTCAGCCTCCGCGAGAGACGCGAGATAGCGACGAAAACAGCCCTAACGGTCGTGATAACGCTCGTCGTCTTTGCCCTCATCGGCCAGTGGATTTTTCGGTTCTTCGGCTCGAGCGTTGACGCTTTCGCGATAGCCGGTGGAATCCTCCTCTTCAGGATGGCGATGGACATGCTCTCGGGCAGACTCTCGTCGGTCAAGATAAGCAGGGAGGAGACGGAGGAGTTTGATGATGAGGTGGTTACTCTTGAAGAAGTCGCCATAATACCCCTCGCGATTCCACTGATTTCCGGGCCCGGTGCCATAACGACAGTGATGCTCTACATGGCGAAGGCGGGGAGCGTCGCCGAGAGGGCGGTTGTCCTGCTCACGATAGTTCTCATCGGCGTTACCGTCTGGCTCGTCCTCTGCTCGGCGAACGTGATTAAGGCCCGCCTCGGAAGGGTCGGCATAAAGGTCATGACGAGAATGATGGGTCTAATTCTGACGTCGATGGCAGTTCAGATGATTATAAACGGCATTAAGGGGGCCTTTGGCCTCTGATTTTTCCAAAACCCTTAAATCGTCCGGGTTGAACCTTTACCGGTGTTGAAAATGCGCGGAGACCTGATAAGGATTCTGAGCGCCGTTGAGGAGAAGGCGAACGAGCTGAAGCTTGAGGGCTTCGAGCCCGATGTGGTTCTCGTCGGCGGTGAAGCCTACGAGTTCATAAAGGCCCAGGTGAACGAGGAGTTCGGTGGCGACGAGGAGGTTCTTGAGCTCTCTGGTCTGCCTGTGAGGATAGTCGACGAACTCGGTAAGGACGCGGTGGTAATAGACAGCAAGGCCCTCGGCTACGCTCCCTCTGCCAAGCGTTTCACCGTCGTGAAGTGACCAGCCAGGCCCTTCCGTTTCTCATTTCGACCCTTACTCCGGCCAGAAACAGCAGGCCCAGCGAGACTGCCATAACGTCCGCCAGACTGCCCGGGTTCCTTAAGTCACCCTTCTCGCGCATGAACGCGTCGAACTCCTCAAGGCTCAGCTTTCCCTCCACGACGTCTCTCGCCTTTTCCCTGACGAGCTCTGCCTCGTCCCTTCCGGCCTTGCGCAGGATTAGCGTGTCAAGGTTTTCCGCGAGGAGCTCGATGAACACCCCAACGACGGTCTCCTCCAGTGGGCCGGGGATTCTTTCTGCGAGCCTCTCGAAGGTCTCGTAGGTGAGCCGGTAACCCTCAATCCACTCGCGGAAAACGAGCTCCCTGCCCCTGCTAATCTCGGCAATCCCCGAGAGGTTTATCCTGTCCCTGAAGAGCTCCTCGAAGGCCTTCTCCGAGTAGACGTCGTACTTTACTCCACTCGGGAGCCCCTTGGGGTTCGCGATTCTTATCGCCCGGTAGAGCTCCATCGTGTCCCTCACCGTTGACTCCTCGAGGAGTAGCTTCGCCTTCTCGCCACCCTCGCGTATCTTCCTCGTCATAGAGAGCCCCATCAGGAGCGGAATCGAGAGGACTATCACCCCAAAGTTCGGGTTGGCATCTTGTACCCTTTTGCTCGCCTCAACGCTCCGCCTTATGAGCTCTCCTATTCCAGCCTCGTTCGGCCTGAGAAGGCCGGAGCGGATTGACTCGGCCCTCTTTATGGCTTCATGGTAGACCCCTGTCAAGGCAGGATACGCAACGAGAAAGTTGTAGATGCTCAAATCCTCGAAGTCCCTTCTCCTGCTCACGTTCCCTGGTTTTGGGACGGTCGCCTCCACGAGTGGGCCTGTGAGAAAAGCCCTGATGAGTTCCCACCGGTTCATTCTTCCACCACTGGAAGAAGGGAGGGGGACCTTAAAAAGTCAGCCCCCGACCTCGACGTTTCCCACCACGTCGTTCACGGAGACCTCAACCGACCCGTTTCCGGTGGCGTCGTTGATGACGTTGCCCATAACGTTCCTCGCCTTGAGCACCGCGCCCTTCCCCGATGGGACCGCAACGACCACGTTTCCAACCACGTCGCTGACGGTGACACTATCCCTCGCGTTGATGTAGACGTTTCCCACGATGTTCGAAACGCTGTAGTCCGCCCACGCGCGCCCCTTAACCGTCCCAACGATGTTGGAGAGCTCCACGTTCGTCGCGTTCACGCCAACGTAAACGGTCCCAACGACGTTCTCAACCTTCACGTAATCGAGCTTCTCAGGAACCTCGACGATTACCGTTCCGTTCCTGTAATCGTCGCAGAGGGTTCCGCCACCGAAATAGCCGTGCTTTGAGGGGCAGTAGACGGTTAGGACGTCGTTTTGAAGGCTCGCCCTGACGGGGAGGTTGCTCCTGACGACAGCTCCGCTCACGTTGGCCGGGACAATCGAGACGTCGCCGTTGACGTTTACGACCTTCAGGCTCGAGATAGAGGAGTTGAGAGTATCGATAGTTACCACCCTGCCGGCCGTCTTCTTGGGTTCTGAGCCGTTTATCGCTATCTTTCCGCTCACGGCCAGCACCGTCACAGTACCTGCAACCAGAAGGACGAGCAGGAAAATGCCGAGCGCGAGGCCGTGAATGCCACCCTTTCTCATGGACTCACCCATGAGAATAATCTCATATTTCCGTATAAGCTTTACGCAAAAACGGGGAAAGAAGGGTTCAGCGGAGCAGTTTGACGAACTCCCTCATCCAGGCGTACAAATCCCCGGGGTGCCTTGAGCTGACCCAGTTGCCGTCGACGACAACCGGCTCGTTCACCCACTCGGCACCGGCGTTGATGACGTCATCCCTTATGGTTATCGTGCTCGTTCCCTTCCTGCCCTTGAGGACCTTTGCCGAGATTAGTATCTGTGGCCCGTGGCAGATGCTCGCGACCGGCTTTCCGTCCTCGAACATCTTCTTCGTTATCGCCACGGCCTTCTCGTTGAGCCTCACCCTCTCAGGCGCCTTTCCGCCCGGAAGGACGAGGGCGTCGAATTCATCGGGGTCAACCTCGTCAAAGGCCAGCTGAACCTCAACGGTGTAGCCGTGTTTTCCGGTAATCTTTCCGCGCTCGAAGCTCGCTATGTAGACCTCGTGGCCCTCCTCCTTGAGCCTGTGGAGCGGGTAAATCAGCTCAACGTCCTCAAAATCGTTGGCGCTGAGGAACAGAACCTTCACTTCAATCACCCCCTTAACGTTCAGAAGAATATATGGGTGACCGCTTATAACCCTAACTGGACAAAAATGGTTAGAGCGGGAGCTCGGTGGTTTCCTTGTGGGTCTTGAGGACGACCATCGTGTGGGTTGATTCTACCCCGTCGACCTCTCCAATCTTGTCGAGGAACTCGTTGAGCTCCTCACTGCTCCTCGTTCTGATTTTGACGAGCATGTCGTAGTCCCCGGTCGTCTCGTAGACCTCGCATATCTGGGGGTACTTCTTGAGCTCGTCCGCGACGTGACCGTACATCCCGGCGCGGGCCTTTATGAGAATGAAGGCGAGAATCTTGAAGCCCAGTGAGTCCGGGTCGAGAATGACCGTGAACTTCTTTATTATTCCCCTATCCTTCAGCTTCTTTATGCGTTCGTATATGGTTGATTCCGCCAGTCCAACTTCCTTAGAAATCTCACGAAGGGGCGTTCTGCTGTTCCGCTGGAGTATCGTGAGTATTTTTCTATCAACCTCATCCAGACCGCTCCTCGTCATTCTCACCACCGTCATGGAAAATTTTCGGCAATCCTTATAAATTTGCCGATTCTCGATAACCATACGTTTATAAAACGCCGTTCGTCTTTTAGTTCCGGGCCGGGGGTGAGCAGGAATGCCAACGAACGTAACAGCGGAGTACCTTGCCGCGGAGGAGGAATACAGGAACGCAAAGACAATTCCCGAGAAGATTCGAGCCCTTGAAAAGATGTACGCGACGGTTCCGAAGCACAAGGGAACCGAAAAGCTCCGCCTCCAGATAAAGCGCAAGTTAGCGGAGCTCAGGAAGGAACTGGAGAAGCAGAGGCAGATGAGGAAAGGCGGTGGCGGGCCCTCGATGGCCGTCAGGAAAGAGGGCGCGGCGCAGATAGTTTTGGCCGGTCTTCCCAACGTCGGCAAGAGCTCCCTCCTCAAAGCTCTAACAAACGTCGATGCGGACGTTGCAGATTACGCCTTCACAACCGTTCAGCCGATTCCGGGAATGATGCACCACAAGGACGTTCAAATCCAGCTCGTTGAGGTTCCCGGCCTCGTTGAGGGTGCCGCTTTGGGTAAAGGAATGGGCCCACAGCTCCTTAGCGTCATAAGGAACGCCGATGCCATAGCGATAGTCGTTGACCTCTCCCAGGACCCGGTCAAGCAGATGGAAACCCTTCTCCGGGAGTTTGAGAGGGCCGGAATAAAGGTCAACAAGAGGAAGCCGAGGGTCGAAATCAAGAGAACCGCGATGGGCGGAATCGTCATCAACGGCCAGGAGAACATAAAGGGCGATATTCAGGAGGTCATGAAGATGCTCCGCGAGGAGCGCATACACTCGGCTGAGATAACTGTCAAGGAGCCCGTAACGCTCGAAGAGTTCGCCGATGCCATAGACGAGAGCCTCGTCTGGAGGAGGGCGATAATCATAGCAAACAAGGGCGACGCCCCCGGGAGCAAGGAGAACTACGAGAAACTCGTCAAGGCCTACGGCGACCGCTTCAAGATAATCCCTATATCGGCAAAGAAGGGCATAAACCTCGACAAGCTGAAGGACGAGCTCTACGATTTGGCCGGAATCATTCGCGTTTTCACCAAGAGTCCCGGCGAGGAGCCGGCCTATCCACCGGTTGCCCTCAAGAAAGGCTCCACCGTTATGGACCTGGCCGAGAGAATTCACAAGGACTTCGCCAAGAACTTCCGCTATGCGAGGGTCTGGGGCAAGAGCGTCAAGTTCCCCGGTCAGAGAGTCGGTGCCGACCACGTGCTCGAGGACGGCGACATAGTGGAGATTCACGCCCGTTAACGGCAGAACGGCCCCTTGCAGGTTCTTCTTCCCTTCCCGGTCAGTACGTCGAGGCTGTATTCCTTTCCATCGAGGCTGTCGAGAATTAGCCTCTCGCCGTCCCTTTCGAAAATCCAGAAGACCTTGTAGGCGAGCTCTTCCCTGACGACCTCAATCCTCGGGAGCCACCACGAGATTACGCGCGAGTTTCCCCAGGTTATGGCGCTCTCAAAGGCCTTCATTCTGGCCTCTTCCTCGTCGACGAGCGGGTTCATAACGGCCTTTTCGTCAACCTCCCACTCCTGGAGTTCTATGAACCTGTCTCCCCTCTCCGCGCCGAACCGGTAGAGGTCAACGTAGGCGAAGTAGTCGAAGACCCTGTCCTTCATGCCGAGCCTCTTGTAGTGGAGTCGTAGGTGATATATCCTGTACGGGTAGAGAATGAAGTTTGATTCCATCTCAGGCTGGAATATTGGGCGCATAACCTTCACGGTCTTCATGGTCAACACCATAACGCTTTGTTTCAATTCGACTTTCCTAATTTTCCCAAACAGTTCACTCAATAGTTTTTAACGATAGGTTTATAACTTTTTGGCAACAATATACAGTGCTGGCTATCAACCAGCATATATATACAGGAGGGTTCAATATGGGGCTCAGTGCCGGTGGATGGGCATTGTTGTTGGTGCCAACCCTTCTCGGTATAGCAACTATGCTCCTCTATGGTTTTTGGGACAAGATAACGGGCGAGGAGTACTACGTTGACGACGACATCCTGGCCTACGACGAAGACCTGATTAAACAGCAGGAGGGAGGGGCATGAACACCGAGATACTGCTCGGTTTTCTGTTCTACCTCGCGTTGCTGGCCTACATCGGCTGGTGGGCCAACAAGTACACCAAGACCGAGGACCAGTACTTCGTTGGGGGAAGAAAGGTTCACGTTTTGGCGGCTACACTCTCAGACAAGGCGAGTGACTTCAGTGGCTGGCTGATGCTCGGCTACCCGGGAAGCGCCTTCAAAGCCGGCCTCGGTGCGTTCTGGGCTGCGGTGGGCTGTCTCTTCGGAACGCTCGCGGACTACGTCCTCATCGGTCCAAGGCTCAGAATCTACGCCGGTAAGTTCAGGGCGATAACGGTTCCGGACTATCTTGAGGCCAGGCTCAAGGACGACACCAAGCTGATAAGAATCCTGAGCGCCATTATAATCCTCGTCTTCATGACGGCTTACGTCGCGGCCCAGTTCACGGCCGGCGGAAAAACGTTTGCAGAGGGCTTTGGAATCAGCGACAACGCGGGAATAATCCTAACGGTGATAATCCTGACGGCTTACGTCATAACCGGTGGCTTCTTCGCGGTCGTCTGGACCGACGTCGTTCAGGCCATGTTCATGCTACTGACGCTTATAGTGGTTCCGATTCTCGCCCTGGTTGAGATAGGTGGTTTCGACAAGGCGACCCAGATAATAGCCCAAACGGACCCGACCAAGCTCGACCCCTTTGGAGGTGCAACCGGCTGGGCCGCGATAATCTTCGCCATCGGTTATGCTTCATGGATAGTCGGCTACCTAGGACAGCCCCACATCGTCACGCGCTACATGAGCGTTGAAGACCCGAGGAAGCTCAGAAGACCTGGAATCTTCATCAGCGGAACCTGGACAATCCTCGTCCTCTGGGGTGCGTTCTTTGCGGGATTCCTGGGCTTCGCGATGTACGCCGCGGGAATGCTGAAGGTCAGCGACCCGGAGAAGGTAATCCCGGCGATGGCAGTTGAACTCATGCCCGGCTGGCTGGCCGGCTTCGTCATAGCGGGAATAATCTCGGCCGTCATGAGCACAGCGGACTCACAGCTCCTCGTGGCCTCCTCTGCCATAGCGAGGGACTTCTATCACAAGGTCCTTGGCAAGGAGGTCGGCAAGAGGCAGATGGTTAACATATCGAGGCTCGTCGTTGCTGGCGTCGCCCTCGTCGGGCTCTGGTTCGCACTGACAGGCAACAAGGTCGTCTACGAGATGGTGGCAACTGCCTGGGGCGGTCTCGCTGTCGGATTCGGGCCGATTCTCGTGCTGAGCCTCTGGTGGAAGCGCGTCACCAAGGAGGGAGCGATAGTCGGCATGGCCTACGGACTAATCAGCGAGGTTCTCCTTGAGGCCAAGGTCTACGGCTGGGCATTCAACCCCAACGCCCCGGGAATCTTCGGAACAATCGGCTCCTGGTTCAACGGCGTCCCGGTGTTCTTCATCAACTTCTTCGTCACGCTGTTCGTCATAATCGTCGTCAGCCTGCTCACCAAGCCCCCTGAGGACATCATGAAGCTCCACGAGGAGCTCTTCAAGAAGGTTCCCATCGAGACCGGAAAGAAGAGCATCGCCGAGACCAGGGCCAAGAGCCAGGTTGAGAACGTCGCCGACTTCCTCATCGAGCGCGGTCTCGCCTGACCCTCTTTAACCATTTTTGGACAACCTAACGTTTATAAGCATTGGTGTATAAGGTCGAACGCTTACCGTAAAATTTTCGGGGTGGGAGCATGCGAAAGCTCGACCTTACCGAGAAGGACCCTTCTAAGAGAGTCACGATTTACTTTGAGGGGCAACCCCTGGAAGCCTACGAGGGCGAGAAGATTACCGTCGCGCTCCTCGCGAACGGTATCTACTGGCTCACGACGAGCACCGAGGGCAGAAAGAGGGGCGCCTTCACCTTCGGCCCGGTCCCGATGGTGGTCAACGGCGTCAAGAACGTCAACGCGAGGAAAACAGCTGTAAAGGACGGCATGAGGCTTGAGAGGCAGGGCTACGGCGACTTTCAGGAGAAGGTAGAAATCGACGAGGACAAGCCCGTTCTTCGCTACGTTGTTGACGTGGCCGTTATCGGCGCCGGTCCTGCTGGCCTCGGCGTCGTCAAGGAAATCGGCGGAAGGCTCACGACGGCGATAATAGAGGAGAAGGGATGGCTCGGCGGGGATTTAAAGGTTAAGGGCGTCGAGCAGGAGGGCTTTGGAGACCCGAGAGAGGCCCTGGAGGAGCTCACCGATTTACCCGAAAATACGAGAGTCTTCCTGAAGAGTGTCGCCATTGGAGTTTTCGATAAGGGTGAGTACTTCCTCGTGCCCATCGTTAGGGGCGACCAGCTGATTGAGCTCCTCGCCAAGCGCGTGGTTTTAGCCACTGGAGCCGTTGACAACATCATGCTCTTCGAGAACAACGATTACCCCGGCGTCTTCAGGAGGAGTGACGCCTTGGAGGTTATGAACGTCTGGGGAGTTGCGCCAGGAAAGAATGTCGCCGTCGTCGGGGCCTTTCCGGAGGAGCTGACTGCTGAGCTCGACCGCTGGGGGATTGAGTACGTTGTGGTTCCCAATCCAAAGCGCGTTGAAGGTAAAGAGAAGGTCGAGAGGCTCATAGACGCGAACGGCAACGTCTACGAGATTGACGCCGTCATAGTCTCCGATGGCAGAAGACCCGACATAAACCCCATAACCCAGGCCGGCGGGAGGCTGTACTTCAAGCGCGGTTACTACCGTCCGGTTCTCGACTCAAGTCATAGAATCCGCGAGGGAATCTACGTTGCAGGCAGTGCGGTCTCGATAAAGCCCCACTACGCGAACTACCTTGAGGGAAGGCTCGTTGGTGCCTACATTCTCAGGGAGTTCGGCTTCGAGGCCGAACCGTGCGTCTACGAGGAGAAGCTGAAGAACTACGAGCCGATAGCGGTTCCAGTCCACAGGCTTCCGTTAGATGAGTTCAACGGCGAGGACGTTCAGATTTGCGGTTGCGACGTGACGCTGAGAAAGGTCGACGACGTTGTGAAGTCCGGCATCACCGACCTCCAGATAATCAAGCGCCTCACTCATCTCGCCATGGGCTTCTGCCAGGGACGCTTCTGTCTCTTCAACGGTGCCGTCGTTGTATCCCAGAGAACGGGAACGCCTATGGATAAACTTGACATTCCGGTCGCGAGGCCCCCGCTCAAGAACATCCGCATGAAGGTCCCCGCGGGGAGGGATTGAAGATGCCGACGAGAGAACTTCCCGAGAGGAGCGAGATAACGATTATCGGTGGCGGAATTGTTGGCGTTACGATAGCGCACGAGTTAGCCAAGCGCGGTGAGGAGGTCACGGTAATAGAGAAGCGCTTTATCGGTTCGGGCTCCACCTTCCGTTGCGGAACGGGCATAAGACAGCAGTTCAACGACGAGGCCAACGTTCAGGTCATGAAGCGCTCCGTCGAGCTGTGGAAGAAGTACAGCGAGGAGTACGGCTTCTCCTTCGAGCAGACAGGCTACCTCTTCCTGCTCTACGACGACGATGAAGTCGAGGAGTTCAAGCGCAACATCGCGATACAGAACCGCTTCGGCGTCCCGACGAGGCTCATAACGCCGGAAGAGGCCAAGGAAATAGTCCCGCTCCTTGACATCAGCGAGGTCATCGCCGCTTCCTGGAACCCCACCGACGGAAAGGCGGACCCGTTCCACTCCACCGCGAAGTTCGCGATAAAGGCCGAGGAGTTCGGCGCGAAGCTGGTGGAATACACCGAAGTGAAGGACTTCATCATCGAGAACGGCGAGATTAAGGGCCTGAAGACGAGCAGAGGGGTTATAAAGACCGGTATCGTTGTCAACGCCACCAACGCCTGGGCCAAGCTCATCAACGCGATGGCCGGGATAAGCACTCCGATTCCGATAGAGCCCTACAAGCACCAGGCCGTTATCACACAGCCCATAAGGAAGGGAGCGATTAAGCCGATGGTCATATCCTTCAAGTACGGCCACGCCTATCTAACGCAGACCTCGCACGGTGGCGTCGTCGGTGGGGTCGGCTACGAGCTCGGGCCAACCTACGACCTCAACCCGACCTACGAGTTCATGCGCGAGGTGAGCTACTACTTCACCAAGATTATCCCGGCTTTGAGGGAGCTCCTAATCCTGAGAACCTGGGCCGGCTACTACGCAAAGACACCCGACAGCAATCCAGCCATAGGGAAAATCGAGGAGCTGAGCGACTACTACATTGCCGCAGGCTTCAGCGGGCACGGCTTCATGATGGCTCCAGCAGTGGCCGAAATGGTGGCCGACCTGATTACCAAGGGCAGAACAGACCTGCCCGTCGAGTGGTTCGACCCGTATCGCTTCGAGCGCGGAGAACTCCGCGGGGAAGCGCTCCAGATGGGCTGATTTCCCGCGATTTCCACCCTTTTCTTATCATTTCGACGGAAATTTTATAAGCCCCTCGCCGGTTCTCCCAGCGATGAGCAAGCGAGAACTCGTTGTCACCCAGGGAAAGCGCGAGAAAACGCTCAAGCTCAAGAAGCTTCGGGTTAAGCGGAGGAACGTCGTAATCTTGGCCGTAGCCATGTTCATCGCCAACGTTTCATTCGGAATGGCCTTCCCCTATCTCAGCGTCTACATGCGCCTCCTCGGCGCGAGCATGTTCATGGTCGGCCTTCTGAGCGTGGCCTTCAACCTGACCTCGACGGTTTTCCAGTACCCCTTCGGCTGGCTCTCCGACTCAACCGGCAACAGGAAGGGCTTCATAGCCTTCGGCGTGGCCTCGATAGGATTCTTCTATACCGCAATGGCCTTCGTCGGCTCCGCCACCGGCGTTCTAATCCTGAGGACCCTCCAGGGCGTTTTCGGTTCCGCCATGACCCCGGCGCATTCGGCGCTGATTTCAGAGCTCTCGACGAGGGCGGGCTCGATATTCGGCCTCTTCAACTCCATCGAGAATGCCGGTTACATGGTGGGCAACTTCCTCGGCTCCGCGATAGTTGGCTACCTTGGCGTCAGGAAGCTCTTCCTAATCTCCGGCCTCCTCCTCTTCGTATCCGCGGGAATAGTCCTTCTAATCCGCGAGCGCCCGACGGGAAGGCGCTCCCTCCTTGGCATGATTCTCGTGCAGGAAGGTAGGGAAAGCTGGAGGGCAACGGTTAAGGGCTCGGCCTTCAAAAAGCTCATGCGCGGGCACCTCGGGCTCTTCTACGTCACGGTCTTCCTCGTCATGGTCGCCAGCGGGCAGTTCTACAGCGTTTCCTCCGTTTACTTCAAGGAGGCCTTCGGCGAGTGGAGCGTTGGCGTAATCTTCGGCATCGAGAGCCTCGCCGCGGCACTAACGGGCTACTTTCTCGGGAAGCTGATAGACAGGCACGGCGCGAAGAAGTTCTACCTGATAGCGATAGCGGGCTATGGTTTGGCCTTCCTGCTCTACGCCGTCGTTAGAAACGTCTGGCTCGTCTTTGGAATAGCTTTCCTCTCGGGCGTCAAGTGGGTTCTAACCATAAACTCGACCTCCGCCTACGTGGCGCAGAACGTCAGGGTGAGCGAGAGGGCCCAGGGAATGGGCTTGCTCAACGCGATGATGAGCCTCGGCTGGGTCGTTGGCCCGCTAATCGGTGGTTATCTCTCGGGGATAAGCTTCCAGCTGAACTTCATGAGCACGCTGATTCCCCTCGGGCTGGCCTTTCTGCTTGCCTTTAAATTGTAAACCTCAATTTAATATTAACGAGTTTGACTATTTGATATTATAAACTAAATATCGATAACTTTTTATTGTCATTATTCGTACTTCCAATAGGGGAAGTGCCTATGAGGTACAGTGGTGATTGGTATGCCGAAGCTATGGCCTGTCTTATAGATGCAAACCGGGGAATAAAACCAATTGAAAATTTTCTTTGCGTTATACAAAAAAGTGACAAGATTCTAAAAAAATTCCACCCAAAGTCACGTGAGTATAAAATTGCCATATCTCTCAAAGCGGAGGCTCTAGGTTGGCTAGCGGAACATGGATATTCTCCAGAAAGAACATTGAATGATGCTATAAAAACATGCGATGAAGCTTTGAAAGTGATAACACCTACAGAAAGAGAGCTTTATTCAGATATTTTGTTAATTAAAGCAAATGCACTAGTCAGACTTTCTGAACACTCTAGTAATGCAGTGAAAAATTTAAAGGAAGCCATAACACTATGCGATGAAATCCTAACAACAATAGATTCTTCCTTACCAGTATACTATCTGGCATTAGGAACTAAGGGAAATGCACACCTCTTTCTGGCTCGATTATCAATTGATCCGGAGCTTAATTTGAATAGTGCGATTGAGGCATACACCCGAGCTATTGAGGGGCTAGCAAAACTCCAAACTGCTCCCTACGGCATTGTTCAGATATTAATGAACAGGGCAGTGGCTTATAGTGTTCTAGCATTATATGCTAAAGATAACTACGTGCCATATTTAAAAAGATCTCTAGAAGACTATGATGTTGTTATTGAAATTCTATCTAACGAGGTAAAAAGTCAAAGTTATAATAGGGCGTTAGTCAATAAGGCATTAGTTTTGATAAGGTTAGCAGAATCTTCCCCAGATTCTCACATATTGTTAGTTAAGTCCATTGAGCTTTGCAATCGTGCGTTAAAAAATCTGCTCCCTACTTCGCAAAATTATGGAAGAGCTCTTCTATGTAAAGCTGAAGCATTGTTTAAACTGGGAAAAATCTCAGAAGCAAAAGAGAAGTATGCTTCAGCTATTGAGGTATTTAAAAATGCTGGAAACTGGTTTGGGTTAGTAGGGGCAAACTCTGAAATTGGGGATATCTATTACCAAAAAGGGAACTTTAAACAGGCATTTGCCTACTATAAAGAGGCGATAGACTTGGTAGAAAAAGTAAGGTCAAATATTCTCTCTCCTCAAGAGCGTGCGGAATTTCATGGGATGTACATTGAGGTATACCAAAAAATGGTTTCTACATGTATTAAACTTGAGAAGTATCAAAAAGCATTTGAATACGCCGAAAGGGCTAGATCGAGAGTTTTTGCTGAGATGTTATCAGAAAAAATACCTGAGAACAATACAATTAGCAACACTATTTTGTCTCCCAATGTGTTAAAAGATTTCTCCGAGTCTATTCTTTATTACTTTGTTGCATATAATGATGAAATTGTTGGGCTATTGATAAATCAGGGACAAATAAAAATTGCCAAGTTTCTTGGCAATCTACATGAGATACGAAGTAATATACTAACAATACTAGAGAACTCAAAAGACATAGAGAAGAAGCTTCCAGAAAACTCGATAAATGCACTAAATAATATTTATAAAAAGCTTATTCAGCCTTTTGAGTCCCACTTAATGAATGATATTATTATAATTCCACATAGAGAACTTCATTATATTCCCTTCGCGGCATTGTGGGATGGGGAATTGTACTTAATTGAGAAGCATGATATAAAACTTGCTCCATCTGCTACTTCGTTGAAACTCTTGAAAACTAGAGAATATCCCAATAAGAAGGCACTAATAATAGGCAACCCAACACCAGATTCAGATAAGAATTTACCAGGAGCAGAATACGAAGCAAAACTTGTAGAAAAAATCCTTAAAGAGAAAAATGCTTATGAAATGATTGTGCTTCTTCTTAGGGAAGATGCAACAATAAATAATCTAAAAAATGAAATTAATACTGCAAATCTAATCCACTATAGTGGACATGCATTCTTTGATTGGGCTCAACCTGAGAATTCCGGGTTAATATTAAATGATGGGATATTCACCATAAGAAATATTGCAGAGTTAAATATCCCAGCCAATCTTGTAGTTTTATCTGCCTGTGAAACGGGACTTGCTAAAATTTCACCAGGTGATGAGCTAGAAGGGTTAGTTAGGGCTATCCATCTAGCAGGAGCACGATATGTAATTGCAACACTCTGGCCTGTCAATGATTATATTGCGAGAAGGATTTTTGAAATATTTTATCTAGAAAACGGAAGCATTGCAGAGAAACTAAAAAGCAGTCAAGAAAAGATAATCAAACTTTACAGGGAAAATATTAGTGAAAAAAGTTTCTGGTATTGGGCACCGTTTCAGATTTATGGGGGTTGACTTACACTCAATGATAGTATGCACTCGGGCGGGACCCTCTCCACTATCCTCACGTTCTTTCCGGCTTTGTAAACCCTCAGACCCCTTCTCCTTAGGCAGTCGGCGTCGATTATTAGAAGCACCACGTCCTTTCCGCGTCTCCTGCCCGTTTCGAGGGCCTCGCTTTTACTCGTCGTCAGGTGGACGAACTGCCGTTTCATGGGTTTAAGGCCCTCGCGCATAATCCTCCCGAGGTTCCTCCTCGGCGTGCCGTGGTAGAGAACCCTTGATTCGGTGTCCTCCTCGTGGTCGAGCTTAACTTTGAAGCTGTGGCCGTAGCGGGCGCGGATTTTACCGTCCCTAATCTCGTAGCGCCCCTTGGAGTCCCTCGCGACTATCTCCCTCACGAACCCCTCTGTAACGTCGGGATAAATGGTTTGGAGGGCTTTAACGAGCTCGTCCAGCGGGACGAAGCCCTCTCCGTCCGGCTTTAGTCCGAACTCCTCCGGCGAGTGCCTGAGAATGTATGCCATGAGCTTGCTGACCTTCACGCGGTTCATCGGTTGGGAAATGGAAAGGAGATAAAAAAGCGTTTCTCACGCCCTGTACGATGCCGGAACGTGAACGGGCTTTTTGACGTTGATGTCAGTAACAACGAACTCGTCGTAGACGTGGCCCACCTCGTGGACCTCGACGGGCGTTCCCGTCGGTTGCACCGTTCTGAGCGTCATTTCTATTCTGTATGCCATTCTGCCCCCGACGAAGGTTCCGTTCCTGAACCTCAGCTCAAGAATCCCGTTCGTGACGTTCAGGCTGACGTTGGTGTTTGAGCCCAGGAAGGCCGAGGCTATGGTCTCGAGGTCCTCCTTTGTGATTGGGTAGTAGAGCAGTTCGGTACCGTTGGCGTAGCTGACGTTGGAGGGCTTTCTCCTGAGGTACTTCATGGCGAACGACACGGTGTTGTACTCCCAGGTAAAGTTCAGTATCTTCGAAACGTTCAGCTTCGACGTCGCGTTGGTGAGCTTAATCCAGCTCCCGCTTGCGAAGATGTATATGTCGTTGCCCTTCACAACCTGGCGGGTGAAGATTGAGGCCCCGCCCGGAAAGGTGACCGTGGTTATGTTGATGGAAGCTTCCCTGTTCTTCAGGTCCACGTAGCCGGCCTTCCGGTAGATGATGGTCATGTTCTCGCTCTGCGTGAGGTTGCCGACGGCCAGGTTCATCGTGAGCTTGAGGCTGGTGTTCTCAAAGTAGGTGAACTGCTCTATCTCCTTCATTTTCTCCAGAAGTTCCTCGGTCGTGTATGGCTTTGGTCCCGACGCTACTGGGGTCGTCGTTCCTGTATGGCTCCCTGAGGTGACGTTTGAAGCGCCGGGGGACTCGGTTGAAACGCACCCCGAAACGAAGGCCACCAGAATAACGGAGACCAGAACGAGTGCGAGCTTTCTCATGGTTATCACCCTTCCTGTACCCCGAGGGGATACCTTTAACTTGTAGCACTTTGGAGAGCCACTGGTTGGTACAACTTCTACAATTTAAAAATTTCCTCCTGTGCGTGGAATATCAAAAAGAGAAGAGGTCACCTGAACCTCCTCAGCGCCATCTCCGCCGCGACGCTTATCGGGTCAATCGTCGGGCTTATCGGCGGGGCATAGGCTGTCTCAAGGTAAACGATATCTTCTACCGTCGCTCCCTTCTGAGCTAAGGCCGAGAGCGTCATTATCCTTCCCCAGACCCTCTCACCGCCGACTATCTGCGCTCCGACGAGCTTCCTGTC
This sequence comes from Thermococcus sp. 21S9, assembly GCF_012027635.1. Classification (NCBI taxonomy): domain Archaea; kingdom Methanobacteriati; phylum Methanobacteriota; class Thermococci; order Thermococcales; family Thermococcaceae; genus Thermococcus; species Thermococcus sp. 21S9. The sequence continues at coordinate 940,540 of NZ_SNUS01000001.1, forward strand.
GGACTTCCTGAAGAGGACCTTGACCGTTATCGGCTTTCCGCCGGGGTAGTACTCGGGCTTCGTTGAGCCTTTGAACTTGCCGATGGCAACTTTAATCCCTTCTTTCTTCGCCCTCTCCTCGGTGATGCCGAAAGTGCCTATCTCGAGGCCGAAGAGCTCGGTTATGGTAGTGTTGAAGACGGGCCTGAAGGAGACGTCCTTACCTACTATGTGCTCAGCAGCGACCTTTGCCATTCTGACCGCTGAAGTTCCAAGCTGGCTGAGCGTTCTTTCCCCAGTTACAGCATCTATCACCTCGGCGCAGTCTCCTATCGCGTAGATGTCCGGGTCACTCGTCTGGAGGTGCTCGTTGACCACTATCCCCCTGTTCACCTCAAGCCCTGCCTCCTTTGCGAGGTCCGTGTTGGCCCTGACGCCGGTCGCAACGAGAACCAGCTCGGTCGGAACCTCCTCGTCGCCTATCCTAACCGCCTCGACTGGACTGCCGATTATCTCGCTAACTCCAACGCCGAAGCGGAAGGAGACGCCGTTCGCCTCCATCTCCTTCTGGACGAGCTTCGCGGTGTCTTTGTCGAGCATCGTCGGCATAAGCCTGTCCATCAGCTCAACGACCAGAACTTCCATTCCGAGCTTCGCGAAGGCCTCGGCCCCCTCGAGGCCGATTAGACCCGCGCCGATGACCACCGCTTTCTTCGGCTTCCTCTCGGCGATGTAAGCTTTAATCCTCCTCACGTCGTCGAGGCTCTTGAGCGTGAAGACGCCCTCGTTCTGAACCCCTTTAATCGGCGGGATGAAAGCTTTGGAGCCGACGGCAAGGACGAGCTTGTCGTAGGGAACCTCGCCCTTGTCGGTGATTACGACCTTCCTCTCGCGGTCTATCGCCTTTGCCTCGGTGTTGAGCATGAGCTTTATCTTCTGCTTCTCATAGAACTCGTTTGGAAAGACGATGACGTCTTCGGGCTTCTCTATCGTCCCGCTGATGACGTGAGGTAAAGCGCAGGGCGAGTACTGCATCGTACTTTCCTTCCCGATGACGATGATTTCGGCCTTCCTGTCAAGCTTCCTCATAAAGAGGGCGAAGTTGCTTCCCGCGGTTCCAGAACCGATAACGACGATTTTCATGAGCACCACCAGCTTGAGAAGGGCGGGGAGGTATAAAAAGTTGGCTTTGGAAATGGCGTTGTCTTTTTCAAAAGAATGCGCAGGAGAGGAGACAAACGTCAAGGTTTCCCGTCAGCGCATCCACTTCCTTGCTATCACCGCGACGATGAGGGCCATGAAGACGGCTCCGGTTAGGGCTTCAAGGGCGCTCAAAGCCTTGAGCCAGCCCGTAGGGTGCATGTCGCCGTAGCCGAGGGTTGTGAAGGTTACGAGGGAGTAGTAGAGGGCGTTGGCGAAACGGACAACAATGTTTGAAGTTTTAGGAAAGCCGTCAATTAGTTTGCTCCATATTGTGTAGGGGACGGCGTTTCCAATGATTACGAGCAACGACACACCAATTATACGCTCCCAGCTTGTGCCATAGAGGGATATCCAGTCTCCAAGAACTACTTCTCCAACATATCCAAGCAAATACAAGAACTGGAAAGTTGCTATTGAAACGGTTATGATTAAGCTCACAAAAACTATTGGGACAATCGCAACCAACAGCTTTAGGAGTTCTTTCCAGATGTTCGACGAGTTGAATAGCCACGTGGTCAGCCAGTCTTGGAGATTTAGTAGGTGTCTAACTCCCCATATTGAAGTTGCTTTTTGGACTGCGGATTCTGAGAGCTTAGATTCCCGGATTTTCCTCTTAGCTCTCATTTCAAGGACGAACATTCTATCGGCTTCGTCACGTTTGCCTTCTTTTTCAAAACTCAACCTCTGAACGCGAAGGGCTTCTATCATAGCCTGTGGATTTGAGAAACATGAACTGAAAAACTCCCAGAGTTTGGAAAGATTTGTTTCGCTTTTTAGGCTTCCTAAAAAGTCAGCTCCCTGTCTGAAGTCGCAGTTAGCAAGGCTTAGTTCATCATGAAACTTGGGAGTTGGTTCGCTGGTGTCTGTGTTTTCTTGTTCAACAAAAACCGCCAATCGTTCAAAGATTGAACCATCAAAGCTCGTTTTTCCTTTGAAAGTTGCTAGGGAGAAATTTACCTCGTTTTTAAATTCAATTCCTTTGAAATGTGTAGTACCATGAAATATTGCATCCTTAAAGTTAGCCCCTTCTTTAAATATTGTAAAGTTAAAAGATACCTCTTTAAACTCTGCTCTATTAAATGAGACATTGCTGTTGAATACAGAATTGGTAATTTCTACTTTTTTTGTAACTTGTGCGTTTGAAAACTTAATCTGTTCACTAAATTTGCATTTATTTATTAAAAAATCTTGACATTTTATTCCGGTGAAATCTATACCTGTGTTGAATATGATATTATAAAACAGTGCTTTTGTGAATTTAGCATTCCTGAAAAATACACAGGTATCATAGAGCATTATCAATGTTTGTGATTCGTACAGATTTTCAATGTCTTCTCTTTTATCAAAGTTCTCAAGAACATCTTTTAGTGTATCTCCACAGAGGATTAAATTATCCACGAGGTCATACCCTTGTAAGTATTCTCTGATGCTTCTAGTAAACTCCAAAGGTGATGTAAATACCAAATTAAGAAACTTAGCACTATCAAACACACCATTATTAAAAAGTGTAATCCCTACAAACGTACATTCTACAAATTTAACCTCTCTAAAGGTGCTATTCCAGAAAAAGATTATTGTCGGTGTTTTTTCCGTTCCAAATTGGCAATATTCAAAGTTTCCCTTATTCATTTCTACAAAATTAAAGTGAGCTCCACTGAGGAATGTTATTTTTTCGAATTTGACATGGTCAAAGTTGGCACAGCAAAATATCGCATCGTCCGTAAATATTGTTTTAAAAAATACTACTTCAGCATTAAAAGAGGTTTCACAAAAAATTGCTTTTCCATGAAATTGGGTTTCTATGAACAAAACTACCGTATTTCCGGTATCTATCTCCAAATCTTCTAAACTTATGTTCATCATCCATGCAGCTAGTTCAGGATGAGTGGATAATAACTTTTGGATTTGGTCTAATTTAAATTTAGAATTGAATACTGAGGCTTTGAACTCAACATCTGCTTTAAAGCATGTCTTATTAAATACAACACTACTATTGAAGATACTCTTTTTGAATGATATCCATCCTTCAAATGTCACGTGAGAAAAGTTTACATAATTCTTAAACACTGTGTTCTCAAACGTAAATTTTTGATTCCACTCATTGCCTTCTTCATCTATGTATTTGATAGGCACATCAGGAACCTCGGGAAATACATACCCCCTTGCATCTACAGCCTCCTCAAAAACCAGCCTCTTTATCTTCCTTCCGCCAACTTCAATCTCCTCAACCCTCGGCTTAAACCGCTCCAGAAACTTCCTGTAAAACTCCCTCGCCTCTTCCTCACTCTTTTTCGGCTTGTGAAAAATGCAGTACTCTTGGTTGGCAGTTTCAGGGTCGCAGTTCCCAAAATCTTCCCTCTTACACATGGCTCTATATTACCGAACTCGATGATAAAAACATTTTGGCTCAGCAAAATTAGCCAGCAACCAAAATCAAAAGAAAGACTTCAAGGCTCCACCACAGTCCCGCTGTGCTTCCCTCTGACAACGTCGAAGAGGTGATAGGCGTCCTTCTTGCCGACGATGTAGGTCCTTATCCGCCCGCGCTGGATGAACTTCGCCGCCAAGGCATCAACGACACCGCTTCCGCCGGCTTTGCTCTCGGCCTCCATCGCAATCTCGACGAGCCCTTCCGGCGTTATCCTGTCGAGCTTCTTTGCGTTCGGGTTCTTCCTCGGGTCGGAGTCGTAGACGCCGTCCACGTTGGTGACAACCACCAGAAGGTCGGCCTGAAGGTACTCGGCGAGGAGCGCGGAGACGGCATCGGTCGTGTGGCCCGGGTGAGTTCCGCCCATTATCGGTATCTTCTTGAGCTGTATGACCTCCCACGCCTTACGGAAGTCCTGAATGACGAAGGGATAGGCCTTCTCGCCAAGGGCGGCTATCAAAAGCATCGCGTTCGCCCTCGTGATGTGGATTCCTATGTAGTCCTTGAAGGTCTCGTTGGGCGTGAAGGTCTTCGCGGCCTTGATGTACTTCCTGGCGACCTTTCCACCGCCGACTACCACCGCTACCTCGTGGTCCTCGCTTATCTTGATGAGCTCGTACGCTATCGCCTTGATGAACTCGACGTCCGGGTCTTCGGGAACGAGAACAGAACCACCTATGTCGAAGACGATTCTCATGACGACCCTCACGGTGCTAATCGGCTCGATTTATAACCTTTTTCTTGACGGAGGGATGTTAATCGAAAGCGTTATCAAGTTGGGGGAGAATAAACGTTGAGGGTTGAGTGATGGAAATTACCGTGAGAGTTCGAGTTCCTGAGGGGGCGGACGAGAAGGTCATCGGCGAGCTAGCGGAAGTGTTTGCACGTGCGCAGGTTCTGCGTTCCCTTGCAGTGGGGGGAAGACGTGTAAAACGTGAGAAGGCCTCCTGGAGGGAGCTACGTGAGTATCTTGAGGAGTACCGCGACCTTCGTGGATAGCAGTGTCCTTTTGAACGTGATTTTTGAAACGGAGCTTACTGAGAGAGCAACTCGTTTGCTGTCCCTTGCAAAGTATCCCGTAGTCTCTGAGACAGTCATTGACGAGTGCGTGTACGTAACCCTACGCAGAAAAGCTTCAAAACGGGGAGTTCGTAGCATATACGACCTGAAGAAATTTCTCAAGACTGAGGAAGGTAGAGCTTTGATTCGAGAGTCCAATGAAGAAGTTCTCTCGTTTATAGCCAGTTATGATATGGAGATTGTGAAGGACCCTGATATATTCCTTGCTCTTAGTCTGGCCGAGAAATATGGCCTTCTGTTTCACGATGCGAAGATACTGGGTTCAATGGTTGAAAACGGAATCAAAAGACTCGTTACCCTTGACAGGGACTTCGATGGAATCCCTATCATCGAAGTGTTAACTGATGAGGAAAAATAAAGAACCGATGAAAATCACCCAATCTGGAACGCTGAGCTTCTCAGCTCTCCGCGCTCGAATCTGTACGGGTCGTACCACTCCCAGTTCAGGGAAACCTTAGAACGACCCTTCGAGATTAGCTCGGCCATGGCCTGGGCAACGGCCGGTGCCATCATGAAGCCGTGTCCAGAGAAGCCCGCCGCGATGTAGAAGTTTTCGAGGAGCTTCCCGATTGCCGGGTTGCTGTCGGGAGTTTTGGCGTAGAAGCCGGCCCACTGCCTCACAACGTGGGCGTAGCGGAGCGGGGGAGCGATTCTCACGGCGTAGCGGAGAACCCCGCGCAGGAAGTCGTAGGTCGGCTCAACGTCGTCTAAACTCTTCGCCTCGTGCTCTATCCCAGCACCGCAGATGATTCCGCCGTCCTCGCCGTCCTGAATTATGTAGGCGTCTTCCCACGCTGGCGGGCACACCAAAGGCTCTGCCTGTCCCCTCTCAAGCGGTTCCGTTTTGACGAGCTGGTGCTTGTAGGCCTTAATCGGGACGAGGTCGCGCTTTAAGCCCGCCATCTCGTTGATTAGGGGCGCCCAGGCGTTGGAGGCATTTAGAACCGCGTCAACCTTAACGCTCTCAACCTTCCCGTTGCTCCTGAACTTTACGGCGATTATGGTCTCTCCTTCGCGCTCAAATCCAACGACCTCTGTGTGCTCGCGCGCGTCAACGCCAAGCTCCCTCGCTTTCTGCAGATAGGCGAAGAGCGTCTTGAAGGGATTCGCCTTGGCGTCCTTCGGGTTCCACGCTCCCGCCAAAAACGGCTCGGTGTTGAGGATGGGCACTATCTCCTTCGCCTCATCCATGTCGATGAGCCTCGTCGGGACGCCGAAGCGGTTCTGCAACTTTATGTTGGCTTTGAACGCCTCAACTTCTTCTTCGCTCGTCGCCAAGAACAGGTAGCCGGTCTGGTTGAAGCCTATATCCGCCTCAAGCTCCTCCTCGAGTTTCTCCCAGCGCTCAACCGAGTGCTTCATGAGCCTGATGTTGGCCTCGTCTGTGAACTGGGCGCGTATTCCAGTGGCACAGCGGAAGGTGGAGCCTGAGCCGAAGTAGTTCTTCTCGAAGAGGACAACCTCCTCGCCGAGCTTGGCCAGCTCGTAGGCCGTGGCGACCCCGATTATTCCGCCTCCGATTACCGCGATTCTACTCATCGGCACCACCCACGATGACCTCTACGCGGACCGGCCGAATCGGGACCCTCGCCTTCGGGAGCGGTATCTCCTCGGGCCTCTTCCCGGTCTTCCTTGCGAGGATTGAGATTACGATTGGAATGCACGTCCTCCCTTGGCACGGCCCCATGCCGACGCGGAGGAGCCTTTTAATTTCCTCGATGTCCGTGACGCCGGAATCGATGAGCCTCTCGACGTCTTCAACCGTTACGTCGTTACAGCGGCAGACGATTTTCTTCCCGGTCATTCTCTCACCACCCTAACCGCCCGAACATCCCAGGCCAGCTCAATCGGCACCTCGACGACGAGTATCGGCGTGTCGCCCTTGCTCTTCTCCCTCGGGACGACGGTGATTACCTTCCCCTTTCCGACCGGCTCGCCGACTCTGTTGAGGAGAACGACCTCCTCGCCCCGCTCCGGAACTGGAAGAAGCTCGTGGGGCATCGTTATGCGCGCTTTGTCGCCGACGTAGTGCACCATGAAAAACGCCAGACCTGGACAGATTTGGACGCAGAGGGAGCAACCGATGCACTTGTCGTAGTCGACAATCGGCAGGTCGTTCGGGGTGGGCATGTTTATCGCGCCCGTCGGACATATCTCCCTGCACGGGGCGCAGGGTATCTCCTGGGGGCACTCGGGAACTGCAACGGGCCTCTTCCTGAGCCTCTCCTCGCTCGGCTTCGGAATTATCGAGAACAGCTCCTCCGGGGTTATGTATCCCCTCTGAAGGTAGGGCGGTACCTCGCTCATGCTCTCGCCTCCGCGAGTATTTTCCTAATCCCCTCCGCCACGTGCCTGCCGAAGGGCCCGGAGCGGAACTCGTCGAGGTCGCGCTGGGCCTTCTCTATCTCCTCAACCCAGCTCTCGTTCGCTATTCTGAGCCTCAGCGCTGCTGCTATTCCCGCTATCTTGCCCTCGAGCATCGCGGTGGTTGCCTCCTCAATCCCGGCCGAATCCCCCGCAACGAAGATTCCCCGAACGGTCGTTTCCATCCATTCGTCGCGAACCGCCACGTGGCCACCCAGCTCGCGGACGTACTTTATCTGACAGCCGGCCTGGTGGAGCAGTTCGATGCTGGGCCTCAGGCCAACGGCGAGCGCTATGACGTCGACCTCGAACGTCTTCTCGGTTCCCGGAATCGGCCTCCAGTTCTCGTCGAGCTGGGCCACAACGGCTCTCTCGACCTTTTCCCTTCCTTCGGCGCGGAGGATGGTGTGTCTCGTGAGTATCGGAACTCCAAGGCGCCTGACCTTCGCCGCGTGGACGAAGTAGCCTCCGACTTTGGGCATGGCCTCAACTATCGCCTTCACCTCGACGCCGGCCTGAATGAGCTGGTAGGCGAGGATAAGCCCCACGTTTCCCGCTCCAACGATGAGAACCCTGTCTCCGGGTTTGACGCCGTAGGTGTTCATGAGCGTCTGGATTGCTCCGGCGCCGTAAACCCCGGGTAAATCGTTGTTCTCGAAGGGAATCATCCTCTCCATCGCGCCGGTGGCGACGATAACCGCCCTTCCCCGGAACTCTATCAGCTCACGCTCCTTTCTGACGGCTAAGATGAGCTTCTCTTCGTCCTCCTGGAAGATGCCGACGGCAGAGGTTTCGAGAAAGACCTCGACGTTCTCACTCTTCCTCAGCTCCTCCTCGAGGATTCTCGCGATTTCCACTCCCCTGACTCCCGCGAACTGCTCGCGCTTTCCAAAGAACTTGTGGGTCTGCTTGACGAGCTGGCCACCGAGGGTGTGGTTCTCGTCTATGAGAACAACCTTCGCTCCGGCCCTCGATGCGTGGATTGCCGCCATCAGGCCCGCAGGACCACCACCTACCACGATGATGTCCGCCCTAACGACCTTCGCATCTTTGAATTCCGGTGGCTTGGCCTTCGTCGGGAGCCTGGACCTTCCGTGCTGGCGCTCTATCCTCATGCCGTCCTCGACGAGGGTTATGCACGTCCTGACGTTTGGAATCCCGTTGACGACCATCAGGCAGGAGGAACACTTGCCGATGGCGCAGAAGAGGCCCCTCGGGCGCTTTTCGTTCGGGGAGTAGTTGAGGACCCTAATTCCCGAGGCGTGTAAAGCTGTTGCTATCGTCTCGCCCTCGTAGGCCCTGATAGGTTTTCCTTCGAAGTATATTGTAACTTCTCTACCGCGTTCAAACCTGAGAACAGGATGTTCATTGAGGCGCATTAAGCGTCACCTATGAGCGAATGCTCCCACGGGCTTATGAAAATTTTTCAACCCGATGGTGGGCAACCTTTGGTTTTCGAGCTACCAAACCTTTATATATCCGGGCTTGGAACTAACGTTGGCGGCGGGCTAGGCCGGGGGGTTCGGCGTCCCCTGTAACCGGAAACCGCCGATATGCCGGGGCCGAAGCCCGGGGGGCGGTTCCCAAAACCGCGCCCCGAAGCCGGGGTGCAACGATGAGCCCTCGTCCCGGGGGGCCGGCGGTGGGCGAGGTCCGGCTGGAGGGCCGGGCTAACGCCCTTTGCCCGCCGAACTCCGCCAGGCCCGGAAGGGAGCAGCGGTAGGCGGGACGTTCGGCGCTCCCGGGGTAGCGGGGGTGAGGGAGCCCCGGTGGAGGGGCGCGGCGGAGGGTTCCCACCCCCGGGCGCGCCCGCCGTCGCTAAACTTTTGAACGGTTCTATCCAAATCTTAACGGTGGTTTCGATGCACCCGAAGATAGGTTCCCTTCTCGCGAGGTTTCCCAGGGTCGAGCTGATAAAGTGGGAGACCCCGATTCAGTACCTCCCGAAGGTCAGCGAAAGGCTCGGGGTTGACGTCTACGTCAAGCGCGACGACTTGACCGGCTTCGGAATCGGCGGGAACAAGGTTAGGAAGCTTGAGTTCCTCCTCGGCGATGCGATAGCCAGGGGTTGCGACACGGTCATAACAACCGGTGCCGTTCACTCCAATCATGCGTTCGTTACCGCTCTCGCTGCAAAAAGCCTCGGGTTGGATGCCGTTCTCGTTCTTCGCGGTAAGGAACAGCTCAAGGGCAACTACCTCCTCGACAGGCTCATGGGAATCGAGACGAGGGTCTACAGCGTCGAGAAGACGAGCGAGCTGTGGCCGATTGCTCAAAAGGTCGCCGAAGAGCTGAAAAAGGAGGGCAGAAAACCCTACCTCATTCCAGCGGGTGGAGCCTCTCCCGTTGGAACGCTCGGTTACGTGAGGGCCGTTGGAGAAATCCACGCCCAGATGAAGAGGCTCGGCGTTGAGTTCGACTCGGTCGTTGACGCCGTCGGCAGTGGGGGAACTCTGGCGGGCCTGCTCCTTGGCTCGGCCCTCGTGAAGGCCCCATGGAAGGTCGTCGGTATGGACGTCGGTGGCTTCGTTGAAGGCCTTGGAGAGCGCGTTAAAAGCCTCGCCCTTCAGGCGTCGGAGCTGATGGGCGTTACCGTTGAAGTTCCAGAGCCAGAAATCCACGACTACGGCTTCGGGGCATATGGAAAGATAGTGAAGGAGGTCGCCGAGCTAATAAGGTTCGTCGGCACGAGCGAGGGGATAATCCTCGACCCTGTCTACACCGGAAAGGCCTTCTACGGTCTCATGGAGCTGGCCGAGAGGGGAGAACTCGGCGAAACGGTGCTCTTCATCCACACCGGTGGCTTCCCGGGCGTCTTCCACTACGGCGAAGAGATGCTGGAACTAATCCAAAAGGCTTAAAGTTCCTCCCTCTTTTTGCCTTTGAGGTGTCAAGATGGCGAGCCTTGAGGTCGAGCTCTTCGAAATAAGGTTCGAGAACCCGCTCATTCTCGCATCTGGAATCAACGACAAAGTTCCAGAGCAGTGGATTCGAGCGCACGAGGAAGGTGCCGGAGGAGTCGTTACGAAATCAATCGGAATCGAGCCGAGGAAAGGTTACGACAACCCCACAATCGTCGAGCTTCCTTACGGCTTGATAAACGCGATGGGCCTCCCAAACCCCGGCTGGAAGGGCTTCCTTGAGATGGTTGAGGGTTACACCTTCGACTTCCCGCTGATAGTCTCGATTTTCGGCGGAACGCCGGAGGAGTTCGCCTTCTTAGCCCAAAAGCTGAGCGATGTGGCGGATGCCTTCGAGCTGAACCTCAGCTGCCCCCACGCGAAGGGCTACGGTATGGAAATCGGTCAGAACCCGGAGAACGTCTACGAGGTTGTGAAGGCCGTCAAGGACGCGACGGACAGGCCGGTTATCGCGAAGCTGACGCCGAACATCGACGACATCACGAAGCTCGGCTTGGCGGCTGAGAAGGCCGGTGCAGATGCCGTCTCGGCGATAAACACTCTCAAGGCCGTTGCCATTGACATCTACGCGAGGAAACCAGTCCTCAGCAACCGCGTTGGAGGCTACTCCGGGCCCGGCGTTAAGCCAGTCGCGCTCAGGGCTGTCTATGACCTTGCGAGGGTTCTTGAGGTTCCGGTGGTAGGCATCGGCGGAATAACCACGTGGCAGGACGCCGTTGAGTTTCTCCTGGCCGGAGCTTCGGCGCTTCAGATTGGAACGGCGGTCTCACTCAGGGGCTGGAGAGTATTCAGGGAAATCAACGAGGGCATCGAAGCCTACCTCGAAAGCGAGGGCTTTTCGAGCGTGGAGGAGATAGTTGGCCTGGCGCTGGAGGAGTAATTATGAAGGAGTGGAAAACGCTCTCGTTGGGCAGAGATTTGAATCCTGAAGAAATAGAAAAAGCCACGGAAGAGGCTCTCAATGAGGCTACAAGTGACATCGAACTTCCGGAAAACTTTAAGCCTTCAAAATTGGATTTGAGCTGGGTGAGAAAGATGAAGCGCGCGGTGGTGCTGTTTTCCGGTGGACTCGATTCAACGGCCTGCCTCTACTGGGCGAAGAAGAACTACGACGAGGTCATAATGCTCGTCATCAACTACGGGAGCAACGAGGAGCGCGTTACTAACAAAGTCGCGGAGTTCTTCTCGAAGGAGCTGAACGTCCCGCTGAAGATAGTTCGCCTTGACTTCCTCGAGGAGTTCTCAAAGCTTTGCGGAACGACGCTCGTCGGCGGGGAGACGCCGAAGGTAACCGCAGAGGAGCTCGAGGACTTTGAGAGGGCAAAGGAGACGGCCAAAAGCGTCTGGGTTCCGGCTCGTAACGTGGTTTTGATAGCGGTCGCGGCTTCACTGCTCGATGCTCTCGGCGGAGGGGACATAATCGTCGGCTTCAACGCGGAGGAAGGTGCCACTTTCCCGGACAACACGCCCGAGTTCGTTGAGAAGATGAACGAGATGCTAAAGTATGGGACGATGGCCGAGGTGAAAGTCGTTGCCCCGCTCATAAACCTTGACAAAAAAGGTATAGCAAAGCTCCTTAAGGAGCTCGGCGCGAAGTACGAGTACTCAAACTCCTGCTACATGCCGAAGGGCTTCACAGAGGACGGGAAGCCGATACACTGCGGTGAATGTGAGAGCTGTGTCCGGAGGCACCGCGGTCTCATCGAGGGCATAGGGGAGGACAGGACCGTTTACGCGGTGGAGCCGAAGATTTGATGTCCACCTCTGTTCATTTGCCACCGCAAGATTTATAAATCTCTTCCTTGCCCTTATCTTTGGGCGTGGGGCGGTAGCTCAGCCTGGGAGAGCGCCGGACTGAAGATCCGGGTGTCGGGGGTTCAAATCCCCCTCGCCCCACCACTTTCTGTGCGGTGGTAGTCTAGCCTGGTCTAGGACACCGGCCTTCCAAGCCGGTGACCCGGGTTCAAATCCCGGCCACCGCACCACAATCTGCTTTTGGAGCTTTGAGATAGCGTCTTCTTGTGAGACAATTGCCGCGAGAATCATGTTCACCACCTGCGACAAGTTGTAGCCTCTACTGCGAACTTCCCCGACCAAACCCTCGTACAAGTAAAGGTGAACCCGTTTCTTACGCCAGTAATCAGCCGAATCTCGTTTGAGGGCCTCGCTTTTCCCGTGGGCTTTTTGTCCCAAAATGACCCACCCCCAAAAAGGGCTACTCGAGCAGAAATCTACTCAACGAACAGCATTTCAAAGAGAATCACGAACTTTGATGAAACTTTGCCCACAGCCGTTAAGAAAGGCTGGCGAAAAGAGCGCCCTTTCTCCCCAAAGGGCAAAAAGTCAGCAGTGCACTACCCAAGGGCAATTCACAGGGGGTTTAGTACTAAAATCAAACTCTCTGATTAGTTTCAACTTCATATCGGCGCCCTTCGGGCGCCTTCTCCAAGTGAAACACTCACAGATGGAGCAAATCCAGTAGAAACCCCCTAAAACTTGCATTTTAAAAAATGCACTTAACCTTCCGCCAGCGCTGAAGCTTTTGGAAAAAGCTTCACCAAAAGTTAGTAGCTCCTCGTTGAGGACCCCAATAAAATCGATTTTACTCACAAAATCGCTCTTTCCAACTGGAGACCACAAAAACAGCACCCTACAGGAGGGTTTGCCCTCTTCTTGACGCTCTTCGGGCGTCGATTTTAAATGTAAACCCATAACCAAGGGGCAATTTGAAAAGTTCTCACTCTCAAAGTGGCCATTCAATAAGAAAATCACTCAAAATAGCTTTCCAGAAGGAGCTACCAACTTTGATGAAACTTTGCCCGGCAAGGTTTCTATGGCGGGCCGGGCGGGATTCGAACCCGCGGCCACGGGGTTAAAAGCCCCGCGCTCTAACCAGGCTGAGCTACCGGCCCATCCCGACGGGATAACAGGGGGAGCCCTTATAAGCTTTGCTCCTTACCCATTTCTGCCCACCAACCGTTATAAGCGGTTCCGTTTAACCCCTCCCTTAGGTGTCGAATATGGAGGACCACCACCTTTTCGATTTGTCGGACTACAAGGTTCTTATCCCCAAGAAGCCGGACATCCACTACCTCTACATAGAGATAACCAACCGCTGTAACCTTCGCTGTGAGATGTGCTTCAAGCAGTACTGGGACGACCCCGAGGGCGACATGGATTGGGAGCTGTTCCTCAAGATTCTCGATGACGCCGAAGAGCTTCCAGAGCTGGAGATGGTTTACTTCGGTGGAATCGGCGAACCGACCGTTCACCCGCGCTTCATGGACATGGCGAGGGAAGTTAAGAAGCGCGGTTTTGCCCTTGGAATAAGCACCAACGGATTCCTTCTCACCGACAGGCGCATCGAAGAACTTGTAAAGCTCGGTCTCGACCTCATATACTTCTCCATTGACTCCGTGCCGACTCAGCCGGTTGACATCGGCCACATAAAGCCCGACTACACCAGCTCGCGCATAAGGAAGATTCAGGAGGTAAAGAAGAGGCTCGGAAGCGACGTTCCCCACATCGGCGTCGAGGTGGTTGCAACCAAGGAGAACTACAAGGAACTGCCGGAGATAGCGCACTACGTTGGTTCTCTCGGCGTTGACACTTTGCTCATCTCGAACCTGATTCCAATCACCAAGGAGCACGCGGAGCTGATAGTCTACGACGGTTCCGTTGACATGAAGCCCATCGTGGACAAGCTTGAGGCGATTTACCACGGCTACCTTCACAAGATAGCGGAGTTCTCCCTGAGAACAGAGAGAAAGTGCGAGTTCGTTGACAAGAAGGTGGCGGTCGTTAGGTGGGACGGCGAAGTTGCTCCCTGCTACCGCTTCCTGCACACCTACCCCGAGATAGTCCTCGGCAGGGAGAAGAAGGTCTACGCGCACTCCTTTGGCAACGTCCGCGAGAAGAGCCTGGCGGAGATATGGACGAGCAGGGAATACAGCTGGTTCCGCTACGTTGTCAAGAACTCCCTCTACCCGAGCTGTACCGACTGCCCGCTGAACGAGTCCTGCTCCTTTGTGCAGGATACGAACTACGACTGCTGGGGCAACACGCCGAGCTGTGCCGACTGCCTGTGGTCGAGGCGCATAGTTCTCTGCCCGATTCCGGAGAAGGGCATGAAGGGCTTCTGGTAGTTAAACAGATGTGCTTTCAATGTTCATTCTTGTTCCCTTTTTTTGCTTTCGTCAAGTTTATTAGCATCAATGTACAAAAATGATTCGCACAACAGCTGGAGGCATCGAAGTATGTACGCCTACTGGGGTAAGATTCTGAGAGTGAACCTTACGGACGGTTCAATAAAGGAAGAGCACTTCGACGAGAAGTTTGCCAAGAAGTGGCTTGGCACGAGGGGATTCGGCATATACTACCTCCTCAAGGAGATGGACCCGACCGTTGACCCGCTGAGTCCGGAGAACAAGATGATTTTTGCCACCGGTCCGCTGACCGGAACCACCGCTCCAACGGGCGGAAGGTACATGGTGATAACCAAGAGCCCGCTGACCGGCTACATTGCAATGGCAAACTCCGGTGGCTTCTTCGGAGCGGAGCTCAAGTTCGCGGGCTGGGACGCGATAATAGTCGAGGGCGCTTCAGACCACCCGGTTTATCTGTACATAAACGACGAGAGCGTTGAGCTTAGGGACGCGAGCCACCTCTGGGGCAAGACCTCAACCGAGACCGAGGAGGCCCTCAAGGAGGAGATAGGGGACAAGCGCATAAGGGTTGCACTCATCGGACCCGCTGGTGAGAACCTCGTCCGCTTCGCGGCCATTATGAACGACGAGCACCGCGCCGCGGGTAGGGGCGGTGTTGGAGCGGTTATGGGAAGCAAGAAGCTTAAAGCGATAGTGGTCAGAGGCCACAAGCGCGTTGAAGTTGCAGACAGGGCGAAGTTCACATCGGTAGTCAAGGAGAAGACCGACAAGCTCAGGAACGACCCGACTGCCGGCGGTGGACTTCCCAAGTACGGAACGGCAGTTCTCGTTAACATAATCAACCAGAACGGCCTTTACCCAACGAGGAACTTCCAGTACAGCCAGTTCGAGTACGCGGAGGAGCAGAGCGGTGAAGCTATGGCCGCCAAGTACCTCGTCAGGAACAAGCCCTGTTACGCCTGTCCAATTGGATGTGGAAGGGTTAACCGGCTTCCAACGCTCGGCATCACCGAGGGACCGGAGTACGAGAGCATCTGGGCTTTGGGAGCTCACAACGGCATAAACGACCTCGCGAGCATCATCGAGGCCAACCACCTCGCCGATGAGTACGGTATGGACACCATAAGCCTCGGTGGAACTTTGGCAACTGCCATGGAGCTCTACGAGAAGGGTCTGCTCAAGCAGGAGGACCTCGGCGAGGACGCTCCGCCCTTCAGGTGGGGCAACACCGAAGTGCTCCACTACTACATCGAGAAGATTGCCAAGCGCGAGGGCTTCGGTGACAAGCTTGCTGAAGGTGGCTACCGCCTGGCCGAGATGTACAACGGCGTCGAGTACTTCATGGGCGTCAAGAAGCAGGAGCTTCCAGCCTACGACCCGCGTGGAGCTGAGGGTCACGGCCTCGGTTACGCCACCAACAACCGCGGTGGCTGTCACATCAAGCAGTACATGATTAGCCCCGAGATTCTCGGCTACCCATACAAGATGGACCCGCACGACATAAGCGACGAGAAGGTCAAGATGGTCATCACGTTCCAGGACCTCACGGCGCTCATCGACGCCGCTGGACTGTGTGTCTTCACGACCTTCGGTCTCGGTGCCGACGACTACCGCGACATGCTGAACGCGGCCCTCGGCTGGGACCTCTCGACCGAGGAGTACATGAAGATAGGCGAGCGCATCTGGAACGCCGAGAGGCTCTTCAACCTCCGCGCCGGTCTCGACCCGCTCAAGGAGGATACCCTGCCGAAGAGGCTCCTCGAGGAACCTGTCAAGAATGGACCGAACAAGGGCCACGTCGTCAGGCTCCACCTCATGCTTCCAAGGTACTACAAGTTCCGTGGTTGGACCGAGGACGGCAAGATACCAGAGGAGAAACTCAAGGAGCTCGGATTGGAAGGGTTGTAATTTTTTCAACCTGTTACATATTCTTTTTTATCTTGATTACTATGCACGTCTGCGTGTTGTTTCTTTTGGCGTGAATCTGAGTTGATTTTGTAGAATATTCATCGGTTATACCGTGCATTTTGTTATGCGTTTTTGGGATAGTGTGCCAAATACATGTACATTGAGCCAATGTACTGATACGAAAAGTATATTGTTGCGCAAAGTTTTTAACCAAAGACCATACAATGTCTAAGATGCCCATATGGGGGGCATGCTGTACATGGAGGTGTAGCGTATGAAGGAGGCAAAGGCACTCCTGTTGGCAATATTGATTGTAGGTATGACCTTTGGTTTCGCAGCGGCTGCCTCTGTCGGCGGTCATGCCAACGTTGCGACCCATGGTCCGAAGAACTACGGACTGCTCACGCCAAAGCTGTTCCAGAAAGTCCAGGGAATGAACCCGAACACTGAGATAAGCACAATCATAATGTTCAACAGCCAGGCAGATAAGAATAAGGCGATGCCGATACTCAAGTTCCTTGGTGCCAAGATAAAGTACGACTACCACGCCATCCCGGCCGTGGCCGTTAAGATTCCGGTCAAGTACCTTCTCGTCCTTGCCGGCCTCTCAGACGCCGGTGTTATCAACGGACTCGATGTTCAGGGAATCCAGTTCATCCAGGACGACTACAAGGTCCAGGTTCAGGTCGACCTTGAGGGCCTTGACGAGTCAACCGCCCAGATTTCCGCGCCCGAGGTCTGGAACGTCGGTTACGATGGAAGTGGCGTTGTTGTCGCCGTTATCGATACCGGTATAGACGGTTCCCACCCGGACCTCCAGGGCAAGGTCATCGGCTGGAAGGACTTCGTGAACAACAAGACCACCCCCTACGATGACAACGGTCACGGAACCCACGTCGCCGGAATCATAGCCAGCACCGGTGCCGCCAGCAACGGCCAGTACAAGGGTGTTGCTCCCGGCGCCAAGCTCGTCGGCGTTAAGGTCCTTGGTGCCGACGGTAGCGGTTCAATCTCGACCATCATAGCCGGTGTTGACTGGGTCATCCAGCACAAGGACGAGTACAACATAAGCGTCATCAACCTCTCGCTCGGCTCAAGCCAGAGCTCCGACGGAACCGACGCCCTCAGCCAGGAAGTTGACAAGGCCTGGGAGGCCGGAATAGTCGTCTGTGTTGCCGCTGGAAACAGCGGACCGGACACCTACACCATAGGCTCACCCGCCGCCGCCCCGGACGTCATCACCGTCGGTGCCGTTGACAAGAACGACGTCATCACCAGCTTCTCCAGCAGGGGCCCGACCGCGGACGGCAGGCTCAAGCCCGAGGTTGTCGCTCCAGGTAACTGGATTATCTCCGACAGGGCCGCTGGCACTCAGCTCACCGACCAGCTCGTTGGCCAGTACTACGTCGCCGCCCCCGGAACTTCAATGGCCACCCCGCACGTCAGCGGTGCCGTTGCCCTCCTCAGGGAGGCTCACCCCGACTGGACCCCGGACAAGATTAAGCACGTCCTCGAGATAACCGCCGACGTCGTCAACGCGAGCGCCATCGCTGGAATCGCCTACGGTGCGGGCAGGATAAACGTCTACGAGGCCCTCAAGTACGACCAGGACTCCAAGGTTGTCATCACCGGTTACCTCGCCGACAAGCAGAACGTCACCAAGGAGGTTACCGTTAGCAGTGGAACCACCAGGATAGCGGCGCTCCTCACCTGGGACAACCCGCAGGCCGACCTCGACCTCTACATGTACGACCCGAACGGCCAGCTCGTTGACTACTCCAACACCGGCTACTACGGCTTCGAGAAGGTTGCCTACAGGAACCCCACTCCGGGAACCTGGTACTTCCTTATCGTGAGCTACTCGGGTAGCGCCAACTACAACCTTGAGATACTCGACGAGGGCGGAACCGTCAGCGAGGGCACTACCACCACCCCGAGCGAGCCGAGCACCCCGAGCACTCCGACCAACGAGACCAACACCACCCAGCCCGCTCCGGCCCCGACCCCGACCGTCGTCGTTAAGAACTTCACCGGAAGCGTCAGCTACCACGACTACGTCGTTGACACCGTTACCGTCGACAGCGGTGCCACCAAGATTGAGGGCTACCTCTACGGAAACAGCTACGACGACCTCGACCTCTACCTCTACGACCCCAACCAGAACCTCGTCACCAGCTCGACCTCATCCGGCTCGAACGAGTACGTGAGCTACGACAACCCGCAGGCAGGAACCTGGTACTTCGTGGTCTACGCCTACGACACCTACTACTGGTCCGCCAACTACTTCCTGCAGGTAAAGATATACTACGGATGAAGCCTTTTTAACCCCTCTTCTTTCTTTTCCCTTGGAGGTGTTGAAATGAAGAAAGCATCAGCGGTTCTCCTGGCGATTCTCCTCGTCCTTCCGCTGGCATCTGTTCACGGGGTTCAGGCGAGGGAAGTCCCGTACGTTTACACGCCCACCATACCCGCGACGGCTTTGGCGGCGATAGCCCTCTACAAGTCCCACGATTACCAGTACGTTCTCGAAGCCGACACCTGGCTTATGAGGCTCAAGACTCCAGATGGAGCCTGGGCCTACCGCTACGGCATGGCTCCCCAGGCTAAGTACACGGCACTCGCTCTTATGGCCCTCATGCGCGGTGAGTCGATAGCGAGGGGCCTGTTCAACAGGACCATTCACGCGGGCGTTTACTGGTTGCTATACAAACAGAAGGATGATGGTTCATTCGGGGACTACACCGATACAGCCCTTGCGGTGATTGCACTGAAGGAGTACAAGGACTTCAAGTACTCCTGGATTCCCGTTGACAAGGCGATAAACAACGGTCTCTACTACCTCCAGACCCACCAGCCTCAGACGACGATGGATAAGATATTCGGCTACATGGCATTTGGAGACCTTGATAAGCTCAAGAGCGTTGAGGCTACGGGCGTTGATGCCCTCTACAAGGCCTTCGCAATCTCATACCTCACCGGAAAGAACGTTCAAATAAGTTCCGACCTCGACGACCCCGCGTCCCTGGCGCTCCTCCTCTACGCGACCGGCGATAGAAAGTACGCCGATGAGCTGATTAAATCCGTCCACTTCGGTTTCTGGGGGACGCTGAAGTACCAGCCCCCCGACCTGCTCGAGACCGCCCAGCTTCCCGGCTTTTCGGATTTAAAGCCCGTTGCATGCCCGTACATGCTCAAGGTAAAGCCCAAGTTCGAGTGGGAGGCCGTCGTCTTGGCCAAGTACTACCTCGAGTGCAACCGCACCGTTGACCTCTCGAACTTCCAGCTTGAGAAGCTCAAGCCCTGGATGGTGGCGGAGATAGCGAGGATTAACCACCTCCTCGGAAAGCCCTACGACCGCGAGGTGAACTACCTCCTGAAGAACGAGAGCAATCATCACTGGGGCAACTTCTACAACACCGCCTACGTGGTCTGGGTCCTCTCGAGCCTGAACGTGAGCCTCAACTACACCCCCGTCCTCGACTGGCTTGAGTCCAACCTGACCGACAGGTATCCCAACTACTACTACGCCTACGCCCTCAGGGTGTTCCACCGCTTCAACTACACCAAGGCCTTCCAGGAGACCTTCGATATACTCAAAAAGCGCCAGAATCCCGATGGTGCTTGGGGTTACACCGCCGGCTCACCGGACAACGTCAAGAGCACCGCCGAGGTTCTAAAGGCCCTCCTCGCGACGGGTCTCTCCAACACAACGGCCTATGAGAGGGGATACAGCTTCCTCCGTGAGTTCTTCTACGCCGATATACCCGAGCCCACGGTAAACGGCACCACCGTTACCCTCGAGAACGCCACTTTCTACCTGATTAAGGACGGGACGCTGTACGGGAACACCACCGGAAGAATGTGCACGAACGGTCTCGACGGCTACGTCATGGTGTACCCGACCAAGCACCCCCTAATCGTGACCGCAAGGGCGGTGAACGGCTTTAAGGCCACTGATGTCTGGAAGAAGCCCCTCCCGGAGCTCACAACAACGAGTGCAAGTGGAGTAAGCGGAATATACCTCGGCTACATAGTTGCCATAGTGGTTCTCCTGCTCCTCGGACTCGTGGCGCTCTTGAGGAGGAACTCAAAGGGCCGGAAGTCACGGAAGAAGTGAAGCCCTCAGCTCCTCCACCCTTTTCCTTATGAACTCCGTCAAAAACTCTTCTGTGAAGGGCGTTTTTCTGCCGTCGAGGTAGGCGCGGTATATTCTGAGTGCCTCTTCGTCGCCAATCCTCCGAAGGGTCGCGAGAACGTCGTCCTTCCTCAGGCTCGAGCCGTTGAGGACCGCCATCAGCCTGGCAGTTTCTCCGGCGAGGATGTGGAGCATCTTTTTGTTTCCCCCAAAGCGCCCGAGGTTTCTCATTATCCCTTCGAGCCTTTCAGGGAGAAGTTCGGTCAGGGCATACTCTGGAATAATGTCAGTTACGTCCTCCCCGAGCAGGACAACGTGATTTTCTCTGAAATCCCGCTGATAGACCGTCAGGAACTTGTAGGGGTAGCCTTTCCCGAGCGGGTCGCTCAGGTTCGATGCCCACTCCCAGGCGACATCAACCTCAACGGGGTTGAGAAAAGCCGAACACTCCTCAAGAACGGGAGTTAGCTCTTTCAAAACCTCCTCCGGGTTCGTTCCATCTTCAAGAACCGCGAAGAAATCCACGTCGCTCGTTCCTGGAATGAAATCGCCCCTGACGAGGGAACCGTAGAGAATAAGTGAGTGGAGGCCGAGAACCCGGCCAAGCTTTCTCCGTAGGCAGTCCGCGAGCCTTTCAACCCTCATGTGGTCGAGGCTTCCTCGTCGTTGTAGAGCTCGTCGCCAACTTCTATTTTCTCCTCGAAGCCCTTCGAGCCTTCAAGCGTCTGAATCCTGAACATGTAGCTCTTGTACCAGTTGTAGGACGGCTTGACCTTGACCGGGAGGAGCTTCCAGGCGCGCGTCTCCTCTTCATAGCCCCAGTTGACGTACTCGTTGAAGTTCCTGATGATGTCGGTTATGACGACGCCGAACTCGTTGAGGAGGAGCCTCTGAATCTCGCGCCACTTGTCGAGGGAGCTCTCGCGCCTCGTTATGCCGAAGTAGCCGGCGCAACCCGGACCCTTCAGCGTTGCGATTCCCCTGCCGACGAAGGCCCTTATGGCCGGAACGGTCTCGGGCGGGTCGGTAATGAAGGTGTCGAACTTGTGGAGCGCGTAGTCCGGGAGGGGCTCGCGAAGGTCGAAGGTGAATATCTCGATGTCGGAGTAGCCGAGCTCGTCGGCGGTCTTCTCGATGAACTTCATGAGCCTCTCGTCGATGTCGAGGACCGCTATCCTCTTGGGCAGACCGCTGAGCATCAGGGCGATGCTGGTTAGGTCATCGTCACCGAGGACGAAAACTTCTTTGTTCTCGAGGTCGCCCCTGCTGTGCATGAGGGCAACCCTGGCAACGGTGGTTTCGGGCGTAACGTATGCCTGGTCGAAGTCGTGCTTCGGCTGTGGGCGGTCTTTGACTATCTCCTTGAACTGCTCGAGCAGGTCGCTGAAGGCGGAAAGCTCAACGGTTCTGCCCTGGCAGTGGGAGCAGGTGTAGTCCCTCCTTGGCCCGATTCCGTACTTCTCGACAAGCTGTTTACCGCTCTCGGTGAGGATGACGTTCGAACCCTCAAAGGCGATGTGGCCGAGCTCGTGGAGCGCCTCAAGAACCGCCACGACGAGCGGGAGCGGTTCCTCGCTGAGGTCAACGATGCGCCACACGTCACTGCTGGCCTGAATCGCCGAAAGAACGTTCTCTATCGTCCTCTCGTAAACGGGAATGCTCGTTCTGGCCTTAACCCTCTCGATTATCTCCCTCATCTCGAATCCCTCCAGAAGCATTTTTGGTTCGTGAACGGGGTTGGGTAAGGCCTCTTTTAAGGTTTTCCCGAGTGCTTTTAAAGAGAAACCTCCACCATTCTCCATGCTCACTCCCACTCAAGACCCCGTCAAACGCTACCGCCTCCGCTACAACCTTGAAGCCCTCGAGCGCGTGAGGGGAGCGATAGGTGAGAGCGCGTATTCCCGGCTAAGGAAGCTCCTCCTCTTCCGCCTCGAAGGGAGGGAGTTCAAAAGAACGCCGACGGGCGTTAAGATAGCGGTTGCCTTCTCCGCCGGCTCCGACAGCACCGCAACGCTGAAAATCCTCCGCTGGGCAGGCTTTGACGTCGTCCCAATAACCGCGAGACTGCCCCAGATGGGTGAGAAAACCCTCGAAAAGGTCCGCTCAGAGAAGGCCTTACTCGTCGATGTGCCTGGTTACGAGGAGACGATGAGGGACCTCATCGAAAAGGGCGCGCCGATATGCGGTCGCTGTCACTCGATGGTTATGGAAGCCGTTGAACGGAAGGCGAGGGAGCTTGGCATTGGAATCCTCGCAACGGGCGACATGCTCAGCTCGGGTCTGATTTCGATTTACGAGAAGGACGGCATCGTTATCCTCAACTTTCCTGCCTTTCTCGCCCTCGACAAGGGGGAGATTATCGGGATAATCGGCGGAGAATACAAGTTAAGCTTCGGCTGTCCCCTCCTGTGGGAGCTCTTCAGGCGAGCCCCTTCAACGAAGCGTTTGGCCCTTCAGAGAGTTCTGAGGGAGACGCGCGCAAGGGCTTTGAGTCCGGAAATGGCCGTCGAGCTGATGAAGGACGTTCTCCTCCGTTAGTTCCCAACTTTGACCCAAAAGGTTTAAATGTGTAGTTCTTAAGTTGGAGCGGTGGTGAGTATGGTTACGAAGGAAGAGGTTGAAAAGGTCGTAAAATCCGTCGTTGACGAGAAGTTCATTCGCTCAATCGAGGTTGACGAGAAGGGGAACGTCACCGTAACGCTCGCCAAGGACACGCCCGACATCGATAACGTTCTCATAAAGCTCCACTCCGAGCTCGGAAAGCTTGAGGGTATCGGACTGATAACCATCAACCGCGAGAGGGAAGTGAAGGAAGCCGGGGACGTCAAGATAACCGAGGAGATGATACTTGAGAAGCTCAAGGAGGTCATAGACCCCGAGATTGGCATCGACGTCGTTAACCTCGGCCTCATCTACGACCTCAAGGTCAACCCTGACAACACGGTATACGTCAAGATGACGATGACAACTCCAGGCTGTCCGCTTACCATGTGGATTCTCCGTGCAGTGGAGGACAAAATCCTTGAGATTCCGGGCGTTAAAGACGCCGAGATTGAGCTCACCTTCGACCCGCCCTGGACACCCGACAGAATCAGCCCTGAGTACAAGAAGAGGCTGGGCCTTTACTGACCCATCCTGCCTTTTCTTGTTCATCCTCGCTTTCTTCTGGTTTCCTTTCCACAGACTATCGTTTCAAACCGCCGGTTTTAGGAACGAAAAGTTTATATTCGTCCGAGCCCACTTAAGCCCGGTGATGTGCCATGGCGTGGAAGGTTACCGTCGACCAGGACACCTGCATTGGTGACGCCATCTGTGCTAGCCTCTGCCCGGACGTCTTCGAGATGAACGACGAGGGCAAGGCTGTTCCGGTTGTCGAGGTTATTGAGGACGAGAACCTCTACAACTGCGCTCAGGAGGCCATGGAGGCCTGCCCTGTTAGCGCTATCAGCATTGAGGAGGCCTGAAGGCCTCTCTTTCCTATTCCTTGTCGGTCTTTTCTGCAGATAGTTAAAAAACAAAGCTAAAGAAGAGCTCATTCAAGGCTCAGCTTGAACTTCTCGGCCTGCTCGAGGACGTACTCCCTTATCTCCCTCGCCTTCGGGAGCTCGGCCACTATCTCGCCGTTCTCGATGAGGGGCTGTAGGAGTGGTTCTACCTTAGCTCCGCAGACGGGACAGCGTTCGAGCTTTTTATCGGCAGGAACGCGGTGGTAGTGGCCGTTCTCACAGCGGTAGACCTGTTTGCGCCCGCTCAGCTTCCCGCGCTTCGTTATCGGCTTCCCTTCAACCTCAACGATGTCGAGCGAGAAGTCTATCGGCTTTGAGCTCGCTATGGCCGAGCCGACGCCGAAGGCGTCTGCAACGTCCACTATCTCTCTTATGCTCTCCTCGTTCAGCCCACCGCTCACGAAAATCTTCACCCAGTCGTAGCCCCTCAAGTTCAGCTCCCAGCGGACCTCTTCGATTATCTTCCTGAAGTTGCCCCTCCTCGAGCCCGGCGTGTCGAGCCTTACTGCGGTCAACCTCTCGCCCAGAGCCTCGGCCGCCATCAGCGCCTCGAACTTCTCGTCGCAGAGCGTGTCAACCAGAGCGGTTCTCGGAACTTCAGGCTCGACAACCTCGTCGAAGTACTTCCAGGCCTTCACCTGGTCACCGACCGTCAAAATAAGCGCGTGAGGCATGGTTCCAACGGGCTTCTCCCCTATCATCTCAGCCCCAAGAACACCGCTCACGCCGTCGCAACCACCTATGAAGGCCGAGCGGTCAATCATCGGCGCTATGGCCGGATGCATGTGCCTTATCCCGAAGGAGTAAACCGGCTTGAAGTTCGCGGCAATCTTGACCCTCAAAGAGGCGGTCGCTATTCCGCTCGCCTGGCTGAGCATTCCAAGCAATGCCGTCTCGTAGATTCCAAACTCCTCATAGAAACCTTCAATCTGGAGAACTGGCTCGTAAGGGTGGAATATGGTTCCTTCTCTCATCGCGTAGACGTTCACCGGTAAACCTTCGAGGAGCTTTGCTACCTCTTCGATTCCAGCTAAAACACCCCACTTCCATCCGTTGGGAAGGGAAGTCGTTGTAACGTCCGCGAAGACTTTCCTGTGGATTCCCTTCTCGGTCAGTATTTTCCTCGTCCTGATAAAGTAAACGTCCGTCGTCCTCCCGGCCTTTATATCCTCCTCGTGGGCGATGTAGAAGTCCCTCATGTCGACCACCTGATTTGGACTATGTAAAAATGGAAGTTTAAGATTTTCCCTTATCAGGAGATTCGGGAGATTGAAAAGGGAACCTCCGCCTTTTCGCCCCTCTCGATTTTGTGGAGCTCCCGCCTGTAGGCCTCCAAAGGCCTGTCCTCGACCTTCAGGAAGCCGGCGAAGGTTTTCGGCCTCTTCTCAAGCTCGTCGAAGAACTCCCCATATCGCTTGTCCCTGACGATGTGGTGGTCGAGGATTACCTCGGCGTTCGTTTCGCGGATTATCTCGTTGAGGTTTTTAATTCCCGTTTCCCAGCTCCCTTCGGCGCGCTTCCCGAGGTAAGTCGGTGGTCCGCCGGTTATGAGAACGTCGGGGTTCTTCTCGATTATCCACTCGACTGCCTGCCGGTTCAGGAGCTGTATGTCGCTGGCGTGGATTAACCGGGTTCCGTCGTCTATGAGAACCATGACCACGAAGCCAAGCCTTGAACCCTCGCTACCGTGCGGAACGGCCGGGGAGAACTCCAGTGTAACACCGCCGAGGTCGAAGCTCCTCCCGTCCGCGAACTCAACCCTCTTCGCCATCGGCTCCGCCTTCTTGAGGAAGGCCCAGGCCCGCTTCCTCTGGCTGAAGTTGATGTTCTCGGTGGGGTGCTTTATGAAGAGTTGCTTCCCCTCGTAGATTTCCCTCGCAAAGGCTTCGCTGGAACTCTCGTAGAGGCCCTCAAAGAAAGGGGTATGGTGGTCGTAGTGGTAGTGGGAAATCGTCACGATATCGGCCTTTCTCGCGTAGCCCTGTATCTTCCGCCTCATCTTTTGAAGGGTCTCGAGCTCGATTTTCGCCGGCGGGAGGCCGTAGCGCTTCGGCCCGAGGGCGACACCGGGGTCGATGAGAATTCTTATCCCTCCAGCTTCCACGAAAGTTGCCAGGCTCCTAACACCGAGGCTTTCAGAGGCGAGCGGGACGATTCGCATGGTTATCACCCTAAACCAATCCCCAAGTCATCTGGAGTGAGCATTTTAATGTTCTTTTCCTTGCACAGCTTCATGGCTTTGTCCGTAAACCCCGACGTTGAGAAAAAGAACATCTCCGCTGACCCAAACTCATCTTTTACTTTTTTCAGGAATGCTTCCACATCCCTATATGTTGCGGGCCTCTCCCTCCACTTGACCTCAAGCACGTAAATCTTGTCCCCAAACGCAACCCCATCAAATTCAACGTTGCCCCTTCTGTAGCTCTTAAAATCGAGCCCAAATATTTCCCTCATCTTCTCTCTTATCTCGGCCTCTTTTGCAAGTCCAAGTTCCATCTTTGCCCGAAGGTATTTTTCTTCAAGCTCCTGGATTAACTCTTCCAAAAACTTCTCCCTCTTGAGCTCAAGTTCCGTAATGCCGAGATACGTCTTTGCAAGCCAGAAACGCATAAGTTTGTCCGCGAAGTAGTACCTCCCCCCCTGCTTTACAATTAGGTCGGTTCTCAAAAGGAACTTCAGGTAGTTTGACACCTCTCCCGTGGGTTTGTTTAAACGTTTGGCTATGTCCGAAAGCCTCAACCCTTCCTCCTGAGCTAGTATAAGGAGAATCTGCTTGTGGACTGGTCCCCGGTGTGCTCTAGAAAGGGATTCATTAAAAACATACTCTAAATGCATGTATATATCGCCCTTTTCGGTCAGCAGTTCAGTGAGAAATGCGTAGTGGACTTCTTTCCGTCTAACTTTTTCAAACCCCTCTCCAATCAAACGTCTGCACACTGCCAGAACGTAAAATGGATGGCCCTGGGTGAGCTTGTATATCAAATCCAGCGCCGACTGAGCAGACTCAATCCCAGCCTTTTCCAAAGTTGTTTTTGCAAGCGTTATTGTATCCTCTCTTGGCAGACCCCTTAAGTAAATCCTGCGGAACTGGCCAAAAAAAGGATTCTTCGGTTCTAATATTTCTTCCATCATCCTTACGGCGGAGCCAGAGACGAGGTATGCAATGTTCTTCTGCTTTTCAGTGACGGCACGCATTGTATCCAAAAATCCTTTGAAATTGAGGACTTCTTGGAATTCGTCGAGAATAAACAAGGCTTTCTGGCCGGTGTTGGCTAAGATTGCTTCCTGAGCTTCAAACAGAGTCTCAAGAGTGCCCGTTTTAATGGCCTTAACTTCCTTATCAACGTCGAGCTTTGCTGAAAGAATCAGAAGGTCGTCCCAGTTCAAGAGTTCACTTCTTTCGACAGTTATCCCTAAGGTGTTGGAGAGTTCATACAGGAGCTCTCTTGTGTACGCAAAGATAAATGAATCTAAGCTTCCAATTCTCTGAAGGTTCAAGTAGGGAATGACTCCTTGGGCTTTCTCCTTGAATTGCAGGAGAAGTTCGGTTTTTCCGATTCTCCTCGGCCCTATAACTGCAATGTTAACCCTGTCTCCCCTCTTCAACAGTTCATATGACGACTTCAATATTTGGAGCTCTCTCCTCCTATCAACAAACATTGCCTCCACCTTACAGTTTTATGCATAAAATTGTAATGCATTATGATTTAATACTTTCGGTCGGGCACGGCGACATCGGGGATAATTTGCAAGCTGACTGGAGACACCTTACAAAAGCTTATTAACCCTCTTTCATTCACAACTCTCACGGGGTGGGATGACAGGCCCACTTTAACCGATGACATCCACTCCGCTGAAAATGCTCCTTTGGCCGAAAAAAGGCTTGAGCTGGGAAATTTGAGTTGTGAACCGATGAGGAGTGTCATGCGAACCAGCTCGGATTTAGCTCTTCTCGAAGAAAAGAGCATTCTGCGAGCACTTCTGCACTCATGTAAATCGCGCTGATTGACAGTCACTAGCATTGCAAGACCGCCTAAACTAACGTTATTCTGTAAAATAAAAATTTTACGGACATTTCATTTTCAACTCATGTAAACCATATTGTCAAAATATCAGAAACGTATCTACTAAATTATGCAAATAATTTAGGACACTTTTGTAGAGACATAAATGCAATGTGATAACAATCTAGATGCACGAGGGTGTCACGATTATCAAGGTCAATATTCTGAGAGTAAGGTTTTAATACAGGTTAGTAATGAGTACAACACAAGACAAACACACTGCATAACCAATTTGTACGGAGGTTGATGAAATGAGCCTTAGAGAAGAGATACAAAGAGTTCACGATCACTTATATTCAGAAATTGGAGGCACAAAACCACTTCTCCCTCTAGTCCTGACCTTGCTATATAAACACAAAGAAATAAAAATGCGCGGTTCTAAAAATCCTTTAGAAGAACTAAAAAGAGAACTTGAAAGATTAGACAAAAATGAAATCAAAAAGACATTAACATCTCTTCTTAACAAGTATTCTAATATCGAGGAGAATCCCTTACTGGGAGAACTAATTAGAGAATCAATTGATAATATAGAAGAACTGCCTCCAGCCAAATTAGAGAGAGCCAAAAAGAGGCTCCTGAAGGCAGATGAATTTTTACAGGCTATGGATCATGAGGATGACTTCATTGGTATCCTCTTTGAAACACTTGCAACCCACAGCAAAGTATTCGATAAAAAGGAAGGACGATTCTTCACGCCAAAAAACATAATTCTTCTGGTAGTTGAAATGATGGCATCTCTACTCGAAAAAGAAAATGCTGACTTCACAAAAATAACAGTTCTAGATCCTTGCTGTGGCTCAGCAAGATATTTGGTGCAATGGGCTAATAGATTAAAGAGAGAAAATCTAATTCCACTTAACAATCTTGGAAATTATTATCCCAGAAATCTGTTCGGAATTGATATCAGTAGAGACGTTGCAAAATGGGCCACATGGAATATGGTATTCCATGGAGATGGTGCGACAAACATAGAAAACGCTGACTCTCTTAATTATTATGGATATCTTGTCTATTGGGACCTTATCCAGACAATATTGCGCGAACTACCCGAAAAACTTGAATCCTTAGAAGATATACAACAGGAACACATACAAGAGATGGTTGATTATATTAAGAAAAATCTCGAGCTACTAAAGAGATTAACAGAAAATAATGAGATAGACATATCCTCTGAAGAAATCAGAGTTCTGTTTACCGTCTTAAACAATCTTGTCCATATTCACCACAAGGTCCACATTGAGGGATGGGATGCAATAGAAGAACTAAGTAAAAGAAAGGACTACCCAAGTCTCTTAGAAATAACTAAGTTCAAATGGGCAAAACGAAACTCAGAAGTCGTCCAGGGATTCGATGTAATAATTACGAACCCTCCCTTTGGGCGTTCAGGTCAAGATTTAATGGTTACGAATCCATACATATTGGCTCAATATAAACTAGCAACACAGAAATGGCTAGGAGACTTAACTCGGGATGAAGTCGAAAATCTCATTAAAAAAGTCTATGGTATTAATGCAATAGAATTCTACAAAGAGTGCCTAAAGGAAATTGGAATTGGAGAAATTATGAAAAGATACAAGATAAAATTCAATGACCTCCCAGCAAAATACCTCAAATCCCTTGCAAGAAAATATGGCATACCTGAAAAAGGCAGAAAATCCGAAATAGTTTCAAACCTTTCAAAGAAACTCGGCAGGGACTACATTACAGGGGAAGACATGAGAATATCCATCAATGTACTACCTGACAATTTAATTAAACAGATTGCATATAACATTCTTTACATTACTGAAGGCAACAAAACAAGGATAAGTGAAGAACTATTTACGAAATTAAAAGACAAACTGGGAACAGAATGGGTATCTGTGGGAGATGTATATGGGTACGACTACAAACTTGTCCTAAAAGACAGCGCCAACGAAGAAACTCATGAAATCTTTTTCTACAATGGAATTTGGATTGAGTTTAACAAAAAGAACATTGAGAAGAAAGTCGTAAGACTCTTGAAAGAGAATGAGATACCATTTGAAGTCACTTACAGATACTCCTCTGAGCGTGAATCCGGTGAAAGAAAGACCAAAATATATGGAGTGTTTCTTAGGATACCCTCGACTAAACTAAATGATGCTAAAAACTTGTTATCGGGAATGAAAGATATATACATCCAGGGGTACGGATACATTCCTCTCTTGTTTAGATACGCACTTCCCAAACAGGTTGTATTTTTAGAAGAATTCTTAAGATTAGTGAAAAACGGAGGTTATGTGTTCACCGTTATTGATACGGGAATTCTTTCCAACAGTGAGGACGAATACGTCAGAAGATTTCTCTATAGATTTTCAAGAATTCATGCAATAGTGGAGTTTCCGCATAATGCATTTAAGGCCGCAGGAACTTCTGTAAAAACCGCAGTGATACTCTACCAGAAACTAAAACAGCCTCCTGAAGATTATGAAATCTTCGGAGCACTGCCACAGAACCTCGGCTATGTTCTCAATAAACAGGAAACTCCGCCTGACCCTGATCATAATGACCTTGGAAAAGTTCTCTGTGACTGGAGACTATACCTTGGCCTTGGAAGAATGTGTGACCCAGCAATATGCTCGGATGCTGAAATGACAGGAGACGAACGTTGCAAACTATGTGCAGAGTTAGACTCTACCAGGAATGACACAGAGAAGGAAAGGAAATGTTGCCTATGGTATAAATTGGAACACTGCCCAGTATGGAGAATAAAAATTGAGAAAAGTGACATCTAAAGGGGGTAAGGAACATGAAACCTCTTTCTCCAATTTCTGTAATTACCCCCATAAGTACGTTCAAGTCATCAAAACGTCTTGACCCATACTCAATGCATCCAAGAAAACTATGGGCAATCAAAAAGATTCATGAGATAGCAAAAAAGAATGGATGGGAAATCAAAGAACTTGGACAATTGGTACTAGAACCATTGTATAAATCCTCAGGAACTGCGCGAAGAGTAGATGGCAAGGTCATAGCAGTAAAACCTGGAGCTCTATCTTCTGATTATGTTGTTGATTTTTCCAAATGTGCACGCGAAACAGATGAGGTATACGAGAAAGGAGGTCCACGAATCCTCAACGATGGGGACATACTCTTACTTGCTGATGCTCATGCTGAGGGATACATTGGATACAAGACTTCAATAATCAGAATAAAAGAAAATCAAAAGGCTATAATGCTGGGGCACTTAATAAAAGTAAGACCTGACCCTTCGAAAGTTAATCCGTACTACCTTGTTCTGTATTTAAACACAAAACTCGCAAGATACTATCTCAATTATTCTGTCAGGGGGCAAAGTGTGGGATTATATCCTGAGGACGCTTCTAAGTTGCCAGTACTGATTCCACCAAGAAAAATTCAAGATGAAATTGGGGATAAATTGAAAGATGCTATTGATAAAATATTAGAATTCAGGGAAAAACGAGAAGGAATCCCCCTCATATTTAACCAGTATATCCCGCTTTCAAATTCTGAAGTCGCCGAGGAAAAGATTACAACAACATACACCCTTAAGGAATGCCAACAGGCAAAAAGGCTCGATCCAAAGTACTTTGCACCAAAATTCTTAATATATGAAAATGCATTAAAACAATCTGGATACCCCCTGTCTCGGTTAAAAGATGTGTCTATAAAAATTCATAGGGGCGTTCGGCCATACTATGTTGATAATGGTCCAATACCAGTCATCAAAACAAAAGATGTTAAGGACAACCCCATTAACTGGGAATCAACTCAAAAAACCAATGAAGAATTTTATAAAAATACTCCTCGCGCTAGAGTCCCTAAGGATGCATTAGTCATTACATCCACCGGTGAAGGTTCTTGGGGTAGGACTTCAGTCAATACTTTAGAGAAAGTCGTTGCAGATGGAGAAATAACGATTGTTGAGATAGATAAGTTAAAAGTTGATCCTTATTATGTATGTGCATTCTTGTGGACTCACTACGGAAAGAGTCAATATGAGAGATCAGTAAAAGGATCTACAGGTCAGACCCATTTATACCCATCTGATATTGAGATGATACTAATCCCTCGTCTTCCTAAAGGGCTCGAAGAACAAATTGCAAGAGAAACTCGGGAAGTTTTTGAGTTGTTTTACACTGCTCAACAATTGAAGAAACTAGCCATGGCAACACTCAACAGATATCTGCACATAGATGATGAGCAATCATGTTAAAGGAGGTTAAAGAAATGGAGAGAGCGTCAAGTGTAGAAGACGCAATCCGTATTGCGCAGAGGGCTAAAGACCCTCATGTGCTACTCGATCTATACGAAAAATACAAAACTGAACCAAAAGTGGTAATGGCTATTGTTGACAATCCAAATTGTCCTGCAGAAATACGGAGTGATTATTTAAAATTTGTTCTTGATAAATTACTGCCTGCATATTCCAGAACATTAAAAGACAAAATCCCAGATTGGGATATTATCCTCAATGCAATGGAAAAATGTATTCAGGCATGGAATCCCTCCCGTGTAGTTGCACCCATTCCAAAAGTAGAGGAAGATGAAAGGTTACTACGGTTATTTAATGCAATCATGTCTAAGGATTACAAACAAATTATATTGTATGGGCCCCCTGGAACTAGTAAAACATACTATGCACGTGGTTTAGCGTTGGCTATCGCTGAGGGAAAAGAAGAGAATGTAGAATTTGTTCAGTTTCACTCATCTTATTCATATGAAGATTTCATCGAGGCTCTTATGCCTGAGATAAATGATAAAACTGGTAGTATCGAGTTTAAACCAAAGGATAAACTCTTTAAAGAATTCTGTAAACGTGCGAACAGACATCCGAACCAAAAGTTTGTACTTATTATTGATGAGATAAACAGAGCTGATTTATCAAAGGTCTTCGGGGAAATATTCTCCGCTCTTGAATATAGACAGGAACCCGTAAGATTGCTATATTCAAATGAGCTGTTTGTTATTCCTCAGAATGTCTACATTATTGGAACTATGAATACCATTGACAAATCTGTTGTTGACTTGGATATTGCATTAATTCGTAGATTCAAATTTTTCAAGATAGAACCTGATGTTAATATTCTTAAGAAGATACTTACCAAGAACAATGTCCCGCTAGGCTATATAGAAAAAATTGCTAGGGCCTTCGTTGAAATCCAGCGATATTTCCCCTTGGGTCATGCATATTTTAAAGATATCTCCGGGCAAGATGAGAACTCTATTAAACAGTCACTAATTGAACTATGGAACTACCAACTGGCATTTCTCCTTGAGCAGTATTTTGGTGAACTTGAAAAAGAAAAATATGAGAGAATTAAAGAGATATACTCCAGCTCCCTCGAGATACCACTAGAAGAACTAAAATAACTTGGCCCGGGGAGAGATTATGAAAAAAATTATTGTGAAGGAATGGGATGAGACACCGGAGTATATCCCAATATATCAAGGTTTTCCTAGGGAACTGAGAAAATATTTTGAGTTTTCAGATATCAGGCCACGAACTGATGGAAATGGTTTTGAGGTAAAACTGAAGGCAAAACAGTTTGTGGGTATTTACCCTATTGAAGATACCGTTATTGTCGTTGAACCAAAAATCCCACTAGCTAATTTTCTTTATATCCTTTCACGTGCAACTAAATACAAGGTGAACATTAAAGAATTCCAAAAAATTGCAAGTGTAGGGGTAACTGATAAAGAACGGACTAATACGATATTCTCATTCTTATTGCATGCTCTCAATGTGGAACTTGAGAATATCAGAAAATTCGGTTTCTTGAAGAGACCTAAATTTACAGATTCAACAGGTGTTATTAAAGGTAAGGTAATAATAAACAAAACCTTACAAAACTGGGCGAAAGGTCAATTAACAGATATAGCTAGTAAACATTTTGAGTTACAGAAGGATACTCCTGAAAATAGAGTCATTAAGTTCACTTTAGAACAAATATTAACAGGGGGTGTAGATGATAATAAGTTCGTAGAGGTATTGCCAAAAGAGTTGAAGGATTCTCTGATTCAGAAATACAAATGGTTTCAGGGTATTCACTTAGGGAATATTCAAAATGACATTAAAGAAGTAGAGAATATAATCCAACATAAAAAAATATCAAAAAGTAGGGAATATTACTATAGCATTCTAAATATCTGTCTTGTTATACTGTCGTTTATGGAATTTGAATTTGAATCTCAAAAGAGAGTCAAGACAAGAGGATTCTCTGTAAACATGAACACTGTATTTGAGAAATATGTGGATAGTATCTTGAAAGATATCATTGAGCCCCCATATATAGTAGTAGATAACAATGAATTCAAATCTCAAGACAAATACAAGGTATTTAGAAAATTATTTGCAGATTCTCAACAGAGAGAGGATAAACGAAATAGCAAATATACTATAAAACCAGACTATATTATTTTTTATAAAGAAAATTCGTCGCTTCAACCAAAACTTGTGTTGGATGCCAAATATGAGGAAAATCCAACATCTGATGATTTATATCAGATTATAACATATGCTCTACGATTAGGTGTTAGGGAGGCAATGCTAATTCTTCCATCATTTGATGAAGAAAATCATATCGAAACCCAGGTATTCACCAGTCCTCTCCATGAGGGTCTAAAGATAAACATTAAGATATTAAGATTAAGTCTTCTATCATCCAAGAGATTCGAAGAAACCTTAAAAAATGAAATACACAAAGTGCTCTCAGAGTGATGTTTGTTTAGCTTTTCTAATAGAGAGAAAAAGGCACGAGGCAACCGCAATCAAAGAACGAAGGCCTCTCCCAAATAATCAACAGAGACTGTAAACTACTTCTCTCGTTCATTCCACATTAGAATAGCCCTCTTCATACCAGTGCGCATAGAATCGAGCCAGAATCAGCAATTTGTCTTGAAATGTGCTCGGACGCGATAGATAAAATCTTTTACACTTTAGATTTTTGTCAAAACGCAGTGAAACAAGGTATACAGAGAACAGTGCTGAAACAGCGCGAGAGTAGTGGTAGTACAATGTTTTACCTGGAATACCAGTGTAATCGTACAATTTTTTAAAAAAGAGTTTGTTCATATATGTCTTACTCCTATTCAATTCGAAAATCGCTCGTAAGTGAATGAGTTGCTCACTCGAAATCAGATCAAGATTAAAGGCCGCAGTAGAGATTATCTCATGAAAATCAGAGTCACAGATGACTTCCTTCGCCCTGAGTTTTTCTAGCAGAACTTTCGCGCACTCAACTTCAAAGTCATGAAGAATCTGAGCGCGCTCTTTATTTCTTCCATATTCCCCCTGCGGTGGAATAAACAACTCAATAAAGTCGTATATGCTCTTCAACTCAAACTCACTATCAACAAGTCGAATTCCTACCTGACCCATTATACTCACCATTTCCATTCTTATTTATGATGTTTTAAATTATGTCTCAAAAATTGTTAGATGCGACTCTGCGTGAAATGACCTTAATCGTGCAACCTTGATTGTTAGTGGAATATCACGTCATATCTCAAAAATTTTGAGATACAGCAGAGCAGAAAACCCAACGAAAACAAAAACTTATCTCAAAAATTTTAAGACATAATAATATACATAAAAGTTAATTAAAAGAAGAAAGTCAAAACTCAGTGAAAACCTCGACAGTGCCGTTGTTGAATATTTTCACGAAGACTCTTCTGTCACAGTTTGAGTGATAGAACACATATTGCCTATACTCGCAATAATCCTCGCCTTCGAGCGCCTTCTCTGCGAGCTCGATTTCAAAAATGCTGACATCACGATTGAGCATGACACTGAAAAAGTCACGAACAACACTGAAAAACTCTGTCAAGATTGCATCATCACTCTTCGCTCTAGCAACTTCAGTGACATAAACTACACCATCACCGTCCTTATCGAGTTCGACAATGACATTGTATCCCCTGCTAGCGAGGTTTGACGCAAAAGACAGCATTTCTTCGAGTGCATCAACCCCATTCTCCTCTACAAACCTCGAGATTGAATCAGGCTCGAAGTTCGCGAACTTCACACTTCCCGACACCATATGCCGTCACCGTGAGTTTTGTTATCTTGAAAGGTTTAAATTGTTCTACCCACTGGAATGCACAAAAATGTACAAATAGAATCGTTCTAGGTTCGACACATGCAGAAAACACATTTCGACAATCATAAAACTGTTGTAACTTTGAGTTTCACCAAATCTAAGTTTTACTAATACGATGCATGACAATCGTTATACTTTCTCAAAGTAGAAATGTAAAGAATTTTAAATCATTCGTAAAGAATTTGTAACGAATTTTAAATCACGATGCCATCGAGATACTATAAGTGGTTAAATCGGATTATTCGAAGAATAGAGCAATAAGGAGGGAGATTCGATGAACACTTTGGTGCACAGTTTGCTATAACTGCACTTTCGCGAGTCGAAAATTTTTCATGATTCATTTTGCGATGATGTGCAATTATAGCAAAATTTTGCTATAACACACTGCTGAAAGAACCGCTCTCGTGTCTGCAATCGCGAAAATAAAGGAAAAGAGGGTTTAAATCATTTCGGGTCATGAATGATTTAAATTCTTTACATGATTCTATACACTTGGTATAATATCAGGGAGTAAAATTCAGTTCAATTCGCGACATTCCGGACAAGTGAAAAATTTTTCAAATAGATGAAAAATAGCAGGTACGAGAAGACTTTATTCAAGAAACAGAGCAGAATCAAGGGACCAGAAAAACAATGAAAGGTCCGATTCATGGTTAGTAACATGGGTTGCCGGACATGTACATGTGTGTGCATCGGGGCAGGCGTGCGTGAAATCCTTTTTTCGGGTAAAAAAGAGATTAGAGAGGCACTTTTTTCATGGGTGTTAGATACTGCATCAATGTCGCGAATACTCATATTATTGCTATTGCCAATAAAAGACTAGACAAGGTGAATCACAACTCAAAATTCAAGGAGTACTTCACAACCTTTCCCTTGCGTTCCGCGCTAACAATGCCAGCGACCACAAGAGCACTCAAATAACGCTGTACAGTTCTTCTGCTCAGTTTCAGAACGCGAGAAAGTTGTGTAGTAGTCACGTGCCCCCTATCAATGTAGTGGAGTATCCTCGCACTAGTATCATCAATCTCGTAATTGAACTCCTCAAGAATGCGCTGTTTAACATAATCAATATCAATCTCATCTTTGAAATCGAGCTCACCAACACGCAAAACCCAAAAGTATGTTTTACGAATCCTGTATTGTTCAACAATCCCTGCCCTGATGAACTTCTCAAGTCTTCTTCTCACTGTTCTCGATGTTGTGTTAAACAATTCTGCAATGTACTTTGTGTCATCAGTATTTATTGATGACTGTGTGAGGTAATCTAGCAGATATTCATCGAGCTCATCACGAATAAGGTCAGAATACATCTCTTTCAACTCAACAGAAGTCACAAAGAGAGATTTGACAATAGCATCAGTCGCGTACGCGAGTGATGTTGCATAAGTATCTTCATAAATTAGTGCATCAGAAATTTTAGCAAGATATACAACACTAGCAAGAAGAGACTTACCCAGCTCAGTCTTCTGCCTAACCTCCTCTAAAGTGTCAGTTTCACCGAAGTATACAGAAATCTCAAGTTTAGGGTCGTCCCAAAAATCACTCGAATCTTCTTTGAAATTCTTTCTTCTATATGTCTTTATGTGGATTTTAGTCTTATTCAAAACTAAATGAACGCGATACAAATACTTAACGTCATCACGCGCGTTCTTCTTACTCTTCCTGTCCCAAATCAGCCTCTCGTAACCCCAGCGCCTGTAAACTAAATCAAGAACTTCGCAAACTCTTTTTTCATATCTTCTGTTATATCTCACAAACAGTTCGGTTCTCACAGGTCTGATTTTCGCGATTGAAAAATCAATATCTCTCTTCTTATATTCAAGAATCATATCGTGCAAAATCTGCAACAACTCAAACGCACGCTCAAACTTGCCCGCCCAGTTCACAGTTATCACTGTTTTTTGAGTTGTATACACTTTAGAAATCGTGATAACATTGTTCTCTATACTTTTCCTTTTGCCAGTGGCAAAATCAGTGT
This sequence comes from Thermococcus sp. 21S9, assembly GCF_012027635.1. Lineage (NCBI taxonomy): Archaea > Methanobacteriati > Methanobacteriota > Thermococci > Thermococcales > Thermococcaceae > Thermococcus > Thermococcus sp. 21S9. The sequence continues at coordinate 978,356 of NZ_SNUS01000001.1, forward strand.
CGAGAAATCTTATTATGACGGGTTTATCTTTGTTCAGACTATAACGAAACATCATTATCGAGTACTTACGATTAACAAAAACAAACACGCTCTCTTTGTTCTTCTTAACTTTCATCTCACCCGCATACTCCCAATCGCCGAAATTAACATTTTCCGACTTCCCCGTCACCTTACCTAGCACAAAATAATTATACAAGAAATAAAACAATGCGCTAAACTCGTTAAAAACAAAATCTGAATCAAACACTAACACTAATTGATTTTGATGATAGTACACAGTAACGCTAAACTCATCTGCGCGAAAAGTATTTAAATCATCAGAGTACACACTAACCCCGGGGCGCGATACAGTCTGTGCACACACAGTGCATCACCTTTTCACAACTTTTTTATACGCTCAACTTCTTGATGACAAGTTCACCTCCTCGCCTCTTTTCGACAATAACGAGTCTATCGGGTTCAAATTCGCGAATAAAATCGAGAGGGAGGTAAATCATTGCGCGGTTGTCTGACTTGTGCAACACTATTTTGCGTACAACTTTATTTTCAGCCCTGAGCGGCGTCATTTGTTGTCACCATAGTACTGATTGTACTGAAAGGTTTAAATGGTAAATTTGTGTAATACTTTTCAAAAATGTCCCAAACTTCACTTCTATATATGTTATAGGCTATCACGGGGTAGTGCGCGAAATAGTCGATTTGCAACATCTTCTCGAAGGAATAGTAGTTCATCTCTTGTATCTTCTCAATTGCTGATTGTTTGAGCTCGGTCAGAGTCTCTTTGACAAAATCGGGCACAGTGGGCGCGATAAAATCGTAATACGTCTCTTTCTGCTCTTTTAGCAGATAGTTGTTCACTGTTATCGCGTATGACCTCTCGTCCGCGTGACCCAACAAGTATTCTCTGTTCTGCGCGAGAACGAGAAATGTGGCGTTCATTGCGCGAACGGGACGCAGTTTCAACTGCACGTACTTTTTAAACATTTTATCGACATTGCGCATTCTCACGAGCGAGTCGCTCTTCTTTAAATTGTATTTCTTGATATAATACCTCAGCCAACTGGCTAATATGGGGTGGAGCGGGAATATTGTGACTTTATCTGTGACGAGTTTATCTCTGTAAAATTCGATGAAGTTGTTCTTGAAATCGATGTTTTGCACTTTCACGCGCGAGATTTCAGAGCCCCGAGCTCCTGTATATGCCAACACTAAAATCGCAGTGATGAGCCTGTCTTTTGTTTCTTCGGTCGAGTTGTAGCGATGATAAACTCTATCGATTGCGCGCTGAACGTCCAGCGGAGTCGCCTTCTCTCTGACAGGACTTCTGTAATTATTCGCGCGCCATTTGAGCCCCTTACCGCCGTAAATACTTCTTAATTTGAATTCATAATCGATTGTTACTCCGCGTTTCTTCGCGATTCTGTCGAATAGCATTTTTGTATAAACAACACACTTCTCGATTGTGCTCTTGCTGTATTGTTTCTTCGCGAGTGTCAAGAAGAAGTCATCGAGTATGTCAGCATTTATCACATACTCGTCCTTGTCTCCCTGAGTTTCAAGTAGATAGCTCACGAACTTCTTTATTGCGAGTCTGATGTTCTGTATCGTGCTCTCTGCGAGAGCGCCCGCCTCGAACTTTCTTTCATTGCGTTCGATGAACTCAGCGATGTCTTCGACTGAGATTGTGATTTCATTGCGTGCTATAATTGTGTTGACGTTCGACTTGACGTTCTTGATTCCGAGTCTAGTCGCGAGGTCGCTCATTCGGAACATGTTGTTACTTTTTCTCCTCACGCCACCGCTCATTCTCAATCACCGTTCCAATGTGTGTGTCAAAGATTTTATAAACTTTAGCAACGATTGTAGTAGTAATATCTAGAACGTTTCTGGTAATTTTTCTTTGCATGCTATATATAATATCTTTTCTTTCGTAAACCGAAAGATTATGTAATTCTGTAATTATGTTGTTTGCGTTAAGTTTATAAACTGGGGCCCTTGAATTACAGGTAGAATTTAATTTGGATGTTGTTTGCATGTTACTACCGATGAGGAGTGTCATCCCTCCTGATGTCGAGATGATGACATTATCCCCACCCGAGGTGGTCCAATGCTGGGCTTTTTGAGGAGGAAGAAAACCTACGGGCCCTTCGTTTACCTGACGGAGCCCACCTTCCTCTACCACACCCGAACCGAGAGGGCAATCGTTGAGATTATCGAGGAAAAGCTGAACTCCAACAACATCCTCGTGCCCTCGAAGTACGGCATTAGGGACACGAGCAATAGAATCAAGGAAGCCGAGTACCTCGTCGCAGTGGCTCCCCTGGGGAAGTTCACTTCCCTCGTCGGGAGGGAAGTCAAGCTCGCGCAGGAACTCGGTATTAAAATCTTCACCCTGCTCATAGCGAGGAAGGAGAACGAGCTCGTTTACCTCTGGGTCGAAGGGGTCCCTGAGGACGTCGAATGGCTCTCGCCGGAGGAGACCCTTGAGTTCACAAAGACTTTTCTCAACAGCGAGTTCATGGACTACCTGAGAAAGGGCCTGTTCTTCGGCTCAAGAAAAAGGGAATGGTGAAGGCAAGTCATGCGCTGGCCTTCTTTGCCCTGATATACTCGTCTATCGCCTTCGCGGCTTTCTTTCCGTCGCCCATCGCGAGAATAACCGTTGCCTCTCCCCTTATCGCGTCTCCACCGGCGAAGACTCCGGGAACGCTCGTCATGAGGTTTTCATCGACGACGAGCGTCCCGTTGCGGTTGGTCTTTATCCCGGCTTCCTCGCTGATAATCTTGTTGGGCTCAAGGCCGATTGCTATTATGACGGTGTCGGCCTCGACGGTGACGTACTCGCCGGTCGGCCGTATCTTCCTCTTCCCCCTTGAGTCCCTCTCCTCCAACGGCTCCATCTTCTCGAACTTTACAGCTTTGACCTTGCCCTTCTCGTCGCCGATGAACTCAACCGGCTGGACGAAGTAGAGGAACTTCACGCCCTCCTCCTTCGCGTGCTCGACTTCCTCAATCCTCGCCGTCACGTCCTCCTCGCCACGCCTGTAGGCTATCGTCACGTCGCAACCAAGCCTCAGTGCGGAGCGCGCTGCGTCCATTGCAGTGTTTCCGGCGCCGATGACGATTACCCTCTTCCCGACGGCTATCGGCGTGTCGTACTCGGGGAACTCATAGGCCTTCATCAGGTTAATCCTCGTGAGGAACTCGTTGGCCGAGTAAATCCTGTCGAGCAGGATTCCAGGGATGTTGAGGAGCTTCGGCGTTCCTGCGCCGGTTCCTATGAAGACGGCGTCGTACTCCTGGAGAAGCTCTTCAAGGGTGACCGTCTTTCCAACGACGTGGTCCGTCTTTATCTTGACTCCAAGGCGCTTGAGCTTGGCCAGCTCGTGGTCGAGTATCTCCTTCGGAAGCCTGAACTCTGGGATTCCGTAGATGAGGACTCCACCGGGCTTGTGGAGGGCCTCGAAGACGGTCACCTTGTAGCCCATCTTCGCGAGCTCGCCGGCGCAGGTCAGACCCGCTGGACCAGCTCCCACGACGGCCACCTTTCCAAGCTCCCCGGTGCACTTCTCCTCGAACTCGCAGAGGAGCTCCTCCTCTATGCCGTGCTTCCTCGCGTAGTCGGCAACGAAGCGCTCAAGCTTTCCGATGTTTACCGCCTGGCCCACTTTTCCGACGACACATGCACCCTCACACTGGTCCTCCTGCGGGCAGACACGGCCTGTTATGGCCGGGAGCGTGTTGTCGTTCCAGATTATCCTCAGGGCACCCTTGATGTCGCCCTCCTTAATCTTGGCTATGAAGGCAGGAATGTTGATGTGGACCGGACAGCCCTTTATACAGGGCGCGTAGTTCTCGGGACACTGAAGACAGCGCTCGGCTTCCTTAACGGCAAGCTCGAAGGTGTAACCGAGGTTAACCTCACCGAAGTCCTTAACCCTCTCCTCAATGGGCCTCTCAGGGGTTGGAACCCTCTCCTTGATGAGCTTCGGCATTCAAATCACCCCCTTGGCGCGGAGGTACTCGAGGTAGCGCTCCTTGGCGAGCCTCTCCTGCTCTGCAAAGCGCTCCGCGTTCCTCCTAATCGCGTCCTCCCAGTCAATCTTGTGGGCGTCGAAGACCGGCCCGTCCCTGCAGGCGAACTTTACTTCCCCGTCGTAGAGGACCCTGCACGAACCGCACATGCCGGTTCCGTCCACCATAATCTGCCTCACCGTTGCGTATGTTGGAATTCCGTAGGGCCTCGTGAGCTCCGCGAGCTTGGCGAGCGAACCGAGCTTTCCGCCGGCGAAGATAATGTCGACCTTGTCCTTCTCGATGAGCTCCTTCACGACGTCGAGGTAGTGGCCCTTTATTCCGACGGAACCGTCGAGGGTCGTAAGGTAGTACTCGTCCGCTACTTCCCTCGCGAGGAAGCGCATCGGGTAAACGTTCTCCCTGTCCTCGAATGTCTGGACGGAAATCGTGTAGTTACCGGCCTCGCGCATCGCCTTGAGCGTCGCGTAGTTCTCGGCCTGACCGCAGACCGCATCTGAAACAAAGGCCACCCTGCCGTAGTTCTTGACCTTAATCGGCTTTCCCAGGGGCCCAACAAAGCTCCAGAGTTCGTCTCCGGGCTTGTACTCATGGTAGAGCTGAAGGCTTGTCTTTCCGAGCTTCCTTATGAACATCCCAACCTTTCCGTCCTCCGCCTTGTAGACGGACATCGGAACCCTTTCGCCCCTCTCGTGGAGGATGAACACCACGAACTGGCCCGGTTTCCAGGCCTTGGCCACGTGCGGGGCCTCCACTTCGACGAAATAATCTATCGGACTCAGGTCCTCCTTCGCGGTAATCCTGTACCCCAAGATGAACACCCCCGTTCACGGGAACACTTTTGTTCACCAAACGTTCTGAACCAAGGGTTTATACGGTTTTCTTGAACCAAAGGTTTAGAACCCTTTTCAGGCCAAAAGGAGGGACGAGCCGGCTTTTTCTGTGGGGCGGGTTGGGACAGGTTTATTAGGGTTCGGGAGAAAGGCCCCCGGTGGTTGGAATGGTGAAGATTCCCAAGAGCCATCCACGCTACTGGAGCCTTTACTACCGCGAGAAAATCATTGAGGGTATGGAGAAGGGAATGACTGCCAAAGCAGGTCTAATCGCCCACGGGCGAGGAGAGGCTTTTGACTACCTCATCGGGGAGAAGACGATAGAGCCTGCGGAAAGGGCGATGAGGGTGGCGGTTGCCAAGTTCCTGCTCGCGGAGTGGCCCGTAATCTCGGTGAACGGCAACGTTGCGGCGCTCGTTCCGAAGGAGACGATTGAGCTGGCGAAGGCCCTCAACGCGAAGCTCGAGATAAACCTCTTCTACAGGACGGAGGAGCGCGTTAGGGCCATAGAGAGGGAGCTCCGGAAGTATGACCCGGAAATGGAGATACTCGGAATAAACCCGACGAAGAGGATTCCAGGCCTTGAGCACGAGCGCGGAAAGGTCGACGAAAACGGCATATGGAGGGCAGACGTCGTTCTCGTCCCGCTCGAGGACGGCGACAGGACGGAGGCGCTCGTGAGGATGGGCAAGTTCGTGGTTACGGTTGACCTGAACCCCCTCTCGAGAAGTGCAAGGATGGCGGACGTGACGATAGTCGATAACATCGTCAGAGCTTATCCGAGGATGATAGAGCTGGCGAAGGAGATGAAGGACCTCCCGAGGGAAGAGCTTGAGAGAATTGTTGAATCCTACGACAACGGGAAAACGCTGAGCGACGTTCTGGTGCACATAAGGGACAGGCTAACCGAGCTCGCCGAAGAAGGAATCTGGAGGAGGAAGGAGCTTTAAAGTTCCTTCTCCGTTTTTTCAACAAGCTTTCTCAGGTTGGCTATGAGCTCCGACTCGCTTGAGGCCTTGGAAACCACGAGGGGAACCCTTTCGCGCTCGGCCAGCTTGACGGCCAGTTCATCGAGCCTCTTGACCCCGTGAAGGACTATGACTGCCGGCTTCAACCCCTGGACGCGGACTGCTATCATGGGGCTTCTCCCGGTGGTCACCTTCGTGAAAACGAGGGCCCTCTCGGTAGTCCAGCCGTAGAGCTTGAGGAACTCCTCACTGCTCATCTCAAGGATTGCCCTTATGCTGTCAACGACGGTGTAACCGTAGATGCGCCTGTCGAGGAGGTGCGGGTTCGCCACGACCTCACCACGGACGGCCTCGACGACGTCCGAAATCTTCACCGGAACCGCGAACTCCCTTATGTCGAGTATCGCACTCGTGGGGAGCTCCCCTTCGATGGTCTTGCTGAATGCTCTTATGACGTTGCCACCGCGCCTCTCGTCGATTTCGAGAAGGGCTTCCACGAACTTTCTTATCGTTGAGGCGCCGGGACTCTTTCTCCTTCCGCCCTCGTAATCGCTTATGACTGAGGAAGAGACGCCAAGGTACTCGGCAAGCTCTGTCTGGCTGATTCCAAAGATTTCGCGCCATTTTCGCATTGTTTTTCCGGGGTCAGAGGAGAGCGTTATCTCCCCTGCAATCCTCTTAGCGAGCGCTTCCTTCTCTTTCTCCAGCATGCACGTTACTACTCGTAATAGATTATAAGCCTTTCGGCAATTGCTGAAACCCTATTCTGGTTTTGGTGGATATGCCCGGTACTCCAGTTCTGCTCGCCATCGGCGCCATCTCACTTGCAAAATCGCGCTTTCCAGCGCTGAAGCTTTTGCACAGCCTTTAAGAAACGCTGGCGAAGAAGCTTTTGGAAAAAGTTTCACCAAGGAAACTTTGTCTTTGCAAAGTTTCATCAAAGTTCGTGATTCTTCCATCAAGGGTTTCTTTTGGAGTATTTGCGCTTTTAACGACTTTTGTAGGCTGTGAATTCATCGATTTCGGAAGTTTTCTCGCGTGGGTTTGCTTTTTTCTTGCGCTCCGGAGGAGCGCTTTTCTGGAGAAACCCTCCTAATAGCTCCTTTTGAAGAGAATTCTTTGAGAGTACTGGCACTTGAGAGTGCAAACTTCTTAGAATTGCATTTTTGGAGAAGAATCACGAACCTTGTCAAACTCTGCGGGACTTTCGTCCCTTGCGTCGAGCAAAGCTCGACGTCGCGCAGGCGAACAAGCTTTAACAAAGCTTGACTAAAAGATTACTCTTCTCACCAACGGGGCAAAAGTCAGTCGTGCACTCTCGAATTAGGAAATTTAAAGCGAGTTTAACATTAAAGGAGCTCAGTGAAACAGTTTCAACACATTTTTGGCGTCCTTCGGGCGCCTTCTCAGGGTGAAACTCTCCCCAACCAAGCTTTTGGTAAAAGCTTGACCAAAAGGGTCAAACCCTCACAAGAGGATAAAGATAGAGTGCATGCCCCTTCAAGTGACTCGTTAGTTTTTGGGTTTGCTTTAATAATGGCTCTTGGGAATAGTGTTTAGCTTGAAACGCGCCCGAAGGGCGCTAATAGGAGAAACACGCTCGAGAAAGGCGAGTTTGGGGGCAAACCCACCCGAAAATGAACTATTTTAAAAAGCATGCCAGCTTTGATGAAACTTTTCACCAGAAAAGTTTCTCCGCCAGCGCTTTCGTCAGAAAGGGCTGTTGTGGTGGGGCCGCCGAGATTTGAACTCGGGTCTCCGGCTCCCGAAGCCGGAAGGATAGACCAAGCTACCCCACGGCCCCATGCCCGCTCTTAAGGACTTCGCAGTGCTTATAAAGTTTACGGACTACTACGGCCGGGTGTGTGAAGTGAAAGTCAGCGTCATCGTTCCAACGTACAATGAGCGCGACAACCTTCCAGAGCTCTTTGAGAGAATTTCAAAGGCCCTGAAGGGCTACGACTATGAAATTATCATTGTTGACGATGATTCACCTGACGAAACCTGGAAGCTCGCTGAAGAACTCTCCAAGAAGTACCCGGTTAAGGTAATCAGGAGAACCGACGGGAAAGGCCTCTCATCGGCTGTAATCAGGGGGTTTAAGGAAGCGACCGGCGACGTTTTTGTCGTGATGGACGCGGATTTACAGCACCCTCCTGAAGTAATCCCCGAGCTTTTGAAGGCAATCGAGGAAGGTGCCGATATAGCAATAGCCAGCAGGTACGTCCCAGGGGGCGGTGTTAAGAACTGGTACTGGTACAGAAAGCTCATCTCGAAGGGTGCGATAATGCTCGGTCGCCTCGCCCTTCCAAAAATCCGGAACGTTAAGGACCCGGTGAGCGGTTTCTTCGCCCTCAGAAGAGAGGTCGTCGAGGGCGTTGAGCTCAACCCGGTCGGCTTCAAAATCCTGATGGAGATTCTAATCAAGGGCAACTACCGGAAGGTCGTCGAGGTTCCCTTCGTCTTCGGCCTGAGGAAGGCCGGCGAGAGCAAGCTGAGCGGGAAGACGATGCTCAACTACCTGAGGCACCTCTACCGGCTCATGCGCTGGGAGGGCGAGCTGGACAGGCTGATAAAGTTCTCGCTCGTTGGCCTCTCAGGAATCCTCGTCAACGAGGGCTTCCTCTGGCTCTTCGTTCACCTCGGCCTCAGTAAGTACGTCGCCAACATCCCCGCAACGGAGCTCGCGATACTCAACAACTTCCTGTGGAACGACCTGTGGACCTTCAAAGACCTCAAGAGAAAGCCCCTCTGGAAGAGACTTGTTAGCTTCCACGTCGCGGCCTTGACCGGCGCCGTTGTCCAGTGGGCAATATACGTGCCCCTCGTGTGGTTCGGCCTGCACTACCTCATAGCCAACCTCATAGGCATCGGTGCCTCTTTCGTCGTTCGCTTCGCCGTCAACAGGCACGTTACGTGGGGTTGAACGTTCCACGATGGTTAACCTTTAATACTGGCTTTTCTCTAATTTTACGGGGGTGCGCGGAAAATGTACGTAGGCGAGCTACTCAAGGGACTCGACAGACTGCCAACAGGCGTCCCGGGGCTCGACAACCTAATCGGGGGTGGCTTCCTGCCGGGCAGGGTTTATCTGATTACAGGGCCACCGGGTAGTGGTAAGACCACCCTCGGAATGCAGTTTCTCGTCGAGGGTGCCAACAACGACGAGAAGGGTCTTTTCATATCGCTCTTCGAGACCCAGGACGTTATCCTGCGCGACATGCTCCGCTACAACTTCGGAATCCTCGAACACTTTCAGTCCAAGAGGATAGCCTTCTACGACCTCGGCGAGATTCTCCTCAGCACGAACCGCGAGCTCACCTGGGACGAGCTCTTTAAGCTCCTCATTGAGATTATCAAGCGCGAGAAGGCCAAGCGCGTTGTCATTGACTCCTTCAGCCTCTTTGAGTCCTTCGTCAGTGACCCAGCGGGAAAGAAAAAGGCCCTCGGAAGGTTCGTCAGGCTCCTCCGCTCCCTTGAGGTCACGACCCTTCTCCTCGCCGAGATGCTCAGCTCTGAAAAGTACACCGACGAGTACTACCTTGCCGATGGGGTGATAGTGCTCCACCACTTCATGCGCAACTACCAGATGGTCAGGGCCCTTCAGATACTCAAGATGCGTGGCGTTCCACACGACAGCAACCTGAAGAGGCTTCGCTTCACGACCGACGGAATAAGAGTCTATCCGGAGGCCCCGCTATGACGGACGAAAAAAAGACCCTCCTAAGGGAGGCCTACCAGTTCGGCTACTTCGTTGGCTTTAAGGGTCACAGTGAGTGGGCAGAATGGGTGAGGAAGAAAAGGGAGGAACTCTACCGGAAGGCCGAGGAACTCGGTATCTACGACCTCGTGAAGGATGCCTACAACAGGGGAAAGGCCCTTGGCAAAAGGGACCGGGAGGAGAAGCTCTACGAAAGCCTCGTGGCAAAGGTTGAAAAGGAGGAATCCCGGCCTCGTCCAAAGCGTGTCGTCCCTGTGGAACCTGAAACCAGGCATGAGGGGCCCTCCGAACTCGAGCGTGAGTACGTCGAGTTTCTTCAAAGCACGAAGCTCACGATGCCTCCGGAGCTTTTGGATACCCTCAAGCACCTCGAGCCACCGAAGATGCTCCGGCTCGGGGATTAGCCTTTTATAGTTTCTTCTCCACGTTAATACGGTGGTCTTCATGAAGTTGTCCGACGTCCGGCTCAGCCCGGAGCGCGTTCTGAAGGATATTTCCGAGATAGCGGAGTTCCACAGGATTCAGGGCTCGCGGGAGCTCGTTGAGAGCGTCGAGATGATTAAGGAGAAGCTCGATGAGCTTGGCGTTGAGAACAAACTCCTTCGCTCGGCCTACGACGGAGAAACCTGGCACGGGACGCTGGCCTCGCCGATAGCTTGGAATCCAGTTCGCGGGGAGCTGTCCTACGGCGAGAGGAAGCTAACGACTGAAGAAAGCCCGCTCCTTATAATGGCCCACTCACCAGAGGGAGAGGCCAAGGCCGAGCTCCTGCCGGTTTTCCGCGACGAGGACTGGGGGAAGGCCGAGGGAAAAATCGTTCTGGCCGGCAGGGACTGGAGAGACGCCTATAAACGGGCCAACGAGGCCGGCGCCAAGGCCTTCATAGCCTACCGCGAGGGAACCGGTGAGTTCTACCCTTACATCGGCCTGTTCCTGACGAGGGACGACCTTGAGTGGGCGAAGATTCCCGCACTGGCGGTCCCTGAGAGCGTGGCAAAGGATATGATTTCAAAATCCCTTAAAGGTGGCGTTGAGGTAGGCGTTTCCGTCCAGGTGGAAACTCCGGAGAGGGAAGACCTCCCGATGCTCTACGCGACGGTGGGAGAGGCCCCTTACATCGTCTTCTCGGCCCACATCTGCCATCCCAAACCCGGGGCCAACGATAACGCGAGCGGGAGCGCTATGCTCATAGAACTCGCGAGGAAGTTGAGCGAGGCCTACAGGGATTCATTCCGCTTCGGCTTCGCGTTCCTCTGGATTCCCGAGTACCACGGGACGCAGGCCTTCTTCGAAAGGGTGAAACCTGAGGAGTTCTACGCCAACGTGAACCTCGACATGGTCGCCGGCAGTCCTGACAGGAGTGGCTCAACGCTGATGCTCGTTAGAACGCCGTTCTCACGCTTCTCCGTCGTTTCCGGCCTGCTTGAGCACTTCATCGGGCTGACCAATAGGAAGGGGAAGAGCTTCTCAGGAAGCGAGCTCCCGGCGATGGCTTTCAAGGCCTACCCCTACGAGATGGGGAGCGACCACGACATCTTCAACTTCTTCAATATTCCGGGAACGATGCCGATAACTTGGCCCGACAGGGTTTACCACTCAAGCGGGGACACCGTCGAGAAGGTCAGCCTTGAGACGATTGCCATAATCGGAAACGCGGTTCTGGCGACGGCCCTTACTCTTGCGGGAGAGGACAAGGAGAAGCTGAGGCGCTTCGCGAGGGGCTATGCTATGAAGGTCCTCGGGGAGGTTTCTATGAACACCGAGACGGAGGAGAGCGAGAAGCTCGTGATGAGGGGCCTCGCGAGGGATTCAAGGTTCCTCGACTTTGAGCTCGGTTATGAGTTTGAGAGCGAGCCCTGGCTCGAGTGGAAACTCAGGGGAATACTCAACGAGAGGCTGATTAGGCGGAACGGTGGCAACGCCGAGGAGTTCAAGAGGCTCACAGAGGACAGGAAGGTCTACGCCCAGCTCCACGAACTGCTCATGCTCTCGGAGCTGTTGCCGAGGGGTGGGGCATTCAAAGCTCTCGAAGAGGAGTATGGAAAGGTCGACAAAGAAAAGCTCGAAAGGCTCGTCGGCGTTCTCGAGGAAGCGAAAATCGTCACTCTTTCCTGAGCTCCTTCTCTATTTCGTTTATCCGCTCGAGGATGTAATTCTTGAGGTTCTCGAGGAGCTCGCTCGGGGAGACGGCGGTGTAGGTGTAGCCGAGCCAGCCCTGCTGGATTAGCTCCCTTCTGAGCATTCCCCTGCGGTAAAGGCTGAGGACATGCTCCCGAACTGAGCGCTCGCTTATGCCGAGTTCCTGGACTATCTCGGTGACCCTCATAGGCCTCTTCTTCTCCAGGAGCAGACGGTATATCTTTAGTTCCGTCTTCTTGACGCCAAGGGAGCGGAGCAGAGCCTCGAGCCTCTCGTAGACGTCGCCCATCTCTCTCACCACTACGCTTCTCACCTATGAAGTTTTGTGTTCATACGTGTTAATAAATGTTTGCGTTTTTTTTCACCACCTCCAGTAGGCGCGGGTGAAGAGAACCAGGGCCGTTACAATCTCAAGCCTTCCCAGCCACATGAGGAAGAACATCAGGATTTTCGTCCCGGTCGGGAAAATCAGGTAGTTGGCCATCGGCCCAACGGCCCCTATGCCGGGCCCTATGTTGCCGAGCGTCGCCGCGACCGCGCTCATGGCATCGGTGAGGGGAATCGGCTTTCCGGTTGTCGTTCCGTTGAGAACAACCCCAACTGACGAAACGAGGAAGACGATGAAATACAGCACTATGAAGGCCAGAACACCCCGAACGGAGCGCTCATCGACGGGCTTTCCGCCGAGCTTTACCGGCTTGACGCTCTTCCCGTGGAAGGACTGGAACAGCTCCCTCCAGACGGCCTTTATCCCGACCACCCAGCGGACGACCTTTATCGAACCTGCCGTTGAACCGCTCGAACCGCCGATGAACATTGCGAAGAACAGGACGAACTGAGCTGGAAGCGACCAGAGGGCGAAGTTCATCGTCGCGTAGCCGGTCGTTGTGACTATCGAGGCCACCTGAAAGAGCGCCTGTCTGAATGCCGTTAACGGGGAGAAACCGTACTGGCTTATGAGCATTGGGGTTAGCAAAAGGCTCAGCGCGAGGAGCACCGCGATGTACCACCGGAACTCCTCGTTCCGGGTTATCCTGAAATCCCTGTGGAGGAGGTACCAGAAGAGGGCGAAGTTCGCTCCAGCGAGTATCATGAAGACTATTATCACCCACTGCACCGCTGGGGAGAAGGCCTCAATCGAGAGCGCCAGCGGGGAAAAGCCACCTGTGCTCATCGTCGTGAATGAGTGGACCAGCGCCATGTAAGGGGTCATCTTCGGTGCCAGCCCAAGGTAGTGGAGGAGAACCAAGATTCCCGTTTCGAGGGCGGTGAGGCCGATGTAGATTCCCCAGAAAATCCTCGCGGTCTGTCTTATGTGGGGTGTCAGTTTCTGGAGCTGGGGCCCCGGTGCTTCAAGGCTCATGAGCTCGGCACCGCCGACGCTGAGCCTCGGCAGTATCGCTATGGCGAGAACAACTATTCCCATTCCGCCGAGCCACTGGGTCAGCTGGCGCCAGAAGAGTATTGCCCGAGAGGGCTCGTTGAAGTTGTCCAGAACCGTTGCCCCTGTCGTCGTGAAACCGCTCATGCTCTCGAAGAGTGCGTTTACTGGGTTTGCGAGCGAACTCTTGCCGGATATGATGTAGGGAAGCGCCCCGATTCCGGCGACGGCAAGCCAAGCAAGCGAGACGAGGAGGAAGGCCTCCTTTACGCCTATCTCCGGGTTCCTGTCAAGGGACCTCATGGCGAGACCGAGAGCGAGGCTTAGCGCAAGAGGTATAATGAAGGGTTTCACCGGGGTTCCGTCGTGGAGCGCAACAATCGCTGGCGCGAGCAACGTCAGTCCGAGGAGCGCTATTATCTCGCCGAGCAGGGCGAACGTTGCTTTAATCCTCATAGCTCCAGTTCCCCCGCCATTTCCTCCTCGACGATGAGCGTTATAACGTCCCCCTTCTGGAGGTGGAAGCTTGCCGTCGGCAGGATTACCTCCCCGTCCCTGAGAACCGGGCCTAGCGTTCCTGGAAGCTCGTCCGGCGTTCTGCTGGCGAGTTTCTCGTCAACCTCAACCGCGAGAACCCTCACGCCGGGTATCGATGCCACGAGGCCGAGCGCCTTTTCGCCCCTCGTCGCGAAGACTATCCTGTCGGCCGTAGCGACCTCCGGGCTGACCGCCACTATCCCTGCCCTCTCGAACATCGCTATCAAATCGCCGTCGTGAACCACCGCGAAGGTCCTCTCTATTCCCCACTCCCTCGACACCATAGCTCCCATCAGCGTCCTCTCGTCCTCGTCGAAGGCCGAAACCGAAACCTCGGCTTCGTCAAGCTCTTCATCGCGCCAGAGCGACCTGCTGAAGGGGTTTCCGACGATTACCGTCGCGTCCTCCAGAAGGGAGGAAACCTCCTCGGCCCTCTCCCTGTTCCTCTCAACTATCTTGACGTCACAGCCCTTCCGGATTAGCATCTCTGCGAGCATAACGGCGACCTCGCTTCCGCCAAGGATTAGGACGTTCCTCGGCTTCCTCGGCCTGTAAGCCCGCTTCAGCTCCTCCATGGTGGCAACGATGATTTTCCTGCCCCCGACTTCGGTGTGCCAGAGCCCCTCGGGAACCTCGATGGCGTCGCCGACGTAAATTCCATCGTAGAGGTTTCTCAGCTGTCTCAGCTGGGGAAACTCGATGACGTTCGCGATGCTCTTGGCAACCAGCGGAACCGCGCTCACCATCAGGTTGACTCCGAGCGCTTCCCTTCCGCGCCCCCAGAGCCTTATGTAATCGAGCCTTCTCACCCTCGCGACCGTGAAAGGACTTCCGAGCGTCTTTCCAAGGGCGCAGACGACTATGTTGGTCGTGTCGTCCTCGGTCGTGGCAATCAGGTAGTCTGCCTTCCCGACATCTGCCTCCTCGAGCGTCTCGGGAAGCGTCGCGTCGCCAACAACCGTTAGAACGTCCAGATGAGAAACCTCGGCTATCGCTTCTTCGTCCTGGTCAACGACAACAACGTCGTGGTTCTTCGACAGGTGCTCCGCGACCCTTTTGCCGGTTCTCCCGGCTCCGACAACAATCACTCTCATGAAAACCGCCGTAGATATTAGGGTGTTCTCCTTTAAAGCCTCACCCTCCCGAGGTAGAGGCCCTCGGGAAGGAAAAGCTCGACCTCCTCCGCTTTCCTGAGAAACGGGACGAGCTTAAGCCCCTCCCTCACGTCGAAGCCCTCGATGTAAGGGTTGACCGTCGGGAGGACGAGGAATTCATTAACCCTCGCGAAGACCTTCACCTTCCTCGCGACACCGCCGGATTTCAGGGTGTAGGCCGGGTGCGCGTGGCCGAGGAAGGCCTCCTCAAACTCCACCTCCGGCAGTCTCGTGTGGCCGTGGAGGAAGAGCTTTCCGTCGAGCAGGAAGTGCTCCCGAACCTCGACGTTGGTGAACTTCCCGGCTACCTCCTCGATTCTTCCGTCGTGGTTGCCCTTGGCAATGAGAACACTCACATCTTTCAGCGAGGAGAAGAAGCGCAGGAGCATTTCCTTCAGGCGGAAGCTCAGGCCGAGCGGTTCCTTCACGTCGCCGAGGATTATCAAGGCGTCGGCACCGCTCTCAAGGACGAACTCCGCTAAACTATCCTCGAAGCCCGTTTTAATCCTCAGGCCCCGGGAAAGCTCGAAGCCGATGTGTGGGTCGGCAATGAGAAGGGTCCTTCCAAGGGAGGTGTCAAGCAAAAGGGATAAACTCTCAAAGTCGGAAAAAGGAGACATAGAACCACCGGGCTTCAGATGAGCCCGCGCTCCTTCCTGCGCTGTTTCTTGAGGCGCCTAATCCTCTTCTTAATCCACTTCCACCTCATCCTTCCCTTCTTCTTCCACTTCCTTGGGCGTCTCTTCATGAGCATCACCCCTGAGTTTCTCTCCGGGGTTAGCTCCGGGAGTCCCTTTTTAAGCTTTTCCCATCGGGTCGAGAAGCCCTCTCAGCCCTCCAATTGAGGCGTGAGCGGTTCAGAAACTCCTTTCGGTCCGCGGTATTTTTCTCGGTTTTGTCCAATCCGTTCAGATTTTTAACTATGCTTCGCCCTTTGTTCTGGCTTTGCGTTGTTGGGGCTATAGCATTCAGTGAACGAGTGGTTTTTACTGAATTTATGCTGAGTTCGGCCCATTAACGTCGCGGATACGTTTCGTTTCCGCCTCCGCTAAGCTTATCTATTCCG
This sequence comes from Thermococcus sp. 21S9, assembly GCF_012027635.1. Taxonomy (NCBI): domain Archaea; kingdom Methanobacteriati; phylum Methanobacteriota; class Thermococci; order Thermococcales; family Thermococcaceae; genus Thermococcus; species Thermococcus sp. 21S9. The sequence continues at coordinate 994,190 of NZ_SNUS01000001.1, forward strand.
GGGCGAACCCTATGCGGTGGTATCATGAAGGTCGCCTATGTTCAGATGGAGCCCGCCTTCCTCGACCCCGAAAAGAACTACTCGAAGGCTGAGAGGCTCATCGGTGAGGCGGTTAATGAGGGGGCAAAGCTTGTAGTTCTGCCGGAGCTCTTCGACACCGGCTACAACTTCGAGAGCAAAAGCGAAATAACGGAAGTCGCCGGTGAGATTCCCGACGGCCCAACCACGGAGTTCCTTGTCGAGCTCGCAAGGGAGAAGGAAGTCTTCATAGTCGCGGGAACGGCCGAAAAGGACGAGCGCGGAAACCTCTATAACTCCGCTGTAATAGTTGGCCCGATAGGCTGGGGCTACATCGGGAAGTACAGGAAAATACACCTCTTCAACCGCGAGAAGCTCTTCTTCAAACCCGGGAACCTCGGCTTCCACGTCTTCAACATCGGGGTCGCTAAGGTTGGGATAATGATATGCTTTGACTGGTTCTTCCCTGAGAGCGCGAGGACTCTGGCTTTGAAAGGAGCCGAGATAATAGCGCACCCGAGCAACCTCGTCATGCCCTACGCTCCAAGGGCAATGCCGATTCGAGCTTTGGAGAACCGCGTTTACACTATAACGGCCAACAGAATCGGCGAGGAGCGGGGCTTGAAGTTCATAGGCAAGAGCACGATAGCATCTCCCAAAGCCGAGGTCTTGGCGATGGGAAGCGAGGATAGTGAGGAGGTTGCCGTCGTTGAGATAGACCTTGAGCTGGCGAGGGACAAGAGACTCAACGAGCTCAACGATATCTTCAAGGACAGACGGCCACAGTACTACGTCCTGTAGGGCTTCCCGAGGTAGATTATATCGCCGACGTTCACAACGCCGTGCTCGCCTTTCCTTATTATCCTCGCCTCCTCGAAGAGAGCCTTGCCGATGCCTGCCAGGCCAGCCAGGTCCCAGTAGCGCGTCTCGATTTCTCCAATCCTCTCCCAGCCCGGCAACTTGTAGTAGCCCCTCCTGATAACGCCCCTCATCGGGTTGTAGCCTTCATCAAGCGAGATTACCGTGTAGTCCTCGCCCCGAACTTCCGGCACAATCTCGCGGTAGGCCCTCCTGTAGAAGAACGCCCCGAAGCGGTCCATCTCTTCAAGCATGAAAACACCATCGCTCTCGAGAACCCTTGCGACGTTCCTGAAGAGTTCGGCCGTTTGGAAAGGGTCAAAGTGGGGCATCGTGTAGCCGAAGATTAAAGCTATATCGAACCTCCCGAGCCTTCTCAAATCGTCGAGGCAGTCCATAACGGCCCCGTAAACCTCCCCGCTCACCCACTCCTCGACGAGGAGCAAATCCTCTTTCCTCTTGTCAACGACCGTCAGGGAAGCCTCGTAGCCCCACTCGCGGAGCGTCTCGTAGAGTGCTCCACCGGCTATGCCCGTTCCGGCGCAGAGGTCGAGGATTCTGAGCTTTCTCCTCTCTGGGAACAGGCCCTCCTTGACAGCCCAGTTGAAGAAGGAGCGCAGTCCGATGAAGCGGTTTTGAGCCACCTCGCTCTTGGGGTCCATGAAGGTTCTCAAATAGCGGTAGAGCTCCTCCATCGTCCCACCGTTGAACGTTCTCACGGATGGTTTTAAACCCATCGAAAGGCTTAAGAGCTTTGTCAACTTACATAGGTTGACAGGTGATGGTATGAAGCTCGACTGCTTTCCCTTCCCATCGGCCGGAAAACCGCTGGTCCTGAGGGTGGTCGGGTGGCTCCTGATAGCTGTCTCCCTCCTGACAGAATCTGGAAGTGCGTTCCTCGCAGGGGTTGTCCTCGTAATCGCCTCCACGGGGAGGGACGTCGTAATCGACGGGGGTCTGGTTCTAAGGTACGCCCTCTTCAAAATCCGGGTCTCTGACGTTGACGAAATCCTTTGCCTGAGCGAGCTTGAGCGGGGGAGGCTGGTTAAGTGGGTGACTCCCCTGGTTCTGGAGCCTTTCTTCCTCGTCCTGAGTCTGCTGATTCTTTTGAAGAGGGGGACTGAAGTTTCCGTTCTTCTTCCCGCTCTCCTCTACTGGATAGCCCTGTACTCCGAGATGTTAATCTTCCCGCTGAAGGTGCTGAAGGAAAGGCTTGGTCTCTCGGTTCTCGTTCCTCTCCTGGTGTCGCTTCCACTTGCTCTCCTTCACAGAGAAGCCCTGCCCGCGATGCTCTTCGTCTGGGGTACTGGAACACTTTCGCTCATGAACCTGCTTCTGAGGGACGGTGTTGTAATACGGACGAAAGGGAGGAGCTATTTGCTCCTCTGCGGTGACTCCAGAAGGTTGATGGGGGTGCTGGCCAATGTCCCTAAAGATGATTGACCACCCCCTTCTGCTCCTTCCCTTCCTCCTGCTCGCGGTCTCCTTCCTCCAGGGTGGTAACGTCGGCTGGGCGCTCATGGCACTCGCCTTCTGGCTCGTGGTTTACATATCTCTGACCGGCGATGCCAGAATCGAGCGTGGCCGGATAGTTGTGAGGATTGGCCGGCCCGTTCCGCTTGCGATAAAGGAAATCCCGCTTGACGAAGTGGTGGAGGTTATTAAACTCCCCTCCGCTTCGGGAGTCCGGCTTATCGAGCAGTTCCAGAGGCCGTGGGTTCCGCTGGGCAATCTTGTGATTGGAGTTTCAATAGGGGCTCTCTTCCTTCACAGGGGCGAGTTTTACGGCCTCCTCTGGATTTACGTCTCCATACTCTCGGCTCTCAACTTCCTCTTCCGGCCCTCTGAGAAAAGAAACCGTGTTTTAGCTTCGGTGGTTGTGTCCCTCCTAACGGTCCTGGCACTCCTGTACATGGGGCGTCCGGAGTTCGTTCTGGTGGTTGCCCTCTATGGTCTCTTTGATGCAACGTTTGCCAACGAAAACTACGGCCAGGATGCGGTCATAATCAGGACCGAGCGGGAGAGGATAGTCTTCCTCGGGGATTCAACAGCTACCGAGGGTTTTATGGAGAACATTAAATCCCTCCTGAGTGCGGGTGGTTCAAATGTTCCGGCTCCCTGAGGCGATGGAGCGAGTCTGGCTCATGAAGGCCAAGGGAATGCGCGAGGTGGATATAGCGAGGGAACTCGGGGTTTCAAGGCAGGCCGTCAACAAGGCCCTGAAGGACGCCCGGGTGAAGCTCTTCGAGGCGTTCTTTGGCCTGGCCGAGGTCTTCTCGTGGGAGATAGCTAGAGTCAACGCGGAGAAGGGCTTCATGGTCGCGAGGGGGAGGTGTCTCGATAAGAACGTCCGGGTTTACGCATTCTACATTCCCGGAAAGGGAATCAGGGCGTTTTTTGATGCGGAGTTTCCGGACTACGTTCTAATGCACGCTCTCGAGCTGGGAATCGTTGACGAGCCCGAGCCGAAGAAGCTAATCAGAGCCCTTGAGGGCTAATAATAACCCTCCTCGTAGGCGCTCGTCAAAGCTATGAAGACCGCGTAGAAGATTGCACCGAGCGAGACGAGGGGCAGGAGAACCACAAGGAGCGGGCTTGCCCTGGGTTTTAATGCAACAACTACCAGCTGAAGCGCTACCATCGCCGAGACAATAGTCATCGCCCTCGCGAAGCCGAGCGCCATCTTTCCCTTAAACTTCGGCGCCAGCTGGAAGACGAGGGGTCGGGAAACGAGAACAGTGAGCGCAAGGAGGAAGAGCTGGAGGCTGGCGACCAGGAGAATCCCCAGGTCCCTTGGGACTTCTCCGGTGAGGATGAGCGTGAAGGAAACCCCGGTGAATATGAGCTGAAGGGTGATGTGCTTTCCAACCTTCGGTGGCTCTATCCCACTCCCCGGTTTCTCCGGCGCTTCCGTTGAGAGTTCCTCAAGCTCGTACTCGCGCTTTGCCGTTAGGTAAGCAAGGGCAAGGGTTCCACCGAGGCCGAGGAGCAGAACGACGAAAAGGCCAGCCATTGGGATGAAAGGCGAGAGAATAATGAGCGCTACTCCCGTCAGAACCGTTCCAATCCCTGAAACGCGGTTGGCTTTTCTCCGCGCCCGCTCCGAGAGGTAGGTGTAGCCTATCCTGAAGCCTATTCCCGGCTCGCCCTTTGATGTTAGCGTTAGGGCTCCCGCGATTATGATGAAGGTGCCGAGGAACAGCCCGTAGAGGATTCTCAGGAGCTCATAACCGTTCATCTGGTCTCACCGTGAGGAGTCTGTATGTGCCGAGCCCGATGAGGACAAACAGCCCTATAACTGCGTAGTTTATGGCGTTCGCCGAAATGACACCTACGTTGTAGATGAGCACCGAGATGAACACCATCACCAGGCCAGCGCTCATGATTGTGTTGAACTCGAACCAGCCCCTCCGGGTTACGCCCGCGCTCAGCCTCGCGAAGAAGCCCGGGTCTTTGGCGAGGAACGTCAGGGAGAAGGGAATGAGCCAGCCGAGGACCGGGAACACAACCAGTCCAGAGAGCCTGTCCATGTAGCCGTTTGGTTGCCCGCTCGCGCTGAAGTGAACCGCCACCCGCTCCGGGAGCTTATCCCAGAAGAGGGCAACTAAAATGAGGTAGAACCCCAGAAGGCCAAGCTGGACGAGGAGATAGGGCTTTATACTGGTCATCGGTATTCCCACTTCGGTTGCCGGCGGTTTATCGGGGGCCTCCTTCGAGAGTTCCTCAAGCTCGTATTCCCTCTCTGCCATCCACGTTCCTATGAGTGATTCTGCCACAACGAAAACAACAACTGCAATTGTGAAAGCGTTCATTGAAACGCCGTAAATGGCCAAACAGAGGAGTATAATGGAATAAACAATCAGGGACAGTCCCCCGAAGGTGTTCACCTTCCGCCAGACCCTCTCTGAGTGCCACGTGTATCCGACGCGGAAGCCTATCAACCGGTTCCTCCTGTTCCGGAAGGCGAGGGTTACCAGCCCCGCCCAGAGCAGGAGGAGCGACACGAATACCTCAAAGGTCTTTTCGTTCATTCCAACCCCTCCAGCCTCTCAAGGGTAACCTCAATAGTTCTGATTTCATCTTTCAGTTCCAGCAGAACCTCCCTTCCGAGGTCCGTAAGGCGGTAGTACTTCCTCGGCCTTCCGCTCACCTCGACCCAGAAGTCCTCGACGAGCTTGTACTTCTTCAGGCTCTTCAAAATGTCGTAGAGGGCCCCTTCACTCGGGACGAGTTTGCCGTCGCTCAGTTCGCCGAGCTTTTTCCTTATCGCGTAGCCGTGAAGCTCGCCCTCCCTCTCGAGGAGCGATAGGACTAAGTAGGAGTAGAGTCCGGAGCGCAGGTCCTTTCTCAGCTTCTTCAGTGCTTTCTCACGGCTTCCACCGAGCACTTCGTAACCTCCGTCCATTGGATTTTCTCCACCCTAAAAAGCTTCACCACCTCACCTCCGGTTCCTCGTTCTCGGTTTTCGCCAGCGGGAGGAGCTTTGAGAGTATCGCCAGGACCGTGAGGAGCATCACCACGTATCCGGCCACGAGTACCGTTGTTGACGGGTTGGTGTGCCAGTAGGTCGCTATGCTGTCAGTTAGCCAGTGGACGAGCACCATCGCGAGCAGTGCCTTTCTTCCCCAGCTGTTCCTGTGGGAGTAGGCGAAGAGGGCCGTCGTCGATGCGTGGAAGAGGAGTGCGAGGGTTCTCTCGATGAGTCCAATCCAGGAACCCCCTCCGATGGAGGCAATAAACGCCACGTAAACGGCCTCGCCAAGTCCAAAGCCGGCGCCGATGTAAACTGCCCTTCCGAGGGTCTTGTCGCGGGAGAAGTAGTACTTGAGCGGTTCCTGGAAGAGGCCCGCTATCAGACCCGTCCAGACCACGAGGAAGGCGGTGTTGGTAACTCCGAGGAATCCCGGGAGTTCCTGAACCAGGGGCTGGAAAATCAGCACCGGGATTACGAGGAGCGCCCCGAGGATTAGTTCGCCCGCGTGGAACTTCCTGAGGTATGCCCAGAGGAGGAGTAAACCGAGCAGTCCGCCGAGGAGTGGATAGACGGCTTTTTCAGGGCTGAATCCCGGGACGAGGTGGAAGCCCTCGACCTTTCCGTCCTTCACGGTCACGCTGACGGTGTAGCCTCCTTTCTCTGCCGTGACGCGATAGAAATAGATTTGGTAGCCGTTCTTCTCCTCGGTCTTCTCGAGGGTGTATCCTTTGATGGGTCCGTAAAGCTTAACCAGCTCGTCCCTCACGGTCGTGAACGTTTTCTCCGTGAAAACCCGTTTCATCTCGGGGCTCAGGTAGGGCTCGACGATGGAGTAGTTACCGGTTTTCCAAGCCTCCATCATCGCCTTCTGCGGGGTCAGCGCGGAGGCGTAGCCGATGAAGAGCAGAAAAACGAGAACCGCCAGAAGGCGTTTCATGGACATCACTCCGGCTCGATTACCACCGCGGTCCCAAAGGCATAGACCTCGGCCATTCGCTGGCCGACGTTCGAGGTCATGAAGCGCATTCCGATTACCGCGTTGGCGCCCATCTCCTCGGCCTGCTGAATCATTCTCTGGAGGGCTATCTCCCTCGCCTGAGCCATCATCTCGGTGTACTCCTTCACCTCCCCTCCAACGAGGTTTCTAAGGCCGGCTATAATGTCCCTGCCCAGGTGGGTGGCCATAACCACACCGCCCCTCACGAGGCCCTTCACCTCGACGACCCGGTAGCCGGGGACTTCCTCAGTTGTCACGACAATCATACCCATCACCCCGATGCATCGAACTTCGAGGTATTGTTGAGCTTAATGACATAAAAACCTTGCGCCGGAAGAAAAAGAAGGGAATGGCCATTCAGGCCTCGTGGTAGTAGATGGTGTAGGTCATCGGGTCGTCGTAGACCTCCTGTGGGGCGACCGCGTAGCCGTACTTCCAGCTCCAGGCCCCGTCGTTCTCGTCAAGGTTGACGGTGAAGTTGCTGGCGACAAGGTAAGATGCCCAGACGAGCTGGGAGCAGTAGTACTTGTCCGAGTAGACCTTTGGCTTGGTGAAGTAATCGTAGTTGTAAGGCTTTCCGAGTTGCTGGTAGGCGAAGGCAACGGCCCTCTCCCTTACGGAGTCGTCAACCTTTACCCTCTGAATGGCAACGTCCTTGTACCTGCTGAGGAAGACCTTCAGAGGGGTGAGTATGACTCCTTTTCCAATTTTAGCCTCGATAACCATCCAGTCACCGATGCTCTGGTTGTACCAGGCTATTATGGCAACGTGAACCCAGTAACCGGGAATCAGGGCGTTGAACAGGTCATCGTTGTGACCGTACACGAGGTCTCCGGGCTTTACGTCCGTTGGATACGGGTGTTCGTAGGTCTTTGTGTTCCAGATGTAGTTCAGAAGGTCTCCGGCGCTGACCGCCGGCAGGCTGGCGACGAGCACCAAAAGTACCAGGGCCATTATTCCAGTCTTCTTCATTAAAACCACCTCCACGTTGTGGCGTTTATACTGACACCTGAGATTTTAATAAAATTATGCCGTCGTTTCGTATCAATTTCCCCGAAGAAGTGTTCACAACCGTCAAAGACAAAGAGAAAAGTTGGGGAAAACGTCAGGAGTCAGAGTCGTAGTAGATGACGTAGGTGTCGGAGTCATCGTAGATTTCCTGCGGGGCGACACCGTCTGCGTAGGTCCAGCTCCATCCGGGGTTGGCGTCGAGGTCGGGCCCACCTGCGGCCATATATGAAGCCCAGACGAGCTCGGAGCAGTAGTACTTGTCCCCGTAGACCTCCTTGGTGTACCAGGCGTAGTCGTAGGGCTTTCCGAGTTGCTGGTAGGCGAAGGCGACGGCGTTCCAGCGGACGGTGTCGGTGGTATCAACGCGGAGGACGGCGACGGTGTCATACCTCTTCAGGAACTCGCTGAGGGGAGTGAGAACAACTCCGTCAAAGGTGGCCTCGATGACCATCCACTCGCCGATGGAGGTGTCGTAATAGGCTATGAGTCCCGTGTGGGTCCAGTAGCCGGGGATTATGTAGTCGGTGACGGGGTTGTGGCCTATGACGATGTCTCCAGGAACGAGGCCGGTTGGGTAGGGGTGGTAGTAGTCGCCACTTCCCGAGCTACTTGAGGACGCGGAAACGGGGCTCAGGGTCACGAGCAACAGGAGCAACCCAACAATCGTTGTAAACCTCTTCATTTGATGCACCTCCAGGTCCGTTTGAGTATTTGTTTGTGCATTAACGCTTAATAAAGTCTTCGAATGAATTTTTGGTGTCTCAAAAGAATTTTGTGGTTCACCTGGTTACACAGAAAAGTTTCTGACTTTTTCTTGCGTTTCACTTAACTTTCCTTAGTAATGCCTCCGATGGCGATTTAAACCCTAATCCCCAACTGTTGGACGGTGGTCGAATGCACGAGGTTCCGCACGGCGAGGTGTTGAAGGAACTGAGGAAACTTGGTGCGAGATGTGTTCTCGTACAGTCCCCGGAGGGGCTTAGACGGGAAGCCGAAGAGCTCGCTCGCTTCCTTGAGGAGAACGGTTTAGCTGTCATCCTGCACGGCGAGGTAAACTACGGGGCCTGCGACCCCGCCGATTCCGATGCCAAAAGGCTCGGTTGCGACGCCTTAATCCACCTCGGGCACAGCTACATGCGCCTGAACCTTGAGGTGCCAACAATCTTTGTCCCCGCCTTCGCGAAGGTTGAACTCGTTCCGGCATTGGAGAAGAACCTCGACGAGATTCGGAAGCTCGGGAAGAGAATAGCGCTCGTGACAACGGCACAGCACGTTCACAGGCTCGACGAGGCGCGGGAATTCCTTGAGAAGAACGGCTTCGAGGTGGTAATCGGGAAAGGCGATTCAAGGGTGAGCTGGCCCGGTCAGGTGCTCGGGTGCAACTTCTCGAGCGCTAAAGTTGATGCAGATGGCGTTCTCTTCATCGGGGCCGGTTACTTCCACCCGCTCGGCGTCGCGCTGGCGGTTAAGAAGCCCACCCTGGCGATAAACCCCTACTCCGGCGACGCGCTCTGGATGGATGAAGAAGCGGAGCGCCTGGTAAGGAAGCGCTGGGCGCAGATAGCCAAGGCAATGGACGCGAGGAGCTTTGGGGTCGTGGTTAGCACCAAGAAGGGACAGCTCAGGCTTGCCGAGGCCAGAAGGGTAGTCGAGCTCCTCCGCGAGCACGGCAGGGAGGCGAGGCTCATAGCGATGGACCACATAAGCTATCCGAAGCTCGAGGGCTTTCCCTTTGATGCGTACGTCGTAGTTGCCTGCCCGAGGGTTCCGATAGACGACTACGAGAACTGGCGCAAGCCCGTTTTAACGCCGAGGGAAGTGGAGCTCCTCCTTGGCATGAGGGAGGACTACGAGTTCGATGAAATCCCCGGTGTTGAACGGGGCCGGGACGAGCCCTTAGGGGTGTCGGTTCATGGACCTAAGGCCGGTCTTTGAGGTCACTGAGTTCGGCCTCCTTACTCTTTCCGCATACTGGGGCCTGAAGGTTTCGGCGGAAACGCTGACCTACGTTAAAATTCGTGGGGCTACTCTGGCCGTTCCCCTTCTCACCGCCATCGTCTTCAGGGAACTGGGTATCGTACCCTCTTTTCTGCTTCTGCTTGGCTTTTTCTTGAGCAGGAGAACCGGTGTGGTTCTCTCGGTTATAACCGCGGTCTTTGCCTTTGCCCTCTTTCTCATGGGTGCGATGGCAACGGGCATAGGCCTCGGTCTCCTTGGCACATACCTTCACGTTCCCGGTTACGAGATTCACGGCACCCTCCAGGACCTCCTGCACAGGGCGGTGATGAAATGAGGAAGAAGCACCTCGCGATGCTCCTCTCAAAGCTTGAGGGTTTTCCCGAGCCAAAGCCTGAGCTGGAGCAGTATAGGACCCCTGGAAACGTCGCTTCGGAGCTCCTGTGGCTGGCCCACTCTGCAGGGGACATCGCTGGAAAGGTCGTTGCCGACCTTGGAACCGGGACCGGCGTTCTCGCGATAGGGGCGAAGCTCCTCGGTGCTGAAAAGGTCTACGCGGTCGAGGTCGACGGGAAGGCCCTTGAGGTCGCGAAGAGAAACGCCGAGCGGACCGGTGTTGAGGTGGAGTTCATAAACGCCGACGTCTCTGAGTTCGACGAGAGGGTTGATACGGTCATAATGAACCCCCCATTCGGGAGCCAGAGGAAGCATGCTGACAGGCCGTTCCTGCTCAAGGCCTTCGAGGTCGCGGATAGGGTTTACTCAATCCACCTCGCGAAGCCCGAGGTTAGGAACTTCATCGAGAAGTTCTCGGCCGACAACGGGTTCACCGCGATTCGGTTGACAACGGTTCCCTTCGAGATTCCCGCCCAGTTTCGATTTCACAGGAAGAGACTGGAGAGGATTCCAGTTGACATTTATCTCATCAAAAGACGCATCCCCTAATCCAGCGCTGGCCGAAAAAAATATATTTGGTTCAGACCATAATCTAAGTGATATAATCAAGGTCGGTGACGTGAATGCCCCGGGGTAAGCTCGACTCCCTGCTTAGAAAGTGGGAAATGAGGGATTTAATCAGGCTCGCGAGAGAGAGCGACGAGGCCCTAATGGAGATTCTCAGGGCCGTTGAGTCAGATGACCCTGACGTTAAGCTTGCCTCGCTGTCTGCCCTTCTGGAACTCGTTCAGACTGCCAACTGGCGCGAGAGGAAGAGAATTCTCGAGCTGGGTTTTGACACACTCGTTGAGGCGCTCTCGGACGACGACCCGCGTGTTCTGTGGAGGACGCTCGCCATACTCTCGGCGCTCCTCAAGAACAACCCGCTCAACGGAGCAAGGTTGCTCAAGCTCGTCAGGGCCATAACGTCCCTTGCCGAGACGAGGAACGCCGTCGTTTGGGACGAACTCCTCAATGTGGTTGACAACGTCATGGCGCCATACATAGATGACAGCGTTGCCGACGAGCTCAAGACCCTCCTCAAGTCTGGAACTGCGGGTGAGGCGATAATAGTGGCGATGGTCCTCCTTGAAACCGGGGCCATAGACAAGGACTGCTGGGTCACCCTCGTTGAAAGGGTTGCAGGGGCACTGCTGAGCGGGGAGCCGAGGCTCGTCGACGCCGGCCTGGTAGCATCAATGAAGATTTCGAAGCTTCCGCCGGTATACTCGATGGACGTCCTCATAAAGGAGCTCCTTCCTGCGCTCAGAAAGACTATAGTTGACTGCGACGACCAGATTAGAAAGGCCAGGGCCGTTGAGGTCTTTGACAGGCTCAGGGAAACCCTGGTTCGCTACTACCGCGTCAGGCCGAGGGAGGCCCAGAGGGTCGTCGAGGAGCTCATGCGCCTTGGGCTCGTGGATGAGGCATACATGATTTCCTCCGCTATAGGGACAATACCAACGGCACCCTGGGAGGCCTACGGAAACAGGGGTAGGCTCTAATGCCAAAGCTCAAGCTCTCGGACAGACAGCTCTACGCACTTATTGAAGCGGTGAAGCTCGGCGAGGTAATCAAACCGAGCCAGAGCGCCAAGAGGAAGGCCTTCTCGCGCTATAAAATCGAGGGCTGGGAGAACTCCAAGCTGACCGGAATATTCTATTCAATCCAGCGCAGGCTCGGCCTAATAGACGAGATTATCGAGGAACTGGTCGGCGTTTCTCCCCTAATCCTCGACCCCTGGCTGAGGGCGACGCTCAGGGTTGCGGTTGAAGTAGCTGTCTTCAGGGAGCCGAGCGGGAGAACGGTCCAGCACCTCAAGGGCCTCGCCAAGTTCCTCTCGGGTAAAACGCACCCGTATGTTGGCTATTACTACTACGAGCTACTGCCGAGAATCATAAACTACGTCCCAAAGCTCGACTCCGAGGAGAAGAGGTTGAAGTGGGAGTACCTCTTCCCCGAGTGGTTCATAGCGAGGATGAGGGGGCTTTTGGGAGAAGAAGCCGAGGAACTGCTGAAGGCCCTCAACGAGACCCTTCCCGTCAGTCTTCGCGTCAATCGCCTTAAGGCGAGCGTTGAAGACGTTGAGAACTACCTGAGGAGGAAAAACCTCCGCTTCGAGAGGAGCGAGCGCGTTGAAACCGTAATCCGCGTTCTGGACCCCTTCAACCCCGGAAAGCTGATGGAGACGGGTCTCGCCTTACCTCAGGAGGAAGCCTCTGCCGTCGCTTCCCTGATACTCTCTCCCGAACCGGGGGAGACCGTGGTTGACCTCGCATCGGCCCCCGGCGGAAAGACCGCCCACATGGCCGAGCTTATGGGAAACGAGGGGAAAATCTACGCCTTCGACATCGATTCCGAGAGGATTAAGCGCATGAGGCAAATCCTCCGCTGGGCCGGCGTTGAGATTGCCGAAGTTAGGAAGCTTGACGGCAGGAAGGCCCCCGAAGTTTTGGGCGAGGGAATCGCCGATAGGGTTCTCCTGGATGCACCGTGCACGAGCGACGGAACCATCGCCAAAAACCCCGAGCTGAGGTGGCGCCTCCGCGAGAAGAACATACCGAAGGTCGTCGCGCTCCAGAAAGAACTCATAGAGAGCGCGTGGAGACTTTTAAAGCCCGGTGGTAGGTTGCTCTACTCAACCTGCTCTATGCTCCCGGAGGAAAACGAGGAAGTCGTGCGGTGGTTCCTTTCGAGGCACGACGACGCTAAACTTGTTCCGCTCGGCGGGCCCTACGATTCCGGATTTTTGCCCGGTACTATGAGGGCCTGGCCCCACCAGCATAAAACCATAGGCTTCTTCTACGCGCTGATTGAGAAAGCCTAATATAGGAGTTCGTCGTAAGGACTACCATGCGGGACTACCGTGACGTTTTGCGTGAGATGCTCCTCGCGTGGAGAACTTCGAACGCCGTGGAGCTTGCGGTCTCGGACGAGGATGCGTTTTCTTCGCTCTTGGTTCTCCTTCGCGATGGTGACGACCGCGTTAGAAGGCGTGCGCTCATAGCGCTAAGGGAAATCCTCCGGCGCAAACCTGAACCGGGGTACACCCTTCCCCTTTTCAGGAACCTCGGAACTGTCCTCGGTCTTTTGAGGGACACCGACGAGGTCGCCATCGAGGCGCTTCGGCTTCTCGCGGTTCTGTTCTCACTCGTTCATCCAGAGGAAGGGGACTACATCGAGACCGTTGAAGCCCTCGCCGACCTCGTGCGCTCCGGTAGAAACGAGGTAGTTCTCCTTGAGATTCCCCCGGTTCTTGAACGGCTGAGGCCCGCGAAGGCATCTTCTCTGGCCCGCTCGAGGGCAATGAGTCTTCTTTCCTCCGGCAACCCGAGGCTCCGGGCAATGGGCCTCAGACTGCTCGCCAACATGAGCGTTGGGGACTCGCGGGTTCTCTCGCTCCTGCTGGATGAGATTGACGAGGCCCTTCTCGGGGAGGACGTTCCCCTTCAGGACTTCACCCTTAATCTGCTATCTGAGGTCCTTGTCCCTCCAAGCGAGGAAAACGTTGGCAAGTACTGGGAGCTCCTCCGGGCCCTTGAGGTTGTTTCCCACCGCTCACCTGTTCCCGGGGTCAGGAGCAAGGCCAGGGACCTGGCGTTTCGGGTTAGAAAGCTCCTCGCCCTCTACTATTCCTCCCATCCGGGTGAGGCGATGAGAACAATAGCCGAGCTCCTCGCTGAGGGTAAGGTTGACGAGGCGATGGAGCTCGCCCTTGAGGCAGGTGAGGACGTTCCAAGGGGATTTTCAAAGCTACCTTCTCGCGGGGGTTCTGTTGTTCCGGGGCCCAAGTACGTTGAGCACCCCGCTGGGTCGGGAACCGCCGGCGGTTCATCCTCGTGGGGAACCGTACGGAAAAAGAAGCCGGAACCGCCGGAGAAGCCCGAAACACGGGTTCCCTTTGAGCGGGTGGCCGAGCTCGTGAATGCCCTCTCCGGAAGTATTGAGGAGAAGATGGACGCCCTGTGGGAGCTCCACAGGCTTGCGAAGGAGCTCCCTGAGAAGGGGCTCGTGGCACTGGAACCGGCGGTTGAACCCCTGCTCGGTGTTCTCGCCTCCAAAAACTGGTGGGCGAGGGACAGGTCCGCGAGAATCCTTGCGAGGCTGGCGTTGAGGGCTCCTTACGGTGCCAAAATAGTGAGTTCCATCATCGGCCTGCTTGAGGAGCGGAGGGCGGTTCCGGGAGCGCTAACATTCCTCAGTTACTATTTCTCCAGGCGCTGGGACGGGGAACTCGCCGGAAGAGTTCTTCCTCTCCTGAGGGCCCTGCTCAGGGAGTATCCATTTGAGGTCCTTCTAACCCTTGAGGCCATGACGAGGACAGTTCCGAGGGAAGACGCGGTTCTCTTCGCGCAGTTCGTTCCCCTCCTGAAGGAGATAAAGAGAACAGAACTCGCGCCGATTGCGCTCAGGGTTCTGGAAAACATAGCGGAAAAGGAGCGCTCACTCGTCCTCTAACTTCACCTTCAGCTCGTTGGCGAACCAGTTGACCCTCTGCGGGAACGGTATCTCGATTCCCTCCCTGTCAAGGGCCTCCTTGATTCTCCTCACGACCTCTGTCCTAACGTCGAACCACCTCTCGCTCGGTGCCCACGCCCAGACCCTCAAAACCACCGAGCTGTCGCCGAGGTTCTCGACGTAAACCTTTGGCTCCGGTTCAGCAAGGACGAGGGGCATCTCATCGAGGGTCTTAAGTATGGCCTCTATGGCCCTTCCCGCGTCCTCGGCGTACGCTATGCCGACGCTTACGTCGACTCTCCTCACTGGGTACCTCTGGAGGTTGACTATATTGCTGTTAAAGAGCATTTCATTTGGAATCCTGACGAGTGTTCCGTCCCACGTTCTAATTCTCGTCGATAGAATTCGTATGTCCTCGACGACTCCCTGGACATCGCCGACCTGAACCGCGTCCCCTATCTGGAGGGGTTTGTCGAAGTACATGAATATTCCTGAGATGAAGTTTGCGACCACGGTTCTCGATGAGAAACCGAGGACTATGCCCGTTATTCCAGCCGCCGCGAGTAGCGCCCCGAGCTCTCCCATAACACCGGCAAAGCTCAGGGCAAGGAAGAACGTTACCGTGACGAAGAGGTAGTAGAAGAGCTTGGCCTTTATTATGTCCTCCGGCCCCCTCTTCGTCTGGAGCAGGTAGTCCTTGGACTTCTTGGCTATCAGGTAGGAGATGTAGAAGAAGCCAACTGCGAAGGCGAGGTTTCCTATCGTGGTGGGGCCGAGGGTGTACTTCATGACTCCAAGGGCGTAGAGGGCTCCGATTATTCCCCCCAGGACGAAGAGCCTGAAGATGAGCTCAGCGGTGTCCTCGTTGAGTATCCAAGTTAAGTCGGTCTCCTTGGAGGCGCGGATTATGCCCTTCTTCGTCACTTCCCCGAGGAAAGCCAGAATCACAACGGTCAGGAGGGCCTTGAGCAGACTCTCAAGCGTGATTCCCGGGACGAACGGAATCGGTAGCGTCGCCGTCGTGTTCACGGCCACCACCTCATCCTGAAGTTCGGGAGCGGTTCGGCCCGGTGGGTGGCCTTTAACCTTCCGTCGGGGGGATTCCCAGTGTTGTTGACCTCGTAGGGTTCCTTTGTCGTGAGGATGATGAGGGGATAGTAAGCTTTCCCGTCTGAGTAGAACATGACGCTGTTCCTTATCGGGATTACAACCCTTTCAACGAGCTTCCACTCCTTCGTGGGGTTTCTGACGGCGAGCTTGATTACACAGAGGGAATCGGGTTCCTTCTCATGAAAACCGCTGACGTGGTACCTTGCGATTACTCCTATTGCGTGCTCGCCGTAGAGCGCGTACTTCTCCCGCCCGACGATGAAGCGGTCTATGGGTGCGTTCCCTGCCTTTACCACAACGTCCACTGGGGCGCTCAGGTAGCCATGAACGGTCTCCCCTGGGGGAACCGCGAGCCTCTCCTCCAGTTTCACCATTAGGAACTTTACGCCGTAGCCCTCAGCAGGGGCCGGGAGAACCCACAGGTGCCTTCCACCGAGGAGTTTAACCCTGACATCGTCCCGCCGGTACGTGAACGTCCCGTCTGGGTTCTCAACGACGTGAATCTTCCTCTCGCCGACGTGGATGAACTTTGTTTTAAGCTCGTGCTCGCCGAAGGTTTTCATGCTGAAAAATAGAGGGCCCAAAAATTTAAAGTTTCCTAAGGGGCCTTCGCGAGGTCCAGCTGTTCAACCTTGAAGTAGCCATAGATGGTTTGGGGATTTCCGTTGTTGTCCACGAAGGTGAAGTGGCCGTCCACCTCGAGGGGAATGAATATCTTCGGTGCGACCTTGGCTTTGCCCGTCATGGAAACGCCCTCTGGCCCGGCGTAGCTCCAGGTGCCCTCGACAACCCTGAACTTAACGCCCGAGAACTCAACTGTTCCGTCCGGTTTGGTTTCCCAGCTCCAGACGTGGCCAAAGAAGTCGCTCCAGGTTCCACTCTGGGGCACGAGTAAGTTCCTGTCGCTCCAGTCCGCCCATATGCCCACGTGGAGAACTGCAAACCAGCCGTAGTAGAGGTTCATCAGGTCGGTGTTCAGTTCGTCCATTATGTTCTGGTCACCGCCCATGTAGGGAACCGCCGACTTCCCAACGGCCATGGGGTTCGTGTAGAGGAGTTGCTTCCCCTTGTAGTCCATCTCGAAGCCAACCACCTTGTTCTGGCCGTAGTTGGCCGAGGCCCAGCCCATGTCCCAGGGGTATATGAAAGCGTCGCTTGCCCTCGTGGTGTACCACACCTTTATCGTGAGCGGTTCTTCCATTGCGAAGGCTTTAACCGGCGTTATCACGGTCTCGTACTCGTACACCTCGAAGGTTCCCACCTCGACCTTTGAACCCGAGAAGTCCATTCCATAGACAGTGATGTTCGTCTTCCGCTCGGTTTTTTCAATTCTGTACTCGTAAAGCGGGCTCGTCTCGTTGGGTCTGACCTTGTAGATAACGACGTAGTGCGTTATGATGTATTTCTCCCCGTTCACGCTTATCGGCGAGTACTCCCAGGGGTTCGTCCAGTAGAGTTCCTCAGTTTGAGTTGAGGTTGAGGTGGTCGTGGTGGGGGTTTCGGTTTGGGACGGTGTGGAAGTTGACGTTGAGTGCGTCCCTGACGAAGTCTCCGTGGTCCCGGGTGATGACGGTTGGGGCTGGGTGGTGGAGCTGGTCCAGCTTGGGGAGGAAGTTGTGCCGGGAGTTTCTGTGGTTTGAGTTTGAGAGGGGCCCGAACCGACGCATCCGCTCGCGAGTGTGACAATTGCCACGAGCAACAGGACTATTGCGAACTTTTTCATAACCAACATCTCCTTGGCCGTTGATTTTGGCCCAGAAAAGCAAAGGGCATCTTTATATAATTCGCGTTTATGCTATTAAAGCTTTTTCAAAAGTTCAGATAAACTTGAAGTTTTTAAAATCTCTTTGAGGTGAATGGGTCTTGTCCCGGCGCTCTTCCCGGCGAACCCCGCGAGGTCGAAAACGTGGTTGACCTTCTCAATAACACCAACGTCGGCGGTCGCCACCGTTTCGAACGCCTTGAGCTCGTGGTCTGGGCTTCTAACGAGTCTGACCTCCCCGGAAACACCAAACTTGTCAAGGAGTTCCTCCGTAAGCTTCTTAACGACCCCGCTTCCGGGATTGTTCTTCCCGTAGAAGAAAACCGCCTTCTCGGGTGAAAGCTCCGCCAGGGCCGAGACGATGAGTCTCAAGTTGTTCCGAGTTTCCCCGTGCGGTCTGTACTTTCCTTGGTAGGCCAAGTCCCTGATGAGGCCGTCCTCGCACAGGATAGCCCTCCCCGCGAGGAGCGATTCGAGGGTTATAAGGACGTTGAAGCCGTCTATTCTGAGAACCCTAACCTTAATTTCTTCCGGCGGGAGGAGCTTTTGCTTAACTTCCTCAATCCAGGAATCCGGGAAGATGCACCTCGCGAGAAGATGTCTCTCTTCCTTCCTCAGCCTGTAGTGGTTGGCCACGAAGTTCAGAGCAACGCTCTTCCGGTAGCCCCTGTTGAGGAGGTACTTCAGGTCTCTGTACGCCTCAATCAGCATGGTGAAAAATTGGGAAGAGCTCAGATAACCTTTTCGAGGGTCTCGCCGTCCTTGCCGGTGTGAATCCTGAGCCTTATCTTGCCGGCCAGCAGGGAGCTCTTGACCTTCTTCGTCAGAATCTCGTCCACCTGGAAGATTCCGGCGGGGTGCTTCATCCATATCTCGATGAGTATGGGCTGTCTCTCGTTCCCCTCTCTTATCTCCACGCGCTCTATTGCTAGGGCCGAGACGGCGTGTATGTCAACGCGGTCCTTCTTGTGGACGAGCCTGCTCCTTCCTGCCTCCATATCGCAACCGTCCGCGATGGTGACGAGCGAGCCCTCTATTGTCGTGCACGGCACGTGCTCGTCGTGAGTGTATATTGCGTTGAGCGTCAGGGCCTTCAGGAGGAGCGGGTCGCGCCTCTCGAACTCCCTCACGAGCTTCTCGACTATCGGCTCGGCTAAGAAAACGCTGAACTCGTAGTGGTTTATCCTGTGTATCATGTTGCCGATGTCGTGCAGGAGCGCTCCGAAGGCAACGATGAACTTGCTCCACCAGTGGGGCTTTCCGAGCTTTTCAGCCGTCGTCTGGATTCCGAACTTCCTGAGGATTCTCAGCAATTCCAAAGCCCTTCTCGTCGTCAGGAGGACGTGGACCGGCCCGTGGTCGTTGAACTGGTAGACGTTGAGCACTATGTAGTTGGTGGTGTCGAAGTAGTAGTGGTACTCCCTGAAGGTTCTCTCGTAGGCCTCGAAGAGCCTGTCGTCGTCGAGGAGTTCTCTAATCTCCTTCAGAAGTTCCTCCTCGGTGTACATTCTCCCACCCAAGGGCCAAACGGCGGGGAGAATTTAAGGGTTTTGAACGGGATTCGGTGAAAAAAGCTGGCGTTTGCGGGGCGGTTTTGACGTCTCTGCTCAAATTCGATTTGAGAAGTTTTTATAACCCTCCACGTTGAAACCTCAATGGGGTGTGTAAGGTGAAGCTGAAAGTTGTGCTTGAGCCCCAGCCGGAAGGTGGGTACGTCGCGTACGTTCCCGCGTTGCCCGGTTGCGTGAGTCAGGGTGAGACCGTAGAGGAAGCTCTCAAAAACATCAGGGAGGCAATAGAGCTGTACCTCGAGGTAGCTGAAGAAATGAAGCTTCAAGAGACCCTGCGCGAGATAAAGCGCAAGAATAACGTTCAAATTGCGGAGGTTTCGGTGTGAGACTTCCACGTGATGTTTCGGGGCTTGAACTTATAAAAGCCCTCCAGAAACTGAACTACAAACCAGTAAGACAAAAGGGCTCTCACGTCGTTCTCGTCAACGATTCGGGCAAGATGGTCGTTGTCCCTCTACACAAGCGCCTTAAAACTGGGCTCTTAAAGGCCATAATGCGTGAGGTGGGGATAACAACCGACGAACTGTTAGAACTGCTTGATGACCCGTAATCACTCAAGCATGCCCTCGAGCTCGAGTATCTTCTTCGAGCGGAGGTAAACAACCGGAATTCCTTTCTCGCGGAGGCGCTTCTTCAGGCCCTTGTCGTTGGTGCAGACTATTACCCTCTCGTTCTTGACGGCGAAGTCGTAAATCTGGTCGTCTATCGGCCTCCTCCCGAACTCCCCGATTTCAACGGTCTCGAACCTCTCCGCTAATTTCTTCGCCATCCTGACCGCGAGCAAATCTCTTCCGCGCGTTTTTTTCTCTATCACGTTAAGCTCTTCAAGAACGACGTTTGGAACGACCACCTTGAACTTCACGTCGAGGATTCTGTCGAGCTCGGAAACTATGTCGACCCCGAACTGGCCGGGGACGAGGAGAAAGTTGGTGTCTGGAAGGACGAACCATTCTCTCCTATGGGCCATCGCGACCACCGGGAAGAAAAGGGAAGAAAGGTCACTCCTTTATGAAGCCGTAACCGATGAGGCGCCACCTTGAGCCGACCTGCCTGCTGATGGCAACCCTGTCTCCGACCTCCGCGCAGACGGGAATCTGGAGCTTGAGCTCGACCTCGTCCTTGCCGAGCCCGGTGACGAGGCCCATCGTCCTGGCGGTGCCGACGTTGAGGAGGAGAACTTCCTTCCTCTTGATGGGCTCGACCTTGAGCTCGTCCTCGGTTCCGACAACGCGCTCGAGCAGGTGAACTTCGAGGCGGAGCTCGTCCCACACCGGGGGCAACTTTCCTGGCTTTCCGACGACGTTTCCGGCCATGAGGTCGCCCTTGGTGAGGTAGGGGTCAAGCTTGGTTCCGACGCCGACGAGTCCACCGGGGTAGGCCTCCTCGACGAACCTTCCTCCTGCCTGGAGCGAGACAATCTCGGTCGTTATCGGCTCGTACTTGATTCTGCCGTGCTCCTCGTAGGGAACGCCCGGGCGAATCTCTATCTCGTCGCCAACTCTGAGCTTGCCCTGGACTATCGAACCGCCTAT
Organism: Thermococcus sp. 21S9; assembly: GCF_012027635.1. Lineage (NCBI taxonomy): Archaea > Methanobacteriati > Methanobacteriota > Thermococci > Thermococcales > Thermococcaceae > Thermococcus > Thermococcus sp. 21S9. The sequence goes on from NZ_SNUS01000001.1 coordinate 1,014,372, forward strand.
GACACCGCCGATGAGCTTCTCCGGCGGGGTTCCGGGCTTGTTGACGTCGAAGCTCCTCAGGACGAGCATCTTGGGTGGTTTGTTCGGGTCGCGCTCCGGCGTTGGTATGAACTTCTCGATGGCAGCAAGCAGAACGTCAACGTTTGCGCCGTGCAGTGCCGAAATCGGGATTATCGGGGCGTTCTCGGCTACGGTTCCAGCTACGAACTCCTTAATCTCCTGGTAGCGCTTCATAACGGTCTCCCTATCGACGAGCTCAATCTTGTTGAGCGCTATAACTATGTTCCTGTTGCCGACTATCTGAAGGGCCATGAGGTGCTCCCGGGTCTGGGGCATGACTCCCTCGTTCGCCGCAACGACGAGAACGGCACCGTCCATGAGCGAGGCACCGGCGAGCATCGTAGTCATCAGCGCCTCGTGACCGGGAGCGTCTATGAAGGAAACGCGCCTCTCGAACTCGGTTTCAGCCCCACAGTACGGGCAGACCGGGGAAGTGGAGTAACGCCCGCACTTCGGGCACTTCCTTATCTCCGCGTCCGCGAAGCCTATCTTTATCGTGATACCCCTCCTCAGCTCCTCGCTGTGGGTATCTGTCCATATTCCGGTTAGAGCCTTGGTGAGCGTCGTCTTTCCGTGGTCAACGTGACCTACCATACCGATGTTAACCTCGGCCTGCCTAAACTTCTTGGCCATCTCTCTCACCCCTAAGCTTAGAAAGCGGGGACGTTTATTAAGGTTACCGCGGGGAGAAGAGGAAAATCGAAGGAGTTCAAAGAACTATCTTCAGGTTGACCTGGACGATGTTCGGGCTTATGGTGTTGCCGTGGACGGTCTTCTTCCTCCTCTCACCCTTCTCCCTGGGCCTGAATCCGGGTCCCTTGGAGAGGAGTATCTTGACCCTCCTCGGGCCGTGGACGTCGGGCCTCATGGGGAATCCGTCCTTGTCGGTTCCGCCGGTTATCTTGAGCTTGGCATCCTCCGGAATGCTCTCGTCGCCGAATATCTCCCTGAGGTTGAGCCCAAGCTCCTTGGCTGGAATCGTTTCGCCTATGCGCTTTCCTACGAGCTTCTCGGCCTCTCCACCGGTTATCTCAACCTGCTTCGCTATACCGTTCTTCGGGTTCGATATAACGAGCTTGAAAGTGGCCATTCCTCCCACCTCCATTCATCAGCGGGATTCATTGGGCAGAGCCCTTTCCCGAGCGGTCTTGAACGGAGCGTTTAAAAACCTTACCGTGAAGCTTAAATATCATGGAGAAAACTCAAGGGCAGGTGATAGTATGGCGAAGGAAAAGACCACACTTCCGCCGACCGGAGCGGGACTGATGAGGTTCTTCGACGAGGACACGAGGGCCATAAAGGTCAGCCCGAAGGGCGTCATAGCGATGACCCTCATCCTGATAGCCGTTGAAATCTTGCTCCACGCCTTTGGTCCGAGCATCTTCGGTTAAAGGAAGCTCGTTTTCTTTAATCCCCTTGCGTTCAGTTCCTCGTCTATTATCCCCCTGACAACTTCTTCAAGCTGTCTCTGAATCAGCGCCTCAACGTCGGCCTTAATCTTGTCTATGTCGCCCCTAATGCCCTCAAGTAGCCTTATGTACTCCCTTGCCATTTCAAGCTGACCCTCCTGCCTCACAAGCTGTTCCTTGAGGTGCTCGAAGTCGTCCTTCATGACCTGGAACTTCCTTAACTCGCGCTGGAGTTCATCGAGCTCCCTCTTAAGGCGGTAGTTCTCCTCCTTGAGCTGTTCTATGAGCTTCTCCTTGGCCTCAAGCTCGGCCATCAGGTTGTTGTACTCCTCCGCTATCTGGTGGAGCCTCTCTATCTCCCTGAGCGGGGGAACTTTCCCGTCACCGAGGATAATGACGTCCGGTCCAACGTTGACTATATCGTTTGGGGTTATCTTGAGCTTTTTCTCGCTCGTGAAGATGCTCTGGCCCTTTCCAAGGTTCTCGACTTCCTTCATCTTCAGGATGAAGTAGAACTGGTCACCCTCAACCTCGACGTTTATATCGGTGACGTAGCCGAGTATTTTGCCATCTATAAGGGAAATCACGAACTTGTTTATCAGCTGGTTGGCCCGCGCTTCTTCAGGCATGGTCACCACCGCTTGGTTTTGTCCAAGGGCCTACTTAACCTTTCCGCCAAACCTTTTAAAGGGCCGAAAGAACTTCAGCCCGGTGGGGAGAGATGATAATATTCGCCGGGCGCTCCAACGTTGGTAAGAGCACCCTCATATTCAGGCTCACCGGTAAGAAGGTTAGGCGAGGTAAGAGGCCCGGCGTGACGAGGAAGCCCGTCGAAATCGAGTGGCGAGGGAAGAAAATCGTTGATTTGCCAGGCTTCGGCTTCATGAGCGGGCTTCCGAAGCACGTCCAGGAGCGGATAAAGGACGAGATAGTGCACTTCATCGAGGACAACGCCGATGAGATAGAGCTCGCCGTCCTCGTCGTTGACGGCAAGGCCTCGCCGGAGATTATAGAGCGCTGGGAGAAGAGGGGCGAGATTCCGATTGATGTTGAGTTCTATCAATTTCTCAGGGAGCTGGAGATACCTGTTGTGGTGGCGGTCAACAAGGTTGACAAGGTCAAGAACGTCGAGCGGGTCGTCCACTTCCTTGCCGAGAAGTTCGGCGTCCCCTACTCCGAGATTCCCGAGACCTTCGTTCCAATCTCGGCCAAGTTCGGGAAGAACCTCGACGAGCTCAGAAGGCTGATGGAAAAGAAAATGCGTTCATAGAATCTCCAGAACGAGGTGGGTGTTGGTTTCCTTCACCCCGTCGAGGGAAGCTATCTCCTCGAGGATTTCGTCGAGCTTGGTCTTGTCGGCCTCGATGATAAGGTCAACGTCGCCGGTGACGCGGTAGATTTTCTTTATCTTGAGCCTCCTTATCGCCTCGTAGACCTGCCTCCTCTTGGTCGGCTCTATCTTGACGAAGACGAAGACGTCGCCCTTCTTCTCGCCGAGCAGTTCGAGGGCCTTGTCCGTCAAATCGATGAAGCCCCTGCCGGTCCTTATGTAGCCAAGCTCCTTGAGAACCTTGAGGTGGTTGCTCAGGGCCTGTCTCGTTATACCGAGTTCCCTCGCGAGCTCGTCCTGGGTCTTCTCGACGGTGTGGACCTCGATGGTCTTTCCGTCGTCGTAGAGCTTCCTGAGAAGCTTAATCTGCCTCGGTGTTAGGGTGTTCCGCTCAACCATGAGTCTTCACCTTACCGTTTTTCCAATTTGAGCGCGATAAATGTCAAACCTAACTTTTCATTTTCTCACTGAAAGTGGCACATCTTATAAGTTTTTCTAAATTTGCTGGACTCAAGGTTTTTAACTCCCTGCGGAAACCTTAAACCATGAACAAGGCCATCTACACCCGCGACGTTCCACCGGACAGGCTTGAACTCCTCGCCGAACTCTCATCCCGCGACGCGGTTAAGGTCATGGTCATCGGTGGTCTCGACGCCGGAAAGAGCACCCTCGTGACGTTTCTGGCCAACGAGCTCCTCAGCATTGGGAGGAGCGTCGCGGTGGTTGATTCCGACGTCGGCCAGAAGGGCATCCTCCCGCCGGCCACGATAAGCCTCGCCCTTCCTGATGAGAACTTCTCCAGCCTTTCCGAGCTTAATGGAGTCGCGCACTACTTCATAGGCACCGTTTCACCGGGCCAGTTCACGGGCGAGATGGCCGTAGGGGTGAAGAGGCTCGTTGAGCTCGCCGAGAGGAGCGCTGAAATTGTTCTGATAGACACGACCGGCTTCGTAATGGGGCCGGGTTTCGAGATGAAGCGCCTCAAGGCGGAGCTCGTGAGGCCAGACTTAATAGTCCTCCTCGAGCGGAACGGCGAGCTGGAATCCCTTGCGAGGGCTTTGAGCCCCTACGGAGAGGTCGTCAGGCTGACCGTCAGCGAGAACGCGAAAACCGTTGCGCGGGAGGAGAGGCGGGAGATAAGGTTTGAGAAGTGGAGAACCTACTTCTCCAATGCCAGACTGGCGGAGTTCAGCCTTTCGAAGGTTGCCTTAACGGGAACCTCGCTCTTCAATGGCCGTCCCCTTGATGAAAGAGAGAAAACCCTCCTCTCGCGGGCCTTCAGGTGGCTCGTTTTAGCGGGCTGGGAAAACGAGGGGCGCTACACTGTAGTCAAGGCCGACGAGGAGAGCTTCCCAAGGGGCTACCGTTCGATTCACGCTGTTGACTTCGAGAGACTGAGCAACCTGCTCGTGGGTCTCCTCGACGGGAACGGGCTGTGTCTCGGCCTTGGAATCCTCAAGTGGGTGAACTTCAGCGCTGAAACGCTTCAACTACTCACCCCGCTCGACGAGGAGGCACTTGGGGAGGTTAGGGAACTCCGCTTCGGCAGGATGAGGGTCCTTGAGACCGGCGAGGAACTTGGTCTCCTGAGGAGAGACGAACTTTGAACCCATAAGGTTTTAAAGACTAACCATAATGGTTGGACGGTGGTAGTTTGGAGGCGAGGGCTTTCATCGAAATAACGAGGCCACACAACTGCGTCCTAGCTGGGATAGTCGGCCTGCTCGGTTCGATAGTGGCGGTAGGCCACTTCCCGGAGCCGGTAAAGGCGTTGCTCGTCTTCTTAGTGGTCACTCTCGGTTGCTCCGCAGGCAACACGATAAACGACTACTTCGATTACGAGATAGACAGGATAAACCGCCCTGAGAGACCCCTGCCGAGGGGTGCGATGAGCAGAAAAACAGCCTTCTGGTACGCGATGGCTCTCTTCGCCATCGGCCTAATCCTCGCCTCGTTAATAAACGTCTACGCCCTCCTGCTTGCTGTTGTCGCCTACACAACGATGTTCCTCTACGCCTGGAAGCTAAAGCCACTCCCCTTCGTCGGCAACCTCGTCGTCGCCGGCCTTACCGGAGCCACACCGCTCTACGGCGCGATAGCGGTCGGGAAGATAGGCCTCGCAGGCTACCTCGCCCTGTGTGCGTTTCTCGTTAACGTCGCGAGGGAGGTAATAAAGGACATAGAAGATGTTGAAGGCGACCTCGCCAAGGGCGCGAGGACCCTCCCGATAGTCATCGGGAAGAAGAAATCCGCCTACGTGGGGGCGTTCTTTGCGTTTCTGACGGTTATCGCGTCCTTCCTGCCGATTAAGGCCGGCGTCGGCCTCAGCTATCTCGCGATGGTTCCGGTGGATGCCATAATCCTCTACTCGGCCTTCCTAATCCTCCGCTCGCAGGACAGGGAAACCGCCCACCGTTCGCAAAAACTGCTCAAAATAAGCATATTCCTTGCCGTTATGGCCTTCATGATAGCTTCGCTTGTGAGGTGATGAGTATGGAGTTTAAGGACGAGATAATTAAAGAGCTTGAAAACGATGAGCTCTGGACCGTTTTGACGTTCAAGACCCCGCACGGTCCGTCTAAAACGTTAAACGAACTCGCCAAGGTCGTTGAGGAAGCCGGCTGGAAGGTGACCTTCAAGGCCAACTGGTGGACCGCCGACATACCCTACGGCCTCATAAGGCTCGACCTCCAGAAGGACGGGAGGGAAAAGATTCTCCTTGGGAAGTGGATACTGGGGAAGGACTGCGAGCTGATTAGGGTTGAGAGCCTTGACCTTGAGCGCGGAAAGGACGAGTTCTTCCGCATGGTGGACAGCATAACGTCGACGCTGATACACGACCCCGTGATAAGGACGATGCGCGAGCAGTACTGACGGCCTTTATTTTTGATTTTTCTGGAAATTTTGGGAGAAAGAAAGGTTTACAGGGGCTCGTAGAAGCCTATCTCCGGCTCGTAGATTTCCCCATCGGCTAAGAGCTGGCTTATAGCCTCTTCGATGATTTCCTCGTCGAACTCCTTGGAGAGCTTCTTGACTATGAACTTGTGCGACAGGGCTTTGCCCTTCTCACGGAGGAGGTTCATGACCGCTTCCTTCGCCTTCTCGAGCTCCGGGTTGACAGGTGTCTCCTCGGCCTCCTCGGTCGTTTCCTCCTCGATTAGCTCCTCCTCAAGGGCCCTCTGCTCGAGCATCATGGTGTAGAGCTCGTCTATAGTCTGGAGGAGCTCCTCGTCAACGCCCTTGTTCCTGGCTATGACCTTGGCCTTGGCCGTTATTCCGTAGCGGTCGTAGATTTCGAAGGCTATCTTCGCCTTCTCCGCGTGCTCGACCTTGTCGCGGAGCGTTTCAAAGCGGTGGAGTATCCAGAAGTTCGGACTCACCTTAGCAACTCCCTCGACGAGTATCTGCTTGTCGTCGCGCCACTCTGCAACTTTTCCGATTATCTGGACTAAATCCCCTTTCTTCACGAGCCTTATGAAGCGCGTGTCGTCCCTGAAGCCGAGAACCCAGATGGTTCCGGTTCCGTCGTCAATCTGGAACTTGCCGTAGGTCTCGTCGTCGCTTATCACAGGCTCCCTGACGACTGTGGCAACGACCTTGACGCGGTAGACCTTTCTGGCGTCGCGCGTTATGAGGTAGTTGGGCTCGAAATCACCCTCGCTCCTGACGTAGTAGCCGTCGAGGATGTCCTTGATGTAGACCCTGCTCGCCGGAAGGCGCTTCTTCATAGCTCCTCACCTCCGAAGAAGCTGATGACGTTCTCAACCTTTGGCAGTACTTTCCTCTCAAGCTCCCTTATCTCCTCCAGTGCCTCCAGGTCGGCGTCGCTGAAGTCCTGTATGACCTCGCCGAAGATGTGAACGCTCTCCTCGCTCCTTATGACCCTGCCGATGACCCTGACAACCTGGCCGTTCTCAGGTAAAACGTTCTCCTCGCTCTCGACGAGTATAACTCCAGTTCCGTCGTCGAGCCAGAAGGTGTAGTCAAGCTTGTCAACCTTGAAGGCCTTGCCTATCAGGGAAACCCTCGTATCGTCTTCCCTAATCTCGGCAATCTTCCTCTCGACGGCGGGCTTTCTCCGTCTGAACCTAACCTCTTCCATTTCACTCACCACCGAAGGCCCTCAAAACTTCCCTCAGCTCTCTCCTCGCGAGCTCTATCTCGCGCCTCTCATCAACGTCTTCCCAGGTTCTGGCCTTGAGGAGGGTTCCGAGGAACTTGTCTTCCGTGACGTTGCCCCTGACGATTATCTCCCTGCCGAGGAGCGGGTAGTAGGTTTCCTCCGCGAGCTTTCTGCCGGCTTCCCTCATCGTCAGGCCCTCTTCGATGAGCTTCTTGAGCCTCTCGTCTATCTCTTCTGGGCTTTCGCCGAGCAACTCGCTGGCATCGTCGCCGAAGAGGGTAACGCGGATGTAGCCAGTTGAGTCGTCCAGGCCAAAGTCGAGGACGACCATCTTCACCGGTTTGACCGGACCGTGCTCCGGGCAGACCCAGCTCTCGCTCGCCGGGTCGTAGTCAACCTTCCTCCTGCACTCGGGGCAGGAGTCGTAGGTTATGACCCTGTAAAGCCTCGCTATGGTTCCTCTGAGCTCGACGAAGCGCTCGTTTCCTTCGAGGTCCTTAATCTTCATCCTCCTGTAATTGTAGGTTCTGACCTCCTCGATGGGCGGTATCTCCTCGACGCGCGGGTCTTCTGGGTCCTTGATGATTCTAGTCCTGTAGTTGGCGTGGAGCTCTATCCCGCGCATTCCCTCCTTGACGAGGGGGTCTATGACCTTGATGACGTCGCCCGGGTTGAGTTCGTCGTAGTACTTGCTAACGAAGTTGTCCCAGAGAACGAGCCTCGCCTGGCCAGTGGAGTCGTAGATGATGAGGTTGGCAACCCTTCCGGTCGAGCCGTCCCTCTTCTGGTACTCCCTTGGCGGGAACTTCCTGAGAACCCGCGCGACGATGTTCACGTTGCTCATTCCCGGGACGAGGTCAGCTATGTGGAGGAGCTCCTCGCCCTCCTCGAGTTTGACGCCGAGCTCTTCGGCCAGCATTACAGCCGCGGCGTGCTCGGAAATCCCATGGGTTCTGGCCAGCTCGGCAATCCTCTCCTCGATTTCCTCCTTTGAGAGGCCCCGATGCCGGATGATTCGATTGATTATCTGCTCCTTTGTAAGGCCTACCATAGCACTCACCTTGATGGTAATCCGTTTCTGGAGTATTTAAACTTTTCCCTCCTAACTTCTTTTGGCGAGAAGGGGCATTATTTCTGCGCTATCGAAGAAAAGGGATAACTGGGAGCTCAAGAAGTTCCATCGCTTTCGGAGCTGTCTCCCCCAGTTTCGGTACTCTCGTCCCCGGCCTTGCCCTCGAGCTTCGCTATGAGGTCGCTGTACTCCGCATGGACAACCTTCTTGAAGGCCTCCTTGATTATCGCAGGGTCATTCTCGGGGAAGCCGTAGAGCTCCGCAAACTTCTGGGTCGTTCCGAGGAGCTTCGTCCTCTCGTAGGGCTCGGCATAGATTAGGCCCATCTCCGTCAGCTTCCTTATGTGCTCGTAGGCCTGGCTTCCGCGGAGCTTTATGATTTTGCTCTGCTCTATAGGCTGGAGGTAAGCAATGAGCGCGAGAGTCTTCAGCTCGCCGGTTCTTAGGTCCGGTCTCGGCATGAGGTGGATAACCCTCTGACTGTACTCCTGCTTGACCTGCATGACGTACTTGTCGCCCAGAACCTTGACGACCTCTATTGCGCTCTTTCTCTCCGCGTATTCAGCCGCTATGAGCTCGATGAGCTTTTCAAGGTAGTCGAGGGATTTTATCCCGAGGGCCTTCGACAGTTCCTTGACGCTGAGCGGTCTTCCCGAAACGAAGAGGGCAGCCTCAACGAGGGCCTTGTCCTCCAACAATCCCATGGTTCACACCTGTTGGGGGTCTCGTTGAGATTGGTTATTAAACTTCCGTCATTCCCCCGCAAAAATCCGCTTCAGCATGGACAGTTCCTTGGGGTTCCAGGCATTCTCCTCTACAAAGACGAGCAGAAGGGCATTGTTGACGAGTGCCATGTCCCGGAGCGTCGCGAGGAATTTAAGAACCGGTTGAAGGCCGTTGTAGGTTACGAGGAACTCCACACCGTCAATGACAACAACCCCCGTAACGTCCTGGTTAGAGGCCTCGCGCAGGTATCTGCTTACTATTTCGCTCATCCTCGCGAGGTTCGTGGGGTGGATTCTCATCTCCCCGCTTACGGCTGTTAGCATATACCCCGTCCACGCAGGAAACGGAGTTGGTTCCCTCAAAAAAGCGAGTACGGGGTAGTCCTTCAGTCCCTCAACGACGCGCTCGTAGTTCTTTCTGGTAAGTAACTTAACCCCTGGTTTGACTTCGACAGTTGGCTTTGTTCCGATGAAGCGTTCTGACAGCACCATTCTCGCCATCATGTATGCTGATAGGACCGTTAGTACAGCTCCCAGGGTGAACCCTATGGGGGCAAACCACTGGACGTCCCTGAGAACAGGGTAATCCATCTCGTGGAGACCGAAGAGGGCGAGCGCTATTCCCGCTCTCCTTGCAGTTGGGAAGTCTCCCTCAGCAGAGGCTATGGTCACGCCCGCGAGAAATACGTAAAACGCTGAGACTCCGTATGGGATTCCAACGGTTGATTCCCAGCCGTTGCCGAGAAGGAGGCCATAAAACGCACCGATTACCGGAGGAAGGGCCCACATCCACGGCCGTTTAAGGACAACCTGACCCTCTTCGATGAGGAACCTCAGGGAGCCGTAGAAGAGGACAGCCGAGAAAACCGAGTAGAAAACGACGACAAGGATTTCATGGCCGAGCGCATCCATCAGCACAACGACAGCTGAGAAGAGCCACGCGAGGCCCAGGTGGAGGGCGGATGTTCTCCCCGAGATTCGATAGGCTCGCAGTAACAGAACGGCTACCGCAACCTTGGCCGTTAGGCTGAGCATTTGACCAGCGAGGAGCAACCCATCCATTTCAACCACTTAACCCTGCTTTGCCGGGTAGGGATTATAACCTTTTTCCCCATTGTTACGCATTATTGTCCATTCTTGTTATGTATAACTCTGTTCTATCTATCTTTAGAAGTACAACTTTAAACTGTAGTGCTGAGGTACCGTCGGCGGTTGTTCCACCTCTCTTGATGCCACCTACCGCAAAATTTATAAACCCGCCACGACAGGTATGAATCGGCACGGCGGCCATAGCGGCGGGGTTACACCCGGTCTCGTTTCGACCCCGGAAGTTAAGCCCGCCTGCGTTCCCGGGTGTACTGCCCTCCGAGAGGGGGCGGGAAACCGGGAACGCCGCCGGCCACTATCACGCGCCCGGGTGGTGTAGCCCGGCCCATCATACGGGACTGTCACTCCCGTGACCCGGGTTCAAATCCCGGCCCGGGCGCCAAAGAAACTTTTCTCAGAAACGTTTCACCAAAGCGAGCGTGCCTTTTGAAAGACAGTTTTTGAGTGGATTCCTTTGTGAGTTGCTCTTTTGGGATGTGGATTCATCTAAGACCCTTCTGAATGGGTTCGAGTCTTTTTACACCTCTCCAGAGCGCTGGAAAATGGAAAAAGCTCAGTCAACAAAAGCCAAGCCGTTCCACAGCTCCCTTATCTCGCGCGTCGCGTCGGGGTAGAGCCTCTTGAAGGTTATCCTCCAGTAGCCGTTCCCCAAATCCTCTATGTCCTCGATGTGGATTTTGAGGCCGAGCCTCTCGAAGTGGCTCACCATTCTGTGGGCGGTGCTCACGTTCTTTACCCTCACCCTGAAGGTCTCCTCGACGTCGTGGCCCTGGGATACCTCTTCGATGCTCTCAACGAGGGGCTTTAGGAGGGCCTCGCCGAGCGCCTTCGCGTAGCTCTCGAAGTCCTCTCCCCTAATCCTTCGCTCGGCTATGTAGAAGGCGAGCCGGCTTATCCGGCCCATGAAGTAGCCACCGGGCAAGTCGAAGAAGATTCTGGAGCCTATCCTTATGTCGTTGATGTTCGCGTAGGGCGTCACGTACTTCGCTATCCTCCTCATGTCCGGCGTCTTCATGACGACGCCTTCCCGCTTCTCCTCGCTGAGCCTATCAACAAGCTCCCTCAGCTCCTCAACCCTTGAGCGGTCGTAGAGTCCAAAGACCTCAACCTGTGGAATCCCGTACTCCTCGGCGAGTTTATACCTCTCCTCGGCTGGAATGCTCCTGCCGGTTCCCTTCTCCTGGATGTCGAACAGGAAGAACTGGATGTCCTCCTTAACGTAGGGCGGTCCCTCGACCAGATAAGGACTCTCCGGCCCCGCCATCTCACCGACGAGGATGAGGTTGGGATAATCCCTGAAGAACTCCTCGCTGATGAAGTCAAGAATCCTCTCGGTCGTGAAGGGGCAGACGAAACCGCCCCGGGTGAGCGCTAAAATCCTGTCTTTAACTTTGACGACGCGGACGTTGTAGCCGTCAACCTTCTCCTCGACGTAGAAGGGCCTGCCCTTGAAAATCCTCTTTACACCGTTCTCGAGCTGGACGATTCGCTTTATGTGAGGAAATCCCAAGACGACCGTCCCGTCCTCAAAAACGGCCGTTCCCCTCCTGAAGCCCCTCGCCGAATCGCGGAAGCGGACGTAGCGGATTCCCTCGAAGGTATCCTCCTCTATCCCTCCTTTGCCTTCAAGAACCTCAAGTCTTTCCTCCGGCAGGCCGAGTTTCAGGAGAAGGTTTCGAAAGCCCGAGCTGACCATATTCTCACCGTAGTACCTTGGTCGCTGGGGTTAAATAACGTTGTCATCCCGCCGTGACGTTCAGCTCCGCCCACGCCCGCCAGCCTCTATCTGAGACCGCGACGACGTAAAGGTGGAACGTTCCGCTCCTCCGCGGGGTGATGCTCACGCTGATGTTCTCCCTTCCGTTCGGCTGGAGGTAGAACTCCTCGGGCAGGACGCTGACGGCCACTCCTTCCGGCGCGGTGAGGTGAGGCTCAAGGGCTATCCACTGAGGGCTATCCCTGGCAGGTCCCCCGTAGACTATCAGCGAGACCCTGCCGTAATAGGGATACTGGTTTCCGTTAATGGAATAGTACCCGCCCACGAGTTCGCCTTTGACCGTGAGTGACTGGCCGACCTTGAGGTGAACGCTGATGGCGTTCAGGTGAATAAGTTTGGCGTTGAAGTTCCCGAAGCCCGGAGGGATTGGTTGAGCCTGGGGCTGGGAGTTGTAAGTCATGGCGTAGCCGAGAACCGACAGCGCCAGCAGTCCTACCACGACGAGGAGCGCTTCGATTCGCTCCATAGCAATCACTAATGATACATAGGATGAAGTGCGTAAAAACGTGTTGGAATGAAAGAAAAGGGTCAGCGCTTCATAGTGGAGAGAACCTTGGTGGTGACGTCGTTGCCGTCCTTGTCATAAATCCTGTAGTAGGCGCTGTAGGGGAGCTTCATCTTGGCCCTCCTCATGGCCTCGAGGGCGAACTTGAGGTGGTTCTCGTTGACCCAGACGGTGAGTATCTTCTGGTCCTTCCTGACGCGGGCAGCTAAGCCAATCGGCTTTCCGAAGGGCCTGCGCATACCGTTTCCGTAACGGTCGGCCTTCCTTCCGGTGGCCATCGGGTTCTCACGGAGCACCTGGAACGGGTAAACGCGAATCTTGAAGTGGTAGTTGCTCCTACCGACGTTCTTCTGGAGGTACCTGTTGACCTGGATACGAATCGCCTCAAGGGCGTTCTGCCTTATCTGCATCGCCTGCTCCGCCTGAAGGCTAACCTCGTACTGGAACTCGGCCGAGAGGTTGCCCATGTCGAAGATGGTTATCCTCGGTCCGGGAGCACCGCGTATGTATTCCCTCCTCGTGTAAGCGGGCTTGTCAACGTCCCTATCAATCTTCGCTGGTCTAAGTCCCATAATCTCACCTCCAAATGAGCGTAACCGGTCTGAACTTAAGCCGTTTGAGCCCCTTATAAAAGTTTTGGACTTTCACCATCTTTCACCCTCGTTCCCTCGATTATCAGCCCGAGCGAAAAGGGCAGGAAGGTTAGGAGCGCAAGGTTCAGGGTCAGCCCAAGGTGGACCTCCCCGAGCGAGTAAGCCAAGCCGAAGAGCATTCCGCCGATGAAGGTCGAGAGGTTCTGAACCGCGTTCACACCGCCTATCGCGAGAGAGGAGCGGTGGTAGCTCGCCAGAACCTTCCGCGAAATCGGGCGGAAGCTCTGGAAGGCGAAGAGAGCCAGAAAAATTCCAAGGAAAACCGTTGGCGCGGTCTTTATCGACGCTAAAATCGGCGATATTCCCGCGAGTAGGGCGGTGAGCTTCACCATCCTTGCCTCGCTCCTAACGTCCGCAACCCACGAGACGAAGTAGCTGAGCAACGCCGAGAGGAACCCGGTCCAGCCGAGCAGAACGGCGGTTCTCTCCTTGCTCAGCCCCAAAGCCTCCGAGACGTAGACGTAGGTTATCTCGCCCGAGGTGAAGGCCACTATAACCGCCATCAGCGAGGCAATCGTTAGAACCCTCTTCGGATTTAAGCTCGGCCTCTCGCCGTCCGGTGTTTTCTTCTTCCTCGGCGTTATCAGGTCGAAGAGGAGGTAGTAGCTGAGGAGCATGATAAGGCCGGTCAGGACGAAGAACGCTGAGGAAATCCACATCTGGCCGGCCAAGCCGAGGCTGACGGTGTAGGCGTAAACGTAGTTGCCGAGGAGAGACGCTATGCTCCCGAAGAAGAAGTAGAGCGCGGTAACGCGCGCCCTTATCTCCCTCGGCGTCGTTACGGCCAGAACGAACTGGGCCATCGGCCAGCTTATCCCGTTGAGGAAGCCGTTGAGGAGCTTTATCCCAGCGACCTGAAGCCAGCTCGACGTGAGCGGGTAGAGCTGAACGGCCACCGCGTTCCCCATCATCGCTATCGCTCCGAGGTAGACGAGCTTTTTGCCCCTCTCAAGGACGAGACCGCCGAGGACGGACGAGAAGGCCCTCGCAAGCACAAAGGACATCGAGACGAGGGAAACCGCGAACATGCTCGCCCTGAGAATGTCTCGCGTGTAGAAGGCTATGGCGGGGGTTGCGAGGCGAAATGCAATCGTTCCCGTGAAGGCCGAGATGATGAGGAGCAGAATCCCGGCGAGTCTTCTGCGCTCCATCAGACCACCTTCTGAACGTTACGCACTTGACTTAAAAGGATTTGGCCCCCGAAAGTTTTTCGAAAGCCGAACCGATGGGTGCGTTTAGTTTCAGATTTTTCCGCCAATGGCCGAGCGAAGACTTTTTACCGTCTTCCATCAACACGCTTCGAGGTGATTGGAATGGAACTCCGTTTCGACATGGAGTATGAGGACGCTTACAGGGAAGTCTATGAGATGGTGAAGCCGAAGTACAAGCTCTTTACCGCCGGACCGGTCGCCTGTTTTCCGGAGGTTCTCGCGATAATGAGCGTGCAGATGTTCAGCCACCGCTCGGCCGAGGCGAAAGCCGTTCACGTTGACACCCTCGAGAGGCTCAAGAAGTTCCTTGAGGCCGACAGGGGCGAGATAATCCTCTTCCCGAGCTCGGGAACCGGCTTCATGGAGTCGGCCGTCAGAAACACCGTCCCGCGCGGTGGAAAGGTCCTCGTCACAATCATCGGCGCCTTCGGAAAGCGCTTCGCTGACGTCGTCGAGGCCAACGGAAGGAAGGCGGTAATCCTCGAGAAGGAGCCCGGCTACGCAATAAAGCCGGAGGAACTGGACGACGCCCTCAGGAAGAACCCCGACGTCCACGCGGTCACAATAACCTACAACGAGACCTCAACCGGTGTTCTTAACCCGCTCCCCGAGCTGGCCAAAGTTGTTCACGAGCACGACAAGCTCCTCTTCGTTGACGCCGTCTCGGCAATGGGTGGAGCGGACATAAAGTTCGACGAGTGGGGCATCGACCTCGTCTTCGCGAGCAGTCAGAAGGCCTTCGGCGTCCCGCCGGGACTCGCGGTTGCGGCTGTGAGCGAGCGCGTTTTCGAGATAGCCGAGAAGATGCCCGAGCGTGGCTGGTACTTCGACCTACCGCTCTACAAGAAGTTCAACGAGAAGAAGAAGGGAACGCCTTCAACCCCACCGCTCCCGCAGATATTCGGCCTCAACGTCGTTCTCAGGATAATCGAGAAGATGGGCGGAAAGAATGAATGGCTCGACATGTACAGGAAGAGGAGCGAGATGATACGCGAGGGCGTCAAGGAGATGGGTCTTGGAATCCTCGCCGAGCCCGGCTACGAGAGCCCGACCATCACTGCCGTCGTCGTTCCCGAGGGAATGAAGGGCGTCGACGTCTACAACGCCATGCGCGAGAGGGGCTTTGAGCTCGCCAAGGGCTACGGAAGCGTGGCAGAGAAGACCTTCAGGATTGGAAACATGGGCTACATGACATTCGACGACATCCGCGAGATGCTCGATAACCTCAGGGAGGTCATAGAAAAGCTTAAGGCCTGATTTTCCCTTCTTTTTAACCATGCGGAGGAGAACGGTTCTACTGGCTCTGTGGCTCGTCGGAAACGTTCTCGTTTTCTGGGCAGTTGCCTTAACCGCGAGCGGTTACTCACTGGAGGGTTACCTCCCCTGGGAGAGCTCCAAGGTCTTCGCTTACTCTCCTGTTCTCCACTCCAAGCCCGGCGACGAGCCGACCGAGGTCCTCTACATGGTCGGGAGGAACGGCGAGCTGTACTACTACATCGTCTGGCGCGACGAGTACTTCAGCAACCCTCTCCTCGACAGGCTCTACCGCGTCATGAGGGGTCTAATCTACGGCACCACGGAGGATGTAGAGGTCTTCGAGATAAACCCTGAAAACGGCTCCTTCTACTTCCAGACCTATGACCACTCGCCCGTTCATGGAAAAATATTCCCTGACGGCTCGTGCCTGTGGCTCGAACGCGGGCTGAGCGTTCCCAACTGCACCGTCAACGGAACCCACGTGAAGCTCTACGTGGTCACGTGGAACCACATGCTCTCACTCCTCCCCGAGAACGGCACTGTTCGGGTCTCGCCCGAGATGAGGCACATGACTCCAGAGGACTACGTGGCCCTCGGTATGGTGAAGCGGACGAAGTACAGTATCGCGGGCATAACCTTCGGCTCGCTAACGGCTTCCCTCGTCGTTACGGTTCTCCTGAACCTCATCCTCTTCGCCCTCTGGAAGAGAAAGCTTCTCCTGAGGGGAGGAAGAAGAAACGTGAAAAACCGCTGGTAGCTAAACTATCGGCTCGAGCTCCCCGTTCTTAATCCTGTAAATCCTGTTTATTTTCTTCATTCCTGTTCTCCAGTCCCTGCTCAGCTCGACGAGAATATCAAAGCGGTCGAAGGTCTTCTCGTCTATACCGAGCCAGTGCATGACTTCGGCCTTCAGGTCGTCGCTCATCGCCAGCGAGGTGACAATGAAGGCGTAGTCGTCTATCAGCTCATCGAGAATCCTCGGGACGCTGACGGTGTGGAGGGTGTCTATCACGACGTAGTCCGGGTTGAGCTTCTTCAGCCTCTCAATAACCTCGTCGGTCCTCTCTTTCGTCGGGCGCTGGTCGAAGGCGGTATCAATGACCTCGATGTTCGGCTTGAAGGGCTTGAACTCGCCGTAGGCAGTAACAACGGCCACCTTCCAGTCGTCGGGGACGTAGTGTAGTAGCGCTTCCACGAGCTTCGTCTTTCCGCTCCTGCTCGTTCCGACGATTAGTATGTCCTTCTTTCCGAGGACCTCTTCCTTCAGGAGCTCCATCTGCTCTGGCCGAGCGGAGCCGTAGCGTATCAAATCCTCGGGCTTGAAGATGTAGACGCCCATTCGGTTCACCGTAAGTATTTCTCGCCGGGGGTTATAACGGTATCTTTTGATGGGTCTTAAAGCCCCTCCACCTCCCTCAGCCTCTCGAAGTCTCCGCGCTTTATCATCTCGACGGCGAAGGCGTAGAGACCGAGCTTCCAGACGGTCTCGGCGGTTACCGGCCCTTCGATGAGCTCTTCGATTTTTGAGCTCAGAACTTCGAGTGCCCTTTCCCTAGCTTCCTCAGAGAAGCCCGCGAACTCAAGGCCGCGGATTATGGACAGGACTTCGAGCTTCGCCTGAGAAAGGGCAATGGGGTTACTTCTATCAGACCTCTTCTCCTTGAACGGGCTGATTTGCTCAAGTTCTTCGGCAATTCTCGTTATTTCAGGCGCGTACTTATCAAAAGCAGATTCATCTAAGCCGAAATGTACTTTTATATTGTGTAGCGAGCTGGCACGCTCCAGTGTTCCGTGTTTGTGACCAATATCTAGATCTTCGAGTATTTCTATTTCTGTTTTTTCGTCAATCTCTGGAATTGCTTCTTTGGTTGCCTGCGCTAGAATCCATATAAGTTCTGCAATCTTGCCTGCATGGTTCTCGGGTATGTTGAACTTTTTTACTCTATTTCTTGCAATTTCTTCTATTTCTTTGGGCGTAAGTTCGTGAGGCAGTTTGCCTTTGAGGACCATGGTGGGGATAATTATTTCTCTTTCCACGAGTTCTGCCGCATCCTCTAGCGGAACTCCATACTTGTAGGCCAGGATTGTGGAAGCGAGCTTTCCGAGGATGTTAAGCCGCGCTATCTCATGTATGGGTAGATCTTCTTCCCCATAATGCGCATCGGGGCCAAATCCCCCACCAGAATACTTTTCTTGGATTTCTACGGGGTTCGCCGTAGGGAGCACGTGTTTTACAAGACGCGCGAATTCCCGTGCGTATTCTCTTCCTTTCTTTTTAAAGATCGTGGAAAGTCCCAGCTTCGCACTACCCGGATTTAGTTTCTTTTTTTATATTTTTTTTGGAGTTTCTTAATCCGTTCCAGAGACGGAACCGTAATCATTCAGTCGCCCCCTTAAACTCGTTCTTTCCGAAGAGACAAAAACCTTTCGAAATCTTCCAAATCCCAGACCAAAAATCCCTCTTCCCTCAGCTCTTCTTTTCCTTCAACCTTCTTGGCCACCAGTCCGTAGCTCTTCTCCCCTCCGTCAAGCCCCACGAGCTCGGCTTTCCTCTCCAACCCCCTTAGAATCCCCCGCGCTTCCCGCTCGCTCAAGTCCTTCCACTTAACCTCAACGAAGAGAGCCTTCCTCCCGCGTTCGTTTAAGGCGACCAAATCAATCTCCTTTCCCTTCCGCCACCAGCGACCGATTTTTGTAAAGTGGAACGGCAGTTTCCCAGCTTTGTTCAGCTCGATGAGGAACTGCCTGGCAATCTCCTCAAAGGCTTTCCCCACATAGGTGTTGAAGGCGTCCCAGTCCATCTCGAACGTTCCGAGCTCTATCTTTCCCCTGTTCGGCTTAACAAACCTGAACCAGAAGGCGAAGAAGTTGTCGTTGAGGTAGTAGCGCGCCTTTTTGCTCCTCTCCGGCTCGGTAACAGGAACCTCGCGCCTCACGAGTTCGAGGGAGATTAGAGTTCTCAGGTATTTCGGCATGTCCTTGGCCTCGATTCCCGCGAAGTTGGCAATCTCGCTGACCCTGTGCTTTCCGAGGGCAATCGCCTCAAGAATCAGGTAGTGGCGGTGGACGTCGCCGAGCTCTTCCCTCAAAATGAACTCTGGCTCCTCGTAGAGGATTGACGTCGGCGAAAAGGCCACCTTGAGGAGCTCTTCCTCGAAGTTTCTCCCCTCAAAGAGCCTAAAGTACATGGGAACACCGCCGGTAACAGAGTATATCTTCACGACAGTCTCAATCGGTGAATTTTTGAAGTACTCGCGGACGTGGAAGAAGTTGAGGGGCTTAAGCTTGAGCTGTGCTGTTCTCCTGCCGTAGAGGGGGTTGCCGTACTCCATAAGTCCCTCCATTAGGCCGATTATCGACCCGCTTAGGATTAGGAAGAACCTGTCGTCAAGGATTTCGTCTATAACGTGCTGAAAAACCGCTGAGGCGTTCTTATCGGTGAGCAAAAGGTACGAAAACTCGTCTATAACGACGACGAGCCTTTCGGGAGCCTTGAGCTTCAGGAGTTCAAAGGCTTCCCTGAAGTCCCTGACTTCAACCTTTGGCAGGTCAAGAACCTCGGCGGCTTCCCTGTAAAACCTCTTCGCGTTCGACTCTAGCCCGTCCCTATCGGCCAAAAAGTAAACGGCCTTTTTCCCTTCAATGAACCTTTTCACGAGCTCGGTCTTCCCAACGCGCCTGCGCCCGTAGAGAATCAGGACCTCCTTTTTTCCTGAGCGGTAGAGTGAGTCAAGGAACCTCAGCTCATCTTTTCGGTTGACAAACATTATCTTCACCAGGATAATCTTGAGCAGGATAATAATTTAAGCTTTTCCCCATCTTTGGTAGTTAGTGCACAATCTGCCAATAAATCCAAGAAAATTTGTTTAATATCTAAAATAACTCGAAAATTCATGTCAAAATTTGACTTTCGTCCCAAAATTTCTGCACAAAGGCAATAAACCCGAAGGCACTCTGACGAAAACTGGGTGATTGATATGAACGCTCTCCAAATCGTAAGCAGAAAAATTGACCCAATTGCCGAGGTTCAGACGAGGGCAGTAGCTTACCTCACGGGCGAGCTGTCCAAGAAGGGCTTCCGCTGGTTGCTCCCGATAGTGCTCAGCTCAATAACCGACCCCCTCTGGCCGGACCCCGCCGCCGAGGAGGCATTAAGACCACCGGAGGTCGAGGTCTACGGGGAAAGACTTAGACTGACGCACAGCATGATACTCCACAAGCAGATGGCGATAGCGATGGGAATAGATAAGCTCTTCGTCCTCTCACCCAACATAAGGCTCGAAGGTAAAGAGGCAGACGACGGAAAGCACGCCTACGAGTTCACCCAGCTCGACATGGAGATTGCCGGCGCGAGCATGGACGACGTTATGGGCCTAATCGAGGAGCTGATAGTTGGACTCTTCCGCGAGTTGAGACCAGTCGTCTGGGAGTCCTTCGAGAGGGAGCTTCCGAAGCCCAAGAGGCCCTTCAGGCGCTTCACCATCGAGGAAATCCGCGAGGAGTTCGGGAGCGAGGAGGAGGCCAGCAGAGCCCTCGAGGAGCCCTTCTGGATAACGGGAATCCCGAGGGAGTTCTACGACAGGGAAGTTGACGGAATCTGGAGGAACTACGACCTCTACCTTCCGGAAGGCTACGGCGAGGTCTCGAGCGGTGGAGAAAGGGAGTGGGAGTACGAGAAGATACTCGCTAAGATACGCTCGGCCGGTCTGAGCGAAGAGGCTTTCAGGCCCTACCTTGAGGTGGCTAAGGCCGGTCTCCTGCGTCCGAGCGCCGGGGCTGGGATAGGAATCGAGAGGCTAATCCGCTACATTGTAGGGGCTGAGCACATAGCAGAAGTCCAGCCCTTCCCGAGGATTCCGGGCGTTCCGGCTGTTATCTGAACACTTCGAAATTGATTTAAGCTCTTTTCATATTATCCCTCCGGCGATGCCCATGATGCGGAACCTCTTTCCGGCCCTTGAGAAGTTCAAGGCCTACCTCAACACCGCGAGTACCGGATTGATGCCCTCAACGGCCCTTCTTGAAGCCACTAAGCTCCTGAGCGACGTGATAGAGTTCAACGGGGAGGTGAACTCCGTTGACTACATGGACGAGCTTGTCCTAAAGCCCCTCCAAAGGGAAGCGGGTAGGCTCATGAAGGTGAGGCCCGAGAACGTCGGCCTCTCGATTCAGACCACCGAGGGGCTGAGGCGAATCCTGCTGGCCCTTGAGCCGAAGAGGGAGCAGAACATAGTTTCCCTCGACACCGAGTTCCCCACGATTCCAGCGCTTCTCAAGAGCTATGCCAAGCGCTTCGGCCTCGAGCTCCGCGTTGTTGAGAACAGGAATGGCCTCCACAGCCTTGAAGATATTGAGAAGGCCATAGACGATAACACCTTCGCGGTCGTCCTCAGCTCCGTGAACTGGGTCATCGGCGAGTGGATTGACTTGGGCGAGCTTTCAAGAATCGCCCACGAGCACGGCGCGTGGCTTATAGTTGATGCCGTCCAGCACCTCGGCTCGCTGAGGCTCTTCCCTGAGAAGGAAGGCGTGGATGCCCTCTCTGCCGGCTCGGAGAAGTGGCTCATCAGCCCTGACACGGGAGCCGGTCTAATCTACGCCTCTGATGAACTCATCGAGGAGGCCAAGCCGATATCTGGGCTCCTCAACAACGAACCGCCCACCGGGGACTGGGGTAGCTGGTGGGGACTGCCGGAGAAGGACCCCTGGGGCGAGCTGAGGCCTGCGAAGGGGATTAGGAAGCTCGACTTTGGCGGGGGGCCTCCGTATCTAATAGCCTCGGCACTTCTCGCGTCGCTCCGGTTGATTAACGGGTTGGGAATCGAGAGGATAGAGCGCCACAACACCAAGCTCGCAAAGATTGTCGTTGATGAGGTAAGGGCTCTTGGTCTCGACGTCTTCTCGACGGACTCGCCGATAGTGACGATAAAGACCGGACTCGACTACAGCGCGGAGGAGGCGCTCTACCAGAGGCTCGTCTCGGAGGGAATTTCAATCAGCCACAGGGGAGTTCTCGGCCACTACGGGATAAGGGTTTCCCCGCACCTCTACAACGAGAGGGAGGACGTGGAGCTTTTCCTTGAGGTTCTGACTTCTCACCTTTGACTCTCTTTTTGGAGCAGAAAAGTATTTTACCTCCGGGGTCGCAGATTCCGTAAGGGGGTCACAATGGAGGTTACAATCCCTGAACTCCTTGAACTGGTGAGGCCCGGGGAGACCGTCGTCGTCGAGTACGAGACGTCGTACGTCCCCGAATTCGCCCTCAAGCTTCTCGCCGATTACACGAGGGAGAACAACGTTCCCTTCGTGATAGACGATAACTTTGATAGTCTCTATACCGTGCTCGTTCACTGTGATATGCTCGGTCTTAAGGTTGATATTGGTCACTCTCATGTCTTTAAGACCGGTGGCAGAAAGGAGGTCGGTGGTACAATCAGGCGCGTTGATTTCCATCCGGACCCAAGGGTTCTCCTCAGAAATTACGATACAGCGTTCTCCAACTCTGTTGGAACACCTGAGAACCCGGCCATAAACTTAACCCTCGGTATCGAGAACCTTTTGTACTTCGTCCGCGACGTTCGTGATTTCTATCGCTTTCTGCTTGGAATCCAGCGCTACGTTGGCAACAAGAGGAGGAAGGCGTTTTATCTTATTCACACTGGTTTGATACGGAGCCTTCCTCCCTACGTTCACCCCGAGCTCAGGAGAATAGCCACGAGCGTTTGGGTCTTCCACAGCTATCCTACCGGCGTTAGGCTCTCAATACTCCGCAGTCCAGACCTCGACCTCGTCGGCAGGGAGTTCACCATAGACGTCGGGGGTGTTTTCCTTGGTGGGAGTTGAACTTAAGGGTCTGGCATCAAGGGACGACGTAATTTCTATGTTCAACTCGCTTCGCTTCGGTGGTCTCACGCTCCTTGAGAACTACTCAACGATGGGCGTTGAGCTCACGATGTACGCCATCCTGAACTACGCCTACGAGAGGGGTCTCCCGGTTCTCGTGGAGGACATCTTTGACGCGTTCGCCGGCTACGTGAGGCATTTCGAAGTCATGGGCCTCACCCCGCCGATGGAGCACGTTGGCGTCCTGAAAATCGGTGGCGTTGACGAGGTCGGCCACGTGGTTGACAAGATTCAGTTCGAGGCGGACCCAACTCTCTATCTTCAGAAGAAGGAGAGGGCCATAGAGCGGGCAATGGGCGACGACAGATACGTTTACATCGTCACGGGCTTTGAGAGGCTCCTCGGCTTCCAGCGCGACGTCAAGGGGGTTTACGTCATCGTCAACCACCTTAGGGAGAACCTCGGGAACGACAGGAGGATGAGCTTCAACATAATAGAGGGCAACGTCATCAGGGGTTTCCCAACGAACCCGCTTCCTCTCCTTGAAGGCGTCGCCACCTCTGTCATCGAGCTTCACGACCACGGAGATATGCTCCGGCTCAGGTTCAGGAAATCCGTCTTCACGTTCCTCGAGGGAAGGGATGAAGTGTTTTTACAGCCCGCCGACGTCGTGGGATGGTGGTAAAAAATCAGGAGAAAAGCCCCAGTGGGGAGTAGCCTTCCCTCACTTTTTCAACATTCAGCTCCATTCCGAGGGCGTTGGTGACCGTTCCGCTCTTCTCGGCCCACCTGCCCGCAGGAACAACGAGGGTCTCGCCGGACAGCTCAACGGGTTCGTTCGAAACGACCACGTAACGTTCTGCCTTCGGTATCCCAGCCACACCGGCCCTTATCAGCCCCTCAGCGTTCGCCCCCTTCCTGAGTATCAGCGTCGGGACGTTCAAGGCTTCGCCGTCCTCAGTTACGGCCAGCTCGTAGTTCTCCTCAACGATTTCCTTGCCCCTCAGCAGTATCTTGAGGAGCGGGAACTTCTCCGGGTCTGCCCTGAGCAGGACGCGCCTGGCTTTCCTGACGTCGTCGAGGGTCGCCGTTGAAGGACTTCCGCTCACGGTCGAGCCTATCGGAACACCCTTACGCTCGGCGAAGGCCTTGAGGGCTTCTATCTCCTCGTTGGTCAGGTTGGGCGTTAGGATAAGGGCGTAGTTTCCGCTCTTGATGAACTTCTTCGCTTCTTCCCCGCTTACGGGCTTTCCGTTGAGGAGCGGTCCGCTGAGGGTCTTCTCCCAGGGCCTCTCGAAGCGACAGACGTCGCATAGGTATCCGTTCCACGAGTCCCCGACGCTCGAAGCCCTCACGAGAAGCCCGGCGTAGACCTCAACCGCCATCTCGCAGGCGAGGGAACAGCCGTTGCAGACGGTTCTTACCTTCTCGGTCTTCCATGGGCCGGGCTTCGTGAGCGGTGGTTTCTCAACTATCGCGCCGACAGGACAGACGTCGGCCAGCTCTCCAAGGAACTTCCCCTCAACGTCGGCCATGGTGTCGCCGAGCGGTGGCCCAACCCTCGTGTTGTAGCCCCTGAAGAGGTAGTCTATCACGCCCTCTCCGGCAATCTCGTGGGTGAAGCGGACGCAGAGGCCACAGAGGACGCACTTGTTGGGGTCGAGCGTAATCCTCGGGTGGCTTTCATCAATCTCAAAGCGCTTTTCGCCCCTTCCGAGTTCGGGCTTCACGCCGTACAGCGTCGCGTACTCCCTCAGCTTGCAGTCGAAAACCGCCAGACAGCCACAGCTCATGCACCGTGAAGCTTCGCTCCTTGCCTCACTTTCGCTCAGCGTATTCTCGACCTCTTCAAAGCCCTTCGCCCTCTCCTTCGGGTCGAGGAGCTTCGGCCTGACCCTCGGCCTCCTCGGCGTCTCGCGGTAGTCCTCCTCCGTAACGTCCCTCCAGTGGTTGTAGGGTCTAATGTCCAGAAGGAGTTCGTACAGCTCTCTATCCTCTGTCAGCTCCCTGATGTGCTTCTCGGGGTTTGCGAGGACTTCTCTGGCCTTTTCAAGCCTGCCCCTGAGGTAGAGGTCTATCATCACAGCGGCTCTCCTTCCGGTGGCTATGCTCTCTATTACCGTTGAGGGTCCGAGAACGAGGTCTCCGCCCGCGAAGACGCCGGGAACGTTGGTCTGAAGTGTAATCTCGTCAACAACGGCTCTTCCGCGCCTCGCCTCTATCCCAAGGCTCTTCAGGAACTCCTCGTCGCAGTACTGGCCGATAGCCAGAATCACGTTGTCGGCCTTAACCCTGAACTCCGAGCCCTCGATGGGCACAGGTCTCCTCCTTCCGCTTGAATCCGGCTCGCCGAGGCGCATTTTGATTAGCTCCACCTCCTCGACCCTGCCATCGCCGATAATCCTCACCGGGTTGGCCAGGAAGAGGAACTCCACGCCTTCCTCGATTGCTTCTTCCACTTCGCGCTCGTTGGCGGGCATCTCGGCCTTCGAACGGCGGTAGACGACGGTGACCTTCGCGCCGAGCCTTAGAGCAGTCCTCGCGACGTCCATCGCTGTGTTTCCACCGCCGACAACTATAACGCGCTCGCCGAGCTTGACCTTTTCGCCCGTGTTCACCTTCCTCAGGAACTCTATGCCGTGCATCACTCCCTCTAAATCCTCTCCGGGAATCCCCATCTTCCTGCTCTTCCAGGCTCCGACGGCCAAGAAAACGGCGTCGTACTTCTCGCGCAGTTCCTCAAGGGAAACGTCCCTGCTGAGGGCGGTGTTGGTTCTCACCTCGATGCCCGTGTTTATCACGGTCGCTATGTCCTTGTCTAAGACGTCCCTCGGAAGCCTGTACTCCGGAATGCCGTAGCGGGTCATTCCGCCGAGTTCGGGCATCGCCTCGAAGATTGTAACCTCGTGGCCCTTCAGCCTCAGGTAGTAGGCGCACGCCAGTCCTGCAGGCCCTCCTCCGACGACGGCAACGCGCTTCCCGGTCGACGGCGGTATTTCGGGCATCCACGGACCGTTCTCCAGGTCGTAATCGGCAGCGAAGCGCTTCGCGAGCCTTATGCCGACCGGCTCATCGACGAGGTTCCTCCGGCAGGCCTCCTCACAGAAGGCCGGGCAGACCCTTCCGAGAACGGCAGGCAGGATGTACTTCTCTTTCATCAGCTTGACGGCCTCGTGGTACTTGCCCATCGCTATCAGCGCGAGGTAGCCCTGTATGTCCGCGTGAGCCGGACAGGCGTCCTGGCACGGACCGATGCAATCACCGTAGTGGCTCGAAAGGAGAAGCTCGAGAGCTGTTTTGCGCATCTCGATGACCCTATCGCTCAGGGTCTCTATCCTCATCCCTTCCGTCGGTTTGAGGGTGCACGCGGTCGTTACTCCCCTCTCGGTCTCTACGAGGCAGAGCCTGCACGAGCCGTAGGGTTCAAGCTCTTCGGTATAGCAGAAGCCGGGAACGTGGCCAATCTCGCGCAGGAACTCTATGAGGGGCTTATCTGCAGGAGCGTCAACTTCCTTTCCGTCAACGATGAGCCTGACCATCTCACTCACCCCCGGTAACGATTTCTATAGCGTTGAACCGGCATACCTCGTAGCAGGTTCCGCACTTGATGCAGGCAGATTGGTCAATCTCGTGGGGCTTGAGCTTCTCGCCGGTTATCGCGTTGGCCGGGCAGAAGATTGCGCAGGCGGTACAGCCGGTGCACTTCTCTGGGATTATGACGTACCTTATGAGGGGCTTGCAGACCTTGGCCGGGCACTTCCCCTCGATATGGGCGAGGTATTCATCCCTGAAGTAGCGGAGCGTCGTTAGGACGGGGTTCGGGGCGGTCTGTCCGAGACCGCAGAGTGAACCGGCCTTGACCTGGTGGGCGAGCTTCTCGAGCCTCTCAAGGTCCTCCTTCGTGGCCTTTCCCTCGGTGAACCGCTCGAGGATTTCGAACATCCTCTTCGTCCCGACCCTGCAGAATGTGCACTTACCGCAGGACTCCTTGACCGTGAAGTCGAGGAAGAACTTGGCGACGTCCACCATACAGGTGTCCTCGTCCATGACGACCATTCCACCGCTACCCATTATCGCACCGGTCGCGTTCACGCTTTCATAATCCACCGGCGTGTCGAAGAGGTACTCCGGAATGCAACCGCCAGAAGGCCCGCCGAGCTGGACTGCTTTAATCCTCTTCCCTGTCTTCGTTCCACCGCCTATCTCGTAGAGTATCTCCCTCAGCGTCGTTCCCATCGGCACCTCGACGTTTCCGCCGTGCTTTATCTTGCCCGACAGCGCGAAGACTTTCGTTCCTTTGCTCTTCTCGGTTCCGAGCGAGGCAAAGGCCTTCCAGCCGTGCCTTATTATCCACGGCACGTTCGCCCACGTTTCGACGTTGTTTATGTTGGTCGGCTTTCCGAAGAGGCCCTTCTGGGCCGGATACGGTGGCCTCGGCCTCGGCATCCCGCGTTTGCCTTCAATTGAAGCTATCAAAGCGGTTTCCTCACCGCAGACGAACGCTCCAGCGCCCTCCTTAATCTCGATGTCGAAAGAGAAACCGCTTCCGAGGATGTTTTCCCCCAGAAAGCCCCTCTCCTTAGCCTGCTTCAGCGCTATCCTCAGCCTCCTTATGGCGAGCGGGTACTCGGCACGGACGTAGATGAAGCCCTTCGTCGCTCCAATCGCGTAGGCCCCTATTATCATGCCCTCTATAACGCGGTGGGGGTCGCCCTCAAGGACGTTCCTGTCCATGAAGGCTCCTGGGTCGCCCTCGTCGGCGTTGCAGATGATGTACTTCTCGTCGCCCTCCGCTTCCCTCGTGAACTTCCACTTCAGGCCGGTCGGGAAGCCCGCACCGCCCCTCCCGCGAAGCCCGGATTTCATAATGATATCTATGATTTCCTCCGGCTCCATCCTGAGGGCCTTTTTGAGGGCTTCATAACCACCGACTGCGATGTACTCGTCTATGTTCTCGGGGTCTATGTAGCCGGAATTTTCAAGGACTATCTTCACCTGCTTGGCAAAGTAGCCGTCAACGTCCCACGTCTTCCTCTCGCCGTTCTCCCACCAGTCGCGCTTGACTATCCACTCCTTGACCGGCTTCCCGTTTACCACGTGCTCCTCTATAATCCTCGGAACCTTCTTCGGGTCGACGTGGCCGTAGGTGATAATCTCGTCCTCGGTGATTATGTCAACGAGGGGCTCGCGGTAGCACATGCCAACGCAACCGACTATCTTGAGCTTCACGTCAAGGTTTCTCCTCTCAAGCTCGGCCTTTATTGCCTCGTAGGTTTCCCTCGCGCCTGCGGCAATCCCGCAGGAGTTCATGCCGACCGCTATGGCCTTTATCTCAGACATCGAGCTTCCCCTCCCTGAGTTTCCTTATGAGCTTCCTAACCCTGTCCGGCGTGAGCTTGCCGAACACCTTGTCGTTTATCATGACTACCGGTGCCAAACTGCAACAGCCGAGGCAGGCCACCCTTTCGAGGGTTATCAGCCCATCCTCCGTCGTCTGGCCCTCCTCTATGCCGAGCTCCTCCGTTATCGCCTGGGCAATGGTTACCGCTCCGTTCACGTGGCAGGCCGTTCCGTGGCAGATTTTGACGACGTACTTTCCGAGGGGCTCGAACCTGAACTGGGCGTAGAATGTTGCGACGCCGTATACCCTGCTTAGGGGAATTCCGAGGTATTCCGCGATTCTCTCAAGGACTTCCCTTGGAAGGTAGCCGAAGCGCTCCTGAGTCCGCTGGAGAAGGGGGATTAGCGAGCTCGGCTCGGGGGGATACGAGGTCAGGTAATCGACTTCCGCCTCCATGAGCACCACCACTTATGGGCGATAGTTGGTTTGCCGTGCTTATAAATGTGCATTGAAGCACAAGTTTGTAACAAAAGGTTCCCAACCTCCGGTTTGAAAAATCCTTAAGGGAATCTTTACAAACTTAAAATTATAGCCCGATAGGGGCGTGGTCGAGTTGAGATATGTAAAGCTACCCTCCGGAAACTTTGAGGACTTCTTCAATTCCCTCAAGGGGATAGGCCAAATCTACGGGCCGGTTAAAGAGGGGAAGACCCACCACTTCCGAAGGGTCGAGGAAGCCGGCGAAATGGACCTGAAATACACCAGAACGATGCTCCCGCCCAAGAAGTTCTTCGTCAGGCCGAGGGAGAGGCTTTTCAGCCTCGAGGACGGCTGGTGGCGGAAGGATGGGGACGGAAAGCCCTTCGTGCTCTTTGGAGTTCATTCCTGCGACGTTCACGCCCTCAAAATCCTCGACAGAGTCTACCTCTCCGAGCCGGTTGACCCCTACTACGCAGAAAGAAGGAAGAGCGCTTTCATCGTCGGCATAAGCTGTCTCCCCGACGAGCTGTGCTTCTGCAAAAGCCTTGGAACGCACTTCGCGATGGACGGCTTCGACCTTTTCCTCCACGAGCTTCCCGATGGATGGCTCGTCAGGATAGGGAGTGTGAGGGGACACGAGGTGGTCTGGGAGAACGCGAGGCTATTCGACGAGGTGAGCGACGAGGACATAGCCAACTTCAAGGCCTTCGAGGAAAAGCGTGCGGAAGCCTTCAAGAGGGAGCTCCGCTCGGAGGGTCTGGCAGACACGCTCGATTTGGCCTACAACAGCCCGGTCTGGAAGGAGTACGCCGAGAAGTGCCTCGCCTGCGGGAACTGCAACCTCGTCTGTCCGACGTGCCGTTGCTACGAGGTCTGCGACCGCTGGGTCGATGCCTACAGGGCCGTTCGCGAGAGGCGCTACGATTCCTGCTTCATGGAGAGCCACGGCCTCGTCGCGGGCGGTCATAACTTCAGGCCCACACGCTTGGACCGCTTCAGGCACCGCTACTACTGCAAGAGCTACTTCGACCCTTCAGCGGGCTTCAACTGCGTCGGCTGTGGCCGGTGCGACGAGTTCTGTCCAGCTGGTATAGAGCACGTTAAGGTTCTCGACGAGATAAGGGGGTCGTTGGAATGAATCCCTACGAGAGCCATCCGGCGAGAATCCTTGAGGTTAAGGACCTGACCCCGAGGGAGAAGCTCTTTACACTCCGCTTCCTCGACGAGGAGCTCAACGAGGAGTTCACCTTCAGGCCGGGACAGTTCGTCATAGTGGACGTTCCCGGCTTCGGCGAGTTCCCGATAAGCCTCTGCTCGTCCCCGACGAGGAGTCCAATCCAGCTCTGCATAAGAAAGGCCGGCAGGATGACGAAGTTCATACACGGAATGAAGGAAGGCTCGGTCGTTGGAATCCGCGGGCCGTACGGCAACGGCTTCCCGATGGAGGACATGGAGGGCTCGAACCTAATCCTCGTGGCCGGCGGTCTTGGAATGGCGCCCCTGCGCTCGGTTCTCTGGTACGCCCTCGACACCGGCAAGTACGAGCACGTCTGGCTCTTCTACGGCACGAAGGCCTACGAGGACATACTCTTCCGCGACGAGATTCTCCACCTCCTCAAGCACGGGAGTGCGATGAACTGCACCGTCAAGCTCGCCTACGAAATCGAGAGCCCCTCGTGCATCTACCTTGAGCAGGGCTTCTCCGACAGGGTCTGCCGTGGAGTGGTTACCGACCTCTTCAGGGGCGAGAACTTCGACGTCGAGAACTCCTACGCCCTAATCTGCGGTCCGCCAATCATGTACCGCTTCGTCATAAGGGAGCTCCTCAACAGGAAGCTCTCGCCGGGGAGAATCTACATGACCCTCGAGAGGCGCATGCGCTGTGGAGTCGGCAAGTGCGGTCACTGCGTCGTCGGAACGAGCGTCTCGATGAAGTACATCTGCCAGGACGGTCCGGTTTTCACATACTGGGACGCCCTCTCGACGAGGGGGTTGATATGATGAAGCTCGGCGTGTTTGAGCTTACCGACTGCGGTGGTTGTGCTCTCAACTTCCTGTTCCTCTACGAGAGGCTTTTCGACGTTCTTGAGTTCTACGAGATAGAGGAGTTCCACATGGCGACCAGTCTCGAGGGGAAGCACTTCGACGTCGGCCTCGTTACTGGAACGGTCTCAAGCCACCGCGACCTTGAGGTTCTTAGAGAGGCCAGAAACCGCTCCGACTACCTCATAGCCCTCGGAACCTGCGCCACCCACGGTTGCCTTCAGGCGAGCGTCGAGCTTCCGCTCAAGGAGAAGCTGAAGGCCGTTTATGGCGACGAGGGAAACCCGATGAGGGCACTCGACCCCAAGCCCGTCGTCGAGTACGTTACCGTTGACCTCGCCATACCCGGCTGTCCCTACGATAAAAACGAGCTCTTCCAGGCGCTTATTGACATAGCGAAGGGCATCGAGCCTGTAAGACCTGACTACCCAGTCTGCCTCGAGTGCAAGCTGAACGAGTACGAGTGCGTTCTAGTCAAGAAGGGCCTTCCCTGCCTCGGCCCGATAACGCTCGGAGGCTGCAACGCTGCCTGCCCGCGCTCCGGACTCGGCTGTATCGGCTGCCGCGGGCCCCTGCCCGGTGAGGTGAACCCGGCTGGAGAGTTCGAAGTTCTCAAGGGCCTCGGCTACGACGAGGAGTACATCATGAGGAAGTTCAAGACCTTCGCGAGGTGGGGGCCATGATAATCGAGACGAGGGAGTTCACCCGCGTCGAGGGGAACGGGAAGGCCGAGATAGTCATCGAGGAAAACGAGGTCAAGGACGTCAGGGTCAAAATCGTCGAGGGGCCGAGGTTCTTTGAGCTTCTCACCCTCGGAAGGGACTTCTGGGATGTTCCCGACCTTGAAGCGAGGATATGCGCCATCTGCTACCTCTCCCACAGCGTCGCTTCCGTTTTAGCTATAGAGCGGGCCCTCGGCGTCGAGGTTCCGGAGAAGACGGAGCTCCTCAGGGAACTCGGCCTCATAGGGGAGCTCATCGAGAGCCACTCTCTTCACCTATACCTTCTCGTCGCGCCAGACCTCTTCGGCTACCCCGACGCGATACGGCTCGCGACGAAGCACGGCGAGCTCGTTAAGGAGGGCATAGCGCTCAAGGCCTTCGGGAACAGGATTAGGGACCTCATCGGCGGGAGGGAAATCCACGGCATAAACGTTAAACCCGGTGGCTTCGGAAGGTGGCCGGGGTGGGAAGAGCTTGAGGCGATAGAGCGGGAGGCGAAGGCACTCCTCACGGTGGCGAAGCGCGCGGTGAGGCTCTTCTCGGGAATTGGAGAGTACGGCGGAAAAGCGGAGCTGTTCGTCGCCACCGACGGCTACCTCACCGGCGACTCGCTCATCTCGAACGTCGAGCGGAACTTCCATTACTTCGAGCGCATCGAGGAGCGCCCCCTCGTCTACAGCTTCGCGAAGCAGAGCCTCTACAGCGGAAAGCCCTTCCTCGTCGGCTCGCTGGCGAGGCTCCTGCTCAAGGCTGAATCGCTGACCCCCACAGCTAAGAGACTCTTCGAGGAGAACCGGGAGAGGCTCGAAGCCGGATGGGTGAGCTACAACAACCTCGCCCAGGCGATAGAGCTGGTTTACGCCCTCGAACGGGCGGGGGAAATAGCGAAAACCCTTCTAGACAAAGGCTTTGAGCCCGAGAACGTTCCGGTCGAGGCCGGGGACGGGGAGGGGATAGGTTATGTAGAGGCCCCGAGGGGAGTCCTCGTGCACCACTACAGAATAGCCGGCGGAAAAATCGAGTACTCCAACATAATAACGCCCACGGCCTTCAACCACGCCATGATGGAGGGCGCCCTCCTGTGGGAAGCGAGAAACCTCTACGGAAACGCGCCGGAGGATGAGCTCCTCAGAAGGCTTGAGGAAACCGTCCGGGCCTTCGACCCCTGCATCTCCTGCTCGGTGCACTTCGTCAGGGGATAAGCTTTTCTCCTTTCTTTCCCACTCTCCCCGGTGGGAGCATGGGACTGTTCGACTTTCTGAGAAGGCCGAGGGAAGGTGAATCCGGAGAGTTCATAGCGTCGAGGAAACCGGTCGCGAAGTTCAGGGTGGAGCAGGTTCTCAACGTCCTCGGCAGGGAGACGCTGATTGGAACCGTTGAGGGGATAATCTACCCCGGCTACAAGGTCAAGGGAAGGAGCATCGCCCTAATCCGGGAAATCCAGAGGGAGCGAAAGAGGGTTGACTTCGCGGTTGACGGCGACAGGGTCGCGCTGATTCTTGAGGGGAAGACAAACGCTAAAAAAGGCGACGTCCTTGAGGTCTACCAGTCGTGAGGTGGGAGCATGATAATCCTCGATAATCATTTCCACGTTGACCCCTTCAAGGGCCTCTTCCTCGAGGCGGTTAAGCAGTTCCACAGAGCGGGCGGAACGCATCTTATGGTGGTATACAAGACGGCCCACGACTACGGCTTCCCGGGCCTCAAGGCTGAGGACTTCATAAAGGCCATGGACTTCCACGTCGAGCTGGTCGAGAGGATAAACCGCGAGACGCCAGTCAAAGCCTTCGCTGTCGTCGGCGTCCACCCGGCGGAGTTCGTCTATCTGGCGGAGCAGAAAGGGCTTAGCTATGCCAAAAACGAGGTCATGAAGGCCATGGAGTACGCGCAAAAGCTATGCCTTGAGGGGAAAGCCGTGGCGATAGGCGAGATAGGAAGGCCCCACTACGAGGTGAGCGAGGAAGTCTGGAACGCCAGCATAGAGCTTATGAAGTACGGCATGAGCCTCGCCAAAGATGCCGACTGCGCCGTTCAGCTCCACACCGAGAGCTTTGACGAGGCCAAGTTTAGGGAGCTCGGCGAGTACGTGAAGGAAGTTGGAATAAAGCCCTACAAAGTAGTCAAGCACTTCTCGCCACCTCTGGTGAAGGTTGCTGAAGAGGTCGGCGTCTTTCCGAGCATAATCGCGAGCAGGAAGAACATCGAGGAGGCAATAAAGCAGGGCAACCGCTTCATGATGGAGACGGACTACATAGACGACAAAAGACGGCCGGGGGCGGTTCTCGGCCCGAAGACGGTCCCGAGAAGAACGAAGGCCTTCCTCCAGAACGGCCTGTTTACGGAGGAGGACGTCTACAAAATCCACGTCGAGAACCC
Source organism: Thermococcus sp. 21S9 (assembly GCF_012027635.1). Taxonomy (NCBI): domain Archaea; kingdom Methanobacteriati; phylum Methanobacteriota; class Thermococci; order Thermococcales; family Thermococcaceae; genus Thermococcus; species Thermococcus sp. 21S9. Next base: position 1,047,406 of record NZ_SNUS01000001.1, read on the forward strand.
GGAGACGGTTTACGGGGTGGAGATGGAGGAGTAAAGCTTAGGAGATGTCTGCAGGGCAGAATGTCACTGCTTTTTATCTACATTTTCAGATGAGAATGTTGGTGTCAATCAAAAAATCCCTCTCCCATTCCTCCCTCAGCTCCCCGAGGCTCTTCTCAAGGTCTTTCCTGTCCTTATAAATACCCCTGTATCTTGATGGGTCAAAGAACTCGCTCTTAACTCTCTCCCAAAGTTCTGGCGGTATTATCACACCTTTAATCCGCCCATGCTCGTCGTAAATGTACTCGACACCTTCCATTCTCCCACCATCTTCACTAAGAACTGTGACCTATTTAACCCCTTCATCAGACCTCCGCCTTCCTCACCACCCTCACAACCCCTGGCTCTCCAATTTCTCCCTCGACCTCGAAGGTTTTGCCCAAAAACCGCTCCACGACCCAGACGTTGGTGACGAGGTGGTTCGTGATTTCTGCAACGCCTATCTCTCCGCCCGCGAAGGCCAGGAACGGTATCAGCTGGTCGCCTAGGAACCTGTCAACGGCCTTCCTCGGCGTCAGTTGCTCAATCAGCTCTTCGGCGGCTTCCCTGCCGACTACTTCGGCCGGTTTTCCGCGCTTTCCGAGGGCGTCTCCAGCTAACCTAAGCGAGTCCGTTTCGGCCCAAACCACTATTCCGCTTCCCGGTCCAAGGGAGCGCGAGACTTCCCTCTCAATCTCGACCGGGACGCTGTAAAGGCTTCTCAGCTTTTCTTCAGCTGACTTCGCCTGTCTCTCCGCGACGTGGGTGGGTAAATTCGTCGCGTGGCTTATTCCCGCGAAGCGCTCTATCCTGCGCCACTCGAGGGCAACGAGCGGTTTTCTCTCCTCCCACCGCTCGACCCTTCCGAGGACGAGCCCACCGCCCTTCGGGTAGTGGCCCCTCCTCTTGAGCTCAATCTCAACATTCAAGCCCATCTTTTCAAGAGCGAAGAGCGTAACATGCCTCAGGTAGTCCACAGGCGGGCTCCAGGGCACGTCGGTTCCGCCGGTTACCTCGAAGCTTCCCCCCACGAAGGCCATCGCTGGCAATAACGCCTGGAGGACGAGCGTTATACTTCCTGCAGTCTTTATCGGGACTTTGATGTGCTTCGGCTCGGCTTTTCCGGGGACGAACTCAAGAACCGTAGAGCCGACTTTTGCTCCTTTAACCCTCGCGTTGCTCAGCTCCTTCAAAGCGAGAATACCGTGCAGGTGCTGGGGCCTTAAACCAGGGTTTGGCCTGTTGGCCCTTATCCTGCGAATTCTCACCGGCTTTCCAGTGATTACCGACAGGGCAACGGCCGTTCTGAGTATCTGACCCCCTCCCTCGCCGTACGAGCCGTCTATCTCGACCCACTCCATTCTCCCACCGTGGTGGAATTTCCCGCGAAGCCTAAAAACCTGACGAAAGGCTTTTAGGCGGGCCGAACAAGGTGGCATGGTGAGAGCATGGACGAGCTTGAGTTCTGCGTGAAGAGTCTCAGCTATCCCCTCGGGACCCTCCTCGAGACGCTGAAGAGAAAACCCGGTGAGAGGGTCGAGATTGACGGGGTGCACTTAACCCTTCCGGAGCTCCCCTTCGCGGTTAAGTGCTACCTGACGGCAAGAGCACTCTTTGAGAGCCTCGACCTCGTTGACCGGAAGAGGCTCGGCGACGACATGGCGTACGTTGAGGAGTTCATCGCGAGGGTTCTATCTTCCCCGCTCGGAGAGAAAATCCGGCCGTACCTTGAGAAAGCGGGCGAGATTTCCACAAGGGGCAGGCTCAACGTGGACTGGCTTGAGTTCGAGAGGCGAAGCGAGAAGCTGAGGCCCCTCCTGAAGCGGATTTTAGCGGGAGAAGAGCCTCCAGAGGTTTCTAACCTCTCGGTTGACGAATGCCTCCTCCTCAGCTACCTCGCGGGCGAGCGGAAGAAGCGCGAGAGGGTCAACGCCGTCCTCGGAAAGCTCAACCCCGCCTTCAGGGAAGCTGTTAAGGCCTACTTCAGGGCCCTGAAGAGTTGAGCTCGACCGCTATTTTCAGCGCCTCTTCCCTCTCAAACCCTTTCCTCACGAGGGCCTCGACGAGCTTCGCGAGTTTTTCGACGTTGCGCAGGTTCAGCCTGTTCTCGGGGAGGGAAATCAGGCTCACCGGAACGTTGAAGCCGAGCCTCGCAGAGAGTTCGACCGCAAACTCCTCCCTGCTAAGCGGGGGAATCCTCACGAAGGCCGAAAAATCGAGGTTCCGATACCTGCCCGCGTCCTTCGTCTCGACGATTATCGGCCCGTCCCGCTCCCCGTTCAGGAGCTCTGCAACGGTCTCAACGCCCGGCTCTCGAAGGATTAGCGCGTTTGCCGGAACGAGCTCGGACAAATCAACTCCCCTCAGGTTCTCGACGAGCGTATCGACGCCGAGCGAGAGAACTTCCCGCCAGCCAGGGGTTTTCTCCTCGCTTTTTTCCCTCTTTTCCGACGTTACCCTTTCGTAGAGGACCTCGCTGACGAGGGTTATCTGGTAGACCTCCTCGATGTCCTCGAGGGTCAGGATTCCGTTGGAGAGGAGCTTAAGGCCGAGCCTCGCGAGGGAAGAGCTGAGCTCCTCCTCGCTCCTCGTCGTTATGGCCTTCTTTCCGGAAACGTCTTCTAGACCACGGCTCACGAGCCGGTAATCCGTCGGAAAGAGCCCCTTGGCGTTGAAGAACTCCTCCAGCGTTTCCTTGGCTTTTTCCTCGCTGACGGCGTAGACCTTCACGAACTCAACGTTTCCAGCCCTATCAACGCCGATGAAGACCACCGCGTCCCTCCTCTCGGCCGGCGTCAGTATGTCCATCGGCTCACCTCATACGCTCATCGCGCCGAGAAGCTCGCCGGTCTCGATGTTGAAAATCTCCACAACCCTTTTCCTCGTGTCGAGTAAAGCAACGCTCTTGACGCCGGTTAAATAACCGCAGACCTCGCCGGGGTTGACGAGTATCGTCCTGCCCACTTCCCTAATCTCGTAGCGGTGGGTGTGGCCGACTATAACCACGTCGTAGAGCTTGCTGTAGGCCAAAGCCTTAACGAGAACCTCGTTCGTCCCGTGCGTCACCGCTATCTTCATTCCATCCGCCTCGACCTCGATGAGCTCGTCCTCTATCCCTAACGCCTTCCTCAATCCACTCCTCTCGCCGTCGTTGTTGCCGAAGACGCCCCTCAGCGGGGCCTTGAGCTTTCCGAGCTCCCGTGCGACGAAGGGGGCGATGTAGTCACCCGCGTGGATTACGAGGTCAACGTTCCTCTCGTTGAAGAACTCGACTGCCTTCCTTATGGCCGGAAGGTTATCGTGGGTGTCGCTCATTATTCCAATCAGCATTACGGCTCACCTTAATGGGACTGCTCGTTCAGGTTTAAAGGGTTATCGAGGCCAAAAGCGTCCTCCTGCTCATCTGTGCTCATGAATGCATTCGAGTGGAAATCGAACTGGCATAACTCCGCGCAACACCGTTCTAAGCTGTTCCGACAAGGTTTATTAGCCGAAGACCTTAGGTCGTTCAAGGTGGTGGTATGTTCACCGGCAGGGCGCTCATCGCTGTGAAGGTGTTAAAGCCCTTCTCGGACTGGAATCAGGGCGACATCGTCTTAATCGAGGACTGGAAGGCGAGGGAACTTTGGGAGGCCGGGGTAGTTGAGATTGTGGACGAGACCGACAAGGTAATCGGCGAGATAGACAAGGCCATAGCCGGGGAGCGTGAGAGTGAGCCGTTAACGGCACTCCCGGCCGGGCTCTATGAGAGGGCCGAGTTCTACCTGTATTACCTGGAAAACTACGTCAGGCTGAACCCGGGCGAGAGCGTCGAGACGATAAACGTCAAGCTGACTAAGCTTGCCAACCTCAAGAAGAAGCTCCGCGATTTGAAGATGATACGCTTCAACAAAATCCTCAAAGCGGTCATGCTGAGGCCCAACAGCCTCGAACTGCTCTCGCGCCTCTCGCCGGAGGAAAGACGGCTCTACCTCCAGATGTCCAAGATAAGGAACGAGTGGCTCGGTGATGCCTGATGGACAGGGAGGAGATGATTTCGCGCTTCGCAAAATTCCTCCGCGAGTACGTTGACGACGACGGCAACGAGGTCTACATCAACCGCCTCAAGGACCTCCTTACGGTAACGCCGAAGCGCTCCTTGGCCATAGACTGGGCGCACCTCAACTCCTTCGACCCCGAGCTGGCTGAGGAGCTCCTCAACAACCCAGAAGAGGCGATAGCGAGCTGTGAGGACGCGATTCAGATTATCCTCCGCGAGCCCCCGCTCCTCGTCGAGAGGGATTTGAAGGTTCACGCGCGCTTTTACAACCTGCCCCACACGATACTCGTCAAGGAACTGGGGAGCGAGCACATAAACAGGCTTATTCAGGTCGAGGGAATCATCACGCGCGTCAGTGAGGTCAAACCCTTCGTCCAGAGAGCCATCTTCGTCTGCAAGGACTGCGGAAACGAGATGATTCGCCTTCAGAGGCCCTACGAGAATCTCGTTAAACCTGCCAAGTGCGACGCCTGTGGCTCAAGAAACGTCGAGCTCGACGTCGAGAAGAGCCGGTTCATCAACTTCCAGAGCTTCCGTCTTCAGGACAGACCCGAGAGCCTCAAAGGTGGCCAGATGCCCCGCTTCGTTGATGCCATACTTCTCGATGACCTCGTCGATACCGCTCTGCCCGGCGACCGTGTTCTCGTGACCGGAATCCTGCGCGTTATCCTCGAGCAGAGGGACAAGAGGCCGATTTTCAAGAAAGTCCTTGAGGTCAACCACATCGAACAGCTCAGCAAGGAGATTGAGGAACTTGAGATTTCGCCGGAGGACGAGCAGAAGATTCGCGAGCTGGCGAAGAGGAAGGATATCGTTGACGCGATAGTGGACTCGATAGCTCCGGCCATCTGGGGCCACAGGGTTGTCAAGAAGGGAATCGCTTTGGCGCTCTTCGGCGGTGTGCAGAGGGTTCTCCCGGACGGAACGAAGCTGAGGGGAGAGAGCCACGTTCTGCTGGTTGGTGACCCTGGAGTGGCGAAGAGTCAGCTCCTCCGCTACGTGGCCAATTTGGCTCCGAGAGCAATCTACACGAGCGGTAAGAGCAGTTCGGCGGCCGGTTTGACCGCTGCAGCCGTGCGCGACGAGTTCACGGGCTCGTGGGTTCTGGAAGCGGGTGTTCTCGTCTTAGCGGATGGCGGGTTCGCACTAATCGACGAGTTCGACAAGATGAGTGACCGTGACAGGAGCGCGATTCACGAGGCGCTGGAACAGCAGAGCTACCACCACGACTTCGAGCTTCTCCTCGCTGACGGCAGGAAGGTTAAGATTGGGGAGCTGGTGGATTCCCTCATCGAGGCCAACCGCGATAAGGTGATACTCGGTAAGGACACCGAGATACTGCCCGTTGATGACATAGAGCTCCTCGCGTACGACCTCGAGCGGAAGGAAATCGTAAAGGTTAAAGCGGACCGCGTGAGCAGGCACAAAGCACCTGACAAGTTCATACGGCTGAGGTTCTCGAACGGCAGGGAGATAACCGTAACCCCAGAGCACCCGATTATGGTGTGGGAGGACGGCGAAATAAGGGAGAAGCCAGCGGAGAATGTGAAACCCGACGACCTCGTCCTCGCGGTCAGGCGCTACCTTTCCCCCGAAGAGAACCGTCTTGATGAGACCACTGCCAAACTCCTTGGCTTCCTCCTGTCGGAAGGCTTCAGCTACGCTAACCCCGGCAACGGCTACTATGAGGTAGGCTTCACGAACACTGATGAGAAGCTCGTTGAGGAGTTCAAGGGACTCCTTGAGGAGCTCGGCGTTAAGTACGGCGTTCAGATTCGCGAGAGGCCTGGCGAGAAGAGGCTCTACACGGTCCGCGTCATCTCCAAGGACTTCTACACCAAGCTTCTAAGCGAGTTCCCGGAGGCGTTTCCCGAGAAGGGTGACGAAAGACCTGCTCGCCGGAAGAGGGTTCCTGCCAGGGTTCTCGGCGCCGACGAAACCGCGAGAAGGGCCTTCCTCAACGCGTTCTTCAAGGGAGACGGCTTCGTGGACAAGTACCGCGTTGGATTCACAACGTCGTCGAGGGGCATGGTGGAAGACCTCCAGGACCTACTGCTGAGCCTTGGGATATACTCCTACATCTTCGAGGAGAAGCGGGGGGAGACGACCTACTACAAGGTCATCGTGAGCGGTACGGCCGACATGGAGCGCTTCGCTGAAATTGTCCGGGATGACCCGCGGATAGGGAAGATAGAGAAGCTTATCGAGGTCTCCAGGAGAAAGCGCAACTACCGCGACATCGTTCCGACCGAGGTTCTCGAATCCCTGAGGGAGGTTTTAAACGTCCTTCACGTGAACGACGGCGGTCTTACCAACAACATAACCGCCCGCCAGAACGCCAACAGAGAGCGCGTAATGGACTACCTTGTGAAGGCAGAAGAGAGAATCGCTGAACTTAAGAGCTCCCTTGAGAGGGGGGACGTTGAGGCGCTGAGGGCCTTCGTTACTGTTAAAGAGCTATCGGAGAAGCTGGGTACTCCCTATTCGACGACCCTTTACAGGCTCAGGAGAGGACATAAAGAGACAACAAACGCTCTTCTCGAAATTGCGAGGGAAAGGCTTGAGGAGGCCGAGGAAAAGCTCAACGACATAACGGAACTTGTCGAGGGCAATCTCCGCTTCCTCAGGGTTACGAAGGTCGAAGAAATCCCCAACGACCGCTGGGAGTGGGTCTACGATGTAACCGTTGAGCCGTACCACCTCTTCGTCTCCCACGGGCTGGTTCTCCACAACACGATAAGCATCTCCAAGGCCGGCATTACAGCCACCCTCAACGCAAGGACGACCGTTATAGCCGCTGCCAACCCGAAGTTCGGTCGCTTTAACAGGCACAAGTCCCTCCCCGAACAGCTCGACCTCCCGCCGACCCTGCTGAGCCGTTTTGACCTTATATTCCTCCTCCTCGACGAGCCGGACGAGAAGGTTGACGCGAGCATCGCTGAGCACATCCTCAAGGTTCGCAGGGGAGAGGCGGAGGTCGTTACGCCGAAGATACCCTACGACCTCCTCAAGAAGTACATAGCCTACGCGAGGAAGAACGTCCACCCGGTCCTGAGCAGGGAAGCCATGGAGGAAATCAAGCGCTACTACGTCAAGATGAGGAAGGGCCTGAAGAGGGGCGACGAGGAAGGCGTCCAGCCGATTCCGATAACCGCGAGACAGCTTGAGGCCCTCATACGTCTCAGCGAGGCCCACGCGAGGATGAGGCTGAGCGAGACGGTAACGCGCGAAGATGCTAGAGCGGCGATAGAGCTCATCGAGGCCATGATGAGGACGATAGCAGTTGACGAGGAGGGCAACATAGACGTCTCGATACTGGAGATAGGTAAAAGCTCCAAGAAGCTCAACAAGATAGAGAAGCTGGTCGATATAATCAAGAACCTCGAAGGTGAAGGCGACTACGGAGCGCCGGCAGAGAAGGTAATCGAGGCCGCGAAGCAGGCCGGGGTCGGCAGTAAGCGCGAGGTTGAGAAGCTCATCGAGGAGCTCAAGGCAGACGGCAGAATCTACGAGCCGAGGGCGGGCTTTTACAGGGTGCTCTAACAAAGGTTATAAAGCGAAGGGGAAACCTATGAGGGGGTGAGAAGATGAGCGAGAGCATTGACTTTTACGACTTCGAGAAGCTCCTCGATAAGGCTTACGAGGAGTTGCCCGAGAACGTGAAGTCCCACAAGTCCCGTTTCGAGGTCCCGCCGGCGGTCGTCACAATAGCCGGTAACAGGACGATAATCGAGAACTTCGTTGACATAGCGGAAGCGATGAACCGCGACCCGAACCATCTCCTGAAGTTCATCCTGCGCGAGGTCGCAACCGCTGGAACGCTCGAGGGCAGGCGCGTAATCCTGCAGGGACGCTTCACTCCGTACCTGATAGCCAACAAGATGAAGAAGTACCTCAAGGAGTACGTCATCTGTCCGGTCTGTGGAAGCCCAGATACCAAGATTATCAAGCGCGGACGCTTCCACTTCCTCAAGTGTGAGGCCTGTGGTGCCGAAACGCCAATCCAGCACCTCTGAGGTCTTCCTTCTTTTTTCCATGTCATTGGACAAATTATCCGTCTTCGAATGAATTTCGCTCCTCAAAAACCCTTTTAAACTTTACAAACTACAAGCCCAAAGAAATCAAGGGGGTTACTCTTATGGGCATGGAGGAGAAGCTCAACGAGCTTTACGAGAGGAGGGAAAAGATTCTCGCCATGGGCGGGGAGAAGGCCGTCGAGAAACAGCACGCCAAGGGCAAGCTCACCGCCCGCGAGAGGATTGAGAAGCTCCTTGACCCCGGAAGCTTCGTGGAAATCGGCATGTTCGTCAAGCACAGGGGAACTGAGTTCGGCCTCGACAAGAAGGAACTGCCCGCGGACGGCGTCGTTACTGGCTACGGAACCATCGATGGCAGGCTCGTTTTCGTCTACGCGCAGGACTTCACCGTCATGGGCGGTTCGCTCGGCGAGATGCACGCGATGAAGATAAAGCGCGTCATGGAGCTGGCTTTGGAGGCTGGAGCCCCTGTCATAGGCCTCAACGACTCAGGAGGAGCGAGGATTCAGGAGGGCGTTGACGCGCTCAAGGGCTACGGCGAGATTTTCAAGATGAACACGATTCTCAGCGGTGTCGTCCCGCAGATTACCGCGATAATGGGTCCCTGTGCCGGCGGAGCCGTTTACAGCCCCGCTATCGGAGACTTCATTCTCATGGTGGACAACCCCGCGAGCTTCATGTTCATCACCGGCCCGCAGGTCGTCAAAGCCGTTACCGGCGTTGAGGTTACTCCAGTTCAGCTTGGCGGAGCGATGGTTCACGCGCAGAGGGCCGGTCAGGCCCATCTCATAGGCAAGAGCGACGAGGAAGTCTTGGCTTTAATAAGGCGCCTAGTGGGCTACCTGCCGTCCAACAACATGGAGAAGCCTCCAAAAGTCAAGACGAGCGATTTACCCTTCAGGAAGAGCGAGAGGCTCTATGAAATTGTCCCGGACGACCCGAACAAGCCCTACGACGTCAGGGAGGTCATCTACGAGATAGTTGACCGCGACGAGAACGGTAACCCAGATTTCCTTGAAATCCTTCCGTACTTCGCCCCGAACGCCGTGGTTGGCTTCGGAAGGATGAACGGCCAGACCGTCGGTATAGTCGCCAACAACCCCAAGTACTTCGCTGGAGTTCTCGACATAGACAGCTCGGACAAGATTGCCAGGTTTGTTAGAACCTGCGACGCCTTCAACATACCGATAGTCACGCTCGTGGACGTCCCCGGTTACCTGCCGGGCGTTGACCAAGAAAGCCGGGGAATAATCAGGCACGGCGCGAAGGTCCTCTACGCCTACGCCGAGGCGACGGTCCCGATGGTGACCGTTATCCTCAGAAAGGCCTACGGTGGGGCTTACCTCGCGATGGGAAGCAAGCACCTTGGAGCCGACTTCGTCTTTGCCTGGCCAACTGCAGAGATAGCGGTCATGGGTCCGGAGGGAGCGGCGAACATCATATTCCGCAAGGAAATCGCCCAGGCTGAGAACCCGGAGGAGGTCAGACAGCAGAAGATAGCCGAGTACCGCGAGAAGTTTGCCAACCCGTACGTAGCAGCGGCTAGAGGCTACATAGACGACGTCATCGACCCGGCGGAGACGAGGGCGAAGGTGATTATGGCGCTCGAGGCCCTTGAGAGCAAGCGCGTCAAGCTCCCGCCGAAAAAGCACGGCAACATACCGCTGTGAGGTGAAAGCATGAGCCAGCTCGCCGAAGGCGGATGGATTACCGTCATAGGAATCACCGTTGTCTTCGCCATACTCACCATTTTGGCCATCATCCTCTACGCCATAGGCGCCTTCGAGCGCGGGATGACCGGAAGGGCCAAGAAGGCCGAGGAGAAGGCCGTCGAGGAGAGGGAAGGGGTTGAGACCCCAGAGGTTGCCGAGAAAACTGAAGAAATTCCTCCAAGAGATTTGGCAATCATAACTGCCTCAATTCTTGCCTACCTCGCGAAGAAGGCCGAGGTCGCCAGGCCGTTGCCCTTCAAGAGGAAGGTTTCCGACGCCTGGCGCCTCTACGGTTTACAGAGCGGTATGAATGAGGTTGAGAACTTCAACTACGAGATGAGGAAGTGGTGAAGATGAAGGTTAAGGTCATCATCGATGGAAGGGAGTACGAGGTTGAGGTTGAAGAGCTCGCCGGCGGGAAGTTCAGGGTCAGCTTCGAGGGCAAGAGCTACGAGGTCAAGGCCGAAGGCCTTGGAATAGCGCTCCCAAGCGTTCCCGAAACTGCCAGCACTCCGGTTCCTGCTCCAGCTCCCGCATCAGTTTCTGCTCCTGCTCCGGTTAGTGCTCCGGCTCCTTCGCCGGCTCCTGCGAGTGCTTCGCCCAACACTGTCACTGCCCCAATGCCCGGAAAAATCCTGAGGGTCCTCGTGAGCGAGGGGCAGGAGGTTAAGACTGGTCAGGGGTTGGTCGTGCTTGAGGCCATGAAGATGGAGAATGAGATTCCGGCTCCGAAAGACGGCGTTGTGAAAAAACTCTACGTGAAGGAAGGCGACACCGTAAACACCGGCGACCCACTGGTTGAGCTCGGGTGATGGGGCATGGCGACGTTCGTGGACTTCCTGAGCACAATGGGTCTGCTCCACCTCACGGTAGGGAACATCATCATGATTGCAGTGGGCCTGACGCTGGTCTACTTGGCCATACGCTACGAGATGGAACCGCTGTTGCTTTTGCCCATAGGCATCACGGCGGTTCTCGTTAACCTTCCCCTCAACGGCATAGCCAACTGTCCGACCGTTGGACCCCTCTGCAGTCATCCAGGTCTGCTCGACATAATCTACCACTACCTCATCAAGACGGAGATAGTGCCACTCCTGATATTCTTCGGTCTCGGGGCGATGACGGACTTCGGACCGCTCATAGCTGACCCTAAGACAGCACTCCTCGGTGCCGCGGCGCAGATAGGCGTCTTCGTGGCGATGCTTACCGCTCTCGCGCTGGGCTTCAACATACACGAGGCCGCTTCAATAGGAATCATCGGCGGTGCTGACGGGCCAACGACGATATACCTCACCACCAAGCTCGCGCCCCAGATACTCGCCGCGACAGCGGTGGCCGCTTACTCCTACATGAGCCTCGTCCCGCTGATTCAGCCACCCATCATAAAGGCACTAACAACGCCGGAGGAAAGGCGCATAAGGATGGAGCAGTTGAGGCCCGTTTCAAAGCGCGAGAAAATCCTCTTCCCGATAGTCACGATGATAGTCATCGGCCTGCTCGTTCCCAGCGCGGCACCGCTGATAGGAATGCTCATGATGGGCAACCTCTTCCGCGAGAGTGGCGTCGTTCCGAGGCTCACCAAGGCCGCCCAGGAGGAGCTCATGAACATCGTGACGATATTCCTCGGCCTCGGTGTCGGCTCAACCATGAGAGCAGAGAGCTTCCTCACGCCTCAGACTCTCATGATTCTCGGTCTCGGAATAGTGGCCTTCGCCAGCGCAACGGCGGGAGGAGTGCTCTTCGGAAAGCTCATGATGAAGCTCTCGGGTGGAAAGATAAACCCGATGATAGGCGCCGCGGGAGTTTCAGCTGTCCCGATGAGCGCTCGCGTCGTCCAGCGCCTGGCCAGCGAGGAGGACCCGGGCAACTTCATCCTCATGCACGCCATGGGTCCGAACGTCGCGGGAGTTATCGGAACTGCCGTTGTCGCGGGTGTTTTCCTCGCCCTTCTGGGCTGACGTTTCGTCCATTTCCTTTTCTAAAACCTTAAATAGGGTGGCACCGTTTTAGGTTAAGCGGTGGTAGAACATGAGGGTAAAGACCCTGATGACAAAGGACCCAGTGGTAATACAGTTGCCGGCGACGAGGGATTATGCGCTTGAGCTGTTCAAGAAGCACAACGTTCGTTCCTTCCCGGTCGTTAACAAGGAGGGAAAGCTCGTCGGGATAATAAGCATAAAGAACGTTCTCCTGAACCCGGACGAGGACCAGCTGGCCATGCTCGTTAAGAGGGACGTGCCTACTGTTAAAGCCAACGACGACCTCAAGAAGGCAGTCAGAAGGATGCTTGAGACAGATTACAGGCGCGTCGTGGTCGTTGACGACGAGGAGAAGCCAATAGGAATCCTGACCGTCGGTGACATCGTGAGGCGCTACCTGGCCAAGAACGAGAAGCTAAAGGATATAACGATTGAGCCCTACTACCAGAGAAACGTCGGCGTCGTCTGGCGTGGAACCCCGCTTAAGGCTTCCCTTAAGGCTCTCCTCCTATGCAACGCAATGGCGATTCCGGTCATAGACGACGAAGGTAACCTGATAGGGATGGTTGACGAGACAGACCTCCTCAAGGACGGAGAGGTAGTTAGGGTCATGAAGCAGACGGCCCTTTCCGCCTCAAGCGAGGAGGACTGGATTCTTGAAAGCAACCCAACGCTCCTCTTCGAGAAGGCTGAGCTCCAGCTTCCCCAGAAGCCGGTTGAGGAGATAATGAACCCCAACGTCGTCGTGGCAACTCCGCACATGAGCGTCTACGAGGTCGCGCAGAAGATGGTCCAGCACCACATCGAGCAGTTGCCCGTCATCAAGGGCGAGGGCGAGCTCGTCGGCATAGTCAGGGACATGGACATAATCAAGGTAATCCTCAACAAGTGATTTAAGTCCCCCTTCCTTTTCTATTCCGGTGGTTGGATGGAGGTAAAGGTTGGGCTCTTCGGCTTCGGCAACGTTGGCAGAGCCGTTGCGCGGGTTCTGCTTGAAAAGGAGCGCTTCTTCCGAGAGAAATACGGCTTATCCTTCAGGGTCGTCAGCATCTCCGACACGAGCGGAACCGTGTGGCTTCCCGAGGGAATCGATTTGAGCGAGGCCCTCCTCGTCAAGGAGAACTTTGGAAAGCTCAGTAAATGGACCAACGACTACGAGGTTTACAACTTCTCACCGGCCGAGGCTGTGAAGGAGATTGAGGCCGATATTATAATTGACGTGACCAACGATAGAAACGCCCACGAGTGGCACCTTGAGGCGCTGGGGGACGGGAAGGCCGTCGTTACGAGCAACAAGCCACCACTGGCGTTCCACTACGCGGAGCTAATCGGAGAAGCCGAGCGGAGAGGTCTGCCGTACCTTTTCGAGGCGACGGTTATGGCGGGGACGCCAATCATCGGCCTCCTCCGCGAGAACATGCTCGGGGACTCGGTAAGGAGAATAAAGGCCGTCCTGAACGCGACGACGACGTTCATACTCTCAAGGATGGAGCAGGGGATTGACTTCGAGAAGGCGGTAAAGCAGGCGCAGGAGCTTGGCATAGCCGAGAGGGACCCAAGCGGAGACGTCCTCGGAATTGATGCCGGCTACAAGGCAACGATACTCCACTGCGTTGCCTTTAAGCCAATTACCTTCGACGAGATTGCCGTCAAGGGCATCGCAGAGGTTACGGTTGACGAGGTTAAGAGGGCGCTTGCAAAGGGGAAGAGGATTAGGCTCGTCGCGACAATCGAGAAGAAGGACGTTAGGGTCGCTCCGGAGGAGGTTTCAGGACCGCTCGCGGTTTCGAGCAACGAGAACGTTGCGTTAATAGAGAGCGACCTTCTGGGAGAGCTTCTCATCAAAGGAGCCGGCGCCGGGCTGAAGGAGACGGCGAGCGGGGTTGTGAGCGACCTCGTGAAGGCATCGCTGGGGCTTGGTGAGTAATCCAAACCTTTTTATTCCATTCTTCGAGGGTTCGCCAGGTGAAAGCATGGAGCACGTCATAGCGCTCCACCAGGTTTACGCCGAGCTGATATTCAGGGGCCTCAAAACGGTCGAGGTCAGGAAGAGGAAGGCCTTCGACGAGGGTGACCTAGTGTTCCTCTACATAGCGCGTGGAAACCCCTACGAGCTGAGGGACACGCTGAGGAGGCTCAACCTTCACGAGGAGCAGACGCTAACCCGGAGGGGGACAATAGCTGGAGGCTTCGAGGTCGGTGAGGTGATAAAGGCTGACCTCGAGACGCTCTGGGAGATGGCGAAGGATACGAGCGGTTTAACCCTCGTCCACGGCGAGAACGGGAAGAACTGGCTGGCCAACTACATCAAGGACTACGGCTACGTCTTTACCATCGAAAGGCCGTTTCTATTCAAGGAACCGATGAGCAGGGAGGAGATGAAGGAGCGCTACGGAATCCACGTCGAGGGCATAATTCACCTCTCAAGGAAGACGAGGAAGCCGTGGGTAAGGGCCTTGATTGAGGACCTGCTCGCGAGGGACTACTTCTACCCCTGACGATTTTAGGACTTCCTAACGCGCCTGCAAACCTTTTTAAGCTCCTCCCTCCCAGTTCAGGATTACCGAAGCACGGATGTGTTCTGAATGAAGTTTGGGATTAGATACGTTCTGGCGTTTCTTCTCGTGGGACTCGTTCTCGCGGGAAGCGGGTGTATGAGCTCCGGAACGAGCAGTTCGACTCCGTCCACGACCGATACCTTTTCAGAGAAAAGCTCCGAGAAAACTTCGACAGAGACGACCGAAGACGTCAAGCTCAACGCCGACCTGCCCGTCACGCTCAAGTTCGACACGATGAGAGTCGTTGTATCGGACGTTGACGAGCCCTTCATCGATGTCATAACGAGCGAAACCGGGAGCACCGACGCGGTCGTGGTCGTTCCAGATGACTCCTACGAGGTTCTCGAAACCGACGACGGCTACGTCGTTAAAATCGACTACTCAGACGGCTACTACGTCAACATAGACTACTCCTACAGCGACGATGAACCCCTCAAGACGTTCTATTACCTTGAAACCGACGATGACTACCTCGTCGTCAAATCGCGCGACTATTTCGGCGCGGTTGACGACACCGACCTGGGTGGCGACATCGAAAATGCAGTGGAGATGGCCAAGAGCGCGGACGACATGGGCGAGTATACCCTCATGGTGGCTGAACCCAACGGTAAGCACATGACCTTCAACCCGGACAGCGATGACGTTGACGTTCTAACTGGCAACGTTTACATGGCCGACGAGGACGTCGCGAAGGTGGGCAAGCCCTACGTCTTCATCTACATCGTTGACAACGGCGATTCGCTCGACGTGAGCGACGTCACCAAGGGCATCGCCGGCGATATGGCCTTTGGAATGCCCTTTGGGCTGGAATACGTAAACTACGTGAACGGCGACGACGTCTTCAGCGTCATCGCTGTAAGCATGGACGACTATAATAAACTCGCGAACGGGGAAGCTGAGCTGAACTTCGACGGAAGAAACGTGGAGGTAAATGGAATCGAGGACAAAGTCTTCGTCCTTATTTCTCACTGAGCTCTTTCCTCTCTTTTTCGGTTTCTTCTGGGTTTTTACTGCCCTCCCCGGCTTCGTTTTGCCCCTCAAGCTCCTCCGGGTTGATTATCCGGTACGGCCCGAGGCTCAGCTTCTGGATTTCCTCCTCCGTCAAAAGCCTGCTCCTGACCTTCTCACCTATGAGCGCGCTGTTGCCCAGGGGGTCCGCTATCTTCACAGTCAGTGGTTTCTTCCCCTCCCTGACGTCCTCGATGTACTGGAGTATCTCGTCGGCCTTCTTTACCGCTTCCTCGTCGCCCTCCTGCCTCCTGAACTCCCTCGCCATCAGGAGCGTTTCGCGAACGCGCTCAAGTACTCCCTCGACGTTAGTAATGAATCCTTCAGATGCCGGCCCCGGTTCAATCTTGACGCCTATCTCCTCCAGCTCTATCGTTCCGCTCTTGCTCCTGACGACGCGCGTGAATAAATCTTTCTCGTTCTCGACCTTAACTGTGTAAAGCTTCGGTGGCCTGTCCTCGAGTATCATGACGTCAGCGTTTCTGTAGCCACACTTCTCGCAGATTATGGTGCTCTCCATGACCTTTCCGAAGTAGGGAATCTCGTGGATGTGCTGAATGGCCTTGAGGGTGTTCTTGCCACCGCAGATGGGGCAGTCACCGAGGCTTATGACCTGAACCTCACCGAGCTCGGGATTAACCTCAACCTTCTCGCCCTTCTTCTCGCCCATGAGCATCACCGAGAAGAGAACCAGGGATGCCTTTATAAAGTCATGGTTTCGGTTGAAGTTTGAAAAAGGAAAACCTCATTTGGCAATCTTTATGTCCTCTGGAAGGAGGATGAGCTTAACCTCGGTCTTGCATATCTTCGCCGCCTGTCCGCCGAAGGCGTTGACCATGCCCTTAATCTGCTCGGCGACCTTTTCAAGGACGTCGGGCCTCTTCTCGAGCGGGGTCAGGTCAACTATGACTATGTTGCCCTCCTGAAGCTCGCTGGAAATCCTCTCAAGGTCGGAGTAGCTGGTCACGGTTATCTTCTTCAGGTAGCGAAGCTGGGGCTTAACGAGCTCCTTAGCAAGAACATCCTCCTCAATCGGTACGACATCGATGTCATGCCTGGGAGCGACTTCCTTCTTAACGCTCGCGGGAGGTTTCATTTTAGGCTTGTTCTCCTTCTTTTTGAGGCTGTCAAACAATCCCATGAGGGTTCCCCCCGGTTAATCGTAAAGCCGTTTAGTTTTATGCCTTTTCCTTTATAGCTCTTTCCCAAACTCTTTGGGGCTCTCTTCGCGGAGTTTAAACAGGCCGAAGAGGGACAGGGAGAATGCAACGACGCCCGAGAGAATCACCAGGGTGCTTGAAATACCCCATCCCTTCTTTCCGGCGATGTAGAGACCCCATACGAAAAGGGCCAGACCCCAGAGGGCCGTTGTGAGGAGCAGGTCCTTTTTCCTTTCCTCCCGCAGAAGGAGGTAAACGGTTCTCACCGCGAAACCGGCGAAAATCACTGACGCGACTATGCTCATGAAGTCCATCGCCACCACCGGAAAAGAGGGAAAGGGTCAGGCCTTCCCAACGGCCTCAAGGACGATTTTCCTGAGTTCCTCGGCCTTCTTGAAGGCGGTATCCACTGCGTACATGACTTCCTCGAGCTTGAAGCTTCCGCCCTCGCCCTTCTGAACCGCTGAAATGTGGCCGTTCTCGTCGGTGGTTATCGTAATCCTGCCGTCCATGACGCGCTCCTCGTCTATGTTGGGGTCAACGACCATCGTGTTGCCGATTTTCGCGAAGGTGACTGGTATCGGGACGCTCTTGACCGGCAGGGGCTCGTACTCGTCGAGTATCTTTACCTCCCCGCTCTCCTCGTCGTACTCAATCTTCGGAATCTTGGTGCTCATCAGGGCCGCTATTGCACCTATTCCGCTCGCGTCGAGCAGGTTGCCATCGTGGTCGAGAACGTGGACGTCGATGAAGATAACCCTGACGAGCTTGCCGGGGACGATGACGAGCTTTTCAAGCTCAACGGCCCCGCTCTCCCTTATTCCCCTATCCACAACGCGGGCGAGCTCGATGGCGTTCTCGTCCGGTGGACCGGGCTCGAAGGTCGGCGAGGCAAGGGGAACGAGCTCGACGTTGGTCGTCATAACTCCCTTCTCCGGCAAATCCGGAAACGGCTCTCCGAGGTCGACCTTTATTCCAACGAGAACCTGCGTGTTGCCGAGCCTGACCCAGGCAGAGCCCTCGGCCTTCTCTATGACATTGACCTTGACCTCGAGGTCGCGGTAGTCCTCGAAGCCCCTTCCGTCAATCCTCTTGCCCTCCCTGAGGAGGTTTATGATGTGGTCGCGCATTATGCTGGCCATGACTTCCATCTCACTCATTGCCCGCCACCTCCTGCGCTATGCGGAGGTATTTTTCTTTGAGGGCCTCCCTCTGCTTCTGGTAAACCGCCTTGGCTCCCTTTATCGCGAGCTTCACTGCCTCGACGAACTCCTCCCTCGTCAGGTAGCCGTCCATCTGAAGGAGCGTTATGTCGTTCTTGAGGGGCATTATTGCAACGGGAACGTCCGCCTCACCGTAGTTGTCCTCGTCCTTGTTGAGGTCGAGAACGATTTCGCCGTCAATCTTTCCGGCGGCGCACGCGGCAACGAGGTCCCTCATCGGTATTCCTGCATCTGCCAGAGCAAGTGAGGCCGCGGTTATTCCTGCAACCCTCGTTCCAGCGTCGGCCTGGAGGACCTCTATGAAAACGTCTATCGCCGTTCTCGGGAACATCTCGAGGATTAGGGCCGGCTCAAGCGCGCCCCTTATGACCTTGCTTATCTCGACGCTCCTCCTGTCCGGCCCGGGCTTTTTCCTTTCCTCAACGCTGAAGGGTGCCATGTTGTAGCGGACGCGCAGAATTGCCCTGTCCGGCCTCTGGAGGTGCTTGGGATGAATCTCCCTCGGGCCGTAGACAGCTGCCATTATCTTGTTCTTGCCCCACTCGACGTAGGCCGAGCCGTCGGCGTTCTTGAGAATTCCAACCTCCATTTTAATGGGTCTAAGCTCGTACTTCTTCCTGCCGTCAACCCTTCTACCGTTCTCGTCGATGAGCTTTAAACCCTCAGGCCTGCCCATCATCCTTCTCACCTTCCTTCTCCTCAAGCTGGGGGATTTCCTCAATAACTCCCTGCTCCTTGAGCTCCCTGAGCCTCGAAAGCAGGTACTCCTTGACCCTGTCGGTCAGTCCCTGCGTGTGGCTTTCGCGGTCAACCTTGAGTATGGCCTCTATCGCGAGCTTCTCCAGCTCGTCGTTCCTTCCACTCACCCAGACCCAGCCGTTCTGGCCCACTATGATTCTCGTCCCGGTGAGCTTCTTAATCATGTTAATCATCGAACCGCCCTTGCCGATGAGCCTCGGCACCTTGGAAGGCGTTATCGTGACGAGCTGTCCTCCCCTGAGCGGACCGCCCTTGAAGGGCATTCCCTTAGTTGTGAGGTCAATCTGGTTTATCTCGTTGAAGGCCTTCACCTTGGCGTAGATTATGTCGCCTATGTCGTAAATCTTCCTCAGGTCAGTCTTGAGAAGGTCTATGCGCTCCTCAACCGCGTCCTGAACGCGTAAATTGGCCTGGTACGGTGCCCCTATGTCAACGGTCCAGTTGGAGAACTTGACGTCCACTATCTTTCCGAGGACGTTGTCCCCAACCTCTGGAATGTAGGGCCCTTCAAGCGGAATGACCCTTATGAGGTCTCCCCTTATCTCGACGAGTCCTATCACCGTTGAGTAAATCCTGTTGCCTTCCCTGAAGGTTCCCCTTCCGTTCTTAAACGGTCCCTGGGCCAGCAAAGTGCCCGGGACCACCAGTTCCCTTGGTTTTACAAAAATCCGCCTCATAGTCCCTTCCTCTCTACAAGTTTAGTAAGAGCGGTGCCCTTCGTCAGGGCGTTGAGCTTTTCATAAAACTCCTCCTCGATTCCCCCAGGAATCTCGATGAGGAACATCCACGAGCCGTCACTGGCCCACTCCTCGCGCTTTATCGTTCCGAACTTTCTAACCTCGCCGTAGGCTTTTCCAACGTAGTCGCTCGGTATCTTCACCGCTATGACCTTGACCTCGAGCTTTATCGGGAGCAGAGGTCTAATCGCCTTGATGACCTTCGGAACCTGAGCTTCGGCATCCTTGAAGAGGTCAACGTGAACCCCTGCCTCTTCCATCGCCCTCAGGATTCTGTCTACCGGGTGCGGATAACCTGTCCTCGGGTCAACCGCGTGCCTGTGGATTATCGTCGCTATGTAGCGCTTCTTTTCCTCGAGCATCTGCCTCCTCTGCTCCGCGGTGAGCTGGACCTCGCCCTTCTGGAGGATTATTTTAGCGACTTCATAGGGGTCGCTTGTTCCAAAGATTTTCTCCATTTCGTGCTCGCTCGCCTTGTCGCCCTTGTGGGCATCTTTGAAAACGTAGGGAGTGGCGAGGATTTCCTCTATGGGAACCTCCTTGCCCTCCTTGAAGTCCCTCGCGAGGTAGGGGTCAACGAGTATCTCAAAGGTCTCGCCGTGCGTCTTCAGACGGGCGATTACCGCTTTGTCAACGCTAATGGGCATCGCCCGTCACCTCAGTAGTTCTGGTCGAGTTCCGAATAGTCCTCGGCCTTCTCCTCAACCTCTTCCTCTTTAATCTCCTCAAGGACCTCGTTGAGGTACTTCTCAAGCTCTTCCCTCGGGAGCTTCTTCCAGCGCTTGTCCTCGGTGGTAATGTACGCAACCTCTATCGAGTCGGCGGTTGGCTCCTCAAGGGTCTTGGACAAGGCGAGTATTGCAAGCGTTATGGCCCCGTCCCTGTCGAGGTTCTCGTCGTAGTGCTCCTCGAAGATGGCCATCGCCACGTTCCTTCCGCTTCCTATGGCGACGGCCTTCCACTCGAAGTAGGCACCGCTCGGGTCGGTCTCGTAAAGCTCGGGCTTCTCGTTAACGCCCGCCATGAGCAAAGCGGCACCGAAGGGCCTCACACCGCCGTACTGGGTGTGGGCCTGCTTGAGGTCGCAGATTTTCTTCACCAGAACGGTGAGTGGAACGGGTTCGCCGTAGGTGAGGCGGTAAATCTGGGCCTCCAGCCTGGCCCTGTCAACGAGAACCCTTGCGTCGGCGATGATACCGCTCGGAGCGGCCGCTATGTGGTCGTCAATCTGGAAAATCTTCTCGTAGCTCCTCGGCTCAATGAGCCTGCTCGTGATTCTCTTCTCAACGGCCAAAACGACTCCGTCCTTCCACTTAACTCCTACAGCCGTTGCGCCTCTTTTTACAGCTTCCCTCGCGTAGTTTACCTGAAACAGCCTTCCGTCCGGGCTGAAAACGGTTATCGCCCGGTCGTAGCCGGCCTGCGGTGGTACAAACGCCATTCTACATCACCCCTGTTTCTCACTCCTTTTCGATAGTTGCCGGGTTTTCTATTAAGCTTTTCTATCCTCCCCGGAAGGCTATAATCGCCATCTTCCTCGCGGTTCTCTTCGCCATCTCGAGCGGTATGAAGGCCAAAGCGAAGACGAGGGCTCCGACGTAGATGGACGCCTTTCCGATGGGCTTGAATATCAGCAACGCAAAGCCGAGCAGGAGCAACAGCAGTCCAGCCGAGAGGAATTTTTTGTGGAGTTTCTGGAGCGATTCAAGCGACTCCTCCATGCCACCACCGGGAGCTTTTTTAGGCGGGAGGATTTTAAGCCTTTGGTGTTGCCGATGGAGTGCCCCTTCTGCAGACCGCCTAGGGAACAACTCCTCTACGAGGATGGCCTAATAAGAATCCTGCTCGACGCTTATCCGGCCAGCAGGGGACACCTCCTAGTCGTTCCGAGGAGGCACGTCGAGCGCTGGGAAGATTTGACTGGAGAAGAGAAGCTCGCCCTGATACAGGGCATGGAGCTTGCGATGGAAGTCCTGAGGGAGACTCTGAAGCCGGACGCCTTCAACGTCGGCATGAACCTCGGAAGGGAAGCCGGGCAAACCGTTCCCCACCTGCACCTCCACGTCATTCCGCGCTGGAGGGGTGACAGCAGAAACCCGAGGGGAGGCGTTAGAAAGGCCGTCCTCGATTTGGAGGACGAGAACCTAAGCCTGAAGGAGCGGTGGGTGAAGAACCGGCTGGACGAGGAAGGGGTCTCACTGTTAAGAGAGGCTTTAGCCAGAGTTTTAGGCTGACTTAATTCTATCCGAAATATTTTTAATTCCCCTTTCTGGCTTTGCGCTGGAACAACTATTGGTGGGGATAGATGTGAGAAAGTTAGTTGTAGTATTTCTAACAATGTTAATTGTCCTGAGCGGGATTGTGAATCCAACTGTGAATGCTCTCTCAAAACCCAAACGGAAGTGGGTGTAATCAATCCCTTCTTCGAGGAATACTTGAGGTTTCTTCCAAACGCCACATCGGATGAGAGGAAAGCAATACTTTCTCTGATTGAAGCCCTCCTAAACGGAACTCTGAACGGTGATGTTGTGGTTTCGGATTATATGAGAATCAAAAACGCCTACTGGAACGGAACTGACCTGATATTCCAAATCTGGTGGTACAACGGGACCGAGCCGGCTTTAATTAGGACATACCTGTGGGAAAATCCGTATTCTGCCCTTACCGCGGTTAAAAATGCCGAATCAGGCACTTATTCAATCCAATCCCTTGAGAACCAGTTCGTAATCAAACCTCTCTCTGTAAACTTTGCCGTCAAGATAATGGGCGTTGACTATCTAACCAATGATGGAAGCGGAGAATACGTTTACATTGAGAACCCCTCTCTCACAACGGTGAGCCTGAATGGCTGGTACATCCTGGATGATTACGCCTACGGCAACCAGAAGTGCTGGGCGAACAACCTTCCACGGGATGACTGCTACGACTCCTTTGGCAGGGACCACGTGGTTAAGCTTTCCCTTAGCCTTGCACCGAATTCCGTCGGAAAGGTTCAGCTCGCAACTTCCCCAAAGACCGCTATACTCAACAATGATGGGGACACGGTTTATCTGATTGACAAATGGGGTAACCTCGTTTCGATTTACAGGTACACAGCATCGCCGAACATAACCATTGAAGACGTCTCGGTTTATCCGGTGAATCCCGTAGTGGGAGATTCCCTAAGGGTCAAAATTAAGCTGGACAACAGGGGCGTTGTTGATGGTATTGGAACGGTTCAGGTTTACGTTGATGGAAACCTCGTGGTAACGAATAAAGACGTGAATGTCTGGGGTTACAGCATAAGGGACTACTGGATTAACACGGGATGGAAGGCAACGGCCGGGGCTCACTCCCTTATCGTCAAGTTCATTCCGAACTACAAGGGAAGCACGCAGACCTTTGCGAGAACCTTCAAAGTTCTGGAGGTTCATCCTCACCTGAAGGACGTCGAATACGGAAAGCCCGTTGAGAATCACCCACTCAGGTTCAATATCACGGCGGAGAACCCAACGGGAAGCAAAGTCAACGTTAAGCTAAAACTTCTCGTTGACGGCGAGAAGGTCGATGAGTTTACCAACGGCTTCCTGTACGGATATGGCGAATACGACAAGTTCTACCTCGTCTGGAAGCGTCCTGAGGTTGGCTATCACACGGTCACGGTAGTCATGGAATCCAGTGATGGCTCAACGAGCAGATGGGAGAAGCGCATCTACGTGAAACCCAACTCCCCGCCGGCAATAGTTGACCTTGAACTTCCCCAGTGGGTTTACGCCGGTGAAGAGAGCAACGGAAGTGTAACCGTAGTTGACGGTGATGGAGACCGGGTTAACGTATACGTGAAAATCATCGGTCGCTACAGCTTCGAACTATGGGGCTTGGCCTCAGGAGAGACAAGAAAGTTCCCTCTTGCTCCAATCTACAACCGCACGAACTGTAGGGAGGAAATCACCGTTGAAGCGACCCCAATAGACGAGTACGGACTGAAGGGCAAACCCGTGACCGAGACCATAACGGTGATTACCGACAGCGACAAAGACGGGTGGTGCAACACCCTTGAGCTTGAGTACGGCACCAATCCCCACAGCAAAGATACCGACGGGGATGGGGTTATCGACTCCAAGGACGTTGACCCGCTGAGGGATGTGAAGGTAACCGTTTACATCCTCAGGGCGAGGGCGTTGGACGATGTTGATAGTTCGATTATTGGTCACAACCCTGCGGACATGAGTCTGGAACTCACCGTGAACGGGCGGACTAAAACCCTATTCCTTACTGACAATCAAGACGATTATGAGAAGAAAATCCTTCCGACTGATGACATCTTAATCAATATTCAAAACTATGCGATTGCAAAGGCCACCTTTGACGTTCCAGACGATAAGGAGCTCGCCACAATAGAGTTCCACCTCTACGACAGGGATAATAAAGAGGGAATTGGAAGAACTGAAATGGACGTTTCCCCTGGCAAGGGAACCGTTGCAACTATCTACTACAATCTCAAAACCGGAACGTGGAGCGGTGATGATTATCCCGGAGACGAGGAGAAATACTTCGGCTACGGCCACTTGAGCGGATGTGGTGACAGCTCCTGTAACGTCGGCCCAAGGAACCCTGACAAAGACCTCAAGGTTTACGTCAAATATGAGGGCATACTTGAAAAGGCCGGAATTAGGGGTGAAATCATCGGCATGAAAACGATTGAAGGTGTTAGCGACGTCACGGTGAAAGATGGAACTACAGCATTCTCAATAGTGAAACCGAAAAGCCTGAAGGTTGCACAGGTCAGGCTGGAGAACGGAACGGTAATCAACGTTACCCTCGTGAACACCTACGGGTCTAAGCTGACTTCTCCAGGAAATGACGTTGTCGCGATAGCAAGCTCTCCAAGTTCCGCTGAAGTTTTGGGCAATGAGATTATAGGCAACGATGTAACGACACTTAAAGGTGATGTCAGAGTTGTGACTTCTTCCGGAGAAATGCCTCTGGAGTCAGGCCTTGTCGTCTCGTACTCTTCAGCTGACGACACTCCGGACGGTGAAATCTGGTTCGTTGTAACTACCAACGACCCCGACGGAATACCCTTTTATCGCGAAATCGAGCTGAACAAAGAGCTTGAGGTGAATGGATTTACCGCGCGCTTTGACCCAACGGACAAAAATAACGCCGACCTGAACGGTGACTATGATGGCGATGGCGTTCCCAACGCGGTGGAGCTTCTGATTGGGAAGGACCCTGCGAAGAGGGATATCCTCGGTATCGAGCTGAATATCTCAGTAGAATGGAAGATGAGCGAGGAGGACAAGAAGAACCTGATTTACAGCATCAGGAAGGCGAGTGACTTCATCTACGACTACACGGACGGTTACGCGATGATTACAAGGGTTACAATTTGGGACGACAAGAGAAACTGGGATAAGGCCGATATTTGGGTTAATAAGACATTTTTAGAAGTTAAATTCTGGGGAGATAACAAGAAGTGGCCACATGCTTCAGTTGGTGGCTACTGGATTGGAGGAAAGCTCGTGATGCCCTTTAGATTCTTAAGGCTTACCCATCCAATGGGAATTGCCGAAATGGGGGATATAAAGTGGGCAAAAGCTTTGGGGCACGAGCTGGGTCACTATGTTTTCTGGCTTGGGGATGAGTATATGGACTTGAATGGTAAATCATACTTTTGGGACTATGGATTAGATGGCCCTAAGGTCGATGAGCACGCACCACACTCTGTCATGCACCACGAGTGGAAATGGAGCGAGTTGAGCACGCCGAGGGATTATGATGAGTTCCACGAATATCTTTCAAAGAATTTTGGAGACTGGAAAGACCACACAACGGACCAGTGGTTGGGAGATATGTCAAACTTAAAAGATAAACAATCATGGAATCGTTCCGCATGGGAAACTGTGTACACCCTTCTCACAGGGACAAACGAGCCTGCATGGCTGTCTAAAGTAGACTTCAAAAGGCAGAGACCGCAAATTAATATTGACTTCATCCTTACTGAGGACTTCACTCCAAAAACCGGCCCCTACA
This sequence comes from Thermococcus sp. 21S9, assembly GCF_012027635.1. Classification (NCBI taxonomy): domain Archaea; kingdom Methanobacteriati; phylum Methanobacteriota; class Thermococci; order Thermococcales; family Thermococcaceae; genus Thermococcus; species Thermococcus sp. 21S9. The sequence goes on from NZ_SNUS01000001.1 coordinate 1,072,651, forward strand.
CTGGCGTTGGCTACTTCATGGAGGTGACCTGGGGATGAGAAAACTCCTTGTCCTCTTTGCCTTCTTTTCCCTCCTCTTATTCCTCTCTTACTTTTACCTTCCGAGCGAGAACATGAGTGAACTCTATCAAAAAATCCCAGAGCAAGTCAGGGGAAATTCTGAGCTAATAGCCGCTTACTACTCATCACAAACAGGCTTTGATGGCTTCAGAGAATACCAATTCGCGTTTTATAATCCAAAAGAGAGAACAATCAGCATTTACACTTTCAAAATTTCCAAACTCCTGAAAATCTGGCCGAGGATGAAAAAAACCACAATAACCTGCAAAACTCAGCTCAATTACTCCGTACTGGCCACCAGCCCAGAAAAACTCAAAAACTTCGAAAACTGCGACAATTGTAGAGTCCTCCTCTACAAGGGCAGGATTTACAAGAATGAGGAAATTGAGGGCATTTACCCATCAATTGATGACGTGATAAAAGATAAGGAAAACACAACTTACCTTGAACTTGCTGTTCTTAAGGACGCTGAGATATCAATGGGAGCACTGGAAATACTCTCTGGAGATACAGTAAGATACTCCGCACCATCCGAGTATTTAGGTTTTATCCACCTGCCAAGCACGATGGAGGATCCAAAGAGGGGGATTGTACTTGAACTTACACCTCTCGGCAACCAGACTGCAAGGAGAACCATTCATTACCCGGGCGGCATTGTACTCACTGATACAATTGGGTTTAAATTCTTCTCAAACGAAACATGGACTTTAAAAGAAGTACCTTGGAACTATACCACCAAGAAACTCGAATCCGAAATCCTCAAAAAAGAAATGAAAGAAAGCCTGAGATTCAACTTGGCGATCTTCAAATACAACGGAAAACTCGAAGTGTTCTCCGACTGGATCAATGCCAAAAGAAAAATCCAGATGTACTGGAGGATCTATCCACCTGGAGAAATCGAAAAAATGTACTATCACAGTATTCTTGGCTACTACTGCGGCTAAGGAGGAAGAAAAATGAGAACTCTGGCGATCTTTGGCATCTTTTTAATTTTCCTTTCCTTCTTCGCCTACAACTTTTACACTTACCATCAGCTCTCCTTGGCGGAAGGAGCTTACAAGTTAGCAGGGGTTCCCAACAGTGAGAGGCTCATTGCGGTCTACCACGATGCTAGTCTAAGTTAATAAACGTGGCTCTCGCTCTCCCTGAGGAGTTCGAGCATTTGGAGGAGCTTCTCAACCTCTTCCCTCGGGTAATGCTCCTCGACGTCGCTCTCAGGGTCGAGTTTCTCAAGCTCCGCCCTGAGCTTTTCCAAATCTTCTAAGTCCTCCTGAATCTCAACGGCCCTCTGCGCGAATTCATAGCTCGTGTATGGGCTCTCAAAAATCCTTTGCTGGTTTGTCACGAGAGCTATCCTGAGGTGGCCTATCGTTTCCTCCAAAAGCTCGAGAAGTTCCTTGACCTTCATGAATCTTCCTCTACGTCACGGTATATAAGCATTGATTCGAAAATCTTTCGAAATCCCTGCCTGGCTGGTGAAGGCAGAGTTTTAACCTCCCGTGTCAATCCACTACGGTGGTGACATGGAGGCGGTTAAGACTTACCCTTCTGATTCAGCCGATGTGAAGGGTGAAAGGCGTGAGAGGAAACTTCTCATGGGAAACGAGGCGATTGCCTACGGCGCCCTTGAAAGCGGTGTCGTTTTCGCCACAGGTTACCCCGGAACGCCTTCAACCGAGGTCATTGAGACGATAGCGAGGCTCAAGCCAGAAGTTTTTGCCGAGTGGGCGCCCAACGAGAAGGTTGCCCTTGAGGAAGCCGCGGGAGTGGCCTATACTGGCTTGAGGGCGCTCGTGACCATGAAGTGCGTCGGTCTGAACGTTGCCGCGGACCCGCTTATGAGCCTCGCTTACTCCGGTGTCGAAGGCGGTCTTGTAATCCTCGTGGCGGACGACCCAGGACCGCACACCTCTCAAACGGAACAGGACGACCGCTACTACGGCAAGCTCTCGCTCCTGCCCGTCCTCGAACCTGCCGACCCGCAAGAGGCCCATGACCTGATTAAGTACGCCTACGAGCTGAGCGAGCGCTATAAGGTCCCCGTCATCTTCAGGACAACGACCAGGGTTAACCACACGACGGCCGACGTGGAGGTCGGCGAGTTCATCGAGCTCGATAGAGAGCCCGTATTCAAGAAGGACATCGAGCGCTATGTTAGAGCGAGCATGGAGGGCAACAGGAAGAGGCACAGGTGGCTCAACGAGACCCTGGCGAAGATTGAGGAGGAGTTCAACTCGATGCCCTTCAACTGGGTCGAGGGGAACGGTAAAATCGGAATAATCGTCGAGGGCGCGCCCTACAACTACGTGAAGGAGGTTCTTCCGAAAATCGGGGAGGACTTCAAGGTCCTCAAGCTCTCAACGCCCCACCCGCTCCCGAGGAAGCTCGTCGTTGATTTCCTCAAAACCGTTGATTTCGCGATTGTAATCGAGGATGGCGCGCCGTTCCTTGAGGAGGAGGTCAAGATAGTCGCCTACGAGGCCGGCTTGAACGTTCCAATTTACGGCAAGAGAACTGGTCACCTGCTCCTCGAGGGCGAGCTCACCCCGAGCCTCGTCAGAAACGCCCTCCTCAGGCTAATCGGCGAGAGCGAGGAAACCTACGAGAAGCCGGAGGAGGTAAAGCTCGCTGAAAGCCTCGCCCCGAAGAGACCGCCGGTAATGTGCCCCGGCTGTCCTCACCGCGGTTCATACAGGGCCGCTTTAGATGCTCTCCGCGACCTCAAGCTCGGTCGCTATTCCGTCCCGATACACGGCGACATAGGCTGTTACGCCCTATCGCTCCTCCCACCGCTCGAGGCCATCTGGACTGAATACGTCATGGGCGCGAGCATCAGCTTAGCGAACGGCCAGAGCGTCGTCATGGACAAGAAGATAATCGCGACAATCGGTGACTCAACGTTCTTCCACAACGGAATTCAGCCCCTCGTTGATGCCGTCTACAAGAACCTGAACGTTCTGGTGATGATACTCGACAACAGGACGACTGCAATGACCGGCCACCAGCCTCACCCGGGAACAGGTGGAAGTGAAACCGGCAGGAAGTTCAACGAGATTGACATCGAGGCCCTCGTCAAGGCTCTCGGAGTGAAGTACGTCAAGACCGTTGACCCATACGACCTCAAGGCCACGAGGGAGGCAATAAAGGAGGCCATGCAGGTTGAGGGGCCGGCAGTGATAATAGCGAAGCGCGAGTGTGTCATTCCCGTCATAAGGCGCGGTGAGATAGGCGAGATTCCGCTCGTCGTCGAGGACAAGTGTACAGGCTGTAAGGCGTGCATACTCCTGACAGGCTGTCCGGCGCTCGTTTACGACCCGGAGACCAACAAGGTGCGCATAGACAGCCTGCTCTGTACGGGCTGTGGCGTCTGCAACCAGACGTGCCCGTTCGACGCGATAAAGTTCCCGAGCGAGCTGGAGAAGGGGGCTTAGCCCCCTTACTCCCTCCAAACCTCAAGAACCATGAAGCGCCTCACGAGCGGGTTCGGATACAGCTCCCAGCCGATTCCCTCTGTTTCCGCTTCAATTTCCCCGAAGAGACCGCCCTCGCGCGGGTCGAGGCTTTCCCCGTAGATTTTTCCGGGCCTTATCTCGACCTTCATGTAGCGCGGGAGGCCGACGATGGCTTTCCCTTCCTTCCTCGCGTACTCGATGGCCCACTTCGCCGTGTACAGGCCAGCGTAGATTTCCGCTATCCTAACGGGGACGCTCGACTTGCCGATGGCTATTATCTCTATCCCCGTCTCCTCCCAGAACTTCTTCGCCAGTGGCTGGAGGTCCTTCGCGAGGTCTTTCCACACCTCCTTCCCGCGGTCGGTTATCGTTAAAGCGTCAATGGTCGGCTCGTCGAGCTTTCTCACCTCTATCCCGCCGATGGTCGAGTCGAGGTGGATGACATCCGGCTTGACATCCCTCGCAAGCTCCACCGCGAGGAAAGCCTCGTCCCGGATGGCCTGCCTCCCGCTCATGTCGTAGTCGAAGGGGTTGGCGTAGCGAACCCTGCTGAGCGTCGCGGTTCTGTAGGGCTTCTCAACCAGTACTGCCGCCGTTGCAATGAGTCCTATCGGCTCGTAGTCCTCCGTTAGTAGGGCCCCACCCGTGTCGGCTGAAACAATCCTCATGGCAATCACCGTTAACGACCAATTACCGATATACTCCTGAGTTCAAATACCTATGGTGAGACCGATGGATGGGACAGTTTATGAAGCTTTGGGGAAGTACGTTGACAGCTTATCCAACTCCCTGTACCTTGGGGCGACCCGGGGCAGGGTTTACCTTGAGGGTGAACCTGTAACCCCGGAGGATGTAAGGCTTTCGCTGTTTTTCTCAGGAAAATCAATAGAGATAAGCTCCCTGTGGGGAAGGAAAAAGCACGGAGCGCTCTACTTGAGGGGCTCTCCAAAGGTTCGCTTCCGTTCCGGGAGGATTGAGTTGCTCTTCCTGACGAGAATGGGCCACGTCCTCGTGAGACTTAGGGCGGGCAGGGGCTTTGCAAAAGTCCTTGCGAACACTGCCTCCCAGTGTAGCGGGGGCATTGGCTCGCTCTGGGTCAGAGGCTGAGTCTCGTCACCGCTCGGAACTCGGCAAACTCATCATCCCCTTCAGTTCTTCCAGCTCTTCCCTTAAAGCTCTTGCCGTTTCCTTGCTTCCCGTCAGGGATGAATACTTTCTCAGGGCCTCCTCAAGCTTAGGCCATTTTCCAAGGAAACCGCTGAGCCTCTCGGCCGGAACGAGCATTCCGGTTTCCCTGTAAACCACCAGTGCGCCGAGCGTTTTCAGGGCGTCGAGAAGGGCCTCGAAGGCCTCGCCGTATCGGCCCTCTTCAATCAGCCTATCGCCTCTCTCAAGGTATGAGGTGAACCTCTCAACCAGTGCCTCTTCCATACGACCACCGGCGGGTTTTTATAGGACTCCCTAATAAAAGTTCTGAGATGAAGGCCGAGGAACTCGTCTGGGGCGCGGTTATAGCAATCATCCTCTACGTAACCTGGAGGGTAGTGCATCCCCTCGTGACGCCCATATTCTTCGGGTTCGTTCTGGCCTATGCATCATACCCGATTCAGCGCAGGCTCTCAGTGAGGCTCGGAAGGAAGCGCTCCGCCCTCGTGATAAGCCTTTCAATGCTCGTCTTTGGCGGAGCACTGACACTGGAACTCCTCCTCGTCTCTGTTCAGGTTCTCATGTCCTTTTACGAGGGCATCGTGAACGTCTTCAACTGGCTTCTGACCCTTCCGCTACCCTCGGACGTCCTCAACTTCCTCCAGCACTTCCAGGACCAGGTGGTCCCTAGGATAGCCGATTACCTCTCAAGGCAGGCGTTCTCCCTGCCCTCCTACCTCCTCCAGCTCTTCGTGTTCTTCTTCACCTACTACTACGCCCTCGCCTACGGGGAGGAAATCCGGGCCCAGATATACGCCCTTCTGCCCGAGAAAAACCGCGAACTCGGCGAGGAAATCCTGCGGAGCGTGAACAAAACCCTCTCCGCCCTCGTTAGGGCATGGCTCCTCCTCAACGTGGCCAAGGGAATCCTGATGACAATCGGCTTCATAATCTTCCGCGTTTCAGACCTCTACACGGCCATAGTCGCCGGTTTCCTGACGTTCGCCTTTTCCTTCGTCCCCCTCTTCGAGGGCTGGATGATTTGGCTCGCGGCGGCGATATACTTTGCGGTCAAAGGCGCTTATCTACACGCCCTCGGAATAGCTCTCTACGGATTCATTCTCGTCTCCCCGATGCCCGACTACACGATAAGGCCCATGCTTGTGGCGAGAGACACGGAGCTCGACGAGACCCTCGTGTTCATAGGTATGATTGGAGGAACCTGGGCGATGGGGCTGAAGGGCCTTATAATAGGACCAATCGTGTTAAACCTGCTCCTCGTCCTCCTAAAAGAATGGAAAAGGCTCACAGAATCTTCACGCCGGCCTTCTCAAGCTCCTCAAGAGCTTTCTTCTCGTCCTCCGGGTTGATGCCCTTTACCGCGTCGCTCAGGAGATAGACCTCGAAGCCGTGTTTGAGGGCGTCTAAGGCCGTTGCCTTTACGCAGTACTCCGTCGCAACACCGCAGACGTAAACCCTCTTAACGCCCTTCTCCCTGAGTATCTCTGCCAGGTTCGTCCCCTCGAAGCCGGAGTAGGCTTCCTTGTCTGGCTCGGTGGCCTTGGAGATTATCACCGCGTCCTCTGGCAACTCGACGACGAACTCCGCCCCCTCGGTTCCCTGAACGCAGTGCTTCGGCCAGGGGCCTCCCTGTTCCTTGAAGCTGATGTGGTTTTCCGGGTGCCAGTCGCGCGTCGCCACTATCAGCGCTCCCTTCTCCTTGAACTTCCTGATGTACTCGTTGACCTTCGGGATTATCCTGTCGCCGTCGGGAACCGGCAACGCTCCGCCGGGCATGAAATCCCTTTGCATGTCCACTACGATGAGGGCCTCCTCGGGCATGGGCTTCACCAATTACAGAATCGGGGTGGAGGTTAATAAGGGTTAATCAGACGTCAATCCTGTCCCTGAACTTCGACATGTCAACGCCCTTCTCAAGACCGAAGAGGTAAGCTAAAATCCGCTCGTCCAGGTTACCGTAACGCTCGCGCAGTGCCCTTATCCCCTCCATCACCTCGAGCTCCGTCCAGCCGAGGGCCCTCGCTATGTGGACGACCATCTCCCCGAGCAGGTTTTCCGGCTTCTCGGCCTCCTCCAGGGCCTCAATCCTCGCGTGGAGCTTTCCCTCACGCTCCTCAAGGAGACCCTCCTTAATCCACTCCTCAATCACCGCCTTTGCTTCGCCCACCGAGAAGCGCCTGAGCCGGAAGCTCAGGATTCCGACCAGCTCACTCCTCGTGAACTCGGTTGAGCCCTTGACCTGGACTGCTTCCTTGAGCGGGTGCATAGGCATCAAGCTTTTTAGGGTTCCAGGATAGATAAACTTTTGGTGTGGGAAATGGAGCAGAGGACGCATAAACTAACCTCTGAGAGGCTCGTTGGGAGGCCGTTGAAAATCGAACCCGGAAAAGCTGAGGTCGAGCTTTTAACTACCGAGGAGATGGCGGTTGACGAGTACGGCCTCGTGCACGGTGGTTTTACCTTCGGCCTGGCCGATTACTCTGCTATGCTCGCCGTTAACGAGCCCACCGTCGTCCTCGGAAAGGCCGAGGTGAAGTTCCTCAAGCCCGTTAAGGCCGGTGAAGGGCTGATAGCTAAGGCAGAGGTAATCGAAGACCTCGGGCGTAAAAAGATTGTCAAAGCCGAGGTTTTCAATGAGAAAAACGAGAAGGTCTTCGAGGGAACGTTCCACTGCTACGTCCTTGAAAGGCACGTGCTTGAGTGACCCAAAATTTTTTAGGCATAGATATCGCACTTAGATATCGGTGTTCGATATGAAGTACCGGGACTTCCTAACGCTCCACATCCTCCACCACGCGAGGGAAGGAGTTACAGGCAGTTTCATGATGGAAGAACTTAGGAGGCACGGCTACAGACTCAGTCCCGGCACGATTTATCCCCTCCTCCATGAGCTCGAGCGAAAGGGCCTTCTCACGAGCAGGGAAGAGGTTCGGAACGGGAGGAGGGTTAGGGTCTACACGATAACAGAAAGAGGCATTAGGGCTCTTGGAGAGGGGAAAGAGAAGCTGAGGGAACTCTGTGAGGAGCTTCTGGAGGAATGAAGATGGACGAGAACGAAAAGAGGGTCTTCGGAATCAGCTGGAACGTCTTTCTCCTCGGCATCGTCAGCTTCCTCAACGACATGAGCAGTGAGATGATAGCGCCAATAGTTCCGGCTTACCTGACGGAGGTTCTCAAGGTCGGGAAGCTCGCGGGCGGTTCGATAATGGGCCTCATCGAGAGCGCGAGTTCGCTATTCAAGGTGGTTTTCGGCTACTTCAGCGACCGCTTTAGAAAGCGTAAGGCCTTCGTGTTCACAGGCTACGCGCTCTCAACGCTCTCCAAGGGGTTGCTTGCCTTCTCGCGTGGCTGGCTCGACTTCCTCGCGCTCAGACTGCTCGACAGGACGGGGAAGGGAATACGAACGGCCCCGCGCGACGCTCTAATAGCCGAGTCAAGCAACGGAAAAACCGGAAAGTCCTTCGGCTTCCACAGGATGATGGACACCCTTGGCGCGGTTGCCGGTCCCCTCGTGGCGGTTCTGCTAATCGGACTCCTCTCCTACCTGCCGAAGGAAACCCTCTATCGGAGGATTTTCCTCCTCTCCGCCGTCCCAGGACTGCTGTCGCTCCTCATAATAGCGCTCTTCGTCAGGGACAGGGGTGGAGAAGTTAAGAGGAAAATAACCGCTATCTCGTCACTACGGAGCCGTTCCCTTCAGCTCTTCCTTGCGGTTGTCGCCATAGGGACCCTCGGAAGGTACAGCTACGCCTTTACCCTCTGGAAGGCCGAGGAGCTCGGCTACACGGTTCTACAGGGCTCTGCCTTCTACGCGCTCTTCAACCTCATCTACGCCCTCTCAGCTTATCCAATAGGAGTTTACTCGGACAGGGTGAGCAAGAAGGCCTTAATCGGCGTTGGCTTCCTCCTCTCGGCCCTCGCAAGTCTCTGCTTTGCCTTCGCGAGGGACCTGACACTTTTGCTCCTCGCCTTCGTCCTCTACGGCCTCTACATGGCGGTGATTGACACGGTTCCGAGGGCGTACATGGCTGAGCTGGCAGGGGAGGGCGAGAAGGGGACGGTTATAGGTGCCTACCACACTGTGGTTGGAGTATTTGCCTTCCCTGCCTCGCTGATTGCCGGCTACCTCTGGAGTGCCTACTCCTTAACCTACAGCTTCCTCTTCGCCTCCGCCATGGCCTTCCTGGCCTTCGTCCTGCTCCAGTTTGATTGACGTTCTGCCAATTTTTTCTGTCCCTTTTTGTTCATTTCCCGTCAAAAAGACTAAAAACTGTGGGGCCTACTCGGCACGGTGGTGGGAGTGAGGATTCTAATAATCGGTACCGGCGGGACGATAGCGAGCGCGAAGACCGAGAAGGGTTACAAAGCCACGCTGAGCGTCGGCGAGATACTGGAGATGGCCGGAATAAAAGGCGACGGCGTTGAGATAGAGGCGAAGGACATACTCAACCTCGACAGCACGCTGATTCAGCCCGAGGACTGGATAACGATTGGAAAGGCCGTTTTTGAGAGCCTGAACGACTACGATGGAATCGTCATAACCCACGGAACTGATACCCTCGCCTACACCTCTTCGGCATTGAGCTTCATGCTGAGGAACGTTCCAATTCCAGTAGTTCTGACTGGCTCGATGCTCCCCATAACTGAACCCAACAGCGACGCGCCGAGGAACCTGAAAACGGCACTAACCTTCGCGATGAAGGGCTTTCCGGGAATATACGTCGCCTTCATGGACAAGATAATGCTCGGCACGAGGGTTTCAAAGGTGCACTCCCTTGGCTTGAACGCCTTCCAGAGCATAAACTATCCCGACATTGCTTACATCAAGGGCGAGGAGGTAGTTATAAGGCACAAGCCCGAGCTTCCCGCCGGAGAGCCGTCCTTCGACCCGAGGATAGACCCAGAGGTTGTCCACGTTCGCCTAACGCCGGGCCTTTCGCCGGAGGTCTTTCTCGCGGTTGCAGAGAAAGTTCACGGCATAGTTCTCGAAGGCTACGGCGCCGGGGGGATTCCCTACCGCGGGCGGAACCTCCTCGAGGCCGTCTCAAAGGTCGCCCGCGAAAAACCCGTGGTCATGACGACGCAGGCCCTCTACGGTGGCGTTGATTTGACGCGCTACGAAGTTGGCAGAAGGGCCCTTGAGGCCGGCGTTATTCCGGCTGGAGATATGACGAAGGAGGCAACGCTCGTTAAGCTCATGTACGCCCTCGGCAGGTCGAGGGAGGTTGAAGAAGTGAGGAGGATAATGGAGAAAAACCTCGCCGGGGAGCTCAGCTCAGCTTTTTGAGCTCCTCGTCGCCTATTATGAGGGGCCTCTCGGCCTCTATGACGTAGCTCAGCTTCCACTCAACCTCTCCCCTGTTCATGAGCTCTGCGTAGCGCTTTGCCTTCTCTTCGGCTTCCTCAAGCGAGGAAGCCTCGACGATTCTCCTGACGTACCACTTTCTGTCTCCAAACCTGAGCTTGAACTCGGCCATGAACATGGGCATCACCGTTTCTGTCTCCCCAGAAACATTTAAAACTATAATGGACTCTTGGAGTCTGTGCATACGAGGTGAGGGAGTTATGAGAATTGGACGGATAGTTCTAACAATTGTCTTACTCTCCATTCTATCCACGGGTTATGTCTCGGGCGCGGGACTGGGAACGGATGTGACGGTTGCGGGATACATTGTTAACGGTAAGGCCCCTACCCTTGTAATGGAACAGAATGGGGGCTACGGTTTCCTCGTTTTCTTTGATAACACTACCACTTGGGCATTTGTTAGATTGGACACCGATATGCACATCACCCCCATTCGTGTGTATCACGTTTTGGAGCCCAAAGGCCATGTTGTCTATCCTACCTCGCTGATTCCATACAAGAATGGGTTTTTGGTTGCCGGTAATATTGACGTTAGAAGTAACTCTTCCAGTTCTCATTGGGGATTCTGGCTGGCGTACTTTGATAAAAGTGGAAACGTTGTGTGGGAGAGGGCTTACCTGACCCGCTTTACCTCCTCCGTCTCAAGGATTATCGTTGATAACTCCACGGGGAAAATCCTGCTGGTGGGTAGTGGATGCTTTTACTCAGGTAGTGACGGGTTCATTGGGGTGTTCAACCCTGAAACCCGGAAGCTTGAGAAGCTCGTTGCCCTCGGTGGTATATATGCCGATGGGATTGACGACGTTATAGTTCTCAGGGATTCATACGTTGTGGTGGGGAGCTCCTGGAGTCTGGGCGATATCCAGGGAAAACCCTTCGTGGTGAGGTTTACGAAGGACTTCAGCGTTCTGAACTCTGTCGCGTTTACACTCCTCGATGGCGGAACTCCCGTGAAGTCTGCTGACTGGTGGGCGACTTACACCAGCTACTCCAACGGCACGATTAGACTCTTTGGAAAGTTTCTCGTTGAAAAATACGGCCAGAAGAGGGTTACCCTGCAGAAAAGCGGGCTGTGGTGGATGACCCTTGATAACAACTTCGACCTCCTCAATTACTCGTTCAAGGAAGCCACTGTCAACTCCAGCCCCATTGAGCTCGGTTATTCCGGGGTTTTCAAACTGTACCACCTGCCCTCTTCCAACGACTCTATGATAGTGTCTGGGGTTTACCTCGACTATGAGCGGTTCTTCGTGGGCTGGATTCACAACAGTTCGATAGACGGCTACTTCGTGAACGTCAACCGTTCTCCTGTGGATTACTATAACTCACTCATTCCGCCGTTTACCCCTGTTTTTAAGTTGGATAACTCCCTTGTTCTTACGTTAACTGCCCAAAGGTACTCCGACGTAAACTTCAAAGCGTACAGTCCTCTCCTGGCCATTAGAATTCCCTACACCAAGCTCCACAATCCCGTGGCGCTGAGAAAGAATTTCCTCTACGGTGGAAACTTCTCGATAAAACTCAAGAACGCGGGTTTCAGGGTAAAGGAGAGCAGGTACGTTGTCCCCTACAGTATAAAGCTCCTCAACGTTGAGATACATCCTGGCAATATTAGCATTGTTCCCGTCGATTCCATGTTAAATATTGTCGAGCTCAGGGACCCAAAGCCAATGGTTAAGGTGGACATATTCCAGGACTCTGACTCATCTTTCCCAAGCGATGCCACTATTTACATAGACGGCACTAAAATTAACATTAGCTCCTCTGCGGCCACCCTTTATCTCTTCCCGGGGAAACATAATGTGACTATAACAAAACAGGGTTTCATACCCCATAATGAGACAATTGACCTGCAAGCGTTTGTGAGATATGGCTTTGATATTAGTACTCTTGCATCGTTTTTACGGCTTTCAGTCTCCCCGGAAAACACCACTATCAAAATAATATGTCCTCCATCGTATCAGCCCGACTATCGGTTCACCTTTAACATCACTTCCAAGATAAAGGGGATAATACTACCAACCGCTTATTACTGTCTCGTAACTGCCGTTAAAGATGGCTACGTCCCGCAGTCAAAGGAGATATGGACTTTCAATGTCATGAACCTCACCTTCAACCTTACACCTGAGCCTGTTAGCCTGACGATTTCCAGCAATCCCCCGGCTGAGGTTTTTGTAAACGGGAAATCCTACGGCAGAACGCCCAAGAACCTGTCCCTCAATCCCGGAAACTACACCGTAGTCCTATCGAAGCAGGGTTATCAGAACTATTCCGTTAACCTAACACTCAAGCCAGGGGAGAGTAAAAGCCTTAGCGTCACACTTACTCCTTTAGAGAACTCCACCACGAGCCCAACGAGCACTTCCACTCCCGTTGCCCACAATGCGACTTCCAGCATTACCTCGAGCACTCCGGTCCAAAACACCAGTGTACAACCGTTAAATGGGGAAAGAAACGTGTGCGGGCCGGCGTTTATAGTTGTGCTGGCCCTGCTGGCGCTGATAGCTGGGCGAAAAAGAACCTAAGGCTCAACCGCCAGGTAACGGCCGTCCCTCTCGAAGGCCTCGAAGACCTTTCCCCCTTCTTTCGTTTTTAGCTCGACGAGAACCTTCTTTGGGGGTTCCTCAACCTCGGCCTCAACCCTCTGATTGCTGAGAACCTGAATGAACGCATCGCCAAGTCTCTCGAACTCAAAAACGAGGTTTCCGTCCTCCCATCTCGTACCGCGGAAGTTCACTCCGCCCATCCTGAAAGTTACCTCAAGAACTATCTTCAAAGCTTTCACCGGGATAATTAGGGGAGGGAGGTTAAAAAGGTTGGCCTCAGGCCTTCTTCAGCTTCACGACTTCCTTGGCGAACTCCTCAAGCACCTCCTTGCGCATGCCCTCGAAGAACTTTATTGACCCCGCGTAGCTGTGGCCACCGCCCTCGATTCCCGCCGATGGGAGCTTCTCCTGGAGCCTCGGGATTATCTCGTTGAGGTCGAAGTTGTAGGCGGACATTCCATCGCTGGCCCTAACCACGGCGAAGTCCGGGCCGTAGGCAAGGGTCAGGATTGGACTGTCTTCACCGTACTTCTCCTTGAAGTGGTCGTGGATTAAACCGCTCAGCTTGCCCGGAGAAGGATAGCTGAACTTCGGCGCGAAGAGCTCCACGTCGATGGTGTTGAACCTTATGCCGTTGGGTAGGACGACGCTCTTGACGTGCGGTAGCGATGCCTTCAGCGCTTTCTCCTGCTTCTCTTTGACCTCTGGATAAATCGCGTTTATCAGCTCGCGGTGCCTCTGCAGGTTGCCGGTCAGAAGGAGAATCTCGTCAATGATTCCGTGCCCGTCCATGAACTTCCAGTAGAAGGCCTCGTGGTCTATGACCTCGGCAATCTTCTTCAGGTCCTCCTCGGTGAGGCCCTTCGCCTTCTTGGCAATCTCGAGGTACTGGTAGAACTCCGGAGCTTTGCTCCTGTCGCCGGTTCCAGCGATGGCAGGCAGGTGCTTTATCTTGTCCTCAACGTCGGGGTTGACGAAACGGGCCACCTCAGTTGCCAGCATTCCAGCGGTTAATTCGTAGTAACCGCGCTTGACGTGGTGCGGATTGACGTGGACATCAACGTACTCATCGACCTTAGCTTTGTCCTCGCTCACCCACTCGCGCGGGTCGTGGTGGTCTATGACCACTATTGGAACCCCGTAGGCCTTTATCCTCTTGTAGGCAGGAATGTCCTCGCTCGTTCCGCCGTTGTCCACTATGACGACGAGCGGGAGCGGGTCTCCGAACTTCTCATGGTCCTCGACCATGAATATTATGTCCTTGAGCACATCTTCCAGCTCGTAGAAGGGAGCCCTGCTCGGTCTGCGCTTGAAGAGCTTCCACCTCGCCTGCGGGTCCGGGGAGATGCTCTCTATCAGCGGGACTATCGCGTATTCAAGGGCCAGACCGGAAGTGTAACCATCGGCATCGGAGTGGTGCCTCAGGAGAATCGGCCTGCCCTCGAAGATTGCCCTCCTAATCATGAAGGCGGCCTTCATAATCTTCGGCTTGAGCTTCTCGAGAACCTCGCTCTGGACGAGGAAGCCCACATCTTTGGGCTGTGCCCTCTTGTCGAGCTCGGCTTCTATCTGCTGTTTAACCCTCGCTGCATCAGGTCCCCAGAGCCTCGCCATGTCGCTGACTTCAATCTGAATCTCGCCCGAGTGGAAGGCTATCTTGCCTATGACCTCAACGATGTCGCCGACCTGGATGTTGGGGTAAGCTCTAACTCCAGGAGCCTCGAAGGCGGCCGCCCAGGTTATTCCAGTTCCGTCGGTTATCGTGAAGACCGTTGGCCCGCCGGTGACCTGTATCTGCGTAACCTTACCCTGTATCCTCACGGTCTTTCCGGCCATGTCCTTGCTGAGCTCGGCTATCGGCGTTACGGGGAGTTCCTTCTTGACGACGACGGTCTTGTAGTGCCTCTGTGGTGACTCGATGAGGTCTATCTCCCTCTTGTCGGGCCTGACGTCGAGAACCTGGACGATTATCTCCTGTCCCGGCAGGTACTCCCTTCCGCCGAGGAGGTCCTTCCTCTTGATTAGACCGACGACGTGCGGGTTGAGCCTGACGAAAACTCCGAAGCGCTCGACCCTGTCAATCGTTCCCTTGTAGAGACTGCCGATTTCCACATCTTCGTAGTCGCAGGTCTTGTCGAGTATGAAGACGACCTTGTACTTCCTGAGGCAGTCCGGGCAGACCCACGTCGTTTCCATTCCCGGCTCCCAGGGCTCTTTTATCTTGCCACAGATGTCACAGACGAGCACCTTGCCCGTTCCGCCACAGGTTGGGCAGGTGTCGTAAACGGGAACCGTTCCCTTGCCGTGGCACTCGGGGCAGGGTATCTCGTCAACCTCGTCCTCGACGCCGAGGTGGTCGAGGTTTCTGTAACCTTTCAGCTTTTCGCCTATCTTGAAATCAGCCGGAACGTAGCCCCAGCCCTCGCAAACGGGGCACTCCTTCTCGCCTACCTTCACCTTTCCCGTTCCGTGGCACTCGGGACAGTCCTTAACCGCCATCCTCTCACCCCGCTTAGGTTACGGCTTTGGCTTAAAAACGTTAGCAGGTTCCCGCTTTTACTGTCTCTATTTCGTGGTTCGAACCTACACGATGTCCTACACAAATCGCTTAAAAATTGCTTGAATTAATGATTTCTGGGGGAGTAAAGCCGAAATAGCAAAATGGGGGGTTTACGAGTGAGATTCCGACAAAAACTTTACTTTGTTTTGATTGGCACTATGATAACTGTTATGGTTGTTATGGCATTAGCTCAGTTGAGAGGAATTGAAACCATGAGAACTACTGTAGAAAACACTGTTGGGCCGGTGATAACCGACCAGGCTAACCACATTGCGCTTCTTGAAAGCGAGAAGTACGCCCTGATGATAGACGAGAGGCTCAGTCCCCTCCAGCTCGTTGCTGACTCCTATGCCAAGTCCATAGCGAGCGAGTACGCGGTCAACGAGTACCTGCCAGGGTACACCAGCACCCAGACGTTTTGGAACACGGTTGAAAAGAAGCTGACGGAGCTAAAGAACTCAGAGGGGGACATTATCAACGCCTACTACGCTGACAGCACGGGAAGGATTGAGATAGTTCCCCCCGCCCAGCTTCCCCAGGACTACAACGCCACCCACTCGAGCTGGTACCGCCGTGCCGTTGAGAACGGCCCCTTCTGGATGGAACCCTACACCGACATAATCACGAACAAGACCGTGATAAGCTACATTACCCCCGTCGTCTACAACGGAACCGTTGTTGGTGTCCTTGGTATAGACGTTGACTTCTCCGCTCTCTCAAGGGAGATAGTCTCCACGCGCATCGGGAAGACCGGCTACCTCTTCGTTCTCAGCCCCAACGGTACTGTTGTTATTCACCCCAACGAGAGCCTGGTGGGCAAGCTCAACGTGTTCACGAACGAGAGCTACGCTCCCCTTGCCAATGCGATGAAGAGGGAGGAGCAGGGAGTTGTTGAGCTCGACCTCAACGGGAAAACGATGGTCATGGCGTTTGCGAGGAGCAAGGTTACCAACTGGACGATAGTGGCCGCGGCTCCGAAGGATGAGCTCATCGGGGCGCTGGTTGAGTCCCTGAACACCGCCAAGTCAGAGGCGTCGAGGAACCTCATCTTCAGCCTTGGCCTTGCCTCGCTGATAGCCTTCGGCCTCGTGCTCGCGGGCGTTCAGTACCTGAGAAAAGCGTTGAAGCCGATAGAAGAACTCACGAACGCGGCGGAGCTGATAGCCGAGGGCAGGCTCGAGGAGGCCAAGAAGGTCGTTGGGTCCATCGACTACCCCTACCGCGACGATGAGATTGGAAAGCTCCTTACCGCCTTTGAGGCAATCTCGCGCGACGTTATCGGAACCCTCAATGGCGTCATCCAGAAGCTTGAACGCCTCGCCGAGGGCGACCTGAGCAACGGTTTGAGCGTCGAGGCCAGGGGAGACCTGAAGAACATAATAAAGGCCCTCCGCGAAACGTCGGCCAAGATGAGAACGCTGATAGGCAACATCCGCCACATCGGTCTACTGCTCGACCAGCAGGCGGGAGAACTGGCGCAGATTGCCGAAAACGTCCGCGGTTCAATGGAGCAGGTTGGTGAAGCCATAGAGCAGGTGAGCATTGAGGCGCAGAGGCAGCAGGAGAGCATCAACGAGATTACCGAGGGAATGCGCCTCGTCGCCCAGGTCACAGAGGAGACCTCGAGCATAATGGAGGAGTTTGAGAGGGCCGTCGAGGAGGTTACGAGGACGGCATCTGAGGGTGGACGGAAGGGTGATGAGGCCATACGGGACGTTGAGAGTATCAAGCGCTCGATGGACTTCATTGACGAGGCCGTACGGGCAGTAAGCGAGATGAGCAAGAGGATAGGTGAGATAACTCAGACGATAGGTAACATTGCCGAGCAGACGAACTTACTCGCTTTGAACGCCGCGATAGAGGCGGCACGTGCCGGGGACGCTGGAAAGGGCTTCGCGGTGGTTGCCCAGGAAATCCGCGGTCTGGCAGAGGAGAGCAAGGAAGCCGCCGAGAAAATACGCGAAATCATAGCCGAGATGGACGAGAAGGTCCGGAGGGCCGTTGAGGAGACCGAGAAGGGTGTTGATACTGTCTCAAGCTCTACCGAGACCCTAAAGGAGAGCCTCGGCTACCTCGGATACATAGCGGAGATGATTGGCTCGATAGGCGAAAGGGTCTCTGAGGTAAAGGAGCAGGCAGAGAGGACAAAGGAGGAAGTCGAGAAGGCCCTTAGGGCCCTTGAGAACCTCGCCGCGAGCGCCGAAGAGACAACAGCCTCTGCCGAGGAGGTCAGCTCGGCGATGCAGGAGCAGAGGGCCGAGATAGAGGCCCTGAGTGAGGAGGCCAGGAAGCTCAAGGAGATAGCGCGGGAGCTCCGTGAGAACGTGGAGCAGTTCCGCCTCTAATCCTCTTTTTTGAAGGTTTCCCAGAAGACCGCCATCGAGAGCGAGTAAAGTATGGCCGTTATGAAGAAAGGCCACGTGAGCGAGACGTCGAAGATGAAGCCTCCGATGAACTGGCCCACCCCAAAGGTGGCCGTCCAGGAGAGGTTGTTGAGCGCCATCGCGGTTGAGCGCTCCTCCTCGCTGAAAAAGCCCATCATGAAGGAGCTCCATATCGGGTTGACTATGTTCATCAGGATTGTCCTGACGGTGTACAGAAGCGCCGCGACCGGAAAGCTCGGGGAGAGGGGCATCAGGGCAATCAAAGCGCTCGCGCTACCGTTGAAGGCCACGATGGTCTTCACACTGCCCATCCTGTCCGCGATGATTGGGAGGAGGAACGTGCCGAGACCCATTATGAACTGCTGAACCGCGAAGAGCCAGCCGATGCTCTCAAGGCTCGTCCCAAAGCGCTGGTTGAACCACAGCCCGACGTAGGGTATCGCTATTCCGGCTCCAAGGCCGATTAACGCCTGCGGAACCGCGAACTTCGCGATTCTCCTGAGGATTTCTCCCCGGAGCTTTATCCTCCTTCCGCCGTTGAGTACTGGCCTCGTGGGAAGGATTACCAAAAAGCGGAGGGGGATGACAAGCAGGACAAGGGCGAACGTTTCCCTGTACGTCAGCCACTTTGGTAGAACTCCGGCGATGATTAGTCCAACCGCCGAGCCGATGGTTCCGAGGGCCGAGGACAGGCTGAACAGGTAGTGCCTCTTCTCGTCGCTCACCTCTCCGCTTAGGAGGGAGGTGAAGGAGGGGCTCTCGAAGGCAAGGCCAACTCCAACGAGGGCACCGCCGATGGCCAGGGGCAGGAGGGAAGGAAATGCCGCCTGGATGGCCCTCCCTGAGAACATAAGCCCCAGTCCGAGGAGGATGGAGCGCTTGTAGCCGAGCCTCGCGCTCAAAGGGCCTGAGAAGAGGAGCGCCACAGCTTGGGAGAGTGTTGAAGCTGAGAACACCACACCGACGTCGCCGTAGGTGTAGCCGAGGGACTTCATATAGAAGGGCAGGATGAACCACGCTATGTTCCCGCCCAGCCAGGCGATGAACGAATAGGCCACAAGCAACCACGCGTCCCTGGAAAAGCCCCTGTATTTCTGCAGAGACATGAACGCTTAGATGGCTATCGAGTATATAAAACTTGTGAGAATCGGGCGTGATGGGCTGGGGAGATTTTGAAAACGGGAAAAAGTGGGACAATTGATAAGACGGTGGGAATCAGCCCGCGGACTTGATGAACTCCTCAACGGCCTTCGCGGTTTCGCGGTAGGTCTTTCCTGCAAGGATTACCACGTAGTAGTTCGGGTTGTACGGGTTCTTGAGCTTGGCCACGATGTAGCCCTTGCTCATGAGCTCGTTCTTGAGCTCGTTGACCTTGTCTGTGCCGTAAGCTTTCTCAAGAACCTCCCAGGCCTTGTTGCTAACCCAACCGCCGATTATCACGACGTTTTTGTCCTTCGGAAGGCCGTTGTCGAGGATGTAGGTGTCGTTGACTATGAGGGAGTTTACGTCGTTAGTTGCCGTCACTGCCGGTGCGGTAATCGAGACGCTCTTGGTGACGTAGGTGGTTCTAACGAAGCGGTATCCAAGGATTCCAGTTATTGCCCCGCCGTCCGCGGTTCTGTTGAAGACCGGGACGAGCTTGAGGTTCCAGCTCTTTATTGGAATCTGGAGTGCCGAGTTAGAGCCCACGAAAACCGTTGGGTACTCTGTCCCGTTGACGTGGAGGTATAGCACGTAGAGGTTGTTCTCCGGCTGGATGTCCCAGACCCACTGACCGCTGTAAACGTCACCGTCTCCGTACTGTCTGACCTTCTTGTAGAACCAGTAGTCGTATGTTACCATCTTCGCCTGGTTTATCCCTATGAAGAAGTCAGTGGGGGTGAACAGGAAGATTTCCTTGGCGCCTTCCTTAAGTAGGGTGTCAATCTCCGTGGTGGGGCTGGAGGTGTAGCTCTCGAACTTGAATGTGCCGTTGGAGAGAATGTACATCAGGTAGTAGGTGCCCTTCAGAAGGCTCGTGAGCTTCACACTTCCACCGGGGTAGTAGAGCTCGACGAGGGTCTTCATCTGGTTGGTATCGATGTCTATGAAGTGAATCTTCCAGCTTCCCATTTTCACCCAGTCGCCGAGCGAGCTCGTGTTGCCTGTTGAGTACTGGTAGTTGTAGAAGTACATGACGTCCCGTCCGTCAACGTTCGTGTAGACGACCTTGTAGTTGCCCCCGATATCGAGGGGTGTGGTGTTCTCATTAAAGATTATCTCAACGCTCCTGTCGAGAAACTCCGCGGCGTGCTTTGTGGAGTTGTAGAGCACCCTTGAGAAGTTAACCCTCAGAACAACGGCGTCCCCGACTGGTTCCGTGCCAAAGTTCAGCCCGAGGTCGGGCATGTCGTCACTTGTCAGCACATACGTCTGGTTTTCGTCACTTATAAGGACACTGTGATATTCAACAGGAACTTTGACAGTCTTTGTGTACGTCTTTGTCTCGATGCCATTCAGAACAAGAAAGGCTCCGAGCTTTGCGCCCGCTATCGCGTCTTCGTTTATGTGAAGGGGCGTGTTGTTGACGACTTTGGTTGTTGGGAGAACGATAATCGTGTTTGCGGAGTTAAATCCTGCACTTGCCAGGGGCACTGCCAGAAGAACGCTAACAATAAACACCGCCATCACGGCTTCAATTCGTCTCATCAGCTTCACCGTTCTTTTTACTCAACGTCAACCTTTATAACCGTTCCCGGGAAAGGGTTTTCCGCGATGATGAGTGAATCCAATGCTGACGGGATGATGAACCCCGAACCTGAGCGAGAGGTGGTTGAACTGGAGAAACTCCGGAAGAGCGTTGAAGAGCTAACAAGACAGGTTGCCAGGCTGGAGGAGAGAAGAAAGCCCGACTCCCTCGGCTGGGACGACATAGCCCAGGAGATAGTGGGGGCGATAACCTTCGCGCTCCCCTTCATCTTCACCGGCGAGGTCTGGGACGTGGCAAAGGACATCTCGGTCGAGCGTTCGCTCGCCATCTTTCTCATGACGATTGGCCTCGCTTATCTGTTCCTAACGAAGGCCGGGCTCGGAAACCTGAAGCGCGAGGAAATCTTTCACGTCCCCAAGAGGCTTATAACCGTCGCCCTCATCTCCTACGCCGTTTCCGCGGTTCTAATCTACCTCTTCGGCATAGACTACATAGCCCACTTCGACGCGGTTCAGTACTTCAACGCGACGGTCATAATCAGCACCTTCGCGGTCATAGGCGCGATAGCGGTTGACATGGTGAGGTGAATGAAAGTAGTAACGGGAAAGCGCTGGGAGGCCTTCGCAGATAGTGCCGTTCTCTTCCCGGAGTACTCGAAGAACCGCGACGAGCTGATTAACTTCGTGAGCTCACTGAATGGCGACGAGACCATCGTCACGGCCAGTTTAGAGCTGATAGACCTGATATCGAACCGCTTTAGAAAAGGAGAGGAGAACGTTCTAATCTACTCGGACACCGGGAGGAGCATAACGCTCAAGGAGACCTACGAGCTGAGGAAATACCTCGACTTCGACGTCCGCGGAGGTTTCTCGGGGGAAAATGCCAAGGCGAGCGTACTCTTCGTCGAGGGGAAGACCGACGCCAAGTTCTTCAAGGCCGTCTTCAAGAAGCTCTTCGAGTTCAGGGAGAGCCGAAAGGCCCCGTACCAGTTCCGCTTCATAGAGCGCGTCTTTGAGCGCGACAACTTCGACCTCCTCGGACGGGAATCTGATGGGGTTTATCTCGCCGTCATCCCGAGCGAGGGCAACTCCGGGGTAATTAGAAACCTCGGAAACTTTCTAAGAGCCATGGAGGTCTTCGATTTCAGCGTTGACCGGCTCGGCGTTGCGGTTGACATCGACGAGAGCAGGGAAAGCGCACTCGCCTCGATAGCGGGGAAGCTCTCGGGCTTTGAGCATGGAACTACGGCGAGGGGCTACCTCGTCGGAAAAACCGAGGTGATTCCGCTCGTTATTGGACTGCCCTTCGAGGACGAGCTGATAGAGTGGAAGAAACCGACGGTCGAGGACCTGATGCTCCACCTCATCGAGCGCGAGGGACTGCTCGACAGAGTCAGGCCGGGACTTAAAGCCCTCAACGAGAGCCTCGGGAGAAAGCTCAAGCCCAAGGAAGTGATGTACCTCGCTCTATCTGCCTACGGCCACTGGGGCAACCTCGAGGGCTTCTACGAGCTGTTCGTCATGCGCTCCCGGTTTAGAAACCTCAAGGCGGTTCTGAGGGAAGCCGGGCTTATGGAGGGCCTCAGATACCTCGCATTCTCAGAGCGCTGAATTTTATGAAATAATTTTGTTACTTCATTAATTTGATTAATTTTACCCTACCCTTTCACTTATAACTGTGGTATCATGTTAACATTTAGCCACTTATTTGGATTAAATGGGATATAATTTGCCAAATAATAGGATATTTAGAGTTACTATTTTGTAATTTTGCCACATTTGTCCCCAACCGAAAAATACTTAAGTGTCGTGACATAATAGTACATCGAGTAAACAATATTACTTAAAAACATTGTAAATGGGGGTGTGTGTATGGCAGAAGCCATTAAAAGCGCGTATGTTACTGAGGAGTATGGAGACAGTAAAAGGACGTTGGTTGTTCTGCGGGGTCCAACCACGGTTCCACTTGACATCGAAACGTTTGTGGATACCCTCGACGAATGGCTTGGAGAGTTCAGTGACCCAAAAAATGAGATTCTCGAGGCAGTGTACAATGCATTGGCCAAGGGGTTCATACTTCTGGCGTATGAGGAGGGCGAACTCGCCGGAATAGCGGTGGTATCGAGGGTGTGCTTCGAAACTTTCTTCCCGAGGTATCATCTCTCGTACATAGCAACAAAGCCGGAGTTCAGGGGAAGAGGAATTGGAACGATGCTCCTTGAGAAGGTAAAGGAAGTAACCGGCGGTGATTTTTCACTCCACGTTGATGTCAAGAACACCAATGCCATCAGGCTCTACGAGAAGATTGGAATGAAAAAGAAGTACTACAGAATGCTTTATCGCGGGGGAACCACCGAATGAGTGAGTATCCCCGCCTTGTTGTAAATCTGAAAAAGATTGAAAAGAACACAAGAACCATTGTTCAGCTTGCTAAAAGACACGGAATGAACGTTGCGGGGGTTACAAAGGGAGTCTGCGGAAGCCCAGAAATTGGAAAGGCTATGTTGAATGGAGGTGCCTCATTTCTGGCGGATTCAAGGATTGAAAACGTTAAAAAGCTTCGAGAAGCCGGTATAAATGCTCCCATCATGCTTCTCAGACCCCCAATGATTAGCGAAGTGGACGAGGTCGTTAAGTACACTGATATGTCCTTGAACACCGAGCTCAAGACCCTCTGTAAGCTTTCAGAAGTCGCAATTGAACGCGGAACGACTCATGACGTGGTTCTTCTGGTCGAGATGGGTGAGAGGCGTGATGGAATATGCAGGGATGAACTCGAGGACTTCATCGACACTGCCCTAAGCTACGATGGCGTTGAGGTAAAGGGACTGGCTATGAACCTGGCATGTCTGACAGGGGTTATACCGACTGAGGACAAGATACACGAATTTGACTCGATAGTGAATCGAATTGAAGATAAATTTGGAATAAGGTTTGAGCTAATCAGCGGGGGAAACTCCGCAAACATACCCCTCCTGCTGGATGAACATCCGGATTCGAGGATAAACAACCTCCGTATCGGGGAAGCAATCTTGCTCGGGCACGACGCCGTTTATCGACGTCGGATTCCCGGAACTCATAGTGATGCATTTGTCTTAGAGGCAGAGGCAATCGAGGTTCGAAGGAAACCGTCCCTACCACAGGGGCAACTCGGAGAGAACGCATTCGGTGAAACACCGAAATTTAAAAATCTTGGTACGATTAGGAGGGCAATCCTCGCGGTGGGACGGCAGGACGTTGACCCAGAAGGCCTAAAGTCACCAGATGAAGTGAAGGTTCTGTGGAGTAGCAGTGACCATATGGTTGTCTATAACATCCCCAGAAAGTCCAGTGTAGGAGACAGGTTTGCATTTGTAATACGGAGTTATGGTGCACTATTACGTGCGTTTACAAGCCCATACGTGAAAAAGGAATTTGTACATTGAGCTATATTTATAGACTGCATTGGCCCTTTTGACTTGCATTTCTTTTTGTTTTGGTCTCTCTGACTATCCTAATTTATGTATACCACAAAAGAACTTTAAACCACATATGTTGTACTATGAGGAGGTGATAAAGGTGAAGCTCGTCTCATTCGACGTCTGGAACACCCTCCTCGACATAGAGGTCATGCTCGATGCCCTCACGGTGGAGCTGACGAAGCTCATGGGGGCATGCATACTCGACGTGGCCGAGGGAATAATGCTGACGCGCGAGAGGATAAAGGCCATGCGCGCCAGAGGTGAGGGTGACCCGAGGCGAGCTTTGGAGGAAAGCCAGGAGATGCTGGCAGATTTACTCGGAATAGACGTCGAGCTGGTGAAGAGAGCGGGAGCGAGGGCGGTCCTCAAGGTCGATGAGGCGATAGTGCTCCCCGGAGCCAAAAAGGCCCTCGAAGGCGTCAAGCGGAAGGGCCTGAAGGTCACCGTCACGGGCAACGTGATGTTCTGGCCGGGTTCATACACGAGGTTTCTCCTCGAGCGCTTCGGGCTCATGAACTACATTGACAGAACCTTCTTCGCCGACGAGGTCGGGGCCTTCAAACCTCTGCCAGAAATGTTCAGGAAACCTCTGGAGGCCTTCAACGTGAAGCCTGAGGAGGCCATACACATCGGCGACACAAAGGCGGAGGACTTTGAGGGTGCTCTAAAAGCGGGCCTCTGGGCGGTCTGGATTAATCCAGAAGCAGAAGGCGTGAGGAGAATCCACGAGAGGGGCTTCGAGGTGCCGAGCGTCGAGGGGATTTTAGAGGTTTTGGAGAGAATAGAAAACGGGGAATAACCCGTCTAATTACTTCTTCACCTTCAGCCACGCGCCCAAGCCGACCTGCTTCGTCTTCTGATACCTTAAGTCTTCCTTCCGGTAGCCGAAGGCTTTTAGAATCCTCTCCACCGCAGGGAGAACCTGGTTCTCGATGTAGTACTCCGCATCGTAGCGGTGCTTCGTCGGGTCGAACTTATCGGCTGGAATCGCCCTGTCGCCTATCCTTCCAGAGCCCCTGAGAACGATGTAGCTTATCACCGTGCCGGGCCGGATTTTCACTCCACGCGCCGCGAGCCTCTTCGCAACGGCAACGTGCGGGCCAGTAGCCTTGTAGTCCCTCAAATCGCGCGTTATCTGCTCGTGGATTACGAGCTTTTCGGGCGGAACCTCGTACTTGCTCAGTTTCTCCGTCACTTCCTTCACTATCCTGACGGCCTCCTCAACGTCACCGTGCTTGAGTATCGCCTCAAGAACCCTGGCCTGTGTCTCCTTCGCTATCTCGCTCCAGTCGCGCCTCACAATCTCGAGGCCCCTCGTGATTATCTTGCCCTCCTCGTCTATCACCGCGTACTTCTTCTTGGTCACGAAGAACCCCCTCACGTAGAAGCCCTCGTACTCGAGTTCGAGCAGGCCGGGTAGTTTCGCGTTGATGTACTTGAGGAACTCTTTGGCCTTCTTCTTCACGGTCTCGGCGTCTGCTCCGGGGATTGTCGCAAAAAATCCATCTGTGTCTGCGTAGAGCACTTTAAAGCCGAACTTTTCCTCTATTTCGCGAATGGTGGTTTCTATGTACTCCCTCCCCCATGCCGTAACGCTCTCGGCGCACTCCTTGCAGTACCACCGGGCCTTGGCGTAGCCGTAGTAGCCGTAGAAGCTGTTGGCGAGGATTTTGATAGCGCGTTGCCTGTAATCGAGGAGTTTCTTCTCCAGCGGGTCAACCGTTGCCTTCATCTTCCTCTTTATCTTCTGCCTCTCCTCAAGGAGGTCTCCTAAAAGGCTTGGTATAAATCCCGGGAAGTCCTTGCAGAACTTGTGTCCAACCTCGGGGGCGACGTCGTACTCCTTACAGCCCTCGCGGTTGAGCGTATCGGGCGAGACGTTGTGGGTTATTATGATTGAGGGGTACAGCGAGCGGAAGTCTAAATACACAATATTGTCCCACAATCCCCGCTCCGGCTCCTTGACATATCCCCCCGCGTAGCCTCCGCGCCGTCTTGCAAGTTCTTTCTCGTCGGGCTTGTTTGGGGCGAGCTCGTTTCTCTCGTAGGCCTTCCGGAGAAGGAACCACTCAACGAGGTTGCCCGTGCTCGAGCGTGAGACGTCCCAGAGGCTCTGGCCTATTAGCCTGGAAAGCTGGGCCTCCATCGGGAAGAACTCCCTTCCCAGCTCGTAGGTCACCTTCGCGTCCTCCATCGAGTAGCGCGCGACCCTTTCAAGGCCCTCCCCGCTCTCCCAGGCCTGTGCTATCTCCTCGGCGTAAACCTTCTCCTTGGGCTTTCCAAAGACCGCCTCGTAAACGGCCTCAAGGGTGTAGGTCGGGAGGTTTATCGTGCGCCTTATGACTGGATATAGGTCGAAGTGAATCCTGCCCTTCACCTCAACGGCAAAGCGGTCGCCCATGCGCTGGATTTTCGGCTCGCTCCCGTCCCTGCCGAGCGTGAACTTTATCCCGAGCTTCTCACAGCGCTTCTTCAGGTAGGCGAAGTCGAAGTTGTCGCCGTTGTAGGTGATGAGCACGTCGGGGTCCTTCTCCTTAACAATCCTGAGAAAGCGCTTAATCATCTCCTTCTCAGTTGAGACGACGTCCACATAGGGCAGGTCAATCTTCTTCCACGTTATGACCCTCGCCTCGTTCCCGTCGGCGTAGCTTATCATGAGAATCGGCCCGGTTCCAAACTCTTCACCCTCGTGATAGAGCGTTTCGATGTCGAAGGCGAGCATCGTAAGCTCCTCGTCGCCCTCCATCGGAATCAGGCCCTTATCAATGAGGTAGCGCTTGGCAAAGGGTATGTCGTACTCGTAGATGTCGATAACCGCGGGGTGGGCGCGTATTTTGTCTCGAATCGCCGGAACGTCCTGGGGGTGCGTGAAATAGAGCTTCCAGACCTCCACCGGCCTTCCGAGGAACTTCCTCTGCACCTTCTCGGCGCGCTTCACCCTGACGACCGTCCCGTGCCTCTTTGCCGTTACTTTCTTAACGTCCTCTATCGCCGAATCGTCCTTCAGAAGGGCGTAAAAGTACGGCTCGAAGGTTCTGTCGTACTCGATTTTAAACTCGCCGTTCTCCTTCTTGAAGACCCTTATCACGGGCTTCCCGTTCTCGGTGATGTAGTCGGTATCGAGAATCATGACTCACACCTAAAGGTTTTATCGAACCGAGGGCTAATAAACCTCACCGCCAGGTTTTTAAGGTATCCCTCGGAGGGCCGAGCATGGAGCTGTTTTACAGGGTGAGCTTTCAGGAGGTCGTTGCGGACGCTTTGAGCTTAGTTGATGAGCGTGAGCTCTCCTCCAAGCACGCCCTTGAGCGGGTCTTCCGGAAGGTTGCCGGAAAGGACAGGGAGAAGGCCCGCGGACTGGCGCACGCCTACGTCTTCGAGATTGAGAAGTGGAGGGGAAAAATAGACTTCATCATCAACTCCGTGCTGAAGGGCTCGAAGGTGGAAGACCTCGACCCCTATCTCGCCAATCTCCTCCGAATCGGGACGTTTGAAATCCACTTCCGGAAGGTTCCTCCGGCGGTGGCAACCGATTCCATTGTGAGGGTCGTCAAGGAGCGCTTTGACTTCAGCCGGGCGAAGTTCATCAACGCGCTGATGCACTCGATAGAGAAGTTCGACGTGGAGAGGGCCTTGAAACGGCTCAAGGAGAGGGATAGGATTGAGTGGCTTTCTGTTCGCTTCTCTCACCCGCGCTGGTACGTTGAGTATGTGATAGAGCTTCTGGGCTACGACGAAGCCGTTCGCTTGCTCCTCAGCAACAACAGGCCTCAGAGATACTACGTTCGAGCGAACACTCTAAAGACCGACGTGGACTCCCTCCGCGATTACCTTGAGGAGAACGGCGTGAGAACGGCCTTAACGCCAGTCCCGGACGTTCTAAAGGTTCTCGACTACAAGACGCCGGTAACGAGGCTTGACTGGTATAAAGAGGGGAAGTTCGTCATTCAGGATTTGGCGAGTGCTTACGTCGCCCACGTTCTCAGTCCGAAGCCGGGAGAGAGGGTTCTTGATTTGGCCGCTGCCCCGGGTTCAAAAACATTCCATGCCGCCGCGTTAATGGAGAACAAGGGCGAGATAGTCGCGGTGGACTACTCCTACGACAGGCTGATGCGCATGAAGGAGAAGATGAAGCTACTCGGGATTAAGAACGTCAAGCTGGTTCACGCGGACGGGCAGAGCTTTAAGGACAAAGACAGGTTCGACAGGATAATCCTCGACGCGCCGTGCTCAAGCTCGGGAACCTACAGACAGTTCCCTGAAGTGAAGTGGCGCTTCGACGAGAACAAGATTAAGCGCATAATAAGCGTTCAGAGGAACATGCTCCGCAACGCCTACGAGAACCTGCGCGACGGCGGAGAGATGACGTATTCGACGTGCTCGATTAGGGTTGATGAGGACGAGGAGAACGTCCTCTTCGCCGTCGAGAGGGTTGGACTGAAGATAATCCCCTACGATTTCAGCTGGGGCGATAGAGGCTTCCTCGAAATCGGGGATAAGGTGTTCCGCGCGTGGACGCACAGGCACGACTGCAACAGCTTCTTCATAGTGAAGATGAGAAAGGGTTAAAACCATTCTCCCCCAATTTCCACACATGGAGAGCGTGATCTCTGATTTTGATGACGTGTTTGCACTGGCAAACCTGTTGAGGTCCGGGCGTATTCATGGAAAACCAAGGGAACGCAGGAAGCTTAAAGGCTCTTGGAGGGAACTCCGTGAGTACATTGAAGAATACGGGTATTTTGAAGGCTTTGGCATGTAGGAAGTAACAAGTAACATTTGGGTTGGGCAATGTTTTAAAGATTAACTGGGTATTCGTTTTGGTGCAGAACTTATGTCCTACATAGTATTAAAGTCGCGAGGAGAGCTCAGAATTGTGCCCGAAGTTCAGTACTCTAATGTGCATTTAGAGCGAGATTTGCAGAGCTTAATTAGCTCCAATCCCGAAATTATTGGTTCTCTTGTGTGCGATGATTCCGAGTGTGACATCAGGTCTTTAAAGAGGGAAGTCAGACTACCAAGTGGTGGCAGATTGGATTTACTGCTGTTGGCCTCAACTGGAAAATTATTCCTTGTAGAGTTCAAACGGGATATGGGATACAGAGATGCAATAGCGCAGTTACTTGACTATGCCTCTGATATTCAAAACATGACGTTCAACGAGCTAATGAGAATTTTGGAAATAGATGTAGAAACACCAGAGCAACTCTACGAGTTTTTATTCGGTGATGCTGAGGAGGATACAATTCAGTCTTTTGTGGAGACTCTTTTGAACTCCCTGACATCTCCGTATGACATTGGTATGCTTCTTGTGTCATACTCCGCAGGAGAGGACACCAAGAGAATAGTCAATTGGCTCAGGAAGGTTGGGATTGATATTAACATAATCGAGTTTGACTATTTTACCGAGGGTGAAATAGAAATACTGGCTCCTCGGCTCATTATTGATGATTCAGCTACGGAAGATTCCAACAAACCCAAGACGTTGTCAGAATCAGAAAGGATTTACTTTGAGTTCTTCCGTGATGTCCTATCAATGTTCAAAGAAAAGAAGCCAGGAGTTACAGAACGGCGGGCGAGACCCAACAGATGGCTTGAAATTCCCTTGGGACACACTGGTGTCCATTTAGAGTGGAAGATACTAGGCCCTAAAAATTCTAAGCGTGTCAGGGTTGCTCTCATTTTAGACATGAAATCGCAAGGTTCACAACAACTCAAACAAGCCCTGATTCAACGAAAAGACACCATAACGTCAGCACTTAAAAAGAGATTGCGTGAAGATGAAATTCATTGGGATGAAACGTCATCTACTAGATCTCTCAATCTCATATACACCGAACGGGAAGCGGGACCCCTCTCGAACCTGACCTCAAATGAAGCTATAAAAAATTGGGCAGTTGAGACTATGGTTGCCTTTTACGACGTCCTTAAAGGAGAAATTGACTCCCTAACACAAGCCTAAACCAACGGCTTCCTCCTCACTGGTCCCCTTGGGTACTCCTCCTCGAAAATCTCAGCGGTGAAGCGGTAGACCTTCGTGTCCGGGTCGAGCCAGCAGTCCGGTGGCAGGCCGGCCTTCCAGCAGGTCTGGGCCAGGAATTCTTCCTCGTCCCAGCCCCACTCTATTGGCACCTGCGGGAGCAGTAAGCCCGAGTAGATGCCATTCTCGATTATTAACCCATCTCTGCCGACCTTTATCTTCCTCGGCCTCTCCTCGGGCGGACCTTCTACCGGTTCGGGCGGAGTTAGGACGCTGACCTCCACCGTTAGCTCGTCGAGTTCCTCAGGTCTGACCGGCGGGAAGCGCGGGTCCTCAACGGCCGCGTGGATTGCCGCCTTTATCGTCGCCTCGACCAGCGGGTAAATCGGCAGGGGGAAGCCTATGCACCCGCGAAGCGCCATCTGTGGCGGGACGTTGTAGCGGTTGA
Organism: Thermococcus sp. 21S9; assembly: GCF_012027635.1. Lineage (NCBI taxonomy): Archaea > Methanobacteriati > Methanobacteriota > Thermococci > Thermococcales > Thermococcaceae > Thermococcus > Thermococcus sp. 21S9. The sequence goes on from NZ_SNUS01000001.1 coordinate 1,102,761, forward strand.
GAGTCACGAAGACACCCATCTTCTCCCAGAGCTCCGGCGGTGTGTCCTCAGGAGGCTCGATGACCCTTCCGTTCCTCACGTACTCCTCTATGGCTTTCCTTGCGAGCCTGACAAGGAACTCACCCCACTCGTCCTTAATCCTGTACATGCTCTCACCCCCTTAAAATTACCTCTCGTTAGTTTATTAACCTATCGCAACCCTTAAATTACTGCCGAGAAAGATTAAAGCGGGTGTCGAAGGTGGTCATCGTCGAGTTCGTGGTCGTTCCCCTCGGGGAGAAGAGCCTGAGCAGGTACGTCGCCGAGGTGATAAAGCTTTTAGAGAGGAAGGGCGTTAAATATCAGTTGACGCCGATGGCCACCATCATCGAGACAAAGACCGTTAGGGAGGCCTTCGATATAATCGAGGAGGCCCACGAGCTTATGTTCAAGCTCGGCGCGGAGAGGGTTTCCACAACGATAAGGATTGACGACAGGCGCGACAAGGAGAGGCACATGGAGGACAAGGTAAAATCCGTCCTCGAAAAGGTTGGAGAGGTGCGGTGATGAGGGTTCTCGTTCTGGCAATTGACCGCGATGACGACTTCGGCAAGAAGGCGGGCGTTAAGGGGCCGGTCATAGGGAGAGATGCCTGTATCGATGCCGCCCTGAAGCTCAGCCTCGCCGATCCCGAGGACAGCGACGCGAACGTCGTTTACGCGGCCGTTAAGCTGAGGGACGAGCTCGAGGAGAAGGGCGAATTCGATGAGGTTGAGGTTGCCATAATAACCGGCCACCCGAAAGTTGGGCTAAAGAGCGATATGGAACTTGCGAGACAGCTTGAGGAGGTTCTCAAGGTCTTTCCGGCCGATGGGGTTATCCCCGTTACCGATGGGGCCGAGGACGAGCAGATTTTCCCGATTATCACCTCAAAGGTCCCAATCATAACCTCCCACCGCGTCGTCGTCAAGCAGAGCCCGAGCATCGAGACGACCTGGTATATCATCGTCAAGTACATGAAGGAAATCCTGAGCGACCCCGAGGTCGCGCGCGTCGTCTTCGGCATTCCGGGTTTGATGGCCCTGCTCTACGGGATAGCCAAGCTCGTCGGCGTGTGGTATCCCGAGAGCGAGAAGATAGTTTCAACGGTTATTTGGGGGACTGTCCTCCTGATAATCGGCGGGATATTCTTCACCAAGGGCTTCAACTTCAGCATTGGAAAGTTCATTCTTTCACTCAGGAAGGCGGTTGTTGAGCAGTTCGTCGTAGTTCTTTCCTTCGTTGCGGGTATACTCGTCATAGCGAGCGGTGCAATCAACGCCTACCTGAACCTTGAGAGCTATTCGCTTAAGCTAATCGGCAGTTATCCGGGAACATCGCTCCTGGCGACTCTGATTTACCTCAACGCCCTTGCGGGCTCGATTGCCCTGGGAATCGCGGTTATGATGGCCGGAAGGGTAATCCAGGCTTACCTCAAGAGGGACCACCACATATGGTACTACGCGTCTGCCCTTCTCATGACGCCGGCCCTCTGGGTGACTATTGACCTCACCACCCGCTACGCCCTCGCGATACTGACGATTTCGGACATAGACGTCTTCCAGAAACTGCTCTTTGCGATTGCCGACGTTGCGCTCGCCGTCGTGGTTGGTGTTTACCTCCGTGGAAAAGTTAAAGGATGGATGAAGGTTGAGACTGGAGGAAGCGATACGGGAGTACGAGCTAAGGCGTGAGGAAGGCCTGAAAAAGGCCGAAAAACTCAGGAAGAAGTACAACAAGTGGCTTGGAAAGAAGAAAAAGGAACTTCTCAGGGCCGTCGGAAAGCTGGAGAAGGCCACGCCCCCGAAGAATGTGGACGAGAGGCTCCTCCAGATAGTTGAAGCCGACCGGAGGAACTACGTAAGTGCCATGAGGCATGCCGTTGAGGGAATTCAGACCATCGATGACCTCGGAAAGCGTCTTCCAGACCTTGCGAAAGTTCACGTTGACTACGGAAAGCACGTTATGATTCTCTTCGAGAAAGAGGTCTACGCGGTTAATTCCCTTCTCAAGGAGCTCAGCGAGGGCTACACGGAGTTCAGGGAAGAGCTTGAAAAAAGCGTTCCACCGGAGATTAGTGTTGTGGAGAAGCTTGAGGAGCTCAGAAAGGCTCAGCGTGAATTCCAGGCCAAGAGGGATGCGCTTTCAAGACTCGCTCACGAACTCGAAGAGGAGAGGAAAAAACTCGAGTCCCTCCTTTCATCGGAGGAGTTCGCGAGAGTTGAGAAAGAGGCCCGTGAAGTTTCTTCTAAGATTCGCTCAATCGAGCTTGAACTCCGTTCAAAGGTCTCAAAGCTCCAGAAACCACTTAAGAGGATGCGCCTCGGCGGAATAGCAGATGAGGTTGCCCGAGACAGTGGGGTTGCAATTGAGAGGCCCGAAGAGTTCCTGTCCCTTCTCGTCAACGTCTACCCGAGACTTGAGGGAAAGGCCAGGAAATCGGCGGAATGGTTGCTTGAAAACCTTGAGGGCAAGCTGTCCGAGCTGAGTGAACTTCGTAGGGAACAGGAAAGGCTTGAGGCACGGCGGGAGGAGCTCCTGAGAAGCGTTAAGCCCGTTCAAGATGAGCTCGTTGCCATAGAACGGGAGCTGTCCCTGCTGGCGGACGATGTTAAGAAGCTCGAGAGAAAGCTTCTGAGAATCGAGGCCGAGCTCAAGGAGGAGCTAAAGAAGCTGGAGGACTACCTTGGTGAGAGCGTTGAGGTAAGTTTTTAAGTTAGGCTTCCCTAATCAAACCGGTGAGAGGGATGTTCAAAGTAGACAGGTTGCGTTTCGGAACCGCTGGAATACCACTCTCAACGCCAAAGCGCTCAACGATAGACGGCATCATCCACGTGAGAAACCTTGGACTGGACGCGATGGAGCTTGAGTTCGTCAGGGGCGTCAACCTCAAGCCAGAACTCGCGAAGAAAATCAAGTACGTCGCCAAAAAGCACGACGTCCTGCTCACGGCGCACGCCCCTTACTACATCAACCTCAACGCGAGTGAAAAAGCCAAGGTCGAGGCAAGCAAGAGGAGGATAATCCAGAGCGCCGAGAGGCTTTATCAGGCGGGTGGCTGGAGCGTCGTCTTTCACGCGGGCTATTACCTCAAGCAGGACCCGGCGAAGGTTTACAACAGAATCAGGGACGCGCTGAAGGAGATTGAGAGGGAACTCCTTGACAGAGGAATAAAGGTCTGGCTCAGGCCCGAGCTGACAGGAAAGCCGACCCAGTTCGGCGACCTTAAGGAGATAGTGAAGCTCAGCGAGGAGCTTGAGACCGTTTTGCCAACGATAGACTTCGCGCACGCCCACGCGAGGAACAAAGGCAGGTGCAACTCCGTTGAAGAGTGGCGCGAGATGCTGGCCTTTATCGAGGACAGGCTTGGCAGAGAGGCTCTGGACAACATGCACATCCACATGAGCGGTATCGAGTACACCGAGAAAGGTGAAAAGAGGCACCTCCCGCTCCAGGAGAGTGACATGAACTGGGAGGACCTGCTTCGCGTTCTCAAGGAGTTCCGCGTCAAGGGCGTTGTCATAAGCGAGAGCCCCAACATCGAGGAGGACGCACTCCTGATGAAGAAGAAGTACGAGGAGATAAAGGTTTAGGCCTTTTCGAGCCTCCCGTACCTTTCCATTATCTCGAGCAGTTTCTCTACGGGCAGGGCGTACCTAACGTGGCCGTTGCCCTCGACGGTTTTCGCCCCCAGGAGGGCGTTGATTATCGCCTCTTCCGTCGCCTCAGCCGTTGCCTTGAAGAGCCTGCTGAGGGCGTTGTCGGGCAGGAAACTTATCGGGTGTGGTTCTTTGTCGAAGGGAACGGTTTGAGCGGTCGAGAAAGCTAAGATGACGTCGCCACTGCCGTGATAGGCGTAGCCACCCGTCCTCGCGAGGCCCACAACGGCCCTCTTCGCGAGCCTCTTCAGTTGCCTCGCCGTTAGCGGAGTGTCTGTCGCTACCACCATCGAGATGCTACCCTTACCAGAGGTTCCCCTTCCAGGGTAGTCCTTCAGCTCGAGACCGACGGGAACGCCGGCGATGGTCAGGTCCTCCCGTTTTCCGAAGTTCGCGAGGACGAGCGAGGCGACCGTATAGCTCTCGCCACCTATCTCGACAACCCGTGAAGACGAGCCTATCCCGCCCTTGAACTCGAAGGCGCTCATTCCAGTTCCCGCTCCAACTGCTCCCTCCTCGAAGTCCAGCGAGGCGTTTTTGAGGGCCTCGAAGTAGTGCTCCTCCCTAACCGCCATCTTCCTGACGTTGTTGAGGTAAGCGTCGTTGCACTCCATGACGAGGGGAGAAACGCTCTTCAAATCGGGGTTCAGCTCAATCATGTGCTTCACCATCGCGCTCGCGACCGTGTAGACGCTCAGCGTGTTGGTTAACGCTATCGGAGTCTCAATGTAGCCGAGCTCGTCAACCTGGACGAAGCCTATCGGCTTGGAGAAGCCGTTCATGACGAAAGTGGCCGAGAAGAGCCTCTCTTTGTAGGGGTTCTTGACCGGTGGTAAGAGAACCGTCACGCCAGTTCTCACGTCCTCCCCTTCGATGAGCGTCGTGTGGCCGACTTTAACGCCCAAATCCGCTATCGAGTTCCTCTTTCCGTGCTCGTAAACGCCGATTTTGATTCCCAGCTCTGGGGCCTTCATGGTATCACCCAAACGATTCAACACCAACAGTGCTTTTAGGATTTGGGAAATCTATTTCAGGTTGGATTAAAAATCCATCGGGCGACATTATTAGTTCAAAATACAATACGTTGATTAAACTTAGTTTATCTCGGGTCCTTTAACTAACTTTCTTATTTTATTTTTTCCAAACTATAGCAAAGGTGGTGAAATTATGGGTGTTGATACCTACGTCTACCTTGTCTTTGATAAGAAGCCAGAAGAGGTTGAAGACTTCCTTAAAAGGGAGTTTAAAGTTGAGGTTAGGGATGAAGAGTTCGGTGATGCTCGGATGGATTACCTCAGAGGGAAGGGTCTTTTAGGAGAGGACTTTCAGTTAATCACCTCAGGTGAGTTGCTCTTTGACCCGCCACTGAGGACTGACGATGGTGAGACGATAGTCGATGCGGACTTTCGGATTTATACTGTCAAAGGCTACACAATCCTCGAAATCCACCCTAATCCAAGAAGCTGGTGGTGGTTCGTCCTCAGCTCGGAGGTTATCAGGCTCTTAAAACAATTCATGAAGGCAGAACCCCTCCTAATATGCGGCTACCGGGATGATACAGACCTTACAGAACTTGGCTTCGAGCAAGACATGTCGTATTTGCTCATAAACTTGCTTCCCGAGACAATTAAAAACAGAAAGCTCGAAATTCTGCCCTCTGGTCTCACAGTGGTGAAGAAAGAGCTCCTTGGCATTGAAGATGGCCTTTACGAGCTTATTGAACGACCCAGGCGGGAGGAGAAGGAGTATGTGCTTGTTAAAACCCTAGATAACTATAAAGTGCTCGTTTCGATAGAGGAAATCGATTTGACGGATGAAGAGTGCTACAGTGACATTTTAGAGGACAAAGCATTGTTCAGTTTAAAAATCGTTGGACTCACCTTCAAGCGCATCGGCCGGAAGGTGGAGGACGAGTTCCTCATTAAAAGGGCCGAGGAGTACTTTAAGGCTCAGGTGGGGGAAGATGGACGGTGATAACTATACTTTGCTTTCGTGTTTGGGAAGGTTTTATTGTTAATCAACCCTTATAAACCCTCAAAACCGAGTTTTGGCCATGAGGTTCAGGCCGAGCTACCTACTCATAGCCTTCCCGCTGGCCTTCCTGCTCCTCTTCTTCTACCTGCCTATGGTGCATATTCTAAAGCTGGGTCTCTGGGATAACGGCCCGACGCCCAAGTTCCTCTCGGCAGTCCTCGGCAACTCCTACCACCGCTGGGTTATACGCTTTACAATCGGCCAGGCGCTCGCCTCGACCGTCCTTACGCTCATTATTGGCCTCCCCGGGGCGTACATCTTTGCCAAGTACGACTTTCCGGGCAAGAGGGTAATCAGGGCTATTCTGACAGTCCCCTTCGTAATGCCTGGTATAATGGTCGCCCTCGGCTTCATCCTCCTCTTCGGAAAGGACGGCTTCATAGCCCACCTCCTCGGACGCGACCCGGGGATAATCTACACGTGGAAGGCCATACTCCTCGCCCACGCCTTCTACAACTTCCCGATAGTGGTTAGAATGGTCTCGTCGCTCTGGCAACGCGTTAATCCCCACTACGAGGAGATGGCCAAAACGCTCGGTGCGCGGGGCTTCAGGCTTTTCTGGAAGGTGACCCTGCCCCTAATTTCGCCCGCAATCTTTGCCTCGGCGATGCTCACCTTTGTCTTCTGCTTCCTGAGCTTCTCAATCCCTCTAATCCTCGGTGGCTACCGCTACGTGACCATGGAGGTGGACATCTTCTCGACCGTCATGACCCTTCTTGACTTCCGGACCGGCTCCGCTCTGGCTGTGATTCAGATAACCCTGAGTGCCATCTTCATGTACCTCTACCTCCGCTCCCTTGAGGCGTACTCTAAGAGGGAGGAGCAGAGGGTTCTTCAAAGACCCCAGAAGCTCGGGCCGAGGGATTTTCTCAGTATCAGGGGGCTGGGTGTGGTCCTGTATTCGGTTCTCGTGTTCGTCTTCATCGTTGCCCCACTGCTGGCGATAGTTTACGACTCCCTTCTCTTCAACGGTCACCTCAGCCTTGAGAACTACCGCAGGGTCTTCTCGCCGGAGTACAACCCGATGTTCGGCGTCTCGACCCTCGGTGCGATAAAGAACTCCCTCCTCTTCGGTTTCACGACCGTTGTAATCTCGATTCTCGTCGCGCTCCCGCTCGCTTACCTGCTGAACCGTTGGGACTTCCGGGGAAAGCGCGTTCTCGACGTTCTCGTCATGCTACCCCTTGCGAGTTCCCCAGTAACGGTCGCGCTCGGATACATAATGGTCTTCCAGTCAACGCCCCTCTACTACACCTTCTGGATTGTGGCTATAGCCCACTCCGTCATAGCCTACCCCTTCGTCTTCCGCTCCCTCTCAACCGGACTGGCCAAGATAAAGCGGAACCTGCGCGAGGCCGCCTTGACGCTCGGAGCCAACGAGTGGAAGGCATTCCTGAAGGTGGAACTGCCACTGGCCCTTGGAAGCCTCATCGTTGGGGCAATCTTCGCCTTCGCGATGAGTATAGCCGAGCTGGGAGCGACCTACATGCTCGCCCCGCCGGAGTACACCACGATGAGCCTCGCCGTTTACAAGTTTCTTGGTGCGAGGCACTTTGGAAGCGCTTCTGCCCTCTCGGCCATCCTGATGGTGGTGTCTGCAGTAGGATTCCTAATAATAGAAAAGGTCGGTGAGGAGGTATGGTGAGTATTGAGCTCAGGAACGTAAGCAAGCGCTGGGACGGCTTTGAGCTTCGCGTTGACCTCTCGGTGAAGGACGGCGAGTTCCTGACGTTGCTCGGCCCGAGTGGCTGTGGAAAAACGACGACGCTGAGGATTATAGCGGGCCTTGAAAAGCCTGACTCAGGGAGGGTTTTCTTTGGCGGTACCGACGTTACGGACCTTGAGCCCAACGAGAGGAACATCGGCATAGTCTTTCAGGACTACGCGCTCTTTCCCCACATGACGGTCTTCAAGAACATCGCCTTCGGTCTGGAGATGAGGAGGCTCTCGAAGGGGGAGATAGAGAGGCGGGTTCGATGGGCCCTCGAACTCGTCGGGCTGGAGGGCCTTGAAAACCGCTATCCGGAGCAGTTGAGTGGCGGACAGCAACAGCGCGTTGCCCTCGCGAGGGCTCTTGTCATTGAGCCGGAAGTCCTGCTCCTGGACGAGCCCCTCAGCAACCTCGACGCGAAGATAAGGGAGCGCCTCCGCTCCGAGATAAGGCGGATTCAGCGCGAGCTCGGGATAACGACGGTCTACGTCACCCACGACCAGGAGGAAGCGATGGCTATAAGCGACAGGATTGCCGTCATGAACGTCGGAAGAATCGAACAGGTGGGAGAGCCACTCGAGCTCTACTACCGGCCGAGGACGGAGTTCGTGGCGCGGTTCCTCGGGACGAGCAACATCCTTGAGCTTGAGGCCGAGAACGGCGTGGCGAGGCTTGGAAACCTTGAGTTCCCGGTTGGTGCTGATGGAAATGTTAAGGTGTTCTTCAGGCCTGAAAGTGTTTTGATAACTGAAGGTGAAGATGCCACTGTTACAGGTTACGAGCTCCTCCCTGGGAGGATGAGGCTTTATCTGGACGTCGAGGGTCATACAATCATAGCGGAGCGTCCCCTGCCGGATTTGCCCTTTGAGCCAAACCGCGTTCCTCCGCGGGTGGGCATCTTAGTAAGGTCTTTCTCCCTCCTCAGTTTATAACAGATTTATGTCAAAAAAAGTTTTATAAGCTCATTCTATCGCCGTTTTTATGTCAACATCTGGGGGGACGCTCATGGAGTGGTTTGAGAGGTACTTCGAGTTTGACAGGTATGGAACCAATATGAAAACCGAAGTTCTCGCTGGAATAACGACGTTCCTCACGATGGCGTACATCCTCTTTGTCAATCCGCAGATACTCAGCGCTGCGATGGGAAAGGATGCCTTTGACTCCCTCGTCGCCGTAACTGCGCTCTCTGCAGGACTCACGACGATTCTCATGGGTATCTATGCCAAGAAGCCCTTCGCCCTCGCGCCGGGAATGGGTCTCAACGCCTACTTCGCGTACACTGTCGCGCCTAAGTACGGCTGGAAGGTCGCCCTTGCGGCGGTCTTTGTCGAGGGCCTAATCTTCATCGCGCTCACCCTCACCAAGGTCAGGAGCGCGGTAATCCACGCGATTCCAAGGAGCCAGAAGTATGCCATCGGTGCTGGAATTGGTCTGTTCCTGACGCTTATTGGCCTGAACGACGTTGGCCTGCTCTCCGCGCAGGTTGAGGGTGCCAAGGATGCCGTCATCCCGCTTGGCAAGACTGTTCTCCTGAGTGGAACCCTTAAGTTCACCGGCCTGAACACATCGGTTCTGACCTCAAAGCACGTTCTCCTCTTCGTCTTCGGACTCCTCCTCACAGGTGTTCTGATTTCCATGCGCATCAAGGGGGCCCTGCTCATATCAATCCTCACGACGAGCTTCCTTGGTTGGATTACCGGAGCGGCGCCGTGGCCACACAAGCTGTTCTCGACGCCGACTATAAGCTACACCTTCATGAAGATGGACCTTCACGGTCTCATAAGCGCCGGAGCCCTTGGAGTCGTCTTCGCGTTCTTCATGGTTGACTTCTTTGACACCCTTGGAACCGTTACCGGCCTGAGCGCCAAGGCTGGCTTCCTCACTAAGGACGGCAAGGTTCCCGATGCGGAGAAGGTTCTCCTCACCGATGCAATTGGAACGACCCTCGGTGCCGTCCTTGGAACATCAACAGTCACCACTTACATTGAGAGTGCAGCGGGAATCGAAGAGGGCGGAAGGACGGGAATGACGGCCCTCGTTACCGGCCTGCTTTTCCTCGCGATAGGCCTCTTCATAGCTCCCCTCGCCGGCGCGATACCTTCCTTCGCAACCGCTCCCGCGCTCGTCATAGTCGGTTACTACATGCTCAGTGCCCTAAAGGAGGTCGACTTCAGCGACCACACCGAGGCCCTGCCGGCGTTCCTTGTGCTCGTCACGATACCGTACACCTACTCAATAGCGGACGGAATAGGAGTGGGCTTCATAAGCTACACAGTCCTCAAGGTCTTCAGTGGTCGCTGGAGGGAAGTTCATCCGCTCATGTACGTCCTGGCCGGTGTCTTTATAGCCTACTTTGCCTACCTTGGAGGTCTCTTCTGAATTCTTCCATTTTGAACTTTCTATTCTTCAAAAGAAACGCTGGAACAAGAAGACGGAAGCAGAAAAGAATCATTCCTCCAGTTTCTCCTTGAGGAACTGCTTGAGAACGTACGGACACTGCTCTTGAATGAACTTCGCGAACTCTTTCATTCTCTTGACCGTAATCTCGCTGACGTAGTGCTCGAACTGGCAGGCGTCGTGCTCAGCTATCTCGGGCGGAATTCCGAGAATGTCAACGAAGAACTTCGTGAGGAAGACGTGCTTCGAGTAGGTCTCCTCCGCTATTCTCTTGCCCTCCTCCGTTAGAAGAATCCTGTCGTACTTCTCGTACTCAACGAGACCCTTTTCGGCGAGCTTTTTGAGGGCGTCAACGACGCTCGGCGGTTTGACGTTCATTATCTTGGCTATGTCCTTAACCCTGATTACACCCTTATTCTTGTGAAGGATGTACATAGCCTCCAGGTACTCCTCCTCCCTCTTGCTGACCTGCACGGCCCTCACCGGGTTAGGTTCGCCAAAAACCTTTAAGTAGTTTTCCCAAAACTTAAAAGTTTTAGGGAAATCCGGTATCGGTGGTGAGAATGGCGCTCTACTTCATAGGGCTCGGACTCTACGATGAGAAGGACATAACGCTCAAGGGCCTCGAAACGGCCAGGAAGTGTGAGAAGGTCTTCGCGGAGTTCTACACATCGCTCCTCGCGGGAACGACGATAGACAAAGTGGAAGAACTCATAGGCAAGCCAATAGTCAGGCTGAGCAGGGAGGACGTTGAGCTCAACTTCGAGAAAATCGTCCTTCCGGAGGCGAAGGAGAAGGACGTGGCGTTTCTCACCGCCGGAGACCCGATGGTGGCGACGACCCACTCCGACCTGAGAATCCGGGCGAAGAAGGCCGGTGTTGAGAGCTACGTGATTCACGCCCCGAGCATCTACTCCGCGGTGGCCGTAACCGGGCTTCAAATTTACAAGTTCGGAAAGAGCGCGACCGTTGCCTATCCGGAGAAGAACTGGTTCCCAACGAGCCACTACGACGTAATCAGGGAGAACCGGGAACGCGGTCTTCACACGCTTCTCTTCCTCGACATAAAGGCCGAGCGGAACCGCTACATGACCGCCAACGAGGCGATGGAGATACTCCTTCAGGTAGAGGAGATGAAGAGGGAAGGCGTTTTCACGCCCGAAACCCTCGTCGTGGTTCTGGCAAGGGCCGGCTCGCTGAACCCGAGGATAAGGGCAGGCTACGTCAAGGATATGATTAACGAGGACTTTGGAAGGCAACCCCACGTTCTCATAGTTCCGGGAAGGCTCCACATCGTCGAGGCGGAGTACTTGGTCGAGTTCGCGGGTGCGCCCGAGGAGATTTTGAAGGAGGTTTAGCGAAAGCTTTATATTTTTGCCCGCTCTCCATACTCCGGGCGGGCCCGTGGTCTAGTCTGGTTATGACGCCGCCCTCACGAGGCGGAGGTCCGGGGTTCGAAGCCCCGCGGGCCCACCAGTACAGCCCTTTCTGACGAAAGCGCTGGCGGAAGAGTGAGTGCATGTTCTAAGATTTAACAATTGTAAAGTGGAGTTTCTTATTAACTTGCCCTTTGTTGAGTGTTTCACTCTCCAAACGGCGTCCTTCGGACGCCAAAAATAAGTTGAAACTAATACTCAAGGCATCTTTGAAGTTAAACTCGTTTTAAAATCGCGCCTTAATTAGTGCACAACTGTCTTTTTGCCCGTTGGCGAGATAGGGCACTTCTTTGGTCAAGCTTTCTTAAAGCTTGTTCGCCTGCGCGAAGTTTGGGGGTGTGGGGGCGCTAGCCCCCCGGAGGTTTGGAAGAAAACGGGGGTTATGGGGCGAAGCCCCCTCCGGGGGTTTGAGAGTACAGAGAGATAAGGGGGCAGAGCCCCCTTGTCTTTCGTTTGCAAAAAATTTTCATACTCTCAAACACGAAAAAGGGTTGCAGGGTTCGAAAGTCTTTTAAATAGTCTCCATAAGCTCCCTTCAGCGCGTTGGGGTTAGGGAGGACAGTGGGGGCGAAATATGGCCTGGCACGTCTTCATTCCCGATTCCCTCCTTGAGGAAACCGACGACCCAAAAATCCGGACGTACAAGGTTGGGCAGGTTGCGAGGGCCTGCGCAATCTTCGGCGTCGAGCACATCTGGATTTACAGGGCAGGCGGAAGGGACGGGAAGTTCATAAAAACGGTCCTTGAGTACATGGAGACCCCGCAGTACCTCAGGAAGAGGCTGTTTCCCCTGATGCCCGAGCTCAAGTACGTGGGCGTCGTCCCCCCGCTCAGGACGCCACATCACAAGCTCAAGGGAAAACCAAGGGTCGGGGAAATCCGCGAGGGCTACGCCTTCCGGAAGGGAAGGAGAATCTACGCGGACATTGGACTCGACGAGCTGGCAATCGTTGAGGGAAACGTCGAAGGCAGGGCAACGTTCAGAATCGTGTCAACGAGACCCCTCAAGGTCGTTCCGGCGAAGCCAACTGAATACTGGGGGTACAAAGTCCACCTGAGTGGGAAGCCCCTGGCGAAAACACTTAAAAAGGCTCACCTGGATTTGGCAATCGCGACCTCGAGGAAGGGTCGCGACGTGAGAAAGGTCAACCTTCCCCCGCTCGAAGGGGAGGTTGGTATCGCCTTTGGCTCGCCGAGGAAGGGCGTTATGGAGCTCCTCGGCGGAGAGTACGAGTTCGACTTCGTGCTCAACACGATTCCAAATCAGAAAACTAAAACCGTCCGCACCGAGGAGGCGCTCCTCGCCACGCTGGCGATATTCAATCTCATGAGGAGGGATTGAGATGGGAAAGGTTCACAGACCAAGGAGAGGTTCACTCGCCTTCAGCCCAAGGAAAAGGGCTAGGAGTGTAGTCCCGAGAATCAAGAAGTGGCCAAAGGACAGTGAGGTCAGGATGCTGGGCTTTGCTGGCTACAAGGCCGGAATGACCCACATCCTCATGATAGACGACAGCCCCGGGCTCACCAAGGGCAAGGAGATATTCGTGCCCGTGACCATAGTTGAGGTTCCGCCTCTCTTCGTCTACGGAATCAGGGCCTACAAGCAGGGCTACCTTGGCCTTGAGACCGCCACCGAAGTTTGGTTCCACGAGCTCAACGACAACGTCAAGAGGCGTATAAAGACCCTGCCGAAGAACTACGACGAGGAGGCCTTCAAGGCCAAGCTCGGTCAGCTTGAGGACCTCGTCAACGACGGCGAGATTGTCGACGTCAGGCTTCTCGTCCACACCCAGCCCTGGCTCATCAAGCTCAAGAAGAAGCCCGAGGTTATGGAGTACGCCATCGGTGGCGACGACGTTAAGGCCAAGTTCGACTACGCCAAGGAGAAGATAGGCAAGGAGCTCCGCGCGAGCGAGGTTCTCCACGAGGGTGAGCTCCTCGACGTCATAGCGGTCACCAAGGGTAAGGGTACCCAGGGCCCGGTCAAGCGCTGGGGAGTCAAGGTCCAGTTCCACAAGGCCCAGAGGGCCGGAAAGGGCAGGCACATCGGTAACCTCGGTCCCTGGCACCCCGCTCGCGTCATGTGGACCGTTCCGCAGGCCGGTCAGATGGGCTTCCACCACAGGACCGAGTTCAACAAGAGGCTCATAGCGATAGGCGAGAACGGAAAGCTCGTGCTCAACGGCAACGAGATTGAGATAACCCCGAAGGGTGGCTTCCCGCACTACGGAATCGTCAGGAGCGACTTCCTTATGATTGAGGGTAGCGTTCCGGGTTCCTTCAAGAGGATAATCCGCGTTAGGCCTGCTATAAGGCCACCCAAGAAGAAGCCACCCGTTGAGAGGCCCCAGATAACCTACGTCAGTAGGGAGTCCAAGCAGTGAGGTGAGATAAATGAAGGTTAAGGTCTTCAACCTCGAAGGCGAGCCCGTTGAGGAGATAGAGCTCCCCAAGGTGTTCAGCACTCCCTTCAGGCCCGACCTCATCAGGAGAGCTGTCATCGCTTCCTGGACCCACAGGATACAGCCCCAGGGAAGGGACCCGCAGGCGGGTAAGAGAAGGGTCACTGAGAACATCGGTAAGGGCCACGGAATGGCGAGGGTTGAGAGGATAAAGACCCCGCCGAGGTTCGCGGCATTCGTTCCGTTCGCTCGCGGTGGAAGGAGAACCCATCCGCCGAAGGTCGAGAAGATAATCTGGGAGGACATCAACAAGAAGGAGCGCAGGTTGGCCATAATGAGCGCCATTGCCGCAACCGCCAACCCCGACCTCGTTAGGGCGAGGGGTCACGTGGTTGACAACGTTCCGGCCTTCCCGCTGGTCGTCGTTGACGACCTTGAGAAGGTCTTCAAGACCGCCCAGACCAGGGAGATATTCAAGAAGCTCGGCGTTTGGGACGACATCGAGAGGGCCAAGAGGAACACCAAGATAAGGGCCGGTAAGGGTAAGATGCGCGGAAGGCGCTACAAGAAGGCCAAGGGCCCGCTCATCGTCGTTGCCAAGAACGAGGGAATCGTCCAGGGAGCGAGGAACCACCCAGGTGTTGACGTCGTTACCGTTGACAACCTCGGCGTTGAGCTTCTCGCGCCCGGAACTCACCCCGGAAGGCTTACGGTCTGGACTAAGGGCGCTATAGAGAGGCTTAGGGAAATCTACGGGTGATGAGAGATGGACCCCTATAAGGTTATCATAAGGCCACTCGTTACCGAAAAGGCTGTTTCGCTCATAGAGAGGGAGAACAAGCTCACATTCATAGTGGACAGAAGAGCTACCAAGGCCGACATCAAGAGGGCCGTGGAAGAGATGTTCAACGTCAAGGTCGAGAAGGTCAACACCCTCATCACCATGAGGGGCGAGAAAAAAGCTTACGTCAAGCTCAAGCCCGAATACGACGCGAGTGAGATTGCCGCAAGGTTGGGATTGTTCTGAGGTGATGTGAGATGGGAAAGAGTCTCATACAGCAGAGGAGGGGTAAGGGCACTACCACCTTCCGCGCTCCTTCCCACAGGTACAGGGGAGCCGTTAAGTACGTTCCTCTTAGCGTGACTAAGGAGAAGACCCTCAGGGGAATCGTTGAGGAAATCCTCCACGACCCGGGAAGGACCGCCCCGGTCGCGAGGGTCAAGTTCGAGGACGGGACCAAGAAGCTCATCCTCGCTCCGGAAGGAGTCCTCGTCGGCCAGGAAATCTACATCGGCCCCGAGGCTCCGGTGGCGATAGGCAACACCCTTCCGCTCGCCAAGATACCGGAGGGAACCTACGTTTACAACATCGAGGGCATTCCGGGCGACGGCGGAAAGTACGTCAGGGCTGGAGGAACCTACGCCCTCGTCGTCAGCAGGGAGAAGGGCAAGGTCATCGTTCAGCTTCCGAGCGGTGAGCTCAAGCAGTTCAAGCCCGAGTGCAGGGCAACCATCGGTGTCGTTGCCGGCGGTGGAAGGCTCGAGAAGCCCATCGTCAAGGCCGGTAAGGCCTACTACATCGCCAAGGCCAGGAACAGGTTCTGGCCCAAGCCGAGGGGTGTCAAGATGAACGCCGTCAACCACCCGCACGGTGGTAAGGAGCACCACATAGGCAGGCCGAGCACCGTTTCGAGGCGCGCTCCGCCCGGAAGGAAGGTCGGTCACATAGCCGCGAGAAGAACTGGTAGGAGGAAGTGAAGATGGCGAGAAAGAAGGAGTTTAAGTATAGGGGTTACACGCTCGATGAACTGCTCAACATGTCCCTTGAGGAGTTCGCCAAGCTCCTTCCGGCCAGGCAGAGGAGAAGCCTCAAGAGGGGCCTTAGCCCGGAGCAGAAGAAGCTCCTCAGGAAGATTCGCCTGGCCAAGAAGGGCAAGTACAGCAAGCCCATAAGGACCCACAGCAGGGACATGATAGTCCTCCCTGAGATGGTCGGCATTACCATTCACGTCTACAACGGCAAGGAGTTCGTCCCGATTGAGATAAAGGAGGAGATGATAGGCCACTACCTCGGTGAGTTCGCCCTCACGAGGAAGATAGTCCAGCACGGCTCACCGGGTGTTGGAGCTACCAGGTCATCGATGTTCGTGGCAATCAAGTGAGGTGGTTTAGATGAGCAGGGGCAGGTTTTCCTACTCATTCCAAAATTTTGACCCCGAGAGGATGGCTCGCGCAAGCGGAAGGGACCTCAGGATTTCACCCAAGCACAGCGTCGAGCTCCTCAGGGAGATAAGGGGTATGATGCTCAACGACGCCCTCAAGTACCTTGACGACGTTATAAACCTTAGAAGGCCCGTTCCTATGAAGCGCTTCAACGACAGCCAGGGTCACAAGCCGGGCAAGGGCTTCGGCCCCGGAAGGTACCCGGTCAAGGTCGCCAAGGCCGTCAAGAAGATACTCCTCAACGCCAAGAACAACGCTGAGCAGAAGGGCCTCGACGTCGACAGGCTCAAGATAATCCACGCGGCAGCGCACAGAGGCCCGGTCCTCAGGGGCTACATCCCGAGGGCCTTTGGAAGGGCCACCCCGTTCAACGAGGAGACGACCCACATAGAGATAGTCGTCGAGGAGATTAGGAGGTGAGACCTTTGGCTATCGAGAGGTACTTCATCAAGGAAGGCGTTAAGGAGATGCTCATCGACGAGTACCTTGAGAAAGAACTTAGAAGGGGCGGTTACGGAGGCCTTGACATCAAGAAGACTCCCCTTGGAACCAAGGTCATAATCTTTGCCGCGAGCCCCGGTTACGTCATCGGCAGGGGTGGAAGGAGGATAAGGGAACTGACCAGAATCCTCGAGAGGCAGTTCGGTCTCGAGAACCCGCAGATTGAGGTCGAGGAAATCAAGAACCCCTACCTCAACGCCAAGGTTCAGGCGGTAAGGCTTGCTCAGGCCCTCGAGAGGGGAATCCACTTCAGGAGGGCCGCTTACTCAGCAATCAGGGCCATCATGAGGAACGGTGCTCGCGGTGTTGAGATTAGGCTCAGCGGAAAGCTCACCGGTGAGAGAGCCAAGAGTGTCAGGTTCTACCAGGGCTACCTCGCCAAGGTCGGCAACCCGGCCGAGACCCTCGTCAGCAAGGGCTATGCTCAGGCCCTGCTCAAGCTCGGTGTTATAGGAGTTAAGGTTGCCATCATGCCACCTGACGCGAGGTTGCCAGATGAGATTGAGGTCAAGGACATAGTCGAGGAAGAGGTGAGCGCCGATGAAGCCCAGTGAGATTAGGGAGATGAGCATAGAGGAGATTGAGCAGAAGATAAGGGAGCTCCGCCTCGAGCTTGCCAAGGAGAGGGGCGTGCTCACCATGGGGGCTTCCCTCGAGAACCCCATGGTCATCCGCAACCTCAGGCGCGACATCGCGCGCCTGCTTACCATAAAGAAGGAGAAGCTTAGGGAGAAAAGGTGAGGTTAGGTGCCGAGGATTGTGAACCCTCTGGATGAGATGCTCTTTAAGGAGGTCCTGAAGGAACAGCAGAGGATTAGGGTCTACATTGAGAGGGCCCGCTACGGAAAGCTTAAGACCATAATCGAGGGCATAGACGAGAAGGAGTTCGACCTCGAGGACATAGCAAAGAAGCTGAAGGCGAAGCTGGCATGTGGCGGAACCGTAAAGAAGGGAAGGATAGAGCTCCAGGGCGACCACAGGGACCGTATCAAGAAGTTGCTCGGAGACCTTGGATTTTCCGAGGAGCTCATCGAGGTCGAGTGACGCGGAAAAACCTAGTCTGGCACGAGCTCATAGGCCTCAAAGCAAAGATTATAAGGGCATCTCATCCAGAGCTGGTCGGCATCGAGGGCTACGTCCTTGACGAGACGAGGAACACCCTCACCATAGGTGGGGAGAGGGTTTGGGTCGTTCCAAAGGACGTGGTCGAGATTGAGTTCGACCTCGGCGATGAGAAAATCCGAATCAACGGTCGTGATTTGATTGGAAGGCCCGAGATGAGACTCAAGAAGAGGTGGCGGAAATGAGAGAGATTGGATTGAGGGTTCAGCCTCCCGCTGAGGTATGTAACGACCCCAAGTGCCCCTGGCACGGGAACCTCAAGATACACGGGAGATACGTTGAAGGTATAGTCGTCAGCGACAAGGGTAAGAAGACCGTCGTCGTTGAGAGGCAGTACTACCACTACCTCAAGAAATACGAGCGTTACGAGCTCAGGAGGAGCAAGGTTCACGCCCACAACCCGGAGTGCATCAACGCCAAGACCGGCGACAAAGTCCTCATAGCCGAGACCAGGCCGATAAGCAAGACCAAGAGCTGGGTAGTTGTGGCCGTCCTTGAGAGGGCCGAGAGGAAGGAGGGGGTGTGAGGCAATGGCCAAGAAGGGTGCCGGTGCGACGAGGGGAATCAGCCCCGTTAGGCCCACCCGCGCGCTCCCGATTGGGGCCTACCTCAAGGTCGCCGACAACAGCGGTGCCAAGGTCATCCAGATAATCGGCGTCGTCGGCTACAAGGGAACCAGGAGGAGGCTTGCCAGCGCTGGAGTCGGTGACATGGTCGTTGCGACCGTCAAGAAGGGAAGGCCCGACATAAGGCACCAGGTCGTCAGGGCTGTCGTCGTCAGGCAGAGGAAGGAGTACAGAAGGCTCGACGGCATGCGCGTCAAGTTCGAGGACAACGCGGCCGCGATAGTTACCCCCGAAGGCGTCCCGAGGGGAACCGAAATCAGGGGTGCCATAGCCAGAGAGGCCGCCGAGAGGTGGGTCAGGCTCGGTAGCATAGCGAGCATAGTGCTGTGAGGTGAGAGTTATGAAGCTTGATATGAAACAGCCGAGAAAGCAGAGGAAGTTCCTCTACAACGCTCCCCTTCACCTTAGGAACAAGATAATGAGCGCGACCCTCAGCGAGGACCTCAGGGAGAAGTACGGCGTCAGAAACCTCCCGATTAGGGTCGGCGACAAGGTCAAGGTCATGCGCGGAGACTTCAAGGGTAAGGAGGGAAAGGTCGTCGAGGTCGACCTCAAGAGGTACAGGATTCACGTTGAGGGCGTCATCCAGAAGAGAACCGACGGAACCGAGGTTTACTACCCGCTCCACCCCTCGAACGTGATGATTGTTGACCTCAACCTTGACGATGAGAGGAGAGAGAAGATAATTAAGAGGAGGGCTGAGTGATGGCGAGAAAGGGTCCGAAGAGGCACCTTAAGAGACTTGCCGCCCCGACCGCTTGGTACATCCACAGGAAGGCCTACAAGTGGGCCGTTCGCCCGAGCCCGGGTCCGCACAGCATGAAGACTTCCATACCGCTCCTTTACATAGTCAGGGATTACCTCGGCTACGCCAAGACCGCTCGTGAGGCCAGGAAGATACTCAACGAGGGCAAGATACTCGTTGACGGTAGGGTTAGGAAGGACTACAAGTTCCCCGTTGGAATCATGGACGTTGTCTCGATTCCGGAAACCGGGGAGCACTACAGGGTTCTGCCCAACAGGATTGGCAAGCTCATCCTCCACCCGATAAGCGAGGAAGAGGCAAAGCTCAAGCCCTTCAGGATTGACAACAAGAGGATGGTCAAGGGCGCGAAGGTCCAGCTCAACCTCCACGACGGAACCAACCACCTCGTTGGCCTTGCCGAGAAAGATGCTTACAAGACCTCATACACCGTCATCATGAAGGTTCCGGAGAGGCAGATAGTCAAGATACTGCCCTTCGAGGTCGGTGCCTACGTCTTCGTTACCCAGGGTAAGAACGTCGCGAGGAAGGGTAAGATAGTCGAGGTCAGGCACTTCCCAATGGGCTGGCCCGACGTCGTCACCATCGAGGACGAGAACGGCGAGCTCTTTGACACCCTGAAGGAGTACGCCTTCGTCGTTGGTAAGGACAAGCCGGAGATTTCCCTTCCGTGAGGTGAGAGACGATGCAGATTAACAGGGAGGCTATCCTTGCAGACTGGGAAGCTCACCCGATGAGGAAGCCGAGGATTGCGAAGCTCACCATAAACATCGGTGTTGGCGAGAGCGGTGAGAGGCTTACCAAGGCCGAGAAGATGCTCCAGGGCCTCGTCGGCCAGAAGCCGATAAGGAGGCGCGCGAAGCAGACCAACAAGGACTTCGGAATAAGGCGCGGTGAGCCGATAGCGGTTAAGGTCACCCTCCGTGGAAAGAAGGCCTACGAGATGCTCGACAGGCTCCTTGAGGCCGTTGACAGGAAGCTCAGCGTCGGCAACTTCGACGAGCACGGGAACTTCTGCTTTGGAATCCAGGAGCACATCAACATACCGGGCGTCGAGTACGACCCCGAGATAGGTATCTTCGGTATGGACGTCTGCGTCACCCTTGAGAGGCCCGGCTTTAGGGTCGCCAAGAGGAAGAGGCAGAGGAGGAAGATACCGGCCAAGCACAAGCTGACGAAGGAAGAGGGTATAGTCTTCGCTATTGAGGAGTTCAAGGTCAACGTGGAGGGATTGTGAGATGGCGAAGGCTGATTACAACAAGAGGAAGCCGAGAAAGTTTGGTAAGGGAGCGAGAAGGTGCATGCGTTGCGGCCAGTACGGCCCGATAATCAGGATACACGGCCTTATGCTCTGCAGGCACTGCTTCCGCGAGGTCGCTCCAAAGCTCGGCTTCAAGAAGTATGAGTGAGGTGAGAAGCGATGACTCTGCTTGACCCGCTTGCGAACGCTCTCTCCCACATGACCAACAGCGAGAGGGTTGGAAAGAAGGAGGTTTACATAAAGCCCGCCTCGAAGCTCATCGGTGAGGTTCTCAGGGTTATGCAGGAGAACGGCTACATCGGCGAGTTCGAGTTCATAGACGATGGAAGGGCAGGCATCTACCGCGTTCAGCTCATCGGCAAGATAAACAAGGCCGGTGCGATTAAGCCGAGGTTCCCCGTCAAGGCCAGGGACTACGAGTACTGGGAGAAGAGGTTCCTTCCAGCGTTCGAGTTCGGAATCCTCATAGTGTCCACCTCCCAGGGCGTTATGACCCACAAGGAGGCCCGTGAGAAGGGCATCGGTGGAAGGCTGATAGCCTACGTCTACTGAGGTGAGAGCGATGCCGATAGACGCGTGGATAAGGGAAGAGGTTGAGATTCCAGAGGGAGTCGAGGTCACCATCGAAGGCAACACCGTCAAGGTCAAGGGCCCCAAGGGAGAACTCCAGAGGGAGCTCAAGTACCCGGGCGTTAAGATATTCACCGAGGACGGCAAGGTCGTTGTTTACAAGGAGTTCCCGAGGAAGAAGGACATCGCCATCGCGAGAACCTTCAAGGCCCACATAGCCAACATGATTAAGGGCGTCACCGAGGGCTTCACCTATAAGCTCAAAGTGGTCTACAGCCACTTCCCGGTCACCGTCAAGGTCCAGGGCGACGAGGTCGTCATCGAGAACTTCCTCGGTGAGAAGAACCCGAGGAGGGCCAAAATCCTTCCGGGCGTTACGGTGAAGGTTCGCGGTCAGGAGATAACCGTTGAGGGCATAGACAAGGAAGCCGTTGGCCAGACCGCGGCCAACATCGAGCAGGCCACGAGGATAACGAAGTGGGACAGGCGTGTCTTCCAGGATGGTATTTACATAGTTGAGAAGGCTGGCAAGCCGATAAAGTTCTGAGGTGTGAGAAATGGACGAGAAGGCGAGACTCCTTAGGGTGAGGGCCAGGCTCAAGAGGAAGAAGCCCAAGTTCCTCCGTCAGGAGTGGTGGAGGTACCCGAAGTTCAAGAACAACCCCAAGTGGCGCAGGCCCAAGGGAATCGACAGCAAGATGAGGCTCAAGAAGAAGGGCAAGCCCCGCTCACCGAGCATAGGCTGGAGCTCACCGAAGGCCGTTCGCGGGCTTCACCCGAGCGGTTACGAGGAAGTCCTCGTTCACAACGTCAAGGAACTCGAGGCAATAGACCCGACCAGGCAGGCCGCGAGGATAGCTGGAACCGTCGGCGCGAGGAAGAGGGAGCTTATAATCGCGAGGGCCAAGGAGCTCGGAATTAAGGTCCTCAACGCGAGGTGATGCTCATGCTTAAGATGCAGAGAAGGATTGCCGCTGACATTTTGAAGTGCGGTGAGAACAGGGTTTGGATTGACCCCGAGAGGATTGACGACGTTGCCGCGGCAATAACAAGGGAGGACATAAAGAGGCTCATCCACGACGGCGTCATCAAGAAGAAGCCCATCAAGGGCCAGAGCAGGGCCAGGGCGAGGGCCTTCCACGAGGCGAGGAAGAAGGGACGCCACAGGGGCCCCGGAAGCAGGAAGGGTAAGAAGACCGCCAGGATGGGCAAGAAGGAGCGCTGGATGATGACCATAAGGGCCCTCAGGAAGGAACTCAGGAAGCTCAAGGCCGAGGGCAAGATTGACGCCCACACCTACAGGAGGCTCTACATCAGGGCCAAGGGTGGCCAGTTCAAGAACAAGAGGCAGCTCTACCTGTTCATGCAGGAGCACGGCATCTTGAAGGAGTGAGGTGAGATAAATGGCGAGAGGACCAAGGTATAGGGTTCCCTTCAGGAGGAGGAGAGAGGGTAAGACCAACTACCACAAGAGGCTCAAGCTCCTCAAGAGCAAGAAGCCGAGGCTCGTCGTGAGGAAGACCCTCAACCACCACATAGCGCAGATTATAGTCTACGACCCGAAGGGCGACAGGACGATAGTTTCCGCCCACACGAGGGAGCTTATCAGGGACTTCGGCTGGAAGGGCCACACCGGAAACACCCCGAGCGCCTACCTCCTCGGACTGCTCATCGGTTACAAGGCAAAGAAGGCCGGCGTTGAGGAGGCCATACTCGACATAGGCCTTCACCCGCCGACGAGGGGCAGTTCAATCTTCGCCGTCCTCAAGGGAGCCGTTGACGCTGGCTTGAACGTTCCGCACAGCGAGGAGATATTCCCCGAGGACTACAGGATAAGGGGCGAGCACGTGGCGGAATACGCCAAGGCCCTCAAGGAGGAGGACGAGGCCCTTTACAGGAAGCAGTTTGGTGGCTACCTCGTCAAGGGCCTTGAGCCCGAGAAGCTCCCCGAGCACTTTGAAGAGGTTAAGGCCAAGATAATCGAGAAGTTTGAGGGGGCGAGAGAATGAGCGACCCGAGAGAGATTGCCCAGAGGGTTCTTGAGGAGTGGGAGCCGAGGACCAAGCTCGGCATGCTCGTCAAGGAGGGTCAGATAACTGACATTCACGAGATATTCAGGAAGGGTTACCAGATAAAGGAGCCCGAGATAGTCGACGTCCTCCTTCCCGAGACCAACCTCAGGGAGAATCAGGAAGTGCTCGACATCGCTCTCACCGTCAGAATGACCGACAGCGGTAGGAGGATTCGCTTCAGGGTTCTCGCAGCTGTTGGCAACAGGGACGGCTACGTCGGCCTCGGAATCGGCCACGGAAGGGAAGTCGGTATAGCCATCAGGAAGGCCATCAGCTACGCCAAGATGAACATCATCGAAATCAAGCGCGGTTGCGGTTCATGGGAGTGCAGGTGCAGGAGGCCACACTCGATTCCGTTCGCCGTCGAGGGCAAAGAGGGAAGCGTCCGCGTCAAGCTCATGCCCGGACCGCGTGGCCTTGGACTGGTCATCGGTGACGTCGGCAAGAAGATACTGAGCCTGGCTGGCGTTCAGGACGTCTGGTCTCAGACCCTCGGTGAGACGAGGACCACCGTCAACTTCGCCAAGGCAGTTTTCAACGCCCTCTACAACACCAACCGCGTTGCCATACAGCCCGGTATGGAGGAGAAGTACGGTATCGTCGTTGGCAGGGCGATGCCTCAGAGCTTCACCCTTGAGTGAGGTGAGAGAAGATGGCAAAGCTCGCACTCATAAGGCTTAGGAGCGGGATTAGGGCGAGGGGAGAGGTGAGGGACACCCTCGCCATGCTTCGCCTTCACAGGATTAACCACCTCGTCATAGTCGACGACAACCCGAGCTACCGTGGAATGATACAGAAGGTCAAGGACTACATCACCTGGGGCGAAATAGACAAGGAGACCCTCGTCAAGCTCCTCAGAAAGAGGGGCAGGCTCGTCGGCAACAAGCCGATAACCGACGAGTACGTCCAGGAGAAGCTTGGAATGACCATCGAGGAGTTCGCCGATAAGGTCATCAACGGCGAGATGAAGCTCAGGGATTTACCCAACATCAAGCCCGTCTTCAGGCTCCACCCGCCGAGGGGAGGACTGAAGGGAAGCAAGAAGCGCACCTTCAAGGAAGGCGGGGCTTTAGGTTACAGGGGCGAGAAGATTAACGAGCTCATTGAGAGAATGCTCTGAGGTGGCGAGAGATGATTAGGAGGAGGAAGAAGGTTAGGAAGTTCCGCGGAAGTCACACTCACGGATGGGGGTGCAAGAAGAAGCACAGAGGAGGAGGAAGCAAGGGCGGTCGTGGTATGGCCGGTACCGGTAAGAGGAAGGACCAGAAGTTCACCTGGACCATCAAGTACGCCCCCGACCGCCTCGGCAAGCGCGGATTCCACAGGCCCAAGGCCGTTCAGTACGTCCCCAAGGTCATCAACCTGAGCGACATCGACGAGAACTTCGAGCTCTTCAAGGACATGGGCATCATCTACGAGGAGGAAGGAAAGCTCGTCTTCGACGCCACCCAGCTCGGCGTTGACAAGGTTCTCGGTACAGGAAAGCTCACCCGCGCCATCGTTGTCAAGGCCTACTACGTTACCCCCAAGGCCGAGGAGAAGATTAAGGCCGCTGGTGGCGAGGTCATCCTCGCCTGATTTCTTTCAACTTTTGGCGGGTGTCGGCTATGGGAAAGGTAAGGGACATTGTATACGCCATAGAGCGCTACTTCCCCGAGGTTGAGAGGCCGAAGAGGCACGTTCCCCTCAAGGAGAAGTTCATGTGGACCGGAATAGTTCTACTGCTCTACTTCATACTCGCTGAAATCCCGTTGTATGGAATCCCACCCAAGGTTCAGGATTACTTTGCAACGCTCCGTTTCGTGCTTGCGGGTAGGAGTGGCTCCCTGTTAACTCTGGGTATCGGTCCCATCGTTACCGCGAGTATAATCATGCAGCTTCTCGTTGGTTCCGAGATAGTTAAGCTCGACCTTTCAAATCCCGAGGATAGGAGGTTTTACCAGGCCGCTCAGAAGCTGTTTTCGGTATTCATGAGCTTCTTCGAGGCGGCTATCTACGTCTTCGCGGGAGCGTTTGGTAAGGTCAGCACTGGGATAGGTGCATTCCAGACCGTCACGAGTCCGGATGGGTTCGTCTACATTGGCTTGGGCCTTGCGCTCCTGATAGTCCTCCAGCTGGGATTCGCGTCAACTATGCTTATACTCCTTGATGAACTCGTCAGCAAGTGGGGAATAGGCAGTGGTATCAGTCTCTTCATTGCCGCGGGAGTTTCGCAGACGGTCATTTACAAGGCCCTCGCGCCAATACCGAGCAAGGAGTACATCGACCCGCTCACTGGCCAGCCGGCAATCGTCGGTGCTATCCCTGCGTTCATACAGCACCTCCTTAAGGGGGACATTACCGGTGCCCTCTACCGTGGTGGTACCCTGCCGGACATGGTCAAGCTCATGGGAACAATAGTGGTATTCCTCATCGTCGTCTACCTTGAGAGCATGCGCGTCGAGATTCCGCTCAGCTACGGTCGTGTAACCGTTCGCGGAAGGTACCCGATAAGGTTCATGTACGTCAGCAACATCCCGATAATCCTCACCATGGCGCTCTACGCCAACATACAGCTCTGGGCCAGGCTCCTCAATAACTACGGCATAACCTGGCTTGGAACCTTTGGGGAGAACGGATACCCGACCAGCGGTTTCGTCACGTACCTCTACCCACCAAGGGACATCTTCCACGTCATAGCCGACCCCTGGAGGGCCTTCGTCTACGCGATAATGACGATATTCTGGTCGCTGATATTCGGTTTCCTCTGGGTTGAGCTGACTGGACTCGACGCGAAGAGCATAGCAAGACAGCTCCAGCAGGCAGGACTTCAGATTCCGGGCTTCAGGCGCGACCCGAGAATCCTTGAGAGGGTCCTCCAGCGCTACATACCGTACGTTACATTCTGGGGTTCATTCACGCTGGCGTTGGTGGCAGTGCTCGCGGACTTCTTCGGAGCGCTGGGTACGGGAACAGGAATACTGCTGACGGTCGGTATACTCTACAGGTTCTACGAGGAGATAGCGAGGGAGCAGGCAACGGAGATGTTCCCTGCCCTCAGAAGGTTCTTCGCCAAGTGACCCTTTCCTTTTTGCAAAACCTTTTAAGGCCGTTCTTCCTTACCCCACCAGAACTCCCTGGGTGAGAGCTATGCCGTTTGTGGTCATGATTACAGGCATTCCAGGAGTTGGCAAAAGTACCATTACGAGACTTGCCCTCAAGAGAACCCGTGCGAGGTTCAGGCTCGTAAACTTCGGCGACCTAATGTTTGAAGAGGCCGTTAAGGCCGGTCTCGTTGAGCACAGGGATGAGATGAGAAAGCTCGACCCGAAAACGCAGAGGGAGCTCCAGCTCAAAGCCGCCCAGAAGATAGTCGAGATAGCCCGGGAGGAACCGGTACTGCTCGACACCCACGCGACCATAAGGACTCCCGTTGGCTACTTACTTGGTTTTCCCAGGGAGGTTATAGAGGTCATAAACCCCAACTTCATAGTGATAATCGAGGCGACGCCGAGCGAGATACTCGGAAGGCGTCTCCGCGACCTCAAGAGGGACAGGGACGTTGAGACCGAGGAGCAGATTGAGAGGCACCAGGACCTCAACAGGGCCGCGGCGGTGAGCTACGCCATGCACTCAAACGCACTCATAAAGATAATCGAGAACCACGAGGATAAGGGTCTTGAAGAGGCGGTTAACGAACTCGTCCAAGTGCTGGACCTGGCGGTGAGTGAGTATGATTGAGGGGATTTATCAGTTCCTTGACAAGGTCTTTGGGCCGTTTATGATGAACTACCACCCGCTATGGGTCATAACGTTCATGGGCTTCATAATCGGCGGGTTTTACACGTTGCTCTACTACTTCTTCACGGACATTGAGAAGCAGAAGAAACTCCAGAAGCTCGCCAAGGAAGTTCAGAAGGAAATGAGGGAGGCGCAGAAGAGCGGTGATGAAAAGAAGCTCAGAAAGGCCCAGCAGAAGCAGTTAGAGCTTATGAAGATGCAGGGCGAACTTATGAAGCAACAGATGGTTCCAATGTTCCTAACGATGCCAATATTCTGGATATTCTTCAGCTGGCTCAGGAGATGGTACACCGAGGTCGCGATAGCCAAGGCTCCCTTTAACTTCTTCCTCTTCGACTGGTTCCACAAGATGTACCACTCCGCTCTGTCGGGAAGTGAACTTGGCTACTTCGGCTGGTACATCCTTTCGAGCTACGTCATTGGTATGGTGCTCAGAAAGCTCCTCGACATGGGATAAATTTAAAAACGCTCCGCTGAAAGGGGTTGCGAGGTGAGAGTAATGAAGCCGATGTACCGCTCAAGGTCATGGAGGAGGAAGTACGTTAGGACTCCCGGAGGAAGAACCGTAATCCACTTCGAGAGGAGGAAGCCCAAGGTTGCCCACTGCGCCATGTGCGGAAGGCCCCTCAACGGCGTTCCGCGCGGAAGGCCGAGTGAGCTCAGGAAGCTCCCGAAGACCGCCAAGAGGCCCGAGAGACCCTACCCGAACCTCTGCCCGAGCTGCATGAGGAAGGTTATGAAGGCCCAGGTTAGGGCTTCCCTCAGCTGAGGTGCGCCTATGCCGAAGGGCTGCCTCGTCATAACCGTCAGTGGTCTGGCCGGTTCCGGAACTACTACCCTCTGCCGGAACCTTGCCAAGCACTACGGCTTCAAGCACGTTTACGCCGGGTTGATATTCCGGCAGATGGCGAAGGAAAGGGGAATGACCCTGGAGGAATTCCAGAAGTACGTCGAGTTCCACCCGGAGATAGATAGGGAAGTTGACCGGAGGCAGGTCGAGGCAGCCAAGGAGTGTAACGTTGTCATTGAGGGTAGGCTCGCCGGATGGATGGTCAAGAACGCGGACCTTAAGATATGGCTCGACGCTCCAATAATGGAGCGTGCCAAGAGGGTTGCAAGAAGGGAAGGCGTCTCCGTTGAGGAGGCCTTCGTCCAGATTGCCGAGAGGGAGAAACAGAACAGGAAAAGGTATTTAAACCTCTACGGTATCGACATCGAGGACAAGTCGATTTACGATTTAATCATAAACACTGCCAAATGGGGTCCCGATGGGGTCTTCGCGATTGTGAAGGCCGCCATCGACCACCTTTACCCCGACGGCGACGCGGGGTCGGGTTCAAGCCCGGAAAACAAAAAGAAGGAGGTGGGATGAATGCCAGCTATTGAGGTCGGAAGGATTGCCGTCGTTATTGCTGGAAGGAGGGCCGGACAGAAGGTCGTCGTTGCCGACATAATCGACAAGAACTTCGTCCTCGTCACCGGCGCTGGCCTCAACAAGGTCAAGCGCAGGAGGATGAACGTCAAGCACCTCGAGCCCCTTCCGGAGAAGGTCAACATCGAGCGCGGTGCCTCCGACGAGGAGATAAAGAAGGCCCTCGAAGAGGCCGGCATAAGCCTTGAGTGAGGGCTTTCCCTCACTCTTCTTCCAATAAGTTTCTTAACGCTTCTCTCGTTAATTCTTCGGGGATTGACATGATTGCACTCGTTACCGGCGCAACCGGTGGAATCGGAAGGCTTCTCGTGAAGGTGTTGCTTGATGAAAGTTACAGTGTTGTTGGCGTGGGAAGGAGACGGGAGAAGCTCGAGGAGCTGAAGGCCCTCGGCGACTTTGACTACATCGTTGCTGACTTAAGCGAGCCAAACAGTGCAGAAAGAATAGCAAAAGCCCTAAGGGAGCTTGGAATAGGGGAACTCGACCTCCTCGTGAACAACGCCGGCTATGCACTCAGGAAGCCCCTTCTTAAGCATAGCGACGAAGAACTCGAGAGGCTATTCAAGGTTAACGCGTTGGTTCCCATTGAGCTCACGCGGGAGCTGTTGCCCCTCTTTAGACCCGGCTCAACGGTCGTCTTCGTAATCAGCGGGGTCGCCTTCGTGAACGTTCCCGAGCTTCCATCTTACTGCGCCGCCAAGGGCGCACTGCACTACCTCGCGGTGAACCTCGAGCGGGAGCTGAAGAATAGGGGAATCCGTGTCATGCGCGTCTATCCAAAGCAGGTCAAGACGGAGTTCTTCACCCGGAACAACGTGCCATACCCGAAGGGTTCAATAGAACCCGAAGACGTCGTTAGGGCAATAATAAAGGGGCTGAAGAAGGGTAAACGGGAAGTCTTCGTCCCCGGCTACCTCAAACTGGTCAAATACCTCCCCAACTGGCCGGTTTTCACGTATCGCTTTAAGTATTAGGTGGGTTTATAAGGGGAGTTTTCGAGTTTAGGGCGATAACGCTCATCGGTGATGCTCATGGCGAGGGACGAAGTGAGGAGAATCCTTCCGGCTGACATAAAGCGAGAGGTACTGATTAAGGACGAGAAGGCCGAGACGAATCCAAAGTGGGGCTTTCCGCCGGAGAAGAGGCCGATGGAGATGCACATACAGTTCGGCATAATCAACCTCGACAAGCCGCCGGGACCGACGAGCCACGAAGTTGTCGCGTGGATTAAGAAGCTCTTCAACCTGAGCAAGGCCGGCCACGGCGGAACCCTCGACCCCAAGGTCAGTGGTGTTTTACCGGTTGCCCTTGAGAGGGCCACGAGGGTCGTTCAGGCGCTCCTTCCTGCAGGTAAGGAGTACGTAGCTTTGATGCACCTTCACGGTGACGTTCCCGAGGACAAAATCCTCGCAGTCATGAGGGAGTTCCAGGGCGAGATAATCCAGAGGCCACCGCTGAGGAGTGCCGTAAAGAGGCGCCTGAGGACGAGGAAGGTCTACTACATCGACGTGCTCGAGATAGACGGCAGGGACGTGCTCTTCCGCGTTGGCGTCGAGGCGGGAACGTACATACGCTCGCTCATCCACCACATAGGTCTAGCTTTGGGCGTTGGAGCTCACATGGCCGAGTTGCGCCGTACCAGAAGCGGTCCCTTCAAGGAGGACGAGACGCTGGTGACGCTCCACGATTTGGTGGACTACTACCACTTCTGGAAGGAGGACGGCATTGAGGAGTACTTCCGGAAGGCGATACAGCCGATGGAGAAGGCCGTCGAACACCTCCCCAAGGTGTGGATAAGGGATTCGGCCGTTTCAGCTGTGACGCACGGTGCAGATTTGGCCGTTCCGGGAATAGTCAAGCTCCACAAGGGCATAAAGAAGGGTGACCTCGTTGCGATAATGACCCTCAAGGACGAGCTTGTCGCTTTAGGAAAGGCCACGATGACGAGCGGGGAGATGCTCCAGAGGAGCAAGGGCATAGCGGTTGACGTTGACAAGGTCTTCATGCCAAGGGACTGGTATCCCAAAATGTGGTAGCGCCCCTTGCTGACGCAAGCGCCGGCGGAAGAGTTGGGTGCTTTTGATTGATTTTCCTCATAAACAACTTTTATTAAACGTTTTAGCGTATCGTAGCAAGGTGGCATGTATATGGGCTGGAAGGACCCTCGTCTCCTCCTAAACTTTCTTCTCGGGATTGTTTTTCTGGCAGTCATGTTTCACTACTTCCTTTCGCTTCCATGGCGAGAAAGCTTCTTGTTTGGGGTCGTCCTATCGCTTCTCTATACTCTGGCCCATGTTCTTTGGAAGGAACCAGAGAAATGGAGAAAGTCTGGGCTCTTAAAATCCAGGGGCTTAAGGTACCTCATCTTTTTCCTGGGCTCGTTTGGGTTCGGTGTGCTCTTGTTCGGGTTTATGTATCTGGTCTTTGCAAAACCGGGA
The DNA here is from genome assembly GCF_012027635.1 of Thermococcus sp. 21S9. NCBI lineage: Archaea > Methanobacteriati > Methanobacteriota > Thermococci > Thermococcales > Thermococcaceae > Thermococcus > Thermococcus sp. 21S9. Next base: position 1,133,206 of record NZ_SNUS01000001.1, read on the forward strand.
ACTTCGTTCGTTTCCCTCGTCAAGGTGCTCGGCGCTCTCTTTGCAATAGGCTCCTCCCTGATGTTCCTCGCCTCGGCGTTTTATAGCAAGAATAAGACGCCTGAGAAAATCACTTACTCCTGGCAGAACTTTCTGAGGGAGCTTTCGGCGTCAATTCTCCTATTCATGATTTCATACTTCTCCGGTGTTAGCTTGGAAAAGAGTGTTTCAATGGCTCTTTATGTTTTTGTTATCGCTGGCTGGTACTACTCCATGATGGCCCACAAATATGTGATATCTGACCGGGTACTCAAAATCCGGGCCGTTATGAATTTTGTTGCCATTACTTTGGGGCTGTACCTGTTTGTAACTGACAACGTAATCATCAGTGGGCTGGCTGGGGTAGTTTTCGCGGTTGTCTCTGAAAAAGACTACAAGATAACACGGAAGCTCATTGAGAGGGGACTGCTGGAGAGGAAATACGCTGAAATTGGGGCTGGACGCTTGTTTTATGCCGTCTTTTATGGACTTGGGGTGGTGGTTGCTTTGATGATAATCACAGGGAACTACAGCTTTTCGTTTATCCGGGAATCCCTGTTAACTATGTTTAGGCTCCTGTACCTCTTTACGACGATGTTTTTGCCCTTCGGGACGTTTATCGGGTGGTTGAGGTTGAGGATTCATGGTGTGGGAATCGATGAGCAATAGCGCTGGTGAAACCTGCCAACCTGGACATGGATTCGCGTGCATCCCCACCTTTATAAACCCCTCAACGAAGCACCGCACATGAGCCACTACTACTCCGAAGAGCCGAACGTCCCGCTGAAGACGAAGACGATAGAGGTCTGCCTTAGGGGCCACTGCTTCAAGTTCATCACTGCGAGCGGTGTCTTCTCCTTCGGGAAGCTCGACCGGGGGACGGAGTTGCTCATAGAGAACATGGTTCTCGACAGGAACTGGCGCGTCCTCGATTTGGGCTGTGGCTACGGGGCTATTGGCATAGTCGCATCGCGCTTCGTTGACTACGTCGTCATGACCGACGTGAACAGGAGAGCGGTCAGCATAGCGAGGAAAAACTTAAAAATCAACGGCGTTAGAAACGCCGAGGTCAGGTGGGGAAGCCTCTACGAGCCCGTTAAGGGCGAAAAATTCGACTCAATCATCACCAATCCCCCCGTGCACGCGGGAAAGGAAGTCCTGAGGGAAATAGTTATAAACGCTCCCCGGCATCTCAACGATGGTGGCCTCCTGCAACTGGTGATTAAGACGAAGCAGGGGGCAAAGTATATTAAGGCCCTCATGGATGAGCACTTCACCGAAGTGAGAGAGCTCGCGAAGGGGAGCGGTTACCGCGTGTACGCCGGGATTGCCTAGCCTGGGAAGGCGCGGGCCTTGAGAGCCCGTGGGCGTTTGCCCGCCGGGGTTCAAATCCCCGTCCCGGCGCCAAAATCCCTTTGATTCCCAAGAGGGATGGGAGGTGTATTCGTAATGACCGAGAACTTCAGGCACATAGTCCGCGTTGCGGGCGTTGATTTGGATGGACACAAGCAGTTGAGATGGGCACTGACAGGGATTAAGGGAATAGGAATAAACTTCGCCACTATGGTGCTCAGGGTTGCAGGACTCGACCCCTACATGAAGGCCGGTTACCTCACCGACGAGCAGGTCAAGCTGATAGAGAAAATCCTCGAGGACCCCGTCGCCCACGGAATCCCGGCCTGGGCCGTCAACAGGCCGAAGGACTACGAGACCGGCAAGGACATGCACCTCATTACCGCCAAGCTCGTTATGGCCTGGCGCGAGGACGTCAACAGGCTCAGGAGAATACGCGCTTACCGCGGTATAAGGCACGAGCTCGGCCTGCCACTCCGCGGTCAGAGGACCAGGTCGAACTTCAGGCACGGAACTACGGTCGGCGTTAGCAGGAGGAAGAAGTGAGGTGGTGTAAATGGGAGACCCGAAGAGGCAGAGGAAGAAGTACGAGACTCCCTCTCACCCCTGGATTAAGGAGAGACTCGACCGCGAGAGGGTTCTGAAGAGGAAGTACGCCCTCAAGAACAAGAAGGAGCTCTGGCGCCACGAGACCCAGCTCAAGGAGTTCAGGCGTAGGGCGAGGCGCCTTCTCGCCGCCCGCGGTAAGCAGGCCGAAATCGAGAGGCAGCAGCTCCTCCAGAGGCTCCACAGGCTCGGCCTTCTCCCGGCCGATGCAGTTCTCGATGACGTTCTCTCGCTCACCGTTGAGGACGTCCTCGAGAGAAGGCTTCAGACGATAGTTTACAAGAAGGGACTCGCCAGGACCATCAAGCAGGCCAGACAGCTCATAGTCCACGGCCACATCGAGGTCAACGGCCAGATAATCCGCTCACCCGGCTACCTCGTCCTCCGCGAGGAGGAGGACACCATCACCTACTCCAAGAACTCTCCCTTCGCGAAGGAATCTCACCCGGAGAGAATGGTTATCGAACAGGCCAAGCAGGGTGGTGAGGCATGAGCGAGGAAACCCAGCAGCAGGTTAACCTTAAGAAGAAGGAGAAGTGGGGAGTTGCCCACATTTACTCCTCCTACAACAACACCATCATCCACATCACCGACCTCACCGGGGCCGAGACCGTCTCCAGGTGGAGCGGTGGTATGGTCGTCAAGGCCGACAGGGACGAGCCCTCTCCGTACGCGGCTATGATTGCCGCCAAGAGGGCCGCTGAAGAGGCTATGGAGAAGGGCTTCGTCGGTGTTCACATCAAGGTTCGCGCCCCCGGAGGAAGCAAGAGCAAGACCCCTGGACCCGGTGCTCAGGCGGCAATCAGGGCCCTCGCGAGGGCCGGCCTCAGAATCGGCAGGGTGGAAGACGTTACCCCGATACCGCACGACGGAACCAGGCCCAAGGGCGGTAGGCGCGGTAGGCGCGTCTGACCTCTACAACTTCTTTTTTGGTGATGCAAATGGAGCCGAAGTTTGAAATTCTTGAAAAGAGGGAGGACTCGATAAAGTTCATCGTTAGCGGCATAGACGTCGCCTTTGCCAACGCCCTTAGAAGGACTATTTTGGCCGACGTCCCGACCTTTGCCGTTGACGAGGTCGAGTTCTTCGAGAACGACTCCGCTTTATTCGACGAGATAATCGCCCATAGGTTGGCCATGATTCCTCTCACGACTCCTGTCGAGAGGTTCTCGCTCGACGCGCTTGAACTCGACGACTACACCGTTACTCTCTCACTCGAGGCAGAGGGGCCCGGTATGGTTTACTCCGGCGACCTCAAGAGCAGTGACGAGGGAATCAAACCCGCGAACCCGAACATTCCGATAGTCAAGCTCGCCGAGGGGCAGAAGCTCACGCTCAACGCCTACGCCAAGCTCGGTCGCGGAAAGGACCACGCCAAGTGGCAGCCGGGCTTCGTCTACTACAAGTACCTGACGAAAATCCACGTTAGCAAGGACGTTCCCGACTGGGAAGAGCTCAAGGAGCTCGCCGAGAGGCGCGGTTTACCTGTTGAGGAGAAGAAGGACGAGATAGTCATAACCACCACCAAGGCCTTCTACCTGCCGAGGAAGTTCGAGGCCTACGAGGGCGAGAAGATTAGGGAAGAAGTAGTGCCTGGAACGTTCGTCTTTACAGTGGAAACAAACGGAGAGCTCCCCGTTGAGGAAATCGTGAGCATAGCGCTCAAGATACTCATGAGGAAGAGCGATAGATTTATAAACGAACTCCATAAATTAGCCGACTGACGCGGGGGTAGCCGAGCCTGGCCAAAGGCGCGGGATTCAGGGTCCCGTCCCGTAGGGGTTCCGGGGTTCAAATCCCCGCCCCCGCACCATAACGCTCACCCCGTCCACCTGTCGGTTTCCCTGCGAGAGCGTTGAGGAGGTATGTTCATGGTCAAGAGAACCGGTCCCACCGACATCAACCTGAGAAGGCTCATTCGGGCACTCAGGAAGAAGTCGAACGAAGAGGGAGTTAAGATTTGGAAGGACATCGCTTGGCGCCTTGAGAGGCCGAGAAGGCAGAGGGCTGAAGTCAACGTCAGCAAGATAAACCGCTACACCAAGGAGGGCGACACCGTAATCGTTCCGGGAAGCGTCCTCGGTGCAGGAAAGCTCGAGCACAAGGTCACCGTTGCAGCTTGGAAGTTCAGCGAGACCGCTAAGAAGAAAATCCTTGAGGCCGGTGGCGAGGTCATAACCATCGAGGAGCTTATGGAGAGAAACCCGAAGGGTAGTGGAGTAATCATAATGGAGTGATGGGCCATGAGGATTATTAACGCTGAAGGACTCATACTCGGAAGGCTCGCCTCGAAGGTTGCCAAGATGCTCCTCGAGGGCGAAGAGGTCGTTATCGTCAACGCCGAGAAGGCCATCATCACCGGAAACCGCGAGGACATCTTCGCCAAGTACAAGCAGAGGACCGAACTCAGAACCAGAACCAACCCGAGGAGGGGCCCCTTCTATCCGAAGAGGAGCGACGAGATAGTCAGGAGAACCGTTAGGGGCATGCTCCCCTGGAAGACCGACCGCGGAAGGAAGGCCTTCAGAAGGCTCAAGGTCTACGTCGGCGTTCCCAAGGAGTTTGAGGGCAAGGAGCTTGAGACCATAAGCGAGGCCCACATGTCGAGGCTTGCCACGCCGAAGTACGTCACCGTTGGTGAAGTGGCCAAGTTCCTCGGTGGAAAGTTCTGAGGTGAGAAAGATGAGGGTCATCCAGACTGCTGGAAAGAGGAAAACCGCCATAGCGAGGGCCACCATAAGGGAAGGAAAGGGAAGGGTGAGAATCAACCACAAGCCCGTCGAGATAATCGAGCCCGAGATAGCGCGCTTCACCATTATGGAACCGCTCATCCTTGCCGGCGAGGAGATTGTCAGCAAGGTTGACATCGACGTCAAGGTCGAGGGCGGAGGCTTCATGGGTCAGGCCGAGGCCGCACGCGTTGCCATAGCAAGGGCCCTCGTCGAGTGGACCAACGACATGAACCTCAAGGAAAAGTTTATGAAGTACGACAGGACTATGCTCGTTGGCGACAGCAGGAGGACCGAGCCCCACAAGCCCAACCGCTCGACCAAGGGTCCGAGGGCCAAGAGGCAGAAGTCCTACCGTTGATGCCTTCCCTTTAACAATTTGAGGTGTGGGAAATGATAGTCCCCGTCAGGTGCTTCACCTGCGGAAAGGTGCTGGCAGACAAGTACTACGAGTTCAAGAAGAGGGTTGAGGCCGGGGAAGACCCTGGCAAGGTCCTCGACGACCTCGGCGTCGAGAGGTACTGCTGCAGGAGAACGCTCCTCAGCCACGTGGAGCTCATCGACCAGGTAATGGTTTATAAAGTCTACTAAAAACCGCAATTCTGGGCGGGGCCGTGGGGTAGCTTGGTCTATCCTCCCGGCTTGGGGTGCCGGAGACCCGGGTTCAAATCCCGGCGGCCCCACCAACATTCCGTTCACTGAAAAAACCTCTCTTGAAGGTGTGGAAGGAAGGGGTGGTGAGTATGTTCAAGTACACCCGCTTTGAGAAGGCCCGCATCATCGGTGCGAGGGCTCTGCAAATAGCGATGGGCGCCCCCGTGCTGATAGACGTTCCCGAGGGAATAACTCCCCTTCAAGCTGCCTTGATGGAGTTCGAGAAGGGAATAATCCCGCTCACCGTAATAAGGCCGAGCTGATGAACGATGACGGTGATAGAGAACGTAATCGGCAGGGTTGCAGTGCTCAAGGGGGGCAAATACTCCGTTGAGGTAGACGTCATAACCAGCTCGAGCTTTGGGCGGTTTGCCTCGCCGATAGACGAGAACCCGAGCCTCTACATAGCCGAGGCTCATCGCGCTGTGAGCGAGGTTGACGAGATAATCGGACCCGAGCTAATAGGCTTCGACGCAACCGAGCAGGAGCTGATAGACAGCTACCTCTGGGAGATAGACGGAACCGAGAACTTCGGCCACATCGGAGCCAACACCGCGCTGGCGGTTTCTATAGCCACTGCAAAGGCCGCCGCCAGCGAGAAGAACCTTCCCCTCTACAGCTATCTTGGTGGAACTTTCACCACTGAGTTGCCCGTTCCAATCCTTGAGCTCGGTCGGGGTGAGGAGTTCGACTACTACGTCATGGTTCGCGATTTGATGGAGATTACCGACGTCGTTGACGCTTTCAACAGCGTCCTTGAGAACGTTGAGGGCAACACCGTTGAGGCCTACTCAAAGGCCACCGAAAAGGCCACCGACGAGCTCGGCCTTGAGGTTGCCCTCGGGCTCGTCCAGAAGAAGGAGCTCGACATTGAAACCGTCCTCTCGACGGTTGAGGACAACAACGTCGCTTACATAAAGCCCATTGGCGGTGAGGAGCTCTTCCTTGAGCTCATAGCCGGAACCCACGGGGTCTTCGTTGACGGCGAGTACCTCTTCCGTGAGAAGGACATACTCGACAGGCGCTACTACAACGCGCTCTCCATAAAACCCATAAACCTGGGCACGCTCACCGACTTGTACAATCTCATAAACGACGCCAAGTCGGAGAGAATCGTTCCAATCCTCTCGGAGGCTCGCTACGAGTCCTCCGATGAGGCCCTTGCCCACCTCGCGGTGGGCTTCCGTTGCCCGGCGATGGTCCTGGGGAAGGACTCCATCGCCAGGCTGAACGAGCTGATAAGAATAGCTGAGGATTTGGGTGAAAGGGGCAGGATAATAACCTTTGAAGGATGAGGAGGTGTGAAGGAAATGGAGGAGTATCTCGTTCCACTCGACCAGTATCTGGCAGCGGGTGTCCACATCGGCACCCAGCAGAAGACCCAGGACATGAAGAAGTTCATATACCGCGTCAGGCAGGACGGCCTCTACGTCCTCGACGTCAGGAAGACCGACGAGAGGCTCAAGGTGGCCGGTAAGTTCCTCGCCAAGTTCGACCCGGAAAACATCCTGGCCGTTAGCGTCAGGCTCTACGGCCAGAAGCCCGTCAAGAAGTTCGGCGAAGTCACCGGTGCCAGGGCCATTCCGGGCCGTTTCCTCCCGGGAACCATGACCAACCCGCAGGTCAAGAACTTCTTCGAGCCGGACGTCATCATCGTCACCGACCCAAGGGCAGACCACCAGGCCATGAAGGAGGCCGTTGAGATTGGAATACCGATAGTTGCCCTCGTCGACACCGAGAACTTCCTGAGCTACGTTGACCTTGCCATTCCGACCAACAACAAGGGTAGAAAGGCCCTCGCGCTCATCTACTGGATACTCGCCAGGGAGATACTCTACAACAGGAAGGAAATCGAGAGCAGGGAGGACTTCAAGGTTCCCGTTGAGGACTTCGAGATGAGGATTGTGAGGACCTGAGGGGAAGGTTTTTAACTTTCCCCCTGTATTTCCCCTCGCGCGGGGGTGCCCGAGCCTGGCCAAAGGGGCCGGACTTAAGATCCGGTGCCGCAGGGCTTCGCGGGTTCAAATCCCGTCCCCCGCACCAAACCTTTAAAAGTTCCCCGTTGAACGAAACCCGTCAAGGTCATTTGAGGTGGTTGAGATGGCGAGATTCCCCGAGGCTGAAGCAAGAATCTTCAGGAAGCTTATCTGCATGCGCTGTGGCGCCACCAACCCCTGGGGCGCAAAGAAGTGCAGAAAGTGTGGTTACAAGGGGCTTCGCCCCAAGGCCAGAGAACCGCGCGGTGGCGGACGCTGATTAGGTTTTCTTCAACTTTTTCAGCGTTTCTTCCAGAAACTCTATTCCCTCTTTTAGCAGTTCCTCACCCTTCGGCGTAAGCTTGTAGTACTTTCTGGCCGGCTTTCCTGTTTCGCTCTCCTGCCATTCTGCCGTAACGTAGCCGTCCTTCTCCAGCTTGTACAGGACGACGTACGAGCTGACGGTTGCTGGCTCGAAGTCAAAGGCCTCTTTTATGCGCTCCTTGAGCTCGTAGGCGTACATCGGCCTCTCCTCGAGGAGCCGGAGTATGTAGAGCCAGAGCACCTCCTTCGTAACCTTATTCCTCAACCTCTCTATTGGCGTCGTCATGCTCCCACCTGTTTTACGTCTTGTAAATATTTTGGAAGCGTGTAATTTAAGCCTTTTGGGGATAAGGTTTTATACGTTCGCTTCCTAAGGAACCTCGGTGGTGATTATGGATTTCAACGTGAGTGGCATGTTTGGAGATATGGGCGTTGGAGCCCTCGTTGGATTCATCACCGGATACGCTCTCAAGAAACTCATGAAGCTGGCGATAGCTATAATCGGTGCCTACGTCCTGAGCCTATTCTACCTCCAGCAGAAGGGAGTAATAACAATAAACACAGACAAGCTATTCAACCTGACCGGTAGTCTTACCCAGCAGGTGGTCAGCCTCAGCCAGAAGGTCGTTGGAATCCTCCCGGGAACCAGCGCTTTCGTCGCGGGCTTTTACCTCGGTTTCAAAAAAGGATGAGGAATCAGACCTTCCCGCGGTAGAGAATCTTGATGAGCTCCTCGGGAAGGCCTTCCTTCTTGATTTTCTCCTCAACGAGCTTCTTCTCTTTCTCGTAGTCGACCTCGATGAACTTGGCGTGGAGCGTGTCAACGTCAACCAGCGCGAAGGTTGCCTTGTGGTTCTTGCTCGGCGGGTAGCCTATGCTTCCGGGGCAGATGACCCTACCGTACCTCGTCATCGCGTTGACCGGGTACTTCGGCGACGCCACGAAGAGTATCTCGTAGTCCTTGACAGGCCTCATTATGGCCTCGTAGTAGCTCGTCGGCTGGTCGGGAAGAACCTGCCCATCGAACGGGTTGAGCGGGCTTCCGTAGACGCCAAAGATGTCGTTCTTACCTATCTTGTCGACGAGGTAAATCGGCAGGTCCCTGATGAACTCCCTGCCCTCGTGGCCGAGCTTCTCCCAGGTGTACTTGAGGGCCTTCTTGATGTATGGTGGGTAGTCCAGCTTGTCGATGTAATCAGGCCCCTCCGCGTGCGGGTCGCTGGCGGCTATAACCTGGTCGAACTCACCGCGGATGACCTTGACGACGTTGTTCCTGATGAGGTCGTCGAGCGTGTCAAGGACCTCACTCGGGTACGGGAAGAGACCGACGACGTTTCCAAGGACGTAGTACTTCTCAATCTCATAACCTTCCTCCTTGAGAGCCTCAATCTTCTCGAGGGCCTTCGCCAGGGCGGGGAGGTTTCCGTTTATGTTCGCCAAAACAGCCACGTACACCATGATACCACCTCCGTTTTTTCTTACCTGAAGAAACTAAAAGCTCCAAGGTATTTAAACGTTTCGGGGCATTTGAGTTTTGATAGAAGGGTATTGAGAGGGCTCAGGGCATCAGAAGGGAAGGCGTCCCTTCTTTTTCTTGGCCCTCTTCTCCCTGTGCATGCTCTCAAGGTAGAGTAAGAGTGCGTCCTCTATCATCTCTCTCACCTCCTTTGGTTTTTGAATCTTGAGGTATCCTGCTCAATGGAACTCGTTTGTCAAACTTCGCGCTCGGCCTTTGTGAAAGCTGGCGGAAATGCCCGTTCTTACCAATGGGCAAAAGTCAGTCGTGCATTAGGCGAGTGCAACTTTGACTGGGGGTTTGACACTAAATGAAGCCCCTTTCGAGTAGTTTCGACTTTGTTTTCGGCGCCTAAAGGGCGCCTTTGAAGAGTGAAACACCGATTGAAGGAGCAAATGGAGGAAACCTGCTTAAAACAAGGACATGCCCGAGAAAGGCACCCAATTTTCCGCCAGCGCTTGCGCAAGCAGGGGCTGTGATGGCGGACCGGCGGGGCTTCGAACCCCGGACCTGCGGCTTAGGAGGCCGCCGCCCTATCCTGGCTAGGCTACCGGTCCACTGCCCGCTATTCCCTCCCGGGGAAGAGTATTTAAAGTTTACGGTTTACTTTTGGCGGTGATGGTGGTGGATGAGCTCGACATCAAGATAATCTCACTCCTCCAGAAAAACGCGAGGCTCTCCTACCGTGAGATAGCGAGGGAGCTGAACGTTGCTGTGGGAACCGTGTACAACAGGATAAAGAGGCTCGAAGAGGAGGGTGTTATCAAGGGTTACGCTCCGGTTCTTGATTACGAAAAGCTGGGCTTTGGGTTAACGGCGCTCATCGGAATCAAGGCGCAGGGGCGGAAGATAGCGGAGATAGAAAGAAAGATAGCCGAGAAAACCCGGGCGATGATGGTCTACGACATAACGGGCGAGTTTGACATCTTCGTCATAGCGAAGTTTAAGGACAGGGAGGACATGAACCGCTTCGTGAAGTGGCTTCTATCCCTGGATGGGGTTGAGAAAACGAACACGAGCGTGGCCATGCAGGTTGTGAAGGAGGAGCCAAGGTTAGCCCTTGAGGACTAACACCTCGTCGAGGAAGCGCTTTGCAAAGTCCTCGAAGCTCTCAACGGGAAGCTCCACTTCCTTTCCGTTGACCTTTCCCCTGAAAACGTAGCGTCTCGCCGTTATCTCCAGGATTTTTTTGAAGTCCGGGCTGGTCTCCACGGTTCTTTCGAGAACCCTCGTGAACTCGTCGCTGTCAACCTCAACGACAACTCCCTCTATAACCACCCTCTTTCCGCAATCCTCTTCGCTACACTCAAACTTGAAGGGAACGCCGGGGGCGAACTCTATCGGCAGGCTCAGCCCCTCGGCGTTGTAGATGAACCCCTTCATATCAATCCAACCTTATGAGGCTTTCAACCGGGAACTCGTATTCCTCCTGGAGTTTCTCAACGATGTCGCCGACGCTCACGAGGAAGAACATTCCTATCGGCTTTGCTCCGGCCTGCTTCGTCATCTCGACGAGGGCCCTCTGGGTTTCTCCGCTCCTTATCACGTCGTCCACTATGAGGACGTTCTCGCCCTTCTTGAGTGCCCACTGGGGAAGGTACAGGGTCATAACGGTTCCCGAGGCGCTGGGAACGTAGCTGACCTCGTAGAACTTCTCAACTCCGACTTCCTTCTTCTTCTTGGCGTAGACTATGTCCGCTCCGAGTTCCCTCGCTATGTGGACGCCGAGGGCTATTCCATCGGTTGCGGCAGTGAGCACCTTGTCGACGTCCTTGTCAAGGTACCTCCCGGCCACCTCTTCCGCTATAAGACTCATCAGGGCCGTGTCGCTGAGCACGGGCATGTTGTCGAAGAAGCCCCTCTCATCGAACTTTATCCTCTTCTTTACCTCCTCCTCAAGGTTTATGTAGGGCAGGAGGAGCTGGAGCAGTTCCCTCGTCCTCTCGGCGCTTGGAAGGACCTTTCCGCGAACGTACCTGTTCAGAACCGTTATCGGCAGTCCCGTTATTTTCGAGAGTTCCTCGTAGGTGTAGCTTTTCTTGAGGAGCCTCAACACCCTGATGAGTCTGAGCTTCTCCTGGACGGACTTTAGCTGGCTCATCCTCTCACCTCCGCGTGCCCGTTGTTTAACAAGAAAATGTATAAATACGTTTCGGTCATCCGAGAACCTTACGCCGGTACTCCTCTATGACGTCGCCGTATTCCCTCAGGAGAAACTCCTTTGTAACCGGTTCCCCATCTGGATGATTGATTCCAGGGCAGAATGAGTCCTCCTTAACGTAAATCTCCATCTTCTTCCCGTGTTTGATGAAGATGAACGGGTAGAGTCTGCATGCGAGGGGTCTGTGGGCGTAAATCCTGCACCTCTTTGTTTCAGGGTCGAGGAAAACGCACGCCCCGTCGAAGGGCCTCTTCTTTATGGCGTAGCCAAGGAACTTGTCCCCCCGATAGAAAAGTTTCTCATAATCCACGAACTCCCACGTGTTGTATCCAAGCTCTTCGATTCTCGTTATGTCCTCATCTCTTAGGGGAATTTCGAGTTCTTCACAACACTTTCCGCATTCCTCGAGGCATTTAAATTTGAAGGAAGGGTCGGACTCGACCTCGAGGGTTTCGAGGTCAATAGTCGCGACCCACCTCAAGGCTTCACCCCCGGTAGGTGCTCGCAATCAGCGTTTCGGTCATCTCAATCTCCGGAATCTTTCTGAGGACTTCGTCGTGGAACTTGTCAAGGTCCTCTATCCTTGGAACCTCCACGCGGAGTATTATGTCGTATTCGCCGTAAACCCTGTAGGCCTCCTTAACGCGTGGGTCCTTCTTGAGCTCCTCGTAGACCTTCTCCTCGTTTCCGGGCTTTACGACCACCAACACGAAGGCCTCAATCATACCCCGAACCCCCCTAAGTTGAACTTCTTGGCCATCTTGGCCAGCTTTCTCTTATTCATGCTCTTGAACATCTTCTTCATTTGGTTGTACTGGTTTAAAAGCTCTCTGACTTCAGACGTGCTCGTTCCCGAACCCCGGGCAATCCTCTTTATGCGGGAGTAGTTGATTATCTCCGGGTGCTCAAGCTCCTCCTCCGTCATCGAGTCCATTATTACGCGATACCTCTTAAGCTTCTCCTCCCCGACCTTAATCGCGTCATCTGGAAGCGAGTAGCCAAGGCCTGGAATCATCTGGAGTATCTGCTTGAGCGGGCCCATCTTCTGCATCGCCTCGAGCTGGGCGTACATGTCCTTGAGGTTGAATTTGCCCTTGAGGAACTTCTCAACGTCTTCCTCGGTGAATTCCTGCTGTTTCTGAAGCTCTTCAATCTTCTCAAGGAGTCCCTGGATGTCTCCAAGGCCGAGGAGCCTTGAAACGAAGCGCTTGGGGTCGAAGGGCTCCAAATCGTCTATCCTCTCGCCGACACCTATGAACTTAATCGGCGCCCCCGTTGCGGCAACGGCGGAAAGCGCTCCACCGCCCTTGGCCGAACCGTCGAGCTTCGTGACGATTATCGAGCCTATCGGAGTGGCTTCTTTGAAGGCCAGCGCCTGGTTGTAGGCCTGCTGGCCGATGGTTCCGTCTATGACGAGTATGACCTCGTGGGGCTTTATGGCCTCGCTTATCTGCCTCATCTCCTCGATGAGGCCCTTCTCCTCCTTGTGCCTTCCGGCGGAGTCCACGATTATGACGTCAACTCCTTTCTCGCGGAAGTGCTCAACCCCTTCCCTTGCGAGCTTGACCGCGTCCTTCTCGTTGGGGTCGCCGAAGACCTCTATGCCGTAGGGGTCGAGGAGCTGTCTGAGCTGGTGGTACGCTCCGGGACGCCAGGTATCGGAACATACGACACCGACCTTGTAGCCCCTCTTCTGAAGGTGCCTCGCCAGCTTAGCCACGCTCGTCGTCTTTCCTGAACCCTGAATACCGACGGTGAGCAAAACGGTCGGCTTTTCCTTTATCTCGAGGGGCTTCGCCTCGGTTCCTAGGAACTTCGTGAGCTCTTCGTAGACTATCTTGATGATGTGCTCCTTCCTGCTGACGCCCGCCGGCGGTTCCTCTTCGAGGGCCCTCTTCTGTATCGTTTTCGTGAGCTGAAGAACGAGCTTGACGTTGACGTCCGCCTGCAGGAGTGCCCTCTGGATGTCCCTAACTACCTCCTTTATCGTCGCCTCGTCAACGGTTCCGGAGCGCGCGAGCTTCCTGAGGGCGTTGTTAAGGGCCTTTCCAAGTTTTTCTAACGCCATCTCACCACCGTTACTATGAGGGCTGGGGAGTTTATAAACGGTTGGGTGGGGAAGCTCTGTATAAATGCACGCATTTTTCAAAAACAGCGATGATATGTCTCTTTTCTTTGAACAAAAGTGTTCATTGAGGCTCAAAATCCGTCCTGAGGCATTTTTTGAGCGAGTATAGCGCTGAACACGGCATTCTTGCTGAAATCGGGGCTGAAAACCTTTTTAAACCGAAAAACCCGTAGTAGATACTGGAGAGAATGAAAAGGAGGTGAGAGAGATGATATGGCCGATAGCCATGTACGAGTACATGTTCACGCGTGAGAGGGAGAAGAGAAAGAAGCCCATACCCGAGGAGCTCGAGTACGTCGAGATGCTCCAGTGAAGTATTTAAGCGGTCTTTTCTATTTCCCCCGGTGGTGCTATGAGGATTCATCACGAGTGCGTTGCCTGCGCGATAAACCAGTGTCAGAAAATCGTCGAGATGAGCTTAACCGATGAAAATTCCCGCAGGGATGCGATGTTGTTTTCGCTCAAGCGCGCCTCCGAGCTGTTCTCAAAGGACTCAATTCCTGCAGTCGTTGGGGGATTGCTCTTCCTCGACCTCTACGAGTTCATTGGGAACGACGACCCTTTCAGGGACTACAAGCGCCTTTCAAACGAGATGGCAAAGGGACTTGTGGGCCACTTTGAGGATTCCGACCTTAAAACCGCACTAAAGCTCGCGATAGCCGGAAACGTCGTGGACTTTTCAACGGGCTACAACCCTGAGAAGCTTGAGGAGGACATCAGAAAGGTTCTCGAGGAGAGCCTTCGTATAGACCACAGCGATGAGCTCTTCACGAGACTGAAGCGCGCTGGGGTTCTTCTCTACCTCGTTGACAACTGCGGTGAGATATACTTCGACAGGCTATTCCTCGGGAAGCTGAGAGAGGAGTTTCCGAACCTTAAAATAATCGTTGCGGGTAAGGCCGGCCCGATAATAAACGATGCAACCGTTGAAGACCTCCTTGAGGCAGGCTTCGAAGGAATTGCTGAGGTCATCTCAACGGGCTCGAGACTGCCGGGCACTCCAATCGAGCACGTTTCAGAGGAGTTCCTTGAGGTTTTCCGCTCGGCGGACGTCGTCATTGCTAAGGGGCAGGCCAACTTCGAGACCCTGAGTGAACTTCGGGACTCCAGAATCTTCTTTCTGCTCAAGGCCAAATGCCCGGCAATCGCGAGGGAAATCGGGGTCCCAATAGGCTCCCTCCTCTGCTTTAACCCTGCTCTTCGTTGATTGTCGATATTATTTTTAACGAATGTCTATCAGAAAGCCTTTTATACTTTGAAGTGGTACATAGTAACGGTGATAGGCTATGGCAACCGTTATTAAGCGTGACCCCTCAAAGTTTTTGAGAGAGATGAAGACCCACTACGGGGACGTATGGCGCATGCCGTCAAGCAGGTACCTTCTTCAGCCCGATTTCGTTGTAGTTGACCCCAAAACCGGAAAGAAGACCAAGGTCAGCTTCGTGTCCCTTGACGATGGAGAAGTGGTTGGAGTCGTTTACGACGACCTCGGATGATTTCGTCTTTTGCCTTACCCACTTCTGACTTTGGCCGGAAATCATAAATAGGATTCTGTGTTACCTAACTTGGTGGGAGCATGTCGGTTGATATTTACAATGAAGTGCTTTACCTGACAAGGAGTATTAAGGACCCTTATCTTCGGGCCATTACGTATGCGAGAATAGGATATTACATGCACCGGGCCAAAAATCCCCGCTACGCCGAAGCATTCACCCGGGCCCTGAAGGCCGTTGCCTCGATAGACAACCCAATACTAATCGTGAAGGCCCTCATAGAAGTCGCTACATTTCTCGGGAAGACGGGGTCCAAAAGCGCCACGAAGACTTTTATTCAGGCTTACGAGTCCATTAAGACCTTCCCTCAACCCCTACGGGATGAAATGCTTGAGGAACTCGTCCACAGGCTTCTTGAGCTTGGACGTGTTGACGACGCTTTCTTCTATGCCAAGGAGATTGAGAACAACGTAAAGCGCAACGACACCCTCCTTCACGTCATCCATCACTACATTGAGAAGGGCAACCTGCGTAAGGCCCGGCTCATCCTTGAGCTAATCGAAGACGAACCCTGGCATTCCATAGCGGCGTATGAGGTTCTTAAGGAGCACCTGAAGAGGGAAGAGTTCGGCAGTGCCATCAAGGTTCTCTCGGAGTTCAAGAGCGAGTACTGGCTTGGGGAGGCAATGAAGGCCGTTGCAGTTCATCTCAAAAAGGCCAACGTTCCAGAGGGGACCTATGAGAAGTTCGTTGACGTGGCCCTGAGCATATCTTCCAGAGTTGGGTTCGAGGTTCTCATCTCCTTCCTCATAGGCGTCGCCGCACAGGGAGAAATAGACTTCGTTATAAGCGTCCTGTCCAAGGTTCCACGCGAGCTTCGTTCTGAGCTCCTCAGGTCCCTTGTTCAGGCGGTTCTTGACAGGCCCGAACTCCTTGAGAGACTCATTGATAGGCTAATCGGCGATGAGAAAGAGCTCGTAATGAGCACAATACTCGATGCCCTCCTTGAGAGACAGCCGAGCGGGGAGTACTACGAGCTCGTGAAGAGAATAGGCTCTGAAACCGACAGCGAGAGGGTGATAGTCAAGGCAGTCCGCTACCTCTCGAAGCTCCACGCCTACGATGACGCCTGGGAGCTGGCTTCAAAGGTCACCAATCCTTATCTCCGCTCGTTGGCCTTCGGAAGCATCGCCGTTGAGAAGCTCAAGGAGAACGACGTTGACGGGGCCATTGATGCTTCCCTTGAGGTGAAGGACCCGCGCTGGGGCTCTTGGCTCCTCAGCGAAATCCTTGCCAAAATTCTTGAGGTCAAAACGGGAGGAGAGCTTAAGGAGGACATCGAAGAGCGCGCCGAAGCACAGCGCAAACTCTGGGAGGGGAGCTAACGTTTTAAAGTCCTCCCCTCAATTCTCTTTTCAGGTGATACCATGCCGAGGATAGCCATTATTGGAGGCTCCGGAGTCTACGACCCGAAACTGCTTGAGAATATAAGGGAGGAAACCGTTGGGACCCCCTACGGAACGGTAAAGGTCAAGATAGGAACCTACAAGGGCGAGGAGATAGCGTTCTTGCCGAGGCACGGGGAGAAGCACAGCGTTCCGCCCCACAAAATAAACTATCACGCCAACATCTGGGCGCTCCACGAGCTCGGTGTTGAAAGGATTCTCGCAACCTCGGCCGTCGGTTCGCTCAATCTCGACATGAAGCCTGGCGACTTCGTAATCCTCGACCAGCTCATGGACTTCACGAAGACGAGGCACTACACCTTCTACGACGGCGAGGACAGCCCCCACGACAGGAAGTTTGTAGCGCACGTTGACTTCACAGACCCCTACTGCCCGGAGCTCAGGAAGGCCCTCATCACCGCCTCCAAGGAGCTCGGCTTTACCTATCATCCCACCGGAACATACGCCTGCATGGAGGGGCCGAGGTTTGAGACGAGGGCCGAGATAAGGGCGCTCAAGATACTCGGCGCCGACGTCGTTGGCATGACCCAGTGTCCGGAAGCGGTCCTCGCGAGGGAGCTCGAGATGTGCTACGCGAGCGTTGCCATAGTCACCAACTATGCCGCGGGAATCAGCAAGGAGAAGCTCACCCACACCGAGGTCGTCGAGCTCATGGCGAAGAAGGGCGAGGAGATAAAGCTCCTCCTCATGAAGGCAGTGGAGCACATTCCCAAGGAGCGTCGCTGTCCGTGCAAGGATGCCCTCAAGGGCGCAACGGGCGAGTGATGTTCTCTTCTCTCCATTTCTCCCCCGAAAAGTGCTTACGTTGCGAACCGAAAGTTAAGGAAAGTGTTTAATAGTAGGGCGACCTAATTCTCCTGGTGATGCGAATGAAGTACGACGTCGTGATTATCGGAGCCTCCGCGGGAGGTATCACAACGGCCATCTCGGCCAAGAAGTTCTATCCGGACAAGAGCGTCCTCGTCATCAAGAGGGAAAAGGTGGGCATGATTCCCTGCGGAATTCCCTACATCTTTGGAACCCTGAAGAGCGTTGACGATGACGTACTGCCAGTTGAGAAGTTCCTTGAGCCCCTCGGCGTCGATATCCTGACGGACGAAGTTACAGACATCGACCCGAAGAGGAAGGTCGTCAGGACCAGGTCCGGAAAGGAGATAGCCTGGGAGAAGCTGGTCCTGGCAACGGGCTCGAAGCCTGCAAAGCCCGACTTTCCGGGCATTGACCTCGAGGGAATATACACCGTTCCCAAGGACTACGAGTACCTCACGAAGCTCCGCGAGAGGGTTGAGGAAGCCGAGAAAATCGTCATCGTCGGCGGTGGTTTCATAGCCCTTGAAGTTGGCGACGAGATAAGGAAGCTCGGCAAGGACGTGACTCTGGTCGTCAGGAGCAGACTGCTACGGAGTTCCTTCGACCCTGAGTTCAGCGAGATGGTCGAAGAGAGGCTGAAGGAAGCAGGAATAAACATTGCCTACGGACAGGTTGAGGGCTTCGCCAGGAACGGGAAGGTGGAAAAAGTCAAGCTCCTCGACGGAAGGGAAATCTCGGCCGATTTGGTAATCCTCTCCACAGGTTACCGGCCCAACGTCGAGCTGGCCGTTAAGGCCGGCCTCAAGGTTACGCGCTACGGGGTCTGGACCGACGAGTACATGAGGACGTCTCACCCCGACATCTTTGCGGTTGGAGACTGCGTGGAGCACAGGGACTTCTTCACGGGCAAGCCCTACCAGCTCATGCTCGCCTCTACGGCCACCTTCGAGGCGAGGATTGCAGGGGCGAATCTCTTCAAGCTCCAGATTGTCAGGGAAAACAGGAGGACGATAGGTGCCTACTCGACCCATATAGCGGGCCTCACCCTCGCGGCGGCCGGTTTGACGGAGGAGCAGGCAAAGAAGGAAGGATTTGAGGTCATCGTGGGCTACGGCAGGGGTCCGGACAGGCACCCGGCGAAGTTCCCGGACACCTCGATGGTAACTGTAAAGCTCATCTTCTCCCGCGACAGGGGTGCGATACTTGGAGCCCAGATAGCCGGTGGCAAAAGCGTCGGCGAGATGATAAACATCCTCGCCCTTGCGATACAGAAGAGGCTCACGGCGAGCGAGCTCTACACCCTCCAGATAGCGACCCACCCGCTTCTGACGGCCTCGCCCGTCGGCTACCAGATACTTCAGGCGGCCGAGGACGCGCTGGCGAAGCTGAGGACGTGAGTTTTCTTTGAATTTCCTTTTTTCACAAATGGTGTACTGCCTTTTAATATTGTATTCTATTGTATTCTTGGAGAAGAATCACGAACCTTGGTCAAACTCTGCGGGACTCTTGTCCCTTGCGTCGAGCAAAGCTCAACGTCGCGCAGGCGAGCAAGCTTTGTGAAAGCTTGACCAAAACAGTATCCTTTTTATTAAATGAGCAGAGATTAGCCGTGCACTAACTAAAGGCAACTTTAAGAAGGGTTTATCTCTTGAATAACCATTTCAAAGCAGTTTCAACTTTGCTTTTGGCGTCCAAAGGACGCCGTTTGAAGAGTGAAACACTCACAAGCAAGCTTTTGGGAAAGGCTTCACCAAAAGTTAGTAGCTCCTCGCTGAGGACCCCAATAAAATCGATTTTACTCACAAAATCGCTCTTTCCAACTGGAGACCACAAAAACAGCACCCTACATGAGGGTTTACTCTCCCTTGACGCCCTTCGGGCGTCGATTCTAAAAGTAAACCTCTGCAAAAGGAACAATTGGAGAGGTTCTCACGCTCAAGACGACAAGTCAATGAGAAAAACTCACCTGAAATATCGCTTTCCAAAAGGGGCTACCAACTTTGATGAAACTTTGCGAAGGCAAAGTTTCGATGGCGCCCCGGCGGGGATTTGAACCCCGGACCTCGAGGTCCGCAGCCTCGCGCCCTATCCAGACTAGGCCACCGGGGCACTGCCCGCTAACCCTTCTCGGAAACGCTTTATAAATTTAACCTTTCCCAGAGACCGAAAAATTTATAAATGCTCCCCGGATGAGTTAGTATCGGGCCTGTGCGGTGGTAGTCTAGCCTGGCTAGGACAGCGGCCTGCCACGCCGCTGGCCCGGGTTCAAATCCCGGCCACCGCACCACAAACTTCTTCTGGGGCTTCATCTCAAAACAAGTTCTCTCTGTCTGCTCTCTTGATACATAAGAAAAGAACATCAGTTAGTTCTCACTGGAGTTTTCAACACTTTTTCCAAGCTCAAAGAGCTCCCTGGAAATCCTCCTCAGCCGTTCGTCGCCCTTTTCTTTGGCCTCCTCGAGCATCTCAAAGGCGAGGAACTTCAGAATCCTGCCCCTCTTCCATTCGTCAGTTGCCCATATCAGCGCGTTTCGTAGGAACTCCGTGTCAACTCCCCTCTCCTTGGTAACCTCATAGGCCACCATCAGCCTCGTTGCAGGGTTATGGGTCTTTTCGAGGTACTTCAGAACTAACTCAGGCTTGTCGAGGTTTTTTCTGGCCAGGAGCGACCCCAGGACATCCGAAACTTCAAGCTCCCGAAATATTTCCTCTGCCCTGGCCGTGTCTCCTGTTTCAAGAAGCCTAACGCCAATTTCCTCAAGGTAAAAGCTCCTGAAGGGCTCGGGAAGCCCCTTTGCGAGCTTCTCGGCTTCTTCAAGTTCACCCTCCTCAATGAGCTTTCTGATGTATTCGAACACGTAGTCCTCGGGCTCTGACTCCTCGCTTTCAAAAACCGGCTTCGGCGGTTCCCTCTTTGGACCCTCCGCTGACCTGTCCACTACCCCGCTCATGACTTCCCCCTTAATCCTGTGGAGCACCGAGCCGGGCATCAGCTTGCCGTCCTTGTAGATGATTCCGTATGGGAGGGGTTTGAGGTCCTCAAGGTCCCTCTCATCGAGTTTCAGGTCGCTCAATCGAATCTCAACGCCCTTGGTCGCTATGGCCCTCGCCAGGAAGTTGCTAACCGCCCTAAAGGCTTTCTTCCTCAGGAATGAGTTTCCAATCTTCCTCGCGGTTTCCAGGGCCTCTTTGAACTTTTCATTCTTGGAAAAAATGTAGGCCAGGGAGCGAAGCGCCTCGTCCCTAACCGAGGGTTCTTCAATGGACAGTGCCACCTCGAGGGCCCTCTCCGGTTCATCCGCGAGGGCTTCTGCGACCCATCTTAGTGCATAGGAGCGCCAGTAGGGGTCTTCTATCTTCCTTGCTTCCCCCTCTGCCCCCGCAACGTCCCCTTCGCTGAGGAGTTGCCTGACGAGTAACAGCCTCTCGTCCATCTCAACCCCTCAGCCCGGGGAACCATACCTTCTTTCCTTTCCTCTCTTTCTCCTCGTCCCACTCGGCGAGTATCTTCACGGCCTCGCTTGCCACCATCGCGGCTTCCTTCTCACCGGCCTTTCCGAACTCGTTCGTAACGCGGTTCGCAAACACTGCACAGACGCAACCGGCCCTAAGCCCGTAGATGTTGGCGAGGGTGTAGAGAGTGGCCGCCTCCATTTCAAAGTTCGTTACCCTCGCCTGTCTGAGGTCGTCCACTATGTTCCTCGCGAAGCTCGGGAAGTAGCCGTTCAGACCCGGTCTGCCCTGGCCAAGGTAGAAGCTGTCCGTCGAGGCCGTGATGCCGATGTGGTATCTAACTCCAAGGGTTTCGGCCGCCTCGATAAGAGCCAAAGTCACCTCAAGGTCCGCAACGGCTGGATACTCGACGCGGACGTACTGCTTTGAGGTTCCTTCGAGCCTCACCGCCGCCTTGGCTATAATCAGGTCGCCTATTTCCATTCCCGGCTGGATTGCACCAGTTGAACCAACCCTTATGAACGTGTCAGCGCCTATCGCCGCGAGCTCCTCGATGGCGATAGCGGTCGAGGGCCCGCCTATTCCCGTCGAGGTGACGCTTATTGGAACGCCCTTGTATTTGCCGGTGTGCGTTCTGTACTCCCTGTGAAAGGCTATCTCCCTCGCTTCATCCCAGAGGGAGCTTATCTTCGGCACTCTCTCCGGGTCGCCCGGCAGGAGAACGTAGCGCGCAACGTCACCTGGCTTGCAGGCTATGTGGTACTGGTAGCCTTCCTCGGTTTGTGGCCTTTCGGCTGAAATGAACTTCTCACCCATGGCAACCACCTTTTTAAGTTTCGATGTCTTTTATTCCACACCATCCCTAAAAAAGGTGATGCTATGCTACGCTGTTCCCGATGCGGGAGGACATACCCGGAAACCTTTCGCCTTACCTGCGACTGCGGGGGAACGCTCCTCGTCGAGAGTAACTTAAAGGCATTCACACCGGAGCCGTTCCTCGACGTGAGACGCTACCGCAGGCATCTGCCCGTTAACGGGAGAGTCATCCCGGTTCCAGCGATTACACCTGTAAGCGGGCTCGAAATCAACGGTGTTAAGGCCTTCTTTAAGCTTGACTACCTCCAGCCGAGCGGGTCCTTCAAGGACAGGGGCACCTGGGTTACGGTTTCAAAGTTGCTCAATGAGGGCATCACAGAGGTCGTCCTTGACAGCTCCGGGAACGTCGCGCTGAGCTTCGCACTCTACGGCCTTGCAAACGGAATCCGCGTTCATGCCTTCGTCTCCTACGATACGAGCCCCGGCAAGCTCTCGCTCCTCCAGGGGCTCGGTGCTGTTGTTCATTACGTTGACGGAGACAGAATGGCCGTCCACGAGCGCGCGGTCGAGTTCTCCGAGCGGAGCGGAATCACCTACGTCTCCCACTGGCTCAACCCCTACTTCCTGGAGGGCACCAAGACGGTGGCCTTTGAAATCTACGAGCAACTCGGAGTTCCCGACTGGGTTCTTGCCCCGACCGGAAGTGGAGCCCTCTTTCTCGGCCTCTGGAAGGGTTTCTCCGAACTAAAATCGATGGGGGAGATTGATAGACTTCCAAGGCTCGTCGCGGTTCAGGCTTCCGGCTACGAGAGCCTCTGCGAGCGCTCGGCAGTGAAAAACATCCTCGCTGAAGGGATAGCCATTCCCGAACCGCCGAGGCTCGACGAGATGAGAAAGGCTCTGAAAGAAACCGACGGGCTCTGCGTGAGCGTTGACGAGCTTGAAACGATGGGCGCGCTCAGCTGGCTTAAGAGGCATGGCTTTCTGGTCGAGCCAACGTCCGCCGTTGTTCTCTCCGCGCTGTGGAAGCTCATTGAAACGGACCTGGTTGAAAAAGGTGAACTCGTTGTTTTGCCTCTGACGGGGTCTGGACTTAAACTAACCCAAGGTATTTAAACTCTTGCGCCAACTAACTCCGGAGGTGGTGGCGATGATAAGGTACCCTGCAGTCGCGGGAAGCTTCTATCCATCTGACGAGACGCTCATCGAGATGCTGGGGGAGTTCTTCAGCGACCTTGGCGAGGAGGGTAGCGAGAGAAGGATAACAGCCGGAGTCGCACCCCACGCCGGCTACGTCTTTTCGGGCTACACAGCATCGAGAACATACAAGGCCATCTTCGAGGACGGCCTGCCGGAGACCTTCGTAATCCTCGGGCCGAACCATACAGGCCTCGGCTCGCCGATAGCGGTCTATCCTGAGGGAGAATGGCTGACACCACTCGGGAGCATCGAGGTCGATGCCGAGATGTCCAAGGCGATAGCGAAGCTCTCGGGCATAGCGGACTTGGACGAACTCGCGCACAGGTACGAGCATTCCATCGAGGTTCAGGTGCCCTTCATTCAGTACCTTGCCGAGCTCGCGGGTAAAAAAGTCAAAATCGTCCCGATAACCCTCGGCATTCAGGACGAGGAGGTTTCAAGGGCCCTCGGAAAGGCGATATTCGAGGCGAGCGAGGAACTCGGCAGGGACGTCGTGGTCATAGCGAGCACCGACTTCATGCACTACGGCCCGGCCTACGGCTACGTGCCCTTCAGAGCGAGGGCCGACGAGCTCCCGCACAGGATAAAGGAGTGGGACTTCAGGCTGATAAGGAGAATCCTTGACTTCGACGTTGACGGCCTGTTTAGAGAGCTCCGCGAGATGAGGCACACGATGTGCGGGCCCGGGGCCGTTGGGACTGCCATCGTTTACTCCCGTCTCGCCGGGGCGCTTGAGGCGGAGCTTTTGCACTACACGACGAGCTACGAGGTCAGCAGGAGCACCGAGGCGGTCGTTGGCTACGCGAGCATCGTGATGAGGAAGTGAAGTTTTAATAGTTCCCCTCCTATTTTCTACCATGAACATCGACGATGCCGTGAGAAAAATCCTCCAGCTCGGCGGTGACAGGGTGAAGTTCGTCATTCTCTTCGGCTCCCACGCGAGGGGGGAGGTGAGGAGGGACAGCGACGTTGATATCCTCGTGGAGTCTGAAAGGCCCGTTGGGTTGATAACGTTCGTTCGCCTTCAGGAATACCTTGAGGGGCTCCTCGGGGTTAAGGTTGACCTCGTAACGAAAAACGCTCTAAAAAAGCGCCTCAAAGAAAGGATTCTGGAAGAGGTGAAATACGCATGAAGAAACTCCTGGAGGGTCAAAGATGAGGGTTCTGGCATCTGCCCCTGCTAAAATTATCCTCTTCGGCGAGCACAGCGTTGTCTATGGAAAGCCCGCGATTGCCGCCGCGATAAACCTGAGAACCTACGTATGGGCCGAGTTCAACGACAGGGGAGCAATCAGGATAGAGGCCAAGGACATACGGGTTCCCGGTTTGACAGTTTCCTTCTCGGAGGACGAGATTTACTTCGAGAGCGATTACGGGAAAGCCGCAGAGGTCCTCAGCTACGTCCGCCAGGCGATAGAGCTCGTGAAGGACGAGGCTGGAAAGAACGGAAGGGGCATCACCGTCTCGATAACGTCTCAGATTCCAGTTGGGGCTGGCCTCGGTTCATCTGCCGCCGTAGCGGTTGCCACAATCGGCGCGGTTTCAAAGCTCCTCGGTCTCGAGCTGACCAACGAGGAAATCGGAAAGCTCGGCCACAGGGTTGAACTCCTCGTTCAAGGAGCATCGAGCGGTATCGACCCGACGGTCTCGGCGATAGGTGGCTTTATTCACTACGAGAAGGGAAACTTCGAGCACCTCCCCTTCACTGAGCTTCCCATAGTTGTCGGTTACACGGGCTCCAGCGGTTCAACAAAGGAACTCGTAGCGATGGTGAGGAGGACCTACGAGGAGATGCCGGAGATAGTCGAGCCCGTCCTCGTTGCGATGGGCAAGATAGTGGAGAAGGCCCGGGAGGTTCTCCTTTCAGACCTCGACGAGAGCCTTCGCTTCGAGAGGCTTGGAAGGCTGATGAACATCAACCACGGCCTCCTTGATGCCCTCGGCGTTTCGACGAAAAAACTCAGTGAGCTGGTCTATGCAGCGAGAACCGCCGGGGCTTTGGGGGCCAAGATAACCGGGGCCGGTGGAGGTGGCTGTATGTACGCCCTCGCTCCGGAGAAACAGAGCGAGGTAGCCACTGCGATAACGATAGCGGGTGGAACGCCGATGATAACCGAGATAAGCAGGGAAGGCCTTAGGATAGAGGAGGTGATTCCGTGATAATCGTCAAGCTCGGCGGAAGCGTCTTCAGCGACAAATCCGGTGAGCCCGAGAACTTCAGGGAGAACGTTGTCCGTTCAATAGCGGAGGAGATTAAGAGATTCTATCCCGAGGAGGACTTCATAATAGTTCACGGTGGCGGGAGCTTTGGTCACCACTATGCCAAGGAATACAGAATCCGGGACGGACTCCTTGGGTTATCAGAGGAAAACCTTTTCTGGCGCAAGAAGGGTTTCTCTCTAACCCACCACGCCATGTTGCGGGCGAGCATGAAAATCGTTGAAGCCTTCATTGAGAGAGGCCTCCCCGCGGTCTCCGTCTCGAGTTCCTCTGTGTTCCTCATGGATTCCAACAAGGTTGTCTACGGTGATGTTGAGCCCGTGAGGAAGCTGATTGAAACGGGGTTCATCCCCGTCCTTTTCGGAGATGTGGCAGTTGACCTCGCTCGGGGCGTTGATATACTCTCCGGCGACCAGATAGTTACCTACCTCACCAAGCTCTTCAGGCCGAGGAAGGTAATTTTCCTGATGAGCGTCGACGGAATCTACGACGGAAAACCGGGCGAGGGGACCCTACTCTTTGAACTTTCCCCGGATGAAATAGACAACCTCATAAAGCGTCTCGCTGGGTCTGCAGGAACCGATGTAACGGGAGGAATAATAAACAAGCTAAGGGAAGCGAAGGAGATAGCGCGTTTCGCGGAGGTCTGGTTCGTCAACGGCCTCGTCCCTGGCAGGTTGGAAGGTGCGATAAAGGGCGACGGCTTCGGGACGAGGATTCCAAAAGCCTAATAATCCTCCTGAGAAGTTTTGGCGGTGGTTGGAATGGAGGAGTTTGATAGGGAGGAGCTGACCATCATCAGGAAGTTCGAGCACATAGAGCACTGCCTCAAGAGGAACGTTCAGGCTCACGTTTCCAACGGTTTTGAGGACGTGCACTTCGTCCACATGAGTCTGCCCGAGATTGACAAGGATGAAATCGATTTGAGCGTCGAGTTCCTCGGGAGGCGCTTTGACTACCCGATTTTCATAGCGGGAATGACCGGTGGAACGAAGGGTTCCCAGCTCGCCGGAAGGATAAACAAGACCCTCGCGAAGGCGGCGCAGGAGCTCAACATACCGATGGGCGTCGGCAGTCAGAGGGCGATGATAAGGAAACCTGAAACCTGGGAGAGCTACTACGTTAGAGATGTAGCTCCGGACGTCTTCCTCGTCGGCAACCTTGGGGCACCGCAGTTCTCCGAAACCATCCCGGAGCGCTACGGCATAGAGGAGGCTTTAAAGGCCGTCGAGACGATTCAGGCGGACGCTCTGGCGATACACATGAACCCCCTGCAGGAGAGCGTCCAGCCCGAGGGGGACACGCAGTACAGGGGTGTTCTCAAAGCTTTGGCTGAACTCAAGGCGGAGTTTCCCTACCCGATAATAGCGAAGGAAACAGGAGCGGGGGTTTCCAGGGAGGTCGCGATTAGACTGGAGAGCATTGGAATCGATGCGATAGACGTGGGTGGTCTCGGAGGGACAAGCTGGAGCGCGGTCGAGTACTACCGCGCAAAGGACGAGCTCGGAAGGAACCTCGCGCTCCGCTTCTGGGACTGGGGGATTAAGACCGCTATAAGCGTCGCCGAGGTTCGCTATTCGACTGACCTGCCGATTATAGCAACGGGAGGAATGCGCGACGGGATAACGATGGCCAAAGCCCTCGCGATGGGCGCGACATTTGCGGGGGTGGCGTTACCCCTCCTCAAGCCCGCTGTGAAGGGCGACGTCGAGGGCGTCATCAAAATCCTGAGGCGCTACATCGAGGAGATAAGGAACTCGATGTTCCTCGTTGGTGCCAAAAACGTCGAGGAGCTGAGGAGGGTCCCGCTCGTCATCACGGGCTTCACGAGGGAGTGGCTCGAGCAGAGGATTGACCTGCCAACATACCTAAAAATTAGGGGGTGATTATTGTTGGATATCTCCCCAGTGGAGATTTCTCGATTTTTGGTTATTATAGTTGGTCTTTATGGCTCTTATAAAGACATTAAAAATAGCCGTCTTATAATACGCCGGAATGCTCTTAGTAGTTCCATAATCTACCAGAGAACTTTAAAGTCTCTTGAGAATAAAATGTATAACGTTTTGTTTGGTAAACCTAATTCGAGAGAGCGGATTATTCTGCTAACAGCCCCTCTTGGCGTTGTAGTTGCTGTAATGTTTTACATCATACACTACATCAAAAGTTCAGGAGTTGATGATTTTCAGGGGTTCCTACTGGAGTTTTTTATTAATAGTGACAAGGGCATTAACTTTGTGAGTTACATTGCTATCTTGATGATGTATCTATGGTTATTTTTTAAACTATTAAACTATATTATAGAAGATCCTTACGGAGATATCCATCTAAAGCTCCACTTATGTCATTCCATGAGAAACTTTTGTACCAATTAGTTGAGATACTGATGGAATTGTTTTCTGTCATTATCATCTCTGGCATGATCCTGTACGCACTGGGACTTTATGCTTTATACTTACAATTCAGAGACGCTTCTTATATATACAGTATTGTGATAACTATTTTGTTTCTGGCATTGTTTTTCATGTATATCCTACGGGATTACTTAAGATTGAGAAGTTCTATATTGGGAATGGCAGGATATAGTCTTATACTGCATGGTCATATAAGTCCCCCAAAGGTGAAAGTTGTTCTAAAAAATGGGCGTGAAATTCTCGGACAAGTAGTTCCACCGTATACTGATAAAAACGTGATGGTTGTCTTACATTTTCCATATTTTTCAGATACTCCACGAGTACTCAATTATATCCCCTGGGATGAAATTTCATGTTTTGAACTTTATGAGATTGACGAATCCTAAAATGCACACCTTTTTAAACCCTCGTTCAGAGTAATGTCCAACGC
The DNA here is from genome assembly GCF_012027635.1 of Thermococcus sp. 21S9. Lineage (NCBI taxonomy): Archaea > Methanobacteriati > Methanobacteriota > Thermococci > Thermococcales > Thermococcaceae > Thermococcus > Thermococcus sp. 21S9. Next base: position 1,160,970 of record NZ_SNUS01000001.1, read on the forward strand.
AGCCCCGCGCCTCAGGAGGGGCCCGGGGCGGGAGGATGATTGAGATGATAAAGGTCTACACAATCAGCGGTTACGAGGAAGTCGGTAAGAACATGACGGCCGTTGGCTACTCCGACGGCAGGAAGGAGGAAGTCGTGATAATCGACATGGGCATAATGCTCGACAGAGTCATGATTCACGAGGACACGAGCATTCAGAAGTTCTCCGACAAGGAACTCCAGAAGCTCGGCGCGATTCCGGACGATAGAATCCTGTGGAAGAGCCGGAACAAGAAGGTCGTCGCGATTACGCTCACCCACGGCCACCTCGACCACATCGGCGCGATAGCCAAGCTCGCCCCGCACTACCCGGATACACCCGTCTACGGAACACCCTACACGATTAAGCTCGCCAAGGGCGAGGTCAAGAGCGAGGAGTACTTCGAGGTCAAGAACCCGATGTACGAGACGAACTACGGCGAGATAGTCCAGGTGAGCGAGAACCTCGCGATTGAGTTCATTCGCATGACCCACTCGATTCCGCAGGCTTCCATGGTGGCGATACACACACCGGAAGGCGTCGTTCTCCACACCGGTGACTTCAAGTTCGACAACAACAACCCGCTCGGCGAGAGGCCCGACTACAAAAGGCTGAAGGAGCTCGGGAAGGAGGGCGTCAAGGTTCTCATAGCGGAATCAACGCGCGTTGCCGAACCCACGAAGACGCCGAGCGAGGCAGTGGCTCAAATGCTTCTCGAGGACTTCTTCCTCTACGAGGGCATGGACGAGAAGGGATTGATAGCGACGACCTTCGCGAGCCACATCTTCCGCCTTCAGGAGCTCATCTGGATAGCCAGCAAGATGGGCAGGCAGGCGGTTCTCGTTGGTCGCTCCCTCGCGAAGTACACGGGCATAGCGAAACAGCTCGGCCTCATAAAGATGAAGGGAGCAAGGGCCGTCAGGAGCCCCAACGCCGTCAGGAAGGTCCTTAAAGAGGTTTCTCAGGCGAGGGAGAACTATCTACTCATAGTTACCGGCCATCAGGGCGAACCCGGAGCGGTATTGACCAGAATGGCGGACGGCGAGCTCTACGACATCGGAAAGGACGACACCGTCGTCTTTTCAGCTGGAACGATACCGAACCCGCTCAACTACGCCCAGCGCTACAAGCTCGAGACCAAGCTCAAGATGCGTGGCGTGAGAATGATTAAGGACCTCCACGTTTCCGGCCACGCGAGCAGGGAAGACCACCGCTACCTCATAAGGCTCCTCAACCCCGAGAACATCGTCCCGGCCCACGGCGAGTTCAGGATGCTCACCCACTACGCAGAGCTGGCCGAGGAAGAGGGCTACATGATTGGAAGGGACGTCTTCGTGTCAAGGAACGGCTACGTCGTCGAGATTCCGTGAGGGCAAAGCTGATAAAGACTTGTCCCATTTTTCCTTTGATTGCTTTCATCACTCACGGGGTGGTAACATGGGGAAGTATGATGAACTCTTTAGCAGGGTTAAAACCAAGGCTAAGGTCGTCGACGAGAAAATCTTCGAGCTCATCCCTGAGAGGGAGCCCAAGAACCTCTACGATGCCGCGCGTCACTATCCGCTCGCAGGTGGCAAAAGGGTTCGCCCTTTCGTCGTTCTCAGAGCAACGGAAGCAGTTGGCGGTGACCCTGAGAAGGCGCTCTATCCAGCGGCCGCGGTGGAGTTCATTCACAACTACTCCCTCGTCCACGACGACATAATGGACATGGACGAGCTGAGGCGCGGAAGGCCGACCGTTCACAAGGTCTGGGGCGTCAACATGGCTATCTTGGCTGGCGATTTGCTGTTTTCAAAGGCCTTCGAAGCGATAGCCAGGGCTGAGGTAAGCCCCGAGAAGAAGGCGAGAATCCTTGATGTTCTCGTGAAGACCTCAAACGAGCTCTGCGAGGGTCAGGCGCTCGACATAGAGTTCGAGACGAGGGACGAGGTAACGGTTGACGAGTACCTCAGGATGATTAGCGGAAAGACGGGGGCGCTCTTCGACGGCTCGGCAACGATAGGCGCAATCGTCGGCACCGACAATGAGGAGTACATCCGGGCCCTCTCGAAGTGGGGAAGGAACGTGGGGATAGCCTTCCAGATATGGGACGACGTGCTCGATTTGATTGCCGACGAGGAGAAGCTTGGAAAGCCCGTCGGAAGCGACATAAGGAAGGGCAAGAAGACGCTCATAGTCAGCCACTTCTTCCAGCACGCGAGCGAGGAGGACAAGGCCGAGTTCATGAAGGTTTTTGGAAAGTACGCCGGCGACGCCAAGGGCGACGCGCTTATCCACGACGAGAGGGTAAAGGAAGAGGTAGCGAAGGCTATCGAACTCCTCAGGAAGTACGGTAGCATAGACTACGCCGCTCAGTACGCCAAGAACCTCGTGAAGGAAGCCAACGAGGCGCTAAAGGTTCTCCCCGAGAGCGAGGCGAGGAAAGACCTTGAACTCCTCGCCGAGTTCCTTGTCGAGAGGGAGTTCTGATTCACTCTCCCTTTTGTACAATCAGCCACCCCACAGGAGGATGCTCCGCCCCGGCCTTCCAATTTTCATAGGCTCTCCCCCACCTTCTCAAAAGCTCGGCGCGCTTTTCCTCGTCTTCTACCTTCTCCACATACTCCCTGGGAATGTAGGCGAGGTAGTGTGGCAACTCGGGCTCGAACGTCCCTCTCTTGATTACATCTCCCCCTGCCTGCTCAACGAGTTCGATGAGCTTTTCAAGCGTCGGGTAGTGGAGGTCGTCCTTCTCGCCGAACAGCGCCTCAAAGATTTCCTCGCGCAGGTTGTAGAGCTCGAGGTGTGTCCTCTGTCGCTCGTTGTTCGCCACTGGAAGGCTCTCCGCGATGAATACCCGCTCCGAGACACGGAGCATCTCTGATATGGCTTTAACCATCGTCTCTTCGTTCTTCAGGCTCCTGACTCCGTGAACGAGAACCGCCAAGTCGAAGGTTCTGAACGGAAACGGCAACTCCCGTGCGTCGAGCTTGAGCGGTATTATCCTGTGCTTTACGCCGGCAGATGATGTTACCTCCTCGAAGAAGCGCCAGCGGGAGCGGTCAACCGCAACGACACGGCCGGTCTCACCAACGAGATAAGCGAGGGGAACGGTGGTTAAGGCATGGGCGCCACATCCCACTTCAAGGACGTTCATTCCCTCCCGGATAGGCGCGAAGCGGAGGACGCGGAAGCGTTCGAGCATTTCGACATGGAGCCAATCCGAAGGAAGCGGTGGCTCGTTCCGGGGTGGGATTTTTGAAAGAACTTCTCTCTTAAATGTTTCCTCGCTAACAGGCATGGAAAACACCGAAAAGGGCTAACAGGCTTCTCTTTAAGGCGTTTTCGGAGAAAAGGTTTTATAAGTTGAGGGAGTATTAATAGTAACCCGAAATTTTTAGGTGGTTTCGATGAAAAGCCTGTCGACAAATGATATGTTGACCTTCTTCGGGGACGTTTTTCTAGTATTCCTTCTGGGAACTGTGGCGAGTGCGCTCATCTACACCCTGGTTGGTTGGTCGAGTAGCTGGCTGGGAATTAACAACGGCGCTTGGGAAGCGATTGCATCAATTACCATCGCGCTCTTGGGCGTTTCCGTGTTCCAGCGTGGAACACTCTCCACCCTAAATGGAGGTTTGCCGAGGTTTGCCCTCTATGCATTGGTTTCATGTATCCCGGTTCTCTTCCTCTTAGGTTACTGGCCGGTTGGTAGTCTCTTTCTGGGTTTTCTTGGAGGTTATGTAGAAAAGGAAATCGGGAAAAATTGCAAAACCGATACCCTTCACTCAACATAAACCGCCGGTTTCAACGGCATCGCCTGCTTCTTCTTTCCTCCCTTATCTTCATCGGGGTTGATTATCAGCTCGACGCCAAGTTCCTTCTCTATGAAATCCTTCGCTTCCCTCAAAGCTTTCTCCTCGTCTATCCTCTTGACCTCGAAGGCCCGCTCCTTTATAAGGCGCTGTATCAGCTTGCTGACCGCCTTGCCGTGCTTCCTCATCTCCGGGTCCTTCATCAGCTCCCCCATCGCCGACTTGAAGTCCCTCTTCTCGGCGACGACCTCAACGACCCTCCACTTCCACTCTGGGGCAGTGTAGACGTAGACCCTGCTTGGGTTCTCTATCTTCGCAACGCGGATTATCTCCTTGACGTCCTCGATGAAGGCCTTAACGAACTCCTCTTCCGCCTCTACCGTCTCGTCCCACCACTCGGGGACGGGCTCGGGCCAGGGGGCGAGGCTGACGAAGCCCTCTCCTCCAAGCTTCTCCCAGAGTTCTTCGCTGATGTGTGGCGTGAACGGCGCCATGAGCCTGACCCAGATTTCCGCGAGCTTTCTCAGCACGTAGCGCTTGGCCTTGTCGTCCCTTCCCTCGGTTCTGCGCATGTACCAGCGCAGGTCGTTTAGAACGGTGTAGAACGCCCACTGAACTGCCGTCCTCGTCCTGAACTCCTCAAGGGCTTTGGTGGTTCCCTCGATGGCCTTGTTAAGGCGGTGGAGCATCCAGCGGTCGATGTTCTTGAGCTCGGCTTCCTCGGCCTCGTAGCTTGAGAACTCGCTTATCAGCTCGTAGAAGCGCTCGACCTGCCTGCGGAGCTTTCCGACCTCCTTCCTGCGCCAGTCGAAGTCGCTGTCGTGCTCGGCGAGACCCATTATGTAGAGCCTGACGACGTCTGCCCCATTCTCCTCTATGGCATCTATGAAGTTCAGCACGTTGCCCTTGCTCTTGCTCATCTTCTGGCCCTCGAGCGTTCCGAAGCCGTTTACAGCGATTCCCTTCGGCCAGTGCTCGCGCCTGAATATAGCCGTGTGGTTGAATATGAAGAACGTCAGGTGGTTCGGAATGAGGTCCTTAGCTGAACAGCGCCAGTCGAGCGGGTACCAGTACTCGAACTCCTCCTTCATCTCGTGGGTTGTCTCCGCCGGGATTCCGGTCTTCTCCTCAAGCTCCTTCTCGCGCTCCTCGCTGAAGTCCTCGCGGAAGATGTAGTCGAAGAACTCCCTCGTGAGCTTCTCGGGGTCGAGTCTGCCCTCCTCGCGGAGCTTGTTTATGTGCCTGCTTATCGTGTAGTAGGCCATGTAGATGGTTGAGTCGCTCAGGCTCTCGATGACCCACTCCGGGTCCCAGGGCAGGGGCGTTCCGAGGCCGACCTTTCTGGCACAGGCCTTCTTGTCGAGCCAGTCTATAACCGCCTCGAACTGCGCGCGCCTGCTCTCGGGGTAAATCGTCATGTTTGCCAAAGCTTCTCTCGCCTTCTCTTTCCACTCGGGGTTTCCGTAGTCTATGAACCACTGGTCGTGGATTATCTTGATGACGGCCTGGTTGCCGAAGCGCGAGATGACGGGCTTCTCCGCGAACTCGTACATTATCTCGGCAATGCCCTTCTCCATCAGCTCCTTGGCTATGAGGTCCTTTACCTCCTGAACTGGCTTGCCTTTGTAAGGCTCAATCTTGAAGCGCCCCTTGTGGTACTCGGCCTTGTAGATGTTCTTCGTCGCTTCCTCGAGCTTTTCTTTGTCCTTCTGGCTCTTCACGCCGAGCCTCTCGACTTCCTCAACGGCCGGGAACTCGCCGTAGCCCTCAAGCTCTATCAGCGAGATGTAGGTGATGTCCTCCAAGACGCGCGGGTCTATGTCGAACTTGAGGAGCAGTTCGGTTTCCTTCTTGAGGTCTTCGAGGGCTATGTGGTCGAAGGGGGCATGCGCTGGAACGCTCATTACTACTCCAGTCGCGTTGTCCGGGTCAACGAACTCCGCCGGCAGAATGATGACCTCGTCGCCCGTTACCGGGTTCTTTACGTATTTTCCTATGAGCTTCTCGCCCTTGAACTCCTCGATGACCTCTATCTCTCTGTCCTGGAATGAGAGCTTGTAGGCCGCTTCCTTGCTGATTATCCAGGTCTCTTCCCTGTCACCGCGCCTGACTTTGGCTTTGACGTAGGTGGCGTTGGGGTTGAGCCACATGTTGGTTACTCCATAGACGGTCTCCGGTCTGAGCGTCGCGGCCGGGAGGTAGATTTTCTCACCGTTCTCCTCGAGGATGAACTTGATTATCACGTATTCGAGAATCTGAACGTCTTCACCTTCCATTATGTCGTGGTCGCCGAGGGGAGTTCCGACTACCGGGTCCCAGCGGACGCGATGCGCGCCCTTAACCACCAGTCCCATGTCCTTGAGCGTCCAGAACTGCCACTCTATGAACTTGCTGAAGGGCGGGAACAGAGAGGTGGTGTGGAATTCCCTTGTCCAGTCCACGCTGAAGCCGGCCCTTATGAAGGTCTCCTTCGCGGCCTTCATGAAGTACTTGACGATTTCCTTGGGGTCCTCGAACTTCCAGAGTATCTCCTCGGGCACCTTGTAGACGTCGCGGTAGATGTGTATCGTCTTGGGGTCGCGGTTCTTTATACGCTCGGCGATTCCGACTATCGGCGCGCCGGTGATGTGCCACGCCATCGGAAAGAGCACGTTGTAGCCCTGCATGCGCTTAAAGCGAGCTATGACGTCGGGAATCGTGTAGGTTCTCGCGTGGCCGACGTGGAGGTGGCCGGAAAGGTACGGGAAGGCGACCGTTATGTAGAACTTCTTCTCCTTGGGCTTCGCGTTTCTGTCGGGTTCGAAAACTCTCTCCTCAAGCCAGCGCTTCTGCCACTTCTCCTCAATGGCCTTGAAGTCAACTTTCATGTCCAAAACCTCCTCAAGGTTTTTCCAAAAGAGCGGGAGTCAAGAATAGGGGGGTTATCGATGAAATCAGGCACCGATGTGATTCCAGTGGAGAAGACACTCCCCCCTCATCGGCATCGGTGCGAGTAACGGCTTTGGGTATTTAAGGTTTTTGGGCCCTAAAACTCTTAAGGGGTAACGTTGAGTTCGAACCATGCCTCAGGTCGTGGAAATTGAGTCAGTAATGCTCGCGGTCAGCCTTGTGACGTCTGGATACCTGCTCATCCGGGCACTGCGTGAGAGGTCGCTTGCGCTATTCTCTGCATCGTTGGGCTGGGCTTTTCTCTTCGTCCACGTTTTCATCAGGCTCTTCGTTGACCAGGCCGTTGCCGAGGCGTTTCTGTACTTCTTCGCCCTTGGAGTTTCCCTGTACGTTGTTCTCCTCATAAAGGAGATGCACCCGACCAAAACTTACCTCTTCGCCTTCTACATGCTGACCCCGATATCTCACGTTATCTACCGCTTCCTGGAGGTCTTTGGATACTCCATACCCAAGGGGATTGGTGGCATCGCCAACGACTCGGGCATTATGTTACTCGTCACCGCTTACATCGCCTACCGCGCCTTCCGCAGGCCCCTTCTCTCAATCTCGGTCGTTCCCGTTGCGGTCGTCTTTCTAGCCTATAAGGCACTTCGCGGAACCCTCCTGGGGCTCGGGCTGATGACCCTCGGGGCGCTCGTGTTCTCGATAGCAACAATCCGGGTTACGAGCATGGGGCTCTTCAAAGGTGGAAGCGTTCCCGAGGTGGACGTCACGGGGCTCGTCATAGTTGACAGTCGGAAGCTTAAATCCCTCTTCGAGAAGTACATGGATTCTCCCGTTCTGCTCATAACAAGGGAGGAGGGAGAGTTCCCCGAGAACTGGTCAGTCTTCCGGATTTCCGCGGTTCCCTTCGAGAATTCCATCCCCCCTACAGCGCTTGAGAGGCTGAGGCATATCATAGTCCAGTACCTGGTTGAGGCTGAGAAGAGTGGTGGGAGGGGCCTTGTAATTATCGACTGCCTTGATTTCCTGTTCCTTTACAATGATAAGCTTACGGTCCTAAAGTTCCTTGGGGATGTGCGGGACCATGCGATAGTGCATGAGGGTGTTGTATTCGTTGCCGTCGGCGACTCAATTGACGCCCACACGAGACGCCTTATCGAAAAGTTGAGTGATGGGAAGGTTTAGCTCCGGTCCAAAATAAAACTAACGGAGACTTAGAGGACGATTAAGTCTCGCCTTGCGCCTGTTAACCTTCTTCCCCTTCCCTCCACGACGACGTCGTCCTCTATTCTCACCCCTCCGAGCCCAGGGACGTAGATTCCGGGCTCTATCGTGAAGGTCATGCCGTTCTCGAGGACGACCTCTCCGTCGGGTCCAATGTAGGGTTCCTCATGGACATCCAGGCCCAACCCGTGGCCGGTTCTGTGGGTGAAGTACTCCCCATAACCGGCCTCTTCTATGGTTCTCCTCGCGGTTCCGTCGATTTCCTTAGCCTTCACGCCCTCCCGAACGGCCTGAAAGGCCCTCTCCTGCGCCTCCCAAACGATTTCATAAATCTTCACGAGTCTCTCGTCGGGCTCTCCGAGGGCTATCGTCCTCGTTATGTCGGAGCAGTAGCCCTTCCACCTCGCCCCGTAGTCGAGTATCACCACCTCACCCTTCCTCAGCTTCCTGTTGCCTGGCTCGTGGTGTGGATTCGCCCCGTTCTCACCGGAAGCGACTATCGGCTCGAAGGAAATCCCATCCGAGCGCTCCCTTATCGCGAGCTCTATCTTCAAAGCCAGCTCCCTCTCGGTCATCCCGACCAAATCCCAGCTCAGGATTTCTTCGAAGACCTCATCAACGACCTTCGCCGCTTTCTCCATGAGCCTTATCTCCTCTGGGTCCTTCCTCATCCTGAGCTCCCTAATAACGATGCCCAGGGGATAGGGCCTCATCCTTACCGTCCTGCCAATCTCGATGAGCCAGTCCGCGCGCATGGTGTTCTCGATAAGGATTTTGCCGTCGCTTATACCGAGCTCGTGGGCAATCGTTGCGAGTTTTGCGTAGGGGTTCTCGCCGTCGCGCCAGAAGGTAACGGGCACGTCACTCAGGACATTCTCGTAGAGGCTCGGAACGAGGAGGTGAAACTCTCCGTCGGCGTTTAAAGCCAGAATCGTTGGTCTCTCCCCTGCCTCGTGGATTCTTATGCCAGTTAAGTAGTAGAAGTTTGAGCCCGGACTGACGAGCGCTCCATCGAATCCCCTCTCCTTCATCAGCTTCGCGAGCTTTTCGATTCTCATGCCACCACCAAGGTTATTTCTTGGGCTGACCTTAAACCCTTTTCTCAAGCCCCACCGCGACGAGCGCCACGAGAAAGCCCGCCACCGCGTCCCAGACCCAGTGTTCACCGAGGAGAACCGTCGAGATTGGGACGAGCGCGAGGAAAACTGCAAGCGGGATGTTTTCCTTCCTCTTAACTTCCAGAACCGAGAGCAGGCCGATGAAGGCCAGCGTACAGTGAGGAGATGGGAGAACGAACTCGGGCCGAGCGGTCCAGTCGTTGGGCGCGTAGCGCCCAGGGAGGTCGTAGACCACGTGGGGCGCGTGGACGTGCAATATCAGAAAGGACAGGGCCAGGATTCCAAAGCCGAGGGCGAACCTGAAGGCGAGTCTCTTTGCCCGCTCTGGGTCGGTGAAGGTTAGGTAGAGCGCCGGGAGCCAGAAGCTACCCGCGAATCCGGCCCTATAAACCGCTCTCATGAATGCGTGAAGGAAGCGGTGGGAGACCGTCCAGCTCACGAGGGAATACTCGAAGCGGTAAGATGTTAAGGGCAATTGAAGGAGGGAACGGGTAACGTCGGCGCTCCAGCGCCCGATGAATGGATAGACCAGGGCATAGGCGTCCCAGGAGAGGTAAACCACGAGGAAGAGGAGGATGAGCCTCAACCGTTTTCCCGTCATCGACGTTAGTCCTCCGCAACCCTTAAAAACCAACCCTCGAAACTCGACCGACTAAGCGGGTTCGCCCGCGGGATGTTCCGCTCTGCGGAGAACCACAAACGTGGGAGGGAATTGAAATGGGAATGTACAAGTACATAAGGGAAGCCTGGAAGAGCCCCAAGAAGAGCTACGTGGGAGAGCTCCTCAAGAAGAGAATGATAAAGTGGAGGAGAGAGCCGGTCGTCGTTCGCGTTGAGAGGCCGACGAGGCTCGACCGTGCTCGCTCGCTCGGCTACCAGGCCAAGCAGGGCTACGTCGTCGTTCGCGTTAGGGTCAGGCGCGGTGGAAGGAAGAGGCCCAGGTGGAAGGGCGGAAGGAAGCCGAGCAAGATGGGTATGGTCAAGTACTCACCGAAGAAGAGCCTCCAGTGGATAGCCGAGGAGAAGGCCGCGAGAAAGTTCCCGAACCTTGAGGTCCTCAACTCCTACTGGGTCGGCGAGGACGGAATGTACAAGTGGTTCGAGGTCATAATGGTCGACCCGCACCACCCTGTCATAAAGAGCGACCCGAAGATAGCCTGGATAGCCCTCAAGCCCCACAAGGGTCGCGTCTTCCGCGGTCTCACGAGCGCCGGCAAGAAGGGCCGCGGCCTGAGGAACAAGGGCAAGGGCGCTGAGAAAGTCAGGCCCAGCGTGAGGGCCAACAAGGGCAAGACCAAGTGATTTCCTTCCCTTTTCTCTTCAGTTTAACAGTTCTCAATAAACTGTTACTGCCGTTTCTGGGAGATAACGAGAGGGTGACTGCACTCACCTTTTTAAATCCCTCCTCCAAAGGAGTTCGGGTGGGAGAAGATGACGCTCAGGGCGCACCACGTCAGGCTTACAACCTTCATTCACGCGACCGAGGACGAGGACAAGGTCTTAGAGGCGATAGGAACCTTCATTCCCGAGGAGATAGACGACGAGGACGTTCACTTTGATATCGAGGAAACCACTGGCTTCTTCGGCAACCCGATTAAGGTCGTCAACGTCGAGATAAAGAGGAGCCGGGCAGTGAGAACTTTTCTCAAGCACTTCAAAGGGCTCCTCGACGAGAACGCGAGGCGCTATATCCTTGAGAACCTCGACGAGAAGGTCGACGACGAGGGAACGCTCTACGTCCGCTTCAACAAGCAGAAGGCTTACCTCGGTGAGGTCGAGGTTGACGAGGGAGCCGACGTAATACAGGTTAGAATTAAGGTCAAGGCCTTCCCGATGAGAAAGGAGACCGTCGTGAAGGCAGTGAGGGAGTGGCTGGAGGAGAAGGAATGAGCGGGAGGGACTACTTCGTCGAGATGGACGTCAGGAGCGCGGAGGCCTACGAGTTAGCTAATGAGTGGTTCGACGAAGTAGTCTTCACCAAAAAGCTCGTTCTCGACAATGAGCCGGACTGGGACTCGCTTAAGGAGGAACTCCGAGAACTCAGAAGAACCTACGGGAAGGTCGCGGTTCTGCTCGTAACGAGAAAGCCGAGCCTGATAAGGGCTTTCAAGGCCAGGAACCTCAGAGCTCTGCTCTACGTTCAGGGAGGTGACATGAGGGTCAACAGGATGGCCATCGAGGCAAAGGTTGACGCCCTGATAAGCCCCTGGCTCGGGAGGAAGGACTACGGCTTCGACCACACGCTGGCTGGAATGGCCGGCAGGAGGGGCGTCGCGATAGGGTTTTCCCTCTCACCGCTCTTGAGGGCGAACCCCTACGAGAGGGCCCTAACGCTCCGCTTCATGGCCAAGGTCTGGGAGCTCGTCAGGAAGTACCGCGTTCCGCGCTTCATCACGAGCTCCGCCGAAAGTAAATGGGAGGTTCGTTCTCCTAGGGACTTGATGAGCCTCGGGATAAACATCGGAATGGAGATTCCGGAGGCGAGGGCAAGCCTGAACTTCCACCCGAGGCGGATTCTCGGCAAACTCGAGTAGGTGTTGGCGGTGCTGAAGGTCGAGGTCACCTGCGGGCTTGACGAGCGGGAAAAGCTTGAGGAGACCCTGAAAAAGTGGGGCGTTCCCTTCTACACCGAGGAAGTGAAGGCCAATGGGAAGAGCGCCCTCAAGGTCACGGCCTTCGCTCCCGACTTCGTGATAAACGACCTCGTTGACGAGCTCGTTAAGGTCGTTGACATGAGGAAGGGCCACGCCTCGATAATCTGGTCGCAGGTCAGCGGGCGGTCGGTGCGCTACTCCTCCGCCGTCAGGTCCCTTGAAAGGTTCCGGGGCAGGTGGAGTATCGCCGACATCGAGGGCCTCATCGAGAGCGCCAACTCCCAGGCAAGGGTTGACCCGATTCAGCTGACCCTCGGGGCCGTTGCCTCCATGGTTGCCCTCTTCGGCCTGATTGGCAACAACATCGTCATGATTATCTCGGCGATGCTCCTCTCGCCAATACTCGGCCCCCTCTATGGCTTCTCGCTCAACGTCGTCATGGGGCGCGGAAGAGACGCCCTCACCGCCGTCTCCTCGATTCTCAAGCTCCTGACGGTTATATTCACCTCCGCCCTCCTTGTCTCACTCCTCCTGAGGCTCTTCGACCTCATGCCGGCCGAGCCGACGAGGGAAATCCTCATCAGAGGAGATTCAGGGGTCGTCTACATCCTCCTCGCGGTTCTCCTTGGCTACGCTGGCGTGGTGGCGATAGTGAGCAGAATCCCGGAGATTCTTGCGGGAGTCTCGATAGCGGCCGCCCTCGTGCCCCCGACAACCGTTGTGGGAATCTCGCTCGCGATGGGATGGTGGGGCATCTTCTTCGGCTCGCTCCGCCTCACCGTCGAGAACGTCCTCGGCCTGCTCATAGGTTCCCTACTCGGCCTATACATCCTCAACGTTTCGCCGAGGAGCTACTACGAGAAGCGGTCCGCGAAGCTCTACACGAGGAGGACAGTTGCCGTTCTGGGTATTATGCTACTCTTTCTCGTCCTGCTGGAGATAATAAAATGAGAACCGGGTTCAGCGGAACATCCTCCAGCTGTCCCTGTCGTCGAGCCTGGGATACGAGCTCGCAAGCAGAACGGCGCCCGTGACTTGGTTCACCATTTCGGCCAGGTCCCTTCCGCGCCTGTAGTCAATGAGACTCGCCATATCAGTTCCTCGGAGATGGAATGTTCCAACGTTCACCTCGGGGTCTTTTAGCAGGAAGTCAACGACCTCCCTTGCAACGGTCTTTTCGCTGACGAGGCCGTATGTTACGGTCTTCATAGTCAGTGCCGTCCAGAGCGAGACGGCGTCAAATGTAAGCTGGTAGGACGCTCTAATGTAAAAATCTGTTCTCTCAGGTGCCCACTCCGCGCTGTTCCGAAGGGCAGTGTCAAGGAGGGTCGATGCCGTCATCTGGAGTTTGTCGAGGTAATCAACCGCGGACATTTCGTTTTCGATTCCGTTGAATACAAGGGCAAGTGACGCGATGGCCCCCGCGAGGAGAGTTCCAAGGGGACCCTCTGGGGCAGTGTGCCCTAAGGATGCCAGAACGGTTCCAAGAAGGAGTTCCCAGCTCACCATGTAGAACGGGCCAAGCTTTGGGCTCCTCATTATGTCCCGGAGGGCGGGACCGAATACGTAGTGAATTCCCCTTCTGGCGTCTACCTCACTCAGGGGTAGCCAGTAGTGTCTGTCACTGTGGGGTATCTTCTTCCAGTCCTCGACTGCCCGGACCCTGGGAGCCCTGCCCTCGACCCCGGAGAGTTCTTCAACGGTAGAAGCGAAACTTTCAAGGGCAACACCAACGTTTCTGGAGAACTCGGTTTCGTTCCTCGAGTTCAGAAAAGCCCTGAGAAACTCCATCTCAACAGACCGCGAGGGCGGTTCGTCTCCCATGGGGCATCACCATAAAATTTATATGTAACAATGTAGATTTAAGTTTTCTGGGCACTGAAAAATTCAACGCTGTTTCTATCTGTTCCTCAATGAAATAAAATGAAAACAAGCTCAATTTTGTTCATTCTGCGGGTTTTCCAAGCGCCGGGAAGTAGTCCGGTTCGTAGTCCTCGAGTTTTCCGTCCAGGTAATCCTCGTAGCCCTTCAGGTCGAGTAGACCGTGACCGCTCAGGTTGAAGAGTATGACCTCCTCCTTCCCTTCCTCCTTCGCTTTCAAAGCTCTGTCTATGACGCCCTTTATCGCGTGGGCGCTCTCCGGTGCTGGGATTATGCCCTCGGTCTTCGCGAACAGCTCCGCCGCCTGGAAGACCTCGTTCTGGTGGTAAGCGACTGGCTTGACGATGCCGTGATTTATCAGAACGCTCAGCGTTGGGGCTAAGCCGTGGTAGCGAAGTCCTCCAGCGTGAATCGGCGGGACGTAGTAGGTGTGGCCGAGTGTGTGCATCTTCATCTTTGGAGTGTAACCGCCGGAGTCGCCGAAGTCGTATTTGTAAACCCCGCGCGTCATGCTCGGAGCCGCTTTCGGCTCGACCGCTATGAACTCGTATTCGTTTTTACCGCTCAGGACGTCCCTCACGAAGGGGTATGCCAGTCCCGCGAAGTTGCTTCCACCGCCGACGCATCCGATTATCACATCGGGCTCTTCAAACTCCTTCATCTGTTCAATGGCCTCAAGCCCTATAACAGTCTGGTGCATGAGCACGTGGTTGAGAACGCTCCCTAGGGCGTATCTTGCCTTCTCGTCCCTTAAAACGTCTTCAATCGCCTCGCTTATCGCTATTCCAAGGCCTCCGGGATGGTTCGGGTCCTCGCTCAGGAACTTCCTCCCGATTTCCGTCCTGTCGCTTGGACTGGGGTAGATTTCGGCACCGTAGAGGCGCATTATCGTCTTCCTGTAGGGCTTCTGGAAGTAGCTGGCGCGCGCCATGTAAACGCGAACTTTTAACCCGAGCAGGGCACCGGCCAGGCTCAAGGCGGTTCCCCACTGACCTGCTCCGGTCTCGGTAACGAGCCTCTCTATTCCCTGCTCCTTCGCGTAGTAGGCCTGGGCCAGGGCGGTGTTTATTTTGTGGCTCCCCGTTACCGTTGCTCCCTCGTACTTGAAGTAAATCCTCGCCGGCGTGCCAAGGGCCTTTTCAAGGTTCGTCGCCCTGAAGAGCGGTGTTGGACGACCTATCTTGGCGTAGAGCTCACGGACCTTCTTCGGAATCTCGATGTACCTTTCCGTGCTCATTTCCTGCTTTACCAGCTCCTCCGCGAAAATCCTCAACAGCTTCTCCGGCCTCATCGGCTCGTCGGTTTCCGGGTCGAGGGGCGGAGCTAACGGCTCCGGGAGGTCCGGCAGTATGTTGTACCACCTCTTCGGTATCTTCGAATCGGGCAGAACGGCTTTCATTCTAACACCTCCTCCATCGATTTGTTTGAGAAAGAACGTCCCAAAGGGTGAGGGAATAAAAGCGTGAGAACTAACCCCGGGTTTGGATATTCAGGACTGCCAAAAGCAATCCCTCCTCAGCTCAGCGCCAAAAACAATCCCGCCTAACTGCTATGCCGGGGCTCGAGAAGCGACCTTCAAAGCCAAAAACAATCACTCCTGACCATCATGGCGCATCGTAGCAAAGAACCATACCTCGTTTATATGCTTTTTGTGTGTTTCCTTGGATTTCTGACAAAATTGTGAAAAGGGACAGGGCAGAAAATTGAAGAATCGTCAGCTTCCGGGTTTCTGGATTATCTCAATGGCCTTGTCAACGTCTGCTTTCCTTCCCTTCAGGGCTATCAGGGCGTAGTAGTCACCGCCGTCGTTTCTCAGGAACTTTATGCTCCTGTCCTTTTTCTTCATAACGTACTCCGCGTACTTGACCTGGTCCTCGCTTGAGTACACCAGGATTAAGACTTCAACGCCGTCTCCGATGTTGACCCTGAAGGAAAACTTGGCGAGATACCAGTCGGGAAGCGGTCCCGTCCAGTTGGCTGGGGAGATTGTGACGTTGTTCTCCATGAACTTGTTTCCGAGGGAAATTGCCATAGCCTCGGCTACCTTCCAGGGGCTCGGAGATGGCAGGGGGTTCGAGTCGAGCGGTTTTCCGCATAACCAGTATTCCTCAGTGGCGTTCAGGACGTCCTCGGGCTTTCCGCGGATTGCCAGAAACCGTGTTCCGTTGTATGCTATGTAGTAGGCCTTTGTTCTGCTCGTCCAGTAGCTCCACTGGCAGGCCTCATTGCTCCAGTTCCCGGAGACCATTGAGTACCCTACCTCCGGGAGTTCGGCGAGCGTTTTTCCGTACAGTTCTCCCGCGTTGGGGATGCTCTCGTTTATTACTTCCACCTGCCCCAGGGTTTTCCAGCTCATGTTGATGAGGGCTGGTGGGTCGTTGTAACCCCACATCTCGGGCTTGGGAACTGGCGGTATGTAGTAATACTCCCAGTAAATGAACCCGGCCAGAATCAGGACTGCGACAACGGCTCCGATTATCTTCTTGTTCATCTCCATCACCTGCAGGAGGCTCCTCTTGTATTGGCAACGCTCTCAATGGAGTCGTAGGCCTTCGAGACGTCCCATGTGGGACCCTCAAGCACCACAAGCGCCCGATAACCAAGGGTGGAGAGGCAGAGCGTTTTTCCCTCAAAGAGAGACCTCGCGTACTCAAGCTGTTCGTCCGTTGCGTAGATTAGAATCAGTATTTTCACCTTCCCCGCCTCTACACTGTAGTTGGCGAGGTTCCAGGGGATTTTTTCGTCCCACTCCGAAGGAACGACGATTACGCCGTCTTTCTCCAGGGCATCACCAATCAGCGAGACGGTGTAGGAGAGGGCTTTTTGAGGACTGGGGCCGATGACAGTCGTTTTCCATCCGGGCTTTCCGCACTTTGAAGTCTCGTTCACCCACTCGACGACCGCCTTCAGGTCTCCGCGTGCCACTAAAACGCCCTCCTCCGTTTCCCCAACGTAGTATGCCTTTCTCCCGTTCCAGATTGTCCATCTGCAGTTGCTCCAGTTGGCGTAGACCGGATAATAGCCGAGGGCCCTGAGCTGGTAGTCGAGCTTTTCCTCGACGTCCCTGGAAAGCGTCGTCACCTCGATGTTCCCGTTCCTTTCCCAGCTCACGGTTTGGAGAACCGGCGGGTCGGTGAGGTTCCAGAGGACGGGTTTTTCCGCAGGTTTAACGCTTCCTCCCCCGTTCTCCCCGTTCCTGGGCAGGTAGTTTACGACGCCAACGGCTATGAGCGCGATAACTATGATTGCCAGAATCCTATGCGTTCCCTTCATTCCAACACCTCACGCGACCTCGGTTTGCTCGTAGGGGCTCCTTCCCTGCCTGTGCTTCACGAGGAGCGAGTAGAAGAACTCCTTCAGCTCAGGCGACATGCCGTCGTCGAGGAGGATGTCCGCCTTTCCAGGGTAGTCCTTCTCGGCCTTCGTCACGAGCAGGGCAATCTTCGGGGTCAGGTGTTCGAGCAGGGCCTTACCGACCTCCGCATATTCCTCGTCGTCGAGCTCCTCGTCGCTCTCGATTGCTATGTAGACGATGAACCCCTTCATCTGGACCGCCAGGGCGGTTTCAGTTTCGGTCACCTCGAAGAAGGAGAAGTTGTAGCCCTCCCTCTCTGCCCTCGCTATGAGGAGGCCCTTTATTGAGAGCGTAACCGGCTTTTCTCCAATCTCGAAGATTAAATCCTCCGCGAACTCCCTTCGCGCTATCGAGTAAAGCTCGTCCCTCATGCTCGAACCTACTCCGGTTCGGATAAAAGACTTTTGGAACAGATTTATAACTTCCGTGCCATCATCTCACTTGGTGGTGTTATGAAGGTGGTTCGTTTCGGCGTCTCCGTACCCGAGGAGTTGCTCGAAAAGTTCGACAGGATAATCGAGGAGAAGGGCTACGTCAACAGGAGCGAGGCGATAAGGGACCTCATGAGGGACTTCATAATCAGGCACGAGTGGGAGACCGGCGATACCGAAGTCGCGGGGACGATAACGATGCTCTACAACCACGACGAGGCGGACGTCGTCAAGGAACTCCTCGACCTGCAACACGAGTACCTTGAAGAAATCGTCTCCAGCATTCACGTCCACATGGACGAGCACAACTGCCTCGAGGTCGTCATCGTCAAGGGAAAGGCGAGCAGGATAAAAGAGATAGCGGACAGGCTACTGAGCCTCAAGGGAGTGAAGCACGGCAAGCTCGTCATGACCGGAACCGGGAAGGAGCTGGTTTAACCCACCACCTCCACTATTTCTCCACCTCCCGGAGGCAGAATCGCGTTCAAATCCTCCTCACGAACCTTGTAGCCCCACTTCTCAAGGATTCCGCGAATCTTCTTGACGAGCTCGCCCTTCTTGAGCCTGCCGGGTCTTATGACGATGTACCTGTTCGTGTGGGCCTTAATCGCGTCAACGGGCGCGCAGACGACGTAGTCTTCCCCTTCGTAGTTTATCACGCCGACGGCTAACTTCAGCGGAAGCCCGCGAAGCCAGTTCCTCTTCCCGTAGACCATGAAGGCGCCCTTGCCGAGGTACTCACCGCTGGGAGCTTGCTTCGTCACCTGATTTGGATAGGCCCAGTAGGCGTCCGCTCCATACAGCCCCTGACTCCACGCTCTGCTCATCGAAACCGCGAACTGGCAGGCCTCAAAGATGGTCTTCTCTCCAGCCTTTTGCCCGTCCTTGATGACGACGTGGGGAGCGCCGTAAACGTCGGCGTGGCAGTAGAGGTCGTTCTCGGTCATGTGCCTCTTTATGAGAACCTCGTTCGTTCCTGCATCTTTTCCCGCCAAGACAAGAAAGCCCTCGCTCGAAACGAACCAGCGGAACTTCTCGAACCACTTCTTCTTTCTCCTCTCGATTTTCTTGACGTTAAGTTCCTTCTTCATCTCCTCCTCGATGAGCTTCTCGACCTCGTCGAGCTTGCGCTTCGTGTCCTCGTAGGCTTTGAGCGCTCCCTCGTACTTGTGCTTGAACTTCTTGGCCTTCTCGTAGTAGAGCTCGGCGTTCTCGCCTATGCTTTTGTTGAGGTAGAGCTTGACCTTCTTTCCTTCCAGCTCAATCGTTACGGCTTTCTCCTTCGGGTCAATGGCCTTCACCATGAGCGCAACTCTGTTGCCCTCTTTTTTGCCCGCCTCTATTCTCCTTTTGAACTCCTCCCAGCCGAGCTTTTCCGTTGCCTTCCTGAACTCGTCCAAAAGCCTCTCTATGAGGGCGTAGTTCGCGTAGATTAAATCCCCTATCTCCTGGTTCTCGTTCATGGCCCTCTCGAAGCCCTTCAGCATCTCCTCCTGCTTCCTCAGCGTCGCCAGCAACTGTCTCTTCTTGTTTTCGAGCTTTCTCGTCCTCTCGATTTTGGCCTTCTCGATTGTGAGCTTACCGAAGTACTCGTCGAGGGCCTCGCTGAAGGTGGGGAAGTACTTCTTTTCAAGCCCCTCGTAGATTTTCAGCTCGATTGGAACGACGTCGTGCATGTTGCCGTCCTTGTAGACGATGTTCGGCCTCGGCTCGTCGTTGAAAGTTCTCATCATCGCCTCGTAGACCTTCCTCAAATCCTCATCACTCAGCTCTTTCACCGGCGTCGTCTTCTCGAAGCCGGCCCTTATTGAAATCTCCTCCGCGTACATCCCGCCCATGTTGAGCTTCCTCGCTAAGGCCCTGACGAGCTCAAGCTCCTCGTTCTCCCGCACAAGCTCAAGGAAGCGCTCGAAGCTGACCTCCAGCGGGTTCTCACGGGCTGGTGGGAACTTGTATTCTGCCTTGGGCTTTATCGCCCTGTCCTTGTACTCCTCGTACCTCAAAGCGGCAACAATCCGGTTCTCGGAATCAACCAGAACGATGTTGCCCCTCCTGAAGAGCTCGCCGATGAGCGTGTAGTCGCCAACCCTAATCTTTACAATCCTGTCGAACTGATGTTGCTCTATCGCGTCGATGAACCCTCCGCTCAGGTGCTTTCTGAGAAGCATCGTGAAGCTTGAAGGCTGTTTCGGCGCCTCCTTGACGTAGCTCGTGAGATGGAACCTCTTTCCTGCCTGGAGGATTAAATCAGCTCTCCCCTCCTTCGTGCGGAGCTTAATCCTTATCTCGTCGCCGTCGTGGTAAACCTTGTCCACGCGAGAGCCAACGAGCCACTGGAGTTCCCGCACAACGTAGCGAATATCAACACTACTCATCTCTTCCTTCATTCTCCCACCCGAAAAGAGTAGAGATGTGGAGTTAAAAGGTTAAACCCTGAGCGCGAGCAGAACGAGAGCTCCAGCAATCGCGAGGGATGCCCTTACCGCGTCGCTTTTCTCCCCCTCGACGGCCTCGCTCAGCAGTCCGAAGGACAGACCGACGAGTCCTATGTCGTAGAGCACGTACGCGAGCTTGGTGAAGGCGTCCATCGGCGATGCAATCACGTTCAGTATCGCACCAAGCAAAACAACCGCCAGGGCACCCGCAATGAACCCGCTCTCCGTTCCTGCTATGTCCATCGCCCCCATGCAATCACCATACACAGTTGGAACCGGAGGATAAAACGTTTTCCATGCACATTACTGGTCACGGTGACAGGTCTGTTCCGAATAAGGTTAAATACGATGAAGCGTAAACACCTCCGGTGATACAGATGAGGGGCTACCTGACGTTCGTCCTTCACACTCACCTACCCTACGTTAGAAAGCACGGCAAGTGGCCCTTCGGCGAGGAGTGGCTCTACGAGGCGATGAGCGAGAGTTACCTACCCCTGCTCATGGAGTTCGAGCGCTTGAGGGGCTCCCTCAACTTCCAGCTCGTCGTGAACATAACGCCCGTCCTGATGGAACAGCTGGCCGACGACTACGTCAAGGCCGAGTTCGAGAAGTATCTCTTGAGGAAAATCGAAAGAACCCGGGAAGACCTTGAATCTGGCAAATACCCCGAGAAGCCCGTTAAAGAAGTCCTCCGTCACTTCGAGCGCGTTTACTCCTACTGGAAGGCCATAAACGGCGACGTAATCGGCAAGTTCCGGGAGCTTCAGGAGGAGGGTTACCTTGAAATCATAACCTCCCCCGCGACGCACGCCTACCTGCCCCTTCTCCTGAGAGATGAGTCAATACGCTCCCAGATAGCCAACGGAATAGCAACCTACGAGAAGCACTTCGGAAGGAGACCTCGTGGAATGTGGGTTTCCGAGTGCGCCTACCGGCCTTCCGGCGAGTGGGAGCTCCCGGGCGGAAGAAAGGTCGAGAGGAAGGGGATAGAGAAGTTCCTCGAGGAGTTTGGAATCAAGTACTTCTTCGTCGAGAGCAACCTCATTGACAACGGACCGGTGAGCGACTCCTATGGCGCCCCGGTTCCTACCGGTTCTCTCGCGACGCTCAGGCCCTACTGGGTTAAGGGGTCAAACGTTGCGGTCTTCGGCAGGAACCGCGAGACGGGACATCAGGTCTGGAGCGCCCACTACGGCTACCCCGGCGACTTCCATTACCGGGAGTTCCACAGGAAGGCCGAGCGGAGCGGTAACCAGTACTGGCGCGTAACAGGTAAAGACGTTGATTTGGGTGAGAAGGACTTCTACGACCCCGAGAAGGCCCTTGAGCGGGTTGAAGAGCACGCGAGGCACTTCGTTTCCCTCGTCGAGAACCTGCTCGCGAGGTTCGAGGGGGAAACCGGTGAGAAGGGGATAATCGTTGCCCCCTACGACACCGAGCTCTTCGGCCACTGGTGGTACGAGGGTGTTAAGTGGCTTGGCAGGGTTCTTGAGCTTCTTGCTGAGAGGGGAATCAAAACGACGACGCTTTCGGCCTTTCTCTCAAAATACTCTGGAGAGAGGCTTGAGGTTGAACTTCCCGAGGGCTCGTGGGGCGCCAACGCGGACCATTCAACGTGGTGGAACGAGGAAACCGAGTGGACGTGGGAGGAAATCTACCGCGCGGAGGAGCGTATGGTCGCGCTGGCGAGCCGTTTTTACGGGAAGGATAAGCTCGGCGACAGGGCGATAGAACAGCTCGCGAGGGAGCTTCTAATCCTTGAAGCGAGCGACTGGCAGTTCCTCATAACGACGGGCCAGGCGGAGGCCTACGCCGAGAGGCGCGTTCTGCTCCACAGCAGGGACTTCCACAGGCTCGCCAACGAGGTCGTCAAATACTTCAACACCGGCGAGATGGACGTTTCACTCCTCGAGGAGCTTGAGGAGCGCGACAACCCCTTCAGGCCGGTGGTAGTTGCTCACTACGCCAGCGACAGCCCTCCAGAACTGGAGGAGTTCGTTGAGCCACCGAAGGTTCCGCCTGAGGATGAGTCCACCTCAGAAACTCCAGATGAGAATGAAGTTTCTGCCAGGAAACGTGCTGAAGAGACAGGGAGCGGAAACAGTGCCCGAGAAAATGTCGTTGGAATTTCAGATGCCGGAGAACAGAGGGAAGAACGGGCAGAGAGGTTCTACGCGAGTTCGCTCGCCTTCATGAAGAGGAGGAGGCCGAAGGTTCCCCTCTCGAAGAGGATTGACACGAGGCTGACGAAGAGGGTAGAGAAAACTAAAAAGAAGCCCGGGAAGCCAGAAACCGAGAAGAAACGCGCGCCGAAGATTAAACGTCTCATAGACGTCAAGGGCATAGGGCCCAAAACCCTCGCGAGGCTTAACAGGGCCGGGATAAAGACGCCCGAAGATTTACTTCGCGCGGACCTTGAGGAGCTCGCGAGGAAGAGCGGGGTTTCAATAAAAAGGTTGAGAAGGTTCGTGGAGCAACTTTAGAGGAACGCGTGCCTGTGCTTGTAGAGGCCAACGATGGCGCTTCCGATGAGGTAGAGCTCGACCGCCGCGAGGAGGACGAGAAATGCCAGGTATGCCTTAACGGTTCCTGCGCTCCAGTGGGTCTTCTGCATAATCTCTGCTATTTTTTCTGGGCTTGCAAGTGCCTTCAGGCCGTATGAAATGGCGCTCATTCCCGTTACAATCGGAATTGGCATCGCCGAATACGCCAGCAGAAGCCCGAGGTGGCCCCTCCTCTGGAGGGATAGCATTGAGAGTATAATCGGGACCGCAAGAATCAGGGCCGTTATGGCCAGGAACTGGTTGAGGTAGAATCCGCTGAGTATAAAATACGCCGTCATTCCAAAGAGGTATTTCCTGTAAGCCTTTTTGAGCTCCGCCAGCTTTTCCGGCTTAAAGTCGTACTCCGCGGAGCGTGAGTATAGGAGAATCTTGTCGGCCATCTTCAGGTAGTTCTTCTTGCCCTCCTTTTCTATTGCCTTGTCGGTGCTCATGAGCTTGAATTCCTTAGCCTTCTTGTAGAAGAACTCCGCGAGTTCAACGTTGTCCTTCTCGGCTTCCTCTGCGAGTTTCTTGAAGTTCTCCACGGCCTCCCTGATTTTCTCCTTCACTCTGGCCTTCTCCTTCTCCGTGAGAACTGTGAGCCTGTCTATTCTATCGAGGGTGGATTCAAGAACCTCCGCTGTGTCGAGCAGAATATCCTTGCTCTTCACGGTTACACCTCCAAAATTTGAAAAGAAAGAAGGGCCTTAAGACCCTTGTGCCTTCTCGGCCTGGAGGAGCTTTCCAATGCTCCAGTACATCAGTGCAAAAATAACAAACCAGGCAAAGAGCATATAGATTACCCAGCTTCCCATCGTCACCACCTCAGACCTTTATGATAACCTCGTTCTTCTCGAGCTCCTCGCCGTACTTCTTCTTGATGGAGTAGTAGCTCTCGATGAATCCAAGGGCCCACATGATGATTATTGCAATCCTTGCCGGCCACTCAAGGGTGGTTCCAATGAGGCTCTTGGCCATTCCGAACAGCGGTATCAGGAGGAGTATTGGTGCGATGTAGAGGATTATTGGCTTGTACCACTCTGGAACCTTCATCCAGGCTCCCTCGTGGAGCTCCTTCCAGAAGTTGTCGGGCTTGAAGAGGTACACTGCAACGATGATGTCAAACAGAGCCAGCAGGGTCAGCTGGAAGCTTACCCAGGCGTCGACCTGGTCCATGTAACCGCTGATGTAAATGACGGGCAGTCCTGCGATGAGGTAGATTATGAAGGTGACCCAGGTTCCGACCTTCCTCTTTATGCCAAGGTCCTCTTCGAGCAGTGCGACGACGTAGTTGTACATGGCTATTGCCGACGTGAATCCTGCGAACCAGAGCAGGAGGAACCAGAGTGCACCGAAGATTCTTCCTGCGTCACCCATGCTGACGAAGGCGTTTGGCAGGCTCGTATATGAGAATCCAAGTCCGAACTTGTGTCCAATCCAGGAGAGCACCTCGGTCTTGCCCTTTGCAAGGACGTCGGGCGGGACAATCTTCGGGGCGTAGGCGGTGGCGAGGGGTATGGCTATTGAACCACCGAGGACAACCTCGGCGAACTCGTTGAGTGAGACGGTGGCTATACCCGAGAGGGCGACGTCATCCTTGGGGCCAAGGTAGCTGGCGTAGTTCTGGATGATACCCATACCCAGAGAGAGGGTGAAGAAGATTTGTCCCGTCGCAGCGAGCATGACCGCCGCGAAGTGCTCCTTCAGGTAAGCCCAGTTCGGGCTCCAGATGAACTTGAAGCCGTCTATGGTGCTCCAGTTCGGGTCGACCGGCGAACCGAGAACGAATATGTATCCGACCATTATGATGGCGAAGACGTACAGGAGTGGCATCATTATCTTGACCCATCTCTCGATACCCTTGCTGACACCCTGGCCGACAGCTATCGCCAGGAGAATCACGGTGATGCCCCAGAAGAACATGACCTCCGTGTGGTTGCTGAGGTACTGGACGAAGAAGTCACCAGTGTTCTTACCAAAGTACGCTCCGGTTATGCTGAACCAGGAGTAGGCCGCTGACCAGCCGATGAGGTGCAGGTAGTAGCTGTTCAGGAGCAGGGTCAGCGAGAACGCGAGCATACCGCTTATGACGCCCCACCAGAGGGCGCTTCTCGGCTTGACGCTCTCCCTTGCCATGAGGTAGTAAGTTGGTCCGAGGGTACCGTGGCCATACTTGCCACCGTAACGACCTGCCACCCACTCAATCCACATCACTGGGATACCGAGGAAGAACAGCGCTATGAAATACGGCACCATGAAGGCGCCGCCACCGTTCTGGGCGACCTGGGTTGGGAACCTTACGAAGTTACCAAGGCCGACCGCGTTTCCAGCCATGGCCAAAATTAAACCAATCTTGGTCGCCCATTGGTCCCTCTGCTGCTCCACTTTTAACCACCTCCAATCAAGGCTGTATTATACCAGGGTGAGGTGCCCACATTGGGGGCACTATGTATAAGGGTTTTCATTGTTTAAAAAGCTTTTTGAGCCCGTTTTTCGACGAAAGACGATTTACTTTTCCGTAAAATAACTCGAAATCCTTTCATTGTCATTTTTTCAGACGTGTCCGCTCAACGGCGGGTTTTAGGGGTCATTATGACAAAAGGTTTTAGAATCGAACTGCCAATGTGACAAAGAAAAGTATGAAATGTTATTCACGAAAGGGTTTTTAATGGTGACGCTCAAGACAGACCCGCCCGATGATTGGAACGAGAGTGAGCTGACGGGATGATGACCGACTTCTCGCTGAGGGCTTTCGAACTTTTCTTCACCGTTGCACCTCAATGTTCACCAATGTTCATAAAATCTTGGATGCACATCCCTCTTTTTGGCTAAAAATTTCGGGAGCGCTTTTTATTTCTTCGAAAATTTGAGATGCTAACTTTTTGTTGCAAACTAAGCCTTCTCCTGCCTTCTTTGCCGAAAGGTTTATATATGCAAATGCCTAAGAGTACCTCGCAGATTACCGAAACTGAGGTGATAGAGATGGTCGAGATTGACCCGTTTGAGATGGCCGTTAAGCAGCTCGAAAGGGCTGCCCAGTTTATGGACATAAGTGAAGAGGCCCTTGAGTTCCTCAAGAAGCCCATGAGGATTCTGGAAGTTAGCATTCCCCTTGAGATGGACGACGGTTCTGTCAAGGTCTTCACCGGTTTCCGTGTTCAGTACAACTGGGCTCGCGGTCCGACCAAGGGTGGTATAAGGTGGCACCCGGCTGAGACCCTTAGCACCGTTAAGGCCCTCGCCGCCTGGATGACCTGGAAGACCGCCGTCGTTGACCTCCCGTACGGTGGCGGTAAGGGTGGTATCATCGTCAACCCGAAGGAGCTCTCCGACAGGGAGAAGGAGAGGCTCGCCCGCGGTTACATAAGGGCCATTTACGACATCATCAGCCCCTACACCGACATTCCGGCTCCTGACGTTTACACCAACCCTCAGATTATGGCCTGGATGATGGACGAGTACGAGGCCATCAGCAGGAGGAAGGTTCCGAGCTTCGGAATCATCACCGGTAAGCCACCCGGAGTCGGCGGTATCGTCGCGAGGATGGACGCTACCGCGAGGGGTGCCAGCTACACCGTCCGCGAGGCCGCGAAGGCCGTCGGCTGGGACGACCTCAAGGGCAAGACCATCGCCATCCAGGGCTACGGTAACGCTGGTTACTACATGGCCAAGATAATGAGCGAGGAGTACGGCATGAAGGTCGTCGCCGTCAGCGACAGCAAGGGCGGTATCTACAACCCGGACGGACTCAACGCCGACGAGGTTCTCAAGTGGAAGAGGGAGCACGGCTCAGTTAAGGACTTCCCAGGAGCCCAGAACATCACCAACGAGGAGCTCCTTGAGCTTGAGGTCGACGTCCTCGCCCCGAGCGCCATCGAGGGCGTCATCACCAAGGACAACGCCGACAAGATTAAGGCCAAGATTGTCGCCGAGCTCGCCAACGGTCCGACCACCCCGGAGGCCGACGAGATACTCTACGAGAAGGGCGTCCTCGTCATACCGGACTTCCTCTGTAACGCCGGTGGTGTCACCGTCAGCTACTTCGAGTGGGTCCAGAACATAACCGGCGACTACTGGGACGTCGAGACCACCAGGGCCAAGCTCGACAAGAAGATGACCAAGGCCTTCTGGGACGTTTACAACACCCACAAGGACAAGAGCATCAACATGAGGGACGCGGCCTACGTCGTCGCCGTCCAGAGGGTCTACGACGCCATGAAGTGGCGCGGATGGGTCAAGAAGTGATTTCTTCTCCCTTCCTTTCCTTCTCAATTCTCCCGCAGGTTCTTGAAAGCAGGTTTGTTGGTTTAAGAAGAAACTAAAAAGGAATGTCAGCCCTTCGTCCAGTAGTCCTTCTCCTCCACCATTGCTCTAATCATCTCGTCCTCGTCCCTGAACATCGTCCGCCTCGACGGGTTCTGCATGCCGTAGAACTCCATGAACGGGCTGGGCCTCCTCTTGAAGGGGTAGTAGAGGTATATGGCAGCAAGCGTCCTGTATGCCTCTGCCATCTCGCTGACGACTCCCGCTGAAACGCCCTCGGCGTAGTGGTAGACCGCTATGGCCCTGCTGACATCGACGAGGTTAAAATCACGCTCCACGAGCTGTCTCCTCAGTATCTCCGTTGCCTGCTCTATGTCCCCCCTCTCGAGCTCATCAACCTCGTTCCCGTCGAGGAGGTGCTTTATCCTGATTTTCTTCACGTTCGGGTTCTTGGCAACCTGGTTGTCGTACTCAGCTACGACCCACCAGTCGTCTAAAGCCCCGGGGTCGAGAACGGTAAAGTGCTCGCTCAGCTTGTCGTAGAAGCCTCTAACGCGGTGGTAGTACTCCTCTTCGTGGCCGGTCATCGGGTAGCTGAGGTAGACGAGGGGCTTCTCCCTCTCCCTGAACAGCAGGTCGAGGAAGACCTCCGGTGGGTGCCTTATACCGAACTGGAGGACGTAGCGGACGTTTATTCCCTCCTTCTTGAGCTCGTGAACCAGGGTTTTCACGTGGTTTATGGCGTCTTCACGCCACATGACGAGGGTGGTGAGCTTTATGTTGTCCGGGTCGTTGCCGAAGCGCTCGAACCACTCCCGGTCGTTGATTATCCTCCTCCTGACCGAGAGCACGTCGTCGAGAACGATGATGACTCTATCAGGTTTGAGGAGCTTGAGGTTGCTGAGGGTGAAGCCTATAACGCTCCCGCTCCCCCAGCGGAAGAGGCTCGGCGTCGAAACGAGGTGGAAAGCCTTGTCGCTCTCGTCTATCTCCCGCCTTATTCTCTCGAAGGCCTCGTCGCGAATCTCGTTCATCAGGTCTTGGTGGTTTATCGCGAAGTCAAGGACGTTCTTGCGGGTTATCTTAACCCCCCTCTCCTTTCCGACCTCTCGGAGGTATTCGAAGACGTGATAGTAGGCGTAGCTCTCCCCGTTGGCCTTTTCAAGGGCCTCGCTCAGGTATTCATCGCGCCCGTTGAGGGGCGGGCCGGTTAGAAGGATTACCTCCTTTGCCATGACAACCACCCAAGGGAGTGGGGCGAAACCTTTAAATACTCTTTCTCTAAGCGGGGTTCAGAGGTTCTTCTATTCTAAAAACCAACTCCAGGGGTGTTGTAGTTGACTGAGAACCTAAAGGGAACCACTACCGTCGGCGTAGTTTGCAAGGACGGTGTAGTTTTAGCGGCAGACAGAAGGGCATCGCTCGGCAACATGGTGCTTTCTGAGGGAGTCACGAAGGTCTTCCAGATAGACGAGCACCTCGCCCTGGCAGGAGCGGGGAGCGTTGGGGACATACTGAGCCTCGTCAGACTTCTAAGAGCCGAGGCAAAGCTCTACCGCGCGAGGGTCGGCAGGGAGATGAGCGTCAGAGCCCTTGCAACTCTTACGTCGAACATCCTTCACGGAAACCGCTTCATGCCCTATTTCGGCTGGTTTCTCATAGCCGGCTACGATGAGAAGCCGGGCCTCTACTCGATAGACATGGCCGGTGGCGTCACCGAGGACAAGTTCACCGCCGCCGGTTCAGGAATGGAGTTCGCCTTCTCAATCCTTGAGGAGAACTACCGCGATGACCTCTCACTGGAGGATGGAATAAGGCTCGCCCTTAAGGCGATAAAGGCTTCCACCCGCAGGGACGTTTTCACCGGGGGTGGGGTTACACTCGTGACGGTAACGGAGGACGGCTACCGCGAGTGGAGCGAGGAGGAACTCAAAGCGCTGTTCTGAGGTGGTGGCGTTGATTCGGAGGGAAACCTACGTTGACGAGATACTCAAGGAGATTCGCGAGGTCATAGCCCAGATGGTTCCGCCGAACGCGAGGATAACCGACGTCGAGTTCGAGGGACCGGAGCTCGTCATCTACACCAAGAACCCCGAGGCGATAATGAAGGACGGCGACCTCATCAGGAACCTCGCGAAGGTTCTGAAGAAGAGGATAAGCGTCCGCCCCGACCCGGACATCCTGATTCCGCCCGAGAAGGCCGAGGAGATGATTAAGGAGCTCGTCCCGAAGGAGGCGGAGATAACGAACATAAGCTTCGACCCCTCTGTCGGCGAGGTTCTCATAGAGGCCAAGAAGCCCGGCCTCGTCATCGGAAAGAACGGCGAGACGCTTCGCCTGATTACCCAGAAGGTTCACTGGGCGCCGAGGGTCGTTAGAACTCCCCCTCTCCAGAGCCAGACGATTTACTCGATAAGGCAGATTCTCCAGACCGAGAGCAAGGACAGGAGGAAGTTCCTCCGGCAGGTCGGCAGGAACATCTACCGCAAGTCCGAGTACAAGAGCAGGTGGATTAGGATTACCGGCCTGGGTGGCTTCCGCGAGGTTGGAAGGAGCGCGCTCCTCGTTCAGACCGACGAGAGCTACGTCCTCGTTGACTTCGGTGTGAACATAGCCGCTATGAGGGACCCTCTCAAAGCGTTTCCGCACTTCGACGCTCCAGAATTTCGCTACGTCCTCGACGAGGGCCTTCTCGACGCGATAATCATAACCCACGCCCACCTCGACCACAGTGGAATGCTACCGTATCTCTTCCGCTACAAGCTCTTCGACGGGCCGATTTACACAACGCCACCGACGAGGGATTTGATGACCCTCCTTCAGCAGGACTTCATTGAGATTCAGCACATGAACGGCGTCGAGCCCCTGTACAGGCCGAGGGACATAAAGGAGGTCATAAAGCACACCATAACCCTCGACTATGGAGAAGTCCGCGACATAGCCCCTGACATAAGGCTGACCCTCCACAACGCCGGGCATATACTCGGTTCGGCGATAGTCCACCTCCACATAGGCAACGGACTCCACAACATAGCGGTAACCGGCGATTTCAAGTTCATTCCGACCAGGCTCTTCGAGCCAGCAGTGAACCGGTTCCCGCGCCTTGAGACCCTCGTCATGGAGTCCACCTACGGCGGAAGCAACGACTACCAGATGCCGAGGGAAGAGGCGGAGAAGAAGCTCATAGAGGTCATAAGAGAGACAATCAAGCGCGGTGGAAAAGTCCTGATTCCGGCGATGGCAGTCGGTAGGGCCCAGGAGATAATGATGGTTCTCGAGGAGTACGCGCGCGTCGGGGGAATAGAGGTTCCGATTTACCTCGACGGAATGATTTGGGAGGCAACGGCAATTCACACAGCCTACCCGGAGTACCTCAGCAAGAGCCTCCGCGAGCAGATATTCCACGAGGGCTACAACCCGTTCCTCAACCCGATATTCAAGAGCGTCGCCAACTCGCGCGAGAGGCAGGACATCATCGACAGCGGAGAGCCGGCCATAATCATAGCCACTTCGGGCATGCTCGTCGGCGGACCGAGCGTCGAGTACTTCAAACAGCTCGCCCCCGACCCGAAGAACAGCATCATCTTCGTCAGCTACCAGGCCGAGGGCACGCTCGGAAGGCAGGTGCAGAGAGGTTTACGCGAGATACCGCTCATCGGCGAGGACGGCAGGACCGAGGTCGTTCAGGTCAACATGGAGGTCCACACGATAGACGGCTTCTCGGGCCACGCGGACAGGAGGGAGCTCATAAGCTACGTCGCCCGCGTCAGGCCGAGGCCAGAGCGTATAATCACCGTCCACGGCGAGGCCCACAAGTGCCTCGACCTCAGCTCCAGCATACACAGGAAGTTCGGTATATCAACGCGCGCGCCCAACAACCTCGACGCCATAAGGCTCAAGTGATGGGCTCGCTGAGCCCTTCCTCTTTTCGATAACGTTTTAAATCTCTCCCACAAGAGCCCCTTAGGTGGGAGGACGTGAAGATAGAGTACAAGTTCTCGTTCGCGGTCTACATATGGGGCATTATCACCGGGATAATCAGCGGACTGCTGGCGTACTACAACAGGAGCGCCTGGATAATAGGTTTCCTGCTCTACTTCCTCGTGGACAAGTTCGTGATGGCGCTGATTAAGGAGCTCCCGCCGGATGTTCCGGACGAGAGGGCTATACTCAGGAAGGCCTTCTGGGGCTGGCTGTTGTTCTGGCTCTACTTCACGATGCTGACGTACTCGGTGGCCATCAACTTCCAGCCGGTTTGCTACTCCAACCAGAGCCTCCTCTACCAGGTCGTTCACAACGGAACGGCTGGGATTAAATGCGTGTTTAACGTGACCAACGTGACGGGGTGATTTCATGAACGTTGAGGAAATGAAGAAGGCCGTCGCCAAGGAGGCCCTCAACCTCATCGAGGACGAGATGGTCATTGGTCTCGGTACCGGCTCTACGACCGCCTACTTCATCCGCTACCTTGGTAAGCTCATCATGGATGGGGAGCTCGAAGAGGTCTACGGCGTTCCCACCTCATACCAAGCGAGGCTTTTGGCCCTTGAAGCCGGCGTTCCGGTTGTGAGCCTCGACGAGGTTGACGCGATAGACATAGCGGTTGATGGAGCCGACGAGGTTGACCCGCAGATGAACCTCATCAAGGGGCGTGGCGGGGCCCTCACCATGGAGAAAATCATCGAGTACAGGGCCGGAATGTTCGTTGTCCTCGTTGACGAGACCAAGCTCGTCGAGTGGCTCGGTCAGAAGATGCCCGTTCCCATCGAGGTGATTCCGGTTGCATGGCGCGCAATCGCGGAGGAAATAGAGGTCTTCAACGCCACCGCTGAACTGAGGATGGCCGAGAAGAAGGACGGGCCCGTCGTTACGGACAACGGCAACTTCATACTCGACGCCAAGTTCCACCGCATAGAGGACCCGCTCGACCTTGAGATAGAGCTCAACAACATCCCCGGCGTCGTCGAGAACGGCATCTTCGCGGACATAGCCGACCTCGTTCTCGTCGGCACGAAGGACGGGGTCAAGAGGATGGAGCGCTGAAGCAAGGTTTATAAACTCAGCCCTTTTTCACTTCTTCGGGAGTCCCGCGAGCGCGGGGGTTGCCGAGCCTGGTCAAAGGCGGTGGACTCAAGATCCACTCCCGTAGGGGTTCCGGGGTTCGAATCCCCGCCCCCGCACCACACAAACTTCGCCTGCGCGAAGTTTGACCAAGGCTCGTGATTCTTCTCCAAGAATGCAATTCTACGGAGTTTGCACTCTTAAGTGGCAGTACTCTCAAGGAATTCTCTTCAAAGGAGCTATTTAGAGGAGTTTCTCTAAAAAGCACTCCTCCGGAGCGCGAGAAAAGCAAACCCTCTTGAGAGCTCTCAAAATCCGGAGAATTCACAACCTACAAAAGCCCTTAAAAGCGCAAACACTCCCAACAGAGCTTCTATAAAAAGAATCACAAACTTTAATGAAACTTTGCAACAGCCTTTGGGAAAGGCTGGCGAAAGGAGCGCCCTTCTCACCAAAGACCAGAAAAACAGTCGTGCACTAATCAACTGTAACATTAGAACGGGGTTAATCCCTCAAACAAACATTTTTCAGGCAGTTTCACATTTTTATCGGCGCCCACAGGGCGCCTTCTTGGAGTAAAACACCAAAAGTTAAGCAAGTTCGACAGAAAACCCATCTAGAACTTGCACTTTTAAAAAGGCACAACACTTTCCGCCAGCGCTTTCGTCAGAAAGGGCTGTAATGGAGCCCCGGGCGGGGTTTGAACCCGCGACCTGCCGCTTACCAAGCGGCCGCTCCACCAGGCTGAGCCACCGGGGCGCTGTTGACGTTGATACGATGGAGGGAGCCTTTATAAATTTTTCCCTCCAAGCTTCTCGACAAGACCCTCGAGGACGTCCTTGAAGGCAGAAGCATCAATCCACTTGATGCCCATCTTCTGCGCCCAGGTTAGTATTCCAACGTCCGCAGAAACTATCGTCGCGTCCAGCTCCTTGGCGAGAAGGATTAGCTCGAAGTCCTCCTTGCTGTCAACGATTCCCTCTCGAAGGGCCTTGCGGTAGTTCCTCCGGAGCTTCTGGATTATCTTGTCCACGTTGTCCGTCTCGACGACGCTTTCTCGAACTGCCTTTTCAGCAACCCTAAGCCCCTTGTCAACCCGTCTCCTTATGTCGTCTATGAGCTCGTAAACGACGAAGGCCGGAATCTTGAGGTCGTGCAGGTTTGGAGGCTTCTTGATGATGTAGAGCTCTATCTCCGGCTTCAGCTCCTCGTCAACGAAGTGCATAACCTCGCGATAGATGCCCGGTGGCATGTAGAACTCCACCTTCCCGAAGAGCTTCTCGGCGTAGCCCAGAAATGTCCTCATGGCCTCGGTTGGGTTATCGCCGAAGTCCTTTCGGATTTCAGGGTTGACGAATATGCTCGTGTCGAGGACGAACCTCAGCGTCATCGGCCACCACAAGGTTATTTAGGGTCGGAGCTTTAAAAGGTTGGGTGGAAGCATGAAGGTTGGCGTTGCCTTTGGGGTTAGCGAACTCGCGAATCCTAAGTCGTTTGAGAAGAAGGCCTCCGAGTTCATTACAGCTCTCGCCGGGGACTTCGACGTCGTCGGCGGTTTCATGCTGAGTTCAAAGGCGGACTTTCGGGAGGCCAAGGAGGAGCTCAACTTCAACGAGGTTGACGCCATAATCCTCTATCCCTTAACGGGTGGAACTGAGGGATTCCTCAAGGAGTTCTTCGTCTTCAGAAGGCCCACCGTAATCTTCGGCGACCCCTTCAACAACTCCCTCGCCGCTGGAATTGAAATCAGGGAGTTCCTGCGTGAGCGGCTCGTCCCCTCGACTCTTGTCAAGGACATGAACGAGCTCAAGGCCGCTCTGCTCGCATACGAAGACTCCCTCGAAACCCTTGAGCCATTCCTCAGGGCCAGGCTCGGCCTCATCGGCAGAGTTTCTCCCTGGCTCGTCAACGAGAAGTTCGAGCTCCCCTACACGAGGATTAGCCTCAAGAAGTTCTACGAGTACTACGATAGGGTAAGCGATGAGGACGGCTGGAAGGTCGTTGAGGAAATCTTCGAGCGGGCGAGCGAGGTGAAGGAACCCGGAAAAGATGCCTTAACAAAGGCTGGAAAGATATACCTTGCAATCAAGAAAATCCTGCACGATTACAGGCTCGACGGCTTTACGATAGGCTGTTTCGACCTTATAGGCAAGCTCAACGCGACACCCTGTCTTGCCCTCGCGATGTTCAATGCGGAAGGAATTCCTGCCGGCTGTGAGGGTGAGCTGAACTCTCTCCTTGGGATGTACATTGTAAGGAAGTACTTCGATAAGCCCGCCTTCATGGGCAACGTCGCGGACTTCGGGGAAAACCACGTGGTAATCGCCCACTGCACCGCGCCCCTGCTCTGGCGCTACCGGCTGAGGAGCCACTTCGAGAGTGGTATAGGTGTTGGCGTTGACGTCGAGTTCCCCCGGGGAAAGGCGAGCCTCTTCAAGCTCCGCGGAAGGCGCGCGGTTGTTGCCGGGGTGGAGGTTGCCGGGAACGAGCACCTTGAGAACAGGTGCAGGACACAGGTGAAGCTCAGGATTGATGACGCCCCTGAGTTCCTCGATGGAACGCTCGGAAACCACCATCTGCTGGCGTATATTGACCCTGAGGAACTGGCAGACTTGCTCAGTGAATTGGGCTTTGAGGTCATGCTTTATTGATTTTAATTTTGATTTCTTTACCAAAAGGTTATATTCTCCAAAGACATACCCCGCCTGGAGGTGAGTGTTATGAGGCCTGCCCAGGCCGCGATTGAGTATCTGTTCATGATAGCTCTCGCGCTGACTATGGTGCTCATTGCCGTCAGACTCCTGCACAGAACGGTTCAAACCGCCGCGGATAACGTCAATAGAACAAATAAAGAAATAATAGAAATACTCCAAAACATGACAGGAAATCACTCCTGAACCTTTCCGAGCATTCCCAGCGCGAGCAGTCCGAGTCCCAGCGCGACGGGTATTGGATGGAGTGAGGCCGCGATGAAGGCCACCACGATTACCGCTATTCTGTAGTACTTCTTGAGGTGTCCTTTGAGCCAGCCCGTGAAGCCGATTGATAGCAGGTAGAGCACGAGTATCGTGGCGAACAGGTCGTAGAGCACCGTTCCAACCATCGTTGGTGTCCAGTCCTTGACAGTTATTAGGAACATTTCTGGGTGCGTGAAGTAAATATAGGGCCCTATGTACCCTGCAACTGCGTAGCGAACCGCGTTGAGGGCCGTCTTCCAGAAGTCACCGCCGGCAAGTGCCGAACCCGCGTAGCTGGCAAGCGCCACAGGGGGTGTTATGTCAGCGAGTATTCCGAAGTAGAACACGAAGAAGTGTGCCGCGAGGAGTGCTATGGCAGTTCCGAAGCCCGGAACCGGCTGGTTGTATGGGTAGACGGAGCTCACCGCCTGGTAAATTGCCGGCGCCATGACGAGCGATGTTATGATGTAGTTTGCCGTTGTCGGGACGCCCATTCCAAGGATTAGGCTGAAAATCATCGTAACTATGAGCAGAAGCCAGAGGTTTCCGCCCGTGAGCTCTGCCAGACGGTAACCAAGGGAGTTCGCAAGGCCCGTTATAGTGAGTGAACCCTGTATCAGGCCGGCACTCGCGGCCGCGAGCATAACCGCTGTGCTCGTCTTTCCTGCCTCAATCATCGACTCGTAGGTCGCCGAGAACATCTCCTTTCCATCGCGCGTCTTCGATATCGCCCCGACGATTAGCGAGAAGATTATTCCGAAGATTCCCGTAAGGAAGAGAAGGTTCTCCTTGCTCATGCCGATTGCTTGGTTGAAGGCTATGAAGAGCAGAAACAGTGCCGTTATGTAGAACTTCTCGTTAAACTCCACCTCTTTCTTCAGCACACCGAGGACGAAGAGGAGGGCCGTTAGGGCGACGAGAAGGGGATAGCCTTTGCCCGCGAACATTATGAATGTTCCGACCAGGACTATCGCCACATAGAGCGCTTCATTGCCCTTAATCTCGTCCTTGGAAATCCAAGCGACCCAGATTGCGATGCCCAGTGAGGAGATTGCCGCGATGTGGGCCGGAATTCCCCAGACCAGAGCGACGGTTATGACCGCTATCGGCAGGAGGATGTAGCTCTTCCTCAGGAAGTAGCGTATCGGCTTGAAGTGCTCCTTCGGCATGCCCTTGAGGCCGAGCCTCTTAGTTTCCCGGTCTATGAAGAGGTAAACACCGGAGTAGTAAACGAGGGCAGGAATAACCGCAGCGATGATTATCTTGTTGTAGGGCACTCCAAGGAACTCCGCCATTATAAATGCCGCCGCACCCATTATCGGGGGCATGAGCTGGCCACCGGTGGATGCCACCGGCTCAACCGCTCCAGCTATTTCCGGCGGATAGCCGGCCTTTTTCATGAGCGGTATCGTGAAGGTTCCAGTGGTGAGGACGTTGGCGACGCTCGAACCGCTGACGGTTCCCATCAGGCCACTCGCTATGACGGCAGCTTTGGCCGGGCCTCCGGGGCGGGAGCCGAAGAGGCTTATCATGAACTCGGTTATGTAGTCGCTTATGCCTATCTTGAGCAGGAAAGCACCGAAGAATATGAAGGCGAAGACGTAAATCGTCATGACGTAGAGCGGTGTCGCGAAGATTCCCTCGCTGGCAAGGTACATATGCTCAGTGAAGACCATCCAGTTGAAGTTGATGTTGTGTAGGGCGTAGCCGAGGAACACTATGACGACCAGAGGGAGAACCCAGCCTATCACCCTTCTCGTGGCTTCAAGGACGACGAAGATTGCCAGCAGGGCAAAGAGGATATCCCTTGGGTAGACCGTTGCTGTTTCGGCGTAGCTCGGATACCTGAAGAACAGGTAGAACATCGTTATTAGGCTCAGGGCTATGAACAGATAGTCGATTGGTCCAACTTTCTTGAACCTCTCAGAGCGCCGGAACGGGTAGAGGAGATAGGCTATGATGAGAATCATCGCCAGAACGAAGGCCTCTCCCTGCTGGCTCTGGAGCGTGTAGAGCAGGAAATTGAGCTTTATTCCAACGCGGGAAAGCATGTCGTAGAGGGCTCCGTTGAAGTTGAAGATGAAGAGAATCTCGTATATTCCGATGAGCACCGCCGATATCGTCACGACCATTTCAAGCTTGGGGGGCAGTTTTCTCGTCCTGCTTATTACCTCCTCAAGTTCCTCAACATCCACATGCTTCTCCTCCAAAGTTAACACCTCCCTATGGCTGTGAGAATCAGGGGGCACTTCTCAACCCGAAAATGGACGAGTCCAGGGGTCGGTGGCCTGATTACGGACTCATTGTTCACGATAATTTGGGGCCGGTTGAAGGGTATGAACCAGTAGTCGAGGCTCTTCCCGAGGGGCTGGTCGATGACCTTGTAGTAATAGTCGCCCTCCCTGCCCTGGATATCCTCCGGAAGGCCGGCCCCGAAGTCCTTCCAGAGCATCTTCCTGACGAACATCCCGCTCGAGTTGACCTCGATTACCTCGATTACCTCGCTGTGCTCCACACTGTGGTTGTACTCAATCCTGAGCCAGACCTCACCGAGGTGATAAACGTACGAGGATGACTTAGTCGTTATCACCAGGGAATTAACAGGAAAAACGGCTGTGGCAAGGAGTATGATGGCAAAAAAGAAAAGGGTCCTTTTCAAGACCCTCACCCGCTCGGTGGCTTGATGTTGTCGGGGACGTTGAGGCCTTTCTCCTCGTAGTACTTGTAGGCACCTGGGTGGAGCGGTATGCTCATACCGTCGAGGGCCGTGTCGAGGCTTATGTACTTGGCCTTCTGGTGGACTGCGCGGAGCTGGTCAACGTTGTCGAAGAGGACCTTCGTCATCTCGTAGACGACGCTCTCTGGAAGGTCGGCGCTGACGACGAGGATTGCCTTGACGGCCAGCGTTGGGGTGTCCTCGGTCATTCCCTTGTAGGTGTCCTTCGGGAGAACCTGCCTGACGTAGAAGATGTAGCCCTCGCTCTTGAGCTTGTTGAGAACGTCATCTGAAATTGGAACGACCCTTACCGGAGTCGTAACGGCTATCTGGGTGATGGCTGGGGTCGGAGCTCCGGAAACTATGACCGCTGCGTCAATCTGGCCGAGCTTGAGGGCCTGGGCGGCCTGGCTGAAGTCCTGGTTAACCTTCTGAATCTTGTCCCAAACCCCAGCGGCCTTGAGAATCTGCTCCGCCGCAACGGCGGTTCCACTTCCGGGAGCTCCTATGGCGACCTTCTTGCCGGCGAGGTCCTGGAGGCTCTTTATGTCGCTGTCAGCCTTAACTACGAACTGGACGGTCTCTGGATAGAGCGCCGCAACACCGCGGAGGTTCTTTATGGGCTTGCCCTCGAACATGTAAAGGCCGTTGTAGGCGTAGTAAGCTACGTCGTTCTGCATAATTGCTGCCTGGGCGTTGCCGTCTCCGATTGCCTTGGCGTTGGAAACGCTCGCACCGCTCGTGACGGCCTTGGCCTTTATGCCAGCCTTGTTAAGGAGTTCCGCGTACTTGGAGCCCAGTGGATAGTAAACTCCGCTGGTTCCTCCGGTGTAGATTGTTATCGTGCCACTGTATGTGGCTGGAGATGTCTCAGAAGTACCGGATTGGGTACCTGTCGTGGTGCTGGTCTGTCCGCCGATACACCCGGCAACAAACATCGAGAGAACCAAAACGGCCACAAGGGCCAGTGTTGTTAACCTCTTCAATCCACTCACCTCCACATCAATGTGCACAATATGGCTATATGGCCATATTAGTCTATTAGTGTACTTTCTCTTTTTAAATAGTTTGCGTTACAACTTCGAAAAACATGCGAGGAATGTTTTATTTTGATTACTCAATTTTCGGCCAAGTGCCCTATTAATTTGAACACTTCTATGGCTATCGCCATAACGTTTTATAACCTCCCCTCCAACCTGGCTCCGGTGGAAGCCATGAAAGTCATCATGACTACGAAAATCGACAGGGCTTCGATGAACATAATGGAGAAGCTCATCGAGAACTTCGGGTTCAATGAAACCGACATGGTCTTCGACGATAATCCCGTTTACAGGAACGGGGAAACGCTGATACTCACAACCAATGACGAGATGATTTACTACGATAACCTTGACAAGGCCATAGAGCGCCAGCTCGGCTTTAGGCCGGAGATAATAGCCTTCGCCTCCAGGCATTCAAGCAAGCAGAAGTTGCCTGCCCTAACGACTCACGTGACCGGCAACTGGGGAAAGGCCATGTACGGCGGGAAAGACGAGAGTTTAGCGATAGCACTGCCGAGTGCCATGAAGCTTGCTCTCCTTAAGATGAACGAGCTGAACGACCTTGGCTGGACCGTCTGCTATGAGGCAACTCACCACGGGCCGAGCGAGCTCGAGGTTCCGAGCTTCTTCATAGAGATTGGCTCCAGCGAGGAGGAGTGGGCCAACGACAGGGCGGGCGAGATAATAGCTGAGACAATCGTTTACGTCCTCG